>JBOEGD010000007.1:0-82121 GCA_050633245.1 Calditrichia bacterium | reverse complement strand
GAACTCAGAACTCAGAACTCAGGAAAGACTTATGCCTAATGACGAAATAATAATCTACACCGACGGTGCCTGCTCAGGAAACCAGCAGCGTAATAACAAGGGTGGTTGGGGAGCGATAATCATTTCCGGAGATGACGAAAAGGAACTCTGGGACGGTGAGATGAATACGACCAATAACCGGATGGAAATGACCGCCTGCGTTGAGGCGTTGAAATACGTTGGTGATTCCAAAAAGACCATAAAAATACATTCAGACAGCGCCTATATTGTAAATTGCTTTAAGCAAAAGTGGTATGTGAACTGGCGTCGGAATGGTTGGAGGAACGCATCTAAAAAGCCGGTTGAGAATCGCGATCTGTGGGAGGCGATGCTCGAGCTGGTTGAAAAGAATAATGTGACCTTTGTGAAGGTTAAAGGACATGCCGGTATCCCGCTTAACGAACGCGCTGATCAATTGGCGAACCGCGGAATTGATGAACTTTAAGTCACTAATCGATCGTAACAGGAGAGACTAATGGCATCCTCAAACCTCAGTTATCGCAGTCTTGAAGATGGGTATATCATTCGCCTTCACAAGGGCGTGCAGATTGCCAAGTCTATGCACGATTTTATTCGCGAACATACTATTGCTGCCGGAACCGTTTCCGCAATTGGTGCGATTCAGGATGTTGAACTGGGATATTATCATCTTGCTGAGAAAACGTATTCCAGGAAGCACTTTCCCGATATCGTTGAGTTGGTTTCTCTCTCGGGCAATATTAGCTGGATAGACGGAAAGCCATTCATGCATGCTCATGCCTCGATTAGTAATGAGCAATGTCAGTTGTTTGGCGGCCATTTTTTTGAAGGCAGGGTAGCAGTTACTGCAGAAATGCACCTAAAGGTTTTCTCTGAGCGGTTGCAGCGTGTTTTTGACGAAGAGACCGGTCTTAATTTACTGGATATTTGACCTGAAATGACAGGGATGTATGAAAACATCCGGATGGATATTTTGGATAAAGCTGCTTGCTGGCTTCGTATTACTTGCTGTTCTTTACAACAAGATTGATAGCCGCGAGTCCGTGCTTAAATCATTCGCAGATCTCAGTCCACAATACATCCTGATGTGTTTTGCGCTCTTCTTCTGCAATATTGGATTGGCATTTCTCCGCTGGCGCTATTTACTAAAACGCCGCTTCTCAGACCTTCCTGATCGCGATATCTTTGGCTCACTTATGTTTGGCTATTCACTGGGTTTACTTACTCCCGGTAGCCTTGGTGAAATGGGACGCGGTCTTTTCTTTGCAGACCGTGATCGAATTGCAATAACCGGCCTAAACGTTCTCGATAAGCTATCGAGTCAGATAGTATTGATGACGTTGGGTTGGAGCGCGATAATGACCATGATGGCAGATGGAACTCTGCTCGGTGAATTCAACGCCACAGCTATTCTAATCCCCGGCACGCTGGTTTTGCTGGTGCTCTGGTGGATTGTGCTGAACCCGCCTCGCCTGCGTCGCTGGATACATACCTACGCGATGAGTAAGGGCACCGCTTCGCGACTGCATTCAATTGTCTATGCGCTGGAGGGGCTGAAACGCTTTGATAGTATGGTGATGATGGGTATTAGTCTGGTGTGGGCATTCGTGATCTATTTCCAGTATCATGTGTTGATTGCAATTTTTACCGACCTCAGCATAAAAAGCTCGGTTTTATCTGCCTCAGCCACGCAGTTTACAAAGACATTTGTGCCGATTACTTTTGGTGAGCTCGGCGTTCGGGAAGGCATTGCCATCTTTTTCTATCGTCTTTTTGGTGTGCCGGCAGACGCGGTTTTTAACGGATCTTTGCTTATCTTCTTCTTCAATTTTCTTATACCGTCTCTAACCGGACTCTATTTTCTCTTTCAAATTCGCACCCGCGAAAATAAGCGGCAACGCCTGAGTGCTGAGGTAGATAAAGGGAATAAGTAACATTGTCTAACGAGAAGCTTTATGAGCATATTTGAAATAGCCTTCAGCGGTTTTTCACTCTTCTATGCAGCATGTATGCTGTTTTTTTATGCAGGTATTCTTCGAGAAGAGCGCCGAGAGCGTAATACATCTGTGAACCCGCTGCCCAGAGTTTCCGTGATTGTCTCGGCGCGAAATGAAGAGACCCGAATCATGCCCCTCTTGAACAGCCTTATCGTTCAGGATTATCCGGCAGATCGATTTGAGGTGTTGATTGTTGATGATCGCTCGACTGACGATACTTTTGAACTTGTCAGTGAATTTATTCGTTCTCGCCATCTCAAGAATTTTCGCTGTTTGAAGCATCAGCCCGAGTCGACCGACGAACCGACCTATAAAAAACACGCAATCCTGTTTGGCATCAATACATCATCTGGTGAAATCGTTCTGACGACCGATGCCGATTGCCGGGTGCCCTCCACCTGGGTGCGCTCCATGGAATCGCGATACGATACAAAGACCGGTTTGGTTGCCGGATTAGTTGCCTATGATGCAGAAAACGATACCGTTTTTAAGCGAATGCAGGCGCTGGAGTTTGCCGGTCTGGTTTTTACCGGCGTTGGAGCAATAGGCAATAATACGCCGCTCATTTGCAATGCCAGTAATTTGAGCTATCGACGTATTGCCTTTGAGTCGGTTGGTGGCTTTGCCGGACATGAGCACATTCCCTCCGGTGATGATGATTTGCTTATGCAGAATATCGATCAGAAGACCAACTGGGAGATACGTTATAATTTGGATTCTGCGGGGACCGTTTCTACCAACCCGGTTAACAGCGTGGCGGAGTTTTTGAATCAGCGAGCGCGCTGGGCATCTAAAAGTCGCGACTATCCCGGATCGCAAACCTTCTTTGTTCTGCTGGCAATCTACTTGTTTTATGTGGCCTTGTTCCTTGCCATCCCGCTGGCGCTGTTCGGCATCATTTCCTGGTGGATGCCCATCTTGGCTTTAGGGCTAAAGCTGGGTTCGGAATTTCTGATTGTCCGCCATGCTGCGATTGCATTGGGACAACGCGAATCCTTGCCGCTCTTCCCACTTGCGCAGAGTGCCCAAATCTTATATATACTGATTGCAGGATTTGCCGGCTTCTTTAAGCTGTATCGCTGGCGGAGCATCTCGTGATTGCCCATCGCTATCTGGCGAAGCTTCTGTATGCACCATTTCCGCAGCTCATCTGGCGGGGGAGTGATAAGCAATCCATTTACCTGACTTTTGATGACGGTCCATTCGACAGTATCACGTCTCAAGTCCTGGACATTTTGAATCGTTACAATGTTCCAGCGACTTTTTTTCTCTCTGGGGATGCACTGGAAAAATGCTCTGACCTGCCGGACTATTCCGGACATGCCGTAGGCAATCATCTGTATACCCACCGCCCACAGTTTGGCTTTAACAGCGATTTGCTGAGAGAAGAAATCTGCAAGACTTCCCAACTTATCAGCGAGCGTTTGGATAGAACCCCCAGCCTTTGCAGACCACCCTATGGCGTTTTTAGTGCTCGCTACCAAAAAGCATTGCAAGACACGCAGCAACAGCTGGTGCTCTGGACGCTGATGGCAAACGACTTCAAGTGGCCTGCCGAGCGTGTGCTGAAACACCTCAAAAAGCAAACGCGGCCTGGTGATATTCTTGTTTTTCACGATTCCCTCAAAGCCGCAGAGTGCATTATTGACGTCCTGCCACAGTTTATAGAGTTTTGTCAGGCAAGAGGCTGGCGATTCGGATTGATTGAATAAACGTAGCGCGGGTCCAGACCCGCGTATTGATTGAATAAACGTAGCGCGGGTCCAGACCCGCGTATTTAAATTGCGTCACGCAACCCCAGACCCGCACGTATGTTCGCAATTCCTGCGATTAATTGCACAATTATCATTTTAACCATGAAAATTCGAGTTGTAATTACGAGATTTCATGGTTAAAGGTGATTTTGAGCGGAGACATCGGTCAATCCAGTGGCGTTGCAAAGCTCTTAATAGCGATAAGCACTTGCTCGCAGCTAGTTGTTGACCTCCGTAGCAACAGCTTGCCCTAACGATAAAATGCAGCTATATTTAATCAATAGAAGTTTACTCCCCAATAATTTTGTTGATAGAAAAACCTGCTCCAGGGTTACCCTGATGCAGATGACTTTATTGTGTTTCTACAAAATTGTTTCTTAGCTCTGCTTTTTCAAAAGGCCGAAAGGTGAAACATGAGTGAAATTCTGAAGGTAATGGTCAGCAGCACATCACGCGATTTGCCGGAGTATCGTCAGCAGGTACAGGATGCCTGTCTACGGGCGAGCATGTTTCCCATAATGATGGAGCAGCTACCTGCGCTCGATGCCGATGCTATTGAAGCCTCACTGGCTCTTGTAGAAGAAGCAGATATCTATGTTGGGCTGTTTGCACATCGTTATGGCTATATTCCAGATGAGCACGATATATCTATCACTGAAATGGAATACGAGAGGGCGGTCGAACGAGGCATCCCGCGTCTGCTATTTTTGATGCATAGTGAAGTAGCTGTGAAACCGGCAGATTTTGACACTGGTGACTCTGCAGATAAGCTGACTGCGTTAAAAGCCCGTCTTAAAAAGGAGCGTGTTGTTGGCTTCTTTGAGAGTCCGAAAGATCTGCGAGGTCAGGCGCTTCATGCGCTAACCGAGGCCAGAAAGCAGCTGGAAGATGCTATTATCGGCGGTGAAGAACCTGCAACCAAGGTTGCTGACTTGTTTCATTACGTTTCTACCATCCCGGAAAAAGGCAAGCCCTACATCGCGCACCCTTATACCTTGCTGCAAACAAGAGGTTTGGTAGGACGCAAGCGCGAGCTTGATATTCTTACCGATTGGGTCACCAAATCGAAATTACGAGATGTTACCATCTTCAATATTGTGGCCATTGGCGGGATGGGTAAATCTGCGCTTACCTGGACCTGGTTCAATGACATTGCCCCGCAGGAAAAGAAGTGGGCCGGACAGGTTTGGTGGAGCTTCTATGAGTCTGATGCAACCTTTGAGAATTTTGTGACCCGTACTCTTGCATATGTAAGTGGGCGTTCGCTTGAATCGTTGAAAAACACTCCAATTGCCGAGCAGCAGGATGCCCTACTCAATGCTCTTAGTCAAGAGTCTTTTCTTTTGGTTCTGGATGGATTGGAACGCATTTTAATCGCCTATGCCCGTCAGGATGCTGCCTATCTATTGGATGAGAATACGCTTGATGAGGAAACGTCTAATTATGTAGCCAAAGCATCAGGCCTGCCGCAAAGCGCCGGTAAGTCTTTCGTTGGCAAGCATCAACTGCGTAAAACCGCAGATGTCAGGGCTGGCCAGTTTCTTCGCAAGCTTGCCCGCCTTAGCAACACGCGAATCTTGGCCAGCACCCGGCTTTATCCGGCAGATTTGCAGGTACCGACGGGGCAGCTCTTGCCCGGTTGTTCTGCGCTTTTTCTTAAAGGATTAAGCGATGCCGATGCGCTGGAACTATGGAGAGCTTACGGTGCCAAAGGCTCTCGTGAGACCATGCTGCCGGTTTTTCACACATTTGAGAAACACCCCTTACTCCTTCAGCTGCTTGCCTATGAGGTTGCAGAATTTCGTGAGGCACCCGGTGATTTTGATGCCTGGCGGGCTGCGCATCCAGAGTTTGATCCCTTTGATCTACCGCTGGTGCAAGTGCAGACGGAGGTACTCACCCATGCGCTGCGCGGCCTTTCCAAAGCAGAACTGCGTACGCTGCACGTGATTGCCGGCTTCCGCATGCCGGCTAGCATTGACACTCTCAAGGCCCTGCTGATTTCCATCGAAAACGGTGATGATCATGGGCAGAGACCCTTTGCGACTTTCAAAGAAATGGACCAGTCACTCACGATACTTGAAGACAGAGGACTGCTTGGCTGGGATCGCCGCGCAAACCGCTACGATTTGCATCCGATTGTACGCGGAGTGGTGTGGAGCAGACTTGATGACACGCAACGTAGCGATATTTATGGTTCACTGCGTAGCCACTTCGAAGCTATGCCGATGATGGAGGATTATCTTAAAGTAGAAACTGTGGAAGATCTGACCCCAGCGATTGAACTCTATAATACCTTAATTGAACTGGGGCAATATGATGCAGCATTTATGATTTTTTATGAAAAGCTTGATGCTGCTACGCTATGGCGGTTGAGTGCCAGCCGTTTACGGGTTGAGCTGCTAGAACGTCTTTTTCCGAATGGCACTGATAGTCTACCATCTCTAAGCAATTCAATGACTCAGGCATTTGCTATAGATTCGCTGGCAGGTGGATATCACTTTGCGGGCCGGCCCGGTACTGCAGTTATGATTTTTGAACGGGCTCTACGAATTGACTCACTAGAAGGTGATCAAAGCAATCTTTCTGTTTCAATGTGCAATTTATCTCAGACTTTGACTTCGATTGGCGCACTCTATAGGTCTGAGGCCACTGCTAAAATTGCTCTGGTAATTGCTCAAGATATAAAATATGACTATCCCTTGGGAATGAGTCTGTATTTATTGGGGCTTGTCTTGCCTTTATTAGGAAAATATGAGGAAGCCGAACGCTTTTTACAGCACTCTTATCGAATTTGGATAGATCAAAACCATGAACAATTCATGGGTGTGACAAATGCTTACCTTTCAAAAGCATCTCTTTTACAGAATACGCCAGATTCAGCGAAAAAGTTTGCTGAAGAGGCTTGGAGATTAGCTGGGATTCTACGTCTCGAACGAGACATTATCCGTGCTGCTAGGTTGCAGGGCAGTGCAGCTATGCAGTTAGGGGATCTGGATTATGCAAAGGAAAAGCTGCATTTTGCTCTCAGGCGCGCACATAATGTACAAGTAATAGAAGAAGAACTAGCGACCCTGATCGCTCTTGCTGATTTAAATTGGCAGCAGAAAGAGCCTGAGAACGCTCGAAATCTCCTAGAGGAGGTGTGGGAGTCAGCCGAACGAGGCCCCTATCCAATCTTTCATGCCGATGCTTTGCTCGTTCTGGCCAAAATTGAACAGGATGCCGGTAATAACCAGGCTGCCATAGAAGCAGCCACCGAGGCCTATCGCAAAGCCTGGTGTGATGGGCCTCCATATGCCTATTATCGTGGCCTAACCAAAGCGAAAGAGCTTCTGAAGACCCTGGAGGCTCCTGAGCCAGAAATGCCTGCATTCGATCCTTCTAAATTCGAACCCATGCCGGAGGTCGAGATCAACCCGGATGATGAGTTTGGTAGCTAATGAGTGGAAGGCCAACTGCTGGTCAAGTCGTTTCTGAAACTAATAGCAAGAGGAAGTCTATGGATGAAAAAAGGTTTCAATCTTTGGTCGCTGCGCTTGAAAGCTTTAATCAGAGATTCAACAATGCAATTATATCGATATCAAGTATTTTACTCATCACGATTGGCCGGCTCTTAACTTCCAAAGCTGTTCAGAATGTCTTTGAGCTGAGTTTCTTTCTAACAATTTTAACGATAATTGGTTTATTTTGCTTTCTTCCGATCTCACTAATTGCGATCCATCGTCTGTTTAAGTCAAATCATGACGTCTATGAAAAACTGGTAAGGCTTAACTTTTTAGAAGAGGAACTCTATACTCATCATAAATTGCCAAATATGTATTTGCAGTTTGGTGTTTCAATTATAATCTGGCACTATTTAATACTAATAATGCTGATTGCAAATTCGAGATGGGGATTTCAGTTTGGCTCATAAGCAAAACGTTCTTAATCAAACCCTGAAAGGTAGTTCTTTCAGTAGCCTACGATTTTTAACTATCACAACCGTTCACTATTTCCCTTACTTAAAAGCAACCCTCCCTAACCCCTATAAAACCCGTCATTTATCCACCTCATATCACTAAAACTCTGTCTGTTTTTCACTTTTCACCTTTCACTTTTTACTTCTTCTAAACTATTGTAAAATAGTCAATTGCAAATGGTCACTAGATTCCGTTTGCAATACATCCTCTGTACGGCTAAATTAACCCAACCCCGGATTTGTAACCTCAAACTGCAAGGAGTGCAAGGTTGTCTTACGTTCACCTACATAATCACAGTGAATTCAGTCTGCTGGACGGCGCAAACAAGGTCAAACAGATGATCGCCAAAGCGCAGGAATACAATATGCCGGCGCTGGCTATTACCGATCACGGCAACATGTTTGGTGCGCTGGAATTCTTTAAAGCTGCTAAAAGCGCCGGAATAAAGCCGATCATCGGGATGGAAGCCTATATGGCTCCCGGACATCGCAGCGAACGTAAGGCGAATGGCATCCGCAATCGCGCTTCCTACCATTTGGTTCTACTTGCTAAAAACAATGTCGGCTATCGAAATCTGATGAAGCTCTCAAGTGTGGCGTTTATCGAAGGCTTTTACTACAAACCACGCATCGACAGGGAAATGCTGGAAAAATACAGCGAAGGGATTATCGTTTTGTCTGCCTGCATGAGTGGTGAGGTATTTGCTCAGCTCGAAACGGGGGATAAAAAAGGTGCTATCGAAACGGTTGAGTGGTATCAGGGGGTATTTGGAGACGATTATTATCTTGAGATCCAAAATCACCTGCTGGAGATGGAAGCCGGGTATGATAATGTCTACAAGCTGGGCAAGGAAATGAACGTGCCTATTGTGGCAACGAATGACGTGCATTATTTGGAAAAAGGACATCACGATTCGCATGATGTGCTGGTGTGTATCAACTCTGGCAAATGTCTGAGCGATCCAAATCGCCTACGCTATGGAACGCAAGAGCTGTATCTAAAGAATGTTGACGAGATGTATAAGATGTTTCCCAATCAGGTGGATGCGCTGGAGCGCACCATGGAAGTTGCGGAAAAGATCGACGTCGATATTGAGATGGGCGTGCACAAGCTGCCGCAATTCCCGTTACCGGAAGAAGATAAAGATCTGTCGCTGGAAGATTATCTTGAAAAGGTCTCACGAATTGGAACCGCCGATCGCTATGGAGACATTACGCCCGAGATCGAAGAGCGCTTAAAGTATGAAATCTCGGTTATTCGCAAAACCGGATTTGCCGGTTACTTCCTAATCGTGCAGGATTTTATCGATTATGCACGTGAGCAGGATATTCCGGTGGGACTCGGACGTGGCTCTGCCGCCGGAAGTCTGGTCGCTTACGCGCTGGGGATTACCAATGTCGACCCGCTGCGTTATGACCTGCTGTTTGAGCGTTTTCTGAACCCGGAACGCGTTACCATGCCCGATATTGATATTGACTTTTGCTTCGAACGCCGTGAAGAGGTGATTGAATACGTGCGTCAGAAATACGGTGAGCGCAGCGTAGCGCAGATTATCACCTTTGGAACAATGGCGTCAAAAGGTGTAATAAAAGATGTTGCCCGTGTTTTGGAAATCGACTATGCCGAGGCTGATCGCATTTCCAAGCTCATCCCGGTGCATCAGGGCAAGCCAATGAAGATTAAAGAGGCGTTTAGCAAAATCCCTGAGCTTATTGAAGTCGCGGAAAACGGCACGCCAAAACATAAAGAGCTTATTAAGCATGCCGAAGTGCTCGAAGGCATGTCTCGCCATGCTTCGGTTCACGCCGCCGGAATTATTATTGCGCCAGGTGAACTTACCGACTACGCGCCGCTCTATCAAACCGAAGATGCCAATAAAAACAAGGTCGTAACCACTCAGTTCAGCATGAACGGCTGCGAGGAAATTGGCCTGCTGAAAATGGACTTCCTGGGCCTGCGTACGCTGACGGTGATTTATAAGTGCGTTGAAATGGTAAAGAAATCTACCGGTGTGGCATTAGATATTGATAATGTGCCGCTGGATGACCCTGCGACCTATGAAATTTTCTGTGATGGTGGAACCGTTGGAATCTTCCAATTCGAGAGTAAGGGTATGCAGGAATATCTGCGAAAGCTAAAGCCCGATCGCATTGAAGATCTTATTGCGATGAATGCTCTGTATCGACCGGGGCCGATGGAGAATATCGATACCTACATTGCGCGTAAGTTTGGACAGAAGATCGAATACCTGCACCCAATGCTCGAACCTATCCTGAAAGAAACGAACGGAATTATTGTTTATCAGGAACAGGTGATGCGAATTGCTTCCGATCTTGGCAAGTTCAGTCTTGGTAAAGCCGATATTCTGCGCCGCGCCATGGGTAAGAAAAAGCTGGCACTAATGGCAGAGATGGAAGTCGAGTTTGTAGAAGGTTGCGACGAGAACGGCATCACCAAGAAGACTGCCAAAGCGATTTACGATTTGATCTTTAAGTTCGCCAGCTACGGATTTAACAAATCTCACTCTGCGGCTTATTCAATCCTCGCTTATCAAACAGCATATCTAAAACGCCATCATCCTGCGGAGTTTATGGCCGCGTCGCTTACCTCTGAAATCAGTGATCCCAAGCGAATTATTATTTTAATTGATGAGTGTAAGCGCATGGGACTAGACGTGTTACCACCGGATGTAAATCGCTCGGATGCGGTATTTGGTGTTCCTGAGCCCGGCAAGGTCTCATTTGGACTGACGGCGATTAAGAATGTTGGAAAGAATGCGATTCGCAATATGCTCGAAGTGCGGAAAGAAGTCGGCGAATTCAAGAACCTTTTCCAGTTCTTGCAGGAGCTCGACTTGCGCCTGGTAAACCGCAAGGTTGTTGAATCGCTGACTCAGGCTGGTGCCGTGGATTCGCTGGAAGGAAATCGGGCACAGAAGTTCGCATCTATCGAGACGGCCCACTCTTTCGGACAAAAATTTCAGGAGCAGGCTAAGAACAAATCGCAAACTAATCTGTTCGATCTGATGAGTGACGATAAGGAAGAAAACAGTGCCGGTGCATTTCTTCAGTATCCGGTATTGCCAGATTTACAGGAATGGCCGCTACAGGATCGCCTGAATCGCGAAAAAGAACTGATGGGCTTTTATATCAGTGGACATCCACTCGATCGTTACGAGAAGGAAATTCAGCTGTTTTCCAATCTGGACTGGCAGGATAGCGAAAGTTATCGTTCCGGAAAGATTGTAAAGACTGCTGCAATGGTAAGCGTATTAAAGACCCATATGGATCGTAAAGGTCGATTTATGGCCTTTGTAACGTTTGAAGATCGCTTTTCTACTTTTGAAGGGATTGTCTTCGCCAGCACCTACGAAAAATACGCAGAATTTTTGAAGCAGGGAGAAATTGTCTTTGTCAGCGGTAAAGTGGATGATCAGGGAGACCTGACTTTTAAGATGCTCTGCAATGAGATCATTCCAATTGAAGAATCACGCAATCGCATGGCAGACTCCATTTGTCTCAAAGTCGATACCAGTAATATCTCCATCGATCAAATTGACACGCTCTATCGCACAATCAGAGAATTTCCGGGCTCAGTCGATCTGAAGTTCGACGTGCGTACGGAAAACAGCAATGTTGGACTGATGCTGCGCTCCAAGCGCTTTCGTGTGCTTCTCACAGACGACTTTATCCACCGGGTAGAGGGCATCCTTGGTCGCGAAGCTATCCTGCTGGACAATGGGCAGGTGAACTAGGCAGACAAAAATGAGCGGGAGAGCGGGAGAGCGGGAGAGCGGGAGAGTGGGAGAAAAGACGGCAATCAACTCACGGCAATGTAAAGACGCGATGCTTCGCGTCTCGCTATAGCAAAATCAGAGCACGGATGCAATAGGGCAGAAAAGACAGTAAGAAGTGCTGAGGAATAATCAACCTCTGAGTAAATTGCCTAATTGCTTTTTCACGTTTCACGTTTCACTTTTTTAAACCTTGAACTCAGAACTTTGAACCTCTTTTAAGAATATGAAAGCAATCCTACAGCGCGTCACTTCGGGTAAAGTTACGGTAGATGATGCCATCACCGGACAGATTGATCTTGGTTATGTCGTCTTACTCGGCGTTGGGCACGATGACGATGAAACAGATGCCTCTTACCTTGCGGAAAAAATTACTCATCTTCGTGTTTTCAATGATGATGATGGGAAGATGAACCGTAGTTTGTTAGACGTGAACGGAGCCGTTCTGGCAATTTCACAGTTCACGCTTTTTGCCGATACCCGCAGAGGTCGCCGCCCGAGCTTTATCGATGCCGCTTCCCCCGACACCGCGAATCGACTTTACGAATACTTTATGAAGCAGCTGCGCGAATTAGGTGTTTCGGTAGAAGCCGGCGTTTTTGGTGCGCATATGGTAGTCGATATTCGCAATGATGGGCCGGTTACCATTCTTATCGATAGCCACGACCGTAAAAGACCGCGAAATTAAGCCAGCTTTTTTGCTAAATTATAGGTTTATAGTCAATTGCCTGTTATCTTTAGCGCGTGCCCCGGGTAGACTGAAAAGACACATTAACTGAGATCCGATACGATATGAATTTTTTGCAAAAAATTAAAGACTCAACAGCCTGGCAAAAATTCCTCGCTATGCGCTGGTGGCAAAAATCGCTTACGTTATTTGCACTGATGCTTGTTTTTACTTTGTTCATGGATTTTTTAGCGATGCCTTGGTATACCCGGCTCGGGAAAGAATATGAGCTGCCTGATGTGACTGAAAAGACACTGGATGAAGCCATCGATATTCTGGAAGGCAGTGGATTTATTCCCATCATTCAGGACTCTGTATTTGATTCGGATCGTCCCACTGGTATTATTGTCAGGCAAAACCCACAGTCCTTTTCGACGGTAAAAAAAGGGCGACGTGTTTATCTCGTAAAAAGCAATGGTGAAAAACCAATCTACATGCCCAACCTTACAACAATGACCAAGCAAAACGCTGAGTTCAAGCTCAAAGAGCTGGGGTTGAAGTTGGGTAGAATAGTGGAGCAGTTTTCCAGAGCGCACCCCTATAAAGGAACAGTTATTTCTCAGTCTGAACTACCGGGAGATCTGGTATCACAGCGAACGGAGATAAATATTGTTTTAAGCCTTGGCCCGCCACCATCGCAGCGTACGCTGCCCAACCTGGTTGGCAAAACACTGAATAATGTTCGCGAAGAGCTTTCCGTTCTGGGTGTTGATGTGAATGCGATTCGAATGCAGTATCAACCACGACTCGTACCGAACACTGTTGTTTCGCAGTCTATCCCGGGTGGAACAAATCTCCGCGATTTAAAAAGCATCGATCTGGTTGTCAGTACCGACCAGCAACCGGATTATCAAAACTAGATAGCGGATTGTTCATGGCCAATTTTAAGCTACTTCCGTCTATTCTTGCCGCCGACCACGGTCGTTTTTTGGAAGAAGTGGCATCCACCGGCGATCAAATTGACAGTTTACATATCGATGTTATGGATGGACACTTTGTCCCCAATATTACGTTTGGACCGAAGGTAGTCGCTTCTCTAAAGGCTAATACTTCATATATGCTTGATGTGCATTTAATGATCGACCAGGTCGATTTATACACCCCGCTTTTTGCTGAAGCCGGCGCAGATATCATAACCATTCATCAGGAAGCAACAAGACATCTGCATCGCAGTCTCGATCTCATTCGTTCGCACAATGTGAAGGTGGGGGTGGCGGTAAACCCTGCAACCTCGCTGGATACATTGAAGTGGATATTAGACGATGTGGACTTGGTGCTGATCATGAGCGTTAATCCCGGTTTTGGTGGTCAAAGTTTTATCGAGGCTTCTCTCGAGAAAATTCGTGCGCTGGATGAAATGCGTCGCAATAGACGGTTATCTTTTGTTATCGAAGTGGATGGGGGAGTAGATATGCGTACTGCCCCGCTGGTATATGAGGCCGGTGCAGATTACCTGGTTGCTGGCAGCGCAATATTTGGTAAGAAAGATCGTAGAGCTGCAGTAAAAGGGTTGCACGAAGTTGTTGCCTCTGCGACCGGGCGAACGGGAACGCTCTACACTTAAAAATCAATCAGATGTATTCATTCAAATCGCGCCATTCAATTGAAGCGATTTGTAAGGCGTGTATCAATAGGGGAATCAGCATTGTGATGTTGCATCAGAGGGAATTTGATCACGTTATATCTCGTTTGGCCAAGTGGAATGGCCGGGGAACATTTTGGCTAAATATTGATGCCGCCGAGGGTGCTGGAAAACGTCGATTTGCCAGAAATATGGCCTCCCAAATAGAAAATGCCCGTTTGATATTCGAGTTTGATTTCGCGATCTCGGCTTTCGATAAACACTTCACAATCGCCGGGCTGTTTAAATACCTGGTGCAGCGGTTTCCCAATGAATTTACTGCTTACCAGAACCGACAATCTCTTCCCCTGATCAAAATGATTTCGAACGTGCTGGAGCGTCCATCGGATGCTGCTTGGATGGAGAACCTGCTCGCTGATTTTTTGCGCGATCTTGGCAAAGAAAACGCGTCAATTTGTATTCTTCACGGTCTCCGGAGTGCTCAAAGCAAAGAAGCGCGCTCCCTTATTCGCATTCTGCAGGAAAGCAAGAACCTGCCTGTTCTTATTATTACTACCGCAACATCAAGCAATGACGCGTTGCACGCCGAGTTAAGTACCGATACGTTTTCGCTGAATAAACTCTCGGTGAAGGAAACGGAAATGCTTCTGGTTGACGAACTCGAGATGAACAACATTACTGCGCGATTAATTACCAACTTTGTGCACATAAAATCTGACGGCAATGAACGAAAAATTCGCTGTATGGTAGAAGCGTTCTATCATTCCTTATACACCAAAGATCCGGTAAGTTTGGTAACCAGCGGAGAATTGCAGAATATTCAGGCCAGCTCATCTTTGGAAGACATCTTTCAGAGTTTGTTCCAACATGCTGGAAATGGAATTACCGAACTTGTCGCTTTCCTGAGCCGAATGGAAGACCCTTTTCCAGAGGAAGAATTTGACCTTCTGGCTGAACATCTTAACATCGATGCGTTGGAAATTGATAAGCTGTTCCACAACGAATTGATTGTAAGAGAAGCTTTTTTCGATCAACGCTTTGTTAATATCAGATGGCAAAAGCTGAGGCAATTCCTACGACACCAAACAGCAATCTCTGAACTCAGGAAGCCGTTGGAATACTTTGGCCCGGAGGCCGCGTCGCGTGCAATGGCATTGCCATACCAGGTTTCAGATCAGCTTTTTGATGTCGGTAAAAGCAGCGAGTCTCTTGCTTATGCGCTGCGAGAGGCGCGCAGATTTCGCGAAACCGGACAGACGAACCGAGCCCTGGAGCGATATGGATTTCTGCGCCGAAATTTGTTTCGCGATCCGGATTCCGATATTGATATGCGTGACATTTTGCGCGAAAGCGGAGAGCTGCAGCGTCAGTTAGGACTTTTTGAAAATGCCTTTGAGTCGTTTAGAGAGCTTCGTGAAAAGCTGCATCGTGATTTTCCGACAGAGTGGGTTTATGCCACACTGAATATGGCAGATGTTTTGATTGAAATGGATGGCTATTCTGAAGCACGTTATTTACTGCAAGATATCAAGATTAAAGCCTTTACCCAGCCTGAAGCTCAGGCACTGGCGAGCTTGCTAAGCGGCAAGGTCGAGCGGTATTCCGGTAATTCGGCCTATGCTATAAGGCATTATGAAAAGGCGGCTTCGCACATGCCTAAAATAGGTGATGAGGCATTATCTTACCGAATATACGAGACGCTGTTGCGCTGTTATTCTGAAGAGAATCGTGAAAAAGATATTGTTGCTCTTACTGAAAAAGCACGTTCGGTATTCCACTCCGACAAAAAATACTATGTGCTATCGCGCCTGGAAGAAGTGCGCAGGCTGCTCCATAAAAATAAATATGCAGAGGCCTTACCGGAAGTTATTCTGCTATATAGAAATCATCGCACTTCCGATAGTTCGACGCGGTTACAGCTGAAGCTATATTTGGCGGAAATTTATGCCTATCTCGGCAAATGGTATTTATCGCGGTCCCATCTGTTGGATCTGCTGCAAACACCGCTTTTGCTTACCAGCAGACAAATCACGCTCAGCCTGCTTTTCAAGGTTGGCATTGTTGAAAAAGAACTCGCTCACTACGGCAACGCGCTGCAATATCTCTCCGATGCCGCAAGTTTGGCCGCTGAACTCGAACAGCATAGCGAAAAGTATCTGATTCATTCACACCTGGGCCATATTCACATGTTGGTAAGAAGCTTTGTTCGTGCCGGAGAGCTGCTGAATGGTGCTCATGCCTGGGCAAAGGAACATAGTGAAGAGGAGTTGCTGTTACAGACTTCGCTCTTTTTAGCATCCTACGAAATGCAACATGCGCGATTGGATCAGGCAAAAAGCTATCTGTTTAATGCAAAGGCGTACGTAAACCTACTTGATCATTCCCTTGATAAATTGAACTATATCTTCTATCTGGTTTGTTATCATTTAGAGGCAAATGATCTCGAAAAGGCCGGGGATGTTGTTGGCTTTTGGGAAGAACAGTGTGCCGGGATAGCAAAATTTGAAAACCTGGCTCTCTGGCTGACGGGACGGGTTGCGATGAAGAAGGGAAATTTAGAGAAAGCAGAACCTAAGCTAAATGAAGCATTCGAGCGTTCACATAATTTTCGTTTGCCGCATTTTGAGTTTCTGGTCGTGAGGGATTTAGCTGCGCTTGCAAAGGAACAGGGCAATGCCACCCTTCTTGAGCAGCGCATTGCGCAAGCGCACGAGGCCTTTGAAAAGCTGCTTAATGCAGTTGGGGATGACATTTTACGCCAACAATTAGAAGAGTCACGGGAATATGATATGCTGCTCGGTTTAAGTCTGTAAAACTTCCAGAATAAACTCTTCCAGCTCTTCAGCCTGTGTCTTTCTCGAAAAAACATCAAGTCCCTTGAACGTATATCCTGCTTTCGATTCCGCTGAATAAATCCAGTTCCATAGAGTTTCGGCAATCCCATCTACATCAGAATAGTCTACGACGGCTCCGGCTTTGGCATTACGTATTAAATCTGCCAGATCGCCGTTAGGATTGCACATTGCCAGAATAGGACGTCTCATGCGAAGATACTCGTAGATTCGACCGGGTGTAACATCTGCGCTTCCTTCCAGGTTACTTTCGAGGGCAAGGCCAAGCAGTTGCGCTTTTGCCGCTTCCTGCAAAGCAATGCGGTGCGGTAAATAGGGCGTCCATGTAACCAGATCTTTTATTGGACTGCGCTGCACTTCCTCATAGAACTCCGGAACCCACTTCCCGATAAAACGCAGGCGAAAGCGCATGGCGAGATCCGGCTCAGCAATATGCAATCGTTCTAAGGCTCGGATCAGAGTTGTTGGGCGATTTCCTTGTGAATAGATCGTTCCCATAATGCAAAGCGTAGTCAGGCCGGCTTCCGGCTTTTCCGGGATGGACTTAAAGTCATCCGGGTCGAAACCATTGCGCAGAGTGATTGTGGGCTTTTGAGTGATATCATGATAATGACGTCGATAGTAGCGGCTTAAGTACGGGTTTACGAATACTGTGCCGGTTGAATGCTGCAGTACGCTGCTTTCCAGCTTCTTGTTGATTCGCATGTGAAGCTTTGTTGGCTCGGGCAGATAGGGATTATTTGTCCATGCATCTCGAAAATCTAATACATAGGGAATGTTGCACATTCTTGCAGCAATACGGGCTATCAGACCTGCAGTAAAGGGCGGCATGCTTGCAACCAGTAAATCGATGGGCTGGCTGCGGTTGAGCCACCAGATTTTTGCAACGGCAAACGGCAGCCAAAGAATTCTCGAATCCGGAATAAACAACCAGCCGGCAATACGTCTTAAGAGACCTCCACTCTCATTGGTAGGGGAATCTTCCGAGGGGCCTTTATGCAATAGTTTCAGCAAGCGAAAAGGATCGAGCGAACCTGAATAAACGACCGGCAAATCTTTCGGCAGCTCTGCTGCAAGCGTATTGTCTTCGGAGTAGAAGTAGCTTGGCTTCACCGTAAGAATGGTAGCATTAAAGCGCTTGGGATTATGAAACTTTAAAAATTTCACAATACGCTGAACCCCTCCACCACCCATTGGGGGAAAGTAGTAGTTAATAAATACCACGTGCGGAATACTTGAAGGATCAGGTCTCTGCAAAATACGAGTACGTGTTACAGGTTAATTCTCAATCTGCCAGTTGATAGTAGAGCCAATCAAACTTAAAGCAATCCACTCCAAAACACAAGTAATACCAAAGCACTGTTTACACAATTTTATACAATGATATTGCGATTGATGATTGATTTTTGTTGCATGAAACGGTATGTTGCATCAGACAA
This sequence comes from Calditrichia bacterium, assembly GCA_050633245.1. Lineage (GTDB taxonomy): Bacteria > Calditrichota > Calditrichia > RBG-13-44-9 > J075 > JBOEGD01. The sequence goes on along the minus strand of JBOEGD010000007.1, from coordinate 63,997 downwards.
ATCTTTATGAAATCCTACAGGAGTGGATTCTTCTTCGTCCAGACGCTTGATGAGCGATAGAAACGACAGTAAGCACTTTGGAACGTTTATGGATCGCACCCTTAAACAAATTCGATTGGTATTTTCGAAGACGTTTAAGGAGCACAACGTAAACATTACAACTGAACAGTGGGTGCTTTTACACAGTTTGTATCAGAACAATGGGCAATCTCAAAAAGAACTCGCTGATGAAAGTTTTAAGGATCCTCCCACAGTCTCACGGATTGTTGACTTGCTTTGCGATAAAGGTTTGACTGAACGTTCGCGATTTGCTGGTGATCGCAGACGATATAAAGTATTTCTCACGGATTCGGGTAGGGAAGTAGTGGATAAAATAGCTCCTGCTATTTTTGCATTACGAAGCAATGGTTGGGATGGCCTATCTGATAAAGATTACGACACCTTCTTACGAATATTAAACCAGCTCTATAAAAACTTTCAGAATATGTAGGCAATAAGGCGCAATTCCCCATAACTGCAGGAATAGGGTTGCAAAGCAATCTTGCGCTCTATATATTGTTTTGGCAACAGTTGTTGCAACATCTAATTGTTCATCTTAATCGAGGTAAACTGGTGACTTCCTTTATTGAATATTCAAACGAGCATCCCTTTCCAATCCAGAATCTTCCCTACGGAATCTTTAGCACTTCAGAAAACAAAACAAGACGCGTTGGCGTTGCAATTGGAGGTTATGTTCTCGATCTCGCGTTTCTTGAATCCTCCGGCATGTTGAATGGGGACTATTTTAACAGATCTTCATTAAATGTGTTTATGGAAGCAGGACGGAAAGAGTGGAAGCGCATTCGTGCAGACATTCAGCGTTTGTTAAGTGCGGATAATGCTACATTGCGTGATGATATGGACTTACGGGCAAAAGCATTGCTGCCTATGGAGAGCGTTACGATGCACCTTCCGGCAGAAATTGGTGATTATACCGACTTTTATTCATCCCGTCAGCACGCAACGAATGTCGGAACAATGTTCCGCGACCCGGATAATGCGTTGTTGCCTAACTGGCTTCACGTGCCTGTGGGGTATCACGGACGTGCCAGCTCGGTTGTCGTCAGTGGAACACCTATTCATCGTCCCAATGGACAGACCCGCCCGGATGATGCCAAACCGCCAGTTTATGGCCCAAGCCGCTTATTCGACTTTGAGCTTGAGATGGGCTTTTTTATTGGTCCCGGTAATGCCCATGGTTCAACTATTTCTACGGCTAAAGCACCCGAGCATATCTTTGGCCTGGTATTGGTGAATGACTGGAGTGCAAGAGATGTGCAGAAGTGGGAATATGTGCCGTTGGGACCATTTCTTGCCAAGAATGTGGGAACGTCAATTTCTCCGTGGGTTGTTACCCTGGAAGCTCTGGATGAATTTCGTATTCCCGGACCGAAGCAGACCGACCCGGAACCGCTGCCGTATCTGCAGTATGAGGACAATTGGACCTACGATATTCAGCTCGAAGTATTGTTACAGACAGAGTCGCTAAGCGAGCCGTTTGTTATCTCTCGCTCGAACTATAAATACATGTATTGGAATATGGTGCAGCAGCTGGCTCATCATACCATGAATGGTTGCAATATGCGCCCGGCAGACCTGTTGGCCTCGGGGACAATCAGCGGTGAAACGCCAGACTCCTATGGTTCACTGCTTGAATTAACCTGGCGTGGCAGCAAGCCAATCCAGCTTCCCAATGGCGAAGAACGCAAGTTTCTGCTCGATGGAGACACGTTAACGCTAAGAGGGTGGGCACAGGGCAATGGTTATCGTATTGGTTTGGGTGATGTAAGCGGAAAAATTCTTCCTGCCATAAATGCCGATGTTTAAAAAACTATAGTAGAACAAAACCAAAGGAGATAGCATGCCAATATATCATCGTCTGGGCAAGGTACCGGCAAAGCGCCATACTATTTTCGAGAAGCCAGATGGCAGTCTCTACAACGAGCAGCTTTTTGGAACAATTGGATTCGATGGGATGTCTTCATTGATGTATCATTTGCATAGACCAACAATGGTTCGTGAGATTGGTAAATCGATCGATATGTCGCCAGCCATTGCAGTAGAGAAGAATATGCAGGCACGCCTCCTGAAGGGATTTGATCTGCCACCTGCTGATGATTTTCTGGAAAGCCGCGTTCCAATGCTGGTGAATAGCGATATTCATATCGGACTTGCAGCGCCGCGAAAATCTATGACCAGCTACTTTTATAAAAATGCCGATGCCGATGAAATGCTGTTTATTCACCAGGGAAAAGGTACGCTACACAGCCTGATGGGCACGATCGATTTTGAATACGGTGATTACCTGATTATCCCACGCGGCATGATTTATCAGATTGAGTTTGAAACGGAAGAAAATCGCATTCTATATGCAGAATCGTTTCACCCGATTTATACGCCGAAACGCTACCGCAACTGGTTCGGGCAGCTTCTGGAACATTCTCCATTTTGCGAGCGTGACTATAAAATGCCGTCACAGCTTGAGACCTTCGATGAAACCGGCGAGTTTTTGATGAAAATTAAAAAACAGGGGTTTCTGCACGAGTTAGTTTATGCAACGCATCCATTTGACGTAATTGGCTGGGATGGGTATAACTTTCCTTATGGATTCTCGATCCATAATTTTGAGCCAATCACCGGACGTGTTCATCAGCCGCCCCCGGTTCATCAAACCTTTGAGACGAGCGCTTACGTAATCTGTTCCTTCTGTCCACGGATGTATGACTATCACCCGCGTGCCATACCGGCGCCCTATAACCACTCCAATATCGATTCCGATGAGATGCTCTATTATGTAGATGGCGATTTCATGAGTCGCAAACATGTGGAAAAAGGATTCATAACTCTGCATCCGGGTGGAATTCCACATGGCCCACATCCCGGCACATATGAAGGTAGTATTGGAAAGAAGGAAACCGGGGAACTGGCAGTAATGATTGATACCTTTCGTCCATTAATGGTAACTGAGGCTGCAATAAAGCTGGATGATGGGCATTACTACAAATCCTGGCTGGATCAATAAAAGACGGCAGAGAACAGACGGCAGAGAACAGACGGCANNGATCACCGATCACCGATCACCGGAAATGAACCTTATAAAGGAGAAGAGCACATGGCAACACCAACAACAGAGCTTCCAAAGCTGTTTGAAAAAGCAGCGGACTTTATGCCGATTAATGGCACGGATTATATCGAGCTTTATGTGAGCAATGCTCGCCAGGCAGCACATTATTACAAAACCGCTTTTGGTTTTGAGTCGCTGGCATTTGCCGGCCTTGAAACCGGGCTACGTGATCGCGAATCATTTGTACTCGTACAAGACAAAATTCGACTTGTTCTCACTTCTCCAATGAAAAGCGGCACTGAAATTGGTGCTCATATCGACCGGCATGGTGATGGTGTGCGGGTAACGGCGCTTTGGGTAGATGATGCAACATATGCCTTTAACGAAGCCGTAAAGCGCGGTGGAAAGCCATTTATGGAGCCAACGGTTGAAGAGGATGCCGATGGAAAGGTTGTGCGCTCCGGAATTCATACCTATGGAGATGTTGTTCACATTTTCGTAGAACGTAAAGATTACAACGGAATCTTTTTGCCCGGTTATAAGGCGTGGGATTCGCACTATAAACCGACCTCTATTGGACTAAAGTATGTAGACCACATGGTTGGAAATGTTGAGCTTGGTAAAATGAATGAGTGGGTGAAATTCTATCAGGATGTGCTCGGGTTTGCTCAAATCGTTTCCTTTGACGATAAAGATATTTCAACTGACTATACCGCGCTCATGAGTAAAGTGATGAGTAATGGCAACGGCCGCATTAAGTTTCCGATCAATGAGCCGGCAGAGGGCAAGAAAAAGTCTCAAATTGACGAATATCTCGACTTTTACGAAGGGCCGGGGGTCCAGCACATTGCTGTTGCAACGAACGATATTATTGGTACCGTCACCGCGTTAGTAAACCGTGGCGTCGAGTTTTTACGCGTTCCGACTACTTACTATGATGTGCTGTTAGACAGAGTAGGAGAGATTGACGAAGATGTTGAACCGCTTCGTGAATTAGGAATCCTGGTAGACCGCGATGATGAAGGCTATTTGCTGCAGATCTTTACCAAACCGGTAAATCCGCGTCCGACGCTGTTCTTTGAAATCATTCAGCGTAAGGGTGCTACATCGTTTGGTAAGGGGAATTTTAAAGCACTGTTTGAAGCGATTGAACGTGAGCAGGAACTGCGCGGAACATTGTAGGAATCAGAGTAATTTGATTATCCGCCTGATCTGCTGATTTCAGCAGATCAGGTTTTTTTATGCTTTTTTAGAAGACCAACTCTTTCAATTGCTCAACCAGTTTATCCAAATCCTCATCGCCATTCACGAAATCGGTTTTATTGGCGTCGATCTCCAACACGTGAAATTCATTGCGGGCCTTCTTCATCCACCGGGCATAGGATTCATTTAAATATTCAATATACGAACGCTCAATAGTCGTCTCGAAATCTCGACCGCGCTGCTGTATGCGTCCCATCAACGTATCGACAGATGCATTTAGGTAGATGATAACGTCCGGCTTTTTCAGGAACGGGATCATATTGTGAAACAGATCTGAGTAGCAGTCATAGTCTTTTTGAGACATGAATTCCTGCTCGTAGAGTGAGCGCGCAAAAATTTCGACATCTTCATAAATGGTGCGATCCTGAACGGCATTTCTTCCAACTTCAGATATCTCTTTTTGGCTTTTGAAACGATGTGCCAGAAAGTAAATCTGCAGATTAAAGCTCCACCGAGCCATATCGCTATAGAACTCGTCGAGAAAAGGATTGTCTATGACGCTTTCGTAGTAGGTTCGCAAATCCAGCTTCTTGCCAAGCTTTTCAGTCAGAGTTGTTTTTCCAACGCCGATATTACCGGCAATGCCGATTAAAATAGAGTCGCTCATAAGTTCTCAGATTCCAGTGTGTGAATGTTCTGTTCGCATTTTTTGACCTGTCAAGATAAGAATATGTTGCCAAATTGTGAAGCTCTGAGTAATAAAAGTTAGTCAACATCATAAATGTGCATTTGCCCTCAAAAACATAGGCGGGAACTTTGTGAGAAAAGTTTGAGTTTTAGGAAAATAATCACGTATTATGGGTGTCAGAGGGTGGGGTGTTCGATTATCACGAAACGGGGCGAACGCCCGAAAATTAGGTTATGAACGTACTACTTTTGATCATTTTATTGCTCACTGCGCCGCTGTTTGCCCAGAAGAGCGATTCCTCAAATACTGTCGAACCGGGCAGATTCAACTCACTGGAAGAAGCTTTTGCCAATCCAGCCGAGGTGTTGTATCTCGATATTCGTGGACAAGCCCTGACCTCCATTCCGGATTCCCTTGAGCAATTATTTAATCTGAAAACATTGGATATAAGCGATAATAAGCTGAAGGAATTACCTCAGTCTATCGGTTATCTCACCAAGTTGCAGTCTTTGCATGCCGGTATCAATGAGCTTGCAGAACTGCCGTCGAGCATTGGCTTGCTGCAAAATCTCATGACACTCGATCTTGTTTTTAATAAAATTAATCGGCTGCCCCAAACCCTCTCAGATATCAAGAGCCTGGAGGCGATCTATCTGTCGCATAATACGTTTAGCCGGGTCCCCGAAGTGCTTACCAAATTGCCCAACTTACGCACGCTCGATTTAAGTCATAATTCGATTCAGCAATTTCCCCTGCTGCTGGAAGAGTTAAAGGGGCTGCACGTGCTCGATCTCAGTCGAAATCGTATTGAGGTTATACCTGCCAGCGTAAATTATTTCAAAGAGTTGAGGCGGTTGAGCCTTCATTATAATGCGATAGACAGCGTTTCTTCATTTTTGGGGGCGTTGCCCAACTTACGATGGCTGGATCTTTCCAATAATAATCTTAGCGCGCTCCCGCAGGCACTTAAAGGCTTGCCGCGCATAGAGATGCTGAATCTCAGTAACAATCAATTCTCCAGCGTCCCGCTTTGGGTGGGGGGCTTATGGAGCTTGAAACAACTGGATATTAGCGGTAATGGTATTCCTGAGCAGGTTGTAGAACAGCTGCGTGGCAAACTTAACCATGCGCTGGTTGTTTTCGAAATAGAGTAATGGAGTTTGATTGAAATTTCTTCGCCGCTTGGCAATAGAGAATATTGTCGATAGACGTTCACTTCTTACCGTCCTTTTATGGTTGGGCTTCCTTCTTTCTGCTTCTGCGCAGGATGCCGCGCTATTTGGCAAAATTAGCGACATTGAAGATGGAAGTATGCTCACTGGAGCCAATGTTGCACTAATTTCTACGGATGAGTCGAAACAGGTTGACGTTTCAGCTGCTTCGCTGAGTGGCGACTATCGCATTGAAAGCCTGAACCCGGGAATGTACCGGCTAATTGTCCGCTTTGCGGGATATGAGCCGCGTCGCATCAGCGTAAGGCTTTTAGCTGGCGAACAAAAGCAGTTCGATGTGCGCATGGAGCGTTCCGGATTCGATGCTAATAGAATAGTCGAAACCTCCGGACAATTAGGTAATCAACAACCTGCGGCCTCACAGTCGGTCGATGCGGTGAATGAAGCAAGGTTGTTAACAACCATCGAACCTGCTGGAATTGAGTTTTTGCCGGGAATTTCAGGCGGTTCAGTTTCAATGATGCGCTATGAGCTTGCGGCGAATGGTTTTTTATTTCCCTTTATGCCCGGCCCCGGAATTCGTCTGGATGGCGAAGATTTCTCATTCCCGGCTTTTGAGGCAGCTGAATACTCCGGCGTTGAACCCGGTACTCAATCATTACAGACGATAACCTACTTCCCAGGGCACACAAATCGCGATATTCAAACCAGTCGAGACGGTGTTTTGTCGCTAATGAGGCGCAGTAGTCTCAATGCTCCGGGGGTTGTGCTTTCCGTAGCTGGAGGGAATAACAATATCCGGCAGGTGAGCTTTCGCAGAACCGGAGTTCACTCCAGAGAGCGAGTTGGCTACACGCTAAATGCAAGCTATGTGCGTGCAAATGAATGGACACTCGATGCAGCAGACTCTTTGGATAATCGTGCATTGCGATTAGACTCGTTGGCGAGAGTAGAGCAGGCAAATAAACTCTTTCTAAATGCGGCTTTGGTTGTAAGGCTCGGGCGACAGAGCTGGTTACGCACATCTGCTGGCTTTTCAAGTAGCACCGCAACGGTTCCAACGGGCATGGGAATTACTCAGCTGGATGGCTTTCAGCGTCTGGTTGGCCGGCTACAGCTGCAATCCGGAGGATTGCAGCTCTCTGCTTCAGCAGATCAGATAGATACGGGTGACTCGTTTTTCTATACAAGTGCTGCAAATTGGCAGGATAAACTTCGACGGTTGCGATCCAATCTGAACTATCGCCGAAGCGGCGCAAAGGGAAGCATGCATATTGGCTTTTCGGGTGAGCAGACGACGGCGGATGGCAGTGTTGGAAGTCAATTCGACTCGACGCTTGTGGAAGGGTATTCAGTTTTGCATGGGTTGGTAGATTTGCGTCGAGTATTAATCGGGAGAGTGCTTGAAGCTCAAATCGGTCTAAATGTCGAGCGCAATAATGTGACTGAAGACGTACTGTTGTCGCCAATGATGAGCATTCGATTGCAACTTAGCGCAAAACATCAGCTGATAGCAGGAGTCTCGCGAAACAACAACAATGCGACGGCACATCAGCTTTTTGGCACCAGTGAGCTGAGCGGGCTCTATTCTTTGGCAGATTCACTTAAGCCTGACGAACAGAAAAGCACTGTCGATATTACCTATCGCGGGCTATGGGTAGATAAACTGCTCATTTCATTACGTGGATATTCCGAACAACATGATCGGCTAATTGCGCTTCCCGGCAGCCGATCGATTACTGCGAATCGCCTGACGGTTGTGGAAAATGTAAAATACTGGGGACTTCAGGCGGATATGCGGGTATTGCTGGCAAAAGAGGCAACGTTGGATGTCTATGGTCAGTTTACCAGCGAAGACAGTTTTCAAATTGGCTCAGTTTTTCCAGAAGCACTTGTCATTGCCTTGAATCGTCCTGCGCTGAAAGTGGGCAGTAAGTTCAGCTGGTTTAAAGAGAAAGGACCATCGCTCTATTTATCGGCTCAATATAATGGGGCATATCCATATGTCTATGGTGTTCATAGCGGAGAAATTGAAGCCGCTTTTTTGCTGAATGCTGCAATTGGTTACGATTTGTCTGAATATGCAAAAGGGCTGCGAATTGACTTAAGTGGTAAGAATGTTTTGGACGAAAAGCAGCGCACTGCGCTGGGTGTCGGTGCTGCCGGACGACACATTTTAGCTCGTTTTACGCTTTCAATTTAGTGGGGGGAGTATGAAGCCTGAAAAAGAACTTCTAAAGGACATGTATCGAAATTACGCTGCTTCACTGGGGTTGAAGTTTGATGCGCGCTATATCAGCGGGGCACCGTTGCGTCCTGTTGTGCCGGTTGATATCTCTCTTCATGGTGTCTTCTTTCTCGCAGGATACCCTTCTTGTCGGGTGGCTGCTTTTGGAAAAGAGAAAAATGTGCCCAACGCAGACCTTACTGGTCCGCTTGCACCCGAACGCTGGTTTGATGGCACGCGAGTACGAGATCAGGTACAGGCTCGGGTATTTGAGAAACGCTTTTTGGAACCATTGGAGCTTCGCAAAAAAGACTGTTGGGTATCGACCCTCGTGAAGGTATTTCTCTTTCGAAAACAGCATGTTGAGGCCTATAAACGGCTTGGCTGGGCTGCTCCGGAAGGTTATGACCGTGAAAATTTTTTTGATCTGGGTTATCGTTCATTACCATGGATTGCCCGAGAAATTCGTGAAGCACACCCGCGATTGGTTATCACACTTGGGGCGGAAGTCGCTGGCGTTTTGCATGCAATTAAGACGCCTAAAGATCAGATTGCCTTGGTAAAACCGGCAATAAAGACGCTGGAGCTCGAAGACGTGGAAGTTCCGATTATCCACTGTGCACATCTGGGGTTGCTTGGTCGACCACCAGATAAAAACAATCCCTGGCCGGATCGTCATAAAGACCAATTTCTTCCAATGATCAAAGACTTTTTATCTGGCAACTTCAAGTCTTCGGCTGATGAAGAAGATGACTCGGAAAGTGCTGAGAGTGAATCGTGAGTTGGCACTCGGCACTCGGGAATCGGGAATCAACAAACGGGAAATAACAGACGGAAAATAACAGACGGAAAATAACTGATAGCAAGAAAGAGCCTCACTGCTGTCTTTAAACTGCCGTCTTTAGTATGCCGTCTTTAGTATGCCGTCTTTAGTATGCCGTCTTTAGTATGCCGTCAGTTCAGTGCCGTTTTTTTTTAATATTTCAGAATTCAAATACGATGTCGTAATATGATAGTGGGAGATATGCCTGCCGCAATTTTTTTGACGGAGGGCGCATGCTGTATAACGTTACACTTCACATTATTTTACTATTTTTACTGATTTTTGCAACCTGTCTTTTTGGGCAGGATGAACTTACATTGTCGCGGAAGAATGGACAATCCACCAGCCAAATTGATTCTTGGCAAATCCTTAATATCAATAACCTCTCCACCTGGATACGCAACGACGGTCTGTCCGGCAGTGCACCTGATGGAGAAGCCGGCGTTTATTATCCGCGACGCATCGCAAGTGTGAGCAAGCAGGATGGTTTGCTTTGGGGCGGCTATGTGCAGGACAATGATCCTTCCAAACCAATCTTACGAGTCGGTGGTCAGACCTATATATCCTCGACAGTGTCAGGACCAATCGTTCAATCCGGCCCCAACCCGGTAGCTGGTGAAGCGATGAAGGCCTTTCGCATTCGGCGAGACTATAAGACCCTGACTGAATCTAGTATTGAGGTCCTTCTCGATGCAGCAGACGTCTTTCAGGTAGATGTGTCTGACGTAACGCCGAAGCAGGCACGCTCGGTCATCAATCAATATGCCTATGATTGGAACAACTGGCCTGCGCAGTTAGGCGCTCCGTATTATGACAACAACAATAATGGCAGTTATGAACCAGATGCCGACGAACCTGGACTGGCAGAAGCCGATCAGGTGATTTGGATGGTAACCAATGATTTGGATTTGGCAAAATCCGTCGCTTTTGCCGGCTCGCCGCCGATTGGCCTGGAAATTCAGACCACGATATGGGGATATGCCGGTTATCGTGGGGATTTAGTTGATATGCAGTTTCAGCGCTACCGCTTTATCAATCATTCCGGTTATGATATTGATTCGGTGTATGTAGTACGCTGGGCTGATCTTGATATCGGTGAAAGTGAGAACGATTTTGCCGGCTGTGATTCTATCCTTGGTCTTGGCTATGCCTATAACGGCGAGGCTTATGAACCGGAATATGAAATCGCTAACCTCGCACCACCTGCTTATGGCTATGGTTTGTTGCAAGGGCCCCTCCGCGAATCGCCGGGAGATAGCGCGACTTTTGATTTTTTGCGTATCGCTGGTTATCGAGATATAGGCGTGACATCTTTTTTCCCACTTTCCTCAGGAGCTCCGATTAGCGACATAACGTTTGGTGATTATGAGGCGACTGAAGATTACTATTATAGGTTTAATGGATACATAATGTCAGGACATCTCTATCGACCATGGTATCATGGTGCTGGACCACTTCGTGGACAGCCGACAAAATTTCTTCTCAATGGAGATCCGGTGACGCAAACGTATGATGTCGATGGTTTAGAAGATAATCTTTATCCGGGGGATCGCAGAATACTTATTTCTTCCGGGCCTTTTTATATGCAGCCTGGAGACGTTCAGGAAGTTATTTATTCTGCAATTGGCGGACTCGGTGATACCTGGCTACATAGCGTTGCCGAACTAAAGCGTAAACAGCGCCTTGCTATGGCCTTGCAAAAAGATCGCTTTCGCACAATTCCATCTAAAACAGCATTTAACTGGCGAACTCGCTACCTTTCAACTGGTTTATCTGAAGTTGGTTTTCAGGTGAAACTAAACAATGCACTTGAGGTCTTCCTACGCCTGCAGGATAGGAATGAGGGGAGTGTTGCGGAAGTTCGTTTGTTCGACGATGGCGCTCATAATGATGGTGCTGCCGGTGACGGTCTCTGGGGAGCAACATGGCAAACTACACCGCGTGGCGATGGCCTTACTGCCGATCTACAGGTGACATATTCCAGTGGCTTTCAGATAACAAGAGAGCATATCGCACGTAATATTACAACCGGTGGTCCGGTAAGAATAACAGCGGTGAATATTGGATCGGACAATCTGAATGAAGATGGTCAGGTAAACCCCGGTGAAAACGTGCGGTTTACGCTTACTCTCGCAAATGATGGAAATGCGGCATTTGAAGAGTTAAATATTTATTCCATCGAGACGCTTCAGCCAGCCTATACGCCAAACTTTCGTGCAGAAAATGGTTTTCAGAACTTCTTTGTCCCGGGAAACAGTCAATTTTCCTGGCCGTATGGCGAAAACGAGCCTTACTTTTTTATGCAGCTGGATGCTGGCATTATGGGCGACGATTCGCTTCAACTGGTCTTTCGGCTTGAAGACCGAAAAGGCGCGGCCTGGATGGATACCGTTGCGGTTTACATTGCGGCTCTTCAAGAGGAACCACAAGATTATCTATCCGAAAAGACTTCCGGAATAAGCGATGGTGAGTTGGGCTATCGTATTTTTGATTCGTCGATGATTAACGGCGATACCTACTCGGTGGCATTTGATGATACGAATGCTGTCGGTGAACCCGTTTATACGCTTCGAAACGACACGCAAGGTCAGGTTCTCCAGCAGGCTGTTCCCTATCCCGATGCCTTTCCGCACAACAGCACTCCGCAAGATGGCTTTCTGATTACGCAAGGCACGACGATTCCCGAGGACTTTCCCGACCGCTGGGAGTGGGAGGGAGGTCCACGCTGGTTTGGAGGCGTCAACTGGGGTGGTCGCTCCTTTGGAGGCGCTATTGATGTTGGTAAAGAATTCATTGGCAGTACGCTATCGATTGAAGAGGTTCATGATGTGGCAATTGTTTTTGACTCGACGATGCAGACTAACGCTTGCGTATTTCATCGCAGTTCAGGTTATAACTTTGCCGGCATTGGTATTTTTCCCGGGGCGGCATATGATATTGAAGATCCGCAGAACCCACGTCGCGTGAATATAGCTTTTGTAGAGGATGCGGGTGCCGGTAATTTGAATCTAGAGTGGGATCCCGGGAATTCTTCACTTGGCGGGCGTGAATATCTCTTCATTATGAAAAGCACTTACGACCCGCTTACCGCAGGCGGGTATTATCAGAGTGGAATGATTTTTGGTGATACCGATACGCAATGGGCGCTGTGGCCGAGAGTTCGTTTTGGATTCTCATTCTTGCAAAACCCCGGCACATTAAAGCTATTTCTAAAAACCGGCATACGTTTCGGCAGTGTGTATCGCTTTACACCGGCAAGTCCGCTTGGAATTGCTACGCCAACGGCAGCACTAACCTTTGAGCTCGCGCAGAACTACCCGAATCCTTTCAACCCGGAAACGACGATCAAATTTCAGATTCCGGCGGCCCAAAAGGTAACGCTGCAAACCTTTAACGTGTTGGGGCAAAAGGTGACCACGCTGATAGATGATCAACTTAGCGCAGGGAGCTATGACATGCGCTGGGATGGGCGATCGCAGTTGGGGAACAGCGTGAGCAGCGGCGTGTATTTTTATCGCCTTGAGGTCGGAGACTTTGTGAAGACGAGGAAGATGTTGCTGGTTAGGTAACGGCAATCCGCAACAAATAGTAACGTGGGTCAAGACCCACGAATACGAATCAAGTGTGAGTTGATACCCAGGAACCAAGCGTGAGTCAAGACGACTCACGAACATCGGAGAACTTATGAATCAAGCGCGACTAAAATATCTCGTATCTGTTCTATTGGTTATGACAGCGATTGCATACGCTCAGGATTTAGATAAGAGTAAGCAAAAGCAAGCGGAGCCACTGAATTCCCATTACACGCTTTGGAATATCAATAACCAGTCCGGCTGGATACGCAATGACGGGAATTCTGGTTCTAGTCCGCATTCGAATTCCCGCGGAACAACTTATCCACGACAAACTGCCCGAGTTGTTTATCAGGATGGCCTTATCTGGGCGGGAGTTGTTCGGGACAATGATCCATCCAAACCCGCCCTCCGTGCCGGTGGGCAAAATTATCGACCTGGAACCACATCCGGATATATTTCTACTCCGGGACCGAATCCGGTGCCAAGCGGGAATTCTCTTCGAATCTTCCGCGTCCGGAGAGACTACAACGAACTCACGACCAACAGCGCAGATATCATCCTCGATGCGGCTGAACTATTTGATGTTGATACCTCACAGGTAACAGAGCAGCAGGCTCAGTCTGTGCTGGACCAGTATGCGCTCGACTGGCAGGAATGGCCGGCAAATCTGGGAGCGCCTTTCTATGATAATAACGGTAATGGAACCTATGAGTCGGCAGTCGATGAGCCCGGACTGGCGGATGCCGATCAGGTGCTTTGGTTTGTAGCGCATGATCTGGATTCGCTGGTTACCACATCCCTCTACGGCTCGCCGCCGATCGGATTGGAGGTTCAGACAACTCTCTGGGGGTACAAGGGGGAATCCGGTGCCCTGGGTGAGATGACATTCCAACGCTTTCGTATGGTGAATAAATCTGGCTATCCGGTGGATTCGATGTTCGTTTCCCGGTGGGTTGATGTTGATTTGGGCAATTTTGCCGAGGATCTGGTAGCTTGCGACTCTGTGTTGGGCCTGGGATATGTCTATAACGGTTTTCCAGAGGATGAAGAGTATGCAGCTTTTGGTCTCGCTCCTGCTGCGTTCGGTTATGCTGTGCTCCAGGGGCCGGTCATAGAATCGCCGGGGGATAGCGCAACGGTAAATTTTAACCGAATTCCGGGATATAGAAACCTGAGTATGACCTCTTTTGGTGTTTTAAATATGGGCTCCAGTACGCATGATCCCGGCCCATTCGGGGATTACGAGGCCACGGAAGAGTGGTATACTTTTATGCAAGGGTATTTATTCCCGGGTTTTCGGTGGCGTGTCGGATCAGGACCCAACCGCAACCAGGAAACATCTTTTCCCGTTCACGGAGATCCGGTAACCAACAGTGGTGATATCGACGGGCAGGGGGATAATTTAGCACCCAGTGATCGGCGACTCTATCTTGCTTCAGGGCCCTTTTTCATGCAGCCGGGAGATACCCAGGAAGTAATATATGCGCTGGTTGGCGGCATTGGAGTAAATCGCTTTGAGAGTATTACCAATCTGAGAAAAAATCGGGCTGTAGCGGAAGGCCTGCAAAAAGCCCTGTTCCAAAACATACCTGGCAGCGTGAAGTTCACTTCTGAAACAATTTACAATTCCACTCAGGTCAATGAGGTGCGTTTTCGTGCAGAGAACCAAGATGCCTCTGCGATGGATCTCCTGCTAAAGTCAGGGAATGGATTTCCGATCACTACGCTGCCGCTGTTTGATGACGGCCAGCATAACGACGGTGTTGCGGGTGACGGTATATGGGGAAACAGCTGGTTTACGACCCCGAGTCCGAGCGCTGTATCTGCAGATCTGAACGTTTCCTATCAGCAGGGGTTTGATTTCCTGTGGGAAGATATTGACCAAAGTATTACAACAAGTGGCCCCGTACGTATATCTCAAGCTCTGATTGGCTCGGATAATACTAATCAGGATGGTGTAGCGAACCCAGGTGAAAATATTCGCTTTACGTTAGAGGTAGAAAACCAGAGTGCCTTCAACTACTCAACAGTGCGAATCAACCAGGTTAAAGTGCTACAGCCTTCGCAAATATCTGAGCTTACGGTGGTCAATAATGAGCCGGTTATCCCAAGCCTTCCTGGAAACAGCACCTACTTTACTCCCTATAACCCATCTGAGTCATACTTCTCGCTGACAATTGACCAGGGCGTCCAACCCGGAGATAGTGTGCAGCTGGTGTATCAACTAACTTCTTTCAAAAATAATACCTGGACGGATACGGTCAGCATTGTTGTCGCAGCCTTGCCGAATGAACCGCTAGACTTTTTGATGACGAAAACCAATGGCAATACCGAGGGTGCGCTTGGGTATCGCATCTATGATGCCGCTGCATTAACCGGTCATACCTATCGCGTGAGCTTTGAGGATTCGCTAAGTGTCGATGTGTTGAGGTATCAGCTAGAAGATATAACCAGCGGAACCGTTGTGCTGAACGATCAACCTTACCCGGATGAATTTGCCCATACCAGCCCGGCCATAGATGGATTTTTGATTACTCGCGGGACGACTCTGCCGGAGGATGATGTCAGTCATTGGCAGTGGAGAGGGGGAGAGCGATGGTTGACCGGAGTTAATTTTGGGGGTCGTTCATTTGAAGGGGGAGTGGATCTCGGTAGTAATGTCTTTGGGAGCAGTTTACAGGAGAACGATTTTAAGGAAGTGAAGATTGTATTTGACTCTACGCTGGCAACCAATGCCAACGTGTTTCGCCGTGATATGGGGTATTCTCATGCTGGTCTTGGGACTTTTCCTGGTGAGGCGTATGATATCGAAGACCCGGCAAACCCCAGACGATTAAACATCATTTTTGTCGAAGATGCCACTTGGGGTAACGCAGACCTGATGTGGAACCCGGATACCTTCGCTCTTGGGGGCAGGGAATTCCTGCTCATTATGGACAGTGATTACAATGAAGTTGATGGTGGTGGTTATACGGAAGACGCCATTATTTTTGGCGGTACTCCAACGCAGTGGGTACTTTGGGCTGAAACCAGAGAAGGGTTCACTGCCTTTCAAAGCCCTGCATCGCTCTCGCTATTTATTTATCGGGGAATTGAACCTGGCGCAAGCTATGAATTTACTCCTGATTATCCGACTGCAATTGGCGACGAAACCAATAAGCCATTGACGTTTGAACTATTGCAAAACTATCCGAACCCATTTAATCCGGAAACGACCATCAAATTTCAGATTCCATCAGCGCAGAAGGTAACGCTGCAAATATTCAACGTGCTGGGGCAGCGGGTTACGATCCTGGTAGACAATAAACTTAGTGCTGGAAGCTATCAGATGCGCTGGGATGGGCGATCGCAGTCGGGGAATAGCGTAAGCAGTGGCGTGTATTTTTATCGTATAGAGGCCGGGGATTTTATAAAGACACGGAAGATGTTGTTGGTTAGGTGATTGGCAAACGGCATTCAACTGTGAGAAAAGGCCAGAAAAGGTGAGAAACAGAAAATACGCGATCCGCGTCAGACTGAGTGGAGTCGAAGTCAGAGCGAATTGAATCGACAGGCGAACCCTATGTGATTTACCTGGAAAAATCAGAATAAAAACAAAAGGTCATAATACGTAAAGAATGGGAGAAGTATCATTATTAAGGAGGTTTTATGCAATCTCGTATCATTGTTCTATTAACATTAACGGTTCTTTTATTAGGTTCCATCTTAATGCTTGAGGCTCGTGGGCCAAAAGAGGACAGAAAATACTCTGTTTCAGAGGGTATTACACCTTATTCTTTATGGAATATCAACAATATTTCAGGCTGGATTCGAAATGATGGTCTTTCAGCTCACACGCCAAGCGGTAATTCCGGGATAACCTATCCGCGGCAAACTGCTCAGATGATTTACCAAGACGGCATTCTTTGGGGTGGATTTGTACGAGATAATGATCCCACAAAACCCGGGATCCGGGTTGGCGGTCAAACATATAATGCAGGAACGACATCTGGTTATGTTTTAACACCAGGGCCCAATCCTACTCCCAGCTCTCCGATGAGCATTTATCGAATACGTCGTGACTATCAAAATCTGACAACATCCAGCCCCGATGTGATTCTCGATGCAGCCGAAATCAATCAGATTGACCCGTCTCAGGTAACCACTCAACAGGCACAGGATGTACTTGACCAATATGCTCTTGACTGGCAAACCTGGCCGGCGGGTATAGGGGCACCATTCTATGACAACAACAATAATGGCACTTACGAACCAGCTGTGGATGAGCCGGGATTGGCCAATGCCGATCAGGTGGTTTGGTTTGTTACGCATGACCTGGACGAAAGCACAACGGTTGGTTTATATGGCTCTCCACCCATGGGGCTGGAAATACAAACAACCATGTGGGGATATAAGGGGGATAGCGGCTCACTTGCTAATATGACTTTTCAGCGCTATCGAATCATCAACAAGTCGGGATATGCTATAGACTCGACGTTTGTTACGCGCTGGTCCGATCCTGATGTGGGTAATTTTACAAATGACCTGGCGGGCTGCGATACAGTTCGGAATATGGGATATGCTTACAATGGCTTCCCGGTTGATGATCAATATGATGCCTTCGGACTTGCTCCTGCTGCGGCAGGGTATGCCTTGCTACAGGGGCCGATCGTCTCCTCGCCAGGGGATAGTGCAACCGTTAATTTTCAACGTATAGCCGACTTCAAAAATTTACAGATGACTTCATTTGGTCATTTCTCTTCCGGTACATCGATTGCCGATCCTGGGCCGTTTGGCGACTACGAGGCTACCGAAGAATGGTATAGTTTTATGAACGGCTATATTCCAAATACCAATATGCGCTGGATCATTGGAGCTGGACCCAACACGGGTCAGGAAACTGCTTTTCCACTAAGCGGAGATCCACTTACAAATATCGGAGATGTAGATAATCAGGGAAATAATCTGGCACCCGGAGACCGGCGAATTTTTCTTACCAGCGGGCCGTTTTATATGCAGCCTGGTGATACTCAGGAGGTTATTTATGCGGCGATGGGTGGTTTAGGTGAGTCGCATCTTGAAAGTGTTGAAAAATTACGAGAACACCAGTTATTAGCCGCTGCACTTCAGAAAGATCGATTCAGGAAAATTCCAACCCAAATCGAACTTAAAGCAAATGTAGTTTATGGCGCCACAGTTAACGAGGTTAGATTTCGCGCAATAAACAATGATTTAGCTGCTCTCGATCTGAACGTTCGGGATCAGAATGAGACACTTGTCGCCGACATACAAATGTTTGATGATGGTTTACATAATGATGGCGCTGCAGGTGACGGAGTTTGGGGAGCCAGTTGGAGTACAACGCCATTTTCCAGCGGCTTAACCGTAGATCTGGATGCCGAGTACCAGGCAGGGTTTAGTTTTCTTTGGGAAAAGGCAGAGCAGAAGCTTTCCACCAGTGGCCCTGTCGTTGTCAAAAGGATCTTAGTAGGTTCAGATAATCTGAATGAAGATGGTAATGTAAATCCCGGTGAAAACATTCGTTACACGCTTGAGGTTGAAAATAGAGGCAGTTTTAATTACCCGAACGTTAGTTTTTTGCAGCTCTCAACTCCCGATCGAGACGCTGTGAAGAATCTGAAAATTGTCAATGGATTGCAGATTGTCACTACTCTTCCGGCGAATGCATCGTATTCCTGGCTTTATAATACGACCCAACCCTATATGGAGTTTACCATAGATGCGGCCTTTCCTGGAAATGATAGCGTACGAGTCGTTTATCGGATGGAAGATGAGAACGCTAACCGCTGGCAGGATACCCTCAGCATTTACGTTGCGGCACTATCTGATGAACCTCAGGATTATCTGATGACAAGTGTTGCCGGGAGCACCGAAGGAAAGCTTGGATTCAGAATATTTGACCCGGCATTAGTAACAGGAGATACCTACCGGGTAAGCTTCGACGATACATCTTCTGGTGGCGAGCCGCAATATTCGCTTGAGAATTTGACAGCCGGGACTCAATTGTTAAGTGGTCATCCTTATCCCGATGAGTTTCCTCACAATAGCGTTCCGACCGACGGTTTTTTGGTAACGCGTGGCGAAACCACTCCGGAAGATGTTATTGGTCCGTGGGTATGGGAAGGGGGAGAGCGCTGGCTGACAGGAGTTGACTGGGGTGGCAACATTTTTTTTGGCGGAGTTGATTTAGGCCGCAACTTTTTTGGCAGCTCTGTTGCTCCAACCGACTATAAGGAAATAGAAATAATTTTTGATTCGAACATTATTACAAATGCGAATGTATTTAATCGTCATGCAGCTTATGAGCATGCCGGACTCGGTACATTTCAGGGAGCCGCCTATGATGTTGAAGACCCGGCTAACCCCAGAAGGCTTAACATTGTGTTTGTTGAGGACGCAAATGCCGGTACCGCAGATATGATCTGGAATCCAACATCGACCGGTGGCTTGGGTGGACGAGAATATCTGTTTATTATGGACAGCGACTATAATTCTGTTGATGGTGGCGGATATACTGATGGTGGCGCTCTTTTTGGTGCGGTGCCGACCTTGTGGGCACTTTGGACGCAAATTCGTCCCGGCCGTACATTTCTGGAATCTCCGGGGACACTGAAATTACTCCTGACACGTGGAATTGCAGAGGGGGCGATTTATGAGTTTACGCCAGAGTATTTGACTGCCATCGGTGATGAAACGACCCCCGTGCTTACATTCGAGCTGGCACAGAACTATCCCAATCCATTCAATCCGGAAACGACGATCAAGTTTCAGATTCCAGTAACCCAAAAGGTAACGCTGCACATCTTTAACGTGTTGGGGCAAAAAGTGACCACACTGGTAGACGATAAGCTCAGTGCAGGAAGCTATGACATGCGCTGGGATGGGCGATCGCAGTCTGGCAATATCGTGAGTAGCGGTGTGTATTTTTATCGCATAGAGGCCGGAGATTTTGTGAAGACGCGGAAGATGTTGTTGGTTAGGTGATTCGGAAATCGGAAATCGGAAATCGGCAGTAAGGCAGTGAGGCAGTGAGGCAGTGAGAGATAAGGTCCCATAAGCGAAGCGCCCGGTAAGCAAAGCGCCCGATCATCGCCGTCTTCAAATTGCCGTTTGTAGTCCTTGAACTTAGAATTTGGAACTCTGAACGTTTTTCATTCTATCTCAAACGTAAACCGCTCCACAAGCTTGTAAGGAACCGGCGTACCATTCACGGTGCCCGGTTTATAGCGATAGGCTGCAAGAGCTTCTTTTGCAGCTCTCGAAAAGGCATCGCCATCACTGCGCAGGACGCGGTAGCGACTGATACGACCATCTTTCTCTACCATCACTTCAATTAGAACAATTCCCTCTACGCCTGAGGCTAAATATGCTGCAGGATAAACCGGGCGCTGTCTTTCCACGTATTCACGTTCATTGCGATCGAGCATCATTTCAATGTAAGGTTCGCCCGGTGGTAATACGAGCCGACTTGTTTCTATTGTCTTCTCCGGCGATTCGGATGGTAATTCTTCGGCTATGGGACTCTCGTTTAGGCTGTCTCCAAGGATAGATTTGTTCACCAAGCTGTCGGTTAGCTCGACATCCAGTTCAAATGGACTTGGTGGAATGGAGCGATTTCTACTTTCTGCCTCTGTTAACAGTGTATCTGGCTCGGGCTGTTTGAGCGGAGGTGGCGGTGGTGGTGTTATCTTGCCCGGACGCGGTTTTCGTCTGGGGCGCCTCAATCGGGCAGGTTGCTTACGACTCTTACCGGCACTACTCTCAGCAGCTAAAGCAGGTCTTGGTGCGATGTCTTCTTCGGTTTCGGCAAGCAATGGGCCTTGTGGCAAAAACGGTTCGAAAATGACTGACCCTTCATTTGAATCGCCCGAGCTTATCGTTTTTAACTTGCTGGAAATAGAAACGGCATCATTACTATTCCAAAAGTTGTTTTGTGCAGAAATGGCTTCAGCCGAGCGATTGTAGATATCATATTCAGAGTTGTTAAAAATACGATTTTCACCTATTGAGCGACCGGGGCCTTCAACAAGTTGACCAAGATCAGGACGCGACGACTCAAATATGACGACGCCCTGTCGATTACGCGAAATAATGCTGTTCTCTACCAGTGGTCGGGAAGCCAGATCGCAAAATAGCCCGGCCATTCCATTTTCAATCAGCATGCTGCTGGCGATCAGCGGATTAGCGCGAATCTCACAGAGAACGCCATTCAAATAATTGTAGCGAATTGTGCTGAAGCGGATAAGAGGCGAGCTCCCGCTACACTCAATGCCGTTATATGCATATTCAATGAGGCAATACTCTAAAAGGGATTGAGACGTGTTTGCGCGAAAGATAATGCCATACCAGTCTTGCATTATCGGGGCAGGGGAGTCTACTGAAAAAACGATCTGTTCTTCCGGTTTGCCCTTGGCGATTAGCGTTCCCAGAATAATTAGCTCAATACGATCTTCACGCGCGCCGGATTTTTGATCGTCACTACGTGGCTTGGCGAAGATGCGAGTTCCGGGAGCAATGTTCAGAGTTACGTTTCCAGCAATGACAACGTCGCCAGTCAGAATAACGGTTCCGGACCAGTTGGCATCTTTTTTTATCGTGCCGGAAACCTGAATGTCCTGAGCCATCAGGGCACCCATGCTGAAAATCAGCAATATCAGTAATTTATTTACGAACATAATCCTACCGGATAAATAAAGCGTTTCTTCAAGGAGCGTGGCCTAATGTGGTGTGATTTATTTGAAGGATGTGTGATTCTCGGCAAGCGAGCTGGATATGGATTTGTAGGCTACTTGCTGGCGAGTTTAAAAATAAATGGCTCTATTATTTTATAGCGAACCGGTTTTCCCTGAAACGTTTCGGGTGCATAGCGCATCTGTTTCAATGCTTCTTCGGCAGCGTAAGTAAAGTAAATGCCATCACTCTTTAGCACCTGGTGGTTTTCAATCTTACCATCACGGCCAACAATAACCTCTAAAAAGACTCGACCTTCGAAGCCGGTCTTTTTGTAGATTTCAGGGTAAAACGCTTTTGCTTTCGCAACATACGTTCGACTGCCACCGTCGAGAAGTGCCTCAATAATGGGTTCTTTTAACGACACAGCGGCTGTTTGTTGATCTGGCTTTCGAGCAACAACCTCTTCCTTGTATACCGTAAGTGTTTCCTGACCAAGGGAATTTGTGTCGAGCGTATTTTGTGCTAAATCCGGAAGGCCTGTTATTCGCGGCTCTTCAGGCAGGGTCTGGATCTCTGAAGGCGTTGTGGTTTCTTCTTCCACTTGTGCCACAGGTGGTTCTATCACAGGAGCGACACGCCTGGGACGATTTCTGGCTACCAGAGCAGGTTCATTAAATATCGGAAGGATAAGCACTGCGCCGAACTGATTGTTGTCGGCAACATCGCGAATCTTTTGCATCACTGTTTCGGTTGTCGCATTATTCCAGATATTATTCTGCGCGCTAACTTCCAAACTGGAGTTATTATAAATATCCACTTCAAAATTATTGTAGATACGGTTCTCTCCGGTGGATTCGCCGGGGGCCGATGCGACGCGTCCAAGATCGGGCTGAGAACGATCGAATACGATAACACCATTGTTATTCTGAGTAATAATGGTTCTTTCGACAATCGGCTTCGAGCCCAGTTCACAGTTTAATCCGGCAAAGTCATTTCCAATGATAATGCAGTCACGGATAAACGGTTTTGCTCGAACCTCTGCACTTATGCCGGCATAGTGATTAAAGCGAACTTCTGAATTACTGATCTCCGGACTGCTGCCATAGCAAGTAATGCCTTTAAAAGCGTATTCAACGACGCAATGTTCAATGATTGATTTCTGACGAGGATTTTTGAGGATAATGCCGTACCAGTCGTTCATTTGAGGGTTTTGGGAACGCGATGTGAAAACAATTTTGCCGGTTTCAGGAGTGCCACGTGCTATCAATCGTCCATGAACGATGATTTCCACTTTATCCTTTGCTAAACCAGCATTGCCACGATCTTTGCGATGTCTCACGATGATGCGAGTTTTCGGCTCCAGAGAAAGCGTGACGCCCTTTTTTATGATAATGTCCTGGTAAATACGAACTGTGCCATTCCAACGGGTATCGCGATCGATTACGCTACCGCGAAATTCAATAATCTCCTGAGCAAAAACGGAGGATAATATTCCAAAAAGAAGGGAGAAATACAGCAGTTTTGCTTTCACTAAGGGCGTTCTTTCACAAGTTTTATTTTTGCAGCTCGCTAACCCATCATATAAGGGTAGACTGGATATATACAAAATAAAGAGCAGCATTTCAACTAAACTGGTGAATTTTTAGATAATTATGCAGAGGGGGTGGAAAGCAGGGGAGAGAAGATCAACGTTTCCGGGGATGTGAATCCCCGGAAACCGGGAAATTACATTTTGTAGTCAATAAAGCGTTCCAGCTGATCGAAGAGTTCGCGATCCTTGAACGGCTTGACGATATAAGCATCTGCACCGAGTTCACTGGTAAGCTGGCGAAAGTTCTCGCCTGCGCGGCCGGTAAGAACAATTATCGGAAATCCGGAGAAACGTTTATCATATCGCACCGTCTCGATAAGCTCATAACCAGACAGCTTTGGCATTTCCAGATCTGTCACCATAATATCGAAGTCTTGTTTGTTCAGCAGTTCAAGAGCTTCGTAGCCATTGCGGGCGGTACTGGTTTGATAGCCTTTCTGAATGAGCAAACTACTGAGGTATTTGCGAATACTCAGAGAGTCATCAACAATCAGTGCCATCGGTTTGCGACCTTCAATACGTTTTCGCGTCGGTTTCTTGCGCGCAGGGCGTGGAGGCTCAACGGGTTCAACTGTTGTTACAACCGCGGCTGGTGATTCCGGTGCTTGAGCAATGCCTCGCTGGAAATCCTGAATAATCTGCGGAATGTCGATAACCAGAACAACCTGGCCATCGGCCATAATTGAACCGCCGGAGATATATTTCAAACGACGTAATCCGGGGCCAAGCGACTTGATAAGAATTTCCTCGCGGCGAATGATCTTATCCACCAGCAAAGCAACTCGCTGACCTTCATCCTGAACCATAATTACAGGAAAGCTACCGCTGCTACTCAGTCTGGTTTCTGCATCCTCGCGGATCTTCAGCAGTCTGCTAAGCATAACGACCGGTATTTTTTTCTCTCGATAGCGAATGAGATAGTTTTCATCTTCATAAATCAAGTCTTCTGCACTCACATGCAGTGTTTCCTCTACCTGTAGCAGTGGTACAGAATAAATCTGACCGGCTACTTCAGTGAGCATCGATTGAATAACGGAAAGTGAGATTGGCACGCGGATGCTAATGGTAGTGCCTTTACCCAACTCGGTGCTCATACGTATGTCACCTTTGGCCTTCTCGATTTGGGTTTTCACCGCATCCAGGCCAACACCGCGTCCTGAAACCATCGTGGTCTCGGTGGCCGTAGAGAATCCCGGATAGAACAAATACTCAAATATTTCCTGCTCCGTCATGCGCTCCGTATCTTCAGCCTTTAGAAGGCCTTTTTCAAGAGCCTTTTCCTTAACGCGCTCGATATCTATACCCTTACCGTCATCTTTAACCTCGACAATCACCTGATTGCGATCGCGGTAGGCTTTGATCGATAGCGTTCCTTCCGGATCTTTGCCGGCAGCCTCGCGTTCTTCAACCGTTTCAAGTCCGTGATCGATGGAGTTGCGGACGATGTGCAGTAGCGGCTCATATAGTTCGTCAATCAGCGTACGATCCAGTTCGGTATCCTGGCCGCTTATTTTAAGCTTAATCTGTTTTTGCAGCTGATTAGCAAGATCGCGAATTGGGCGATGAAAACGCTGGAACAGGAGATCGATGCGCACAAGGCGTGCCTGCATAATCTCATCGAGAAGTTCATTGCTCAACTTGTTCAGCTTTTGCAGGTTCTCGTCATACGCTTTGGAATTTTCCTTTAGCGTATGTGTAATGGAAGTGATCTCGTCCTGTAGAGAGCGAATGTTCTTCAGAGTTCGCTGAATATTGTCAACCTGCTTTTTCAGCGATTCCTGTGTTCCCGGACTGTCTTCAACCATCTTGTGCAGAGATTCCTGTATACGCTTTTCTTCGCGCAGGGTCGTGCTTATGTAATCTTCAGTATCTCTGAATACCTTAAGATTCGAATTGAGCATCGGGAAGAAGTTCTTTAAGCGATCGAGCTGCGTTTTGAACTGGTTATTGCTGACGACCAGTTCTGCTGCAAGATTCAACAAGTGATTCATCTTGTTGATATTCAGGCGCAGATAGGTTGCTTTTTGCTTCTCGCTACCCGTTTCCTGTTCCAAACTTGGAGAACTTGCTCTTTTTTGTTCGGCAGCACTTGGTTCGATAGCTGAAGATGAGGCGTTCCCGACAGGATCAATCTGGCTGTGATACTCATTGAGCTTAGTCTTAACGTCAGCGAAGTTTTTCGTCTTTTCAACGGCATCAACCTGGAAATGATCGAGAATGAGGGTTATCTCATCCACTACCTCAAAAAGCACGTTAAACAGATCAACCGGCATTGGGACCTTGTCGTTCAGCGTTTTTTCAAGAATATCTTCGCAACGATGTGATAAAACCTCAATATGGCTGGCATGAACCATGCCCGATGAGCCTTTCAATGTGTGCATACAGCGCATTAGATGATGCTGTAGCTCTTCGTTCTCAGGGTTCTTTTCGAGCTTTAATAGTAAATAGTTGATATCGTCAATTTGCTCGCGGGCTTCCTGAATATATAGTTCCAGCAGATGAGGTGCGGGCTTGGGACGTTCTTCTTCCTCTTCTTCTTCCAGCACAGCTTCGGGCTCGTCATCCAGGAAGGTGGTAGCAGCTGCGGCAGCTCCCGCACCAAGCAAGGTTGCCGTATCGATAGAGGCAGAGGAGTCATCACCATCACTGCCGGAAGTTGCAGCATTTGCAGCAGCTGCGGGCTCATCATAATTGTTGATAATATGCTCAAGGCGCTCATCGACTTCGTCATATAACTCGCGCTTGACTTTGTGATTCGTTGTCAGTTCACGAATAACCACCATCGAGCGTCGAGTTACAGTTATAACACCATTCAGATCGTCGTGTCGACGCTGAACCAAAAGCTCGAAAATACGTTCGAGTTTATCGGTTATCTTCGCGATCTCGCTAATACCAAGCATCTTTGCGGCACCGCGAATTTCGTGAACGGCGCGCTCTATCTGCTGAAGAGCTTCTTTGTCATAACCAAACTTTGTAAGGTTGGTCAGGTTTTTCTCTATCAGATCAAAATTGTTTGTTACTTCACTGTCGAATATTTGAAGTAGTTCAGGATCTTCTTCTTTCAAAACGATTAGATCGTCGGTTTCGGTTGCTTCTTCAGTAAGAGCTTCTGCAACCATATCAGCAACTTCAGTTTCAGCTTCTTCAACTTCATCGGTTTCGGCAAGTTGTTCCGCAGCCGCCTCTTCTTCTGCTTCTTCCGGTTCATCTTCACCAAGCAGGTTTAGAATGACGTCTTCTTCTGCTTCTTCCTCTGGTGTTTCAACTGCATCGTCAGCGGATTCTTCTACAGCAAAGGAAAGCTCTTCAAGATCATCAATCATATCTTCATCGTCGAGAACCTCTGCACTAAGATCTCCTGCGGCATAGGCTGAAAGACGCTTTAGGACATCTGCGCTATCTTTTTCTTCTCCGCGCAATCCGCCATCGATATGTGCGGTAATATCTGCCAGAATTGCAACGAGAATCGAGCTTTTAACTAATTCTCCGTTTTCCGCCTGCTCAATGGCACCGTCTAATGGCTCGGCAAGGCTGGCGACGTAGTTCTGCCCAACCATTTGCGAGGAGCCCTTCAGCGTATGGGCGGAAACACCCATGCCTTTCCAAGCTTCTTCACTATTTATGTCCGAACGAAGCGTTTCAAGGTGGGCACGAATTTCTTTTATGTATACCTGCGCTTCTTTACGGAAGATATCCATTATATCATTGACTGTCTCGTCAGACATTGTGGATATAAATTCTTCCGAGGAATCATCCGAGAGAAAGCCTGCAGATTCTGCAGTAAACCCTTCGAATTCAAGCTCTTGTTCCTCCGCTTCGGCAATCGCTCGCAATTGCTCAGCGAGTGTTGTTGTCGGCGGGGTAGCGGGTAGAGCTCCCACAGCTGCTTTAAGTGACTCCAGAAATTGAGCGAGCTGAGTCTCAGCTTGAGAATTATTCAGAATCGCTGCACTTTCGAGCTCGTTCATTGTATACTTAAGTGTAGCGGTCATTTCAGTAAGTTCAGAATCGCCAATAAGAGCAGCCTGTGCATCCAGCGTTCCCAGCATGGTCGGAAGTTCGTCTACAGCAAGACTGGCTGCTTTAACACCATCTTCCAGTTTGCTACTCAATTGAGCAATTGTGCGCACGCCAACATCCTTCATTGCAGAAAGGGCAGAAGTGACGGAAACCGCATGATCTTCTTCCAGCGGCTCGCTAAGAGGCGACAGGTAGGTTTGCCATACACTCGTATCTGCATCGAGATCTACATATTCCAGCTTACCGACGATTGATTGCAGATTGACTCTTGCCTCAGCATTCATTTCACTAACGTTATTTTCAACAATAAAGTTTTTCAGCTTTGCTACAGCATCTGCTGCATTATCAAGCTTCAATAACTGTGTCCAATAGGCAAGATTCTCGAACGTCGGATTGAGGTCTTCGATCTCAAAATTTGGTTCACCAATGTCTGACGCAATTTTTTGGGTAGAGCGAGAAAAGATGTCCTGAAAAGAATCACGCATTGTCTTCAGCTCATTAATCTCTGCGCCTTCAGATGACTCAAAGAGACTTGCCTTGAAATCGGCCAGCTTGCTGTTCATTTCAGTAACGGTAATCTTTTCCTGCTCATCGAGTGCTGCTTCAATATAATTGGGTAGCGTTGCAAGCAGAGCCGATAGCTTAGCGCGGGCGGTGCCGGGAACGGCTTTGCCGCTATCGTTCAGCTCATTAAACAGGTTGGTCAAATTACCGGATAGCTCTTCTATTGCGGGATAGGAATGAATTTGTCCCAGATCGTGTAGTCCCTTTAAGCTCTCCTGGAGCTCGTGGAAGCCCGATTCATTGCCCGGATCATCGATAATAACGTCTAGTTTATCAATAACCTCAGTGCTAAATGAGGCTACTTCACCTGTCACATAGTCTTTGAGGAACTTGCGTCGCTCGCGTTCTTCTTCCGTCGGCTCACTGCTTCGTAGCGGATTCTGGTCGAATTCCTCGTCAGTAACTTCACTGGATTGCATTTCAATATTGGCAAAATCAATCGGCTCATCTTCACCGATCAATGTTTCAGCATCGGCAAATAGATTCTCAAGTGGTTCCTCTGCCATTTCTTCTTCCGGCTGAAGCACCTTATCAATAGCAGATTGGCTTGTTTCCTGTAGATTGTAGAATAAATGAAGGAGTTTTTCTGCGCGAGCATTAAATTCCTGCATTACATCTTCCGCTTTGGCAGATCCTCTGGTAGACAAGGTCGAAACGATGTCCCGAAACTCGCTTGCTTCAGATACATGTACGTGTTCGGCGAGCTGATGCGCCAGTAATGGTTCTTCTATGAACTGCTGTAGCTGCTTTTCAAAGCGTTTGGCGCGTTCTGGAGGCAGGGCAGTCGTTTGCTGCTGAATTTTCTCGCGAAGTATAGAGTCGCAGTATTCTTCCAGCGAAACTTGTGTCTCGATTGGCGTGTCTTCTGCTTCGGGCTGGAAGGTGTTTTCTTCCTGCACGTCTTCGGCAACGGCATTGCCATTTCCGTTGATAATATTTGTTGTGAAGCTCTCTTTCCAATCTTCACTTTGCAGATAGAGCTGGAAAAGATCTGAAAAGTCTCCGGCTCGCTCTTCAAGGCGCTCCATCGAGTTATCCGGCGGCATTAAGTGCAGTTGTTCAAGGATATCTGAGAAGAAGATAGCCAGGTCACTGGTATCTTGAGCAATGGCAATCTTTTCGATGCTGCTATGTGCATCTTCTTCCGTTTCCATAAAGGCCAGCAATGTTTCAAGAAAGCTGACATCTTCTTTTGGATAATGCTGTCGCCCGTTGGCTCGAATTTTATCGAGCAGTTGAAAGAAATAGAAAGATTCGAATGTTGTGGGCATATTTGCGTTCATAAAGCAACCCTGAAGTTTAGGTTATTTCTCTACTTTGGCTCTGTTATTCGTAATGATCGTGCTAAGACGGAATTTTGATACTGCTGTATTCAGCCTTCTTGATAACTTTTCCATTTGTTCTGCCAGGTCGCGTGACTTGCGTGCTCCCTTCGCCGTTTCGCGGGCGATAGAAGCTGTGCGCTTCATGGCATCAGCTATTTCCGAGCTACTTTTGGTTTGCTGTTGGAAAGATCCTGAAATTTCTGTAATAGATTGTGAGGAATCTTGAACCATTTCAATGATCTTTTTTAACGCGACACCTGCTTCATCTACATAAGCGGTGCCTCTTTCGACCTCTTCAGTGCCATGTTCCATGGCAATTACAGCTTCACTTGTGCCGGCCTGAATGGTCTCAACGATTCCCGCGATATCCTTCGCCGCCTGGCTTGAGCGCTCCGCTAGCATGCGCACTTCATCGGCGACAACTGCAAATCCACGACCCGCCTCTCCAGCGCGGGCGGCCTCTATAGTGGCATTTAGTGCCAGAAGGTTGGTGCGGTTTGCGATATCCGAGATAACCTCGATAATTTCGCCGATCTCAACCGAGCTTTCACCGAGAGTTCTTACGCGACGGGCGGTTTCCTGAACGCGTTCGCGTATAAAGCGCATACCTTCCATAGATTTTCCTACAACTTCGGTGCCCTCAAGAGCAACCTGAGAGGCGCGTCGAGCAGAATCTGCTGCCTGAGCGGTACGAACGTTGGCGTATTTCAAAATACTGGCCATCTCATCGGCGCCCTGGTAGGTGCCTTCAATTTCTTTCGCCTGACTATCGGCACCCAGAGACATGCTTTCGGTATTAATCAAAATCTCACGAGTAGATGTTTGAATCTGGTCTGATGCGCTCTTTACGTCGCGAATCAAGCGGGAAAGATCGGCGACCATCAGGTTAAACGAATCGGCGAGCGCTCCCAGCGTATCTGCAGTTACTTCGGCGCTGACGGTAAAATCTCCATCTGCTGCTGCGGACACGATGCGCAGCAGACTGGTAATGTTCTTTTGCAATCGATCTCTGTCTGCTTCGCTCTCAATAAGTCCTTCAAGTTTTTCGAGCATCACGTTCAGCGCATTACCGATCTTCTCGATCTCGTCACGTGTATTTTGGTTCAATCTTAAATCGTAGTTACCCTCAGATACCCGGTTCACAAAGTCTACATATTCGTCTATATGGCGAATAACATAGTGTTGGGCCAGAAAGTGGGCCAGTGCAAAGCAGAGAATGGCACCTAAAAGACTTAAAAGTAGTAAATTCCACCAGAATGAGACGAAGTGTTTTTCCAGTTCAATGCGCGCCATGCTTACGCGGGCCAAGGCAATAACATCACCGTTGGTATTGGTTATGGGGGCGAGATAATACAGATTTTCGCTATTGTCTTCTGTTTGATGATCCAACAATATACCCGCACGAGAGGTTAAGACTTCAGAGGCGGCATCGAATCGGTCAATATCCTGAGAGGGCCCGCTGGATTGTGGATACACAAATGTTAAGCGATTACCATTGGGCTGTAGGACGGAGAATGATTTTATGGGAAATGGATTGCGGTAATTTTCGTTTGTGCTGCCGTATGTGGCCTTTGGGAGTAGATTTGCAGCTAGATTCTCGGCCTGGTTGGTTTTCTTGGACAACAGGCGAAAAGCAACATCGTTACTCTCATTCACATTGGTAACGTCTGGAATAAGCTCACCTGATATCATTTGTCCATACAGCTCGCCGATTTGCTGCAAATAGCTTTTAGCCTGGTTTTCCACTTGTCCACGAATGGAATTGGTCACCCAAAACAGTCCGATCGCCAACAGGAAGAAGCTGACAAGGAACATGATGAAGAAGAACTTCCAACGAAGTCCGATAAAGTTTGATTTCATCAGGATACCCGATTAAAAATGAGCAAGTAAATCTTTGGTGTTAAATATAGAGTCGAGATCCAATAAGTGGATCAAGCTCTCTTCATGTTCTAGAATGCCCTTGGTAAAAGACTCCAACTTGGGCGATATAACGCCTTTTGCCGGCTTAATTTCAGCATCAGTATAGGTTAATACGCTGTAAATCTTATCAGCCAGCATCGCCATTATCAACTCTTCGGGGCCATCGAGCAAGATAGCCATATCGTCAGACTGGATTTGTTTGGAAGGGAGGCCCAATATTGGCGAGATATCGATAAGCGGGAAGATCTCTCCACGCAAGTTGAATACGCCAAAAAAAATATCCCCGCTGTTAGGCAGGGCGGTAAAGCGGGGCAGGGGAATAACCTCGCGCGAGCGCGTAATATCCAATCCAAACAGCTTACCAGACAACTCGAAAATGGATAGACGTTCTTCTTCCTGGTGTGGATTCAGTACGTTGGGGTCGTTCATTGTCGTCAGATCGCAATCGAGCCGAAGAAGCTTACTTCTTTATCAGCTCTTTTATTTTACTTACGAGTTCTTCGTCTTTAAAAGGCTTGGGAATAAAATCATCTGCACCAAGCTGCTTGGCTTTGGTTGTCTCACGCGGCGTATCTTTTGCCGAGAGCATGACAACCGGAATTTGCTTGCTGGCCTTTATGGCCTTAAGGATATCGAGTCCGTTCACGTCCGAAAGCATAATATCGAGGATAATCAGATCGGGATCGTTTTCATCCAGATATTTGAGTGCCTCTTTGCCGGTCGCTACGGCAACAATTTTGTATTCTTCATTTTCAAGAGCAATTTCGACCATCTTGCGAATAACAACGCTGTCGTCTACTACCAGTATGGTTCCGGTGCCAATTTCGTTGCTTCCGGTATCTACGCCGATAATATCTGCTCCGGCATCAATTTGAATCTCCGGTTCGTCCAGATCGCTTAAAACCTGATCCATGGAAGCGGCTTCATCCTGTATTTCTTCCTCAAAGATACTGCTGAGGTTAAAATCGTCGCCGTCTTCAAACTTTACGGTAGGATCATCAGTCGCGGGGGGGGAAATGTTTATTTCCGGGTCGCTTTCGAGAGAGATCTCAATTTCTTCATCTTCTTCTTCGTCATCTTCCTCGTCGAGAAGCTTGCCAATCAGCTTATCCAGGTCTTCATCGCCGGAAGTATCGTCTCCGGGAGACTCGGGCGCATCATCAGCTTCATCTTCCTGAGCTTCGTTTAACGTGTCAAAACCGTTTTCTTCGCTCAAAGAGAACTCGAGCTTCTCTTCGGAAGCATCTTCTTCGCTTTTATCATCGAGGTTGATAATTGACTTGTCTTCACCCAGTGAAATTTCGAATTCACCCGAGTCATCCAAGTCGCCAGCCGTCTGGGGAACAACTCCGGCTGTTTGAAGCAGCTGCATGCCGCCTAATTTTTCAAGTGTCGCTGCGACTTCCGAACCGTTCATGTCCAGAAAAGATGCTAATCCCTGCTCATTCATTTGCCCGTCTACGGCAAATAGTACTTTCCACTCTTCCATCGTCAGCTTGATATCGAATACAATATCCTGAAGTTGATCGGATCTAACGAAAACCTGGCTCACCTTGAGATACTCCTGTTATAGTCAACTTTATGCCAATGGGACATTCATTATAAGTCTGCTAAAACCCGTTGTCAATCAGTATGTTTCACAAATACAGCAAAAACTGATAAATATAAGAATATTAAAAAATTATGAACTTCAAATTTTGATGTCAAGTAAAAGTTCGCACTGTTTCACGCATATATTGCCTCCAGAGGTCAATCTATGACCACTATCTGCAAATTGTATAGTATAAGGAGACTCTAATTGAGTAGAAATTGCGGGAAGGGAGCGACTACCTGGTGATTTGATACCGGATACCATCGTGATATTTACCGTGTCTATGAAGATCATTAACTGCCTTATTCGTGCAGTCAGAATACGCTATTTAAAAAGAAATATTGTGATGCAAACGAATTTTCTGTAAGTTTTGAATTTAATGCGCGAACGGAATAGGAGACGAACGTTGAGCGACGAGAGCAGAAACGAATTTGTGCAACGCTGGCACAAGCTTCAGGAATTGAGAAAGATGGAGATAGAGCCCTATCCCCATAGTTTTGAGCGAACACATCAAACCAGCGAGATAGTAAACGCATTCGATGAATTGGAAGGAACCGAGGTAAAGGTCGCCGGTCGTGTAATGGCTAATCGATCCAAAGGTAAGGTCGGTTTTGTAGACTTAATGGACATGAATGGCCGCATACAGATTTTTGTGCGCATCGACACTGTTGGTGAAGCAAACTTTGATCTTTATAAGCTGCTGGACATTGGTGATATCATTGGTGTCGGTGGTAAAGTTTTCAGAACGCGGACGGGTGAGATTTCCGTTGCCGCGGCAAGCGTTACCATGCTGTCAAAGTCGGTACGCCCGTTACCGGTTGTCAAGGAAAAGGTGGATGAGGACGGAAATAAAACGACCTTCGATGCCTTTTCTGATAAAGAAACCCGTTATCGTCAGCGCTATGTCGACCTGATAGTTAACCCGGAAGTGAAGAACGTCTTTATAAAGCGTTCTAAAATTATCAATTCGATGCGCAGTTATTTGACAGATCGCGATTATCTGGAAGTCGAAACACCTATTTTGCAGCCGATTTACGGCGGGGCTTCAGCACGGCCGTTTGTAACGCATCACAATGCATTAAATATGCGCCTGTATATGCGTATCGCAAATGAGCTGTATTTAAAGCGCCTGATTGTTGGCGGATTTGATGCCGTTTTTGAGTTTGCGAAAGATTTCCGAAATGAGGGGATGAGCCGTTTTCACAACCCTGAATTTACCCAGATGGAACTTTATGTAGCCTATAAAGACTATAATTGGATGATGGAGCTGTGCGAGAATATGATTGCGTCCATCGCTCAAAAAGTTCTGGGTAGCATGAAAGTGACCTATCAAGGAACAGAAATTGATTTTACACCGCCGTGGAAGCGTCTGCCGATTTTTGAAGGTATTAAAGAAGCAACCGGCGTAGATATGTCTGAGATGTCTGAAGATGAACTGCGTGAGGCTGCCAAGGGATTGAAGATAGAGGCAGATAAAACCTGGGGCAGCGGCAAGATTATTGACGAGGTGTTTGGTGAGTTTGTTGAAGGAAAGCTGGTTCAGCCCACCTTTATTATGAACCATCCTCTGGAAATGTCTCCATTGGCAAAGAAGCATCGCGATAATCCACGCATTGTGGAGCGCTTCGAGGCCGTTGTGGCCGGTAAGGAAATCAGCAATGCCTTTAGTGAGCTTAACGATCCGCTCGATCAGCGTAAGCGCTTTGAACAGCAGATGGGGTTGCGTGCCAAAGGAGATGATGAGGCTCAACTGCTGGATGAAGATTATCTGCGTGCTATGGAATATGGTATGCCGCCGACAGCGGGCATTGGTATAGGAATCGACCGGTTGTGTATGGTTCTAACCGATCAGCCCTCTATTCGCGATGTGCTGCTTTTCCCGCATATGCGCCCGGAGATGCACCCCGAGGATTGATGAAGGACGAATTATGATTGATGAACAGGTCAGTTAAAGTGCGTTCAGTTAACCTTCTGAAAAAGTTGGATTCATACATCATCAATCATCAATCATAAATTTATAATTGCAAACGGAAACAACACATACATGAAGTTTCAATCTTTTATAGCATCGCGCTATTTTATCGGAAAACGGCGTACCGGTTTTATTACCATCATTACACTTTTCTCCGTAATTGGCGTGATGATTGGTGTTGCTGCGCTGGACATTGTGCTTTCGGCCTTTAACGGTTTTGAATCTGAAGTGCGCAACCGGCTTATTGGCGCAGATGCTCATATCCACGTGCGAAAATTCTACCAGCACGAAATCGAAGACTATGAAAAACATGCCGAAGCCATTCGGAATATGGATGGCGTTATCGGCGCTTCGCCCATGATTACACGCGAAAGCATGATTCGCTCAGGTGAATTCACTCAGCCGGTAGCCATCCGCGCACTCGATCCGGAAACTGCGGGGCAGGTTAGTGAGGTGCCCGGCAGCATTGTCTCGGGAGACTTTAATCTGGGGATGGCCGAACATTCTGGAAAGGAGCTGCCCGGCATTGTCCTTGGGCGCTATTTTGCCGAGAACCTGTTTATCTATAAACCGGGTCAGAAGGTAATCTTATTTGCCTTTCCAAAGGATGCCGGTTTCCTTTCGCGATTCAGAGCGCAGGAGTTTATTGTTACCGGCATCAGCGAGATCGGCTTTTATGAGTACGATAAGATCTTTGCATATATCTCGGTAGAGCAGGCTCAAAAGCTGTTCAGGATAAAAGATGCCGTTACGCGTATTGATGTAAAGTTGTCTGACTTTAATGCCGCTGCCGAAATAGCTCCGGAAATTGAGAAGACCTTAGGAGGCTATCCCTACACGGCCCGAACTTGGTTTGAGCAAAACAAAAGCCTCTATAGCTGGATGACCTACGAAAAATGGCTGTTTACACTCATTTTTAGCCTGATTATTATGGTTGCTGCCTTTACGATTATCAGTTCGCTTACTATGATTGTCATGGAAAAAACCCGCGATATTGGTATTCTGAAAAGCATGGGAGCATCATCTAACGACATCATGTATATTTTTATGCGCCTCGGCGTGATTATCGGTCTATTAGGAACGATCACCGGTAGTTTACTGGCCTTTGGTATTTGTTACGCACAGCAGACTTTCGGCATAATTTCGTTGCCGGCAGATGTTTATATTATTGAAAAACTTCCAGTGCAAATGCGCTGGTTGGATTTTACCATCATTGCCGTAATCAGCATGGTTATTTGCCTCCTGGCATCGCTTTATCCCGCCTACAAGGCGTCTCGTCTGAATCCGGTTGAAGCCATACGTTATGAATAAGGGAGTCTGTTGTGACAAATGAAGTGGTATTACAGACCGTTGGACTAAGCAAGGTTTATCACGACGGTCCGAGAACTGTGGCGGTTCTGCGCGATATCAATCTTGAATTAAAGCGCGGTGAAATAGTTGCTATTATGGGGCCGTCGGGAGTGGGGAAGTCTACTCTGTTGAATCTACTCGGTACTTTGGATCGCCCGACAAGTGGGCAGATCCTGATCGAAGGAAATGATATTCTTTCCTATTCTGAAAAAGAACTGGCTCATTTTCGCAATGAACACGTGGGCTTTACCTTTCAGTTTCATTATCTATTGCCGGAGTTCAGCGCGCTGGAAAACGTGATGATGCCGTGCATCATTGGTGGAAACGACTGGAAAAGCTATGAGGGAAAGGCCATGGAGCTGCTGATGGAAGTGGGGTTGAAAGATCGCATGCATCATAAGCCAAATCAGCTTTCCGGCGGCGAACAGCAGCGCGTGACGATTGCCAGGGCTCTAATGAATCGCCCCCGTTTGATTCTGGCTGATGAACCTACAGGAGATTTGGACCGCCGTAATTCTGAAGCATTGTTCGAGATTATCATGAACTTGAATACCAAGTATGAACAAAATTTCGTGATTGTAACCCACGATGAACGCTTCGCTCGACGCGCACATCGCATCATCCACCTCGAAGACGGCACGATTGATCGCGAAGAATTGCTCTCACCTGCCTCCTGATTTTTCTTAAAGGATTTCCTATTGCTTGGCTGGAACCAGTATTTTGCTACCATCGATGAGCAGTTTGCCTCATTCGTTGTTAATCTAGACGCCGGAAAAAGCGAACAGCGACAGTCTTTGCCGCAACTCTGCCGCTTAACGCTAACGCTACTGAGCCCCGACGAGAAAGGAATGTCTACTCCGCATGAAGATCGCATGCTCTTTCGAATTGAAAGCATGTTGGAATCAGAATCGGAGCAACATCTTTACGGCATGTATATTGGTCGCTACACCGTAAATGGTAAACGCTGCTTTGCACTCTATTTGCCAGAGGGAATTCCGGTTGAGCTGATACTTAATGGCGTCATGGAAAACTTTGGTGATTACGATTATGAATTGGATGTGCAGCAGGATGAGGCATGGAGTTTTTTTGACGACTTTCTGTACCCGGATCGCGAGAACCTGCAATACATTATGAACCGTCAGGTGATGCGCCATCTTCAGGAAAAAGGCGATGACCTGACGACCCACCGTGAAGTGGAACACTGGATTTATTTTTCAGATCTGGACAGCTTCTTCGACTGTAAAGAAAAAGTAGAGCGTCTTGGCTATGCGATTCTTACCGAAGCATTCGATGAGGAAGAAGATATGGATATGCCCTACCGACTACATTTTTCCCGCAATGAGAACCTGCTCGATAAATCGTTCGATGACAATGTGATTCACCTTCTGAGAACCGCTGAAGAGCACGATGGTGAGTATGACGGATGGGAAACCGAAGTAAAAACCGACTGATATCTTATTGTTCTTACGAAATTTAACTTGCCACTATTCTGCATTCCCCTTATGTTTTGTAAATCTGTTGCCAGAAGCACGTTTGCCCAGACGTGCTCTGGATGACTTCAATACTATTCCCTAAAACCTGAGCACAGCACAAAACAATACGTTGTATGAATACTTTCTCCCAAAATAATGACGCAATGCAAACGCCGGTTCAATTTTTAAAAGGCGTTGGCGAAAAGAGGGCAGAGGCCTT
Source organism: Calditrichia bacterium (assembly GCA_050633245.1). Taxonomy (GTDB): domain Bacteria; phylum Calditrichota; class Calditrichia; order RBG-13-44-9; family J075; genus JBOEGD01. The sequence goes on along the minus strand of JBOEGD010000007.1, from coordinate 26,508 downwards.
TGGAACAGCGGGGATTCATGTGCTGGAAGATCTGCTCGACTTTACACCGCGTCGCTATTTGGATCGCAGTGCAATGCGCTATATCCGCGATCTTACTTTGGATGAAGAGGTTACGGTTATGGGGGAAATCAGCGCCAAGCGATTGGTGCTACGCGGTAAGAAACGATTAATTCTGCGTATTGATGACGGCAGTGGAACGCTGGAGGTTGTTTGGTTTAATCAACCGGACTTGTTTAATCGCATTTTTGAACTCAAGCAGCTTGTTGCATTCAGCGGTAAGGTAAAGCAGTTCAAAACCAGGCAGATGGTTCATCCGGATTATGATATTCTAACCGACGGAAAGGAACAGCTCAATACCGGACAGCTCATTCCACTATATCCGTCAGGACAGGCGTTCAAGCGCGTCGGCTTATCCAATTATGCTATTAGACGAATTGTTTCACTCGCACTAAAGAAGTATGGTGAGGATATTCCGGAAACGCTGCCGGAGGGACTTGTAAAACGATATCGCTTACTCAAGCGTGCTCAGGCATTTCAACAGATGCATTTCCCTGAGTCTAATGAGCATATAAAGCAGGTTTGGCGCCGCTTTAAATATGAAGAGTTGTTCTACCTACAGTTAATGATGGCCCTGCGTAAACACTATTACTACTCTCCTGAAGTGGGTTATACGATTAACTCATCCGATTCTTTCCTGCAAAAGAGCCTCAACAATCTTCCCTTTGCACTTACTGGTGCTCAGCAAAAAGTAATTGCCGATGTTCGACGCGATATCGCTTCCGGTCGTCCCATGAACCGACTTGTGCAGGGCGATGTGGGATCTGGAAAAACTGTTGTGGCTTTTTTAGCTATGCAATTGGCCATAGAAGCGGGCTATCAAACGGCAATTATGGCGCCGACAGAAATTCTTGCACAGCAGCATTTCATTAATATAGAAGCATTGCTCGAGCGCTCGTCTGTGAAGGCCGGGATTCTCTTGGGAAGCATGAAGGCCAAGGCAAAGCGCGAAATGCAGGAACGTATCGCTGCGGGGGAAATTGATTTGGTTATTGGAACGCATGCTCTGATACAAAAAAACGTGCAGTTCAAACAGTTGGGCTTTGCAGTAATAGATGAACAACATCGTTTTGGCGTGCTACAGCGTGGCGCTTTGATGGGAAAAGGGCGTAAACCGCACGTGCTGGTGATGACGGCAACGCCGATTCCTCGCACGCTGGCATTGACCGTCTACGGAGATCTCGATGTCTCAGTAATTGATGAGTTGCCGCCGGGACGTCAGGAGATTCGCACCTATTGGCGAAATCAGGATAAGCAATTTCAGGTGCAGGAGTTTGTTCGCGATCGCATTAACCGTGGCGAACAGGCCTACATTGTTTATCCGCTTGTTGAAGAATCGGAAAAGCTCGATCTAAAAGCTGCTACCGCGGCTTATGATACTCTGCAGGAGAAGACGTTCTCGGAGTTTAAGCTCGGGTTGCTGCACGGTCGATTAAAGATGGAAGAAAAAGACGCTATTATGCAACAATTTAAGCGTGGCGAGATAAAAATTCTTATTGCTACGACAGTAATTGAGGTTGGTGTAGATGTGCCGAATGCAACCGTGATGGTGATTGAACATGCTGAACGATTTGGACTCAGTCAGCTGCATCAGCTGCGCGGCCGCGTGGGGCGTGGTAATCAGCAGTCTTACTGTATTTTGATGACACCCGGACAGTTAAACAACATTGCTCAGGAGCGCATGGCAGCAATGGAGGCAACGAATGACGGCTTCCGAATTGCAGAGGAGGACCTGCGCCTGCGAGGGAGCGGGGAGTTCTTTGGCACCAGGCAAAGCGGCATGCCGGATTTACGTTTTGCCGATCTAATTCATGATATCGCGGCCGTTCAGACAGCCAGAGATGACGCGTTTGCAATCGTAAAAGGCGATCCGCATCTTCGAAAACCGCATAATGATGTGGTGCGCAAACACTTTAAGGCTCGCTATGCCGATAAGTTCAACATGCCGGATATTGCCTGATCCCGCATAAAATGTCCCCTCCTGATAGTGCAGAGTGATTTTGAGTAATCTAAAGAATTATGCCGCTAAATTTTCCGCTTTAGGCTGTATTTGTTACATTTAGTCAAATTTGACAGCATCGTAACAGGTATGAACTGTTGCAAGTAAGTATCTCAATAGTCATATCTCGATCATAAAACCAACACCGTGATTGCCCCTATGCTGAAGCAGATTACCATACTATTTACGCTACTTCTCTCGATAAGCCCAATCGTTATCGCGCAGAACTACCTCGTTGAAACGCTTACTGTAGAACACGGCCTTTCCTATATAGCTGTTCAGGACATTCTTCAGGATGATGATGGATTTATTTGGGTTGCCACGCTCAATGGCCTCAATCGCTATGATGGCTATGATTTTCGGGTTTATAAAAATGACCCGACCGATGAGTTCTCTATTTCGAGTAATAAAATTGGTGAGCTTGCAGTAATTGATGGTGAGCTATGGGTGCCGACGGCCAATGGGTTGAATATTTTAAACCTCGAGACGGAGCGTTTTCGGCGTATCTTGAAAGAAAGCGATTCCATCCATCCTCCAACGCAAAACCTTGATCGCTGTAAGGAAGATGCTTTTGGAAACGTATGGCTAAGTAGTTCCGGCGGTATCTCCAGATATGATCGAAAAAGCCAGCGTCTTCGCACTTTCCTGCCGGATAGGGCAAATCCCCGAAGTATTGGCAGCAGGCTTACCAACACACTTCTTACCGGGCACAATAAGACGATCTGGATCTCTACTTTTAATGGATTGAGCAAGATGGACTCTTCAGACTATGAAGCAGGTCTATTTACGACCTACCGGAACGATTCTAATGACCCGTTAAGTCTTCCGTTCAATGTGCTTAAATCTATTGTTCAGGATGGGTTCGGTAAAATTTGGTTTTCATCTCCTAAAGGATTTGGTCGATTCGACCCGCTAACCGAAAAATGTCTTCCTATTAAGTTGACCGGAGATCCGGCTCTTTCAACAGATCAAAAGCTTTTAAGCTGTATGTTAATTGAGCCGGACCGATTACTGCTTATGATGAAGTCGCAGGAAATCTATGAGCTGAAAATTCCTACTGATAGCGAGTCCGCCTACGAAGCGCGGAAAATCCCTTTTCCCTCAACGCTGTTTGCCGAAACTTGGAGCATGTATCAGGACTATTCTGGCAATCTCTGGTTAGCAACTGTTCGCGATGGTCTTCGCAAAGTAAATCTTCAGGAGTCGCCATTCGGCAGCATTCTGTTGAATAACTTAAAACCCAAGACGGATCAAATTCAGCAGTTCTCCTCCTTTGCTGAAGATAGGTACGGTAACCTGCTTGCCGGAAACTTTCAGGGTGAGGTAATCGCGCTTGAGACGACTAATAACGACGTGACCTCGAAGGTAATAGATCAGGCGACTTATCCGGTTAATGCACTCGTCCGGGATAATAACGGAGGGCTCTGGAAGGCAACTGAGAGTGCCGTAGCCCTCTGGAATGATAGCAAAAAGGACTTTTCCGATCGACTCGTAATCAGCCACTATCCGTCGCCGGATTCCCCCACGGATGTAAAGCAATACCCTGGGATTCTATATGATATAACTGCTGCGCGATTTGGAGGTATCTGGGCTGGAACGTATAAAAGTCTGCTTCGGTATAGCAATGAAACCGGAAGCTTGTATGAAATAAAGGCCACGGATATTGGCTTAATTCCGGGGGCATATAAATCCATACTTGAAACTCGTTCAGGAGAGTTGTGGGTAGGTACTGCACAGAATGGTGTGGGACGGATTGTATTTAATAATCCGGATTCAGACAGTTTGCAGATAGATTCAGTCTTCGCCTATGAAACGAAATTCGCCGGAAATATGCAGCATACCGATGTAAACTGTCTCTTCGAAGATCATATTGGTGATATGTGGGTTGGCACGCGTGATGGATTGCTACATTGGGAACGCTTCAGCGATAAGTGGACGAGTTATGAGCAGAATGATGGGTTGACGCATAATAATATTTGCGCAATTATTGAAGATGATTCTTACAATCTTTGGATGAGCACGCATCGTGGAATAACGTTTTTAAATCGATCTAAAAAGGATTGGTCCTTTAGTGCGTTTACGGAAGCTGATGGTTTGCAGGGAAATGTCTATCTCGTTGGTGCCGGATATAAAAGTCGAGACGGGATGCTGTATTTTGGCGGCACTAATGGCATAAGCATTATTAACCCCGGGAAGGTATCCGGTAATTCCTATATTCCCAAATTGGCAATCACCGATATCGTTGTAGGAAGGGAAGCCTTGCGTGGAAGCAGACAATATTCCCTAGAGAATCCTTTAACTGTAAATTATGATAAGAAGTCTATTCGCTTCGAGTTCTCAGCGCTGGACTTTACTGCACCCCAGAAGAATCGCTATCGCTATATACTTGAGGGGTTTGACAGTGAGTGGACGGTAACTCAACCGGCGATTCGCGGGCGTACGGCCTCCTATACCAATTTGGATCCCGGCAGTTATGTATTTCGCGTAACCGGCAGCAATAATGATGGGCTATGGAGTGAAGCCGGAACAGCCCTCGCGCTGATTATTCCGCCGCCATACTGGCAAACCTGGTGGTTTCGTCTACTGGCTTTGCTGGCCATTGTGCTAATTCCACTTCTGATCTACCGCAACCGCATATTGAGTATGCTGGCGATGGAAAAGTTACGCGTCCAGATTGCAAGCGATTTGCATGATGATGTCGGTGCTTCACTTACATCTATTGCGATGAAGGCAGAGCTGTTGAAAGGCGGAGTTAAACCTGAGAAGGCAGAAAAACATCTCAGTGATATCGTTCACTCCAGTAGAACTGCTGTTGGGCAAATGAGTGACTTGGTCTGGTCTGTCGATGCCAGGAATGATCAGTTCAAGAACCTGCTCGATCGCATGAAGGACTTTGCCGAAGAACTGCTGCGCGAAACAGGCGTGCAGGTGCACTATTCCACCAGTGGAATTGATGCGGAAAAAGAGTTACCGGTAGATTTGCGGCAAAATTTGTACTTTATTTTCAAAGAGGCGCTAAATAATGTTGCAAAGTATGCCAATGCCTCTACGGTTCAGGTTCAGCTTTCGAATGATTCCAAACGCTTCAGAATGAGTATCGCTGATGATGGTATTGGTGCAGAGAATGTACTGAAACGCAGTGGGCATGGTCTAAAGAATATGCGTATGCGCGCTACGGCTATTGGTGGAAACATTACAATAGCTAATGACAATGGATTGATAATAATTTTGGAACGAGCGGCAATTTAGGCAGGAGAACGCAATGATAACGGTTGCGATGGTAGAAGACCACGATGATATTCGCGAGACACTAGTCGCTTATCTGGAAGAACAGGAAGAGATCATCCTTCAGGCAGCTCTTCCATCGGTGGAGGCGTTTTTAGAACACCTGAAAGTAAAGGCTGCGCCAAATGTCTTGCTGTTAGATATTGGCCTTCCCGGCATGTCCGGACTTGAAGGGTTGGTTCAGATCAAGGCATCACATCCTGAGATCGACGTAGCTATGCTGACTGTGCATCGGGAAGATGACAAGATTTTCCAGGCCCTTTGCTCGGGAGCCTCAGGCTATCTTACCAAGAACACCGCACTCTCAGACATAAAACAAGCCATCGTAACCCTCGCCAACGGCGGTTCTGCAATGTCTCCTCAAATTGCTCGTCGCGTTACGGACTATTTTCATGCTCGCCAACAGCTGGTGCCAAACCCGCAGGTTGTGAAAGAAAATTCTAAATTGAGCAATCGCGAGCAGGAAATTGTCAGTGCATTGGTAGATGGACTTAGCTATAAATTGGTCGCGGATCGCCTCGATATTGCCCTGGATACGGTGCGCGGACATATTCGCCGCATCTATCATAAATTGCATGTGAATAGCAAGGCGGAGGTGATTACAAAGGCACTGAGAGGCGAAATTTAAAAGCGTCAAACTTTGAGCCTGCTGCCGGAAGGAGGCGACAGCAGGCTCATTTTAGCGGGCCTGTTATTTCAGCAAAATCATCTTGCGTTGTTTTGCCACCGCGTTATTAATTTTTAGTCTGTAGATGTAAATTCCTGAAGCAACCCGATTCCCCTGGTCATCTGCACCATTCCAGAAAACAAGATAGTTCCCGGCAGCCTGAGTTTGATTCACCAGCGTGCGAACCCGTCTGCCCAGATAGTCGAAGATCTCAATCGAAACGGTTGCACGACTTGCATGTGAGTAGGGAATTTGTGTCGACGGGTTAAACGGATTCGGATAATTTTGCCCCAGCGTAAAGTCTATTGCTACATATTCTTCCCTAACGATCCCGGTTAGTGTTGGATAGCTGAGACCGGCAATATACGTGTCGGCCTGGCCGGAACTGGATAGCGTATCATTTCCAAAGGTTACATTCTGATAAAAACTACCGGCAATGCGTATTCTGTCATTTCGCACTGCGATAGCTGAAGCATTATCAATACTGGTGCCTCCTGCATGACTTACCCAAAGATAGCTGCCTGTTGTAGAATACGCTGAAACGGTGATGTCTTCCCAGCCAAGGCTTGAAAATGTTGTGTCGGGAAAGTTAATTGAGTTGGTGAACTCTGAAACAACCAGAACATTATCGTTGCTGTCAACTGCCACGGCAATCGCTCCATCGGTGCCGCCAGAACCTTCCTGATTTGCCCATTTTAGTGCACCATCGTGAGTATAGCTGATAATAAATCCATCTGTAGAGCCGTTGCTTGACATCGGTGTGCCCCCGATAAATGCCAGGCCGGAGAAAAATCCTCCAACAATAATGTCCCCTGAGGCATTTATTGCCACGTCCAAAGCATAGTCTATTTCCGGACCGCCCATAGTTCTTGACCACTGGACATTGCCTTCGCGGTTAAACGTTACAACGTATCCATCGGCATCGCCATTCGCGTTAAGATTGAGCCCATTAAAGGATATCTGATTGTAAAATGCACCAACGACAGCAATGGTACCATCTTCGTTGCTCGAGATGCCGTATGGGACTGCCGATCCGCTACTTTTCCCCTGAGCTGCCCATAAGAAGTCGCCGTCTTCGCTATACCGCGCCACGATAACATCTTCGTCCTGAACGCTTGTGAAAACGGTGTCGCCGATCTGAGCGGTTCCACGAATTATTCCTGCCAAAAGAATATTGTTCTCTGTATCGACTGCAATTGCGCTACCAACTTCAGAATTTGTACTTCCTTCGCGCAGGGCCCAAATCAACGTGCCATCAGAAGTATATTTGGCAATAAAGATTTCTGACTGCGATCCCATTGCTTGAAGAGTGGTGTCATCAAACTGTGCACTTTCACTAAAATAGCCGGAAATAATGATGTTGTCTGCGTTGTCGACAGCAATATCCAGCGCGCGATCATAAAGAGATCCACCAGCGCTTTTTGCCCATGCGAGAGTGCCGTTTGCCTTATATTTGGCGATTAAGATCTCATCATTACCTCCAGAGAGCTGAATGCCGTCGAAGTTCGCTTCTCGTGAAAAATAGCCGGCAATGTATGAGTTGCCCTGCGAGTCTATCGCAACTTTGCTAGCCAGATCTGCTCGTGTTCCACCACCGGAGTTTGCCCACTGCCAAACGGGCTTTTGTGCGCTCATCAGAGTTGTAGATGCAACGACCATTAAGATGATATAAGAGTAGTGAATTAAAAATACTCGTTTTGCGAGTCTAAATATTGTCGATTTCATCATGCTTTCCTTATATTAGAAACTGATATTGCAATTCGTGCAAAAAGATGGTGGATATTTTCAATCAATTCAAGAGCATGACAATGCCATTCCATTAGCATGTTCATGCTAACGGCATTTCCGCGTTTTAAGTATCACAGCTTATCACGTAACAATCATTTCACCTACTCTTGATTCAATCTGGAGGATATATGGATACTCGTAAGTATTGCGTTTACAGCATGTTATTGTTGTTGCTGTTGGGGACAGGAACTCTTTTCGCCCAGTTTGAAAAGATGAGTGTCGAGTGGATTTACAGTGATGCCCGCGACAACGTCGAGGCTGGTCCGCGCTTTGAGTGGAAAGCGAATAATCAGGCAATATGGCTTGATAGCCGAGAAGATGAGTCGGTGCGAACGTTTAAGTGGTTCAATCCGCGTCGACGCGCTTTGAATTCTGCTCTAAATATGAATAATGCGCTTGCTAGTCTACAGGCTGTTCGCGGGAAAGCACATGATAAAAAGTCGCTTGGCTGGCCGGAGATGTTTGATGCCGAGGCAAGGAGCGCGATCTATTTGTTCGATAGTGATGTATTTGTACTCGACATGGTGAAAGCATCTTTTCGGCGTCTCACGTCTACGCCACAGGAAGAAAAAGCAGTGCGCTTTTCACCCGATGGCAAGAAGGTCTCGTATGTTCGAGACAATGATCTGTATGTTTATCACCTTGATAAGGAGACAGAACAGCGCCTTACCAGCAATGGAAGCGAAACGCTGTTAAACGGAACATTGTCCTGGGTGTATTGGGAGGAAGTATTTGCCCGCCAGGATATCGGTTATTGGTGGTCAGGAGATTCCAAAGCGCTAACCTATCTGGAAACAGATGAGTCTGCGGTAACAAAAATGCATTATGTAGACTTCAAGCCGGTTGAGCCTCGTTTAATCACCCAGCGCTATCCAAAAGCAGGGACGACGAACCCGGCGGTGAGAATTGGCATTCTTGAACTCGAGAACATGCAAACGACCTGGATCGATTTAAGTGCGAAAACGTTTGAATATATTGCGCGCGTAAAATGGTTGCCCGATAACAAGCGGATTAGTATCCAAACACTTACGCGTGATCAGCAGGAGCTAAATCTGTATTTTGTCGATCGGAAATCGGCCAGGGCAACTCACATTCTTCAGGAGACAGATGAAGGCTGGGTGAATATCAATGACGATCTGTATTTTCTGGAAGATGACAAACACTTTCTATGGCAATCGGAACGGGATGGATATGCTCACCTTTATCGATTTCGGATGGATGGAACTTTGGTAAATCAGGTAACGAAGGGCGATTGGGCATTGCGCTCATCCTCTGCGACACCGTTCTGGCTAAGGCAATCGGTTGTTTCGATAGATGAAAATGCCCAGCAGGTTTATTTTACGGCACTGCAAAAATCATCAATTGAGCGCCACATGTATCGCGTCAATATGGACGGTAGCAATAGCGTGCGTCTTACAAAGCGCGATGGTACGCACCGCACCTATTTTAGCCCTGATGGTCGATATTACATCGATCGTTATTCTAATATCAATACGCTTCCTTCAATGGCGCTTTATCAGAAGTCAGGGCGCCTGCAGCGAACGATTGCAGAAGCGAATATGGCGGGTTTGGCGAAATTCAATTTACAATATCCAGACTTGTTCAAGATCCCTTCTACCGAAGGTTTTCCGATGCCTGCACAGCTGCTTAAACCTGCCGACTTTGATGAAAAGAAGCGTTACCCGCTAATTGTGTACGTGTATGGCGGCCCTTCTGCACCAACGGTTTTTCACGATTGGGGAGGAAATAATTTTTATTTCGATCAGATGTTACTCGATGCCGGCTACCTTGTGGCCCGCGTCGACCATCCAAGCTCTACTGCTATTAGCAAAATATTAGAAAATCGCTTGCTAAATCTTATGTCTGGTCCGACGGAAATGAAGGATGTTGTTGCCGGGGTGAAGTGGTTCAAGGATTTACCTTACGTCGACGAATCTCGAGTGGGAATTTGGGGCTGGAGTGGCGGTGGTAGCTTTACGTTAAATGCATTAACCAATACCAAGGAATTTAAGGCCGGGATTTCAGTGGCGCCGGTTAGTGATTGGAAATACTATGATACGCGCTGGGCTGAGTTTGCAATGAAAATGCCGCAAGATAACCAAGAGGGGTATAAAAAGACATCCTTTGTCGAATCCGCTAAAAACCTCCATGGCAGGTTGTTGTTGGTTCACGGAACGTATGATGATAATGTGCACCCGCAAAACTCCTGGGCATTTATCGATGAGCTGGTAAAACATAACTTGCGCTTTGAAATGATGTTTTACCCGATGCGTAAGCACGGTATTGCCGACCGTCCGGCTCGTATTCATCTCTATAATACGATGCTCGAATTTTGGCAGAGGAATCTGTAAATGGGATCGCTGCATGCCATTGTGGTTACGCTGGCAATTCCAGTGTTGGCTGCCGGTATAGCAGCGGACTTTCTTTATTTGCTGGCTGCCAATCAAAAAATTTGGCGATGGGCAAGTCGCCTTCTTTTTCTTGGGGGAGGTCTGGTGGCCCTGGCGGCATTTACCGGAACGCAGTTTTATAATGCCGTTCCTTCCGAAATCCATGAGTTTGCCGGTGGGCACCGAAATTCAGGTTTTATACTACTGTGGAGCTTAATCGGCATTATTGGAATGCGCTTTTTGTTCATTGAATTCCACCTGTTTAAATCGCTTTATCGGTGGGTCTACTATGCCTTGTTGCTAGTGCTTGGCGTGTTGCTCTTTCGAACCGCCATGTTGGGAAACAGGGTAGGGGAGAAAAATGAATATCTTCTTCCTCCCAAGGAACAGCAGTTAGAAAAACGAGACCTGTTTAACTAAGACCGGCCACTCGCGTCTTCTGCTGGAAGACACGAGCTGCTGCAAGGAGTAACAAAGGCCGGGGAAAACACTTTCCCCACGCGATTGTTCATCTTATGCTGCTTCCTGATTGTTCTTCTGCATTTCCTGTCGTAACCAGTTAGACAGAGTTTTACGGGAGACGCCGTAGAGACGCGATACCAGGCGCATATTGCGTTTTTCCTGATATGCCTGTAAAATTTCGTTCTTCTGACTGTCCGAATAGCGAGACTTGGGAATCAATACACCAGAGGCATTACAATCGCGGCAGATATATTGCTGGCTGCCGCATCGATTTTTACCATTCTTTACGATCTTTTCGCTGCCACACTTTCGGCAATAATAGCGAATTCGTTCCTCAATCATAATTTGCCCTCCATTTGACAATTGAATTTTCGGTATAGGAAAACTCGGATCGACGGCTTGCTTCATACCCCAACGGAAAAAGCTTTTGCCCAGGAAACCGTCGAGAGCCGAATTTACCTCACTACCATCCAAATTGATCGATGCCCCAAAAGGGAATCTCAAAAGTGTCTCTTAAGTGAACTCCTGATCGGCAATTTTGCAAAAGAAGTGCCATTGTTGCGCCATTTAATACAAATCGTATAAAAATATGGATTTGCATTAAATGACAAGATGCTTTCTGAAACGCCTGCTAAAAATGAAATACGTGCAACGAAGAAAATAGTTTTGTGTTTTAAGTGTAGTATAAACATTTTTTTATGGAGAAAAATTTTCTTTGGATCAATGAAAAAGTATTCAGCGTGTTGTTATCGAATTTGTTGGCCTGTCATGTATTCACTGCCGTTGTGTCCTTTCCGTAATTCGCAGCTTGTGATAATAGGAACGAAGTGGGGGAAAGGAAATGACGATGAATCGGAAAATTTTTTCCGATTTAACTGAAGATTGAATAATCGCCAGACTTGCTATATTTGTCATCACGGGTTAAACTTGAGCGCAGAGTAATACCGATTGAGCATTGGAGTGTCTATGAACGTTAAATATCGCGAATTTTTATATCTTTCGAATCTACTCAGTATAAGCCGCATTCTGTTTACCATACCTATTTGCTATCTCATCCAGTTAAATACGCCTGAGGGCAACGTGTGGTTGCTGGTGGTTGCCCTTATTGCAGGGTTTACTGATTATCTGGATGGTTATTTTAGCCGGCGCTATAATCAGATAACCGAACTGGGCATAGTACTCGATCCGATTGCTGATAAAATCTCGATGGCCGGAATAATGATTTACCTGATTCTGTATCGCGATTTTCCACTTTCGCTTACTGTTCTTCTTATCTATCGCGATCTATTGATTACGATAGGCGGCTCTATGGTCATTCGTAAGCTGGGCAAGCCAATAATGGCTAATATGCTCGGCAAAGTGAATACCTGTATTATTTCATTTGCCGGAATCTTGAATATGGCGGGAATTGTGAACTGGCTGTATCAGGGGGCATTGCTATTCAGTTATGGAAGTATTATTATCTCTGCAATTATCTACTACCGAATGGGCGAAGAGCTACTGATAAAGAAACCACTGCATCGCTGGTTTTGGCGAATTACACTTATACTGCTAAGCAGCTTGGTGATGTGGCTAAGTTTTAAATTTGAAAACCCAAATGCACTGCCATTTTTAAATGCGCTCGGCACGGAAGCACAGTAAATTTTATGATTAATGGAACAGGAAAGCGCCTGGTAATTGCACATCGAGGCGAGCGCTTACTTGCCCCGGAAAATACGATTCGGGGTTGTGAGTTGGCACTTGAGATGGGAGCAAGCGGGTTAGAAGTAGATATTCAACTGTGTAAGAGCGGTGAACTTGTACTATTACACGATCATTCACTGCGTCGCTGCTTTGCCCGAAGTGGAAGCGTAACCTCCCTAACCCTTCATGAGCTCAAGGGGCTCAGCTTTAACAGCCGCCAGTTTCAATATCCGGATTCTATTTGTACCCTCGAAGAGTTCCTGGAGCATTTTCGCGGTCGCGTTCCGATTAATCTGGACCTGAAGTCTTTGCGCCCGACAAATGTGGCATATGTTGCCGCATTAAAGAAGCTGGTAGAGCGCATGAACGTAGCGCATCAGGTTTGGTTCTCGTCCTTTAATCCACTTGTTTTACGCCACTTGAAAAGCGCCGCACCGGATGTGCGCACCGGCTATTTATTTCAAAACCCTTCGTTTGTGCATTCCTATATAGATTCTTTTCTGGATACGGATGCCTGGCATCCGCATTTCAAGAATTTTAACGATAGGCTTTATGAGAATGCGAAACGCATGAGAAAAGAAATATATGTTTGGACGGTAAACCGAAAGGATATTCTGGAATCGCTACAGGGATATGAAATTGACGGCATAATAACCGATACCTTTTTTCGCGGATAAATCCCAAGACTTGGGCCATGGGATAAACGCACTAGTCTTCCAAAACCTCAAGCTTCACATCGATAATTCCAGCCTGAACACCACCGATGTCAGTTGAGGCCACGCGAGATAAATCGACTATTCTACCCGGTGTAAACGGACCACGGTCATTTACCCTCACAACGACACTTTTATTATTTGCCACATTTGTAACACGTATCATTGTGCCAAATTTCAAGGTGCGATGTGCTGCAGTATACTTCTTCTGATCAAACGGTTCGCCACTGGCTGTAGGTCTGCCCTGAAACTTATCTGCATAATAAGATGCCTTGCCATGTTGCGGCTTTCCCTTCACCTTAACCGGCTTCTCGGCAGGTGCTGCAGGAGCCTCTTCTTCGGCGGGCGTTTTAGCAACCGTTTCCGGCTTTTCCTCGGGCAGAGTCTCGCCCAGAATTTCTTCATCCGGAGTGCTGATGCCCGGCAACATGCGCTTAAAAATATTGGGTCCTGATGGCTTTTTTACTTCCTTGCCGCGAATATCTTCACCGTCGTCTATAATGACCATAAAATCTGTGGTAGCGTCATCTTTTTTAGGCGGGTCAATTGATTTTGGATTGTCCAGCTGATCGCTGCCAATAATTTCATCTGTCCGACTGACCGGAACCACACTGGGCGTAGTTGGCGTTGGTGTGGTTACCGCAACTGGTGGCCTGCTTGATGTTGTAAGAGTAAGAACTCTCTGCACCCCTTCAATTTCGATGTCAGAAAGACTCATTCCGTTATCATTAAGATTTTGCCATTCTTCAAGAAATTTGGTCCATGGGGCCTGGATGAGTTTCTCTTCCTCAATCTGATCGCGCCAGACTGCAGTATAGTAGGTTACTCCATTTTTGATGTAGCATTCGATGTCGACAATCTTGAGTTTGTCTTTTTGCGATTGGATCTGAAAATTGCGCAGATCTGCCTGGGTTAGATCGACCTGCAGCCGGTAATTACCACCGCCTTCCTGCCAGACCCCGGCATAATTATAGTTGCCATTACGACGGTAAACTTCAATGTCCATCAGGCGGAAGTCATCGGCTGCAAACTCTTCCCACTTGCTTCGAAAGTCGGCCCAGGCTACATCCGTCAGAATCTTCTGCTCGGTAGTCTGCGGGCTCCAAATCGCAATATAGCGTGTTTCGGGGCCGCTTTCGTAAATCTCCAAATCCAAAATTCGGTATCCCAAACTTATATTTTCCCGCCAGCGTGCAGTAAGTGTAGACCAGGAAATGTTGACTTCAATTTTATTTGGAATATCCTTCTTCTTCCAAATACCGGAGAATTTACGAACACCTTTTACGACAGCAACTTCGATATCGTGTAGGTAATATCCGTCTTTGGTGAGCTCATTGTTTTGCAGGGCAAATGACGACCAGGTGGCGTCTACCCAAATTTTATGATCACCTCCCATGTTCCATAGTCCCAGATAACTTTGGGCGCTGAGAGGTGCACAGAGAAAAAGACTGATGAAGAAAGCGATCCACCGTGAACGACTTCGATTGCGCTTAAACGGATTCAGTTGGGAAGTTTGCATATAGCTTGTCATTTTTGGTATCCCGAAATAACCTTTTCAATTCCAAATGTATTTTTCGAACAATCGATTTACAAGTCTCAAAATATGTAACCCGATGTCTTAAAATATAGTGTTTTTACTTGAATTATAAAACCACCATACATTTATGAAATACAATGTCGTAGTAAAAGACGGGGGCCTTATCGACAGAAAACACAAAATATCTAGTTGAAATCTCAAATTGTGACGTTATACACATGAACAGGTTGGTGGAATGCGTAGTGTTTTAAGGTAAACAATGGGACGCAGCAACATTCATTCACAAGGAGGTTAATGAATGCGATCCACCGCAATACTAACAGGGATGTTCTTAAATTGCCGACTGGCATACTGTTTTTCTCAAAGCAGTCTCTCCCCAATTAAAATTTGCTTAACCTCTGACAACAATCGCGAAGTGAATGTCCTTTTTTGTCAAACACAATCCGGAAGGATGGGATTATGATTAGAGTTATGTTGGTCTTATTTATCGGACTATTATTTTCGGGATGCAGTAAGGAAGCAGAAGTTCAGCTGTCTGAGCGTACTCTCTACCAAGACGGGATGGAACTTGCCTTGAAAGGGGACTATAAAAGTGCTCAACAGCATTTTCAGCAGGCACTAGACATCAATCCGCTATACTGGCCTGCTGAGGGAAGTGTTCGCATTACGAACCGTGTGCTTACCGGGCAAATGCCGACACAAGCAGCGCTACATATGTTTCGAGGAATCGAGTATGGCAATAATAAAGACGATGATAACAAGATTCTTGAAATGAATGAGGCGATCTCATTAAGCCCTGATTGTGCTCTGGCGTATAATGAACGCGGAGTTGCCTACTTCAAGAAAAATATGTTGATTCAGGCCATTGCAGACCGCAACCACGCCATCATGCTCGAACCGACTTATGCGGCACCATATTACAATAAAGCTGTGGCTTGTGAGCAGGCAGGGCGAATGTGGGAAGCTGTTGATGCGTATAAGGGATTTATCCGGAACGCGCCGCCATACTATGAAATGCACATCGACTATGCTCGTGAGCGGATAATTGAAATTACGCAGGAACTTACCGGTGTTAAGGATCTACAGGAAGCAGTACAGCTGTAAAACGCGACTCCCTGTCGTTGATGCCGCAGGATTGCTCTAGTATTCTATAGTTCCCAAACCAATCCTGCGGCTTTTCTTAAAGCTCCAAATCCAGCCAAACCGGGTAATGATCACTGACGAGTTTATCTCGATCAGCCTCGTAATTATGAACTCCTCCATCAAGTATTTTCATGCCGACAGATGGCAAAACATAATCAACGCGTAATCCCCAAACGGCTGTCTTTTCAATTCCCGGAGTGCCATCACTCATTTTTTGCCGGGGAATAAATTCACCCTGTACGCGCGGGTGACTCAACAGGAAATTACCGATTGGGTTGTTTATTGAGCTGCCCTTTACAGGATCTGCATTCAGATCTCCGAGAATAATGAATCTGGCGTCTGTAGACAATCCACCAGATGTGCCATAATCATCGCTTATATATTTAGCATTGTTCAGGTAGTCTGCCCAAAGGCGAATTTCGTCATGATTGCGCTTTTTGTTGCGAGCTTCCGGGCCGTCGAAAGCTGGTGGTGTCGGGTGACTGCAAAGAAAATGAATCACTTCCGAGCCAATCTGTACCGGCACATCCATATGCGTTTTTGAGCTTAGGCGAAAGTTTGCCCCGGCTTCACCGGAATACCATAGCGAATCTGTTTCCGGCACCGTTGGTAGCAGAGCATCGGGCATCGATGCCCAGGTTAGCTTTTGAAAGGTACGAATTTTATCGGTTTGAATAGTATAATCATTTCGAACGAGGAGCGCCATGGCATACTGACCGGGAAAGGTTCCAAATCCCCAGCTGTCTCCACCATAGGCTCGGCCACCGGATGTTTGTTTGCCGGGGTTCCCCAGAGAATCTGCTTTTGGGGGAGGAGGGAAGCTGGAAATTGTTTTACTATTTCGATCTAAATCATATCCACTGGGTATTCCGGTGTTGGATGGCGCCATATAGGCTTTGTAGAGTAGTGGAGCCAATCCTTCCCCCTGAGAGACCGCTAAGTAATTGTCAGCAAAGCGCTGACCATTTAATCCTGCTTCATTTTTTGCAGAAAAACCCGGAGCACCTGGCTGATCGTAGGCTATTTCCTTTAGCAAAACTACATCTGGGCGCAATTCCTGCAGGATAGCTGCAACTTTCTTCAGACGGGGATTGGTTGGATTGTTGACATCTTCGGTGCGCACGTCCTCGATGTTGAAACTAACAATTCGAACTTTAGTTGGTGTCGGAATCTCTGTCACAGTTTGTTGCTTGGTGGAACTACAACCACAGAGAATGCAACACGCACATAGCGTAATGAAAATTTTGGCAAGCATATTTTTCCCGATATTTTTTTTAAAAGATAGGAAGGAGGAGCGTTAGAGGCAAGGGTTTGTGGAGTTGCATTGTAGGGCCGCACAATCGCGCATTGTAGTAGAGACTCGCAATTGTGTGTCTCTACTACAATGCAGTAATCTCCAACGTCTCGCTGGGATCGCTGAATTCGCCACTCAGCGTCACAGAGGTGGTATAGAAAAAGTATGTCTGACCTGATACAATATTGCTAATTCGCGATTCGGTGGTCTCATAATTAACGGTATGACGAAAAAATCCGCTGTTCCCCGGGTTGGACTGATAGACGTGATAATAACGCGCATCGTTCGTTGCATCCCAGGTTAAGATCAAGTCCTGACCTTGTTGAGAGATCTGCAGGTTCTCCGGAATTTCCGGTGCCTGTGGATTAAACAGCAGCGTTCGTACGTGGTCGGCACGATCGTCTTCCTGAAGACATCCGCTACAAAGCAGAAGCAAAAGAAAACTGGCGAGAGCCATAAGAGGGCGCATAAATCTGTTCCTAATAAGCGAGATTAGTAATTATTCCAACTTTAAATCCAGACCATTCTGTATTTGAGGCGCTAAACGTTTGGTGATATTTCCCCTGTATTGCGACGAAGTCGTTCACAAACAGGATTGCGCCGACTGACCATGCCGGAGCAAAGTAATTGAGTCTGGAAGAAACCAGTTCAACGTCTCCTTCTCCAAAAGAAAACGGCTGGCCACTATTGCGAATAAGTGCTTCGTTTTGTGCATAGCTACGCACTTCCATCACCCCATACGTCAGCTCGCCACCAGCAAGTAGCGAAAAGCTTCTGGTTATACGTGGCGCCAGATAATAACCGATAGATCCGGCAAAGACCTGAAAGTCTTCGAGGCGTTGTAGAGTAGAGCCTCCGTTAATGCTGCCATCATCCAATACGAAGAAATATTCTTCCGAATTAAATGAACCGCGCATCATGCTAAATCGAACATCGAGAAACTGATCGATGCGGGGCACCAGTGATGGTGCGAGAAATCCACCTACGCCTGCGTCGAAACCAAGTGCATTGCCGATTCGGGAAGCAAAAGGTTGATTTTCAGGTGACAGTAAATTTGCGCTGGCTGTTAATCCGGTAAAACTCCTTGATGCGCTGTAGCGACGCGTGCGCATTGGAATTTCTGCAAAATCATCATCCGGAGCATTATTAGAAATGTCCTCTATAACCACATCGTTACTTTTTCGTTCGACGCGAGCTGTGTAAAGTGAGTTACTGTCTTGCCCAATCCATACGCGCTCGGTATGCGAATCGTAGCCACCTCCCGGCTCAACTTCAATAAAATATTCTCCGTACGCGAGCTTCAGGTTCAACGGAGTTTTCCCCTTATATTCGCCATCTAAAAACACCTTTCCCTCAACCGGATAGCTTTTTACCAGGAATTCCTTCTGAACAGTAGATGGCATCGCCGGAGGAGCGATTCGCTGTTCGACGCGTTTCGATTCTCTTAGATAAGGATAGGGATTTAGATATTTGCCTGATTTGGTAATCGTAAAGTGCAGGTGAGGTCCGGTTACTTTTCCGGTTCGACCGGCCTGAGCAATTTGCTGACCGGCATTAACTATATCGCCTTTTCTAACCAACACTTTATGCAGATGATGATACTTGGAAACATAACCATCGGCATGTTGAACATTAATGATGTTGCCTGATATCTTGGAGCGCCCGATTGAAGCGATTGTTCCACTGCGCCATGCGTAGACCGGGTCTCCGATTTTTATAGCCAAATCGATACCCTTGTGAAACTGGGCCTTTTTCTTCTTGTTGAAGGGGTTTTTACGATAACCATACTTGCTGGTTATCATCGTCCATTTGCCTAATGGATGATAAGAGGTGTTCTCCTGCGCACGAAGTGGAGTAGGGAGAAATAAGTGTACAAAAAAAATTGTCGCTGCGATGAGTAAGATCAGTTTTGACACAATAGAGCCCTGAAGCTAAATACCAGTAGTGAGTTAATATAAGAGATCGCTGACTGATTGATAAGGCTTTAACGAAAAAAAATCTTGACTCGCATCAATAATTATTAGCTGTAAATAATATCCGCATCCGGATCGGCGGTTCACCGATCCGGATTTAGGTGCTTGCGGTCTTGCAGGAGGTATGGAGCAAGTGGGGTTACGCGGCTTGCAGAAGAGACATCTCCCGAACAGCTGTTTCTATGTCCATCGCGCTTGCCGATGCCGGCATGGGTTTGCCGTAATAAATCGTGATGGGGCTTCCCAAACGCATCCGGCGCGGCCACTTCCATGTCCATTTACCATTACGCATCCGAAAGAAGCTCCCATCGGGATTGTGAATATAAACCGGGATTATCGGACAGTCGAGACCATCTATAATTGCCTCGCAACCACGTCGAAATTCATTCATCTCGCCGGAACGGCTAATTTTGCCTTCCGGAAAAATACAAACGGCCTTCTCTTCAAGTAATTCTGCCCTGGCCATCTCAAGGCTTTTTGAAATCGTTGTGCGTCCTCCGGACGGGTCGATTGGAATTGTCTTGGCCAGCCGAAAAAAGTGTTTTAATACCGGCATATCGTAAAAGCTTTTTAGCATGATGAAGCGGATAAAGCGTTGTAACGAAGCACTAATCATTAGCGCGTCGGTGTAAGATACGTGATTAGGGGCTAGTAATACCGGACCACTCTGCGGCACGTTCTCTTCGCCTACAATGCGAATGCGATATAGTGTATGCGTTAACAACCAGGTGCAGAAGCGCAGGAAATACTCCGGAATAATGCTACAGATAATTGCCACTGCGCCAAATGTCATCAATCCAATAAGGAAAAAGATCGACTCCGGTGCCAAGGCCAGTTCAACTGCCAAGAGACGGTGTAACGCAGTTCCTAGAACCAAAAACAGACCGTTCAGCATACCGGCAGCAGCGATAACGCGTCCCTTAACTGCCGATCCCGCCTTTAACTGAATGTACGAGATTAGCGGAATTGTATAGAGACCACCAAACACGCCGGTTATAAAGAGTAAGATCGATGTCAGCAAATACGATGACGTGGTCAGGACAAATAGCAGACCACATACCGCCATCCCAACTCCACCCAAAGGAACCAGCCCAAGCTCGACCTTTTTACCAGACCAGCGTTTGGCCAGCATTGAACCCGCAGCGACACCTATGCCGATGAGCGCCGGCAAAATAGACAGTTTTATATGGGAATTCTGAGTGCTACCGACCAGGTTTTTGCCATATATCAGAATATTTGTTTGGAAGATGAGTCCAATCATCCAGAAATATCCGTTTGCCAGTGCCGCCAGATAAATCGGCTTGTCCTGTTTTAGAAATTTCAGGTCTGCTACGATTGCTTTTGCAGGGTTAACCGGAAATTTAATCTGAGCACCAATAGCTTTTACCGGACGAATGCGCATGGCACTTGCCGATCCGATTACTGCTATAGCAATTGCGTAAGCAGCAACAGCTAATGCGTTATTACCGTGCAATGAAAGCAGGATACCACCTGCAGTAGTACCAAGGATTATAGATAGGAAGGTCGTCATTCCAACCCAGCTATTGGCTGCTGTAATGGCTTCCTTTTCACACTGCTCGGGTATATAGCCATATTTGGCAGGACCAAAAAAGGTGCTTTGTGTTGCCATTAAAAATAACACGCCAAGCATCATGCTCACGCTACCATAGTAAAATGCCATGGCTCCGAGCAGCATCACGCCGATCTCCGCGAATTTGACAGCTTTCATTACACCTGATTTTGGAAAGCGATCTGCAATGTATCCCGACCAGGGGCCAAAAATTACAAATGGCAGTGTAAATACCAGATTGGCCTGTGATATCAGTCCGGCGGTGTGTTCGCCAACCAAAATTTGAATAACGTATAGCTGTAGCAGCATCTTGAACAGATTGTCGTTGAATGCACCAAGGCTTTGGGTCATTAGAAATGCACTGAATCTTTTTGGCAACTGGACCTTCATACCTATCTCCATGTGTTGGTTGCTTAATTGCAAGTCACCAGGTATAAGACAAGAAGAATGCCAAAAAAATGAGCGGTGTTAAGATGCTGAAAATATTGGATTTAGTGAACTAGGCGAAGATGGCTTTTTAAGATAAAAATCTGGATTTATTGAACAGGTGTATGATTTTGTATACGGAAACAGAAACAGATCACATTTAGAACTCAGAAACAAATGAACGGGAGAATGGGTGAGTGGGCGAAAGGGAGATTACCATAATTATGTCCATTGCTAATTACCTAATTGCCTAATTGCCTTTTTCACTTTTCACTTTTCACTTTTCACGGTTCAATAATACATTTTCCAATATGCAATCGCAGCGACGATCAGAATAAGCAGCGGGAGTACCCACCAGCTTCGATAACCGATTCCGGTGGAGTTCGCCGGATAGGCCGGGATGTGAGTAAATGTTTTGGCCTGCTTGCGCGTCAAGCGCATACGAGCGTTAATTCCCCAACCCGATCCTTCCAGAATAGAACTGATATCTCTGCTACGAAGCTTTAGGAAGGCTACAATTGTTGCAGGAACAATCACCGCTGCCAGTAATGCCGCAAGTCCCCCAACCAATTCCAACCAGCCCAAACCGGCAAGAGTTTTGGTAATGAATGCCACAGATGAACCTAGCGCGGCAATGGCTATTCCACCGCCGGCAAGCATGCCACCCGAGGCTTCGGCAGATTTCTCCGGCGGCTTCGCGTTGACCAGAGCGGTAGCGCCGTCTTTTTCAAGCGTCGTTTGTGCTTTCTGGGTAATGTCTTCGAGCTTGGATGTAATTGCCCTGCCGAGTCTGCGAAATGGAGCGATAACTGCTTCGGTAAGACTAATCGGGTTTTCTACAATTTGTAAAATGCGTGCATGGCGCTCAATGCCATCCAAATCCTGAAAGATTCCCCATTTGTTCGCTTGCAGATTTCCGCGATTTCCGGTTGTTACCGGGACAGCAATCTCATACAGCTTCTCACCAGTTCCCGTGCTGATTTCAGCATAAAGAACGAACATATTACTTCGCGAACTGTATTCTGCATGCTGTTTGCGGTCGTTAACTTTCACACAGAGCGTAAAGTGTCTGCCATCCATGATGAGCGTTCCCATCTCGAAAAGCGCTCTGCTTTTTGAATCATAGAGATCGGGAAAGCTGACAAAACTATTGACAAAGGGAAGTAGATGAGCCTGAAAAAGAAGCAATTTTTCGACCATACGAATATTATCCAATACAAACGCCGTGCGGTGACTTTCCTGAATCAATTTGCGAATGCCTTTGATAAACTCTTCATCAGTCACATATTTTTGAACGGCATTGCGCTCTAACACATGCAGTTTTGTCTCGGGGCAATTGGTTTGCCACTCTTCGTGCGCACTAAATGTGTTTTGGATTTTTTTCCAATCTGTAAGCGTCATTTGATTTGTCTTATTATCGGTCATTGTAGAGAATACCAGCTTTTTAAATGTCAGCAGGTCTTCAGCATATACCGGATTGAGTGGCTCTTTAAATTCAAGCGTCGCCTTTTTGTTCGGTGGACTAATTGCAGAAAGTTCAAGATGATGTTTCAGTGCGGAATTATCATAGACATTCAATGCATTGAGCTCTTTATCATCTGCGTAGATAAATCGCTCTGCCTCCGGGTTTAGGCGAATTAGATTGCAGAGCGAAAAATACTGCTCAATTTTATCGTGCAGTTTTCTATAAACATCATATGCTTCACTTGTTTCCTTGCCTAAGGGCATTATGTCCGTCGTTTCCGAAGTAGAAACATCGGCCTGCTTTCGCCAATTTTCCAGCTGTTCGGCCTCTTTTAGAAATTGCTCAAGACCATCGTTGGTAATGCCGGTTTTCCCACCGGGATGGGTATCGCCACCAATCGTGTTCAGAATGTCTCTAATCAATTTCTTCTCATCTTCCGAGGAAGCCGCACCGCTTAGCACAACTCCGGCCTTGTCTAACCCGCCTTCCTGCTCTTTGCGCTTAATGCTGCGAATTTGATGCAGCGTAATGCTGGAGCGCTGCTCAACATGCAGCCGAGCCAGGATCTTTTGCGAGGTCTCCAGAATGGTTTCGCCATCCTCATGCGACGAATCTATGGCAGCCAGATCTAAAATCTCTGAGTTCTCATGTATACCACCGTAGCTTTTTAACACAGAAAGCGTCCATGAAATGGCATCCTTAACCTCTGCTGCTCTTACCCGGGTGTCTGAATCATTGTCAAGCCGGTTTAGAAATGTAGAATCTGCGTTGATGGTATCAATCGGGGCATTGGTCGCTACCCAATGTGCTTCATCCAAGTCTAACAATTGCAGAATATCATCTACGGAGTTGATTTTTAAATGATAGGAGCTTCCAAATCTCTGAAAGGCAAATTTACGTTTGGTAATCGGACGGAGTGGATTCTTGTTCATGGCGTAGCTCGTTTTAGACGGTGTCAGATGTTTGCATGAAACTACGAATTTCGAAGGAATGAGGCAATAAGGCAATAAGGCAGAAAGGCAATAAGGCAGAAAGGCAGAAAGGCAGAAAGGCAGAAAGGCAGAAAGGCAGTAGAATTAGCCCATGACTTTAGTCGCGGGTAGAACTGCTTTCGAGTGCCGAGTGCCCGATCAGTTCACCGACCCAAACTTGTGCAGCGTATTGCGGACAACTGATTTACCGAGACGCATGTAATACTGTATTTTTTCCTGAAATGTCCAATAGTCCTCTGATCCCATTGTAAAGCCATGAATTAGCGCCTGGCGTAGCGATAAAACACCCTCGTTTCCGGCATAATAGGTTCGCCCTTTGCCAACAAATTGCGCCAAATGAGCATCGCTTCCCCCGGTAACGGCAATATTAATATGCTCTTTGTGCATGGTTTCAATCGCCGTCATGTTGTAGCGCTTTCCGCTGCCCGGCACTGCGTTAATGCACTCTATTGCATCAAATGGAACAATCTTCACCAGATCCCGGCAGCTAAGACGCACGTTCAGAAGTGTATCAAGCCATTGTGGAGTAAAGGGATGATGAGCAACAGCAAGACCACCGGCATCATGAATGGCCTGCACAGTCTCCAGTGCACTCATTCCCGAAGGGATAGGCTGCATCACAAAGAGTGCGCCAATATGTCCTTCAGCACTGGACACTTCGATGCCTGGAATAACAGCTATCGGAAGACGTTGTTCATGAACAATGCGCCTTGCTACAAATGCGCCGCCTATCTCATCGTGATCGGTAATCGCAATGGCATCAAGACCGAGCTCAAGTGCTTTTGCAAGAACGCGCTCAATCTCGTCGCCATCAGACCAGCGTGTGTGAATATGCAAGTCGGCGCAGCTTTGTAGAATAATATCACGTTTATTGCGAATTCCGGCGAGCCTTAATTTGGGAAGATAATAGCGCTCATAATCGCTTGGTGCCCAGCGAGACATTGAGCTGACAGCTTCGAGCGAGGCCATGGCATTTTTCTCGTAAGGCTGAAGGTCCTCAAAGTCATATTCATATTGATCCAGATCTGGCTTAAACTGTGACATGGCAATTCATCCTTGTTTTGCTGTTGACAATACTATCGGCGGGCGAACCTTTTAGTTTTAGGAATAAATAGGCAGTGAGAAACGAAAGGCAGTCGGCACTTTTCACTTTTCACCGCTCAACGAAATTGCGTAAGAGAACGATTTCTTGATTCACATAACATCCTCGGTTAAGTTATCGACATGAGTAAAGCAACAACCAGCCAGCTCTTTTTGCTTACCAGCGAATGGGAAGACACACGTAATGGACACCTGTTGCGCTATTATGGTCAATCCGCTGAGCACGGGGCTGTGGAGTTGACCTTCAGTGATCAGCCTCCGGTGTTTTTTGTAAAGCGAAAAACGAAACTACCTAAGCTAACGGGGTTGAATCATCAGCGCGCTGTTGAGCTAAAGAACTTCGGTGGTGAAGCGGTTGATGCTCTTTATTTTAACTCCTACCGCAATGCGCGTGCTGCTGGTGATATTCTGCGTGCTGCCGGCACACCGCCTTACGAATCGGATGTGCGACCAGATCGTCGCTTTTTGATGGAGCGCTTTATCTTTTCTATGATCGAAGCGACCGGTGAAGCTACACGGCAAGGCAATCTACTTCGTTTTTTGAATCCCACAATTCGCGCGATCGAAGTAGCACCCCTTTTTCGTGTCGCGTCAATCGATATTGAGACTGGCGACAAGAATCGTGTAATTTATTCGATTGCTACGCATCTTTCCGGAGCCGACGGCAATGAGGAAAGCATTTTTATTGTTGGGGAAGAACCTGATGTGCCTGAAGAAGGCATTGTGTTTCTGCCTGATGAACGAAGTATGATAAAGGCCTTCTTCGACTGGTTTAATAAAACCGACCCCGACTTCATTATTGGCTGGAACGTTATCGGTTTCGATCTGATGATGATCGAGAAACGCTGTAAACAGTTACATATCAATTTTAGCCTGGGGCGAAGCAAGCGCCCGGCTTCTCTGCGAAAAAATGAATTCTCAGGCTTTCAGGCCTCTGTCTCGGGTCGTGTTGTAATTGATGGACCGCAGGCATTGCGCGCATCGTTTTACAACTTTGAGGATTTCAGGCTGAGCACAGTTGCGCATGAATTAATCGGTGAGGAAAAGCTGATTGGCGCAGATACCGATCGTGTCGCTGAAATTGAACGTCTTTTTAAGACGGATAAATTGGCGCTGGCTCGCTATAATATTCAGGACTGCCGATTGGTTACACGGATTTTTGACGCGGTCGATTTACTTCCTCTCTACGCTCGGAGGTCGCAAATATCCGGAATGCTCCCAGGGGAGATTGGTCGCTCTGTTGCAGCATTCGACCACTATATGCTGCCGCTACTTCACCGACGCGGACTTGTTGCGCCAGATAAGCAGGATGTGCACGGAAATGAGCACGCTGCCGGTGGTTACGTAATGGAGCCGCAACCTGGGATTTACAAGAATGTTGCCGTGTTGGATTTTAAAAGTCTGTATCCCTCAATTATCCGTACGTTTTGCATCGATCCGTTTTCGCGTCTTATGGGAGACCAGGACACGCTTGAAACACCACAAGGATTTCGCTTCTCTCGCACTCAACATATTTTACCGGACGTTATTCGCAGGCTTCTTGAACAGCGTAGTGTTGCAAAGGAAGAAAACGATAAAGCCTTATCTCAGGCCGTAAAAATTCTTATGAATAGTTTTTATGGTGTTATGGGATCGTTCGGGTGTCGTTTTTATCATCCCGACTTACCGTCTGCAATTACCTCAACCGGACAGTGGTTGTTAAAAGGGTGCAGAACCTATCTGGAGGAACGGGGTTTTCGCGTGCTTTATGGAGATACCGATTCGGTTTTCGTGCTGTTACCGGAAGTGCTGTCGGAATCTCCAGAAAAAGTCGCTTCCGGCTTAGCCGATGAATTAAATACGTATTGGTCCAATACCATGGCAGCGCGCGGTTTAGAGTCGCATCTGGAAATGGAGTTTGAGAAGGTTTACAGCACGTTTGTTTTGCCGCTGGCACGGGGTAGGGAAGGGGGCGCGCGAAAAC
>JBOEGD010000006.1:0-36684 GCA_050633245.1 Calditrichia bacterium | reverse complement strand
TTGCAGCCGCGCTGGCAATAGATTGAAATACCCTATACTTGTATCCTTCACTTTCCCACTTATTTGTTACTGGAATAAGTGACTCCAGAATAGCAAACGCTTTTTTGTGCTGAAGGGAGTCGCCAAGGGTTGCAGCCGCGCTGGCAATGGAGCGAAATACCCGATACTTGTATTCTTCACTCTCCCACTTATTTGTTACTGGAATAAGTGACTCCAGAATAGCAAACGCTTTTTTGTGCTGAAGGGAGTCGCCAAGGGTTGCAGCCGCGCTGGCTATAGAACGAAATACCATAGACCTGTCGGATTCCAGGTCCATTCCCTCAGTCAGTCTCATTACTTGAAGGATTAAATCAGTCGTTGATTTATCATGGGTGTGTTTTCCTAATATTAGTGTTGCATTAGAATAGTATATTAAAGCTTTAGTCTTTGACGTCTGAGTTGGTATTCTCGTGATATATTGAATGGCTGCATCAAAATCCTTGTTGGTAATAAAGGCACGAACAATGTCTTTATGCGGTCCATTTGTACTGATCTGATCATATGCCTGTACCAGGCTTTGTTCAATAATATAGTTTCGCCCGATATCTGACTTTAACCAGATCCACGTTGCTATACTTGCAATAATTAGCATTATTACCGGCGATAAAAGCATTCGTATTTTAAGCTTGCTGGCACTTACCAGACTTAATTTTTGCTGCTTCCTTTTTCCCCAAGTTATAAATGGTGTCAAGCGTTTAATCAACCTAAGTTCAGACCATGTCAAAAGGTAGCGTGAATGTTTGTTATTGCCAATCCATTCATTCAGGCGTCGATCGAGGAGTCTGTTCGTTTGATCTACTTCAGTTAATTCTTTATTGGCTAGACGCCTAATTGCTGGAATCAGGCGTTCATGTGCCAATTCGAAAGCCGTTTCATTGTTCCTTTTCGAGGGAGTAATAAGTCGAACCTTGCTTGAGGATAACCAGGAAAGTTGTTGGGCAATGTTTTCAAGCTCAAACGCATGTCCTAATTTTTGTTGAATTTCTCCCTGAGTTAGTATTCCTGCCCGGACGTCACCATCTAAATCAGTAAGAGATATTAGTACCTTGAGTGAGATGTCTCGTTCGATTTCTCCTCCACTCATATCCAGAGCCTTGGAAAGGTAGTTTTCCAGTAGGCCTTCAATTCCGCCTAAGCGCTCATAAATAGATTGTGTAAATCCTCGTTCGGATTCACTCTTACTACAGTATATCATCCATGAAAGAATCTGAATATCAACAGGGGAGATTGTCCCATCAAGCTGTGAAGCAAGCTCCTCTGCGCACATTGACTCAACAAAGCTTTTGTTAAAACTAAGATCAGAGTTATTTGCAATCACCTCGAATATCTTAGCTGCTTCTTCAGGGCTAAATTTCTCCAACTGGAAATTTTCTTGTGGTCCAATGCTAAAATTAAGTGCTTTTAGAACTCGGAGAATCTTGTGAATGTAATCTCCGCGAATACTGAAGAGCAATTTGACATTGGAGGATTCTGATTTTTGTAACCAATTATCCAGAATGTTTATGAAATCTTGCTGTTCTGATGATCGTGGGAAGTGTACAAAAAATTGTTCAAACTGATCTAAAAGGATAACGAAAACTTTTTCGTTTAATTTGCCGAAGGTATCCAAACCCTGAATGATGTCTTGTTCATCTGATTCGGCTATGTTAAACCCATTGTTAGCTAATTCTTTGGCCAATGTCAGTGATGGATATTCATCCGAAACCTTTACATATAGACATAAATAAGAAGCCTGAGGTTTTGAAATGGCTGGCTGAATACCAGCCTGAAGAAATGATGTCTTTCCGCATCCAGAATCGGCATACAAGACCCCTAAACGAAAATCAGGATGAACAAGTGCTTGAATACATTCTTCTAAGCTCTCTTTTCTTTGTAATTCAGAGAAAAGATCTGCGTCTTCCATCGTAAAGGGACGTAAGCCTTTAATTGCTCTTGATTCCAGAAATGTTTCAACAGATTTTTTGCGGTTTCTCGCTAATTGATTTGAGAGTAATAGCACTACTGTTACGCTTGAAACCATTACCGCTACTAACCAAACTATTCTATAATGTTCCCATATAACATCGGAATGGAAAAAAATGTTGGCAAAAACTTTTGGCGTTACGGCCGGGTGGAAGAGTATCGATCCAACTATAGTGAACAGCGTGAATCGGTAGGGACGTTCTTTACGGCGAAAAATATCTAAAATAAACCTGACTAAAGTTTCTCTAAATTCGCGAAATGTAGAGTGATTTTTTAAACTTTTAGGGGCAGGCGCGGGGGCTTGGGGAGGTGTATTATAATTGTGAATATGATTATGACTCTCAAATTGGTTCGAGTCACCGCTAATTATTGGACTGTTCTGCGCATCCTTGCCAATGTCAACGTGTTTGTCGGAATTTTGCGATTTTTGATTCATCTAAATTCACCACCCATTTTAATAGAGTGACACATTTTGCCTTATCAAATCAGATTATGCATGCGTCTGACAGTCAGGCCTAAATTAGCTTGGAAAATCGAAGGGGAGTATTATGTATGTTGTACTATTGTGAAAGATAATAAAATTTTCTGTGTAGAACCAAGGGAATAGTGACAATGAGGTTATAGATAGCGAGGCTTGCTCATTCTACTTGTACATGCTTACACTTAAATGATGCCTTTTTTGTAAAAGCTAATCATAAAAAGCATTATCTCTATTGGTTACAGCAATGTGTTGTAGCTGTAAGTCTGGTGATTGATATGTCTGTAGAGTGGCCCTTAGAGTGGTTCAGAACCGATTTCAAAATGACCACTCCAATTGCACTTGTCCATATGACGATAATTGAAAAAATCAAAGTATCTCCTTGACTCTTGTGTAACACGAAGGCTTATACTTTATATAATAAACGAAAATGAAGTGCGGAGGTCGATATAGATGTTCAAGATTGGCGAATTTTCTCAGATTGCTCAGGTATCAGATAATCTTTTGCGTCACTACGATGCCATTGATTTGTTTAAGCCTGTTCAAGTCGATGAATGGACTGGTTACCGCTACTATAGTGCCTCGCAGCTTCCTCAGCTGAATCGTATTTTGGCGTTAAAAGATTTGGGACTGTCGCTGGAAGAGGCGCGTCAGGTGCTGGAAAACGATATATCGACCAGTGAAATGCGGCATTTATTGACCAATCAAAAGCTGCAGAGTGAGCAGCTGATTCAGGCTGAAAAAATGCGATTGCATCGGGTCGAAGCACGGCTGCTGCAAATCGAGGCGGAGGGCAGCCTCGAAAATTTGGAAATCATTGTTAAGCATGTTCCAGCGCAGCCATTCTTGGCCATGAATTACCGGCTTCGTCTGCTTGATGAAGGCCCCGATTTTGTTCGTGGCGTTAGCCAGCGAGTCGAAGATGCAATTGGAAAAAAGTCGTTAAAGCACTTTGCAGCGATCTTTCACTATGACGGTTTTAGAACTGAAAATGTTGATGTTGGGGCCGGCATGGTTCTCGAAAAGTCGAAAGATGTGCAGGTGCCCTTTACTGAAACGGATACTCTGTCTCTTCGCGAACTGCCCGAAGTGAAACAGGTGGCCACACTGGTGCAGCATGAACAGAACCACATCTTATTCCACGCCTATGCAGCCCTTGGTAAATGGGTTGAACAAAATGACTATCAGCTTTTCGGGGCAGTGCGCAAGTTGTATCTAACGCTTCCTAACCAGCAAGAAGAAGATAAAGCGCTGGTAGAAATTCAATTTCCCATCAAACCATCTCTGAGACGTTAACCAGAGTGAAATACATATAGCGCTGCTTACCATCTGTTCTTAATCTCGTTGTTCATTTAATAAACTTCGAATAGCCACGGCTTTGTGGGGAAGATACGTACGGTCTTTTCCACCTGACCTGCCGCGCTCTGCGCAGACTGTTCGATCAATTTAATTTGTAGAGATGGCACTATACACTTCTCAAAACCACGGAGAAAATACAATGAAACAGTCAAGTTATATCACGTTAAAACCATCTGCCGGACAAGAAGATGCGTTGGCAGCCTTCCTTAAACAAGGGGCTCAGATCGTCCAGAAAACAGAGCCCGAAACGCTCTTATGGGCAGCGCTTCAATCCTTTGACTTAAACCACTGTGCCATTTTCGACACATTTCCAAATGAGTCTGCGCGGGAAGCTCATTTCGCCGGTAAAGTTGCAGCAGCTCTCAATGAAAATGCTTCAACATTGATAGAGGGTTGGTGGGACGATGGTGTTGTGCCCAATATTCATAACGCAAAAATTGTTGGGTCTAAAGTTTCGGCAGTGGAAGGGAATGTTAGGCTTGCTACATGGATTCCCTTAAGAGCAAAGGAGGGTAGGGGGCAGGATCTGGTCGACCTTCTGGCTATTGGAGCAAAAGTAGTTACTGATACCGAGCCTCAAACGCTCTACTGGTTTGGATTACAAATCGATGAGTGGGAGTTTGGGATTATCGACTTTTTCGCAGATCAGGTGGGTATTGATGCCCATTTTGCCGGCGCTGCCGCCGCTGCGCTGCAGGAGAATGCAGAAGATCTTATCGTCGGTGGTTGGCGGCAGGGTGTGCTGGCAGGAATTCAACAATTTAACGTGCTGGCTTTTATGAAGCGATAATCGAAATTGTTTATCTCTGGAAACAAGAAAAGGCTTTTTTCGCATTTGCGAAAAAAGCCTTTTCTTGTGAGCTAAGGAGGATCGAATATGCGAGTAGAGGATCAAAAGAAAGTCAGATGAAAGCAGGGTAATTACAAATAAAACACTCTAACTAATTGAGAAGTCAAAAAAATAGGGTTATTCTTAAACGATAATAGACTGTTCTGGTTTCTATGTTATGAAAGATTGCATGGTTAGACTTCGGATAGTAGATATGCTCAAAATTTATAAGTTTCTATAGATCTAAGAGAGGGGAGCAATTGGCATGTTATGGATAATGATCGCCGGTCCGTATCGGTCTGGAACGGTTTCTGAAGAAGAAAGAAAGGAGAATCTTGAAGTCATGAATAGGTATGCTGTTGAAGTCTTTAGGAAAGGACACGTTCCGGTTATCGGGGTAAATAATGCTCTTCCTATGATCGAAGTTGCGGGTGAAGTTTCATATGAAGAGTTGATGATGCCAATATCGCTTGCTCTCGCAGATCGTTGCGACGCGTGCTTAAGAGTCGGAGGAGAATCCGTCGGAGCGGATCAAGAAGTAGAAAAGTTTCGCTCCAGGAAAAAACCAGTTTATTATGCTCTGGAAGAAGTTCCTGAACTGTAAGTGCCCAATTTTTACCGCAATGTATTTCTTTCCGAGTCCATTCTATCCAATACAAAAAAGGCCATCTCAATTTTGAGATAGCCTTTTTTGTGAGCCCAGCAGGGATCGAACCTGCGACCAACGGATTAAAAGTCCGGTGCTCTACCAGCTGAGCTATGGGCCCGTACTTCGTTTCAAGTCGCACAATATAGGTATATCTGGGTAGGCTGTCAAGAGAAAAAAACTATCTAGTGAATGATTTTACAATCGGGCCAAAATGGTGATGAAAATGGTCGCGATTTGCTGTGCACTTAATTCAAACAAGTGCCTTTGTCTTCATGTGTTCGATAGCCGGTTTTATGAAAATGTGCATTTCGACTCGGCTCAGCACGATATTTTCTATCGTCATCTAGATGTTAACTCACTCTCTTGTTCATATGGCAGGTAGGTGTTTAATTTCTCGGAAAGCCTCTGTAGTTTATCCAGTCAAAGTCTGCATGAGCAGTAGCTTGTTTACCATTTGAGGTGATGTATACACCCAGGTAGGCGCCGGTATAGGCCTTGCTGAGAATGTGTTGACTGGGAGCGTCAGCGAACTTCTTATAGCTTCGGCCATCGTCGGTGGAGTAGCTGAATGTGTATCGATCCTGCGATGCCTGCACTTTGAACGTGATCTTCTCGCTGTATGACGACAATGCTTGTTGTTTTAAAACAATCGGTTCTGCAGAAGGCTCTGCCAGCATGAGGCTTAGTTTAGTTTGCCCGTTTTTCTTACCGATCAAAAAGGTGAAGTAGTTATCATCCTTTTGGAACAGGCTAATTCCCGCTTCTACATTTTCCTGATTTACATCAAACTCCATTTTTGCGACATATTCGAAGTCAGTTTCCTTTTGTCGAATGCCCATCAGGCTACAGCGGCCGCGTTCCTCAATAATCTCAGGGCTGCTATTTAAACGGAGGTAGCCGGGACGAGTGGTAAGTGAATAGGTGTTTGCACGCGGCACGCGCCGAAAGTTCCATTCCAGGTTTAGCTCGCTATGCTCAAAATTATCTACAAACGCATCGTTGCGTAATTGCGGCTGATCGGAGTAGGGGAGAGGATACGCTTTTTCCACACGACCGGTTATTGGCGATGCCACCGGCCACTCATGCTTTACTTCCTTCCACCAGAATGGCTCGCGCTCCCACTGCACCGGAATCAGATGCGTTTCTCTTCCCATATTAGACTTTCGTTGCATGTCCCCGCGAATGCCAAGTGCTACGGCATACCAGCGCCCATCCGGCAGCTCGATCAAATCGGCGTGTCCAATACTGTTCACCCAATAGTCGTAGGAGAGGTGGCGAGCGGTGAGAATCGGATTGCGCGCATTGGAAATATACGGTCCGCGAAGCTCATCGCTCACAGCAATCATTACGGCGTGATTAAAGCTGGTGCCGCCTTCGGCAACCATCAAGTAGTAGCGACCGTCACGGCGATAAATATGCGGACCCTCTGCCCAGGTTCCGCCGCAGGCACCACGCCACAGAAAATAGCGCTCACCGGTTAGCTTCCAGTTTTTAAGATCAAGCTCCTGCAGCCAAATTTCACCCTCACCTGGGAAAGTTGGGTTTTCAGGTGAATGCGTGCCGGCGTACCAAACTGTTCCATCTGTGTCGAAGAAGATGTCCGGATCGATGCCGGGTGCACCTTCCAGCACATGCGGATCGCTCCACGGTCCACGAATATCCGTAGCGGTAATGATGAAATTAATGAACTGTGTTTTGGCATTCTCACCGGGAGGGTGATAGACGTTGGTTGTGATGATGTAAAACGTGCCGTTATGATGACGAATCGTTGGCGCATGAATGCCGCCATTAGACTGCACGTTTACCAGATTATTTACTCCGGTCGCCTGCTCCTCGCGATGTAATCCGTAACCAACCAGCTGCCAGTTAACCAGATCGATGCTTTGGTGAATTGGCAAACCCGGAAAATACTCGAAGGATGAATTTACCAAATAATAGGTGCTGTCTACCCGGCAAATGGATGGATCGGGATAGCCACCGGGGATGATGGGATTGGTATAGGTCGCTTCTTGCTGGGCGAAAAGAGCTGTGCAGAAGAACATGCACATGGATAAAAGGGATGAACTGGATAAAAAGAACATGGATGGAAAAGATGGAAAAGATGGAAAAGATGGAAAAGACCAAAAAGACCAAAAAGATGGAAAAGGTGAAATGAATTGAAAAGATGATAAAGATTGTTTTTTCATGTGGTTCACCACCAGGGAAATAGATTTGGAGTCGTTTGAGCACTAAAGGATAATACTAAATACGCATGTCAAATGACAGTGAAAGAGCGGTTGTTTCGGACTACTATAAGAAGAAATGCCAGAAATTACCTCTCTGTTTAAAACATATACGAAGGAAAATTATGGCAAAATTAACGGACAAAATTGTAATTATAGATTTGGAGGCTACCTGCTGGAAGGGCTAACCACCAACAGGGCAGATCTCCGATATTATTGAGATCGGCTTGATTCTGTTAGATTCCACCTCGCTTGAACTCACCGGAAAACGCAGTTTATTAGTTAGACCAACGCGTTCGCAAGTGAGTCCATTTTGCACTGAACTCACGACCATCACACCGGATATGGTAGAAGCTGCTATGTCTCTTCAGCAAGCCTGTGATGTGCTCGCCAAAGAGTATAAGAGGAAGAAACGATTGTGGGCAAGCTATGGCGATTACGACCGTACTATGATGATGAAAAGTTGTGAGGCCCTAAATGTGACGTATCCATTTGGACAGGGTCATCTAAATGTGAAGACGCTGGCAGCGATTCTTCTTGGGCGAAAATCAGAGTCTGGACTCGGTGCACTGATGTCCTCCCTGGGAATGCGCTTTGAAGGAACTCAGCATCGCGGACATGATGATGCGGAAAATATCGGGCGAGTTCTGAAATACCTCATCGAAAAAACTCGCCAATAACTCTGTCTGTCTTAAGACTCCAGCGATAGCTCTGGCAGCAAAAAATCTTCCCACAGAGAATCTTTAAAACGATCTTTAAAAAAACCAAAGTGACCGACAGATTTTACGTCGATTTCCTGAGGTGCGATGCGCTTCATTCTTACCGCGGCGTTTTTGTAAAAACCATGCAGCGATTCAACATTACGCTTGGACATATATTGGTCATCGCTGAATGACAATGAGGTGATGGGAATGTGAACTGCCTCAAACTTGGAACGCACCGGTTCGCCCTCCACACCCGGTGCATATTCACTGTTTAAGCACCAGCTACGCCACTGATTCATGACCCCGGCTGGTAAATCACCCACCTTGCGCAAACGTCGTCCCGGAAAATAACCAAAGAGCTTAATCGATAGTGGGGCCATCACATACCAGAGCCACCAAACCGTTCGGCGAAGCGAAGGGGCATTCTCACGCCAGTAGCCACTTCCTGCAGCTACTGTTATCATTTTGGAAATTTGGTCCGCGTTCGAGATAAGAGGAAAAAGCTGCCCTCCCAAACTATGACCAATCCAGTAAATTGGAATGCCTTTCGCCTGCTGCGTCAGCTCTTTAAGCACGGCACTACAGTCTTTCTCGGCCCAATCCACAATATTTGCTTCAACATCTTTTAGCTTACCGTTCAGGCTGTCGCCAATGCCACGATAGTCGAAAGTTTGAACCATATACCCCTGAGTTGCCAACCACTCGGCGAAGCTCTCGTAGTAGCGCTGTTTTACTCCCATTGCAGAGGCGATAAAAATGGCTGCCTTTGCCGTTCCGGTGGGTGTGTAAAATCTCGCAGCAAGTGGGTAGCCATCAGTGGCTTGAATTGTTTTAGTATTGAATGAGGACACAACGCTTCTCCACATAAATATTATTGTTTCTTAAGTTCTTCCAACATCTTTTTAGCATTGTCATTGTCCGGGTTTAGTTCAAGTGATTTTCTGTAATATTCAATTGCTTTTTCTTTATTCCCGACCAGCATATTGCCCTCTGCCAGGCTGTCCCAGGTATTCGCAGATTCCGGATAGATCTCTACGTTTAGGGCAAAGGTTTTTACTGCGGCGCTGGTGTCATTCTGCGCCAGCAGGTTGTAGCCAAAGACATTTAGCGTTCTTTCGCCAAAATCGTAACGCCCTCGCCCATAATGCCGTTTGCGCAGTGCATGATAAAGAGAAATTGTGGAGTCGATGCCGGCAATTCCATAAGTTTCTTTGAGCTGATCTTCCAGGGTTATCGGTCTTGGCTTGCCGTTGTGACAGGTATGGCACCACATATTTACACGCTCCACGCCACTGGGCTCAATCTTCTTAAGATGATCATTGATGTCTCCTAACATTCGAAGCATTTCTCGTGCACGGTCTTTGTTCGGATTTTCGTCCGAAACGAAATCGTATGTAGTCAATGGCCTACCCTCCTCGCCTACATGGCAATGAGAGCAGCGAACCCCCAGTGCGCGAGTAAACCCACGCATGACCGGACTGAGTCGCTTGCCCGTCCAGTCGGATGGCAGCACCTGCATGTTTTGCAGGCTATCCGGCCAGGACCATTGTTGAGCAAAGCCCATTGTTACCGGTAAGATGGCCGTGACAAACAAAAAATGGATAACAAAACGTAACCTCGTCGACATAATATTCTCCAGGTTGGTGATCGTTGTTTATCCACGCGATGGATCATATTACGGAGAAACTCCCAAATATGTTTAAAATAATTCAGGCGGTGCGGCGTGCAGCGGACAAGGTCAGAAACGAAGGTGAGAAATGGTCAGAAAAATGGGCAGAAATGGGCAGAGACGAAGGTGAGAAATGGTGAGAAATGGTCAGAAAAAAGGTGAGAAGAGAATGTGAGAAGCATTGACTATGGAAACCGGACAAAGGGATTAGACATAAAGTTTTCAAAAAAAGTTTATGTTTTTATAATAAATTGTAGATGAGTTAATTGGAGAATACATTGTATCTACGGTTGGGACATAAGAACCTAAAGGTTTGGGAAGAGGCTATGGATTTAACTGAATTTATTTTTGTCTTAACTGTAAGCTTTCCAAAACGAGAGACTTATGGTCTTGCAGCCCATCTTCGTAAAACCTGCACATCTGTGGTGTCAAATATTTCAGAGGGAGCCTCGCGCAAATCAAGTAAGGAAAGGAGGCGGTTCTTCGAAATATCGCGCTCGTCTTTGGTGGAATTGGATACCCAGCTCGAAATATCTCGCAGAGCAGGGTTTATCGATTCAGAACTTGATGGCGAAATAAGAACTCGATTGTATCGATCGTTTATGATGCTAACGCGATTAATGAATTCAACCAGAGGCTGAAATCTCTTGCTCGCTATCGAAACAACAGTTCTCTTCTAGCTTGCCTATCAGCGCGATGAGAATCTTTTCTGAATCACTGTCTCTGAATTCCTTATTCTTTTTTCCTTTTCTGGCTTTCTTTTCTGCCATTCCTTTCTCACCGTTTCTGGCTTTCCTTTCTTCCCTTCTTTTCTTCCCTTCTTTTCTGGCTTTCTTTTCTGCCATTCCTTTCTCACCGTTTCTGCCTTTCCTTTCTGCCCATTTCTGCCTTTCTCTTCTCACCGTTTCTGCCCGTTCCTCCACAATCTACCAACCTCGCTCACCTGCATCATTCCCACTACTCCCGCTAATTTCAAGGATTGCATGTGCGTGATGCTTACGGCCAAACTCATCTGTCGCTTTTACGGTGATGGTGTGTGTGCCAACGGAAATGTCTCTAGGCAGGTCGGCAATCCAAATGTGTGATGAAGGAACGCTTTTCGCCCAGGGCTTACTCATACCCTTATTGCGCAAAAAGAGTTCACGGTGCATTGGGTCTGGCCGAAAACTTTTAGTCATCTTGATAGGGGAACTGTCGTTTAGCGAAAATTCAATGCTGGATTTAGGCCCTCCATCAAATAAGTTAACCACAATTTGTGCAGCGCGTGCTTCGTCAATCGACATGCGACCATCAAGATGAGCACCCGGCCGATAGTCGCGGAGTCCTTCCGCCTCATAGCGATGATAGGCAACATCAAAGAAAATATGCATCTGATAATCAGCAGCTTTACCAGCAGCCTTGTAGCGCATTTTCACGTCAGTGTCACTTACTTCCAGAATATGATAGCCATTTGGTGTTCCGTCTCGCTGCACGCTTACAGGTATGCCGCGCTCATCGAGTGGACCGCTCCACCAGCTGCCCGAAACGGTAGAAAGAATATGATGATGGAATTTTCCCGGTCCATCAAAGCCTTCTTCTTTACCATAATAATGATGCTCGGTAGTATGCGTGTGGCCTGCTACGGCATAAAGATGCTTGCGACCGGAAAGCAGCTGTAGCAACTCACGGCGATTGCCGGTGTAGACGCTGGTGCTTTTTGAATCGCCAGTGTAGGAAGTTAACGGAGCATGCATGGTTACGAGAATCAGCTTGTCATTCGATACATACTGCAGGTCATTTTTCAACCACTCTAATTGCGGCTCGGTAAAGCGCGCAATATAACTTCCTTCATCCCGCACGTCGAGTGGGTTATCTGTCTTTGTGCCGCTATATTCAATATTGTCCAAAACAATGACATAGCTGTTTGCATACTCGAAGGCGTAATACGGAGGGCCAAAGTATCGCTTGAACGTTTCCAGCGAATACTTATCGCTTGGTGCGTCGTAATTCATCTCGTGATTGCCCGGCACATTATACCAGGGAATATCGATCTGCGAAACGATACTGAGATAGCGGGGGAATAGCGCGAGGTCATCATAAAGTATATCGCCCAGCGTCATACCAAATTTGGCTGTGGTGCCAATCAGCTCAGAAACGACATCATCCCTGATATAATCGACCTCTGCTCCGGTCATTGGTTGTGGGTCTGTAAAAAGAATCGCCTCAAACGAGGTTGGCTCAACTACTTTTTTTAAGGGAAAGTTAATCTGCTTTGGCAGGTCTCCGGTAGGCGCAATTCCCTTATAGCGTAAACCTTCCGGTGATCCGTCCGGTTGGTGAATGTAGTAGAACTGTGGCAGACGATATCCATTTGTCGGCACAGCATAGCCAGAGGGCTTGACAATAAACAGAACGGTTTCATTTGCGATCGAGAGATTATACTGACCCTTTGCGTCAGTTAGAACAACCTGCTTGCCATCTGATACCCGAACATCTTTTACTCCGGGTTCTCCTGCATCGTAACGCGCATTGCCGTTTAGGTCTTCAAAGACGGTTCCACGAGCTATTTCATCTGCACAGACGCTTCCTGAGAGCAGGATAAAGTAAATTAATCCAAACTTCATAGTATTCCTCTATGGTTAGTTTTGCCGTTAATTGTTTTCCTTGTGTTTCAAAATGATAACAGACGTGTTACAGCGTAAGCAGTCGTTTTGGCAACTATTCTGTAAGTGAATTATTGGACCATGTTTTCACATCTACAGCATCCGAAACAAGGGCGACAGATCACCTTCAGATGGCTCTGTAATTTTATCCCACTCTGTATAATACAGAAGTTAATTTTGATATAGATAAGAGCAAAGAATCTTGTTGTGATAATATATGCGAAAATAGCTATAAAAATACGCTAACTGCTTTTGTAAATTTGTAAATGATTTATTATCTTCTGCTAAACATTGTTCAAATAACACCAAAATTCAAAATTCCATTCTTCATTATTTTTACTAACTTTAAAAACAGTGTGTTGAATGTTGCTGTTTTTATAGAATTTAGGATCGCTTTTAACTTTTGTGTGACTTTCTTATGCGTTACAAGTCTTAAAACATGACAGGAGAAGGACAGGGTTAATTGAATGCTGTTTAATTACTAGCAGGAGAAGAGATGAAAAATTACCTAATGGAGTTTGTCGGAACGTTGTTCTTCGTTCTTGTCATCGCATTATCAGGAAATCCGTTGGCTATTGGTGTAATGCTTATGCTTATGGTTTACGTGGGTGGCCATGTATCCGGGGGGCATTTTAATCCCGCTGTGACGCTAGCTGTCTTAATGCGAGGGAAAATGGATTCCAAGGATGTGCCTGGCTACATGATATCACAGGTTGCCGGAGCGTTTGCCGCCGCTGTTCTCGCGTACTGGTTTCAAGGAAAAGGATTTACCGTTGCTGCAGGAGCTGGTGTAGGAGTCGCTAAGGTTTTGGTCGCAGAGATTCTCTTTACATTTGTTCTTGCTTCTGTCGTCTTAAATACTGCGACTACGAAGGCACTTGAAGGCAACTATATTTATGGCCTTGCCATTGGACTCACAATAACGGCTTCAGCGTATGCGATTGGTAATATTTCCGGATGTGCAATTAACCCGGCGGTGGCTTTTGGCCCATCTCTTTTCGATCTGACGCAGGGCGGCTCATCGATTAGTGGTGTGTGGGTCTACATTATCGGTCCGTTATTGGGTGGAGCACTTGCGGCCATTTTATTTAAAGTGTTTAATCCAGACGAAGTATAAAAATATACAGAGGCGTCTTTGCTACAGGGGCGCTCTTGCGGTAACGCAGGGTTTTTAGCGAAGGCGCCTCTATTTTTTGTCTCCGGAATGTAAAGAATTAAGATCTCATACATACAATTTTCAGCGATATGTTAAGTTCGGGGGGACCTTCACTACAGGGGCGCTCTTGCGAAAACGCAGGGTTTTAGTGAAGGTGCCTCCGACAATTTTACAACACATCTCATAAATGAAAATCAACTCAATTTTGATATAATAATGAAGGCGTCTTTGCTACAGGGGCGCTCTTGCGGTAACGCAGGGTTTTTAGCGAAGGCGCCTTCTTAATTTTTTAAAACTGATTTTTGCTTGCCAGGTCTCAAACAGAATTTAGCGCATACTTAATTTTTGAATAGGAGGTGTTCCTGCTACAGGGGCGCTCTTGCGATAACGCAGGACAATAAGCGGGAACACCTCCGTATTTAAGTACCACTATTGCTTTTTTTGAAGGAGTCGTTCTCGCCACAGGGGCGCTCTTGCGGTAACGCAGGACAATAGGCGAGAACGACTCCGTAATTCGCCCTAAATCTCTCACCATTTTTGCCGATATTAAAGACAGCTTTAGGGAGGTATTTCTACACCAGGGGCGCTCTCACATTACGTGAGGTCTATGTAGAGATACCTCCTTTTT
The DNA here is from genome assembly GCA_050633245.1 of Calditrichia bacterium. Lineage (GTDB taxonomy): Bacteria > Calditrichota > Calditrichia > RBG-13-44-9 > J075 > JBOEGD01. The sequence continues at coordinate 22,347 of JBOEGD010000006.1, read as the reverse complement.
TTTGTGCAATTAAACTTCTTCTTGACTACGAAAAAACTCCTTCACATCTTCCAAAACGAAAGGAGCAATATGAGTTACGAAATAGATATTCAATTTACTGCTGAAAGTGCAACTCGTACGCTGCCATTAGTGCGACGTATTGTTGAGGATATATTGAAAAGTGAACGCCAATTACAGCTTTTGCTGCAGGAGCATGGTGAATATGCGCCGCTGGAACCAGACTATCGACAGGAAAAAAGCTGGATCGATCAGTTTAAAGATGAGCTTGCAGATTTAGGCTGCGCCTACCGTGAGCATAATGCCGATGTGGCTTTAGTGGAATATCCCTCTGAAATAAATGGTGAATCCATAGTGCTTTGCTGGCGTTCAGATGAAGATCGAGTCGCATACTATTACCCGATCGGGGGCTCCTACGAAGATAGATTGCCGGTACCCGGCGTTTTACAGAGCATAGGCATGTAAGCGTGGAATTGTTTGCTAAATCTATAGGGTCTGGAGAACCGATTGCCATTCTGCACGGCCTGTTGGGATCTTCCGATAATTGGTTTACCCTCGGCAAACGAATGGCTGAAACGTTTCAGGTTCATCTTATTGACCAGCGTAATCATGGTCGTTCTCCACATAGTACCGAGATGAGCTATGAGTTAATGGCAGATGATCTCTATGCTTATGTTCAAAAATTGCAGTTAGAGCGATTAACGCTAATTGGGCACTCCATGGGCGGTAAAACCGCTATGACCTTCGCTATGAAGTATCCATCCGCGGTAAAACAGTTGATCTCTTTAGACATTGCTCCCAAGCAATATCCTTCAGGCGCATTTGACACTATCTTTACAGCATTATCAAGTCTTGAACTCGGTGACTTTCAAAGTCGCGGTGAGATTGATACCGCACTCTCTGCCAAGTTGCCAGATGCCGGACTGCGTGGTTTCCTTTTAAAAAATGTTCGCCGTACGGAAGAGAATGGATTTGCCTGGAAAATGAATCTCCCGGTTCTCACTGAAAACCTGAACGCACTTACCGCAGCTCCTCTTGTTTTAACGCAATTCCCCGGATCTGCCCGGTTTATAAATGGAAGCAAATCGAACTATATCACTCCTGCTGACCACTCTGCTATTTTAGAACACTTTCCCGCCGCAGATTTTCGTACCGTTGAGGGAGCCGGCCATTGGGTTCACGCCGAGAAGCCTGAAGGCTTTATGCAGGCAATTGCAGATATTCTTTCCTGAATCCCACCTTACACTGAGAAAATTTTTCCCACCTTTAGTTCTGCTTTGCTTTTGTTTTTGTAAAGCATCTCGACAAAAAGTGGCCTAAATGTCTTTATTCGTCGCTTTAGAATCAACGATGCACTCTTCTTCCAGGTTGGCACGATATCTGATATCTACATAGTAGAGCTTATGAGAAGTATCCAAGTTTCGCAGACACGTGTAAAGGAGGAGTCATGCAAAAAGTTGTTATGCATATTGGCCAAACAGAATCTGTTAAATTAATGATAAAAAATGCCATTCGTGAAAACGATTTGGTGGTGTCGCGGCCTGATGCTGCCGGAGCAGCACAATGGTTTCGACTTGGCAGAATGCCGCATCTCATTGTTTGCGAAATGAATCTCCCCGGTATGAGCGGTCATAATCTATTGGGAGCGGTTCAGCGAAATAAGCAACTTAAAGGAATACCATTTGTGTTTTTTACCAGCTACATGTCACCATCTGACCGTCAGATAATTCGCAGTGCCGGTGCAGTAGACTGTTTTCGATACAGTTGTGAGCCGCAGGAATTTATCGATGTTTGTCAGGACTTGCTACATCTGAGGCAGGGTTTTTTGGAAAAAAACTTTCAATGGGGTAGTAAGGTCGTTGATAAACGAGCTGCACCGGGCACGGCAGTGAAAGTTCTACGTGGAGTGGGACTGATTGCCGCGTCACCGATAATCTTGCTACGCAGGTTTATTGGCGTATTCGCCGTAAAACCGAAAAAACAAGCATCGGAGCCGAGCAAAGCATCTCGTTTGGCGACCCATTACTCCGATGCAGCATAAACCTTGTAGAAGCTAGACACTCTCTGCAAATGTTGACAACGCTTCATGTAACTTCGATTTGGTTATTGCCCAATGTGAGGTATGCCAAACTACGTTGCCTTTGCGAATCAACATAACCTGAGGGGATTGATGAGGAACTTTCGTTGTTTCAGCGATTTTTAATGATGTTGGCCGATCTTCCACAACCAGAACCCGAGAAAAATCTACAGAGTTATCACCTGCAGCAATCTCGCTCATAAAGGCATCAAATTCCTGCCATGCAGCAGCAGATACGCCACATCGCGTAGAATGCTTAAATAGAAAAACAGGTTTACTTTCACTTTGCTTAGTGATGTTGTTAAAATCGTCAATCGAAATAATATTATTCATAACACCTCCTGATTGTGTGTCTCTCTGATAAATCAGCTCACTTGTCTCTCTTCAATCAGATGTATATCGATCGGGAAAAGTTACGTGTTTCACAAAATGTTGCTACCTCACCGGATGCAATCGCCTTCTTCTCCATTCCGTCATCACCGGTGCCATCGCCGAGCGGCTGATTACCAACTCACTTTCTCTCCTCTCGCCCGTTACTTCATAATCAAAACTCAAAGTCCATTTGTGATCGGTTAAATTGCGAAAATACAAATGTCCGGATGTGCTCCCGCCGGGAGGAATAGGTACATTCTTGTAGCTATTTTGATCAAACTCAGCCCTCATCTTTTTGTTATAGCTATCCGAACGCGCCATCTGGCCAAGACCAATGGGAAAGCCGATTGGAATGGGTATAAAACTGTCTTCGTCCCAATAGGTTATAAAAAAGAAGCTCCACAGCATATATACTGCGCTGTTTGAGCGATATTCCGTAACCAGCTGCTCTGTAGGAGTTGGTGACAATTTCTTTTTCCTCGAGTGCATTGCAAAACTGTTGGGAAGAATTTCAATCGTTGAATCCGAAAGGTTTGTTATCTCGATATAAAAAGCTGCCAACTGATCTTTTGCTGCTTTTGTTGCAAACTTCGGCGAACTGCTAAACGGCTGGAAGCTATAGCGAACAGTTAGTGAGTCATTGTTGCTTTCTGATAGCAGCAGTGGGGAGTTCTGGTGGAAACTTTTAAAACCTGGAGCACAGCTTAGTAATAATGGTATTGTTGCAAGCATTAGAAATAGAGATTGAAGACGCATCGGTTGCATGTAGTTCCCTCGAATTGGATTTGTTTCTCTGGTTGAAATACTATACTGCTATTGTCATTTACTACATCACTTCGGAAAATTATATGTTATTTCTGTAATTCAGCGAATCATTTTCATTGGATAAGCCGCCGCATTTCTATACCTTTTTCCATCTATTTTAGTTAACTAGACAAGGATACAATAATGGTTCCGCTTCACCAGAATGCTCAACGCATCCTATTCATTATTGTTCTTGTCCTCGCTGGCAGTTGTCGTTCGAATCAGCAACACGCAGAAGGAAAATCAATGAAGCACCCCTTTACAAATAGACTGGCTGAAGAGAAAAGCCCCTACCTGCTTCAACATGCCCACAATCCGGTAGATTGGTATCCTTGGGGTGAGGAAGCATTTGCAAAGGCCGCCGCAGAAGATAAACCGATCTTTCTGTCGATTGGCTATTCAACCTGCCATTGGTGCCACGTGATGGAGCACGAATCCTTTGAGGACACCACCGTTGCAAAATTGATGAATGATGTTTTTGTTAACATTAAGGTCGATCGTGAAGAACGTCCCGACGTTGACGACATCTACATGACTGTCTGCCAAATGCTTACCGGACATGGCGGTTGGCCACTTACCATTGTAATGACACCCGATAAAAAGCCATTTTTTGCAGCAACGTATATTCCAAAAGAAGATCGCTTTGGACGAATGGGCATGAAGTCCATGATCCCTAAAATTAAATTGTTTTGGCATAATGAACGTGCGAAGGCAACTGACTCTGCCGCTGAAATTGCTATCGCACTGCAACGCTCTCAAAATGTAGCGGGTGATGGCCAATTGGGCGAGAACCTTGCTCAAACTGCCTTTGAGCAATTTGCAGCACGGTATGATGATGTGTATGGCGGCTTCAGTGAAAAGCCCAAGTTTCCGACGCCGCATAATTTGATGTTCTTATTACGCATGCATCAAAAGAACCCTGAGCTTAAAGCATTTGAAATGGTCGATAGAACCTTAACGATGATGCGGCGCGGCGGAATTTATGATCATGTCGGATTTGGATTTCATCGTTACTCTACGGATCAACGTTGGCTGGTTCCGCACTTCGAGAAAATGCTGTACGATCAGGCAATGCTGCTTATGGCCTACGCAGAAGCTTTTCAGGTTAAAAATAACGGGGTGTATCGCCAAACGGCCGAGCAGATTATAACTTATATTACTCGGGATATGACCGATAGCAATGGCGGTTTTTATTCTGCTGAGGATGCAGATAGCGAAGGCGAAGAGGGAAAGTTTTATGTGTGGAGTGAAGCCGAGGTTCAGGATGTCCTTGGCAATGAAACCGCATCTCTTTATACAGCTGCACATAACTTTGAAGCTGAAGGCAATTTTCTTGAGGAAACTACCGGACATAAAATTGGTACCAATATCCCGCATCTGCAAGGTACGACGGAAGATATTGCTGTAAAAATGAATCTTGCTGAAACTGAATTGCTTAAAAAACTTGAAGAAGCACGTAAGATTCTGTTTGACGTGCGTGAAAAGCGAATTCATCCGCTGAAAGATGATAAGATTTTAACGGACTGGAATGGGCTGATGATTGCGGCAAGTTGCAAGGCGCATAGAGCATTCGATTCCGATCTGTTTTTGGAACCTGCAAAGTCGGCAGCCGATTTTGTGTTGTCTACCATGCGCTTGAAAGACGGGCGATTGATGCATCGCTACCGTGAGGGTGAGATTGCTATCACCGGTTTTCTAGACGATTACGCTTTTATGATTTGGGGCCTGTTAGAGCTTTATGAGAGCACCTTTGATTTGAACTATCTTGAGGCGGCGAATGAGTTAACGAAAATCGTAATTGAAGACTTTTATGATCAGGAAAATGGTGGATTCTTCTTCACGTCAAATTCTGCAGAGAAGCTACTTATGCGCAAAAAAGATATTTATGACGGTGCAATTCCATCCGGCAATTCTGTTATGATGTTAAATTTGTTGCGGTTGTCAAAAATAACCGGGAATACCGGGTTTGACGGACTTGCAGAAAATACCGCAAACGCATTTGCAAAAACAATCTCCAGCTATCCGTCTGCCCAAAGTATGAGTATGATGGCGCTTATGTTTGCCTCTGATGAATCATCTGAGATCGTCATTGCCGGTGATCCTACCGAAGAAAGCACACAAAACATGCTGCGTGAAGTGCAAAAACGATTTATGCCACATGCAGTCATTTTGCTGAAAACAGATGAGAATGCAGAGCGTTTGGCCAGCCTTGCGCCGTTTACAAAAGACCTCCTACTGAAAAAGAATGAAACGACTGCGTTTGTTTGCCGTAACTATGCCTGTGGGTTGCCTACAAGCGATATTCAACAAATGATCTCTATGCTAAGAACGAACTAAATAAGGATTATCATGTCGGAGAGTAAGCGAGAAGTATCTTTAAGCGGCAAGGTAAAAGAGTTTTGGGCAGAGCGTGAACGCCTGAATGACGTTGTGCTCAATCAAGCCGGTTTAACAACGAAGCGTTTTTTTAATCTTGATCATCAAGCGTATCAAGATGGGGCGTTACCGGTAAGAACAAAAGAGCTACTCGGATTAGTCGCGTCTTTGGTGTTGCGTTGTGACGACTGCATTGCCTATCATATTGTACGATGCTATGAAGAAGGTGTTGAAACGAACGAATTGGAAGAGACGCTTTCTATAGGGCTGGTCGTTGGTGGTTCGATTACAATTCCACACTTGCGACGAGCGTTTGATACATGGAGTGAACTGCAGGCAGGAGAGAATACAAATGGATAGAGTACCGGACTATAGTAAGTATACAATTAATGAGTTGCATGAAGCACTTAATCGTCTGGATAGGGGACTTTATCCTGAACGAGAACAGTCTATTCTGAAGTTTCTGGAACTGCGCGAAGGCCAGTTCTTGCCCGAAGACTACCCGACGCGTCAGCTCTTAAGAATGCGCAAAAAGATGTTTAAAGATAGCGATACCGACTTAGAGATGTTAAAACAGCTGGATGAGGAAATTGATCGCCGACAAACGGATCCGAACTATGCCGAGCGTGGAAAGCCCGATTATACCAAAGGACGCATCAATTGGAAAATGATTGCCATTGCCCTGGTAGTGGTTGGCGGGCTTGGTGGCCTTCTATCGCAGTTGTCACCGCCAGTTCCACCCGATTCGCCTGTAGTAAAAGATGCACTCTTCCTTGCGCAGCGAGCGAATGCTTCTCAACGGCTAATTGGTGATAGTTTAATTCTGGAAGGAGCGGTAACGGGCGAGCTAAACGTAGAACAACATGGTCCCTGGTTTCAAACAGGAGATGCGACTCTGACAATTCCGGTAAAAGGGGACTCAGGCCTCGGTCGAATTTTGGTGGAAGGAAGCTTGAAGAAGAATGCCTGGAATTTTTCCCGCCTTGAATTACAGTTGGCTGATAGCGATAGCACTATTTCCCTTCTGCAGGAGCTAATGCAAACCGCAGGGATGGAAACGGCCTCTGATGATAGCACAAAGCAAGAATAGTCTGTATAGAATATGGAGACAAAATGGAACTACATCCTCTTATTAGCAAACGTTGGAGCCCGAGAGCGTTTTCCGACAAGCCAATAGAGCCAAAAAAAATAGAGTTGCTCTTTGAAGCCGCCCGATGGGCCGCATCGGCCAACAATGAACAACCATGGCGCTTTCTATATGCGACACCCGATCAGCAGCTGTTCAATGAAATGGTTAACTGTTTGAAGCCCGGAAACCAACCTTGGGCATCAAAAGCTGGTATGCTCGTCACGACGGTTGTCAGCAGCAGGTTTAGTAGAAATGATAAGCCGAATGGTCATGCCTTTCACGATATGGGACTTGCAGTGGGAAACCTGTCACTTCAGGCAACGTCCATGGATTTGTATCTGCATCAAATGGCGGGATTCTATGCAGACAAAACGATCGAAGTTCTTGAGATACCCGACGGCTTTCAACCGGTAACCTTCATTGCTGTTGGCTATCTGGGGGACTCAGAACATCTTAGTGATCCGCTAAAAGAACGAGAACTTGCGCCGCGTTCCAGACGTCCTCTGGTTGAAACGATCTCTAATAGTAAGTGGACGCTCTAGGGGGCACTATGAATGGAGTAACTGGAATCCATCATGTTTCCGCCATTGCCGGCGACTTGCAAACTAATCTGAAATTTTATCGCAAGATCCTTGGTCTGCGTCTGATAAAGACGACGATAAATTTTGATGATCCATCGCAATATCACCTGTACTATAGTAGCGCGGTCGGTGCTCCGGGAACACTCCTGACGTTTTTTATTTGGGGGGCAGACGGACGCAAGGGAAGAAGCGGTAGTGGGCAAGCCAATGGTATTGCCTTCGCCATACCCGCAAACTCCGGCGATAAATGGATCGCACATTTATCTAAAAATGATATTCCCTTTGAAGGCCCGGTTACACGATTTGGTGAACAGGTTCTCTCTTTTGAAGACCCGGATGGCTTAAAGCTACAGCTGATTGCTTCAGACGATGAACGCCTGAGTTGGGCAGATAGCCATTTGCGGTCGGAGATGGCCATAACGGGCTTACACAGCATTAGCCTGGTTATGAAAGATCGCTCCCGCAGCCGAAAATTGCTCGAAGCATTGCTCTATTTTAAGGTTTCTGCTGAAGAAAGAAATCGCACGCGTTATGAATTGAGAGAATCGAAACCGGGAACATGGGTTGATATTGTCGAAGAGCCTGAGCAAATTAGCGGAAGTTCCGGACTTGGAACAGTTCATCACATTGCTTTTCGTGCCGAAACAGATCGGCATCAGCTCGACTTACGCAAACCGCTGATGCGTTCCGGAGCCCGGGTAACGCCAATTCTGGATCGTTATTATTTTAATGCGATGTATTTTCGGGAACCCAATCAAATTTTGTTCGAGATTGCAACAGACCCGCCGGGGTTTACCATTGATGAATCTGAAGAATCATTAGGAACATTTCTTTGCCTGCCACCTTGGATGGAGAAAGAACGAGCTGAAATTACAGCGCGGCTACAGCCATTAAAATAACTTGTTGGGAAGAGATAGAAGTGGAGAGTTAATTGAAAACAGAAAAGATTGAACAGGAAGAAAAGCCGAAGAGCATTTGGGGCATCCTGATACTGACCATTTTGTATCTTGTCTCACCGATTGATTTGCTCCCTGAGGCCTTATTAGGACCCCTGGGGTTTATCGATGATGCCGCTTTGTTTGCTTATCTGATTAAACGATTTTTGCAGCGCTAAATCACAGTATCTTTCTTAATGTGCGTGTTCTTGGCGATAACGATTATGCCGTCTTGAATCGTATAATCCTTGCCTTCTTCCTGCATCACGTTACGCGCGTTAATTAACTTGACGTTATCTCCGATACGAGCGTTCTTATCGATTATGGCTCGCCGGATCTCACAATTCGCTCCAATGCCGATATCCGCAATCCCCATTTTTTCATTCTGAAGCTTTTGTTCAGGCGTTTCATAAAAGTCTGCACCCATCATGACCACCTGATCGATTAGAGAATTGTTACCTACCTTCGAACGAATTCCTAAAATGGAATTTGATATCTTTGATGGATTAACAATACTGCCTTCACATAGAATTGTGTTTTCTGTGGTAGCATTCAGCACCTTACTTCCAGGTAGAAAACGAGGATGTGTAAAAATAGGATTCTTCTCATCGTAAAAGTTGAAATTCGGCAGGGAACGCGTAAGATCTAAGTGCGCCTCGAAGAAGGCTCCGATAGTTCCAATATCTTCCCAATAACCATCATAAAAGTAAGAGAATACCTTCTTGCTGGAGATGGCAAAAGGAATGACCTCTTTACCGAAATCTGAGTGTGAAGTGCCGTTAAGCAGTTCCTGAAGCACCTTTTTGTTGAATACATAGATTCCCATAGATGCTACGTGGGTTCTATCTCTTGGGTCTACACCTTGATCAGTAAAAACAGACCGTGGAACCTCGAGGTCTTCTAAAAGATCGTCATCCGTTGGTTTTTCATGGAAGGTCGTTATTTGGCAATTCTCATCGATCTTCATAACGCCGAATTGTCCGGCACGTTTTCGATCTACCGGTACCACAGAGATGGTAATATCTGCGCCCTTTTCAATGTGATAATCAACAAATTTGCTATAATCCATATTGTAGAGGTGATCCCCAGAGAGAATCAAAATATATTCGCCTTCATCCTGTACAAAGTTCAGGTTTTGACGAACTGCATCCGCAGTACCTTGATACCAATCGCGATTATCAAGGGTTTGCTGCGCCGACAAAATAGTAATATAATCTTTGGAAAAAACACTGAACCTATAGGTCATACCAATATGTCTATGCAGCGATTCCGCTGCGAACTGAGTAACGATAAAAACCTTGCGATAGCCAGAGTGTATGCAATTTGATATGGGGATGTCAATCAGACGAAACTTGCCTGCGATAGGGACGGCTGGTTTAGAGCGATATTTTGTAAGCGGATAAAGTCTGGAGCCTTGGCCACCAGCGAGAATCATTGACACAACCCTGGACATAGTATGTTCCTTTGATTTTTATAAAAGCAATATGGAAGATGAATAGTAATATTTCGTCAGCGCCTCTTATTTGAGGCCACTAAAGCGCTTGCAGTTTGGGATATATGAAGCAATTCGGAATTGGCAAATACCAATAGACTATCCCGTTATCGGTAAATATACGAAATAGTTAAATGCTATCAAATAAAACAGATGGCTAAAAACAGAAGAAGTTCAAAGTTCAAAGTTCAAAATAGTGATAAGGCAATAAGGCAGAAAAGCAATAAGGCAATAAGGCAATAAGGCAATAAGGCAATAAGGCAATTTACTTCTTTCGATAATGTTTGCCGTCTTTTGATTGCCGTCTTTTCACGTGCCTCGCTCTAGCTGAGTTCTGAGTTAGTTCTGTGTTCCCTGCACGCTTTCTCTTCGCTGTTGCCTTATTTCCCACATTATCTTATTTTTCCAAGAACCCGTATTTCTAACCCAAATATAGAAACAGGAACATGAAGAACAAACTGACTGAACTCGCAGCATTGTTTTTTAAGCTCGGCGTAATCGGATTCGGCGGACCCGCTGCACATATTGCCATGATGGAAGAAGAGGTTGTTACCCGCAGAAAATGGCTGACCCGTGAGCATTTTCTGGATCTAATGGGAGCAACAAATCTTATTCCCGGCCCAAACTCTACCGAGATGGCTATCCATGTTGGTTACCATCGTGCCGGACTTGCCGGGCTTGCCGTTGCCGGAATTTGCTTTCTGATTCCAGCAATTACACTGACATTTATTTTGGCATACTTCTACGTGGCCTATCGCAGTGTTCCCAATATTGAACCTTTGCTGATGGGTATTAAACCGGCCGTTATTCTGTTGATTGCGAATGCCGTTTTTAAGCTGGGCAAAAAAGCACTAAAAAGTGTGCCTCTGGCAGTGTTGGGAGCTATTATTGTTGTCATTGCGCTAATGGGGACAAATCCATTCCTGGTTGTTGTCGGTGGTGGCCTGGTCGGCATGCTGCTGCTTTCACTCTGGGATAATCGACAATCGCCCAAGGCTGGATATATGTTGCTCGCTGCTCCCGTAGAAAGCCTGACCGATGTAGCTACGCCGGCGATTATTACCACGGTCTCGGTATTCTTCGCCTTTTTAAAAATCGGATCTATTCTGTTTGGCAGTGGTTATGTGCTCATCGCATTCCTCGAAACCGAACTCGTGAATAATCTGGGGTGGTTGAATGCACAGGAATTGCTCGATGCCGTGGCCATCGGACAGTTTACACCTGGACCGGTTCTTTCAACGGCAACCTTTGTCGGCTATCTGGTGGATGGTGGGTGGGGCGCAGTCGCAGCTACACTGGGCATCTTCTTGCCGTCGTTCGTTTTTGTCGCTCTTTTAAACCCACTGGTGCCGAAAATGCGCAATTCGGTTTGGATGGGCAGATTCCTGGATGCTGTAAACGTATGTGCGCTTGGCCTGATGGCAGGAATTACGTTAAAATTGGCAGCCACAACACTTGTCGATTGGCAGTCCATTACTATCGCGGTATTTGGCGCAATTGCCGTTTTCTGGCTTAAATTGAGTCCACTTTGGATTGTTGCTATTGGCTCAATAATGGGGTTGTTGTTGTCAATGATCGTGATATAAAAAAGAATGTTCGCCTGATATGAAATCGACTATACGCAATCGCAAAGATGTTATTTTCGACGAAGCCGCTGAGCTTTTTCGTGAAAGAGGCTACCGTGCTACTTCCATGCGCGATCTTGCTGAGAAAGTAGGCATCGAGGCGGCAAGTCTCTACAATCATATTGCTTCAAAGCAAGAGCTGCTGCGTGAGTTGCTTATGCAGATTGCCGAACTTTTTACGGCCGGTATGTCTCAAATCTATACGTCCCAAGATAGCGGATTACACAAGTTGGAACAGTTAATCAGTCTTCACGTCCGCTTAACCGTAGAACACACCAAGCCGATCGGGCTGCTTACCGGTGAGTGGATCTACCTTGAAGAGCCGGCTCAAGGTGAATTTTTGACACTTCGAACCGATTATGAAAATAAGTTTGTCGACATTCTGCAAACGGCGTTACAGGAAGGTGATCTCGTTGAGCTCGACCCGCGAATTGCCATGTTTTCTATCTTGTCTACGTTGCATGGTCTGCATTCCTGGTATCGCAAAAATAGTAACATGCCTTTTGCAGAGTTGGAAAACGCTATGCACCAATGTTTGCTTGATGGACTGAAAAAATAATATATATTGAAAGTCAAACTAACAGTTGTTAGTTTTTTTTGAATGTCCGCAATACAATCGATTGACATCTGCGGTTTCGCAGATTATTATGAGAAGATAATGAGTGACTGGATAGACATAAAAAGCGATAAAAAGCACATTGCTCGTGAAAAGCAGAAGGCACGTGAAATGCGCAAATCACGCTGGTGGAAAGATCTGCTGGTAGCAGGTATCTGTCATTATTGCGAAGGTAAATTTCCTGCCGATCAGCTTACCATGGATCATGTTGTTCCCATGGCACGCGGCGGTAAAAGCACCAAAGGTAATATCGTGGCGTGCTGTAAGCCCTGTAATAACGATAAAAAGTATTTAACTCCCGCCGAAATGCTTATGAAGAAATTGCAAAAAGCATCGGATAGCGGAGTAGATGAGCATACATCCCGAGAGGAGTAAGTCGTGGAAGATCCCAAGAAACTAGCCGAGTTTGAAGCGCGCATTGCCGCTGGTGAGAAAATTGAGCCGAAAGACTGGATGCCGGAACGCTATCGCAAGCAGCTAATTCGCATGATATCGCAACACGCCCACTCTGAAATAGTTGGTATGCTGCCGGAAGGCAACTGGATTACCCGCGCGCCATCATTAAGTCGCAAGCTCTCGCTAATTGCCAAGGTGCAGGACGAAGCCGGTCATGGTCTGTATCTATACTGTGCCGCAGAAACGCTTGGTGTTAGCCGTCAGGAGTTGATCGATCAGCTGCACAACGGCAAGGCCAAATACTCCAGCATTTTTAACTACCCAACGCTCTCCTGGGCAGATATCGGTATTATTGGCTGGTTTGTTGATGGTGCGGCAATCATTAACCAAACGCTGCTCGCAAAATGCTCATACGGCCCCTATGCCCGTGCAAACCTGCGTATTTGTAAGGAAGAAAACTTCCATAAGCGACAGGGGTACGAAATTGTTGCCGGTCTCGCTACCGGTACTCCCGAGCAAAAGAAAATGGTTCAGGATGCGGTAAATCGCTGGTGGTGGCCAACACTAATGATGCTCGGCCCTTCTGACAAAGACTCTCCAAATAGCGCCGAGCTGATGCGTTGGAAGGTGAAGCTGAAAAGTAATGATGAACTCAGACAGCGTTTTATAAACATGACCGTGCCGCAAGCAAATGCCGTTAATCTGTCACTGCCGGATCCCGATTTGAAGCTCAATGAAGAAACTGGCGATTACGATTTCGGCGAAATTGATTGGTCTGAGCTTTTTACGACGATTAAGGGCAATGGATTTTACAATAAGCAGCGGATGCGCGCCCGCAGAAAAGCCCACTCGGAAGGGAAATGGGTGCGAGAAGCAGCTCAAGCCTATGCGGAAAAGCAGCGTTTACGTAAAACTAAAGTGGCCTAATGCCACCGATTAAAGCGGAGTGATGATGAGCGATAAACCTGAAGCAACTACTGATGAATGGCCACTCTGGGAAGTCTTTGTTGTAGAAAAACAGGGCGCACCACATGAACATGCCGGCAGTTTGCATGCACCGGATGCCGAAATGGCTTTGCAAAATGCGCGAGATGTTTATGCGCGTCGCGGTCGCCTGTTAAGCATCTGGGTTATTCCCGCCGATGCTATTACCGCAACAACGCCTTCAGATGATGGCCCATTTTTTGAACCTGGTAATGAAAAAGCCTATCGCCATCCCCATTTTTACAAGGTGCCACGTGGAATTAAAGGCGCCTAGGAGCCCAATCTAATGACAACTTCTTCACAACATATATTTGAGTACTTATTGCGCCTGGGAGACGATCGATTAATCATTGGACATCGACTTTCCGAATGGTGTGGTCATGGGCCGGTTCTTGAGGAAGATATCGCTATGACCAATGTGGCGCTCGATTTGGTGGGTCAGGCCATTGGTTTCCTTACCGCTGCCGGTGAAGCCGAAGGCAAGGGACGAGATGCCGATAAGCTGGCTTATTTCCGCGATACCACGGAATTTCGAAACTTACTCTTACTTGAACAGCCGAACATAGATTTTGCTTATACCATAACTCGACAATTCCTTTTCGACGCGTACAGTTATTTCCAGCTATTGGCCTTACAAGAAAGTAGCAATGAAACGATTGCAGGTCTAGCAACCAAATCTTTGAAGGAAGTACGTTACCATTTGCGACATAGCCGTGAATGGGTCATTCGGCTTGGTGACGGTACAGAAGAAAGTCATGCTCGTATGCAGGATGCGCTGGATGACCTTTGGCCATTCACAGATGAGATGTTTGAAACTGATGAGTTGGAAGAAGCGCTTTCGAAGGATAAAATTATTGTTACAAGTGGATCTCTGAGAAACGAGTGGGAGAAAGCTGTTCTCGACACGCTCAAAGAGGCGACGCTGATTGTTCCGGAAATTATACCCGGAATGCTTCGCGGAAGCAGAAAAGGAATACATACGGAACATCTCGGATTGCTGCTTGCTGAAATGCAGATTGTTCCCCGCTCACATCCCGGAGCCTCCTGGTAATGCCTGATCGCAATAAAGCAGAAATAATGCGCTGCCTGGAAGAGGTTATGGATCCGGAAATTCCGGTAATCAGTTTGATCGAACTTGGTGTTGTTCGCGACATTGATATTACCACAGATGAAATCGTTATATCGCTAACTCCAACGTATTCCGGCTGCCCTGCGATGAAGGTAATGGAAGAGGATATCCTTATCCGCATGAAAGAAAAGGGATATGAAAATGTGCGGATTAAGCCGGTATTTTCTCCTGCGTGGACCACTGATTGGATGAGTGACGAGGCCAAACGCAAGTTGAAGGAATATGGCATTGCGCCACCTGGAAAGGTTGATGCCGCAGCACTTGATCCGTTTAAGCGAACACACCGAATTATTAGTTGTCCATTCTGCGATTCTGACAAGACGCATCTGAAAAGTGAATTTGGTTCAACAGCCTGCAAGGCAATGCATTATTGCGATAATTGCCAGCAGCCCTTCGAACATTTTAAATGTATTTAGCCCAACCGGGAGAACTATGGCTTACCAGTTTATCCGATTTGACTTAGCTGCAAATATCGCAACAATTTCGCTGAACAGACCTGATGTTTTAAATAGTTTTAATATGTTAATGGCAAAAGAATTGCAAAATGCTCTGAAACGATGTGAAGAGACTGACGTGCGCGCAGTTGTACTTACTGCTGAGGGGCGTGCCTTTTGTGCGGGCCAGGATCTTGATGAAGTTGCTCCTGCCGAAAAACCATGGCCCGATATTCGCGATATCGTCCGCGAAAGCTACAATCAAACGATTAAGGCGATTCGAAACCTTGAGAAACCGATCATCTGTGCCGTGAATGGCGTTGCCGCCGGTGCGGGCGCAAATATTGTGCTCGCCTGTGACTTTGTCATCGCTTCAGAAAGAGCTTCTTTTCTACAGGCATTTTGCCATATTGGTCTCATTCCGGATAGTGGCGGTACCTACTTTCTTCCCAGGCTGGTTGGCCTCCCACGAGCAACAGCAATGATGATGCTTGGCGAAAAAATTAAGGCGGCTGAAGCCTACGATATGGGAATGATTTATAAGGTGTCTTCTGAAGAAACGTTCCGCACAGATGTAAATGATCTTGCTGTTCGACTGTCCAAAATGGCAACTCGCGGCCTGGGACTCACAAAGCACGCTATTAATCAAGCTATGAACAACACGCTTGAACAGCAGTTGGACCTTGAAGAAGAACTTCAGGGCGCAGCTGGCTCAACAGATGACTATCGCGAAGGCGTGCGCGCCTTCCTCGCAAAACGCAAACCGGTCTTCCACGGCAAATAACGGAAAAAATATGAAGCCTTCAGATGTTAAGACGGTAACCGTAATCGGTGCCGGTACCATGGGACGTGGTATTGCTCAAATTGCCGCAACGTGTGGAAAAAAGGTGAATTTAGTCGACTCGAATTCTGCTGCTTTAGATAGCGCACTATCGGACTATAAACGCATTTTTGCACGCCTTATTGAAAAAGGGCGCATGACATCTGATGAGATGACGCAAGCTTTGAGCAACATAAGCTTTCACCCGAATCTGACCGAAGTCGCAAATGCCGACTTTTTCATAGAAGCAGTTGTTGAGAATCTGAATGTGAAGCAGACAATTTTTAAGACGATTGAGTCATTCGCAGCCCCGACCGCAGTTCTCGCGACAAATACATCCTCGCTTGCAGTAACAGCTATTGCCGGTGCCTGCGAGCACTCCGAGCGCGTGATCGGTGTGCATTTCTTTAACCCGGCCCCATTGATGCCGCTTGTAGAGATTGTTCCCGGCATCGCTACCGACTCGCAACTAACGAAAAACACCCGCGCGTTGATCGACGACTGGGGTAAAACGACCGTGATTGCGAAAGACACGCCCGGTTTTATCGTCAATCGAGTGGCGCGACCCTTTTATGGTGAGTCGATTCGCATTTTCGAAGAAGGGATCGCCGATGCTGCAACCATAGATTGGGCGCTCCGTGAAATCGGCGGATTCCGGATGGGACCATTTCAACTTATGGATTTGATAGGAATAGATATTAACTTCACCGTTACCGAAACGGTGTTCGAGGCCTTTTTTTACGATCCACGGTTTAAGCCATCATTCACTCAAAAGCGTATGGTAGAAGCCGGATATCTTGGTAAGAAGAGTGGACGCGGGTTTTATGATTATGCCGACGGTGCTGCACCTGCCATTCCGGACACCAATAATAAGCTGGGACAGCAAATTGTTGATCGCGTTGTTGCTATGCTCATTAATGAAGCTGCGGATGCGGTTTTTATGCAAATTGCGGCCAGGGAAGACGTTGACCTTGCAATGACAAAAGGTGTAAACTATCCAAAGGGGTTGCTTGCCTGGGCGGATGAAATTGGTTTAGACGCTGTTTTGGCAAGGCTTAACGCGCTTCAGGATGAATATGGCGAAGATCGCTATCGTGCAAATCCACTTCTCAAGCGCCTGGTGCGTGAGGGACATACCTTTTACTCTTAAATCGGTAGCTGGATGACAAATCCTGTCGATACTATAAAAAAACTATTAGCTAAAGATCCGTTTAGTCAGTGGCTCGGCATTTCTATTGAAGATATCTCTGAGGGCAAGGCCGTGCTGCGGCTTACTATTCGCGATGAAATGCTGAATGGCTTTGGCACCGGACATGGTGGCATAGCCTATTCGCTGGCGGACAGTGCATTTGCTTTTGCGGCAAATAGTTATGGTGAGTTGAGCGTGGCATTAGAAACGCATATGTCCTATTTAAAACCTGTTTACCCGGGTGATGTGCTAACGGCAACTGCAACAGAAGAAAGCCGTTCGCGCAGAATTGGTGTGTATCGGATTGAAATTGTAAATCAGGACAATGTGAAGGTTGCGCTATTTAGTGGCACAGTCTATCGCATGAAAAAGGAGCTTCATCAATGAAAGACGCATATATCATAGACTCGATTCGCACACCGATCGGCAAATTTGGTGGAACGTTGGCGCCGGTGCGCGCCGATGATCTTGCTGCACTGCCAATTACCGAGCTTGTAAAAAGAAACCCCTCTTTGAACCCCGAAGATATCACAGACGTCATTCTTGGATGTGCCAACCAAGCTGGTGAGGACAATCGGAACGTGGCACGTATGGCGTTGCTCTTGGCCGGACTGCCGTACTCGGTGCCTGGGGAAACGGTTAATCGACTTTGTTCATCCGGACTTAGCTCTTGTGTGCATGCAGCACGCGCAATTCAGCTCGGTGATGGCGATGTATATATCGGCGGCGGTATGGAGCATATGACGCGCGGACCTTTTGTCATCTCCAAGGCCTCCAAACCCTTCGGACGCGATGCTGAATTTCATGACAGTAGTTTTGGCTGGCGCTTTGTTAATAAGAAGATGCATTCTATGTACGGCACAGATGGTATGGGAGTAACAGCAGAAAATGTTGCCGAGAAATACAAAGTCAACCGCGAAGATCAGGATCAGTTTGCCGTTTGGTCTCAACAAAAAGCCACTACAGCTCGTGAAAGTGGACGACTTGCAAAGGAGATTGTTCCGGTTGAAATTCCACGCCGAAAAATGGACCCTCTGATCTTTTCAGAGGATGAGTTTATTCGTCCTGGGACAAGTGTGGAAGCCTTGGCAAAGTTAAGAGCAGTTTTTCGAACCGACGGCAAAGGAAGCGTTACGGCTGGAAACGCTTCCGGGCTGAACGATGGTGCCTGTGCAGTCTTGCTTGCCTCGGAAGAGGGGGCAAAACGAAACAATCTGACACCACGTGCAAGATTTGTCTCTTCGGCAGTTGTCGGACTTGAACCACGCATTATGGGAATGGGACCGGTTAAGGCTTCACAGCAGGCGCTTAAAAAGGCTGGTTTAACAATTGATGATATCAGTATCATCGAACTGAATGAAGCATTTGCTGCTCAAAGTCTTGCATGTACTCGCGAACTTGGTTTAGAGGATAACGATCCCCGTATTAACCCGAATGGTGGCGCGATTGCAATCGGACACCCATTGGGAATGTCCGGCGCACGGTTACTAGGCAGTGCCGTAATCGATTTGCATGAAAAGAATGGCCGCTATGCACTAATTACAATGTGCGTCGGCGTAGGGCAGGGCATGGCAGCAATTATTGAGCGCGTGTAATATGGCTAATATATTTGAATTTGATGGTTTTCGACCAGTCGTAGACGAATCTGCGTATGTGCATGAAAATGCTACGGTAACCGGTAATGTCATCATCGGAAAGAATGTCTACATCGGACCCGGCGCCGCCATTCGCGGCGATTGGGGTGGGGTAATAATATCTGATGGCTGCAATGTGCAGGAGAATTGCACGGTTCATATGTTCCCCGGCGTAACGGTTCTGCTTGAAGAGTCTGCTCATATCGGACACGGCGCCATTATTCACGGGGCAAAAATTGGTCGCAATTCGCTGGTTGGGATGAACTCCGTGATAATGGATAATGTTAGTATTGGGGAAGAATGTATTGTAGGCGCACTGTGTTTTGTTCCGGAAGGTATGCAGGTGCCGAGACGCAAAATCATCGTCGGCAATCCGGCAAAAATAATAAAAGACGTGACTGATGAAATGATAGGTTGGAAAACAGAAGGCACAAAGATATATCAAAATTTACCGGCTGATCTACACGCCACTCTGCGACCATGCGCACCGCTACGGGAAGTGCCCGCCGATCGCAAGCGGCAGAAGATGCGCTATGAGAACTGGAAGCAGAAATCAGCAAAATAACAGGAGCTTCAATGAACATTCAGAGTTATGTGCAAGGTGCCTGGTTTGACGGAAGTGGCAAAGAGCGCGAAGTTTTCAATGCCGTTACCGGTGAAAAAATTGGTGACGTTACCAGCGAAGGTATGGATTATAAAGGTGTTCTGGAATATGGACGCAAAGTAGGTGGTCATGCACTGCGAAAAATGACGTTCCATGAGCGCGGCCGAATGCTAAAAGCGTTGGCAATGTATCTGAACGAACGCCGCAAACAATTTTATCCGGTTTCTGCAATGACAGGCGCTACCAAGGCCGATAACTGGATCGATATTGATGGTGGCATTGGGACGCTGTTTGTCTACGCCAGTAAGGGAAGACGTGAATTACCAGATCAGCCATTTCTTGTTGAAGGCAATATGGAAGCTCTATCCAAAGGCGGCACTTTTGTCGGACGGCATATCTGCGTCCCGCTTGAAGGAACGGCAATTCATATTAACGCATTCAATTTTCCTTGTTGGGGTATGCTGGAGAAATTGGCGCCAACATTACTTGCAGGTATGCCTGCGATTATTAAGCCGGCAACATCTACCGGATATCTTACCGAAGCAGTTGTGCGCTCGATTATCGAGTCGGGAATTTTGCCGGAAGGGGCGCTGCAGCTTGTTTGCGGAGGCCTTGGAGATATGCTCTCGCATGTCGATTGCCAGGATGTCGTTACGCTCACCGGCTCTGCCAAAACCGGACATATGCTAAAGACCCAACCGGCGATTATTCAAAACTCGGTGCGCTTCAATATGGAAGCAGACTCGCTGAACTGCAGCATTCTCGGCCCCGATGCCACTCCTGACAGACCGGAATTCGATCTGTTTATTAAAGAAGTTGCCCGGGAGATGACGGTTAAAGCCGGACAAAAATGTACCGCTATTCGTCGCACTATCGTGCCGCAAAACATGATTTCTGATGTTATGAATGCGCTGAAGGCGCGACTGGACAAAGTGACGCTTGGAGATCCGGCGGTAGAAGGTGTGCGTATGGGGCCATTGGTTAGTCGTGGACAGGTCAACGAAGTACGCTCAGTAGTAGAAAAGCTGAGTGCCGATGCAGAATTGGTTTATGGCAAAATGGAAGACTTTGATGTCGTAGGTGCAGATCCGGAAAAAGGTGCCTTTTTCCCGACCACATTGCTGTACTGCGACCAACCGTTTAAAAACACAACACCTCACGATTTGGAAGCCTTTGGGCCGGTAAATACCATCATGCCTTATGCAAATGTTGATGAGGCCGTCGAACTGGCTAAAATGGGCAAGGGCAGCTTGGTAGGATCACTCTTTACCGGAAGCGACGCAGTTGCACGTGATGTAGTATTGGGAACGGCTGCTTATCATGGACGCATTATGGTGGTTAATGAATATTGCTCCGGCGAATCTACAGGACATGGTTCACCGCTGCCGCACATGGTTCATGGTGGGCCGGGCCGAGCCGGTGGTGGTGAAGAGCTTGGGGGTATTCGCAGCGTAATGCACTACATGCAACGCACGGCATTGCAAGGTTCACCAACAACACTTACCCAGATTTCGCAGGAATGGATGCCGGGCGCGGCACAGCCGACCGATCGCATTCATCCCTTCCAAAAATACTATGAGGAACTGGAAATAGGGGAAACACTTACCACACACAGACGAACCATTACCGAAGCAGACATTGTGAACTTTGCCGGAATCAGCGGTGATTATTTTTATGCGCATACCGATAAAATTGCGGCCGAGAAACATCATGTGTTTAAGAAACGCGTCGCTCATGGTTACTTTGTTGTTTCGGCTGCGGCTGGATTATTTGTCTGGCCGGGAGAGGGGCCGGTTTTGGCAAATTACGGTATGGAGAAGCTGCGGTTTATCGAGCCTACTTATATTGGTGATACCATTCATTTGAAAATTACCTGCATGCGCAAAACCGAGAAGGAGCCGCGTGAGGAAGAGCCGCGTCAGGGTGTGGTCGAGTGGTTTGTTGAAATCTATAATCAGGATAATGTCGTTGTTGCTAATTATGTCATTTTGACGTTGGTAGCTAAAAAAGACCAGAGTTAGAGAACATAACAACGTTACTGGAGCAGTATATGAAGAACATTCTAATCCTCCTTATTGCCGCAGCTGCATTCTTTAGCTGTGCTGCCACCAAAAAGCTAGACTCGGGAAACCTCGATGAGTTGGCTAGGTGGATGGAAGGATCGTTTAGTAGCGCAGCACAATCGGAAGCCGACTCAGACTTTCGCGATATTCGGCTCGAAATGAAGCGGGTTTGGCCGGATCTGCCCGGCTACTGGTTCTATGTTGAGCAAGCTGTCGGAAACTATCTGGACAAGCCGTATCGTCAACGCATGTACCATGTCACTTTGCAATCAGATCATATCCGCAGCGAGATTTATACCATTCCCGATGACGATAGATTTATCGGAGCCTGGAAAGACACAGAACGCTTTACGGAACTCAGACTGGATTCGCTTAGGATACGTGAAGGCTGCGCGGTGATCTTGCGCTATGCAAATGGGCACTATTCCGGTAGCACTGTTGACAAAGAATGTGGAAGCACGCTGTATGATGCGACTTATGCTACCTCAATAGCCGATATTTACCCTGACAAACTGGTTAGCTGGGATAGAGGCTATAATGATAAGGATGAGCAGGTGTGGGGCGCTGAAAAGGGCGGCTATATTTTTGTGAAAACGGAGTAGAACAGAGACCAGAGATCAGAGACCAGAGAGACTATTGGGTGGGAGAGTGGGCGAGCGGGTGAAAAAACGGCAATGTAAAGACGGCAGCTAACACACGGCAAAGAGATTATTGCGAGAAGCAAGATGCGAGTATTCACTGCCTTATTGCCTTTCTGCCTNNCACTTTTCACTTTTTTAACCTTGAACGGAAAAACTATGTCTGAAGATGGATTTGTAAAACAGTCAATTGAAAACGGTATCGGCACGATTTCTTTCTATCACCCCAAAAAAAATTCTTTACCCGGGAGCCTGCTGAAGGATCTTGCCGATGTGGTTGATCGTTTTGGTGCAGATGATGCGGTGAAAGTTGTCGTGCTAAGTAGTGAAGGCCACAGCCCGTTTTGTGCTGGTGCCTCTTTCGATGAGTTACTTGCTGTGGACAACGCTGACAGCGGTACCGATTTTTTTATGGGATTTGCTCGTCTGATTTTGGCGATGAAAAACTGTCC
>JBOEGD010000005.1:0-124075 GCA_050633245.1 Calditrichia bacterium | reverse complement strand
CATTGCGTCTCTACCAATTAAACATCGAACATTAACAAAAGGAATATTTTATGATAATATTTTTAGTAGTAGGCGCAGCGGCGGGGTTTCTTGCCGGGTATTTAATGAAGGGTGAAGGCTTTGGCTGGTTGGGTAATATCGGAATAGGTGTCGTAGGATCGTTTATTGGAAAGCTGCTTTTCGGGCTGCTTGGTCTTAGCACTACCGGTCTAATTGGTTCGCTAATTACCGCGACCGTTGGAGCAGTCGTTCTTCTTTTTGGCATTGATTACTATAAGAAGCGCTAGCTTTTATCAATCCAGCTTACGTCCTTTACGGATAACACGCAGACAATCCAGTCGTAGCCGAGCTTCGCTGATGTGTTTTCGCAGCAGCGGTATTTCCCGCTCGGCGCGCTCGATCTCTGCCGCAGTAATATTTTTATTCACCTTTCGCAGCTCTTGTAAACGCTTTATCTCACTACCAAGTCGCTGTTCCATACTCTCTGTTGCCTGAGAGATTGCTTCGACATTGCGCTTTTCAGCAATGTCTTTGCACTCCGCCAGCATTTCTCCAAAGCGATATTTGGTAAAATCCGGATCTTCGCTTACTTCAGAGACCTTCAGGTCTCGCAGGTTACGCTGCAGAATCTCGCGACTCATGTGTTCGGTATAATCTTCAAGAAGATCATTGAGCACCACCCGGATTGGCAGTGGTGGAAAGAAACGATCGATTACCAGATGCCCTGGTGCAACACATTCCGCAACGAAATATGCCTCAACAAAAAACATTTCCTCCTCATTGGTTCGCCATTCGGCAATGGCACAATTGCCTTCCTCAGTTCCGAGCATCAGCTCGATCGACCCCGTAACCATCGGGTGATCCCAACTCAGGAAATGCAGGTCTTCGCGACTGAGAGCAATTCTGCGGTGAAAGGTGATTCGCATACCGTTATCATCAAAACCCGGAAAGGCATCCGCCTTCATATCACCGGCACGAATGTGCGAGATATGCTGGGATAGATCCTGATACTTTACTCCAAAATGATCAAACATCTTGCTTAAAAAATGCTGTAGAGACTGATCGCGCTCCGTTTCGCGAACCTGCCTAACCAAATCCCGAGCTTCGTGTGGGCGAAAAGAGCTGAGTTCCAATAAGCGATCACGCCCCTGTTCTAGAGTTTTGCGTAGCTTCATGCTAAACGTTTTGGTTTCGGCAATTAGCTGATCGTGTGCTGCTCCGGGTTTCGCCAGAGCAGCTTTGGCGACCTTGGCACCAAAGGCTTCAGCAATTTGTTGTCCACCTGGCAAATGTCTCTCCAGAGCGTTTAATCCTTCATGATACCAGCGCGCCAGAAAGGCCTGTGGAGATCCTGTAACGTAAGGCACGTGAATGTTGATATCTTCGCTTTGGCCGATTCTGTCGAGACGTCCAACGCGTTGCTCCAGTAATTCAGGGTTTAATGGCAGATCAAACAGCACTAAGTGATGCGCAAATTGAAAATTTCGCCCTTCACTTCCAATTTCAGAGCAGATTAATAGCTGCGCGCCATCTTCCTGGGCAAACCAGGCTGCATTCTGATCGCGCTTAATCAGCGCCATATCTTCATGAAAGAGGGCAGACTTCACGTTGATGATTTGTTGGACAGCCGTTTGAATACCTTCTGCACGATTGCGAGTACGACAAATTAGCAAGATTTTTTCATCCGGCATTTCGCGTAGCATATCTGTTAACCACTTCACGCGCGGATCGCGACGATAGAGATATTCCGGTTCCGCAGCACCACGCACGGCATCCGACTTAAATTCTTCCTGTAGCTGTTTTTTCAACTCGGAGCTACCCGGCAGGGCGGCCAATTTCGGTAAACGCTGCGGGAAACCTTTAATCGCTGAGCGCGTGTTGCGAAACATAACGCGTCCGGTACCGTGACGATCCAAAAGCGTATCGATAATTTCGTCGCGTTCATTTTTGGATAGCTTGTTTTGAACCAACTCCGCAGCACTGTAGCGACTCTTTAACGGAAGTTTTTCAAGTAACTTTGCCTGAGCTGGCAACAGGGGGCGACCATCGAGCAGGGCTCCGGCAAGAACCGCGGTCTCGGCATAACCATCGGCTTCCTTTTGAAAGCGGGAGTAGCTGCTGTAGCGGGCATTGTCGAGAAGCTGCAGCCGCGAAAAGTGACTCTCGCGTCCCAGCTTCTCCGGAGTCGCGGTAAGTAATAGCACACGTTCAATACTTTCGGTGAGGCGTTGCAGCAGTTTATAGCCATTGGTTTTACGACGAACATGATGTGCCTCATCGACAATTAGCATATCCCAACCTGCGGCAATAGCTTGCTCTTGCCGAATTCCTTCGCGACTGAGAAAATTGATGTTACACAGCGCAAGCTGATCTTCCAGAAACGGATTGCTGTCCGGACTAGAGGATTCTACCCCCTCACAGTACGATTCATCAACAATGCGAAATTTGATGTTAAAACGGCGCATCATCTCCAAATACCACTGGTGAATGAGCGCAGGTGGCACTAGAATCAAAACGCGACCGATACGCCCACTAATAAGCAAACGATGCAGAATAAGACAGGCTTCGATAGTTTTACCCAAGCCAACTTCATCAGATAGCAAAACACGTGGCAGCTGACGCTTGGAGATTTCGTTGGCGATATAAAACTGGTGTGGAATTAAATCAATACGTCCACCAAGAAACCCGCGCATTGGAGAGTGGCGCAAACGGAAGCGCGTTTCCAGTGCATCGGCACGCAGATCGAACACATCGCGTTTGTCGGCCTGTCCGGCGAGCAAGCGCTCTTCCGGGGTACTAAAACTTAGCGAATCGCTGAGCTGGCTTTCAGGAAGTCTACGGCCCCCTTCGCCTTCATAAATAAGCAGATTGTTTTCCTCTGCCACATTTTCTACCGTAAAGCTGCCACCACCCTGATCGGTAATGCGATCACCAACCTTAAAGCGCACGCGCTTTAAAGGAGCACTGCTCATGGCATACTGACGCATGTCGTTACTACCGGGAAATAATATGGTAATGGTACGATGCTCTACGCGAAGAATAATTCCGAGACCCAGTTCTGGCTCCATCTCGCTTATCCAACGTTGTCCGACACTATAACTGCTCATCAATTTCCTTCTTCTGCTGGCAAATACATAAATAGACTCAAAAATCGGCTTCTAAATTAGGATAAAAGCAGCATGAATCAAAACGCCAATACGATTCGCCGAAATTCCCTTGACTGAATGTGGAAAATGCCCTAATCTAAACCGCCTACTAACATTTCACCGGGGTTTGGGAGACCAATTATATTACAACGCGTTGTGAAAAACAGTCTGATCTTATCAATTGGTCACATACTCTCAAAACTGCTTAACCTGCTTGTCTTTCTGATTCTAACAAGGTATCTGGGTAGCGAAACATTTGGGCTGTTCAGCTTTGGAATGGCCTATATGATACTTTTCCGTGTCTGTACAAATGCCGGCCTGGACACGCTTTTAACAAAGAACATCGCCCAAAACAAAATAGAAGCTCAACGATTTACCGCCGAATCGACAGGAATGCTTTTACCGCTGGCAATTTTTACCTTGTTACTTATGCATAGCTCTGCTGTATTCCTCGGTTTTACAGCTCTTGAACGCTCCATCCTCTTTGCTTTAAGCTTCTATCTGGTTTTTGACAGCTGGGGACGCTACTGCTGTGCCATTTTTCGTGGATTCGAAAAAATGCAGTATGAAACAATTGTTATGATTTTTGAAAGATCAGCAATGTTTTTTGTTACTCTTATCTGCTGGCAGCTGAACTATTCACTTTTATATATTGTTTGGGGGCTTGCTTGTGTTCAATTTTTAAAGTGGCTGTTGGCAGGCATTCTGGTCAGCAAGTTCTTTTTCCCATGGAATATTCAATTTAATTATCAAAAGGTTGCTCAGCTACTAAAAATTGCCCTTCCATTTGCACTGGTTGTTGCGTTTGATACCGTAACAACCCGTATTGATATCGTCATGCTAAAAATGCTGCATGGAGATTCCGTTGCCGGAAATTATAATGCCGCACGTCGCCTACTGGAAAGTATTTCCTTTATACCCGAGAATATCTACAACTCTTTATTACCTGCGGCTTCACTTCTTTTTCTTCAACATAAAAAAAAGTATGTAGCGACTTTTCAAACATCATTTCAGCTGATGATTACTGTTGCCATTCCGTTGAGCATTGTTCTGTTTGCTCTGGCTCCTGCAATTATTCACTTCTTGCTGCCAGAAGAGTTTAATTCTGCCATCACAGCGTTTAAACTGTTGTCCATTGTATCGGGTTTTTTGTTCTTGAAATTTACATTTGCCGCGGCATTAAACTCATCCGGGAAACAGATGTGGATGTCCGGGCTCGTTCTTGCAGGGATGCTAACAAATATTATCCTGAATACTTTACTGATACCCTCGTTTGACATACTGGGAGCTGGTATCGCGACTATTGCTTCAGAGCTTTTGATGGCGGTTCTCGGAGTAATATGGCTCAGGAGGTTCCTCGGAATCTCCGTGTTGAGCCGCTCACTATGGATGGTCTGTTTTTCAGCAATAGTTGCAGCAGGAAGCTTTTGGCTGGATTACGGGGTATTCGGACAGTGTTTGATGTTTATACTTCTTTATCTTGTTCTTCTTAACTGGCTTGGGGTATTGCCTAAAAACCTCCTAAGTAGCACCTGGCATAAAACTCTCGCCCGCTTTAAACAAAATTAACTCTCCTGATCATTCCAAGTTTGTATCGTAGCATTTAAACCAAGACCGGTAAAGAAAAGCCAAGCAATATTGTTTTCTAAATCAGTATAGTAACACTGAAAGAAAGAAGAAAACCATATCGCAACTATTGCAAGAAGGCATCCGAAAACGACTTGCCTTTGAAAAAGTGTTTTTGCGGAGTTATAGACGCTTTTAAACATAGACGATATAACACTTACCCAAATTGCGATCCAGGCAATAAGCGCCGGTAATCCACTATTAGCCGCAAGGTTCAGGAAATCATTGTGCGAATGACCTAAATAAGCATAATGTCCGGGAACTCTGTAAGACTCAAAAACGTGATTAAACAATCCGGGCCCAATACCTGCAAACGGATTATCCAGAATCATTTTTAGCGATGTATGCCAAAGGTTTAGACGAGCTTCATTTAGAGACAAGTCAAAAATACTTGTCAGGCGACCGCGAATATCCGGAAATACAAGCGATGCTACTACGCCGATAAGCAAAAGCCCCAATGATGAGAAGACAAACAGCCGTCGGTTGACAAAAAAAGTACCAACAACGATACAGAGCACAATTCCCAACCAGGCACTTCTGGCGAATGTGCCAACAATACTTAAGAAAAGCAGGGCAAACATTCCAAGGTGAAGCAGGTTAACCTTGTCTTTATCAGAGCGAATTAAAAGAAGACCCAGGATGAAGGCAAAAAACATGAGCTGATTACCCGCATACGTGAGACAAATATTATACCCTCCGGTAGCACGATAGAACGTGGCTACCGGGTTTGTTCCCACAGGGTCCAGCGCTTTTCCACGAAAATATTCGAACCCCTGAAACGTTTGCAATAAGCCATAGAGAGAAACAAGTGTGGCCGACACCAAAAGAACGGTTAAAACAGTGCGCCAGCTCTTTGCATTGAGCTGAACACTTGCAAGAAGCGGTACAGCCAAAAGCGGCCAGTCTTGTTGAAAAGTGGCTCGCATCGACTTTGAAATATCAGGGCTTAGAGCAATGGATATAAATCGAAAGAGAATATAAACGAGCATTAAAATCAAGGTCGGATGAAAAACCAAGCGGCGTTTTTCAGTTACATGTATAAAAATCGCTGAAAGCATAGTAAGAACAAGGCCAATTTGCATCAAAGCCAGAGACCAGGGTAATACGAAACAAAATATACACAGGGACACCAAGAGAAGTTGGTTACGCATTTGACCAGACTGCTTGAGGGACAGATTTTTGATGTTCATAAATATCCAGACGTGTAACTAATCAATACCAATTGTCATCAAACTACAAAAAAAAGGCCGGGAAATTAAACAAGTTTTTTTCAGATAGAAACATTTATTTTATTTTTTTGTTGATATAGAAGGATTTATTAACTATAATTTTAGGCTGAAATGCAAGGTAAGTTGGGGAACTAGCGACTATTTTAACAGAGGGAAGTTCTATGTCCTATCATAAATGTGCCATTGACGGATGCCCGTTTAAACCAATCTCATTCACTCACTACTGCTGGCAGCATATTCCGGACAAGAAAGCCTATTTAAAGAAGCTTCGCGGAAATATTGAGAACTCGGTAGCCCCGGTATCACTGGACAAAATTGTCCTTGAGGGTTTCGACCTGTCCAATCTGGATTTACGTAGCGCGTCTTTTGTTAGCTCGGTATTTATTAATGTCGATTTTACTAATACAAATTTGACGAACGCCAATTTCAAGCGCTGTTTCTTTCAGGGCTGTAAATTCTACCATACGAAGATGGTTCAAACCACACTGAGTGGCGCCATCATTGTCGATTCAGACTTCTTAGACGTCGACATGTCTTTGGTAGAGGCCAATCTTTTGAAAATTAAAGATTGCCGGTTCGAGAATCTGTATATCAAATCTGCTGATCTCAAGAATACGTTCTGGAAAAATGTTGAGCTCAATTCGGTTTCGATAACCGATGGTAACTTCATGATGAGCTACTTCGACAACCTGCGTGTTATTGACAGCAAGCTCGACAATGCGCTCTGCTCCGGAAGTCAGTTCTACAGTAGCCAGTTTTCAATGAGCGATCTGAAACAGGTTAACTTTATCGGATGTGTAATCGACGACTGCGAGTTTAAGACGGATCATCTACAGAATTGCCGGTTTGGAACCGCAATGATTCGTGATTCCGTTTTTGACAACTGTAAGCTGGCAAAGCCAATTATGCGCGAAACACAAATTGTTGGTGGAAAGTTTGTGCGATGCACAATTACTCAGCCAATGCTACAGCGCGCTGTGTTGATTCACAACAACCTGAATCTGAAGAAGTTGGCAAACGCTAACACTGAAGGTTTAGTGGTGATGTAACGGTAAGCCGTCAGGCAAAAATTTAAAAGGTCGATTCAGTAATGAATCGGCCTTTTTTATTCCTCAAAATGCCCCTTATAGATCGGCATACGCATAATGATGTCATCATAAGTGCTTTGCAAGGCGAGCAAACTTTCCTGTAAGATTCGCAACAACTCTACATCTTCGACCTTACGCGCACTTGCAAGCGCATTGTTCAACAAATGCAATTCCCCATCTAATGAAACCGAAGCAGCTTTCACCTTTTGCTTTAACACCGCGGCAAAGATTGCCCCCTGCCCACCCGTGGCAATGTGAATAATAAGCAGCTCAGGCAGATAGAGCAAATGAACCTGCTGCTGAGCGATTAGCGTTTTCACCGGAAGCAGACTCAGCTTTTCCGTATCGCGCATCGCTTTATATCGTGCTTCCAGCTTTGCTTCGATATTAACTAATGCCACTTTATGCTTATTTAAGGCATCCACATCGTCGAGGCCAACCTGAGCAAATAATATTGAAAGAGATATCGTTAGGAAGAGAATTATGCGTAATGCCATAAGAACCTTCGCAGTAGGTCGTGTATATTTATGGAAGATGTATTAAGAGGACGGCTGTTGGTTGAGCTCGCGACTAAGCCAGGCCCGCGCCATTCGCCAATCCAATCGCACCGTCGCCACAGAGACGTCCAGTGCCTCGGCAATTTCTTCTTGGGTAAGGCCACCGAAGAAACGGAACTCCACAATGCGGCTTTGACGTTCGTTCATTTTTTCAAGACGTTTTAGCGCATCGTCTAATGCCAACAGATCATCGGTACGCGCTTCCCGTAAATACGCCTCTTCATTAAATGTTGCTATAGGTTGACCACCACCACGCTTTTGAGCATTACGGCTCTCTGCATAATTAATCAAAATACGGCGCATGGCCTGAGACGAAATGGCGTAGAAATGAGCGCGATTTTGCCAGGTAACTCGACTCTGATCCACCATTTTCATATACGCTTCGTGAACCAATGCCGTTGTGTTCAACGTATGACCTGCTCGCTCTCCTCGCAAATGACGCTGGGCAATCTGCTGGAGCCCACTATAGACCAACGGCATTAACGCATCGACGGCACCTTTATTGCCATTGCTAAGCTGGCCTAAAAGCTGAGTTATCTCTTGTTGTGGCATCATAATTCTATCCTGAGACCTGAGTTTATTTACTCTATAGCTTCAATGAATTATACCCATCATTGTTCGCATTCGAAAGTCGGAACTAGATTGAATCTGTTTCACGCAGCCTTCGCTTACTGCAATAAATTTAGAAATAGCGTTCAATAACGCTGTGATATAGGTTAAACATGTTGTATATCGTGAAATTTTTGAATTGACAAGCGAACGGCTATTTCTGCCGCAAACCTGGCAGGAATCATAAACGTATTCTGGATTGTGCAAACAAGGATAAAGCGGGAAGAAACAACTCATACTTGTGTGAAGGTATTGGAACAATACGTTCAGTTGAGGGTTTCCGACTTTATATTCGGGTTTTTACGCAGGACATGCAGCGAGTAGATTCCGGCACAACCATTAGGCGCTTTACAGGTATCGGGTTACCGCATTTCTGGCACTTACCAAAGTCGTCGCTATCCACCTTTGCAGCGGCCTGCTCCAGCTTCCCCAGACGCGCAATAGCGGATTCCAGCGCAGCTTCGTTCACGCTTTTGCTATTCAAGGCCTCCATTCGACTTAATCGACCAATAGCATTATCCGGTGCCACCGGTTGGGTAAGCTCTTCCAGGCGCGAAACATCGTAACGCATATTCTCCAGCTCAGACATAAGCACCTGCTTTAACATGGCTCGTTCTTTGTCATTCATCTTAGTATTTCCTGACTAATAGATCCACTTTAAACTCTAAAGGCCCTTAAAACAGGAGTGCTCGAAATTGCATCAAAATAAAGTAAAACACTACAAGTAAGATAGTCGCCTCAATAAAGCTTCGCAACAGGTTCTGTAGTACGTCTTGTTACCACATTTCCACAGCTTGGGCAAATTTAAGCAGTACTACATTCATCTCTTCAATAGTAAGTGAAGGGACATGAATTTCAAAATCGTGCTACTCGTTTAATAATATGGTACGAAAGAGTTGCTGGTGAGCTTCCAAACGATAACGCATGACAAAAACACCCGAGTTTAGCTGCTTCTCAAGAAATTCAATATCGTATGCACCGGCTTCCAACGGTCCACTAAACACATTGCTAACCAGCCGACCATCAAGAGCAAATACATCGATAGACAATATTCCCGAGACGTAGGTAACGAAGCGATAGTCGGAGATAAGATCAAACGATTTGCGACTTGGAATAAGTGAAAAGGTTCGCCTGCTTTCTCCCTCAATCGAGGCTTCTGTCTGCTCCGGAATATTTTCCGGGAAAATAGGTATTAACTTTGCGTCGATCGACTGTTGATCAAACGGAATCTTTCCACCAGAATAGTCCGGCGGGTTTGAGGCACAGGATGCCAAAACAAATGCTAACAAAATCAGCATGCGCTTCATTTCATTTCCCCTATATAGTATGTCTTGCAGGAAGCCTGGAGCCACTGCAGGAGCAAGGTGGAAGCTCGAAGCTTCCGAAAATTGCGGTGATGTAGGATTGCTATAAATAAAAACAGCGAAGACCAATGACAGTCTTCGCTGCAAAAAATCTGGTTCAATTAGCCATCAAGTGCGTCATTCCAAATAGAAACAAACTCGCTTTGAGCTGCCAGAAGCTCAGTAGCATCGCCTTCAATAGTAACCGACTCAATAGAGTCGCCCTGCGCAATGCTGTTTACCACAGCCATGTCGCTATCGCTAACAACCTCGCCAAAAACGGAATGCTTATTATCCAGCCAATCCGTTACGACGTGGGTGATAAAAAACTGACTTCCATTTGTTCCCGGTCCGGCATTGGCCATCGAAAGGATCCCCGGCTTGCTATGTCGCAGAGTCGAGTCGAACTCATCCTGAAAACGATAACCCGGGCCACCAGTCCCCGTTCCCTGTGGACATCCACCTTGAACCATAAAGTCTGGAATAACCCGGTGAAAAGACAGTCCATTATAAAAGCCACGCTGAACAAGATTAACAAAGCTGGCAACCGTAACTGGCGTTTTATCTGCAAAAAGAGTCAGGTTTATGGTACCTTTATTGGTCTTCATTACCGCCTTTAGATCACTCATAACATATTCCTTCTGTATACGTTTAATTCATATGGAATTCTTAATGCGACCGGCAGTAGTAAAATAAGCTGCCTTTCGGCAAATGCCGTAATCTATGCCGCAAATTTTTGTGCGCCTTTTGAAATGGAAGGTCTATATAAACTGATTTGCAGGCAAAAGTCAAGGATTTTGAATTGACCCTCACGATTGACTAATGCCCATTGGCAATTGATCAACGATGCGACTTACAATTAGCAATGAACAATTGACAATGTCATTTCCCCTCCTCCAATTCTGACCACCGTTCAAAGGCCTTCTCCATTTCCTGCTTTATCTCTTCCAGACGAGCCTGAAGCTCAGCGGCCTCCGCAGCGCGTGTTTGGTAGAATGCTGGATCTCCGAGCTGCTCAAAGATTTTGGCTTGCTCGGTTTCGAGGCTTTCAATCAGTTTGGGTAAGGCTTCCAGCGCTTCACGTTCCTTGTTGCTAAGCTTGCGAGACTTGGCCGACGGTTTTTCAACTTTCTTAGCAGCTTTTTCTTCAACAACAACTTCAACCTTGGTGGCCTTTGTTTGTCGCAACCAATCGGTATAGCCGCCAACATATTCCTTCACAACACCATCGCCCTCAAAAGCAAACGTGCTGGTAACAACCTGATCAATAAATTCACGGTCGTGGCTAACCAGCAATAACGTGCCGGGATATTCAAGTAGCTTATCTTCCAGCAACTCAAGCGTTTCGATATCAAGATCGTTAGTCGGTTCATCCATTATCAGCAAGTTGGATGGGCGGGTAAATAGTCTTGCAAGCAACAAGCGATTGCGCTCTCCACCGCTTAGCGTAGCGACGGGAGAACAAGCTTGCTCTGGCGAAAAGAGGAAGTCTTGCAGATAACTGATAACGTGTCGCTTGGTGCCATTAATCTCGATCATGTCTTTGCCTTCGCCAATGCTCTCCTGAACAGATTCCTCATCATTCAATTCGCTTCGGAGCTGCTCGAAAAAGGCAGTTTGCAGTCTTACCCCAAGATGAATATCACCGGATTGAGGATAGAGCTTGCCAAGCAATAGTTGAATAAGCGTACTTTTACCGGCTCCATTTGGCCCGATAATTCCAATTCGATCTCCGCGTATAATCGTTGTGGAGAAATCGCGAATGATTGTCTCATCGCCATAGGAAAAACTGATGTTATTTGCCTTACAAACCAGCTTGCCGGATTTTTCAGCTTCCTGAAGTTGTAGATTTGCAGTACCTTTTTGCAAACGTCGATTGCGACGCTCTTCACGCATATTCTTCAGCTGGCGAATACGCGCCTGACTGCGCTTGCGACGCGCCTTGATCCCCTGCCGAATCCACACTTCCTCTTGCGCAAGCCGCTTATCGAACAGCGCATGTTCCTTTGCCTCATTTTCAAGAAGAGCCTCTTTGCGAAGCAGGTACGTTTTGTAGTCACAATCCCAATCGCTAATGCGACCGCGATCGATTTCAAGAATTCGGCTGGTTAGCGCCTGTAAAAATACGCGATCGTGAGTAATGAATACGAGCGTTTTGTTGTAGCGCTGTAGAAAAGTCTCCAGCCACTGAATAGATGGTATGTCAAGATGGTTCGTTGGTTCATCGAGCAGCAGTAAATCGGGGTCACCGGCAAGTTGCCGCGCAAGCAATACTCTCCTTTTCATTCCCGCAGAGAGAAGCTCAAACTGGAATTCGCCATCCAAATCCATCTGATCGATTAACTTATCTACCAGATGAATTCCTTCCCAATCCTCATCTGAGCTGCGAATAATGCCTTCACTAATTACTTCGTGAACGCTACCGCGAATATCATTCGGCACTTCCTGTGTAAGTCGGGCAACACGGGTATGCGGACGCAACCAAACCTCACCATTATCCGGTTTAAGATCACCAGATATTAGCTTCAGCAACGTCGATTTTCCTTCACCATTGCGCCCCACGATACATACGCGTTCGCCTGGAGCAACCTGCAACGTAATCGATTCCAGGATAGATGGGCCACCAAAGGCAATGCTTACATCGCGCAAACTCAGAAGAGACATATTTACATCCGTATTGTCATTGTAGAATAAGATTATCTAAAAAAGTGTCATCTGTTTTGGAGGCGGTGGTTTACGATCGATTGGCCATTCCGGCATTTCCCCGATATCCAAATCGCCAACTCGGGTCTTTAAAAGCTGATGAAACGTACGACAGAGCGCCGGTGCATGAAAATCATTCGGCGAATGCAGACAAACATAAGGCGTTAGACCACGCCCCAACCATTCGGCAGTCTTGTCAGCAAGCATATTTAAGCGCGCCAAATTTGGTTCTACCTGCTGATGTCCGACAAATCGCAAAAACGGCTTAGCCCCTGTTGTAATAAAGCGCGGTGGCATCTTGGGTTTTTTGCGCTGTGCTTCCAATACATCGGCATTTTGACCACTTTTTATGTTGTGAAGTGTGATCGTATCAAACATGACCCTGTTTACGCCGAGTCTTTCCAGCAGCGTATTGAACTTTTCTTCTTTCACCCCTTCGTCAAAAAAATCGAGGTGGCGCACCTCTACGCTATAGCTGTAATCTGTGGGCAAACTTGAAAGGAATTTTTCCAGCACGTCGAGCCCATGTGCGCCAAATGAAGGCGGCAGTTGCAAAAACAGCATCCCCAGGCGTTCGGCAAGCGGCTCCATCAGTTTTAAGAAAACAGTGGTATCGGCAGCCGTGTCAATTAGCCGTTTATCATGACTAATAAGCCGCGGAAACTTAAAGCAAAAGCTAAACTCGGGAGGCGTTTCTTCAGCCCAACGTAATATTGTTTCGGTTTTGGGCAGGCCATAGAACGTATTGTTCCCCTCTACCGTATTCAAAACGCTGGCATATTGTCGAATAAAGTCTTTTGGGCGGGCATCTTCAGAGAAGAATTCACCAACCCACTCCTTATTTCCCCAAACCGGACAGCCGAGGTAAAAGTTCTTTATCATAACGCTAAATCTTGCCTTTGCGCATCAGCTTGTTTATGGCAATGCGAAAGCATTCGCTAATCTCATCATCAATCGACTGGTTCAGATTCAGCTCATCTTCGCTATATACCCTGAATGAAACAGACTTGGTATCGGACTCGATAAAATCGAAGAAGAAATTGCAGCGCATCAGCGTTGAGATACGTCCCAGATTAGCCATCTTTTCTTCCAGCACGATTTCCGAGCGACTTAAATGTAATACATGGGTCGATCGCTTATCATTCTTAACAAGCTGCTCAATTGTTATTTGCGAAGGTGTGTAATCATTTATCCAAATCGTGCGCACATCGCCTAAATGGCTGTCGTTAAATCCGCTCTTTAACGCAAGGCTATATTGGGCATCTTTCAATGAATGAATGGTGGGTTGGTTTCCCGTAACGCGAAATGCCTTAGGATGCTCAGAAATATTCAGAATCAGGCTCGACGGCTCGGTACGAAGAACCTCCAGATTCACATCCTTTTGTTTTTCGAGCACGAAGATCGACTTGGGAGAACAGGCAGTCAAAAACACAATACCCAACAAAATCGACAAAAGTTTCATCTGTCTAATCCTTTGCATGGAGTTGCTTGATGCTAATTGCCAAGCCATCACGAAGTGGGAGAATACTCGTTTCCAGCTCCGGCGATTGATGCAGCATCTCATTGTATTGTAGCACAGCGCGAGTTGTGTTGTCCGGGTTTTCACCAACAACCTTGGCACGCCACAGCACATTATCGGTTATCAACATGCCACCAGGCTTTAGCTTCGGCAAAATCAGCGGTAGCAACTCCGGGTAAAAATGATTGTCTACATCATTAAAAATCAAGTCATACCATTCGTTCATTTGCGGCAGCAGTGCCATTACATCTCCGCTTAGAAACTGCACCTTTTTGGAATGACCTGCTTTTTTTAAATATGCCGTACCTCGCGCAGCATTATCCTCCGAGTAATCGATGGAAACAATCTTGCCGTCATCGGGAAGTACTTCGGCCATCCAAACCGCAGAGTAACCAAATCCACCGCCACACTCCAAAATATTTTTTGCTCGACTTGTCCTCACCATTAACTGAAGGAACTTGCCCACCAATGGCCCGGCAATCGGAAAACGTTTTTGCGCCGCGTACTGTTCCATTTCCTCAACAACAGAAGGCGGCCGAGACACCATCTTATTTAAATAGGCCTCAATATCCGGTTGGATAATCATTTCTCATGAACCAGGTAAATATCGTCTCCAACAAGTTCAACGGGATATCGTGTCAACTTGGAGCCCTTTGTAAGGCATTTTCCGGTAGTCAGATCAAATTTCCAGCCGTGCCAGGCACACATTAACTGATTTCCGCGTATGAGACCATCGTGCAATGGCGCCCCGGCGTGCGGACAAATGTCCCGCACCGCAAAGTAACCGCTTGCAGTATGGAAAATGGCTATTGGCTCACCGCCTGGTAATGTAATGCGCTTGGATCGTTGATATCTTATATCGCTGGTTTTGCAAAGAAAATGTTTTGTCATCGTACTGTGTAATTGTATCCGAGTTGATCTTAAAATACATATTCCATTAGTCCGCGAAACTCATCGGCGGGCATCTGCATAACTGCATAAATAAAAATGAAGAAGCCAATTCCGAAAGCAAGCCAGAACATGGTAAGTACGCTGTTAATGATAAAATAGAGACGCAGCTTATCTACCATTTCCACCAGCTTACCAGAATCTGAATGTTTTGCAGCACCTGAGGCGCGTTCGCCGGCTTGGTACAGCAGCACTCCAATCCAAATTGGCAGCCAGGCAAATAAAATTCCAATCAGAGTCACTACCATAAACGCGCCAAGCAACATATTGGCAACAGCAAGAAATTTTAACCAGGCACTCATCATGCCTGCGAGCTTGCGAAGACTGTCTACCGTTTGCATTGACTGGTCAATTGAGTCCATACATAAGTTCCGTTTTTTTGTCCGATCAAATATAGCGCTCGAATTGCTGATTGTCCATCGCTGATTGAACAAACAGGCTGTGGGCAGCAGGTTGCAGGCAGTATTTTCATAGAATCATGAATCGTGCTATCTTTTCGTTGAAGAAATAACCGAAAGCTCACTTATGAAAACGCCAACATTTCGTTACGCCTTGTTCCCAATTCTTGTTTTGCTAACCACAATAGGCTATGGGTTAATTTTTCGCCCGCAGGTTCAAGGCCTGCCGGCCTTTCCCTTGGAAATAGTTTTCATTATTGCAGCATCATTTGCGGTTGCGGAAATGTTCTGGCTGGGATTCAGCTGGGAAGAAATTCAGG
The DNA here is from genome assembly GCA_050633245.1 of Calditrichia bacterium. Taxonomy (GTDB): domain Bacteria; phylum Calditrichota; class Calditrichia; order RBG-13-44-9; family J075; genus JBOEGD01. Next base: position 108,589 of record JBOEGD010000005.1, on the reverse strand, counting down.
AATCCATTGTCGCGAAGGTCTCGAGTGCAATGCCCGCATTCTTTATTCTGCTGACGATTGGCCTAATCATTGGAAGTTGGATGATTTGTGGAACGATTCCAATGCTGGTCTACTATGGACTTAAAACAATTCATCCGAATGTATTCTATCTGCTCGCCTTTCTAGTGCCGGTAATCTTTTCCATTCTTACCGGCACCTCCTGGGGATCAGTTGGATCTATTGGTATTGTGTTAATCGGAATTGCCGGTGCAATGGGAGCAGATCTTGCAATTACTGCAGGTGCGATTATTGGTGGTGCTGCCTTTGGCGATAAAATGTCTCCGCTATCGGATACCACCAACATGGCTGCAATTGCAACCAATGTTGATCTATACGACCATATTCGTTCAATGACCGTCACGACTTTTCCCTCAGCGATTCTGGCTTCGGCTGGCTTTGGCGTGTTGGGATTTATACATCCACCGACGATTCTCACCAGCGGTTCAGAAACCATGTTGCCATTTCTAAATTCTCTACAGTCTATATTTCACTTTAACATTTTCATGGCGCTACCGCCGCTTATTATTCTATACGGTTCTATTCGTGGAAAGGCTATTTTACCCACCATGATTATTTCTGCGTTCATAGCGGTACTTTTGGCGCTCGCCTTTCAACCGTTCGGTCTGTCCGATATTTTACAGTCGATGTACAAAGGCTTTCATACTTCAATGGCAACATGGATAGAAAGTCCTTCCGAGAATGTACAGACTTTACTAAATCGCGGCGGCCTCTATGCGCTCATAGATGCTGTGATTATTGCTTTTACCGTTTTCTTCTTTATCGGCACAATTGATCTCATCGACGCGATGTCGACAGTAGTGAATCGCATATTTCGCTTTACAAGATCCAGAGCCAGCACGGTTTTGTCCAGCCTTGCAGCAACTGCAGTGACAAATTCACTAACCTGTAATCAGTACGCCACCAGCTTTATTGTCGGCGATGCATTCAAGAAAAAATATGACGATTTAAACATACCGCGTCCGGTACTATCACGTTCCCTTGAGGACGCAGGAACGATGCTCGAGTCACTCGTCCCCTGGACACCTACCGCAATCTTCATGGTAGTAACGCTGGGCGTACCGTTTGCCGACTATTGGCACTGGCAATTGCTTTCGCTGATAAACCTTATTATTGCACCGGTTATAGCGATTTACTCGTATAGGGGAAACGTAAACAGAGAGCGGTGAACGGTGAACGGTGAACGGTGAACGGTGAACGGTGAACGAAATTTATCGTTTGAAATAGGTAGAATACAAAACAAGTTTGCCTTATTGCCCTATTGCCCTATTGCCCTATTGCCCTATTGCCCTATTGCCTATTGCCTTATTGCCTTTTCACTTTTCACTTTTCACTTTTCATTAACAAAAAACCAGGATCTTCAAATGACAAAACCACCCGATCTTGAAACACGTCTCGTACATTATAAAGAATACCGTCAACAAAGCAAGGGCGCGGTTGTCGCTCCAATCTACCAGAATTCACTATTTACTTTTGAAGACTGGGAAGCCATCGATACCGCATTTGATGATCGCGACAACTCTAACATTTATACGCGCGTGAGAAACCCAACGGTACATCAGGTTGAGGAAAAACTGGCCATGCTGGCTGGTGCAGAACGAGCTCGATTATTTGGCTCCGGAATTGGCGCAGTCACGGCTGCAATGGTTCACTTTCTGGAACCGGGAGACCACGTCATAGCGGTAAAGAATTGTTATGGTCCTACTAACAATCTGCTAAACCGCTTCCTGCGTACAAAGATGCATATCGATACCACATTTGTAGCAGGAGAACAAGTTAGCGATTTCGAAGAGGCTATAAATGAGCGCACTAAAGTCATTTACCTGGAATCACCATCCTCAGCGATATTTACTCTGCAAAACATTTCAGCAGTCAGCGAGCTTGCAAAATCAAGAGGTATAAAAACGTTAATCGACAACAGCTGGGCTACACCGATTTTTCAGCAGCCGTTGAAAATGGGCGTCGATCTGGAAATTCATTCCTGCTCGAAATACCTCGGCGGTCACAGCGACATTATTGCAGGCGTTGTAATGGGTAGCGACAAGGATATCCTTGAGATGTGCGAAAACAGCTACGAGTTCTTTGGCGCCAAGATGGCACCATTTGAGGCCTTTCTATTACAGCGCAGCCTGCGCACATTACCGATGCGATTAAAACAACATCAGGAAAACGCCATGCTTGTCGCGGAGTTTTTACAAACTCATACGGCCATAAAACAAGTTCGCTATCCCGGGCTGCCCGGTTTTCCACAGGCCGAACTGGCTAAAAAGCAAATGACCGGATATAGCGGATTAATGAGCTTTGAGTTGAAGACGCAACAGCTTAGAAAAATTAAGCGCTTCTTTAACAGCTTACAGTACTTTCAGATTGGCGTCAGTTGGGGCGGACACGAAAGTCTGGTATACGCACCGGCCATCAGTTATTTGAAGGAATTACCAGCAGAGCAATTTGCTGCATTGGGTATTTCACTCGGCGACATCCGCATTTCGGTTGGGTTGGAATCCGCAAAAGATCTGATTGCCGATTTATCACAGGCGCTGAAAGAAATCTAAGTATTTTTCTAAAAACCGAGTTTTAATGCGAATAATAAGGTAAACAACATTCTATCGGAAAGGTACTAAATGAAGAGTCCACTTTTTCCGCGATTGGATATGCTTGAAACTGCCCTTGAGGAAAACCTCCCTGTCTGGCAATGTATTCAGAGCAAAGGGGTCTATATTCGATTTAATGATTATCAGCACTGGCTTGAAACCACGGACGAAGAAACCTCTGCCCAGAAATTTCAACCCATTGAGGTGACGCCGGAGGATGCTCGCGCTAAAATCTGTCCCGAGTCTGGTGGATTATTGAGACGTTTTCACATTTCCGCGGAGCTGCCAATTCATCTGGACTGGTCACCCGGGTCTGGTGGAATATGGTTGGATGGCGGCGAGTGGCAATTATTAAAACAGCACAAATTACATCGTCAGCTGCACAATGTAATATCAGACTCCTGGCAACGAGACATACGCCGCGACGCCAAAAAAGCTTTGTCAAAACAACGCATGGAGGAGAAACTGGGAGAAACCGATTTTCAAAAAGCCATTGAGTTCAAAGACTGGCTTAGCAATCACTTGCATCGCAGTGAAATTCTCGCGTTCTTACAGCATAACGACTAACACCTGCACCATCTGAAAATGAGATTGCGATGTCTAAATCTAAAATATTATTGGTAACCGCACACCCGGAAGTTCAATCGTTTAACCATGCTTTAAAAGATACTGCTGCTGACATTCTGACAAAACAAGGTTGCGAAATACGGCAATCCAATCTCTGCCAATCCGGCTTCGGTGGCGCCGCTGGACGAGCAGATTTTGCAAAATTTCCTGAGAACGAACCACTGGACTTAATCTCAGCCCAAAAAACATTCGGTCAATACGGCGGATTCGTTCTGGAAATTCGCCAGGAGCAGTACAAACTGGAATGGGCCGATGCCGTAATTTTACAGTTTCCTATCTGGTGGGGCAGCTATCCCGGAATCCTAAAAGGCTGGATAGACAGGGTACTATCCTATGGTTTCGCGTATGGGCGAAGCAAAACGCTGCCTGCCAAAACGGTTATGTTCTCTGTTACCACCGGCGGCGCAGAGGATGCCAAAGAGAAACGAGCGTACGACCGACGGATTATGAATATGTCTGACGATGTTTTTGGCTATATGAAGTGGAATGCTTTAAAGCCGTTTGTTGCGCACGGCGTGGCCTCCATTTCCTCCGAAGAAAGAACCAAGCTAATCGAGAACTATCGTAAACATTTGCAGAAAGAGTTTTGTTCTAAAATAGGATGCTAGCATTACCGATGCTGAAAAACCGAAAGGTCTCATAATGAAGAGATGGCTATTCGCTTTAACAATCAGTTTCTTACTCACCTCATTTCTCTTTGGCCAATCCGACTCAACAAAATATGAAGACATTGCAAAATTCTGTATTCTCCGCAATACATTGACCCAGCAATCTCTGGGGGTTCCTATAACGCGACTTTTTACAAAGTCTGCTATTGAACAAACAGAACAACTTATTGAGGACAAAAGTTACAAGTATGAAATTGACTCGATAGGGACTTATCGAGATACTGAAATTATTTCAATTATGGATTTCACGAATTTGCAACTACATGGCTTGTACTATGATGTAATTGCCCTTAGAAGCGAATACGAAGGTAAAATAACTTCGTATCAATCTATTGATTCTAGAGAGCTCAAATCCTTTATCAACAGCCTGTTAAGTGATGATGCCTCACGCGAGGAACAAAGGCAAATCATTGAACTACATGCAACCTTGTTCGCCTATTTCAAATCCCGTTATAAAGGTATCACAGAAATCCTCTCCAAAGATGAAGTGCGCCAGCTTTCAGAACAGATAGAGACCAACCCATTTCTCGAAGACATTTATTACGACAAATCACTAAGGCTACATAAAATCTTTAAGTTTACGCCATATAGCAAAGATATATATCATCATAATGTGGTCGACTACATTAATCTAACATATAAGATCGCGGATGGAAACTTGTCTGTAGAAGAGACATTGGTGAAACGGTCGATGATACCGCACGACAGAAGCAAAACTGCCACATCCGATAAAAAATAATCTCTTTACAAGCTGCTTATAATCTTGTCACTCAGCAAAGGAACTTTAAAATAGAAGCTTCGTATACATTGCTGAAAATCATCCCATCATTTATTAAACCCCGGAGTCTCCATGAAACGCATGGTCACCCTTTTTATTGTCGGTTTTGTTAGCTCATTTTCACTGTTTGCATCTGAAGAAACCGATGCAATTAAGAACACTGTAACCAGTGCTTATGTTGAAGGCATTCATATTGAAGGCAATTTAGACAAGATTCGCGCCGGCTTTCACCCCGACTTTACTATGACGATCTTTGGCGAAGATGGTTTGCGCAAAGTCTCCATTGCCGACTGGATGAAGAACATCGAAAAGGCAAATGCAAAAAAGACCGGCGATGAGCCCAAACCAAACGTTGAGCATACCTTTGAGGTTGTCGACTATAGCGGTAATGCAGCCATAGCACGCGTCGAACTGCATCGCGACGGCAAACATGTCTTCACCGACTATCTGTCACTATATAAGGGCAAAGATGGTTGGAAAATTGTGGCAAAGATTTTCTATCGCCATAAATAGGATTTTATAATTCTATACGTGCTATGACTGGTCGTAGAAACTGGTCATAGCCACTAAACTTTACCATTCTCAATAAAGCAACTTCACATATAATGAGAGGCTTGTACGAATGAAACGGCTCTTCTTTCAAACCATTCCTGTCATTCTATCTGTATCATTGTTCTCACTGCCACTCTTCGCACAGCAAGAATCCCTTCAATGGAAAATAGAAGTGCTCCCAGACGGTTCTTCCGCTACCGCCTCCCAAACGCTTCTGGCAAATAAACTGGGAAGAGTCCTCCCTCACTTCCCGAATCCCTTCTGATCCGTTACCTCCATTCACTTCGAGGTCTTCGAAGCAACAGAGGTAACAATAAGAGTTTTTACTCAAACGGGAAAAGTGATCACCAATCACAAAGCTGGTCTGCTGAAGCCCGGTAAGTTTAAAAGCCACTTTACCTCCCCGAGTGTTATGGGAGAAGTTTATTTTTGGCGCATCATCCTCGGCAACGAGTCGCCTCTAATTACTCGTATGATGATCCTCAAATAACGATTGCCTTCCTGCATATTCTCAGCAATATTTAAGGCTCTATTCATACTCATTTTTCGACGATACGACAGGAGCGTGCCATGACCGATAGAAGCCCCGTAACCCGCGAACAGTTTTCTGCTTTTGTAGACAACAATCAGTTGAAGACATTGCAAATAATTTATTTAGCACTGGCGATGGGGGTATCTCTTTTTCTTTTTGTCATATATTTTTTATCAACACAGGGTGGTGATCTTCCTGCAGCAGAACAAAGCTCGGTTCCAACAATGACCATTGTGCATTTTATCGTTTTGATAAGTGCCATTTTTCTATCGAAGCTTATCTACGAAAAAATGTATAGCAATATTCCGGCAAATGTTATGTCAACCCCACAAATAATTTGGCAAAAGATGAAAACAGCACATATCGTACGGCTTGCTATTCTGGAAGCACCAGTTTTTCTTGGCCTGGTTACTTGCCTCATCGGCGTGCAGGACGGCTTCATTCCAGAAGAACCGATTTATTGGATAAATCTGACGTCCCTCGTCGTTTTTCTCGCATTTATTGCGCTAAGCTTTCCTAATCACGATCGCATTATACAGGAGTTTCGCTATAGATTCCGAAATAATTAAAAAGACTTTTCACCCAGGAGAATTCATGTCTGTATTTACAAACCCGGCTACCGGTGCCGAAGAAGAGGCCGCCGCCTATATTCAAGCAACGCTTTCACTCCTGGGGGATCAGGAACCACTAGCCGTTCTTACAGAGCTGGCGGATGTTATGGAGAGTTCTGTTCTAAGCCATAGTACAGATCAGCTTAATAAGCCGGAAGCGCCTGGCAAGTGGTCTGCGAAACAAGTTGTACTTCACATGGCCGATTCCGAGCTTGTGTGGGGATGGCGGCTGCGGTTAATTCTGGGGCATGATAAACCGGAGATCACCGGTTATGATCAGGATTTGTGGGCAAATCGCCTAAAGTATTCCGAAGAAGATCTTGATCTGGCCTTAAAACGAATTCGCGTCTTACGTGAAAGTAATCTGCGACTTATTCAATCGCTTACTGAAGCAGAGCGAGCCAGAACCGGCGTTCATAGCGAACGCGGTGAAGAATCCATAGAGCACATGATTCGTCTTTACGCTGGCCATGATTTAGTACATCGACAGCAGCTTCAGCGAATATTGGAAAATCAATAAACCTACCTGGAGAAAATATGTCTGATTCATTTGATTTTTTTTGGACACTGGCAGATCCGCTTCTAAAACAAAAAGATGTAGATAAAGGTACGATGATGGGTTTTCCCTGTCTGCGTATCAACGGCGACTTTTTTGCGTCGGCCGAGCACAAAACCGGCAGTCTCATCGCAAAATTACCTGCAAAACGGGTACAGGAATTGATTCAGCAGGGCATTGGCATACCATTCGCGCCAGCCGGGCGGGTTTTCAAGGAATGGGTATTGGTTGAAGAAGAAGATGAGAAAATTTGGACAGATCTTTTAAATGAGGCTAAGGAGTTCATTATGACTAAGAAGAAATAGGGCGCAGTAACTTCTGCTTCTTAACAAATTCCGGTAAAATAATTGCAAAATGGTCACGTAAAATTCCTCGCACCTGTTCTTCGCTCACAATCGGTTGTTTTGTCCGCTCTTTATCGGAGGTAATTATCAGACGATTATCCCAAAAGGTCACGCGGCCATTTTCGGTGGCCATAGAGCACTTGGTGTGGTTCGTGAATGTAGAATTTGGGTCTGTTTGCTGATACAGGCAAGTATCCTCGAAATCGCTTAACCCTCTTGGTTCAAGCGTAAAAAGCAGTTGATCTTCCCACAATTTCCCCGGTTTTTTCTCGGCCAACATTAACCCATCTTCCCGCTCCAAGACACGATAGCAAACACCGCGCTGACAATGTTCCTGATCATCCAATGGGATTGGCTCGGTAAATGACTCACCAAACCCGACATCGGCTAAGTAAGGTTTCTCTAGTTTAACCAAGAGCAACATGTGGTCAAATTCCGGCCCTGGTTTTCCGTCTTTAATTACTCTTCCCGACAGCATTGTAACATCAAACTTAAGCTCGGTTAAAAGCCAGGCAAAAAGTCCGTTTAACTCATAACAAAATCCACCGCGATTGTTTTCAACAATCTTTTGAAAGATAGCAGCGTTAGACAGTTCAATCGGACTGCCAAGCACAATATCCAGGTTTTCAAACGGTACAGACATCAAATGGTTGCGATGTAATTGAGTTAGATAGTCTAGTGAAGCCTCTTGCCGCAACGAGGAATCTATACGTTTTAGATAGTGCCGAACATCCATCAAATTCTCCATCTTACAATCGCGATTGCCTTATTTTGCGCAGCCGCCTTCTTTAAGGACTCGTTCTTTTGTGGGAGGATATTTCTGAAGTAATTTTTCCGGGCGGATAGGCCGAGGAACAAAATTACCGCCGCAATTGGGGCAAGTATTGTTTAATACAGATTCTACACACTCACTACAAAAAGTGCATTCGAAAGAACATATTCGAGCTTCGAAGGAATCTGCCGGCAAATCCTTATCACAGCATTCACAATTAGGTCGCAACTCCAACATTGTCTCTCCTACTGTTGAGGCGTAACGATAGCAAACTTTTCAACATACACAATTTCACAAGCACCGTTTCCGGTATCTTTACGATTCTTAGAGCTTATCCAGCGGAAGTTATTACTACCTCGAACATTCACAAGGTTACCGGAGAATTCAATAATATCTCCTTTCACAACTTCATCAATTGCCTCAGCAATATACATATTCGCAGGAATAATGTGCATATTAGAAGAACTCTGAATAATTTCATTCATTGGAATGGGTAATCTGCTTACCCGCCAGTGAAAAAAGCGAAACCGCTGAGAGATACTAAAGTTGTCGAGTATTCGTTCATCCGACATTCTTCCCCAGCCAACGGCAAGGTCAACCGGAGAGACCTCCGACTCACGTCCAGTGCTATAGTATTTTTTTGACAATACTTTCGCCTTCACCGAAAATGTAGCAAACGGATTTAGCCGATATTCGTCAATATAAAACACCTCGGGTGATGAGACTTTCTTTTGTAGCGGCGGTTCTTTTGCCATAACACCCGGCCCAAGAGTCACCGATGCCTCGTAAAAGAACAGATAGTAGACAAGCCCTATAACGGATAACAATATACCCGTTTTTTTCATCCATGAGAATTCCATAATGCATCCCTTAATTGCAGGTCAGAACATTCCGTTGTATCGTCGATAGATTTTCAGTTAGCGTATCCTCAATTTACGCGTGATACGGCCTGCCAATGTGATGAATTTAATTCCATCTCAAATGTTTTCATTGTCAGCATATCTGTATTATCAGCTTTTGCAATTGTCTTTTGCAGTCTCAAAGGCGTTTATCTTGTTACAAGTGCGACAAGAAAACAAAGAGATGCAAGACCAATTCCGTTAAAAGGAACGCTAAACCAGTATTTTTTTGCAAGAAGGAGATAATACAAACTGGTTACTAACGGAAGCGCTGCAAACCAGACGGAGCTTTGTAGTAATGAGAAGTGAGTAATACTCAACGGAAGATACACGGATGCGAGAAACATTGGTCCAACGCTATGACTTGCATTAAAACCAATCCAGGCCTTCCACATGGTCGTGTCTTTGGAAATGCGGGGCGTTGTTGTTTTCATCGCTTCATCAACTGCCGGATCGTAAGAGTCAAATTTTGAAGAGAAGAAAGTATAGTATAAGTGTATTGATCCCAAGAGACCAAGAAGACCTGCGCCAAAAGCATAAAAGTATTGAGAAATTAGCATGGCGTTTCTCCTTTTGCAAAAAACAGTTTTGTTAACCTTAGAAAAATTTTGGTTAATAGCGCTTCATTAAACTTAATAAACCTCGATTCACTTCACCATCAGAAATTAGCCCCGGACTCAATTATTGTTTACAATTTCGGTCTGACAAAATTGCGCACGGGCAAAGCCTGGTGTAATCGGATTCGCTAAAATCCGACAAAACACTGGAGCATTGTCACAATGGAGCAGTGTTGGGAGCTCGCAAGACTCTACTATTTATTAGAAAAGACAAATCGAATTTTGAAATTTATTTTAGAAAAAATTGCGGGCCGGTTCTGGTAGTTAAAATCCGACAAAACACCGGAGCATTGTCACAATGAAGCGAAGAGCTAGAGCAGTTTTGAAAACGGCTCTAGCTTGAGCCAAATTTTGAAAAATAAAATATTTTTCAAAATTCCACCACCTCACCTAAAACGATCTAATCAACTACAATATATGAAAAGAATCCTTCTATACACATCTCTTGCCGGTTTAACACTCCTGATTGGAGCTGCGGCTGTTTTGCAAAAAGGCCCGTTTAAGAAACAACGCAATTGGCCACAGCACCCGGTTGACGCGCAAATGATTAAAGCGGCTGAGAACTTCTTTGAGGTCTCCGTTTCTCCAGAAGCCCGATACAGTTATGCTATTATGAAGCCCGGGGTTATCCAACATCTGGACAGACGCTATACCTATGATTTCATTCCAGACGATCTGCTGAATGGCGTATTATTTCAGGGATTACATCGTCCGCCAGCTGGAACGGAACTTACCATAAAAACAAACCAGCTAACCGACATCTATTTCTTCTTTCACCACACGGTGGACGGCGGCTATGGTAAAATCTTCAAGCAATTAAGTCAATGGAAGAAAATGCCAATCGCCCCGCAATACGACATCAAAAGTAAACGCGGGCATGGTCTAAAAATGATTATGTATCATCTTCGCGCAACACCGGGCGAGTATAAGATTCCGCCAACCACAGCAGACCGTGCCTGTTTTAATATTGTTTTTAAACTACCCGCGAAGTAAGAGTGAGAATGAGAATTTTTTGCTATTATCGCTCATACCAATAAAGTGGATCTTTCACTACTTGCAATAGATTCCTTTTTATCTTTTTCCAAAACAATTGCCGGCACTCTTCCTTCTTACCTTGGTGCAGAGAAGTATTCTCCCTCTACCGAGATCGGATACGTTTTGTCAACATCCAAACGTGTTATACTTTCATATCGAATACAGGAAAATATGATTAACACAAGAACAGCAAACATCATTACGTGCTGCACCTTCACATTACTCTCCTCTCTCTAAAATACATGCTAATCCCTGACGTCAGCGTAACCGCATCAGAAACTAATCCCGGTATCGAGCCCACCAGAATATTATGAGCTATCCAAAAGAACTCAGCAACAATCAGATACAAGCGGAATTGCATTACATTTGTCTGATATCGCCCAATGCTGATAATTATCATAGCAATCGCGCAAAAAACCGATGGCCAGCCAGACCAACTGATAGCAACCATGATTGCAATCACCGGGAGTGTAAGGAGATAAATTTTACGAAATTCGGGCTTCGATTCCAGAGGAATAGCTAACACAGCCTGGGCAGCAGCAATTAACGCCATTAAAGCACCGGTCTTTGCTCCGAGCGAGAAAAAGTGAGCTACAAAAAATAATGCTCCGATAGTCTGTACAATCAGCATTACAGCACGCTTACGAAACAACGGCCATAAAAAGTTCATCACAATGCCGATGTAACCAAGAAGATCTATCATTATTCGCTCGCTTTATAAGGAACCAAATTCTAGTAAATGGGGATGAAAGAAACAAGGAACAAACCCGGTATCTGCACCTACGCACAAACAGTTGCAAATTTAGCCTTAGTCGCTTATTTTATCTTGCGTCTCCTACGGCCACCGTATTGCATCTTACCGTAGTATAAAGCGTATTTACTCAATGTCTGCAAGTAATGTTATCATTCATATACACGCATTTTCCAAATGCCTGTCGTAAACCCATAGGTACATCATGACATCATCTAAAGCAAAGATCATCTACACAATAACAGATGAGGCTCCTGCACTCGCGACCCAGTCGCTATTACCAATTATTGAGACCTTCACCAAAGCTGCCGGAGTATCCGTCGAAACTCGTGACATTTCGCTGGCTGGACGGATTATTGCACTATTTCCTGAACATCTCACGGAAGAACAACGACAATCCGATGATCTTGCTGAGCTTGGCAGTCTGGCTAAGAAGCTCGAAGCCAATATTATAAAGCTCCCTAATATCAGTGCCTCTATTCCACAAATGAAAGCCGCGATCTCCGAGCTCCAGGCCAAAGGGTATAATCTTCCAAACTATCCCGAAGACCCGGAGAATGATGAAGAACGTGCGATTCGCAAACTGTATGATACCGTCAAAGGAAGCGCGGTCAATCCGGTTCTTCGAGAAGGAAATTCTGATCGACGTGCACCAAAATCCGTTAAAAAGTATGCTTCAAATAATCCGCACCCAATGGGAGCCTGGAGCAGCAACTCCAAATCGCATGTCTCAAGCATGCCGGGTAATGATTTTTACGGAAGCGAAAAAGCAACGACTACCGCAGAAGCTTGTGATGTGCGAATCGAACTGACTGACTTGGGTGGCAACACCCGCGTGCTAAAAGAGCAGGTTTCTCTGCAGGCCGGGGAAATTATCGACTGCTCAACAATGAACCGCAACGCCCTTCGCGCTTTTCTGGCAAAAGAAGTTCAGGATGCAAAAAATCAGGACATTCTGTTCTCGTTACACATGAAAGCAACGATGATGAAGGTTTCGGATCCGATTATTTTTGGCCATGCCGTTTCAGTTTTTTTCAGCGATGTATTTGCAAAACATGCCGCCATTTTTGAAGAGCTGGACATAAATCCAAACAACGGGCTTGGGGATGTCTATAACAAAATCACGACTCTCCCACTGGCAGAGCAGGAGGAAATTCGCGCAGACATTGAAGCCTGTTATGAAAACAGACCAGCGATAGCAATGGTAGACTCTGATCGCGGTATTACAAATCTTCACGTCCCCAGCGATATTATTATCGACGCCTCCATGCCAGCGGCCATTCGCGCATCCGGCCAGATGTGGGGCCCGGATGGCGAGCAAAAAGACACTAAGTATATTATTCCCGACCGTTCCTACTCCGGCGTTTATCAAGCCACAATTGATGATTGTAAAAAGCATGGCGCATTTGATCCAACGACAATGGGAAGCGTTCCTAATGTCGGGCTAATGGCACAGAAAGCGCAGGAGTATGGCTCGCATGACAAAACGTTTGAAGTTCCTACTGACGGAACCGTTCGCGTTATAACAACTAATGGTAAGACACTCATGGAACAATCGGTTGAGGAAGGTGATATTTTTCGGATGTGTCAGGTAAAGGATGCCCCGATTCAAGACTGGGTAAAGCTGGCGGTATCTCGCGCTCGCGCAACCGGTTCTCCGGCAGTCTTCTGGCTTGATGAAAATCGTGCCCATGATGCAGAACTGATAAAAAAAGTAAATGCGTATCTGCCGAACCATGATACCAATGGTCTGGATATCAAAATTATGCCGGCAATCGAAGCCACCCGTTTTTCACTGGATCGTATTCGTAAGGGACAAGATACGATCTCAGTTACCGGAAACGTACTGCGCGACTACCTAACCGATCTCTTTCCCATTCTTGAAGTTGGTACCAGCGCAAAGATGCTGTCAATCGTGCCGTTGATGAATGGCGGTGGCTTATTTGAAACCGGTGCCGGCGGCTCTGCACCCAAGCACGTTCAACAATTTGAAAAAGAAGGCCATTTGCGCTGGGATTCTCTGGGAGAGTTTCTCGCTCTTGGCGTATCATTGGAGCACCTGGCGGACGCTTTTGATAATAAGCGTGCGCAGATCCTCAGCAATACGCTGGACGAGGCAACATCACTCTTTCTGGAAAACCGCAAATCGCCTTCACGCAAGGTTCACGAGCTTGATAATCGCGGTAGTCATTTCTATCTGGCGATGTATTGGGCTCAGGCATTGACAGCACAAACAATGGATGCCGAGTTGGCAAGTGCCTTCAGCAAGCTGGCAAAAACACTCAGTGATAACGAAGAAAAGATTGTCGATGAGCTAAATGACGCCCAAGGGAACGCTATGGACATTGGCGGCTACTATCACCCCGACCAAAAACTGGCAGCAAAAGCTATGCGCCCCAGCGCAACACTTAATGCAGCATTAGCCGCCATGTAAATAATATAGTAGAACCGCAATGCATTGCGGTTCTACTATATCGCGGTCTACTGAAATTCTTGATATTTCCATACTTTCCTTGACCCCGAACTCAATTCTCAATATGTTTTACAAATATCCATCTATTCAAAGAATCTGCTCCACAACTAATTTGTATTGCAAAATATTTCAATAAGACACACCAATACACGACGAGTACTATGAAACAACAAACTCTATCTACATTGACGCGCATGATTTTTTTAGTCATGCTAACAAGTTCTATTTCAATGGCTCAAACTGTCCGCCTTGGCATTGTAGCAGACTTTCCGGAGAATGAACGCGCTGATGTCTTCATTCAGCAGTTCAAGGAAGAAATAGGCAAAACCATTGGCAGTCGAAAGACCCTGCAGCTAAAAGACAGCGACGTTTTGACAATGGACTGGGATTACTCAAAGGCGACAGGCTATTACAATGCACTGGTTAAACGCTGCGACCTCGTCCTTCTGCTCGGCTCCGGCAGTATTCATTCCGTTCTGGAACAAGGCGACTTTCCAAAACCAACAATTGGCCTCGGCGTCTTTGACCCGGAGATGCAAAACGTTCCCTTAACGGAGAACGGTACGTCCGGCGTCAAAAACTTCTCCTACATTTTATCTTCACAGGATATTGAACGCGAACTCGCTCGCTTTCAGCAAATTGTACCCTATAAAAACGTAACGCTCGTCTTAGACCGCCGGTTTGCCCCGCTATTTAATGACAACATAGCGCTACAGCGCATGCAAAGCCTCGGGAAGCAGTTAGGTACAAATATCGAGCGCATTACGTTGGATGATGATATCGTAGGATCTATGTCTAAACTATCGGAATCTACTGATGCCGTATATCTCGTTATTCCGTACGGACGCACACCGGAAGAAATTCAGCAGGTTGCTGATTATCTGAACGCTAAAAAGATTCCATCCTTCACAATGAATCGACGCGACGTGGATAGCGGTATCATGGGATGCATGTCCACCGATAATGATTTGAATCAGATTCTGCGCAAAGCTGCAATCATGTCCGACGAAGCAATTTCTGGTGTTGCATTGGCCGATATGCCAGTCTCATTAAACTTTCGCGAAGAACTGCATCTGAACCGTATGGTTATGGACAAAATTGGCGTCGATCCAACATTCGAAACATTGTTCACCGCCAAGTTTATCGGGGATGATCCGATCGTAAAGGGCGAGCGCCATAATCTTGAAGATATTATAGGCTGGGCACTCGAAGAGAATCTGGACATCAAGATCAGCGACCTTGATGTTGAGCTGGCACAGCAAGATCTTCGCACTGCGAAGTCTCAATTTCTACCAACAATAGATGCCAGTGGGTCTATGTCATTGGTTAATGAAGAACAAACGAGTCCACTAACCGGACAAGCTGAACGCTCAATAACCGGAGTTCTTAGTCTGCAACAACTGCTATTTTCTGAAGAAGCACTCGCAGGATCCCGCATTCAAGCCTATCTAAAGAAAGCAGATGAGGCAGCGGCAAAACAAACAGCGCTGGATATCATTCTCGATACCTTTACGGGCTACTTCAATCTTCTCCAGGCCAAAACCAACCTGCGTATTCAATCAGAGAATTTAGACGTTTCGAAGACCAACCTCGAGCTTGCTCGCCTTAGTGTAAGTCTTGGTGCAAGTAATCGTGCAGACATCTACCGTTGGGAAAGCGAAGTAGCAACTGCGCAACAAAGCGTTGTTGAAGCCTACGGACTGGTTGCGTTTTCGCAGACGCAGCTAAACAGCTATTTGAATGGCAAGCTTGGCACTGAATTCGATGTTGAAGAAGTTGGCATCGATGCACAGGTGTACCAAACGTTGTCTTCCAGCTTTATTGACAGTCATATAAACAGTCCGGACAGGTTCAACAAACTCATCAACTTTTTTGTTGTAGAAGCGCAACAGCACAGCTTTTCCAAAAAACAGCTTCACGCAAACCTGCAGGCAACAAAAAGACAAATCAGCTCGAACAAACGTCGTTTTTTTCTTCCAACACTTTCTCTAAGCGGTAGCGGCAATAATAACTTTTGGCGAGCCGGTAACGGCAGTGTACCGGCAACCGGTGTTGAGTTTCAGGATCTGAACTGGAGCGTTGGCGTCAATCTATCCATTCCTCTTTTTGAGGGCAATAGAAGACGAATTGATGTGCAAAAAAGCACACTGCAAAAGCGACAGCTGGAATACCAATTGGGTAGCCTGGATCAAAACCTGCAGCTGTTGGTCACCTCTAGCGCCATTGATCTTTTGACTGCTAAAACAAATATTAGATTCTCAAAAATTGCCGAGGAGAATTCCCAGAAGAACTTTGAACTGGTGCAGGACTACTATCGCAACGGAACGGTTTCGGTAATCCAACTAATTGACGCACAAGAAGCAGCTCTACAAGCTAAACAGGGTTATGCGAATTCTGTTTATCAATACCTGACAGCATTTATCGGTTTGGAAAATAGCCTGGGTCGATATGGCCTTTTGGCAACACAAGAAGAAAACGCGGCGTTTAATACTCGCTTCGAATCATTTATAAAGAACGAAGAAGGTCAACAATGAAAGTAAATTCTATTTTTCTACTCTCCCTGGCATTTCTGTTAGCTTGTGGAGGAGACGATTCTAAACAAATTGTAGATGCGGTAAAACCCGTTAAGTATGCCGAGGCATTACTAAGCGGTGGCGAGCAAATACGCAATTTTAACGGCACTTCACAATCGGGCTCTGAGGCCAATCTGAGCTTTCGTATCTCAGGCCAAATCGTTAAGGTGAACGTCAAAGTTGGTGATCGCGTCCGAAAAGGCCAAGTGCTGGCACAGCTCGATCAAAAGGATATTGGGTTATCTTATGAAAAAGCCAAAGCGGCATTGCAAAGCACTGAGATCCAGCTACAAACGACCAAAAGTAGCCTCGATCGCACAAAAAGCCTGTATCAGGCAAACAATGCCTCGCTGAGTGATTACGAAGCGGCAAAGAACAATTACGCCGCCAGTAGTGCAAACTATCAAAGCGCTAAGAAGAATCTGAACCTTGAAGCCTCCAATTTTCAATACTCAAAGATTGTCGCAGCAACAGCTGGTGTGATTACCGCCGTAAATGCCAAAATTAATGAGTTCGCACAGGCCGGTAATCCAATCATTGTTATCAACTCAGGTACGAATGACATTGAAATCAGCGTTGGTATGCCGGAGCGCTACATTACTCAAATTAGCCAAAGCGATTTGGTACAGATTTCTTTCCCTTCTGTGAATGGCGCTTCTTTTGCAGGCGCTGTTTCTGAGGTTGGGTTTTCCACAGTTAATTCAGCAACCTATCCGGTAATCATCACCGTTCAAAATCCCACCGAAGCAATTCGCCCGGGAATGCCGGCTAAAGTGGCATTTACATTTGGTGAAAAGTCTGACACGCCACGCTTATTAGTGCCATTTCAATCGGTAGGTGAAGATACGCAAGGTAATTTTGTTTTTCGCCTCAATCCGGAAGAGAATAATATTTACAGCTCCGAAAAAGTTTATGTAACTGTTGGACAACTATTGCCTGGTGGGTTTGAGGTAGTAGATGGTCTGAAAGATGGTGCATTCGTTGCAACAGCCGGACTCGGCTCGCTTTACGACGGCCGCAAAGTTAAACTCCTGCAGAATTAGGAATCTACCGTGAATATTACCGCCTTAGCTATAAAAAACAATCGTGTCACCTACATGCTTCTGATGATGATATTTGTCATCGGCCTTGCAGGCTACAATAGCCTGCCAAGAAACAGCATGCCACCATTCACCATTCGCGTTGCAACTGTGGTAACAAACTTTCCCGGTGCCAGTCCAGACCGCGTTGAATCACTGATCACAGACAAAATTGAGGAAGTTGCTCAGGAGATTGCCGAGGTAGATTATATCTCGAGTACGTCTCGCACCGGTCTTTCAGTGGTTTCGGTGAGCCTCAAGGAAGATGTTCCGCCAGCCAAGCTGCAGCCGATCTGGGATCTCTTACGACGCAAAATCGACACAATCAAAGGTGAACTGCCCGATGGCATCAAAGGCCCGGAAGTGAAGGATGACGACATTGGTGTGGTCTACGGAATAATGATCGGGCTGGAATCTGACGGGTTCAGCTACGCCGAGCAGAAAGTGTATGCCGAAGATTTACGAGATCAGCTTATAAAACTGCCTGATGCTGCAAAAGTCGAGATCGGCGGCATCATTGAAGAGCGCATTTTTGTAGAGTTCGATAATTCCAAACTGGCAAATCTGGGAATATCCAGTAGTCAGCTTCAAGGCATTATCAGCGCAACAAACATCATTATTCCAGCTGGAGAAGTGAACTATGGTGATGAGCGCATCATTCTGGAACCGTCCGGTAATTTGGAAGAGCTGGAATCTTTGCGGCGCTTGCTAATTAATGTAGGCAATGGTGAGACCGTCTATTTAGGTGACATTACCAACGTGTACCGCGATTACATTTCACCCCGTGAGTCGATTGTCAGTGTCAACGGAAATGAAGGCCTTGCACTCTATATCTCTCTGAAAGACGGCGCAAATATCATTTCCCTGGGGGAAGATGTAGACATCCTACTGGCAAAATACAACCCGGGTCTGCCAGTTGGCATGAACGCTATGCGCATCGCCTCACAAGATTTTGACGTTGACAATAACATCAGCGACTTTGTATCCAATGTTGTACAGTCAGTCATTATCGTACTACTTGTAATGCTGGTATTCCTTGGCCTGCGCACGGGATTAGTTGTTGCAAGTCTGATTCCCTCCGCAACCATTATGACGCTGCTATTGATGAACTGGTTCGGCGTAGGTCTTAATCAGGTTTCTTTGGCCGGGTTGATTATGGCTCTCGGTATGCTGGTAGATAATGCGATTGTTGTTGCAGAATCGATTATGGTAAAAATGGAGCGTGGTGAAAAAGCATTAGATTCAGCTATCGCCTCGAGCAAAGAACTTATCGTTCCGCTGCTTATTTCCTCACTTACAACCTCGGCGGCCTTCCTGGCATTTTATCTGGCGGAATCCAGCATGGGTGAGATTATGGGGCCGTTGTTTTCGGTAATTACAATGGCGCTGCTGTCTTCCTGGCTGATGGCACTCACGGTCGTTCCAATGTTTGCTGTAGCATTTTTTAAGGTCTCGAAAAAAGCGAAAGAAAATAAAGCTTCCATCTTCGACAAAATGGCCGTGTACTACAGTCGACTTCTGGAGATTTGCCTCCGACGCCCAATCATGCTTATTGGGCTGATCATAACCCTGTTTTTTGTCTCACTCTACGGTTTCACTTTTCTACCTTTCGTCTTTATGCCGGACAGTGAGCGAAATCTGGTGACATTGGATATGAACTATCCGCTGGGTACGAATATTGAGAAAACCGAAGCATCGGTGAAGCGTATCGAACGCTATATCGCCGATTCACTAATGGTTGGGGAGCAGCGTACAAAAGGCATCTCAGACTGGTCTGCCTTTATTGGCAAAGGACCAAATGCCTACGACCTTGGATATTCTGCCGGCGAACAAAATTCCGGCTATGCTCACATGCTTTTGAATACCAGTTCGGGCAATGACAATCAGATGATTATCAATAAACTTGAAGCATTTGCTTTCTCGGAAGTCCCGGATGCCGAGTTTACAATTGGGCGACTAACTTCAGGTGGTGGGGCAGCAGTTCCAATACAAGTACGTATTTCCGGAGATGACCCGATAGAGCTTTTCAAAATAGTAGACAATATAAAGAAAAAGCTTCTCACCATCCCCGGAACTAAGGGAATCGATGACAATTGGGGACAAAAGATAAAGAAGTTCTATGTCGATATCGATCCTTCTCGCCTAAGCAGTGCTGGTGTAAGCAATCAAGACGTCGCTATTTCACTAAATACGGTGCTTTCCGGAAAGGAAGTTGGCGAGTTTCGCGAAGATGTTAACACTATTCCGATTGTCATGCGAGAAGAAGGCAGTAAAACCATCACCTATGATGACATGGAAACGCTGAGCATTTTCTCGCAAAGCAGCGGTCAAAACGTGCCGCTGGCTCAGGTAGCAACGGTTATTCCCGAATGGCAATTTGCGAAGGTGCTACGTCGCGATCTAACCAGAACCGTAACTGTAGAGAGCGATCTGCGCGAAGGGTACACCGCTGGAGATATTACCGGAATACTCACACCATGGCTGGAAGAGCAATCTGCGAGTTGGAAAGACAACTACCTTTATGAATATGGTGGTGAGTCAGAATCCAGTGGAAAGGCCATGCAGGCAGTCATCGAAAAGTTGCCGCTGTCCTTCTTCATCATTTTATTGCTCTTGGTCATTCAGTTTAACTCGATTCGCAAAACCGCACTGGTACTCATTACCATTCCATTAGGATTTATCGGAATTGTCGCAGGCTTGCTACTTACCGGTACGAACTTCAGTTTTACCGGATTTCTGGGATTGATTTCTCTGGCAGGAATTGTGATAAACAATGCAATTGTGTTGATTGACCGTATTAACATCGAACGTGACGAGAACAATAAAGAGCCGTATGATGCGATTGTCGCCGCTGGCTTCGAACGGTTTCGCCCGATTTTGTTGACCACTTTTACAACATCTTTTGGATTAATTCCTCTTTGGTTGGGTGGAGGCGTTATGTGGACACCGATGGCGATAGGCATTATCTTCGGACTGTTCTTCGCAACGGTTATCACGCTGCTATTTGTTCCGGCAGTTTATAAGATGATGTTCCGGGTAGCCATTCCGGTTAGAAAATAAATTGTTTTGAAAAAAAGACTGGAGCAGTTTTGAAAACTGCTCCAGTCTAATATAGCTTATTTCATCAATACCATCTTCTTACTTTCCGAACCAAATTCTGTCTGTAAGGTGTATAAATACACACCCGACGCCTGACCTTCACCCCGCCAAACATACTGATGCTCACCTGCTGCAAGGTTATCTGCAAAAACAGTCTGAATTTTTTGACCAACGAGGTTGTAAACGGTTAAAGACACGCGACTCGCCTGAGCCAAAGTAAACCTGAAGGTTGTCGACGGGTTAAATGGATTCGGATAATTCTGCTCCAGTCCATACTGTTGAGGAATGGTATTATTCACAACGTCTTCAATACCGGTAATGCCATTGGTGTTTTCTGCGGCAAAAGATGGCGGCATTTCAGCAAAGTCTCCCGTGCCATTTGGAAAACGTCCGGTACTAACATCGGTTGTCTGAGTACCAAACACGACCTGATCCAAACTTGTGATACCATCCGAATCCGTGAGACAGACCGCTTCGCCGCTGCGTGAAAGGGCAAAATTTGCATGCAGTCCAACCTGACCACTATCGTTATCGGTCCAAACTATCAGATAGCCATTCGCGGCAATCGAGGTATCAGGAAATGCCCACTTTGTCAATTCAGTCTCATCATCCGAAAGATAAAGACCGGCAAGTGAAATTTCGGACCCGCTATTATTATATAACTCTACCCAGTCGTCGAACTCTCCATCCTGATCCATCGCAGTACTATCGTTATCTGCCATAAACTCATTGATGACCAAATCTCCTGTAGCAACCGGAAGCAGATAAAATTCATATTCTGCACGCGCTGGGGAGAGAGCCGCCGCATCATTATTTTCTGCGTAAATATAATATTGAACGGGAGAAGCACCGGCAGTGATGGAAACGCCATAGACACCGTCGCCTGCAGCACCATCGCCATTATTTCCATCGTCGAACATCTCAACCTTTTCGAAACGGTTAACTTCATTATCCCGATAGGCAAGCATCACCTGATTCGCTGAAGCAACCTCAGCGTTAAACACGGCACTGGTGAATGGCTGCACGGCAAGTGAAGAAGTACCGACATTACTTATCACTGGTGCAGTAGCCTGAAACTCGCTCTGAGAAATTATATAGTTTACCCGCGCATCCATAAGCTGAGTTAATCCAACGGACGGTTGACTTCCCGGACCGCCAGTCCCAACGGTGTTATTAATATTTGCAAGGAAATCACTGTAGGTAAAAAACTTGTTCTGGTCTGCTTGAACATCAGCATCAATAACACTTTGAATATCGAGCGCTCTGGTTTGATACCAATCGTTGGAAAAGTTCTCTTCAATAATCGTTTTCATATGCGCAACATAAATTTTCCGATACGTTGGATCGGAAAGAAATTTGCTAATGATCGGAAGGCTGGAGTTCGTAGCATAAAGAAACGGATCCAGCTGTTGCATCTGTGTTGTGCCAAGATTACCTCCGGCAAGAAGTCTGGTAAACCCGCCGAAATTTTCATTCAGGTCCCAGATTATCGGATTAAACCGGCCCGCGTCATCCTGGTAGAGATAATAGTTGTGCGCAAAATTTATTGGTGCATCGAGGTTCACCATCAGAATATCATAAGCTAACATCCAAAGATGCCGGTCTACATTGAGAACATCCTCAACCGAGGCCGGCGAGTTGTTCAGCACATCCAAAAAGTTGATTAGTTCTGCCCACCCATAGTCTGAATCTATTTCGAAAAAGCTGGCATACTGTGAAGAATCGGTACCGAGATATGTCCAGATTGGCAGAAATGTTGGCGGTCCACTCTGAGCGACTTCTCCCTTAAATGTAGGATTGTCATTGCTAAAAAAGTTTGTTCCCATAAACAACTTATCAACATCCTGAACACTGGAATAGAGTCCGATTAGCGTTCCGTTTATGGTAACATTTATAAAGTTTGCCTGACTGGCTGGCATATACTTTCGGGCAATCTCATAACTGAGAACCTCTCGAACAAAACTGGGATCCTTGAAAACATTGGCGAGCTTTAATGTGCCGTATCCATCAATGGTTTGATAATCAATGATATGGTCGAGCTTAATATTCAGCGGGTTTTTTACCCTGTTTGCGCTATAGGTGCTGTTGCCTTTATAGCGAACGCCGACACTGTCGTATTGTACCCCATTGAGAACGACACTGCCAACAAGTCTTTGTTCATTTCCCGCCGCATAGTAGGAATCTAAAATTTGATCCCAATTCGACTCTGAAAATGTTATCTCAATTGAGTTTACGTTGCTGACATCATAAAAATCCTGTGAGTGAATCGTTGTGAGTGACAGGATAAGAGCGATTGCTGTAAATAGTTGTTTTTTCATAATACTTTCCGGCTTTGAAGCATTAAAGGTTTACATATCTGACATTAACGTTATCAGAAGGCGGTTTTATTATTGGACAATGTTGCTGGGGATTTCTTGCAAGATATAAGGAGGGAGAGAAAGACATAACTTGTAGAGTTGCACAATTAACCAGCGCCTCAACAATCAAAATAGTCTGCGAAGGATTCCCTCAAAAAGTCTTCCATATCCTCTAGAAGATGTATTAGAGGTTCCATCAAAGAGCTCAAGATAAATGAAGAGACAAACAAAGGCAACAACTCCTAAAGCTAACAATAGAGATTTATAATCCCACGTCTTCGAACTACCAGAACGCTGTATACCAGTTATGCGCTTTTTCTTATGAAATTGTTTTTCGCTTTTGCGCTTCGCCTCTTTTTCGCGCCTTTTTCGCTGTCTTTTAGAATGGTTTTTTTTCATAATAAGTATAGTGTTGTATTATTTCAATTTATAGAGTCGCACCATTATGCGACTCTATAAACTTGAAATAATTCGCTTCGCATGCTGCTTTAATACCTGGCTATAGAGCCAATATGCAAATACTCCGATAGCCGTACCGGCTGTATTGGTCATTAGATCCAGGATGGAAGAATAGCGAACCGGAGACCACATCTGTACAAATTCGACCGTAAACGATAAACCAAACCCAAATGCTGTGCAGTAAAGAAGCCGGCGTAAAAAAGGTAATCTGCTGGATTTACTCAACATTCCGCTGAGGAGAAATCCCAAAGGCACAAAGAAAATAACGTTGCCGATAATATCGAACAGAAATATTGGTTCCAGCGATACGAGTCCATACGGCAGGTTCATTAAAAAGGGTTTATGCGAAAGCGTACCGCCAAGAAAGAAACCGAATGGCCACATTAGCAGGAAGAGAGAAAATAGCAGGTACATCAGCGCTCCCCATTTGTAGTAGTTCACAAACGGGTCACTTGCGAGCGCGCGCTGAAGCAACGATTTCTCATTCGACTGTAGTCTGGAGTTTAAAGACATCGAAAATTTCACTTTCCTGTTTACTTGTTTAAATATCTTTTCCACTCATCACTTTCGGCAACGCGTTTAATCACCTGATTGCGTTCGAGCAGAAATTTCTTCATATACGCAGTTAAAAACAGATGGTTCGCCATTTTTCCCAAAACACCCAGAGGTGCTTCAAAAGCAAAATGGTCTTCCACTACGGTTATGCCGTTTTTTTCTTGAAAGAGATGATCGTGCTGAAACGACTTGAAGGCTCCCGTAACCATGTTATCGCGGAAGCGATTCGGATAGTCAAAGACATCAATTTTACTGGTTAGATGCTGCCATACACCAAAATGTTTCGCGCGCCAAGTTACTTCTTCGCCTGGTTCAATTAGGCCGGATGTTCGCCCGGCAACAGCTTTTTCGCCGGTAAACCCGGCGCTTGCTATATGCAGGTCGATGCTGCGAGAAAGGTCGAAGACGCGCGTGATTGGAGCTTTTATTTCGTATTTAAGATAAATTAAGGGCATATCACATTTTCAAAGTATACTACTTTTCAGATTGCTGTATTCGGCTAATCATAGCAATTTGCCCATTATGCCACATTTGATGTTTGAAGCAAAAGGTAAGCGCATCATATTTAGTTTTCGCAATGGGGTTGGCAATACAAGTGGCATCGTCCAAATCAGCGTCAGTAAGGCTGTCGAGGAGGTTATTCGTTTTTGCATTTAGGAGAACAAACAATCGAAGCAACCTATCTTTTTTCGGTCTATTCTCCCATTCTGCCGTCGGGTCGCTTCCGGCAAAATAATGACTAAAAAAATCTTCAGCAGAAAACTCGCCACAAAGTTCTTGCATAAGGTTATTAGAATCTTCCACAATAGATTGAACAGCGTGAAAATATTTAGAGATAATGATATGCCCAACCTGCCAATTCATACTAGTACTAAGTGCCGGTATCATTTCCCAATGCTTTTCATTATGTTTTTCAAGCAATCCAATAGTCCAGTTGTCAACCCAATCGAATTGTTCTCGAATGAAGGCCCGTCTTGTCATATCAAACTTTACCTCATTTTGTCGGGATGAAAACAAAACCATCCATTATTTTGCGCGCCGTTCGAATCGTCGACACCTTCTTAACTTCCCACTCAGAGGCATTTTTCACCAATTCGAGATAAACAGAAATTTTACCTGCAATATGTTCTATAACCAGTTTTTCAGCCAAACGATCCTTTACTTTCGCAACATCATTCGCAACAGTGCCTTTAATTTTTGCTGCGGTACCAATACAAATAGCCCCTGAGACTGCATGCGTATGATGAAAGGTGTGTGGCGTAAAGTATTGAGATTTTAGCGCGCCGCCGCGCTGTGACGGAGATAGGACACCAATTCTCGGTAACACACGATCTTCAACATTTCCCAACCCCATTCGCTTGCCTGCTTCCAATCGCATATCGGATAGCTTTTCATTACATCCGGATTCTGTAAAAAGAATTCTTTCCCTTCTTCACCTGAAAGCCCAATATCTTCTGCCTTTAGAAGCATCAATGCCGTACACGAGTCTACCAGACTTACTTCAACTCCACCTATCTGCTCGCGAGTTTTTCCCGATGGGAAGAGTTTTCCCGTTTTAACACCATGCT
Organism: Calditrichia bacterium; assembly: GCA_050633245.1. Taxonomy (GTDB): domain Bacteria; phylum Calditrichota; class Calditrichia; order RBG-13-44-9; family J075; genus JBOEGD01. Next base: position 83,036 of record JBOEGD010000005.1, on the reverse strand, counting down.
GATCAAAGAGATTCATTTGAATCGGAGCTGCTGTTCCGGGTACTCCATCAATAGTTGTTTCACCATCATATTGAACGATGCCTTTTGGCGTTTGAACAATTGCTTCACTCGTAGAATCGGTATTGATATTGTAGATTCGGACTTTCGTCTCCGGGTGTTCAGAAATTACCATTCTGCGCTCAATTGCAAACGGAGCAACTCCCGTCATCATATTTCCACAGGTTGGCCCGGTATCAACAATCGAGTTTTCGATTTCAACCTGAGCAAAGAGAAAATCTACATCTATTCCTGTCCGCGAAGACGGTCGCACCATTACCACTTTGCTTGTCACCGTCTTTGCCCCACCCAGCCCATCGATTTGACTCACATCCGGTGATCCCATCAGGCGCAAGAGAAGTTTACTGCGCTGCTCTTCATAGGACGGTAAATCCCGAAGATCAAAGAAGGGGCCTTTTGATGTGCCGCCACGCATAAGCATACAAGGGATTTTCAGTTGAGGCATAATTTTTCCGATTTTTACGGCCAGACTGGAGCATTGTCAGAATGGAGCAGTCTGGTGAGCTCGAACGAACCCACGTACTTAATTAGAAAAAAAGACAGAGATTTTGAATATTACTATTTTTTTTAATCAGACTGGAGCATTGTTAGAATGGAGCAGTCTTTATTATAAAAAATATGAATAATTTTGATTTCTTTTTAATTGGGCAATTATAACCAACTGTTAAATCGATTTTTGCCACTAATTAACGATTAGTTTACGAGAACGATTCCCGTGATAACCGAATCCCTAAATAAACAAAAACAATTCCCATTGCTTTGGAAAGCCACTTAGATATCACTTCATTCTTACGAAGTTTAGCTGTCAGATAACTGGCACATAGCACGAGAGGAATATTGATAAAGATCGCGACCATATTTACCGTCACACCAAGGAAAATCAGCTGGGAGATTTCACTGCCTACATTCGTATCAACAAATTGCGGAAGAAAGGCAAGATAAAAGACTGCAACCTTCGGATTCAGGACGTCACTTAAGAAACCCTGCCAGAAGACCGCCTTAAGAGACAGTTGAGACTTGCTGGTCGAATTCGCATCAATTACGCTGGTGGAAGACAGAAGAACTTGTAGACCGATATAGATCAGGTAGGCTGCTCCGATCCACTTGACAATAGCAAACGCAATCGCAGATGTCATCAGAATAGCAGAAAGCCCCAGGATTGCTGCCACGAGGTGAACGTAAGCTCCAACGTTAATACCAATAGCAGCTACAATACCTGCGAGCCTCCCTTGGGCTATACTCCGTCCCAGTAGATACACCATATCAGGACCGGGCGCAATGCATAGCAAAATGCTGGCCCCGATAAAAAACAGATAGTTTTCCATAGAGATTATTTTTGATCCGTTTTTTGAACAAGCACAAATCTCTCATTCAGCTGTAAAACATCACTGATTTCACCAACAACAAGGTTTATCGCCGCTGGCTGGAGGGTAGGCAAAATATCGTCAGGGAACACATATCCCGTATCACCAGCCTGGTTAGACGATTGCTCAATAGAGTACTTCTTTACGGCATCGGCGAAGGTCATACCGCTTTGTAGCATTTCCTTGGCTGCTTCAGCTGCCTTCTTGGTCGAAGTGATTAAAATTGATAAGCGCACTTGTCCGGAAAGCGCATCCCTACGAAGTGATCTGTCCTCGTAGAACGTATGTAATTTCTTACCAACCTGGCTAATAACAGCTTGAGAGGCAGTGGCTGATTTGGGGAGTGCAAAGTTAACAGAGCGCAGCAATGTTTTCCCCGCTTCATCGTACAACATAAAATCAAGTTGACCGACGCCGGCGTTCTGAAACTTACAGACAAATTGCTCTATTTGAAAACCTTGTCGCTCAGCCCAATATGCTTCAGACATGCTAAAGATGTTTATATCCGTAAGGTTATCTGCACTCTCAGCTTGCTGTGACGACTTCTTAAGATTTCTAATTTGTCCAAACTCACTAAAAAGGATCTTAAATGAAGCAACAAGTCCTTCAATCTCCTCGTCGCGCTCAGATTTAGAAAACCCATCTGCGATATGAAAATTTGAGACCGCAGCAGCAAATTGCTGTACGTTATATGACTCTACAAAACGATCAATTGCAATAGGAGTTTGGGCAAAAGTAACAGTTGAAATGAAGCAAGTAGACATGAGGTAGATTATGAATTTTATTTTATAGCTCATTGTAAACATCCTATATAGTCAAAAAGCTTCTAAAAGCCATTCGCAACAAAATGCATTTCGGTATCCGGCTCGATTTCGAACAAGTTAGTATAAATTACAGCAATCATGGCAGATATTTTTTCCGGTGCGCCAGTAAGGTGGTATGCCAATCGATCTTCATCAGCAGCTGTTCCAAACTCGGTGGTGCTCTCGTGAATATACTGAGCAGGTAAAACACCCAACTTTGCGCAGATGCTTTTCAATTTATCCTCGTAGCTTTTTTGGCGATCAGTAAGAAGCGGGAAATCCATCATCACGGAACCCTTATCGGATGTAAACTGCAAGAAATCATCTGTTTCTTTTACAATTCCTATCAAGAAAGTATCATCCGAGATCTCTTCCGCATTCGAAGACGCTGCAATCAATCTGGCAATATATTCTTCTAAATTTGTTAGATTTCCCGAAGTCCTTTCAGGCCCTCCGGCAGCGCCATCAAAGACACTATTATTTGATGTCAGTAGCAAGAATAGCGCACAACCGATTAGTGCAACCATGGTTAATAGTCCCAAAAACGACATCTGAAATTTCCTTTTAGCTATGGCTATATCTATCATTTATTCAGAATTTACGTTTTAGAATAAAGTTCTGAACTTTTGCCCTAAATAGATGCTAAGCAGGAATCAACTTTAGCCTCCTAAACCTGGGAGTGGTAATTAGTGTAAAAAATTGCGCCAAGGACTCCAAAGCCACAAGATAGTAGAAAAGAACGATCATCTCTCGCCCGAACTGCGAGAGCAAAAAGACCTAACGCTGCCACGAGCCAAAGTAACGTAAGCATGCTTTCTCCCAAAAGTCAATTATCGGCCATTCCGCAACCGATTTAACACGATTAATAGCACGCTTAAAACTATACCCAAGATAGTCCCATTTACACCGCTGCTGGTTCCCCAGAGTATGTAATTGAAATATGCCGCATGTAGCCAAACAGCCATTGCGCACAGATGCATCCACCTGGGAAACTTGCGTAAAACACTATGAGCAACCATCAGTCCGGCCCATGTCATGTGCCCACTTATATCGATGGAGTGCGTTACCAGACGCAAATAAAGCTGGACAAACCCGACTCCCCAAATAATCAGATAAGGCGCATGTTCCAAGAGTGATTTTCGAGACGGCGGAAAAAATACCGAGAAAAAAAGTTCTAATGCGTAAACGGCAAAAATTGTTGTGATAGGAATATTATAGCTAAACAGGTGCGGTGAAACGTAGCCGGTAGTCTGCTGCGAGAACCAGTTTAACTTGAACCAAACGGCAATCCAGAATAAAATTGCAAACGATACGCCTAAAATCAGAGCCAGCTTTTGATACGTATTTCGCATAGTATTGATAACTCCAAAATCAGGTTGAAGTATAGCCGGGGCTTGGAATAGCTGCTTGAAGTCACATAAAAAGTGTAGTTTAGAAAACAGACTCAATCTGGGAATAGTACTCAATTCTGATTTTTTAGAGGTCAGACTGGAGCATTGTCAGAATGGAGCAGTCTGGTGAGCTAGAACCTGTGTACTTTATTATAAAAAAAGAACCTGATTTTGAAATGTTTTTTAAAAAGTTCAAATTGGAGCATTGTTAGAATGGAGCAGTCTTTATTCTGAAAAACAGAAGAAATTTTGAAATATTTTAAAATTAACGAAAACCGGACAACGTGAACAATTTAAGCAGCTTTTAAAACTACGCCAATTTCTCGCATTAGTCATTAGAGGTCCATCTTCATCAAATAGTCCTTCTGCTTCTCTTCTCCCAAAACAAAAAAATGTGTATCGAAAACTTTTAACCCACTCTTCTCATAGAAACGAATCGCCCGCGGGTTTTTCTCCCAGACACCTAGCCAGAGCTGCCGAAACCCTCGAGCCTTTGCGATATCAACGGACTTTTGAAATAGAACTTTTCCAATTCCCTTTCCGTGGAAAGCATTCACAACGTAAATACGCTCAATTTCCAAAGCCGCTTTAAGTTGTTGTTCTGTTTGAGAGCTCCCCCAATTCAGCTTCAAGTAACCGATAGGTGTAGCATCAAAACAGGCCAGAAAAAATTGAGATTCCGAGTTTTGTATTTCATCCAACAACGCACTTTTACTAAAGCGCTTCTTAATATGCACTTCTATTTCAGTCGCTTCATTATGCTGCTCGTAGGTCTCGCGGAAGGTATCGATACTTATTTTCTGTAGAGTTGCAATGTCATTACCGGAGACCTCTGTCAAAGTCATCTGTTCAGTAACATATTCTTCGTTAATCTCTTTTATCTGAATATGATGCCGCCAGGCGTGAAGGGTAAGAAAATAGATCCACTGATACATATCCATCTTACCAAGGTTTCCCACACTCATGTTAACGGTGGCCAACGACCCACAACCATTATTCATACGCTCTAGAAAAGAGCGACATTCCGCAAACTGTTCGCGAATCGTTTCATACACCACATTCATGTCCGCACTTCCGCTCGGTTCCATATGCTCCGGGCGAATCCAGCTTGAGGTTCCGCGAATACCAACCGGCTTAAGCTTTTGTAAATCACTCTCGGCATTCTGGATTGTCTGACCAGCTACAGCCCGTTTTTCAGCGCGCTCAACGTGTTTTCGAATGATCTTCAGCAGGAAAAAGCTGGTTAAAGAAATATGTTCCAAAATCTCATTGATTGTCCATCCACCATTTTGCGGGCGATAACTTTTCAGCTCTTCCGGCTCACAATTCCAGTTAGATAATGCCGATTCTGTTTTTTCAATCTGCTTATTAATGTGCGCAATTGTTTTTTGATATGGCATGTCAGGCATCAAAATGGCCTTGTTTGGCAAGTTTGGAAATTCGGTTTATCATTCCGCTAAATATTAGTCCATGAATAGGATAAAGTGCGTACCAATATACAAAGCCAAATAATCCTTTGGGAGCAAAAAAGGCTGTTTGTAATAACAGCACATTATCGTTTTTATGATCCTGCACCTGATACTGCAACCAGGCTTTTCCCGGCACCATCATTTCAGCACGCAGACGAAGAAGTTTATCAGGTTCAACTGCTTCTACGCGCCAGAAGTCAAGTGCATCACCGACACGCAGTTCATCGGGGTCACGTCTGCCACGACGTAGGCCCACCCCTCCGATCATGCGATCAAGGAAGCCTCTAATTTTCCAGGCCCAGTCCATATAAAGCCAACCACGTTTGCCGCCAATCCCGGTAAAGATACGAAACGCATTCGCTTTAGTGGTTTCTACCACTCGCTGACGATGCTCCAGAACCAAACCTTCCTGAGTAGTGAAAACAACCGGTGGAATGTCTCCCTGACTGGTGATAAGCGCATCGCTCCAGGCTGATTCAATATCGGCTGCCTCAAGCCTTGCTAAGGCACGTTCTACCGAGACCTTATAGCTAGCCGGTTTAATGTCAGGAAAAATCTCTTGCGCAGAATAATCGGAAACAACATTCTCGTTACGCAATCCTTCAATTAACGGACGAGCAATAGCACCGGGAATCGGCGTTACTAAATTTACCCAATGAGAAGACAAATATGGCGTCAGCACCGGTACGGGAACCAGCCAACGGCGTAAACCGCGCACCTCGGCATAAGTCGTCATCATCTCACCATAGGTAATCACATCGGGTTCCCCGATTTCAATTGTTTGGCCGACACTTTCATCGACAGTTAGTGTAGCAGTTAGATAATCGAGCACGTCACGAACACCTATCGGTTGGGCACGCGTATATACCCAGCGCGGACAAACCATCACCGGCACTCGTTCGGTTAAATAGCGAATCATCTCGAAGGATAAGCTGCCTGAGCCGACAATAACACCAGCCCGAAACTCAGTTACCGGCACACCTGCTTTACGTAAAGCATTTCCCGTTTGCTGTCTGGATTGTAAATGTTCAGAAAGTTCGGCGTCTTCTTTTGCTAATCCACCAAGATAGATAATCCGTTGCACACCAGCTGTGGCAGAAGCTGCAGAGAAGTTGGTTGCGGCAGTCATATCACGGTGGTGAAAATCATCTCCACTTCCCAAGCTATGGATTAGATAATATGCAACCGAAACGTGTTTCATAGCCGCATCAAGTGATTCCGGCTGCAGTACGTCGCCGGTTACAATTTGCACCTCAGACTGCCATGGTCGCCCCTGCAGCCTGGAAGCATCGCGTACTAAGCAGCGCACTTTATAGCCGAGCTCCAGGAGTTTTGGTACAAGACGCCCACCAATATATCCTGTTGCTCCGGTAACGAGAATTACTTGCCGATCTTTGCTCACTTTATCTCCACATCGTTCATGTTTCTTGTCTCGACTATCGCGACGCACCACAAAGCAATGACTAATTTTCGGGTGGCAGAGCGGCACTTCCGGCAAGAATTCCACCGTCAATTGTAATTTCGATGCCGGTGAGATATTTTGACTCATCAGAGGCAAGATACAGTGCAGCATATGCTACATCATTCGGCTCGCCCATTCGGCCTAGCGGCACATCGGCCGAGACTGCTTTAATACCAGCCTCGCGCTGCTCGCCTTCACCAAGCATTGCTTCCCACATAGGCGTAAGAATAGCACCCGGATGTAGTGAATTACAGCGAATCGGATACTTTTTCCCGGCACAGTACAGCGCAACAGATTTGGTATGATTTCGGACAGCTGCCTTGCTGGAAGCGTACGCGGCAGCAGCAGGAATACCAATCATTCCCGAACGGGATGAGATGTTCACAATACTGGCAGAAGAGGAATTCTTCATCAGCCGAATTCCGTATTTACAGCCGAGCGCCACACCGTCCATATTGGTTGCGTGAACTGTCTGCCAACTTGCCATATCCAGGTTTTCAGGATCATGCGGCCCCGAGGCCTCGAGAAATCCGGTAATGCCGGCATTATTTATCAATACGTCCAGATGCCCGTATTTATTCTCAATGACTTCGGCAACCTGCCGCCATTCACTTTCTTTAGAAACGTCGAGATGTAAGTACTCTGCCCCAATAACATCTGCTTCTTTCTGCCCCGACTCGTCCAGCACATCGGACATGATCACTTGCGCTCCATGTTTTGCAAACAATTGAGCAGTCGCCAATCCAATACCACGAGATGCTCCCGTTACAAGAGCAACTTTATCTTTTAATCTGGTCATTCATTCCCTTTTCAGAGTCATAGAGATTACAGTTCACAGGAGAGCAACTGAAAGCGTTCGCGAGGTTTTAATCCAAAGGACTGATACAGCTTTTTCGCTCTCTGATTAGAATTTGCCACCTCTAAATGTAGTGCTTTGATGTTTAACCTGGCAGCCTCAATTTTAATCAGTTCAAGCACCCGACTTCCGATCTTTTTGCCGCGTATCTTTTCGACAAGATAAAACTCATCAATAAAAGCGTCGCGACCACCGAATTCAATACTGTATCCATAGCAGAGTGCTATATAGCCGACAGCTTCTTGTCCGAGTTGAATAAGGTATACTTTCCCGTAGGACGAGTCTGCCTGTAGTAATGGAAGTATAGCTTCATTTCGCTCTTCATTTGTTTTGCTGATTCCTTCAAATTGATGATAGGATTTCACCAGTGGAACTAGGGTGTCAAGATCTTTAATAGTCGAAATTTGCAGAAATGGGGTCATTTATATAACCAATCCCTTTTCAACCTGCTGCTCAAATTTTTCATCATCTTTGAAGGCACAGAGATTACCGTCGGGATCATTAAACTTTGCCACGCTTCCCCATTCGTGCTTTTGATAGTCTACCGTCACTCCCTTGGCAGTTAACCCATCTGCGAATGCTTTCACGTTCGGCACGTTCATGCGTAAGCAAGTGGTATAAGTCTCTCCGCGCAGTGGTGCCGGTACCTGATCATCCATCTCAACCATCAGATAACTTTCATTAAACTTAAAGCAGGTGATTTCCGGAGTATTAAACATAATCGGAAGCTCAAGCTTCTCGCGATAGAAAGCGACGCATTCTGGGTATTTGCGAACGTAGAGAATAAATCCGGTGCGGGTGAACATAGCGATCTCCTGTTTTTCAACTTTACCTGAGGGAATTTGCCAACTGGAGCAGTTTTGAGAACTGCTCCAGTTTTGGAAAAGACGCAAAATTTTGAATTTTATTTTTAACATGACAACTGGAGCATTGTCAGAATGGAGCAGTCTGACGGACTTTCAGTGTCTGTACTATATTATAGAAAAGACGCAAAATTTTGAATTTTATTTTTAACATGACAACTGGAGCATTGTCAGAATGGAGCAGTCTTTTTTATAAAAAAGACACCCTTTTTTGAAAACTTTTATTTTTTACTCCCAAACACAGCTCAAAAAAGACCCAACACCCCAAATAAGTATATAAGGTGAAAGCTGAATAAAATAGCAAGATACAATCGTAGGAATAGCACAAAGAATACGGGGAGGGCTTTTCTTCGATTCAAAAAACATCCTCATTAATATAGAAGACACACATTAGTTCTGTTACTTCTGAGGAAGTCCACATCCTCTGTTACGCGCCCACCATGTACCGGTCGTCGCGGCAATCGCTCCGCTCACCAGTGCCCAAATTAATACCGCTCCAATTTCCACGTTTCCACCATTCTTCGCAAATTCTATTATCAGAAGAGCAGCGCATACAATTCCTGCAACGGTTACAAAACGTCGTAGCCAAAACTTCGCCATCATACTCATCATTTTGTATCGAACTCCGTTGAATTAATCATCTTCAATTTGTTAATCCATACGAAAGTTTGTCGACATCGTTGCACGGATCAATATTTACTATTCATATCGAAAGGTATTATAATACAGTCCGTTTCACGTGCCGGCCAGGCTCAGCGGGACTTATCCCGCTGAGCAAAAGCGAAGTGCGCCTAAGGTGGATTACGACGTAAGTTTAAAATTCACTCACCAAATGGATCATCAATACTCTTCATTGGCTGCGTGAACCAGCGCGGACCAGCATCAGTCATATATATGTGGTCTTCCAGACGAATACCGAACTCACCCGGCACGCAGATCATCGGCTCGTTACTAAACACCATTCCGGATTCCAAAAGGGTAGAGTTTCCACGCACTATATACGGATATTCATGAATGTCCAGACCTGTTCCATGCCCGGTGCGATGAGCCAATCCAGGGAGCTTATAGTCCGGTCCTAGCCCGGCCTTAACCAACACTGCTCTAGACGCGTCATCCACTTCCGAGCATGATGCCCCAAGCTGTGATGCATCAAATGCCGCCTGTTGAACCTTCTTTTCCAGATCCCAGATCTCGCGCTGCCGATCGGTCGGTTCGCCATACACATAGGTTCGGGTAATATCTGATATATAGCCATGCAGTTGACATCCGGTATCAACCAGTACCACATCACCTTCCCGCATATCCCGCGGCACGGGGACACCGTGTGGATACTGTGTATCTTCACCAAATAGGATAATGCAAAAGTAAGAGCCTGCGGGTGCACCAACTTTCTTATGAGCTGCATGGATAAAGTCGACCATTTCTTTAGCGGAGATGCCCGGGTAGAGAATTTTTGCTGCTGACTTTTGAACCGCCATCGTCATTTCTTTTGCGCGCTGAATAATAGCAATCTCGCTGTCAGACTTAAACGCGCGACAACCGGCAGTCACCGCTTTTGCATTCTCCCACAAATATCCCGGGTTTGCCAACCTCAAACCATCTGTAATAAAAAAGGGCGCACTCTCATCCATTCCAATCTTGCCATCGTGAATATTATGCTGTTTAAGAACAACACCAAAAAGCTCGTATGGACTCTCATGTTCTTCCCAACAGTGTAAATCTCCTGAGATTTTCATAAATCCCATAACCGTGCCATGCTCGAAAGCAGGCGCGATATAATCGAGGCCATCAGCGGTTACAAGAACACCAACCATACGCTCGGAGGCATTCCACTTCATTCCAGTGAAATAGTACAGGTTTGTACCAGCATGCAAATACACTGCAGCAAAACCTTCCTGCTTCATTAGATTTCGTGCTTTTGCCAGACGAGCCTCAAATTCTTCAGATTGAATCGGCTTAACGCCAGCCGTCATATCGGATAATTTACCAAGTTCTTTTTCCGCGGTGGAACCGCCAACGCCAATAACCATGTTTGCCTTCTTTCATTTTTACAATACTACATATTTTATTTCAATAGTTGTATCACGGTATTTGCAATGCAGCAACCGCAGCTTTTAACTCCACCTGATTTATACCACCTTTTCCCAAATACTGTATCACACCATTAGAATCAACCACGACATAAAGTGGAATACCAAAGCGAGCTTCGGCCGTACCTCCATATAATTTCCATAAATCATCGTCACTACCTTTTCTACGAATAACCTGCGGCCAGGGAAGTTCATACTCTTCAATAATGCTCTCCGCCTTATTTACTCGCTTTGCAGAATCGATGTTTATTGAAATAAGCTGAAGCTTATCACGATAATCCGTCTCTAACTGTTTAAGTTCCGGAAAAGCCGCCACGCAAGGGGCACACCAAGAGGCCCAAAAATCCAACAAATAGTTTTCACCTAACAGACTCTCATCGGAAAACACGTTTTCCCCGGTTGTAGTGAGTTCAAATCCAGGAATTTTTTCTCCGACCTTTGGAATAATTAAATCAGTTCGCTCAAACACCGCGTAAGAACCGTCTACTGCGAGCTCCGCGAGAAGGAAAGTTTGATTTTCAAATGGTAGAGTTTGATACCCGCGAAAATACTCGTCTTTACCCCATATTTTGCCATCTTTATTTGTGTCGAATTGCAGGGACGTCATGCTTCTGAAATCGTTTTTATCGAATTTACCGTTGCCATCAGAATCTAAAAAAGCGACTAGATACTCAGTCCCATTAATTAACAATTTCCCCTCAGCCCGATAATGACTTGCCCAAAAGAAGGTACTAACTTTTACCGCGGATTTATTTACACTCGTTAAATAACCCAAATAATAGGTAAGTACCTTGTCTGTCTTATTCTTCCAAGATCTCCTAACCTGAAACACAATGGTTGAGTCAATCTTCAGCATCATTTTTTTATCATCATCCAGAGTTCCGTTATTTCCCTCGTCGACGGTTATGGAATAGGTATTGTTTTCGGAAACAGACTTTTTTATCGCTACGATAATACTATCGGGGCCGTAGACAATTTGTTGCTGAAGAAAATCTCGTTCAGGCATACTAATCCATCCAGGATATAAAGTTTGTCGATATGTTTGGTTTAATTCCATATCAACGCGAATGCTATTCTGTCCGAATACCGGAAACAAGGAAATCACAATACAAAAAGTCAGCACTTGTTCGAGCTTCACAAAAACCTCATGCTTTTTTTGTAAGCATTATTTAAAATACCTGTCAGAAAACACTTCATTTGCTCGGAGGAAGAATAATGTCTGATTACCTGGATATTGAAAAATGGAAACGCCGTGAACACTTTCATCTTTTTAAACAATATGACAATCCATTTTTTAATATGTGTGCTGAAGTTGATATAAGCAAGACCATTACCTATACGCAGGCACATGAGCTATCATTTTTTATCACGTTGCTTTATTTATCCACTCTGGTAACGAATGAAATCGAAAACTTTCGCTATCGATTAGAAGAAGATAGAGTTCGCATTTATGAAACGATTCACCCAAGCTCCACTGTTCTCAACACCGACGAGACCTTCAGTTTCAGCTACTTCAACTATCAGCCGGGTTTCCGAGCGTTCCATACCGATTCCATGCAAATCCTCAAACGGTTCAAAGAAGGACATTCCAACGTCAATCCGGAAGTTGATCGTCATGATTTAATCCATTACTCAGTCATTCCATGGGTTCGTTTTACGAGTTTCTCGCACGCACGTAGGTTTGATGAGACAGATTCCATACCTAAAATTGTCATGGGAAAATATGAAAGCGACGGTCTGAAGATAATGATGCCTGTATCGGTTGAAGTACATCATTCGTTAATGGATGGGCTGCATGTGGGAAGGTATTTTGAGCGGCTGCAGAGCCTTTTGAATAATCCAGAAGAGACGCTTGAAGGCTAAAAGTTTAAACAATACAGTACTTATTTAAGCAACCACTTCTATAATCATTATGGTTTGATCATCATTGCGAGAACCGTGTGCGTCTGCAGCTTCATAGACAGCCTCAATCTGCTGTTCCAGAGGCAACATCATAGTATTGCGAAGAACCTGCTCAACCGCTTCAAATCCCAGCTCAACATCTTTTTTTGTAGAAGTCTCAGTAATTCCATCGGTTAACAGAATAAAGCGATCACCCACCTCGAACGGAACAGTCTCCGTGTTAAAAACATAATCTTTCTGCGCTGCCAGGGGAATTTGCTTCTGACTAAGTTGAGATAAAGCATTCGTTGAATGACCATAGTGTAAAATTGGCAGGTGTCCTGCTACTGCAAACTCTACTGTCTTATCGGATGAAAAACGCATGAGTGCAGCTGTAAGAAACATGGTTCGCTTTTTTAATCTGTATAATGCCCTGTTTACCTCCTGCAGCGTTTTTTGCAAAGACGCCCCCTGTTGTAACTCGGTATGCATAGCGCTTTTGAACATCCCCATCAAAAGAGAAGCAGCCACACCATGTCCGGAGATATCTGCAATATAACAAATACAGGAGTCGTCTACTTCATAGAGATCTACAAGATCACCGCCAACTTCTGTTGCCGGAATGGACTTTGCTAACACCTTTAGCTCGGCGTTTTCAAATTGAATATCGGGAACCAGAACATCATGCATCTGCTGAGCAAGCTCCATTTCAGTGGCCAGTTTTAATGATTTCGTCCCCTGAAGTCCGATAAAAAAAATAAAAAAGAAGTATCCAAGGGCAATCAAAAAAACGATCCCGAAGGCATCGAGAAAAAGGCGGTTCTCAAGTGGGGCCGCAAGTGGTGTCGGTTCAAAATTGGGTCTGTATATCACGTGAAATCCTATATGAAGCGGAATAACGATGGTGAAAAGCCATGGATTACGGGTTGAGGCAAGAACATAGGCCACAGCAATTAGGCCGGAATATATTATTGAAATGAAAAGGTGCTGCGCCGGATACTGTCCTCCAGACATGATATCTGTGGCAAATCCAATCGTCGCAAAAGTAAAAAAGATCGCGAGCATTAGCACAGCAAGAGAGCCGAGCGGCATGTTTCGCCAAAATTGTCGTTGGTAATAGTGTCGTGATCTCATAAATGTATCGACGAAGTCTGCGCTGAATAGTTTCTAAAATTCAACGCTTCTAGAAGGGGAGAAAATTATTTACGTTTTTGGAAAAGGACAATGCGGTTTGTATTGGTGCCGCGACTGTTGTTTTTCACGCCCCAAATGTTGGCCGTTTTCGTAAACTCCTGCTCATTGATAACAATACCATGGCAGGTGAAGCCAGCATTGATTCCCAACGGAACAACATGTTCATCCAGACGGATACGGCCGTTATTTATTTCACCGACCTCAAAAGCAACCCAGCCATTTTTCTTCGTTATCCTGGCAAGTTCAGAAAAGACATCCTGCATAATATCAATCCACTTGGGCAAGCTGGTGGCGATTGTCAAATTATCGGCTACCGTTTGTGCATCAATGCCGTTGAACCAACAACGTAGCCAATTGTCCTGCGCATATTGCACAATATTAAGAAACGGAGGGGAGGTAATAGTAAGCTGAACACTGGACGATTTAATTTCAGGCGTTTGCCGCGCATCATCCGTTAGAAAAAGAGCAGACCTGCCAACCTTGCGTAACTGGACAACTGTTTCCGGTGCAAGCGCATTAATCAAACGTCGTGACTTTTTTAATATCAGTTGATGAATATCGCGGTATTCCGGCGCCTGATTTCGCTTCTCATTAATCTTTATCTGCCGCTTTTGCGAAACAGCCTGATTCGGCGGCAACGTATAGACAGAGAAAAAGCCTGGTGAATGGCCAGTAAGGCGATTTGTAGCGACCATGCGAATCCAGTCGTCAAGAACATCGGCAGAGTCACCACGTCCAATTAAATATTGCCGCAAGGCAACCAGCTCTTTTTCTGTTCGAGAGTGATAGAACATAGATAAATCAAGACCGGCAGTAGCCGAAGACTCGCGTGGGATAACTTTTAAGCGTTCAGCAAGCAATTCTAATGTAGGGACAAAGAATCGTGGTTTACAAAGAATGCTGCTTAGTGGATTCACGTCATTAGCAATTACCCGGCGGTTTAGAAAACCGGATTCAAGTGCAGTGGTGCCGCGTCCGGAAAAGGGATCGTATACAACATCGCCTTCTTTGGAGAATCGATTAATAAAAAAGCGCGGTAGCTGAGGCTTAAAACAGGCGCGGTAGGAAACTTCTTGCAATGACGATGCTTGACGCTGTCGGGACGTCCAAAACTCGCCAACAAAGCGAGTATATGATTTACCATCAATTTTCGTTATCTCTCGATGCGCCGTACCGAATGCTTCTTCATCCACAGACGGCTTGGCAGGCTTGGCAAGAAGCCCGCTAAGATGGTTGGCAGTTTTAGTCATGGACATAGTCAAGAAGCCTGTTCGTTATCCCAGTGGCTAAAATAAGCAAAAACAATGGGAAAAAACAGCTGGAACCTGATTTTCATTGATTATTCCAAAAATGCCAGGCAAACCGGAGCGGGAACGGTTGTTGAAATACCGGTGTTCTTCAACTTACCGCTAACCATGTCTCTCTTAAAAACAACGATAGAGTTACTTTTTTTGTTGGCAACGAGCAGGTAATTACCGTCTGGTGTCATTGTAAAATTACGTGGCCAATCTCCACCACAGCTTATGTGCTCAACATAGCTCAATCTGCCGCTCGCATCAATGGCATAAACGACCAAGCTGTTATGTCCGCGATTCGTTCCATACAGGAACTTACCATCCGGAGAAACATCTAGATCGGCACAGGTATTCTCACCAGCAAAGTCGGCAGGTAGCGTCGGCACGCTTTGCTGTAGCGTAAACTCCGCGCTCTCAACATCAATTTGATAGGAGTTTATCGTTGCATTTAACTCGTTGATAACAAACAGCTGATTGTGCGTTGGATGGAAGGCCATATGTCGTGGCCCGGCACCAGACTCGACAGCTAATACCTTTGGATCGGCGAATCCCTTTTCAGAGTCTGCGCGATAGATTATCACCTTATCTGCTCCAAGATCTGCAGACAGGACGATTGGGGTTCCCGGAACTGGCATAATTGAATGCGCATGTGGTGCCTCCTGACGTGAGCTTGGCCCTGTCCCCTCATGCTGCATAACGGTAGCGACAGCATTCAATCCACCATTTTTATCCAACGCATGCGCAGAAACGTTTCCGCCCATATAATTGGCGACATACAGCCAGCGTTTATCGTTGGAAACAGAAAGGTAGCATGGTGCACCACCGTTAGAGCTAACCTGATTTTGGAAACTCAAGTTCCCATTTTCAGGATCGATGCTGAACGCGCTGACTCCACCACCAGGGACACCATCCAGCTCCATCAACTCATTGACAGCATAAAGCATCTTATTGTCCGGATGAATGGCCAAATACGACGGATTCTCTACTCCACTTACGGTATGCTTTAAGCTGAGCTCTCCGCTATCCAGGTTCATATTGTAAACATAAATGCCTTCGCTTTCGCCACCCGTATAGGTCCCGACATAAAGCAACACATCATTGGAAGCAGCAATCTCCGGGGGAGTTTCAGGATTACAGCTAGCGAGAAAAATAACGGCTAAAACGGAGCTTATGGCAAGAAATACCAGCGGTTTGAAAAGTTCTGTAGTCATAGTATAATCCGATAAATGTAAAAGTGGAATAGATTTGCCGTAATGTAAGCAAGAAGGGGGATAATTCAAACTTCGGAAAGCCGCTTGGGAGATGGCAAAACGCTAAAAAGGGCTCAAACTGCTATATAAAATAAACTTAAATCGTTTTTTTACCGACAGACTGGAGCATTGTTAGAATGGAGCAGTCTTTCTTAGAAAAAACAGGCAAAATTTTGAATTTTATTTTAAAAGAAAACTGCGCCTATTTCACGTTAAACCCGAATAAAGTCCTTCTTCGAATAGCCACGGGCTCGCAAGCAGACTTCATAACCCTCGCGATTTCCGTCGTCATTCGTATTTCCCTCGATGGTATTGATACGATCCTCTTCAAAGCTTAAAACAATGCCGACATGCACCCAGTCATTTGAGGTTCTGCGCACCAAAAAAAGACTTCCCGGTGGCATGTCCTGTTTTCGCGGATTATCGTTATTTAGTTTACCTTGGGAGATGAATGTACCGGCAGCTTTTGCCTGGGTCGCAAGCACATCACAAGAAACCGAGCGTTTAAACGGCATGCGTTGCCCGAGTGTATCCGCGGCCTGCTGCAAAATCATGCAGGAGAAACCGGCACACCAAAGCCACTCCGGCCCTTCCTTACCATTCATATATAGACGAACCCAGGGACCGCGATTTTCTCCGCCTATTTCACGCGGATGCTGTTTCAGATGCTGTTCTGCATAAGCTACAATCAGATCATTATACGTCTTGCCGGTAGGATCAATCGGAGTTAAAGCCATACGCATTGGCTTGGCGAGTTCATCAAACGTGGCCTGAGTCGTCATACCACTTACCGGTAATCCGTTAGCCGTCTGAAATTCGGCAATGGCACTTTTAGTAACGGGGCCATAGTCACCATCAACTGAAAGTCCTAATCTGTGCAAACACATCCATTCCTGAATTGTTCGAACGCGCTTTCCATTATCGCCAAGCTTATACGTTTTGTCAAGAATCAGCTCACGACGAATCCAACCATATGGTATATCTGATGATCTTATGCACTCACTCATACTTCCCCCGATTCAATTTCAATTGGTAACTAAAGCAGTTTCCAGCCAAGCAGCGTATTAATCGGCGCCTTAACCACCGCAAATGCGTTGTCAAGAGCCTTTTCGACCGTCAATATCCCAAGACCTTCCATTGTCAACATCACGGTGCGAGCCGTATTTTTCTGAATCTCCAACAATAGCTTCGCCTGCTTAGGAGTAATGCTATCACTCATGCTGAGCTTTTGGATCATCGACATGGTTTCAGCCAGTTTTTTTAACTCGCTCTCGGCGTACGATTTTATCTCGGGCCATTTGTCGCCAAAGCTGACTTTCGCAGCGCCGGTCATTTGCTTTAATATTTCTGTAGTATTCATAGCGTCAACTCCTTCACTAAAGACCACGTTTTTTTGCCAGTTCAAGCTGTAATATCGCCGTCATCGCGATCGTAAACTGATCACGCAGTGTGCGGATAAGCTCATAGGTAGCAATGCCATCTTTATGAATTTCTTCCAGATTATGCAGGCTCTTTTCTAATAGTTCAAGCTGCTCGACTGTGCGTTCATTATGACTCTTTGCCCGACAACGTATCGAGAGATAACTGAGGTTCAGCTTCAGATCGTTATAGAATTCTTTGTGAACAAAATAGTCCGCAGCAGGCGTGCCGACTTTATCTTCCATATCGATAAAAAACGTTTCCAACTTCCCATGTAAATCCATCAGGGAGTTTTCAACCTTTTCATCATACGTTGAAATCAACTGCGGTGTACAGCTACTCAGCACAAGCAAAAGTGTGCTAAAGAAGAAAAGCAATACCTTCGCACGACCTTGAGATAGGATCAAAGCCAACCTCCTAATAACGTTTAGCAACAGGCGTTACAATTAACAGGAGAGAAATATAGAATCGATTCTCTCAACCAAACTTCAAACAGATGCAATTGCAATAATGCTGCCAATTTTATAAACGATAGTGATTTAATAATCAGTTGTGTGTGTTTTGACGCAAATTAGCTGTGACAGATCTTCGATGCAACAACTACCCGCGAAAAAGGCGAGCACTGCCCCACCGCAAGAGCACAAAAGAACCGACGGCAATAATTATCAATGCCATAAATGAGCCACCGAGAAAAAACCAAACGCGCGTGCGAACCAGCAAGAAAGCCAGCAAGAAGCTAACCCCGATAATTGCGAGGAGCCCAAAAAGACGATCAAACCCCGGAATGGCATCCATTACTACGTCGCGCTTGATAATTACGATGGTGGCGACCATAGAAAGAATGGGAAGGAAGTAAATAAGCGGATTTACCTGCAATAAGTTACTTTGCAAGAACAACAAGCTGTAAGCAGTTAACACCGCAGCGAAACCACCAGGAATACAGGCGGCATATACCAAAGCACTGTAGACATTTTTATGCGGGCTCTCTAATCGACTCGCAGGAGAGACAAGCCGACCATATAAGAATGCCAGCAAAGGAACACCAATCAATACGCATAAAATAATGCTGGGATTGGAGCCAATTTGCAGTATGAGTTCTTCAATCGTCATCGTCTTAGTCCTGCTCCTCGAAAAGGGGAGTAATTTGCCCGTCTTCAGAGTGAATATAAGGCAACCAAAGAATTCCATAATAACGCTGCAAAATGTTACTTTTCTTCGCGCGAACACTCACTTCTTTCAACTCTTCGAGGTCCGGGTCAAACTTTTCTGCGAGCGCATTTAATTCATCTTCCATGATCTGCTCCATCTCTACGATTCGCGCTTCAACCTGGGCAAGCTTTTGCTGAGCGCGTTCGATATCTCGTTTTTCTTTAGACATGCTGGATGCAGATCGTGCTGCTCTTGAAACACCAGTTCGGGAAGCACGCCCACCAAGGAACATGCCCAAAATCGTAGATCCAACAGAAATCGCGGTATTCATTTTTTTCTGAGAATACTGATCAGACTCTCTATCTACCCGCTGCTGAGCAGTGTGCAATTGCTTTTCGAGAGACGTAATTTTTTTGCCATATGTTCTGCGCAGTCTTTCCATTTCCAAGTCGCGTTTCTCGTGCGCCGCTTCGCGTAACCGTCTGCGAAAATCACCTTCCGTTTCATGAGGCTGAGACGTTAGCTTAAACAACTTACTTTGAAACAGGCGTAGCGAATAGTTACGATATACATAAGACTCGTATTGTTTATCCAACTTATTATAAGTCGCTGTTTTCAAAATCGCAGAGCCCGGCGCAAGATAGGAGGCGCCATGCTCCGGTTCGGTATGAAGAATGTCGGTATGGAAAGTAAACGTCTCCGACTCATCCCAAACCGGCAGACCAACATCGTCGCCGATAGCCAGGATATGCGCAACCTCACCTTTCTGCGAGACATTGTAGCGGGCATTCATGACGTGAACATCACCACCGGCAAACAAATAGGGATGATAAGTGACAGTTCCGGTTATTCTCTTATAAATCGGCGAAAAATATTGATTGATGTCCGGAGGTAAATTCGGGCGCCCCCCGGGAGTTGAAGCAGTGGCAGCAACATTCTTTACCTTGCCAGAGCTCTTCTTTGGCTTCTCCACTTTACTCGCTTTTTTATCGTCCATTAACACTTTAATATGGTCACGCGTTAACGGCCCACGCAGATAGGACATTACCCAACGGGTGCTAAACAACACCGGTTCTTTCTCATGCACATTGTTCATTAGAAAGACTCGCTTTTGCAGATTAGAAATCAGCGACATAAGGGTCTTTTTGTCCAAACCGCTTCCGCGGGCACTGGTAAGTCCCTCAATTAATCGATTTTTATCATTTTCAGACTGAAGGCGCCCGATAAACCAGGTTCCCATATTGGACAAGCCTTTGTAATCGAGGTCAACCGGATTCTGAGTAGAAAGCACCACGCCTAATCCAAATGCTCGAGCCTGCTTCAACAATGTAAGTAGCGGTTTTTTTGATGGTGGCTCGCCAATCGGCGGTAAGTAGCCAAACACCTCATCCATATAAAGTAATGCGCGCAAACTTGTAGTACCAGATTGACGACGCATCCATCCAAGTAATTGATTCAACAACAGCGTTACAAAAAACATGCGTTCGGAATCGGACAAGTGCGCAATCGAAAAGATGCTTATTTTAGGTTTACCTTCAGGAGAAAACAGCATGCTGTCTATTTCTAATGCTTCTCCTTCCATCCAGGGCTTAAACCCTGGCGCGGCAAGCAAGTTGTTGAGCGTCATCGCGAGTTTAAAACGTTCTTTGGACGGATAAAAAGACTCTATGTCAAAAACACCGATTTGCTTCATTGGTGGATTTTGAATCATCTGGATAATATCCGCGAGTCCGAGATCTTTTCCCGCCAGCCAGGACGTCTCGATAATCGATGCCAATAAGATATGCTCACGGCTTTGAAGCGGATCGCCCTTTATTCCCAATAATTGCAGCAATCCAGACGCGGTAGTTTGCACCCGATCGCGCAACAAATCCATATCGCCCAGATCCTGGGCGGATGGCGCAGCAAAAGACCGCACAATAGAAACGGGTAATCCGGCACTACTTCCAGGAGTGTAGATTGTAAATTCTGCTGTATCGTGCAGCTTCTTTATCCGTTTACCGTCTTGCCCCCAACCGGCAAGTCCTTTCTTCCAAAGCGCAGCTTGTTTATCTGCAAACTCTTCAGTGGATAAATTTTTCTGAGAGGCTTCATCCGGGTTCACCCAAGGCAAAAACTCTTTCTTGCTAAGCCCCGGAAAACCGAGTAACAGATTTCCCATATCGCCTTTGGGATCAATAATAATAGCAGGAATATTATCAATTGCGGCTTCTTCCAGTAAACCGATACATAGCCCGGTCTTGCCACTTCCGGTCATTCCGACACACATCGCATGTGTGACAAGATCTTTCGAATCGTACAATAAATAGTTATCGGTCGTTTCTTCTTTTTTACTATCGTAGACTTTACCGAGATAAAACTGCCCAAGTTTTTCGAAAACGCTCATATGTAAATTCCGCCTGCAGCTAAAAGATGTAGTATACTATCATTTGTCTTTTCAGACAGGGTCGAACACTATTGGTCGCAACCCAAAGCAATATATTTTTCCCTTACAGTTTTTGCAATCGCTTTGTTTTTGAACATAAGTGACTTTTTAACAACCTGTCAGTCTAAAAAACCGGAACAAAAAACGCAGATATATGAATGCAAGATTTTTATTTTTTTGGTTTATTGTCGCAGCATTTTTCACCATATTATGCGTTCGGTTCATCAACTTTCAGTAAAGTATGCATTGTTAAGACATTTTAATCGGCCAGAATTCTGGTCAATTTCAATAGAGCATATTTACTAATTATTATTTGATAATTAATTCATTCTTAAGGAGGATGTATAATGAAGAAGATTCTTATTGCTGTAATGGCTACCTCATTGCTGATGCTAAGCGTTGGCTGTAATATGAGCAACACCAAAAAAGGTGCCGGTATCGGTGGTACTGCCGGAGCTGTAATTGGTGGTCTTATTGGTAAAGCTGCCGGTAACACTGCAGTTGGTGCAATTGTTGGTGCTGCTGTTGGTGGTTCCGCTGGTGCATATATCGGTAACTACATGGACAAGCAGTCTGAAGAGATGCAGCGCGATATCGAAGGTGCTAAAATCGAACGTGTTGGCGAAGGTATCAAAATTACTTTTGACTCCGGTTTACTGTTCGACGTAAACAGCTCGAATCTGAAGCAGGCCAGCAAGGACAACTTGACGAATATGGCGACAATTCTGCAGAAGTATCCGGACACTAACATCGTTCTTGAAGGTCACACTGACGACACAGGTCGTGAAGAGTACAATCTTGAGCTTTCCAAGAAGCGTGCTGAGTCTGTATATGGCTATCTGTCCGCTCTTGAAGTAGACGCAAGTCGCTTTACCGTTAATGGTTTTGGCG
Source organism: Calditrichia bacterium (assembly GCA_050633245.1). Lineage (GTDB taxonomy): Bacteria > Calditrichota > Calditrichia > RBG-13-44-9 > J075 > JBOEGD01. The sequence continues at coordinate 61,177 of JBOEGD010000005.1, read as the reverse complement.
AAGCTCAGCCAGTTGCTGACAATAGCACTGACGCTGGCCGCGCAACTAACCGTCGCGTAGAAGTTGCTATTTTTGCAAATGAAGATCTGAAGAAGGCTGCTGAGAAAGCAACCAACAACTAATCTTTATCTGCTTTGGCTTTTAAGCTCCCTGCAATTATGCGGGGAGCTTTTTTTATGCCCCGAATTGCAAATCTACTTCTTAGATGCTATGTTTATTCCAATTCCTTTTTAACCTCGGGACCTTATTAATGACTTTCTCTCGTGTTCTTTGCTTTTTCAGCTATTTGATTCTGTGCGGCTGCAATCCCGCAAATTCTGAAAGACGTGTCGCAACCGACATTTCGGATCTGTTTGGTGCGCAAGCAGACAGTCTTACACATACAGTAAAAGCGAATGACAGCTTTCCCAGAGTAGACTCCATAATTGACAGTAGCACAAATGAGGTTAAAGAAGTATTCGCTCTCCCGTTCAAACGTACGCAGGGACAGAAGTATACGATTCGAATTACCGAAGAGCGTAAAAAGACCGATGCCGGAAAGATAAAAACCGATGAAAATAGCGTTTCAAACATAGACGTTCTGATAAAAGAAGGCAACGCTGAAGGATATGTGATGGAATGGGTTTATCGCAACACAGACTCCAACTCACCGGGAGCCATTTCAAAACGAGTAAGTAAGCTGGGAAATCTGGTCCAGCACGAAAGCATACTTTTTCAGGTCGATAGCACTGGCAGCCCACTTCGCTTGCTAAATTCCGATGAACTTATAAGCAGTATCGAGCTTTTGGTCGACAGGCTTGCAGCCAATGCGAGTAAGGAATTTAAGACTGCCAAGGAAAAAAAGACCTTTCGTGCTTTAATGAGCAAAATGATATCGCCAGAATTTATTCGCTCTGAATTATCAGAACCACTTACTTTAATGCACATTGCCAGTGGCGGCGTCTTTGCTATTGGAGACACCATCCGCTTTGAAACTACTTTACCCAACTTTCTCGGTGGAGACCCCATGAAGGGGTATGGATTTATTGTCTTGGTGGACTATGATCAAACGGCAAATCGAGCAAAAATCAATTGGGGGCAAGATGTCGATCCGGAGGAAGCCAGAAATTTTGTCGTTACATTTTTGAAGCAGCTTACTATGAGCACCGGCAAACCATTGGATTTAGAAGAGCTGCCCAGCTTCAACATTTCCGATCGAGCAAACATAGAAATAGATCTAAACGGGGGATGGGTTCTGTCGAGCGACTATACCCGCAGTATGAGCGCACTGACGACGAATCAAACACAACGTATTTTAATCGAGACAATGCCGCCAGTGAATTGATGCATGATGAGTGATAGTATAAATGGGGGCAACTGTGGTGTTTATTGGGCGTTTCGCTAATCGGGCACTTGACACCTAACCTGTTCACCCACGACTAAAGTTATGGGCTCACTCACTGCCTTACTGCTCAACCAAACACTCCCGCACAATCTCAGACGTATTTCGACAACCGCTTAAGGCCATGGTTATTTCAAAATCTGCTTTAAGATTTTGTATAACTTCTGCAACTCCGGCTGAGCCTGCAAGTGCGAGCCCATACACATACGGTCTTCCAATACATACTCCGGTAGCACCGAGAGCAAGAGCTTTGAATATATCTGCTCCGCCACGAACACCGCTATCAAAAATTACTGGAATTTTCCCATCCACCGCATCCACAACACCCGGCAGTGCTGCAATGGACGAGATTGAGCCATCGATCTGCCGACCACCATGGTTCGAGACAATAATTCCGTCAATCCCATATTCTAAAGCTCGCCGCGCATCACCCTGATGAAGAATGCCCTTAAGTAAAATCGGTAGCCCGGTAATGTCTCGGAGAAAGGCCAGGTTTTCCCAGGTAAGTGAGGGGCGGGCAAAGATTTGAATAAACTTTTGAACTGCAGCACGCGGTTTACCCGAACGCAAGTTTTCCAAAAATCCGCCGGGAAATGCTCGTGTCATTTGCAACAGCGTTTTTATGGCAGCCAAATTAATCGGGCCTGCTGCCGATGTTTCCATAGGTTCATCCAGCATTTTCAAAAAAACAGGATCGCTGGTATACTGGGCAATACCTTTGCCCTGCAAAAAAGGCAGGTAGGCCAAATCCAGATCGCGAGTTCGCCAGCCGAGCAACATGGTATCGAGCGTAACAACAATTGCCTTACAACCACAGTTCTCCGCACGCTTTACAAGGCTGCGAACCAGGTCATCCGACTTGCTCCAATACAGCTGAAACCAACGATCGGCATTCCCCATCGCATCTGCACAGTCTTCCATTGAGCGGCTTGCCTGATTTGAGAAAATCATCGGGACACCTTCTTCTGCGGCTGCTTTGGCAACAGCCACATCAGCCTCTTGATGAGCCAGTTCAAGGACGCCAATGGGGGAAAACAACAGCGGGGAAGGCAAGCGCTTACCGAATAGCTCAATAGATGTATCACGTTGGGAAACATCGCGGAGCATGCGTGGAACAATTCGCCAACGAGAAAAACCTTCCCGATTCGCCAACATCGTCTCTTCATTGCCAGCGCCACCGGCAATATAAGCGAACGCCGGTAATGGCAACTTCTTACGTGCAGCGTCTGCAAGCTCTGCCATATCGATAGGAACAAGTGGTTTCTTTGCGCGCGCGCCGGCAATAAAAATATTGCGCTGACGAACATCGCTTCCCGAAACTGAAATGGTTTCCCGCTTAGTCACACCAACTCCAGAAATAAAAACATAGTGGATTTGTTATAAACGAACTTCGTAAATTCGCGGAACATATGCAAAGTCATGACGATATACATTGTCATGGAAGCAAAATTGCATTATGCTGATTGTGCTTAAAAAATACGGAAAATACCAAATGAACTGTGTAAAATTTACCTTTTTTCTGCAAATTTTTCTTTTAAGCGGTACGTTTTTGCTAACCGCACCGGCATTGGGCCAGGATCAACTTATCCCGTTCAAACTAAACGATCAGTTTGACAGCACCTATACACATCAGGATTTTGAGGGGCAAGTGCTGATTGCTGTTCTTAGCGACAAAAAGGGAAGCGACTACAATGAGCGTTGGTCTATGGCTATTTTGGATTCGCTTGGTGATGATACGGAAAAAGTGCGTTTTCTGCCCGTTGCAGATATGCGTAAAGTACCGTTCTTTGTGCGGGGAATCGTAAAGCGCTTTTTTCCCAAAGATCCGGCAGTTTGGATTTTATTGGATTGGAAAGGGGAGTTTGCAAAGACGTATCAGCAGGTTGAAAAATCCTGCAATATCATTCTATTTAGTGACGACGGCCAAGCTGTTTATCAAACAGCTGTAACCGAGTTAGATGAGGAAGAGCTTGGACAAATCGTTGCCCACCTGCGCAATTTAACAGAAGCCGATACACGATTAGGCTCAAACGAGAAGTAACTCCCACCATAAAATGCAAAGGAGTTACTCAAATCCCTTTATCAAATGTCAATTCTCACATAGAAAAAAGTAAAAAAAGAGTCCTCATAGATATTATCAATGAGGACTCTTCGATAAATTGATATTTAACAAGCCAATCGTTTCCAAACAGCTTCGCAGCTTGCACTACCTACTGCTGAGTATAGCTGGAAGTCGCTGTAAACGCGCCGCCACCAGGGCGAGTTCCGGTAAACTCAAAGGTATACACACCGCTACGCTTCGTATAACATGAACCTGCAGCCTGCAAATCTACCGGCTGGTTGGCAACAACAGTAACACCACCAATATTAAAAGTTACAAACTCACTGATCGGATTGGTAATTTTAACGCTGTTAAAAACCAGTTCTTCCTGAGGAACACCCGTGAACAAAAGACACTCTCCACCACCACCTGCCGGTACGGACTGCGCAGAAATATTTACCGTTGGAGCCAATTGAGCAATATTTAAGGAAACAGAACCATTAACGCTACCGCCCTGTCCGTCACTAACCAAAACGGTTACCGACGCATTACCGGCATTTGGTCCGGCAGTGAATGTAGCAGAATTGGTATTTCCAACTACCGTCCCACCTGTAGCCGTGTAGGAATAGCTTAGGTTATCACCATCCGGGTCACTTGCCGCAACTGTAACGGTAGTTGTTTGTCCCGGTGAGAGGGTTAAAAGAGCGGCAGTAACTGATGTAATTGTCGGGCTTTGGTTGGGTTCGGGTGACATTGCATCTTCACCACAATTGGTAAGCATTAATGCCATTGCAGTAACCACAAACATGTAAATCCATGTTTTCATAGAACCTCCGAAAAGATATTAGACTAATAATAAATTAGTACCTGATGATTTTCTAAAGAATTGAATCGAGATTAATGAATCCGCTGAATCTAAGAATAAAAAATATTCATTTCAAGTAAGTTATTTGCAAGACATCTCTCCGAAATCCGAGTTGTATTAATTTACTTTGCCTTAAGATTAAAGCAAATAACCCAGTTTTTGCCCTGATGAGAGCAATAAAAAGTCGAATCGTTCTTAGCCCAAAGAGTGCTGACGGACAAAGACAAGAATAGAATAAAAGCATAAATTGTTGAAAAGACACATCAACATGCCGTATATGATAGCACATTCACATAACATCAGGGGGAAAAATGAAGCTACTGCTGCTAATAGCTGCTTTTCTGGCATTCGCATCTTGCGGAAGTCAAAATATGGCAGGCTATCCTAAAATGGACTCTGCGCTTCAAAAGCGTATCAATGAATTATCTGAAAGTAATAGCGACACCAAAATTCAGGTTCTGGCCAAGCTCAGTGAAGCACCGGCTACGGAACTAAAAGAAGCAATGCAAAGGATGGGTGTTACGGTGGAAACCATGGCTGGCTCTATCATGACAGCCAGCGGTTCTGCGAATGCCATTTCGGAGTTGGCATCGATGGAAATCGTAGAAACTCTTCAGCTTTCGCAAGAAAGGAACATGCTTAATCGCTAATCCGTTCGATTTTAAATTATTACCAAATGAACCAATGTTATACCGTTTACAAAGGAATAAAAGATGAATTTTCTTATACGATTTATTATTCTGAGCTTTTTGGCAAGCGGTTTTTTGTTTGCTGAATCGCGTTTTGAAAAACAAAAAGCTGATGCAAATAAGCGCATCAATATCTCTGACAATCTGGAATCTGCCAAGCAGTATGACAACAAGATCGATCCGCTACTGCGCTCTATGGTTCGTTCATATGAAGGAGCCATTAGAACCAACAAAGCTGTAGATGTAGAAATGGCCCGCTTCGCAGACGTCGCTGCAATTCAGCTGGACTATACCAATCTCGCTACCGTTCAACTATTTATAGAGAGTTCCACGACCTCGGCAACCAGCGCCGATGTAACAAGCCTTGGCGGTAGTGTCGCTACAATTATCGAAGACATTTTAGTTGTCGAATTGCCACTCGACAAAGTCTATGCAGTAGCTTCCAAAAACACTGTTTCACATATTGCATTAAGCTCCATAAATCAGCCGATGTTGAATGAAAGCCACATAGAAATTGGTGCCAATCTGGTTCATACCGGAAATGCCGGTCTACCGGTGGCTTATACAGGTGATGGGGTTGTCGTAGGCGTTCTGGATAGCGGTCTCCACTTTGCTCACTCAGACTTTTGGGCAAACGGATCTATTCGTATAAAATATTTGTGGGACATGTCCGGCACTGGAAATCCACCGGCTGGCTATAATTATGGCAGTGAATGGACAGATGCCGAAATGCAGAACGGCAGCGCCACGCAAATTGATGGTAATGGCGGAGGCGGACATGGTACGCACGTAACCGGAACCGCAGCCGGAAATGGCTCTGCGGTAAACGGCTATGTCGGAACCGCCCCTGAGTCAGATATTGTTTTTGTAAAAGGCATTCGCGACCATAATAGCGCTGGTGGTTTTTCCGACACCGATGTGGTGAATGGTTGTGCTTATATTTTCAGTAAAGCGTCTGAATTGAATGAAGCAGCTGTAATCAATTTAAGCCTTGGTGGACAGTATGGTCCACACGACGGTACGTCTCTTTACGAACAAGCGCTGGATGCGCTCACCGGCTCCGGACGTATTATTGTCGCGGCAGGTGGAAATGAAGGCAGCAGCATTATTCATGCGAGCTATGCCACGCAAGCCGGCACCAGCTATAATGATGCTCTGGAAACAGTCTGGACCGTTAATCAAGGTTCACAGGTTTCTCTGGTCGATATGTGGTATGATAGCGGAAGCATCAGTGTTGGGTTAGCAGCATACGATCTATATGGCACTCTACTCGGATTTACCAACCCGGTTGCTCCGGGACAAAACGCTCAGAACATTAATTTCGACCCGGGCACCGGAACGCTCGGTATCGTTAGCATCGATGCTTCTGTAACAAGCGATCCGCAAAATGGCGCCAGCCGCGTTCAGATTCTTATTGACAGCCAAAACGGTTCCTGGCCGATTGATCAGGTCTTCTGGTCTCTCTATACATTTGGCAGTGGCACCTTTGACGCCTGGATGGTTGTTGGCGGTGCATTTACACAGGATTCAGGCACCTTTTTTCGTCCTGGTGATTCTAACCTCACTATCGGTGTTCCCGGCACGGCTAATGATATAATAACGGTCGGTTCTTATGTAACAAAAAACCAGTGGGTCGATCTAAACGGCACAACTCAGAACCAGCCGGGCAACCCGACAATTGGAAATATTTCCAGCTTTTCCAGCATCGGCCCATCCCGCGATGGTCGTCTTAAACCAGACATCACTGCACCGGGTGAAGCAATATTGTCTGCCGCCTCTTTCGATTTAACTATCGGCGTTGGCGTTCAGGCAGAAAATATTCACGTAAGTGGAGAGCTTATTAAGCAGCAGGGCACCAGCATGGCCGCACCACACGTTGCCGGCGTTATCGGGCTAATGCTTGAACGCAATCCCGGACTGAATGTCGCTGATGTACGCTCCATTCTGGCGAGCAGTGCACGTCCGGTGGGAACACCAAATGTTGTTTGGGGCAATGGTAAGATTGATGCCGTTGGTGCAGTTACATCTGTAATAACAGGAATCAGTGATGGGTCAACAGCTGGCATCACGTACTTCGAGCTGGATCAAAACTATCCGAATCCGTTCAATCCCTCAACGACGATATCCTACCGGCTTCCTGAGAGCAGCGATGTGACTCTGAAGATTTACAACACGTTGGGGCAAACCGTTTCGGTCTTGGTTAACGAGCAGCAACCTGCTGGAAGCTACACAACACAGTTCCAGGCAGATCAGCTTCCGAGTGGTGTTTACTATTATCAGCTTGAAGCTGGAAGCAACAGTATCGTTCGCAAAATGATGCTACTGAAGTAACTATTTGATTCCAGATGAAAATCCGGTCAACCAGATCAACCGGGTTTTCATCTGGTTACTCCTACATACTTCCTCATTTGCAAAACATTCTGACGGTACTCACAGCTTTGCACCGAAAATCCTGCTAATTTTGGATAAGAACTCCCCTTAACTATCCTTTCCAGGAGGAAAAATGAAAATTTTTCTTTACAGTATGCTATGTATTGTGGCATTCACAACACTATTATCAGCGCAAAACGAAATCCCCAACCCCGGATTCGAAAATTGGACGGGTGGAGAACCTAACGGATGGTTTACCAGCAACCTTCCGGGTATCCTTACAAATGTCACGGAAACAGGAGACGCAAATAGTGGTTCATCCGCTATTCTTGGAGAACTCATTTCCGGGCCAGATGATCCCATCCCTCCAATAATTGGGACCGGGAACGAAATCGACAATTTTTTTCCGATCACCCAAAACTACAGCTCACTCAACGGGTTTTACAAATTGGACAGCCTGGAGGGTTCTTTTGGCGTTGCGTTAGCCGTTAGTATTATCATCAGTGATGCTGGAAGGACACCGATCGCAACCGGAAGCGGGAGTTTCAGCCAACTCACTCAAAGCTATTTGCCATTTAATGTACCTATTGTTTACTTTGGAAGCGGAGATGCCGCTTTTGCCAGTATAATTATGGGGATTACCGCATCCGCATCTCCAGAACAAACAACATTTGCTACGATTCAGGTTGATGACCTGGAGTTTGCGTTCGCCACAGGAGTAGAACCACTTGAAGATGCCGGAGTAGCCGAATCCTTCAAGCTGATGCAGAACTATCCAAATCCGTTCAATCCATCGACGACCATTGAATTTTCAACCACCAAAACCAGCAACGTAAAGCTGACGATTTTTAATCCACTTGGGCAGGAAGTTGAAACGCTGGTAAATGAAGAGCTGACTCCCGGAAGCTATAAGGCCGAGTGGCAGCCGCAGGATCTTTCCGGTGGAATTTATTTCTACCAGCTTGAGACGGATGGCTTTGTGCAGACCAGAAAGTTGGTATTGTTGAAGTAATTGGTGATATATGAGTGATTATTTTCGAGGAGCGCTCATTGATTGGGCGCTTCACTCAATGGGGCACACCTACGGTGCTTATGGGTCTTTCTGACTGCTTCTCACCGTTTCTCACCTTCTTTTCTCACTTTCGTTTCTCACTTTCGTTTCTCACTTTCGTTTCTCACTTCCTTTTCTGCCCGTTCACCGTTCACCATTCACCGTTCACCGTTCACCGCCTAAACGTATTTCAGCTCTTCCAATAGCGCAACAACCTCATCATTCCCCAGCAGTATTTTCAAACGATCCGCATGTTCCGGTTTTTCCCATTTGCGAATCGAATTCGTATGTGGTTTTTTCAGACGGTCAAACCAGGCCTGGTTTTTTCGCAGTGTCGCATGCTCATGCCAGGAACGAATTTCCTCAACAAAGTCAGCTTCAATAAACTCGCATATTTTTTGCAAGCTCTGTTGATGATCTGTCATCAGATCTTCATACTTGATAGTCAGTACACTTGGATGTTCACGATAGACCAAACCCGCTCGCGTATCGCGCACCCAGCGCTCCGGCTCTACCCAGTATTTTGCCGGATCGTCAGGATGAATTGAGGTCATTACATCCCTGCCATCCCGGATAATATGTATAAATTTGACGCGATTGTTAAACCAGGCCAGCGTCTGCGGAAGAAATAATATGTTTGAAGGTGTTTTTTCACACCATCGATCGACGGAAGGAGGAATGCGATTTCCCAAAAAATTTCGGTAAAGCCTGTCAAGGCGCTTCGGCAGATACTCCAGTCCACAGCTCTCCTCAGACTGATCTACCTTATTCCACTGTGCAAAGATGCGAGATTCCCAGGGCAAGACGTGGATCGCCGGATGCGCAGAAAGTATAGACAGCAACAGGGTGGTACCGGAACGCCCACACCCGCCAATAATAACAGGCGGTTTGGTAAACTTTCGCCGCTCCTTTCTTCTGCCAAAGTAGTGTATCAGCGGCGATGCAATCCTGCTTTTAAACGAGTTATTCATGCGTCAATAATAGCCATTCATATCCATAGAGACAATGCTCTATCTTTAATTTGAATGTAGATACTTTTTCCTTTATCCATTTGAAAAGGGCGTTGTCTTGGGCTAAGTTAAAAGACCCAATTTTAATAACGTCCGAAAAGACGCGTCCAATTTTAAAGGAGAGTAAATGAATCGCGCAGAACTAACCCGCTTTTTTCTCGCAGTGCGTCAAACAACCGAAGACATTTGTGCTCCGCTAAGTGTAGAAGACTATGTTATTCAGCCTATTTTAGATGTGAGCCCGCCCAAATGGCACCTTGGACACACCAGCTGGTTCTATGAAGCTATTTTTCTCGACAAATACATTTCCGGATATACACCTTACCATCCCGAGTATGCGTTCGTATTCAACTCCTACTATGAATCTTTCGGCACCCGCGTAAACCGCGATATGCGTGGCAGCCTCTCGCGTCCGACAGTTGGCGAGGTAATGGCCTATCGTGCGCACATTACCAACCATATGTGCGACTTAATTGACAATGTAGATGATGCAAAATGGGGCGAGTTTTGCGATACGCTCGTCCTTGCGCTCAACCACGAGCAACAGCATCAGGAATTGTTAATCACCGATATAAAATACATTTTTGCCAGTAATCCGCTTCAGCCGGCTTATCGCGAAAATCTTCCCGACAATGACGGTCCGGCACTTACATCCCAATTTATTGAATTCGCCGGTGGTGTGGTCGAAATCGGTTATCAGGGTAATGGATTTTACTACGATAATGAGCGTCCTGTCCACAAACAGTATCTCGCTGATTTCAAGCTGCAAAATCGCCTGGTAACAAATGGCGATTATCTAAGATTCGTTGAGGACGGTGGCTATAATGACTTTCGATTTTGGCTGTCGGATGCCTGGGAACAGGTTAAGAATGGAACTCTGCAAACGCCCTTTTATTGGCAAAAGGTAGATAATCAGTGGTATGAGTTTACTCTCGGTGGATTGCGCAAACTAAACCTGCAGGCGCCGGTTTGCCACGTAAGCTACTATGAAGCGGACGCCTACGCAATTTGGGCCGGCAAGCGATTGCCGACGGAAGCAGAGTGGGAAGTTGCAGCAAGACGTTGCAACGTTGAAGGAGCAGAAGGCAATTACTTTGACAGCGAGGCGTATCATCCACAACCGGCAACCAAGTCGTCTGTTCAAGGAGATGGACGTCTGTTTCAAATGATGGGCGACGTTTGGGAATGGACCGGCAGCAGCTATCTGCCTTATCCCGGCTACAAACGCACTGGCGGTCCACTTGGCGAGTACAACGGAAAGTTTATGATCGATCAGATGGTACTGCGCGGCTCATCATGCGCAACCTCGAAGAATCATGCAAGGATAACCTACCGCAACTTTTTCCAAACGAGTAAGCGCTGGCAGTTTAAAGGATTTCGTTTGGCGGAGTAGATTTGATAAAATTTCCGCACCCGGAACGGTTTGGAAGTGGATATTCTGCTGGAAGACACTGCTAGCAACGTCGTCGGCATTGAGGTAAAGGGAAGCTCCGACGTCAAGAGCGGCGACTTTCGCGGGCTGCGAAACCTTTCCGAATCGCTGGGCGATCGCTTCGTGCGTGGGATTGTTCTCTACACCGGCGAGCATGTGCTGGGTTTTGGAGAGAAGCTGAGTACGGTGCCGGTGAAGAGTAGTTTTAAGATTCAGGCTATCTAATGTTTAACCTTCTTGCATATTGCATGATTGTCTGCGCGTCATAAATTCCATCGATCTGCACTTTGTCTGTCAGATCAGCTTTTGAAAGTTTTACATCTTCTAAAGGTATAATACCTTTGACAGTCGCCTTTGGAGGTATGTTTTCGAGTGATATACTGCCTTTACCTATTCTTATCCCTTGTTTGTTTAAACATGAATAAGTTATGTATATGATCATATAGGGCTCGTTTGTAAGGTTTTCTATTGCGTAATCTATTTTTCCCGGAACTTCATCCAAATTCATATCTGAACTACTATTACGCATCATATTGCCCGCCAAACTTCGTTGAGCGAGTTTGAGTCTGTCGTATGTTTGTTTGCTTTGATTTAAGCGATAAGAAATCTTGTCATCTATCTCTTTTTGTGTGTATTCAAATCCCTTAAGGTTTCCCGAATCTACTTCGGCTAGAACTTCTTCTGTTATTTGCTGCTTTGTCTTAACTTGAGCTTGCATTGATTTTAGATAATTATTATATCCCGAAGTTTCAGGCGTCTCGTTGTCAGCATCAGGAATAAATTCAAACTTTTTTACAGTTATGTACTTGTTTGTGATGTTAAAATCTTTCGGTATGGGTTGTCCTTGAATTGCTTCATACAACATTCCCTTAAATTCATCATTAACAATAGCCTCTTTTAATTCTTGCGGGGATGAACCTATCGCGTTATTGTCACCCTGTACGATATTTACCCCTTTAAGATCACCGCTCTCTTTTATGTCAACTTTGCGATTGCCTCTTGAACCTATTTGAAAATCAGTTGTCGAGTCACTTTGTACCAAAATTAGGCTGTCTAACTTCTTCTCTATATCTGCAAGTTGATTGGGAAGGATGAAAAAAAACATGGTTCCAACAGAGACGATCGCAGATGCTATAGTACTGGTTACTACTTGGGTTAGGAATTTGTTGGTCTTAAAAGATTCTTGAATATTTTTAACCATCTTTTTTTTAGGCATAAAATTCTCTCAAGAGTTTCAATTCTAACAATGACATTTTCAGCAATAAATTATACAAGAAACCTATATAATACTATTTCTTAGCTTTATTCTCATCTACTTTTTGTTGCGGCAAAGTTTTTGATGTTTCTATTTCCCCCGCCTATACACATCATCATGGCAAATCGTGCTGTGGAGTCTGACGGTCCATCTCCAGTACATACACGCCGATCAGCAGATCCAGTTGACCGCTTTGTGTATAGGCTAACTCGAATACTGACCGGATTCCGGGAAGAGAATGGTAATAGCGCCATAGGAACCAAGCGAGATAGCTTGCTCGATTAATATTGATTTTTTTTGCGAGGAATGATCAATATACGGAAACCAGTGTGCGACTGTCGTGCCCGCTTCGAAAAAACCTTCCTTAGGCCTCTCCTCATTTAATATCCGAAACGTTGGAGAGTCTCTGGGAATGTCCCCAATTTTTTCTATTGTTTTCCTTAGGGTCGCTTTATAAGTAGATAGAGAAATTAATTTCCAGTCATAGCCTCTTTGACTCCACTTAATAATAGTACAGGGAACGATATCACTTTTGCAATATCTGACAGCTGCACTTGAAAGAGAAACTTTGAACTGATTTGCCGCTTTAAATATACTTTCTGCTCCAATAGGTGTCGAATCGACCAAAGAGCTGAACCTTGAAGCGGGCATAAGTAAATTAGACGCGAATAAGTCTGCTTCTTGCTCTACTATATTCTTTGATTGATACTCACAAATCGATGGGTGGGCCGGAACCTTTCCACTTTCCAATGCATTTCTGTGATCGTCTATATAATAATGTCCTAATTCATGTGCAAAAGTAAATCGCGATCTCGGTGAATTCGATTTTTTGAGTCTATCAAGGTTACAATAAATATGAAAGCGGGAGCTTTTATGCTCGAGCATTCCATCAAAAGATTCGCCGTAATGTCCATAACTATATGTTATATCGTTTTGTTCAGCAATTAACTCAAGGTTTGCCTTATCGGAACTCTCGGTAGTATATTCTTCGGCTACAGCCTCCGCTAAATCACAGATATCTTGTTCTTTCGCCTTAGAAATAGTTCGTTTCATTTTGTTGATTTACTTTCAGCTTTAGCTCTATCTCTTTGCATTATAGCTTCTATCTCAGGCGAAATATTTCCGCCTTCTCTCGCAGCTCTTGCCATATTTTCTTCAACCTCAGGGTTCGGAGTTGTTTCTGATTTCAAACATTTATCTTGCCTAGTGTTGTTCCTTAATAGCCGAAGTAGTTTAGTCGGTTCTTGTAAATCTGTAGGCAAAGTGTACTTTTTCTCCTCCATTCGCCTCTCTGCCTTGGCGACTTCTTCTTTGTTTTTTGGAAAAACCAGATTTTCATTTTGAAACAACTCATAAAGTTTTTTCTCGGAAATGGGTGATTTTACTATAGGACCTTTTTTGGAATATCTCATGGAATCTTCTCCTGCCTGGTAATCATAATTGAAGTTATGAAATACACGGTGCATAACTAATTCTCGTCAGTTTTTTATACTAACGAGATAGACTTTTCATTGAAGCTGTTTTTCTAATATTCAGTCTTTGGAAACAACTCGAGGGCCAGGTTCTGAGTTAGGTGATTCTGTCTGCAAATGGGGAGTATGTTCCTTCAAGTATTTTTCGACTTTCTTTTTTGCTCTATTGCGAATTTGCCGGATATTCTCGCGAGTAGTTTTGTGACGTTTACACAATTCTTCCAGTATAGCAGGTGGTATATCAATATTCTGCTTTTCTGGATCGTAGTGATCCATAGATATTAAAAGAATCTCTCTATCGCGGTCGGATAATTTCAATAAGGCATTTGTTAAAGCACCTTTTCTGTGGTCGACTCGAACAGCATTATTCTTTTTACCTAATTCAATACCATTCCATTCTTCAATCTCCAATGCTATCTCGTTTGATTCTCGCTTATGCTTCGCCCCCCAATCAAACGCAGAGTTTTGTGCTATCCTTCCAAGCCATGATCTAACATTGGAATTGGAGCTTGGTTTATATGTATCCGCTTTTAAAAAAACTTTCAGAAAAATATCATTATGAATTTCTTCAATGATACCTGACTTCACGAAGCTTCCCAGCTTATTTTTTAAAATATTAAATACATAATCCTTGTGACGGTGATAAAACTCTACAAGCGCTTCTTCGGCAACCACACGGGCATCCTTTTGTAAACACATATAGATAAGTAGATCATCATCGCTTTCTTGCGAAAATTGTTTGTTCATTTTAGTATAACATCCTATGAATTAAGTAAGGTCAAAACCCGTTTTAATAGTCCCCTCAATATCTAATACGATCAAGCGTGACAGGTTTGACCGATTGATTCCATATATGCTTCTTGATGTCACGATTTATCGTATTGATAAGCGAAAGCCAAAATAAACGAAAGGAGATGGCTATGCAAGATCGCATTATCGATATCGAGAGCTATGCAAAAACAGAAAAAGTACCGCCTCACGGGTGCCGTTATCGCATCCGCGTCGATCGCGAGAAGTATGTCGTACGGGTAGAGTGTATGACCGGTCGCGAAATCCTGGAACTCGCCGGTAAGAAACCGGCGGATTGTTATCGTCTGTATCAGCGGGTTCGGGGTGAGAAGATCGAAGTCGGTTACGATGAGAAGGTGGATTTTACCAAACCGGGAGTCGAGCGGTTTATCACCCTTCCTTTGGAAATCAAAGACGGTGAGACGCTTCGCAAGACATTTGAGTTGAGCGAAGAAGATATAGTTGATCTGGACAACCTCGGTGTAAACTGGGAGACCATCCGTGATAACGGTAACTGGGTAATCATTCGTGATTACCCAGTTTGCTCCGGATATAATGTCGACAATGTCGATGTTGCTTTGAAAATCGAAGCCGGTTATCCCGGTGTCCAGATCGATATGGCGTATTTTAATCCCGGACTTGCTCGTAAAGACGGCAAACCGATTGATGCGCTTGCCGGTCATAACCTTGATGGCAAAAACTGGCAGCGCTGGTCCAGACATCGCACTCCCCAAAATCCATGGCGTCCGGGAATCGACAACATTTCAACGCACCTGCTGGCGATTAGCGATTGGTTTCAAAGGGAATTGAACAAATAGGAGCCTTAATAATGAGAACGAACAACTTACATTTGCGAATGAGCGGTAAGCAGCATGAGGCTTTAATGAAGCACCTGCTTCCGGAAGACGGCAAAGAGGCGGCAGCAATAGCGTTATGTGGCCGGTTAACCGGTAAGAATAAGACCTGCATTATGATTCGAAAACTGGTGCTCGTTCCGTACGATACCTGCCGGGCCAGGGAAAACGACTTGCTGATATGGCCGACCGATTTACTTATTCCCTTGCTGGAAGAAGCAGAGGCCTGTGGTGGTGGAATTTTGAAGCTGCATAGCCACCCGGGAGGCTGGGAAGATTTTTCAATTCTCGACGACAAAGCGGATCGGAGCTTTTTCGGTTCGGTATATAGTTGGCTGGATACGGATGATCCCCATGCCAGCGTTATTCTGTTGCCTGATGGTCGTCTGATCGGCCGGGTTGTAGATGTCTCGGGTAATTTTACGCCACTGGCTTCAATATCCGTTGCCGGAGACGATATCAATATTTGGCGGGTCTCGTCTAATTTCAAACCCACAACAGGACAACTGTTTGCGCGCGGCACCCGTGATCTTCTATCCGAGTTGACGATAGGAGTAGTCGGCTGTTCTGGAACCGGTAGCTTCGTTGTAGAGCTGCTAGCACGCCAGGGTGTTGGAGGATTGGTTCTGGTCGATCCGGATCGGGTTGAAGAAAGAAACCTGAACCGAATTATCAATTCGACTCTTCAGGATGCACAGGACAATCGCTTAAAAGTCGATGTCGCTGCCGACGCTGTTGACCGAATCGGTTTCGGCACCGATGTAAAAACTTTTCCGCATTTACTGGGTGAGGCGGGGACGATAGAAGCGTTGTCGGAATGCGATATCGTGGTCGGTTGTGTCGATTCCCATAGTGGTCGCCACACGCTCAATCGCCTGGCAACTTACTATTCAATCCCTTATTTCGATGTCGGTGTTCGTATCGATCCGGACGGTAAAGGCGGTGTTGAGAGTGTTTGGGGAGCAATTCACTACTTGCAGCCGGGCGGTTCAAGCGTGCTTAGCCGGGGAGCCGTATCCATGGAAGGGGTTCGAGCGGAATCACTAAAGCAGTCTGACCCAGCAGGATATGAAGAGCAGCGCCGGGCCGGTTATATTATAGGCGTGAAGGAAGAGCAGCTGGCGGTTGTCAGCGCTAATGCATATTTTGCATCTAAATTGCTTAACGAAATTTTAGCCCGCTTACACCCGTTCCGAGATGAGCCAAACTCGAATTACGCCCAACAGCGTTTCAATCTCGCACAGAATGAAGAATTTCTGGACCCGTACGATGAGCCGTGCGAAGCACTGTTGCGATACGTCGGCCGGGGGGATGTTGTTCCGTTGCTGGGATTGGCCGGACTAAGCAGAGCTGCTTAACGATTGTGTGTCAAAAATATACAAAAGGGCTGTTATAGACAGTTATGGCGCGCTGGCGAATGACGTATATACGTGTGTACTGTTTTGGAATGTTTTTTGCTGTATCAATTTCGAACCACTTAACAGACTTTAGGGGAATTAAAAATGAGTAAAGAAAGAGATCGCATCATTTTTCGTCGTCCTGACGGAACATGGGCAAACAAAAAACTGGGCGCTACAAAGGCTTCTTCTGTTCACGATACTCAGAAAGAAGCTGAAAAGGCTGCGACCCAAATGTTGCAAAGTCAAGGTGGTGGCGAGCGTATTACGAAAGGTCGTGATGGTAAAATCCGAAGTAAGGATACTGTGAAACCAGGAAACGATCCAAATCCACCGAAAGATAAGGAAAATTGAAATAGTGCTGTTTTAGGCTTGCGGCTAGCTGTAAAGGTGTAGAATCCCTTATGCTTGTCTTTGGTGCTGTCGTCTTTGTGGTTTTTTCATGTGTAAAAAATCACCTACTAAATGTAATAAACACGGGTCAACAGCCCGAGAAGGAGGATAGCAATATGAAGAGAGCAGATTTTTATAGCAGGTTAAAATACTATATTTGTCTTTTGTCCGCTTCAATAGCGGAGGTTTTAATCGCACTGGGGGCAAGCAACATCTTTATGGTGTGGCCGCTTACCTAAAACAATATTTATAGGTTTCCCATATTGAAATAAATAGCCTGCTGTTTTTGTTTATTTTAACCAATCACTCTCAATATCACTCAACAACCGATACAACTTCTCCTGAGTAATAATGTAGCCGCTACGGCCACTCAGTCTCTCGACTTTATATTCCAGATGGTTTTGAAATACCGCGCTTAGTTTGAATTTGCTGGACCAGCCTTTGAGTATCAATAACGACTTTATGGTAGTAATAGAATTAACGTTATTTTGCCCCCGAGAAGAATTTCGCAACAGAAGCTTTAAAACAGTTAGACATAGTTTCTTTGTAAAATAAATGTTTATGCCACATCTACCTCTTCAGTCCCAACGACAGAGGCACAATCAGCAGTGCAGTTAAAATAGCAACCATGCTATTCCAACCTTCAGATTCGTAGACTAATCCGGCAACTGTTATTCCCAGCCACGCGCCAACATAATAGAATAATACATAGAGGGCATTTGCCCTGCCATGGCCAGAGTTCAACTTCCTGTTCAGGGTTGCAAGCATCGCCGAATGCAATGCAAAGAAACCTGCACACATTCCCAATAACGCAACAACCGTAAGTGTCAGGCTGGGCATCATAATCAACATCATAGAACAGACGAGTAAACCGGTTGCAGCGAGAATGGTTATGCCATTGCTAAACCGGTTACTCATCCAGCCGGCAAAAGAGGCTGCCACCGTGCCAATCAAATAAGGCAAATAGAACAGCGTCGATGTTCGCACCGGCAAAGTAAACGGAGGAGACTGTAAACGATATGGCAGGAAGTTAAACACAGAAGCAAACGCCGCCATTCCAAAACCCGCCGAAATTAAAATTAGTCTTACATCCTTTTGACGCAATAGCTCGCTAAAGCTCACAACTGCTACTTCCAACGAAGACAGAGGCTTGTTATCAAAAGAGTGATACGAGATAGCTAGTGCAATAATCGTTATGGTCACCCCTATCAGGAAGGCCGTTCGCCATTCTTCGGCCGGTAGCAAAAGTCCGGAAATCATGCGGCCAACAAGGCCGCCGGCAACGGTCGCGGCAACATATCCACCCAGGACCTGATTAAGACGCTCACGCGGTAACGTTCGGGAAAGATATGCGGCCAGGCAACTGGTAATGGCCGGAAGAAAAAATCCCTGTAAAAAACGCGCTGCGATGATCACTCGTAAATCCGACGATTGCCAGCAAATTGCCCCGGTAACAGCAACAACAGACCCACCGGCTAAAACAATCGGACGAATCGGTAAGCGATCGATAGCCATCCCAAAAGGAATATTACCAAAGGCAATACCGAGGAATAGTACAGAGATAATCAGAGATGTATAAACAGTGTTGGAGTATAAATCTTCCTGCATAACAGGAAGTACGGGTTGCGGGAGATACACATTCACAAAAGCTGCAAAAGAGAGTGCGAATACGCCAAGCTGCAAACGCAGATCGCCGGATGTCATCATGCAGTACCGTCGTCAATCTCGATCTTCAAGCAGGCATGCGCTCGTCGTATTGAATCTTCAGCTTCTTCCGGCATATCCGCGCGTGCAAAGATAAATCCTAAATAGCGCCCGCCAAAAGGCATGGGCAAAACCTCCTGCCCATTGGGGATCGAGATAATCACGTCTTCCACACCTTCAACGGCACTCGCCTCGTCAACGCCACCCACTCGTTTTAACCGTCCGGCAGAAGGAATCGGCACCATCATCACCGCTGCTGCCTGCCGCTCTCGCTGCACTTCGGAGATATCCACACCAATTGCCTGACGCAAGATCAGATCTTCTAACACCAGCTTTTCCGAGAAGCGCAAAACGCGTGAACAAAGCCCGCCAATCGATCTGGCGGCAATTTCAATAATCCAGGCGCCCTGCTCATTTACTCGCAACTCGGCGTGCACCGGTCCGTTGTCGATACCAAGTGCAAGCGCTGCCTTATGTGTCTCATGAATCAATTCACGCTGCACGTAGGCAGGAAGCCGAGATGGTGTTACATAGATTGTTTCAACAAAATGCGGGCCTTCCAGCGGGTCAGGCTTATCAAAAATGGCCAGGCTTTTAAAATCGCCGTCTGTTAGAATTCCTTCCAGCGCCACCTCCATTCCCGGCACATAATCTTCCACCAGAATACTCGCAGCTTCGCCATCATGGGCTCGCGCTGAAATTTCCGGCGTGCGAATCAATTCCCTTAGCGCTGAAAAGGCTTGTGAAAATTCTCCCGGTTTATTAGCGCGCGTAACGCCACGACTGGCTGACAAAAAAGTCGGTTTTAACACGCAGGGGTACACCGGTTTATCTGGTTGTGGTTTTTCCAAAGAATGGAGATCGAAGTTTGGAACATTCACATCCGCTGCCGCCAGCTTTTGGCGCATTAGATATTTGTTGCGAGCTGCGGCTGTCGCTTCAACTGGGATACCCGGCAGGCCCAATGTCTCATTAATTTGCGCGGCAACATGCGCAGATTGATCATCTACTCCGATGGCAGTTAAAAAAGGATTCTTTTCAAAATAGGACGCAATCTTCTCGCGAATTTGTTCCGGCTTACGAAAGTTTAGCGCAAGTGTTGTATCAGGAACCAGCGCTGCCATTGCCTGACGATGGTCTGATGCAACAAGAACCGTCACGTCAAGACGTGCTGCCGCTTCCATAAAGGCATTTGTACGATAGGTTGAAGAGGGAAGAACGAGCAAAAGTGAGTTCATAGTCTGCCAATGATATAAGTGATTCGTTTGTGGCGCTAAAAATAGCACCAAAAATCACTGGCTACAATCTGAAATAATTACGGAGCAACAGGACGGGTTTTTCAGGTCTAAAAAGAACTACCGGGGACCCTTCATGTCCCAATGCTCTTTTGTGCTGCGTATTGAATGAGGGACGCTCCGTGTCCCCGGTGCTGTCCGTGCGGGAGGTCGGTGCCGGACAGACTTGTTCTTAAGACCTGTTAAAAATAAAGTCGCTGAGCGTCTCTGTTGTAGTTGCGCGGATCACATAACCCGCCGTACGGTTTGAAACGAAACCATATAGAGCCTACCGACTTGAATAAGTGATTCAGAAATCGTATAATTTATTGTGTGAGGATACCTGTATTTCGCTTTAGTGTCTTATGGAAAAGACAAACTGTCCGTTTTTTGCGACAATCTCTCAGCAGTACGCCCCGACTGCAGAGCCGTTCAACCTGGAACCCGGCAACACATCTTCTATAAGTCGTTTATTTACAATGGCAAAGACTAAAACCTCGCCATTATTTCTTGACGCGTTTGTTTTATTTTTTTGGTACAATGTTTGATCTTGATATCAGGCAACTTGTTTTTCACCGCATGAAAGGTGCCGTTATGCGTTTTATCAGAAAGGAAGTGTTCTCATGATTCGATCGACATTGCTTCTCTTGTTATCTGCCGTTTTGTTCTCTTCGACAATTTGCCAGGCGGACGAAGCTGCCGCTGATACAGCAAAAGCATGGTCGTTATTTAAACAGGCCAAAGCTTTAGCAAGCGCATCAAAAATGGATAGCTCTAACATGCTCTATTTCGAAGCTCGAGATCTTTTTAAACAGGCTGCAGAAAAAGGCCTTACTGAAGCATGGTCGCCCTATATGCAATGCAAAATTTTTGTCGGCGGGAATTTGCAAATGGTGCAGAAACTGGATTCTTCCGAGCAGGTATTGCTGGAATCAATAGAAGAAGCTATTCCTCTTCTGGGAGAAGATCATATTCAGCTGGGGACAGCGTATAATAACATCGGTTCTCTCTATCAAGACTGGGCTGATTACGCCACATCCTTTGAGTATTTAAACAAAGCTCTGGCAATCCGGCGCAAAGCCTATGGAGAGAATCACGTTGATGTAGCGGCGGTAATGAACAATATCGGGGTAAGCTATGGCGATATGGATGACTTTACGAATGCGCTGGTCTATTTCGAGAAAGCGTTAGAGATCAGAATAAATGCACTACCGGAAACCCATCCGCATATCATGGCCAGCTATAACAACCTGGGTATTGTCAGCTATAATCGTGGTGACTACAACCGCGCCCTGGACTATTACGGAAAGACGCTTGAGCTTATTAAGATAAATTTTGGCGACAAACACCCCTACGTCGGTTACATCAACAATAATTTTGCTAATACCTATCGCGAAATGGGCGAGTTCAAAAAAGCAATTTCCCATTTCAAAATTGCATTGGATGTCTATGGTAATTCGGCGAGCGGATCATCAGGGCACTATAATCTTGGCATTGTCTATTACGATATGGCTAAATACGATACTGCAAAAGTTTATTTTACCGAAGCTCTTAAACGGTACAGTGACACCTACGGAGAAGACCATCCATATGTCTCTTATGCTCAACTTAGTTTAGGTGCTATTGCCTATCACCAATCAGATTATGATAGTGCGACACACTACTTTGAACTGGCAAAAAGCATGCGTGATGAGCTTTATGGATCGGTTCATGAGCTTATTGCTGAAGGGTTTGAAAAATACGGGGAGATGTACGAACATCAGGGAAAACTCGATGAAGCCCTGGTAGAGTATCAAAAAGCACTTGGTGCGTTGTCCTATTCCTTTGACGATATGGATTTGGCAAAAAACCCCGGCGAAGAAGAAACTATTTCTGAACAAAAGGTGCTGGAAAACATGACACAAAAGGCCACTCTTCTTCGAAAGCGTTATAAAGAGACACAGAATCTACCGGATCTTCGTCTTTCACTCGCAACCTATGAGCGCATAGGAGGTTTTGTAGAATCGCTGCGAAGTGGTTTTAAGGCAGAAGGTTCTAAACTGTTTTTGGGAAAACAATCTGCTACGACCTTCGATGGCGCATTACAAACGGCCCTTGAATTAGCGCAGGTTACGAATGACGATTCTTTTACTGAAAAGGCCTTTCTGTTCGCAGAAAAGAATAAGTCGGGGACACTTCTTGAAGCACTGAGTGATGTAGAAGCAAAGCGCTTTGCCAATATTCCAGACACTTTACTTGAAAAAGAACGAACCATTCGTTTCGAACTGGCTGCACTCAATCAACGGGTCTTGCAGTCTCAGGAAAAAGGCGCCAAAGTAGATTCGCTGCGATTACCGGGATGGAAAGACCGCCTCTTTAAGCTGAAGCTGGACTTGGATAAATTGACCGCCAGGCTGGAGAAAGAATATCCGCAGTACTATAATTTAAAATATCAGACAAACGATGTGAAAGTTTCCGATGTAAGAAAACACCTGGTCGGGAAAAAAGACGCACTGATTGAATATATGCTTGGCGACAGTACAATTTACGCCTTTGTAATTACTCGCAAAAACGTCGAAGCATTTCAGCTTAAAAAGCCGGCAGATCTGGATAAACAGGTTAAACTCATGCGTTCCGGATTAGTGCGCGACGATATTAATTTATATGCCCGCTACGCTAATCGGCTTTACACCACCTTGCTCAAACCTCTTCAGCCGCTCCTCAAAAAGAAAAAGCACCTTCAAATTATTCCGGATGGCATTCTTGGCTATTTACCATTTGAAGCACTGCTAACACAACCGGCCAAACGGAACGCAGAATTTACTTCGTTGGACTATCTGATTCATGAGGTAACAATTGGCTATGGCTACTCTGCGAGACTGATGATAGAAACCCAACAGCGTCGACAAGAAAAGACCTCTGGATATTTAGCCTTCGCACCCGGCTTTGAGGATGAATCGGATACACTCCAATCCAAAAACAACTTTCTGGCAGCTGTTCGCTCACTGGATTCATCAGCAGTATTTCGCGGTGATGGCAAGGTAATACCACTACCTGCGACAAGAGAAGAAACATCGGCAGTTGCTAATATCTTTAAACGTAAAAAGAAACGCAGTACCTTACTGCTTAACAAACAGGCAAATGAGGATAAAATAAAAGCGGCAGATATATCATCATATCGTTATCTTCACTTTGCGACACATGGATTTGTGAATGAAAAACAACCTCAGCTTTCCGGGCTTCTTCTTGCTGCAGACAGTTCTTCAGAGGAAGATGCTGTATTATATTCTTCCGAAGTATATAATCTGAATCTAAATGCCGAACTGGTTGTCTTAAGTGCGTGCGAAACCGGCCTTGGCAAGCTCGTGCGTGGTGAAGGAATTATTGGCTTAACCCGCGGATTTTTATATGCGGGGGCAAAAAACCTAACTGTCTCACTCTGGCAGGTTTCCGATCAGTCTACAGCAATATTAATGACTAATTTTTTCGAGCGTGTTGCCAAAGGGAAGAAATTGTCCGATTCGCTGCGGCGAGCCAAGCAAAAGCTTATTGAAGATGAACAGTATGCATCACCATTTTATTGGTCTCCTTTCATCCTAATCGGCAAATAAAGGCATTCTATCAATAAAAGAAATAATTGAGATCCAAGATGAGAATACAACTCAAGACATTCTTCATAATGCTCCTGGCTCTGGGATTACCAGCCGAGCTTTCTGCGCAGTCCGTCGCAGCTTTTTCATCCATCAAGGGCGATGTAACTATTAGATCTGGCGGCATAATGAGCAAAGCCCGTAGTAGCAGCAAGCTTAAAAACGGAGATCACATTAAGGCCGGGAGTAGCGGCAAAGCCGTTATTATTTATTATTCCGGGAAGGAAGTCGTGTTGCGAAATAACGGCAGCCATAAAATTCGCAGCTCAAAGAGCAAGAAGAATTCGCAGGCAAGCGGACTCGGCAAAGTCGTGTCCGATTTGCTTTGGGGAAAGGAGAAATCCAAATCTGTGGCCGGAACCACTCGCTGGCAGACTGCGGATGAGGACACAACGCTATCGACGGTCTACCCGAGGCGAAGTAAGATCCTTGAATCTCGACCGATATTCCGCTGGATTGATACCATACATGGCCGCTCCTTTACGCTGACGATAGAAAGTGAAGTAAGTGACTTTTTTTACACAACACAGGCTAATGGCACCTGGTTCGCCTATCCATCAAACGCACCTAAGCTAGACTCAGAAGATCAATATCTCTGGTTCATTAGTGATAGCAGTGGCCGTCAATCGGCGAAGGTATATTTTTCAATTATGGGAGACGAAGAACACGCCAATCTAAAACAGGATATTCTTGAAGTCGAGTCGCTAAAACCTGCTAATGGAGAGCTTGTGACGACTAATTTTTTGCTCAGCGCAGCGTATTATCGCTATAACTTGTTTCACTCAGCTCTCGATCATGCTCAACAAGCAGCCGTTTCTCATCCCGAAATGCCCGGCGTTTATACGATACTCGAAACGCTAAACACAAGACTGGGAAATAAATCTGCGGCAGCACTCAATGCCAGAGAGTTTGCCAAAGTGTCTGTAGAAGATTAAATTATTAAATGAATCGTCCGGCTAGAATCTTACTCACAGGCCTGCTTTTAAGTGCCCTCGCTATTCTCTTTGGCCTATATAGTCTTGCCAACAACACAACCCGCCGCTATGACGACAGAGCACTGGACTACTTCATTGCCCTCCGCACCATCACTGGGGAGAAATCAGTAGACGAAGCAGCAATTGTCCTGGTAGACGAAGCGGCAATTGCCCCGTACGGTTATTATGATCCGATTCCACGACGCTATCTCGCAAATCTTATTGACAGCCTGAATGGATACAAAGCGGCGGTTATCGCGCTGGATATCTCGCTATTAAATCGCTTTGTTCCCGATCCGGCCGGTGATAGTCTACTGGCTACTTCGCTCCGCCGAGCTGACAACGTTGTCGGAATCTGTCTTGAAGAGACCCGTGAAGATACGACAGTTATTCAAAAGCCCGCAAAACTGTTTGCTGATGAGCTCTATGACATGGGACATGCAATGCTACAAGTTGGTGGCGGTGTGTTCGGTCGGGTAAAAGGTATCAAGCCATGGATTATTGATTCTGGCGATAGCATTCCGGCAATTGGGTTGATTCTGGCTCAGCATTTTTCAGGAAAAGGAAAAGGCTCGGTTCGACCGCCAGATATGCATAATGAATTAAGGCTGAACTATGTCGGTCCTCCGGGTAAGTGGGAAAGAACATCTGCCGGCATCTGGATTCAGGCAGAAGAAGGCGCAATTCCAACCTATCGCAGCAGCTTGTTAACCGGAAAGACACCGCTTCCGAAAGAACTGTTTCGCGAACGAGTGGTCTTAATCGGTGGAGGTGTTGAATCGGCAAAAGATCGCTTCTATACACCCTATGCAACGGCGGTTTTCGATGAAAGATTGATGCGGGGGGTGGAAGTTCATGCCAATTCATTTTTAATGTTCCTGCACACCAATTATCTGGAAGATATCAGTAAATTATGGAGCTACGCGCTTTACCTGCTAATCGCATTGCTGATCGTCTTTGGCACTCTTTTACTCAGACCTTCTCGCGGCTTACTGTTGACAGTGCTGCTATTGCTGCTAATCTGGATTAGTTGTTACATCTACTTTGCCATCACAAGCAGCTGGGTTCCGGTAACCGGGTTAACAACCACCTTGCTTTCCGGTTTTATTCTTGCAGCTATATCAAGACTTTATTGGAGGCATGTAGCAGATCGGCAGGCAAAGGTTATCTCCCACTATCGGCTGGAGAAACTGCTTGGCGAAGGTGGTATGGGGAAGGTCTTTCTTGCTACCGATAAAAACTCTGATAAAGAAGTAGCGATCAAAATCCTACATAATGAACTGTTGGAAGATGAGGAAAACAGACGACGACTGAATAGTGAGGGGTTTATTTTGTCCTCTTTCAATCACCCTAATATTGTGCGGGCATTTGAGGTTGGAGAATCGGCTGGGCGTAAGTTTATTGCCATGGAATACTTGTCCGGTGGAACACTTGCCGACTTCTTAAAGGAGAATCACCCGCTATCGCTATCGCAAATTCGTCAGATAGTATTGCAAGTTTGCTCGGCACTAAAGGAAATCCACAGACGCAATATTATTCACCGCGATCTGAAAACGGCAAACATTATGCTTGATGGTTCTGGTTCTATTCGCGTAATGGACTTTGGTTTATCGAAGTCTTCCTTAATTCGCACCCAAACATCATCCGGCGGTATCATCGGCACGCTTGGTTATACGGCACCGGAACAGATAACCAATCGCGAGATTGACTGTCGATCAGATATTTTCTCGTTCGGCGTCATCCTTTATGAGCTGCTGACCAATCAGTCGCCTTTTCGAGGGGATAATGAAATATCGATTATGCATTCTATTTTCAATGATTCTCCAACATCCGCATCTCTGTTGCGCAATGACGACGCCGGATCTTTCGACGCCATAATTGAGCGTTGTTTAGCGAAGAATCCTGATGATCGCTATCAGACAATTGCTGAAGTTGAAGAGGCCTTGTAGAGCCGCACGATTGGGCAGTCCTACAAGGCGTTGGATTTCAAAAACTCAGTCCGTATCTTTTAAAAACGTAATGGAATACAGCTTATGGCAAAATCCTTCCAAGACATCCGTAGCGAGTTGGAACAACAGGTTGATTCATCCTTCAAAGAGCTGACGGCTCGCTTTGCCGACCTTTTAAATAGCGCTAAGGAAGAGCAGGCAGCAAAATCGGCAAAGCAAATTGAGGAGCTATACAGTGATGTCTTAAGCCTAAACCGCAATATTAATATAAGTATAAAACAGCTGGCACTTTCTGAAGGTAACGATAGCCAGCAGCTTCAGGCACTAAAAGCGGAAAACAAACGCCTTGAAACACTTTATGCTTCCGGAATCTTATTTTCGAGTGAGACCGAACGTAGCACGTTGCTTCAAAAGGCCATAGAAGTCGTAACTCGTGAGCTTCAGGCAGACGCCGGCTACATTGTTTTAACAACCGAGGATGGTGCTTTTCAGGATGCCTTTGGCCTAAACATGGACGAATCCGAATCCGAGGCCGCTCGCGATATGAGTATGACGGTCATTCGCCAGTCCACTCAACATTCGCAAACAATTCACGTCGATGATACACATAACGATATATCGCTGGCAACTCAAAACAGCATTATGCACCTGGATATACAAGCTGTTCTCTGCGCACCACTCTTGCTGAATTCTAAAACCTTGGGCGCAGTTTATTTAGATAGGCGGAACAAAAACAATCCGTTTACGCAAGCCGATCAAGCTTTCCTACTATCCTTCGCACAACAGATAAGCCGGGGCTTGAAAGTCTCGCAAGAAATCTCTGCATTGGAAAAGAAGCTTATCTCCGATGCGACGCTTACCCTGGAACAGCTCCGCGGACAGTTTAAGAGTGAAGAGATTATTGGATCGAGCAGAGTGCTTTTTGAGCTGCTACGTCTTGGTTCGCGTATTGCTCCAACCGAGGCATCTTTATTAATCCTTGGGGAAAGTGGAACAGGAAAAGAGCTTTTTGCACAGGCTATTCATCAAAACAGCCCTCGGGCCGACGGTCGATTTGTTGCCATTAATTGCGGAGCTATTCCCAAGGATCTACTCGAGTCCGAGCTTTTCGGCTACGATCAGGGTGCTTTTACCGGTGCCCGGAAAGCCAAGCCCGGAAAGATAGAAATGGCAGACGGCGGTACTCTATTTCTGGATGAGATTGGTGAAATGGATAGCGCACTACAGACGCGCCTACTACGCGTGCTTCAGCAAAGAGAAGTCGAGCGATTGGGCAGCATTAAAACTCGTAAGATTGACATCCGTATTCTTGCCGCGACCAACAAAAACCTTGGAGCACTCGTTGCAGAAGGCACCTTTCGCGAAGATCTCTATTATCGCTTGAAGGTGATTGAAGTAACCCTTCCACCGCTACGCAAGCGCCGCGACGATATTTGGGAATTAGCCGAGTTTTTTCTAAAAAAACACGCAATGGATAGCAAGCAACTATCACTTTCAGATGCAGCACTCGCCGCATTGGAAACGTACGAGTGGCCAGGCAATATTCGCGAGCTCGAGAACGTGATGCAACGCTGCGTTGTTTTAACCGCAGGTGAAAATATTGCCGTCACAGATTTGCCACCAGAGCTTCTGGAAAGAGCCCCACTTCAAGATTCTTTCCCATCAGATGGAACATTGGCTGAAGCAGAGAAAGCGTTTAGAAGAAACCATATCAAAAGAGTTCTGCTACAGACAAAATCAAGGTCTGAAGTCGCACGCATTCTGGGCGTAAATAGAACGTATCTCTACAAGCTTCTCGACGAATTGGACTTGAACAACGAATAGTGTCTTCCCAAAAAGACAATCCCAGCTTAATCGTCTGATTTCCCGGACAAACATCTCCTATTAAGCTTCGTACCGAATTTACTCGTCCAGTTTTTTGGGCGGGTGAACGCCCTGCCCCAAAACCAGACAAAACAATAAAGAACAAATACTTAAAAAGAGAAAGAGCAATTACATCTACAGATCTGCCTTGCGTCCCACGCCACCTGACTGAACTGGCACAATCATTGTTTATAAAGAAGAAAAAGGAGATTGTTCAGTGAAACAGCGTGTTCTGATTGTGCATAAAGATTCGCAGCGCCTGCGCAAGCTAAGGGAACTATTTGTCCGGGAGGGATATCAGATTATGACTGCAACAAATTGGCAAACCGCCAGGCTGATCAGTGAGCGAATTAGTATCGAGCTCATTCTCTGCGAGGGTGGAGACATGCCACAGGGTTCTGAATCTGGTTCTGTTAAGTCTGATGATGAATAGATTTTTTACGAAAGCATGGATATTAAGGAAATATACGGGGGTGGTTTTGAATAACTTTTCGAAGGCCACACTGGAGCATTGTCAGAATGGAGCAGTCTTGGGAGCTAGAACGTACGTACTTACTTAGAAAAAAAGAGCCAAATTTTGAATTGTTTTTTCAAAGAGCACATTGGAGCATTGTCAGAATGGAGCAGTCTTTTTAGAAATAACACGACTAATTTTGAAATCTAAATAAAAAACATCACACTTCAGACGGCAGCAGCCAAATCCTTTCCGACAGAGATTTAAAAGTCTCTCGAGATTTGCTTCGCTGCCGTTTTTTATTATCAAAATCTCCAACCCTTCAAATTTCATGCCTGTCCTTTGTCGCAGACAACATACTTTTTGCTGTCTGCTAAAACAGACAGAGCTTCGGCTCAGCCACCCTCAAAAACACAGACAAACATTTGATTTCAATCAACTTAAGAAGCAAAGAAGTGATTCCGGCACGGCAATTGATATAGTCAGGGTAGTTTCAATTCAACCAATAAAAGGGGAATCATGATGATGCAGCTACAGAGGATGTTAAGATTTTTTATTCTCAGTGCTTTTCTACTGGGAACATCTGCATTTGCTCAGGACGTCTACTGGAATAATCCCGCAGGCGGAAACTGGAGCAATGCAAATAACTGGGATACCGGAGTCGTGCCGACTACCGAAGATAATGTTCACATTACTACGGTGGGCACCTATACCGTTTCACTCGATATTAACGTTGACATAGCAAGTTTGGAGATCGGCGGTAGCAGTGATACGCAAACGCTCAGCTCAACCGGCCGAATCATAACTTTAAATGGAGCCAGTAGCGTTAACACCAACGGCCAAATTCTGCTTACCACAAGTCAAATAAACGGTAGCGGATTGTTGACTAATACCGGCCGCATGGAATTCTCCTACAACAACATCATCGATGCTGATATCAATAACGACGGCGTCATCGAAGTCATTCGAACATTTCAATTTAACAACTGGAATGGAAACCTCACCACACAGCCCGGGTCGGTATTCAGAGTCGATGGACGAACATCCACCAGCGCCATGACCTTTGCAAATGGCTTTACCAACAACGGCCTGCTCGAGCTCTATGCTACCAATAACCATAACGCATCTCTGGCAGTTACCAATGGACAGATCGTGAACGCTGCAGGCGCAACCATTCGCGTCGACGGAAACTACAATCGCGTCTTTACACTCAACGCATCTGTCGACAATCAGGGAACCATTGAAGTCAATCGTTCTGCAACATTCAACAAAACGCATGAGCAAACCGGAAATCTCATCATTGCCGATGATCGCTTGCTAACCTATTCCTCGGCTACCATGAATTACAATGGCGGACCGGTCACCGGAAACGGAAGCCTCGCATTTGTTAGTTCAACACTGAACTCGACTGTAGCTAATCTGCCGACGCGAAAGCTTACCTTTCAGCAGAGCACGCTTTCAGCAACACTACCCGTCACCAATACTGATACGCTTGAATTCAGCTACAACAACATCATCGATGCTGATATCAATAACGACGGCGTCATCGAAGTCATTCGAACATTTCAATTTAACAACTGGAATGGAAACCTCACCACACAGCCCGGGTCGGTATTCAGAGTCGATGGACGAACATCCACCAGCGCCATGACCTTTGCAAATGGCTTTACCAACAACGGCCTGCTCGAGCTCTATGCTACCAATAACCATAACGCATCTCTGGCGGTTACCAACGGACAGATCGTGAACGCTGCAGGCGCAACCATTCGCGTCGACGGAAACTATAATCGCGTCTTTACACTGGCCAGCTCCTTACTTAATCAGGGAACGCTGGAGGTTTTATCCTCTCGAAATATGACACTTAACGGAAGCTCATTGATTAATGAATCCACCGGGCTCCTTCGAGGAAATGGACAAATCACCATTGGTGGTTTTCTGGACAATCGCGGTAAGATTGATCCAGGTGAAAACGACATCGCTTCTCTGAATTTTAATGGCTCAGTGCAAAACGAGCAAACCGCATCTTATGACCTAGAAATTGAAAGTCTTGCAAATTTCGACAATTCAAGCTTCACGGCTTCTCCAAAACTTGACGGAACGCTAAACATCAATCTTCTAAACGGATATCAGCCCGCATTTGGCGATAGCTTTGTCGTGATGAATTATCCTTCAGCCACCGACACTTTTGAGACAATTACGGGTCAGGATATCGGAAACGGTGTTTGGCTAAACCCCAAGTATCGCAACGGAAATTTAGTTTTGCTAGCAGGCAATCCTCCCGCCGCGCCGACCTATGACATCACTTCCTCTTCAGGTCCAAACGGCAGTATTTCACCAGATGGGGTTGTCACAGTAGATCTCGGCTTTGATCGTGCTTACACCATAACACCGATCAGCGGTTATCAGGTTGAAGATGTTTTAGTCGATGACGTCTCTGTTGGAGCCGTTACCAGTTACACGTTTACTGCAGTTAATGCAAACCACACAATTTCCGCAACCTTCGAACCACAAACGTATCAGATTATCACAACTGCAGGAACTGGCGGTACGATTTCACCGAATGGAACAGTAAACGCAATCGGTGGAAGTGATCAGCTTTTTACCATCGCGCCAAATATCGGCTATCATATTTTAGACGTAACCGTAGACGGTCAGGCGCTTGGTGCTGTCAGCAGCTACCAGTTCACGAACGTTACAGCAAATCATACCATCGAAGCAACTTTTGAGCTGAACAGCTATCCAATTTCGGCACAAGCAGGTAGCGGCGGCACCATTTCCCCTGCAGGCAATGTTTTCGTTGACCATGGCGTGGATCAGGTTTTCCAGATCGCCGCCAGTATCGGCTTCGAAATTGAAGACGTTTTTGTAGATGGCGCATCTATTGGAGCAGTCAGTGTCTATGAGTTTGTTTCAGTAGATCAACCTCACACGATACAGGCCATCTTCCAGCAAATTACGCATAGCATAACCGTTTCTTCAAACTTCGGTGGACAGGTTCTGCCGAATGGAACGGTAATAGTTACTGATGGTGCCGATCAGACGTTTCAATTCATCCCGGATCCGGGCTACGCAGTAGACTGGGTAGAGGTCGATGGTAATAATCTCGCAACGCAGAGTGAATACACATTTAGCAACGTCACAGAAGATCATGCTATTCAGGTTGAATTTTATCAGCTGTCTTTCTCAATCAATGCCTCAGCTGGTGCAAATGGTGTCATCACACCAAACGGCAATCTAACTGTTCCGGGCGGTGAAAATCGTACATTCGACATTACTCCGGATACAGGTTTTAATATCGAAGATGTTGTGGTTGATGGTGTTTCACTCGGACCGTTAAGCAGCTACACATTTGGTAATATCGCTGCAAACCATACCATCACT
Source organism: Calditrichia bacterium (assembly GCA_050633245.1). GTDB lineage: Bacteria > Calditrichota > Calditrichia > RBG-13-44-9 > J075 > JBOEGD01. Next base: position 28,950 of record JBOEGD010000005.1, on the reverse strand, counting down.
GCCAGCTTTATTGCAACATCTTATCCGCTTGTCTCCTCTGCAGGAAATGGCGGTTCAATATCTCCTTCCGGCTTACTTTCGGTTGCTGTAGGTGGCGACGCCTTCTATACCATTACGCCGGATGTTGATTACAACATCGGTGAGGTATATGTCGACGGTCAGCCGATTGGCCCAGTCGGTGATTATCTTTTCGACAATGTTAATGCCCCACACAGCATCGCGGCATTTTTTGCTCCGGAGAACTTCAACTATACTGGAATTAACACCGGATCCACCGACAGTTTAACCGGCGTCGTCTTTACCGATTCCCTAAACGGCTATATCGTTGGAGAGAATGGTCTACTACTCATTACAATTGACGGCGGCTCTTCATGGACAACCGGAAATATTGGAATAAGCGATGATCTTACCAGCATTACGGTTATTAATGATACGCTGTTTGTAACCGGAGCCAATGGACATATCTGCTATTCTGTTGATGGCGGCCTCACCTGGCTACCCACAATAACGAACACCTCTGAAACTTTCTACTCAGCGTCGTTTACCAGCGGTACCTCCGGATACGCAGTAAGTGCCGGTGGAATCTACTATTGGAACGGTGTCAGCTGGATTCCACAAAACTTAGGCATCAACACTACCTTTTACGGCATCTATACTGTCGGCCCATATGCATACGCTGTTGGTGTAAACGGCATTTGCTACTACTGGAATGGCGTTAGCTGGGGACCAATTAACATCGGCGCAACCGGCTCACTCTATGGCGCGTATTTTCTAAACGTTAATTACGGCTACATCGTTGGAAGTGGTGGGATTATCTATCGCACGATCAATGGAGGCGGAAGCTGGACAACAATAAACACCGGCGTTAACCTGACGATTTACAATATTCACATCGTGGATGATAACAATGCCTGGGCAGTATGCGAAGGCGGCGTGATTCTTCAAACAATAGACGGGGGAACCACTTGGGAAGTTATCACAACCGGCGCGCCCGGAAGCCTGGCAGGCATTACATTTATCAATGGTACTGGCTATGTCGTTGGCGCAGGTGGAACCGGATTTACATTTGAGAGCAACACGGTTCAGCAAGATCCTATCTTCGCTATTTCAGATACAAACATTTCATTTGATGAGATCGCCGTTGGCTATAGCAGCAGCAACAGCGTTACCGTTTACAACAACGGCTATGGCGTACTTACGCTTTCTGTTTCTTCAGATAATGCAGAATTTAGCTTTAATCCAACAGCTACAAGTATTGCAGCAGGCGACAGCCTGAGCTTCCAGATAATCTTTTCACCACTAAGCGCGGGCGGCAAAAGCGGCAACATTACATTTTCACACAATGCCGTTAGTTCGCCCGATATCGTAACCGTTAGCGGAAGCGCAACGGAGAGTGGACTGACAATTACTCCCATCAGCATCGGCTCCTCTCAGAATCTAACCGGCGTTGCTTTTGTAAACGCGACTCTTGGGTATGCTGTTGGTTCTGGCGGTGTCTTATTCATTACCTACGATGGCGGAGGAACATGGACAGCCATTAATACCGGAACGGTAGAAAATCTGACCGGTGTTAGCGTCATTGGTGACGTGGTGTTTATTACCGGCGCAAACGGGTTAATCTGCGCATCCTATGACGGCGGTCTTACCTGGACACCTTTTGTGACCAACACAACAGCCAATTTCTACGCAAGCAGCTTTGTGAACCCATACTATGGATTTGCTGTAGGTAGTGGCGGCGTCATCTGTATTTACAACGGCACTAACTGGGTTGCTCAATCTACCGGTACCAGCGAAAGCTTTAATAGCGTCTACACCTATGGTCAGTACGCCTGGGCAGTCGGTACAAATGGTATTATCTGTAAGTATGTAAACGGCTTTTGGTTACCTCAAACATCTGGTACCAACGTAAACTTCCATGACGTTGCTTTCTGGAATGCCAGTTTGGGATTTGCTGTAGGCGCCAACGGCACAATTTGCAAAACAAACGATGGCGGTTCAACCTGGACTCCGTTAAACAGTGGCGTAACTTTCGACATTACCGGATGTAAGATTTTTTCACCAGGCGTAATCTGGGCAACCTGCGCCAACGGTACCCTTCTGCAAAGTCTTGACAGTGGCCTTACCTGGACAATCATTCCAATAAACAATGCACCCGATTTAGCAGGTCTGGATTTCTCCGGCTGTCAGGGATTTATCGTTGGTGCAAGCGGCGCAGCTTATCAGTTTAGCAGCACAGTTTGTGATCTTGCCATCAACCCTCCATTTGTTCGTCAGACAACCGGGTTTTATCAGGATATCACCGGATGCTCCTTCACCGATCCATTAAACGGCTGCATTACCGGCATCGGTGGTACTGTTCTTGTTACCAGCGATGGTGGACTTACCTGGACGTTCTCCAATACCGGAACGAACATCAACCTGACCGGAGTTCAGCTAATCGGTAACGCGGCATTTATTACCGGTCTAAATGGCGTCATCTGCGTGAGCTATGATGGAGGCGCAACATGGACACCATTCACCACGAATACCAATGCAAGTTTTTATGCAAGCTCATTTACCAACGTTTCTTCAGGTTATGCTGTTGGAAGTGCCGGAACAATTTGCTATTACAATGGTGCTAGTTGGAGCGCCCAAACTACCGGTCTTTCCACTGCTTTTTACGGCGTATTCGCCTATGGAAATACTGCCTGGGCAGTTGGCGAGAATGGTGTTATTTGTCGCTATATTGGCGGAAGCTGGACACCGCAAGTCACCAACACCACGGTGAATTTTTTCGATGTCGCTTTTCTAAACTCACGCTTCGGCTATGCTGTTGGCGCAAATGGTACCATCTGCCGAACGAATGATGGTGGTATTACCTGGGAGCCACTAGTTAGCGGAACCACACAAACTCTGCGCGGATGTAAAATTATTAGTCCACGCGTGGCATACTGCATTGGTGATGACGGACTTGTTCTGGAAACAACAGACTGTGGTGATACCTGGGCGGAAGTAGCGCTTGGTTATCCTCTCGCATTAGAAGCACTTGACATCGTCGATGGTTCGGGGTTTGTTGTCGGTGATCTTGGCGAAGCATTCAGCTTTACCAATAGCGCGGTTTCCGATATTCAGCTTTTCGCTTTAAACAGCAATAACCTGGACTTTGCTTCAACGGCTATCGGGACCAGCAATGTGAGCCTGGTTCGGGTCATCAATAATGGAACTGCTCTATTGGATGTGAGCGAAATCAGCGTTGATGCTGCAGAGTTTAGTCTTGCTTCAGCAAGCCTGGCTGTCGCACCTGGTGATAGTGCCGATTTGGAAATCACCTTCACGCCAAGTGCTCTGGGAACAACAAACGGCACCGTGCTTTTTACACATGATGCATCTTGTGAGATCGATACCGTTTATCTTGCCGGTAGTGGTATCTCTCTTGGCTATAACGGCCTGGCAACAGGAACTACCACAAACCTGAAAGGCGTTTCGTTTATAGATCCATTAAACGGCTGCATCGTAGGAGCAAACGGCACGCTGCGCATTACAACAGACGGTGGGGATTCCTGGAGTGACTGCAACACCGGAACCACCGAGAATCTAAACGCCATCAAACTGATAGGAAACAGCTCATTTATCGCTGGAGACAATGGCTTACTCTGTCGCAGCGACAATGGTGGACAATCCTGGCTACCATTTACAACAAACACCACAGCGAACTTCTACGGCGTATCCTTTCTTAACCCCGGCTATGGTTTCGCAGCAGGTGCAAATGGCACCATCTGTTTCTACAGTGGAATTGGCTGGTCTGTACAACCAACAAACACATCAATTACTTTCTACGGAATTTACGCTGTAGGCACTACTGCTTATGCAGTCGGAGAAAACGGCACCATCTGTCGCTATAATGGGGGAGGATGGTCGCCGTTGACCTCCGGCGTTAACTTAACATTCTACGACTGTGCATTTGTTAGTGAAACGTTTGGCTATGCCGTTGGAGAAAACGGCACCATTTGTCGCACTCGTGATGGCGGCATCACCTGGGAGCCGCTGGTTAGTGGAACAGACGAAACGCTACGCGCCTGTAAAATTGTTAGTCCACGCGTAGCATATTGCTCTGGCGATAATGGTGTTATTTTGAAAACCGAAGATTGTGGCGACACCTGGGAAATCGTTCCGGTTGGAAGTCCGGTAGTACTGGAAGGTCTTGAATTTATTCAAGGTCAGGGTTTTACCGTTGGCGATTTGGGTGAAGCATTCAGCTTCAGTCAACCGGAATTGGCTAGCTACCCGGTATTCGAACTCGCCTCATCGAACATAGACTTTGGAACCATCAACACTTGGACCGTTGTTCCGGACACCATTAAGATTTATAATCCCGGAACCAGCGATTTGGTCATCAACAACATATCTGCAAGCAGCAATTACTTTCTGGCGAATCCGGACAGTGCGGTTATTCCGGCCGGCGATAGTCTATGTCTTGAGGTTGTATTCTGTCCTGGTCCTGCCGGAGACTACAGTGATAAAATCACTTTCATGCATGAAGGTTCTTGTGAAGTAGACACACTCTACGCATTCGGTAGTGCAGGCGATATCGCAACAGGCCCCGGAGTAATATCCGGAACGGTATTCATCAATAACATCGGACTACCTGGTGTAACCGTCAGCCTGCTCGATACCTCCGGACTTGCTTATGACAGCATAAACTATCCGCCAATCACCACGGATGCGGATGGAAGCTACCTATTCAGCAATGTTCCGGCAGACAGTTATCAGGTTAGCATCGTAACGCCACTTGGATACGCTGTGGATCGCAATCCCCAGGAAACGCTCGTCGCTGCTGAAGACACCAGCATCGTAGATTTTTATCTAACTGAAGAAGTAACCGGTAACCACGCTCGCCCGGCATCCTATTGGAAGTATCAGTTCAGCACTTATATCTGCAGCTGGGGTAATCCACAGGAAACGGAGCAGGAGCTGAACGATTATATCGACACAGTACATGAACGCTATACCCCGCACTTCAATGTTTTTGCGGAGAAAACGACATTCCGTAAATGGCGAAGACTGTTGAAGGTAGGTTGTCGTGCCAGTACTTACAAGCGGGCACGGCGGCAGTTAGCAGCTCTGGTTCTAAACTTTGCTTCATTGAAAATCGGACAATACACCGTTGTTACGGAAGACGGTCGCACTGCAGGAGATGTATTAACATACTGCTCCATCTTGTTGAGCGATGGTAACAGCTCGAACGACGGACTGGCAAAAACACTTGCCAAGAAGGTCAACACCTGTCGCATCATTGGTAGTGGAATTGTTCCGGCGAGCAACATTCTCTACAAAGATGGTGAAGGACTGCTTTGGGATTTTGAAGCACTACCGGAGACATTCGCGCTCGGTCAGAACTATCCGAATCCGTTCAACCCGACAACCAACATCAGCTTCGATTTACCAAAGGCACAGTTCGTAACGCTGGCGGTTTATAATGTGTTGGGTCAGCAAGTAGCAACATTAGTGAATGAGCAAACAGCAGCCGGGTCTTATACCCTGCAGTTTGATGCTCGTAATCTCGCAAGCGGCATCTACATTTACCGACTGCAAACCGAAGGATTTATAAAGGTTCGCAAGATGTTGCTAACGCGATAGACAACACAGAACGCGGCCGAAATTCTGAAGGCCGGTCGTGTGAACGAGGCTCCGTGAAGATTAATCTTTACGGAGCCTTTTTTATTCCAAATATCGCTTTTTATTGTCTATTGGCAAGATTCACAATTTCCAGTAAATTAGGGTCGCTTCAAAAAAATGCAATCAATTCAACAAAACATAGGGGATCGCAATGTTATTCCGATTATGCATTAGTACACTGTTGCTGGGAGGACTGCTTGCTATGCAGGCGCAGGACAAGAAGAAACTCACTCTGGAAGACATTTTCGCTTCCAAGAAATTCAGCAGTAAAACGGTTTCCAATATTCAATGGTTACCCGATGGCTCTGCTTTTACCTTTACCCGAACATCCGCTGAAGGCTTGAGTGACATCTATCGCCACAATGTAGGATCCGGAGAAGAAACGCTGATATTGGAAGCTTCCAAGCTGACAAATAATGGCGTGAAGGTGGATATGAGTGCCTACCAAACTACCGGCATGCAAAACACATTGCTAATCACCGGGCCCAAACGACAGATTTGGCGGCATTCGTATGCTGCCCCCTACTTTCTTTATGACATTGAAGACAAATCTGTAATCGCTTTGGCAAAGGGCGACCCGAATTTGCAGAATGTTGAGCTTTCTCCAGACGGCGCATCAGTTGCCTATGTGCGAGACAACAATCTGTATGTTGCTAATGTAGAAACCGGCGACTCGCGTCCCATGACCTCCGATGGAAGTGATAACATTCTCAACGGTGTTTTCGACTGGGTATATGAAGAAGAGTTTGGACGCGCAGATGCCTATCGCTGGTCCCCGAACGGAAAATCTATTGCCTTTTGGAGAACCGATCAGACACGCGTTAAAACATTTACAATGATCGATGACATTCCCTACTACAGCGCTACAACGGCGTTAAAGTATCCGAAAGTTGGTGAGCAAAATGCCATCGTATCGGTTTTGGTTGCAGATGTCGCTACGGCTTCGCTGAAGAAGATGGACATTGGTGACAATGACGATATCTACATCCCGCGCATGGATTGGACGAACGCGCCGGGAACTCTGGCTATTCAACGCCTGAATCGCAAACAAAATACGCTTGAGCTGCTGATGGCCTACACGCCAAGTGGGAAATCCAGCGTTGCGATGACAGATAAAAACGAAGCCTGGGTAGATGTAACCGACGATTTCATTTTTCTAAAGGGTTCAAACTCCTTTCTCTTCACCTCTGAGAAGAGCGGCTATCGCCATATCTATCTCTCCGACTATAATGGAAAGGAAAAACAAATTACCAGTGGCGATTGGGAAGTCCGTTCCATTATTGGAATTGATGAAGTGAATAGCTGGGTCTACTTTTACGGCAAGAAAACATCGTCAATTCATCAGCATATTTTTCGCGTAAAGCCAGACGGCAGCGACATGCAGCAAATTTCAGAGACCTTAAGCTGGCATGTCGCAAACTTTTCGCCGGATTTTCAGCACTACGTTTCTTTTTCCTCGAATGTCCGCATTCCAACGAACGTTACATTGCGCAAATCTGATGGCAAAATTGTCCGCATTCTTGAAGAGAACATCATTCCTGCACTCTCCGAATACAAGATGGTTTATCCAGACTTTATGATCATCAATACCAACGACGGTGTAAAGCTGAACGCTTACATGATGAAGCCGGCTGACTTTGATGCATCGAAAAAATATCCGGTTTTAGTATTTGGTTATGGCGGACCCGGTTCTCAGATGGTTCTCGATCGCTGGGGCAATCCGACGCGAACTCTATGGCACCAGATGATGACAGAAAAGGGTTACATCGTTTTCTGTATCGATAATCGCGGTACCGGTGGACAAGGTAAAGCCTTCAAGAATCTATCTTATGGCGATCTCTCTAAATGGTCAGTAGCCGATCAGATTCTCGGTGCTCGCTACCTGCAAAGCCTGCCGTATGTCGACAAGTCTCGTATTGGCTTTTGGGGATGGAGCGGTGGTGGTTATCTAAGCATGTTGATAATGACTCGCGCAACAGACTTTTTCAAGGCCGGTGTAGCAGTGGCCTCGGTTAGCGATTTCCGTAACTATGACACCATCTGGACCGAACGCTATATGGGACTGCTGAGCGAAAATAAGGCCGGATATGATGCGGCAGACGCCAATCGTACTGCAGGTCAGCTAAAAGGCAAACTTATGATCGTCCACGGTAGTGGTGATGACAATGTTCATCCAGGCAACAGCTATCAGTTCATCAACAAACTGATCGACGCCAACAGACCATTCGACATGATGATCTATCCGAATCGCAATCACCGCATTAGCGGGGGAACAACGTCACTGCATCTGTTTACGAAGATTACCGAGTTCTTTCTGGAAAATCTGTAATAACGGATCGCTTTGCAGTCGAAAACAAACCACTCCGCTGTCAGAGGTCAGATCGCCTCGCGAAAGCGAGGCTGTCAGAAGTCAGCAGGGTAAAAAAGTATCGTGCCGGGGTTCATCCCGGCACTGCCTACCAAAACAGAGCGAGCGGATTAATTAACCCGCTCGCGATCTAAAAATGTGTTCTATCAATCCAGCGACTATCTACTTCGCATAAACCCCGCTTTGCAAAACAAGATGTCCGTCTTGCAGGCCGCGCAATAAATTACCCAATTTTAACTTTGTTGATTCACCCATCAAAACGTTCAGCCCCAGCTTGGGTGGCCCATCCTTTTCAATTTTTTGCAATAGCTTTTCAAAGAAATAAATACCGTTTTGCGTTTCATCCGTTGTTTGTCTCTTGGTGAGGCTAAGGCTTTCCAGTATAGTTTGCATATCAGAGATTGGTGCAAGGAAGCTAATTTTCGCTTCACTTGCCCATGGCATTGGATAGTCTACATTTCCATCTCCACTTTTGAAGATGTCATAGTAAATAAAGTGGCCTCCATCGACCAAGACGCGATTTATTTCGGAGTAGAAGGAACTCTTGTCTGCAATATTCATCTGAACATGTTGTGTCCAAACCGCATCAAACATTTGATCCTCAAAAGGCAAATCTGTAGCATCACCCTTCACAAATTTGGTTCTTTCAGCAAGACCAACCAACTTCGATAAGCCAGTTGCCGTTTTTATAAATTCCTCCGATAGATCAATACCGGTTGTTTGGCAATTGAACTCATCGGCAAGCATGCGGCAGGGTCCGCCAAGACCGCAACCAACATCCAATACGTTAGCGCTTTGTAAGTTGATTGCACGCGCCAACTCTTTCGAAACAGCGGCTCCTCTTACATGGAACTCATCGACGCCGGCAATATTTGCTCTGGTCACCTTGTTTAAGTCTATGCCTTGCTCTTTCAAACGATTTAAAATGTCGTCGTATAGATTAGGGCGATAATAATGTTCTTCAACTACTGAAACAAAATCTTTCAATAAAGCCTCTTTCCAGTTACTCTTTTCAGAAACCTGCGACTCAGGAATTAGAAACCGTCAGCGTTTCGAATGCTACTTCGAGGGTACCTATCGCTACTTCGTTTCCATCTGATTTAAGATCCGCACCACTTATTTTGGTTGGCCAGGCGTTAGAAAGCGTCCAGCTCATCGTGGGACTACCAGTCTCATCCAGCAGGTCAATGTTTACAGTCTCGCGCTTTACAATGTTCATGTTTATTTGGTTATGCCAATCCCAAAAGCTGTTGTCATTAACAAACAGACCGCGTTTCAGAGTCACATTACCTGTCTTGACGATCCGGGGCATCTTAATTGTCGAGAACTGTTTTGCGTCTTCATGGCGATAATCGATGGGTTGAGTTTCCGTATCCAAACCGCTGACCTCAGAAAAGCTCATCTTTTTGTCTCCCCACGTTACCTGAAAGTGAAACTTTGGCATTGGCCATGTGGCCCCCTCGGTCGTTCCTGTATTATCTGCCATATACATTTCCTCTCAATTTACTCGTGCACATATCATCTCATGCCTTTTTTCATCCAGGTAAGGCAGACGCACAGCAGTGCGTCTTTACAGATTATCTCATTCAGCCTTCCAGACATCCACTCCAGACGCACTGCTGTGCGTCTTTACAATAAGCTCTTACTTTATCAGTTGTGTAGCTACGTGTCTTGCACTCACCACGGCACCATCCATATAGCCGGGATGTTCACGAGATGTCTCGGAGCCCGCAATAAAAAGCCTGCCATCGAAGACAGAGTGTTGAAAAACGGGATGACCATTATTTTGATGTGGTAAAATATGATCTCCATACGGCGCATAGGTGAACGCCTCATCTTGCCAGACCACTTCGTGATAGGCTAGATAGTCCTTTACCTTATTGCCATAATACTGAGACAGCTGACTCAATATCATCTGCAAACGTTCATCCCTGGAAAGCGAAAAGTACGCACCGTTCATAAATCCCTTTAACGAGTAGAAGGTGTCTTCCGGATTTGAATGGTCATACATTTCCGGAATTGCCCCAACATTACTAAAAACTGTACCGCTACTGTTTTCAGCACGCCAAAAGGGCTCATTAAAGGTGAGTCCAATCTTTATCGACTCGCCCATCCAAGTGTGAGTTCCTTTCGCAATATGCTGTAATTCAGTCGGAAGAGGGGGCGTTATTTCCACGCTATTGTGAAGTAAAAATGGAGGTAGCGTAGAAACAACATGGGCAGCTTCAAACATCCTGCTCGACGTCTTTACCGCAAGGCGATTATTTATGGCAGATATAGACAGAACAGCTTCATTAGTAAAAAGATTGTCTTCATCTACAAAAGAGACCAGCTTATTGATAAGCGCTGACGATCCGCCTTTTATGCGATAACTCGGCTCCATATTTTCCGGAAGCAAACTTACATAGGGTGGACTGGTAGAAACCGGGTGAAAGATCGCATGCTTACCCATTTCCTGCTCAAAAACATCTATTTTCAGCTCCTGCAGCAAAGCAACCAGTGAAACATGTTTTTTGCCAAGCCAGGTTGCCCCCATCTCCAGAGGTGATTGCGCATCGCTATAAACGGTATGAATCCGGCCACCAATACGTTCGCGTGCCTCAATGATCACGATGTTTAAATCGGAATCCCTCAAATAATAATGCAGCGCCAGACCGGTAAGACCAGCGCCAATAATAAGAAGATCTGTTTGAGTTTTCTTCATAGAGGTTTTCAGGTGATGTTATTTCCTGAAATTAAAGTAAGACTCCAGGCAACAATATGCCGCATGGTTTTGCTAAAAAGCGACCTGAAATTTGGTTTGAAAGATGTTGCTGGACCCGACATCTTCTAATTTCGACAACGTATAGTTCAAGCTGATACGCGTTGCAGGATTCAGGAACCAGTTCAAGCCCGCAGTAAAGTCGTTCAGGACTCCACCTGAAATAGACTTATCAGCGAGGTCGATATTGCTATAGCGAAGTGCGACTTGCCATGCGCCAAATCCCGGAGAATTGCTCTCCGGGTTGAAGTTTTTTGCGGGAGTCACTCCTTTGAAGGCACTCGATGAACTGGAATATTTTTTATGATCGTTTGTAAGAAAGAAACTCGCTTCGGCATAGTATCCGCTGAAGCTGAAATCACCCGAGTCCGAATCAACACCCGAGGCGATATACTCGCTTTGTAAAGCAAAACGATCTGCCTTCAATGCAATTTCTCCGCCCGCCATGTAGCTAGAAGAGGCATTATTAATCGTTCCGGTTCCTACATAAGCTGGTGCAAGATGTGCTTCCGGACGTGATTTTACAGAATATTCTCCATCCGCCGGTTGACGATCGCTGTAGGCAATTCCGAGATGAAGAAACTGGCGTTTATCCTCGTCAACATACGGTAGATAGACTAACCGTGCTGTTATATTTCGCCCTTCGCCAATCGAGTTTCCGAACTTATCAGTATTTTGGAAGAGACCTATCGACCAGGCAACCCTATTTTCCAGCAAATTATTGAATACAGAAATTCCAATGTTACGTTGCTTTTTAAAGGCTGAGGCCAATGATCGTTCCAGAAAGGTAATATTATTGCTACTGGTCATCATCTCCAGGCTAAACGCCTCCTTCAGATGACCAACTCGCAAGCTGCCAATGACAGGCAGACTCTTCAATCCAATCCAGACGTCGGCCAGCGTTGCGCTACCATTTACATAGCTAAGCTGAAGTTTATATTGCACCGAATTATAAATTGTGCCCGAGTTGTAAAAGCGGAGGCGTCTGAATTCCGATCCATTGTCGAGGGTCCCAAAGAGATTATTAATATCATCGTCCTGACTAAACATGGAGAAATGATACTGGATCCTTCCACCAAACTTCATTTTAAAATCACCATCGGCACTCTCTACATAATATCCGTTTTTCCAATATGAACTAAACCCGGACTTGTCTTGCGCATCAATCGAAGTAGCGAGCGTCAAAAACACAATTACAAAAGAAAGTAAACTTTTCTTAATTTGCTTACTTACATATAAAAAAGAGTTCAAACCTGATTCCATAGACATTTTCTCACCGCACTTTAAGAGGATTACAAGAAGCGTCCCAGTTAAGTTGTGCCACTTGTAAAGACAGACCAGCTTAACAAAACTGCAACAAATTTGCAATTGTTTTGTAACGCAGATTCGGCAAAAGTATAAGCTGTCAAAATCGGGAAATCGGGAAATCGGGAAATCGGGAAATCGGGAAATCGGGAAAGTCTATTCAGTTAGTCCGTTACTTCAAAAGAATAAAGGTGGGCAGTATTGAAGTCTCTGCAAATGCGCAAGAAAAAAGTAACCGGCAGACTCAGCATAAAATCCACTTTCCGCCCATCCCACAAGCTGGAGAGCACTGTTGTGAATTCCGGCAGTCCGTCATTTGCTCTTCCGGCTATTGCTATTTATTTCTATTTATCCTAATCCGCTTTAAAGAAGTTGTAATCTTCAAGCCACTCTGCTAAACGTATCGGCCAGCCACGAACTGTTTTGAATTCCGACCGATTTCCCATATTAAAACCATGATCACCCTTTGCATAGAAATGCGCCTCTACCGACGCACCGGCTTTTCGATAGGCTAGAAGTAAGTTCAGAATTGTTTCAGAACAGCAATCGTCATTATTACTGGCTAGCAAAAAAGCGGGAATAGCATTCTTGTCGACTGTTTTGGGAATACTAAGCGGGCCGGGGTAAATCTGAATTTGAAAGTTAGGATTAGCATGTTCTCGTTCAACAGGATCGTTCGCAGAAATATTACCGGGAAAATCGTTGTAAGATATCATATTTACCAGCTCACCACCTGCGGAAAATCCCATAACGCCAATTCGGTCCGCATCGATATTCCACTCTGCCGCATGCGAGCGAACCACACGCATTGCGCGAACGGCATCTTCCTTCGGATGATCGATTGTGTAGGGCGATCCTTCTTCGCGAAAAAGCCGATATTTCAGAACAATAGCAGTGACACCGAGCGAAGTTAGATATTCAGCTGCCTGCACTCCTTCACCAGTATACACCAAAATTCCATGGCCGCCTCCGGGAAAGATTAATACCGCAGAGCCATTCGGTTGTTTTGGCCTGAAAACTGTTATCGATGGATTGTGAACATTTTTAACCCAGTAATCCTTCGCCTTTTCAGGCTCGTCTTTTCTTTCTTCAAAACCCGGTGCCCCCTGCTCCCAGAGAGAAACGGTTTGCGTTGAGTCGAACGGTTGAGCAAAAACAACCGCGCTTAGCAGTAAAACAAATGGAAAGATAGTTTTCATAGCAAATTTCCTAGCGCCTACCAAAAAACCACATTAAAAAGCCAGCCGTAAAAAACATGACCAACGAGTAAATAGCAGCAGGCAGACTCATATCATTGTGTTGTAAAATGGTTGTAGCAATAACGATTGCCAGTGTTCCATTCTGAATGCCACTCTCGATAGTAATTGAAATTGACTCTTTCAGGTTGAGCTTAAAAAAGCGCGCAGAATAAAAACCCAGCGTCATGGTTATTACATTCAAACCAAGCGTAACCATTCCAAGTGTCTTCAAAGCGTCTAGAATAATCCCCCGATTGGCAGCAATGATGCCTAGCACCACCAGCACAAAAATCACTGTGGAAGCAATGCGCATTGGACGTTCCATGCGATCTGAAAAATTTGGTTTATAATGGCGAATCAGCATCCCAATACTTACCGGAATAATAGTAATACCCATAATCTGTAGCAGCGTCTTAAAGATCGGTAGCTCAATATAAGTTGTACCATCGTTTACAAAATATTCCAGCGAGAGAGAAACAATGAGCGGTATAGTAAAAACCGTTATCAGGCTGGCAATGGCAGTGAGTGAGATTGAAAGTGCAATGTCCCCCCTGGCAACATGCGTAATCAAATTACTGGTCGTTCCGCCAGGACAAGAAGCGAGAATCATTAATCCAACAGCAAGCATGGGCTCCATATTAAATGCCACCGCCAGAGCAAATCCAATCAGCGGCAGCAAAACCAGTTGATTTGTAAGCCCAACCAGGGCGGCAGTGGGATATTGAAAAACGCGCTTAAAATCATCTATGACTAATGACAGTCCCATTCCCAACATAATAATAGCTAAAGACAAAGGCAGGACAACAGAGGTTAAAACAGAACTTTCCATAGAGTCAGTACTTTCACAGAGTGGGTGTAAGTAATTTTGACTTTATATTACCAGTGTAGCAGCAATCTGACAACTAAAAAGGATAGATGTACAGCAAATATTGCTACAGCCCCAGTTTGTCCATCGTAGCTTTTTCGTAACGACTATCTTCAGCCGGATATCGTAATTTATGGTCATACAATCCAGATTCCTTAGCCAAAGACCATATCAAACTCTCACCTGAAGGAATAGTGGTAGGCACTTTTGAGTAAACGTTATCTTCATAGGCCGCATCCGCATCAATAACCTGCCAGCCGTTTGCTTTGAAATGCGCAATTAACTCGTCAAGAAATAGAGCGGACGTTAAGTTATGATGAAGTAGCAAAGAGTGGGGAATATGTCTACCGGTTAGTTCGAAAGAGAGATCCTCATAATACAATGCCCTCTCCAGAATATGCTTGAGATAAAAGTCGCGGAAAGCATTAAAATCTGTTTTTTCACGGCCCGCCTTTTTGATTCGCTTAATCAATCGGCTATTGACGTACCAATCTGAAGCGTCGATAGTGACATAGCCATTACGATAGCCGTTTTCACTCAGCACATTGCGAATGGCATCAACTTTTTGCCGCGTCTTACCTTCTTTCAAATAAGGAAACCGAAAGAGTTTCGAATAGGTCTCATACTGTGAGATAACACTATCTGTTTTGCTCAATTGCCTGGCAAATTCTTCCGCAGTGTGTTTCTCACTACTAAAGTTTGGATGAGACCAGGTGTGGTTTGCAATCAGGTGTCCGGAATTACTCCAGCTTTGCAATAATTCATGACCCCGCTTATCCGTTTTATTTGAACCGGTAACGAAGAAAATCGCTTTTAAATTGGCATTGGCAAGAGACTCTAAAATTTTTCCGTTCCATTCCTCAAACGGATAGTCGGCAAGGCCTGAGGTAAGTCCATCATCAAATGTAAAACTAACTATCGGCCGCTCTGGCTTCAATCCGGATTGGTCATTGACTTTTTCTTTAATGTGATCTTGTTCTGGTGTGCTATCACATCCGAGAAGGCAGACAAGCAGCATTAATTCAAGGATAAAGATTCGTTTCATTGGTTTTCCGGACAATGGTTAATTCATATTGATGTCTTTGGGAAATATAGTTAATCACATGACCTAACCCAATTCACGATTCACGAATAAACTACTGAACTTTCGCTACTCCTTTTAGTATTATCAATTAACACATCATCTATGCGTGGGAAAAACCGATTCAACTGGGAAGGATGGTAGATGAAACCAACTCTACGACTCATTATATTATTTCAAATCGTTTTCGCACTACTCACATTCACGCAGACCTTTGCACAGGCGTTAACGGCAATGCAAGTCAGGGAAAGAGCCATTGGTATTGAATGGGTTAAACCCGGTTTGCGCGGTAATAGTAATGCCGGTACGCTGGCCTCTTCACTTTTCCTGAGCATTTCGCAACCACTTCAGGCCTTTAATATCGTTGCAGAAATCCCATTTGCCTACGTCAGTAATGCGCCCAACCTAAACCCCAACAACATTATGGAAAACAATGAAGGGACACCTTATGTAGGTCGGGACTTTGGATATTCCGATTCATCCGGAGGTGCAACAACAATTGGTAATATCTTTCTGGGAATCAATACCCGAAAGCAACAAAATGCGACATATGTGGAAACCGGATTACGTATTCCGTTCGCTACGCTTTTTGAAGATGGTAAGGGACAAGCAACAGCACTGGGCATTTTTAGTGATTTTGTTGAAAGAGTTGAGGCCTTTGCACCTGAATATTTATCTGCAATCGTAATGGTTCACAAACATAAATCGCAGGAAGGAAAATTTTCCTATCATGGCGAAGGTGGACTCAGCATTTTATTGCCCATTCGCGATGTGGAAATCAACCCCGAGCTCTATCTGCGATATGGCTTTCAGGTCGTTCAGGATAAAAAGGATTTTAGCGTTGAAGCAGGTCTTAAGGGACGTATTCTGATGTCGCGGAACCCAGATTTTTTTCAAGACCAGACGGTGCACCAATTCTCGGCGCGCGCCAACTTTAAGCGTGGAAAATTTATTCCCGGTCTCTATTTCAGCAGGCCGTTCGATAATAATCTAAAAAACGTTATCAACTGGACCTTCGGCGCCTCACTCACTGTTAAAGCATAGCTTTTCTTTCCTCAGCCGCGATAAACCGCGGCTTTCTTTTCTAAAATTAAACATGTTTAAAAAACTATTGACAATGCGGTCTTTTGCTGATATTTTTAAACGCGTTCAATTTTGGAGGAAAGCATGGATTACACTGTCGTCACATATCTTGCCTATCTACTTATCAGCGTGGGGCTAACTATCTGGGTGGCCAGAATCCTTTCACGAAGCGGTCAGGAATTCCTGACAACTGTCTTCGCTGGCAATTCCAGTTTAGCACATTCCATAAATCAGCTTTTGGTTATAGCGTTTACGTTACTAAACCTCGGATACATCTTACTCAACCTGAAAATAACTGCCGAAATCAGCAGCATTCGTGAAGCGATAGAAGTTCTCGCCGCTCAGGTAGGGCTCGTTTTAATGGTGATTGGGTTTCTGCACGTGTTGAACTTTTATCTATTCAATCGCATTCGCAGTAATATGTCCCAAGACAGCAGCAAAGCTGCCCCCCCTATGAATTCACAAACAGTTCATTATCGTCAGGGAGCAGCATAGTGGAGAACAAATCGACCAAAGCACAGCGCACTCGCGAAACCATTCTGAATGCAGCACTCGAGCTTTTTCTTAAAGACGGTTATGAGAAAACAACAATGCGCAGAATCGCCGAAAAATCCGGCTTAACACCGGGAGCAGCTTATTATTACTTCCCAAGCAAAGAGCATATTATCTTTCAGTATTATGCGAACTCTTACGAAGAACAACTAGACATCCTCTTGCCGCAACTCGAACTATTAAAGAGCTTCAATAAGCGCCTGACCGCTTCTCTACATGCTCATATCAAAGTTGCCAAACCCTATCACGATGTATCGAAGGCACTTTTTCGCATTGCTGCAGATCCACAGCATACGCTATCTCCATTTAGCGAGGAGTCGCGAGAGCTGCGCAATCGCAACATTCAACTATATATAAAAATTATAGAAGGCTCCGATTTGCGCGTGCCTAAGTCCATTGCAAAGCGTCTGCCCGAGCTGCTCTGGCTACACAAAATGGGGATTATCCTCTATTGGCTATACGATAAATCGCCAAACCAGGAAAAGACAGATCGTCTGATAGACAAGAGTTGTGCCGTCGTTACGCGCCTGCTAAAATCTGCAAGGCTTCCACTGGTAAAGCAGTTTTCTACAAAATTAATTGATATGGTAGATGAGTTTAAGCCGTACGCGTAAAGCTCAAAACTCAGAACTCAGGACCTATCTCGGGGCAAATTATGAAAAAGATCGTCATTGCCGGAGGCACCGGTTTCCTTGGACGAACATTGATTAACTGGCATATCAAATTGGGCAATCAGATCGTTGTTTTAAGTCGAAAACAGCGCGCTATTCGCGGTGCGAAAGTAGTTTTGTGGGATGGAAAAACACTCGAAGACAACTGGCGACGAGAACTCGATGATGCTACAGCTGTTATCAACCTTGCCGGCCGATCTGTAAACTGTCGCTATACAAAGTCAAATCGAAGAGCAATCTGGAGCTCCAGAATTCGCTCTACACATGTTCTCGGCAAAGCCATTCATCAATCACTGCGCCCACCGAAAGTCTGGTTGAATTCCAGCACGGCAACTATCTACAAGCACACGTATGATGCAGCAAATGACGAGATCAATGGAATTGTCGGGGCAACACCAGCCGCCAAAGACGACTTCTCAGTTCGCGTTGCTCAAGCATGGGAAAACGAGTTTAACGCTGCCGATACGCCACATACGCGTAAGATAACTTTGCGAACAGCGATGGTGTTCGGCAACGAAAGCGGCGGTGTTTACGAGACATTACGCAAGCTAACCTCACTCGGCTTGGGCGGAAAAATGGCCCATGGTAAACAGTATGTATCATGGATTCACGCGGATGATTTTTGTCGCTCCCTCGACTGGCTGATCAACTCACCAGACTCCACCGGCATTTATAATATATGCTCGCCCTGCCCGATTCCCAATCGAGAGATGATGCAAAACATGCGTAGCGTTTTAAAAACGCCCTTCGGCCTGCCCGCCACTCGCGGGATGCTGGAAATAGGTACATTTCTTATGCGAACCGAGACGGAACTCATAATAAAGAGTCGTCGCGTCATTCCGGAGCGTATTCTTGCTGAAGGATTTACCTTTGATCATATCAATCTCAAAAATGCACTGGAAGATCTTGAGAATAGTGTAGTTAAGCGAAATAACATGTTTGTGAAGCAGAGAAGGAAGCGCACACTAAAAAAGCAGAACGTCGAAATTATTTGATAATTTTTCAGCAACCTGTATTATCTATGCAATAGAAGTTAAAAAAAATCATACAGGTGAAATCTTGAAAAGCATATCTTTAAAACTTATCACGGATGCGGTGATCACGGCATGTCGCCGCTTCCCTCTCGTTGTTCTTTGTAGCATCATTGGTACTGTGGCCGCTATTCTGGTAATTGACCGTGGTGCCGATACTGGACTATATCCAAACATTATCATTACTGCTTCGTTGGGGTTAACCCTGTTTTTGGCAATTGATATTACCGGGGATCGCTACAAGCTTGCTTCGGGCTCCAAAGGAATTGGCTATCTGGCAGCAACAGCCATTCTTGGTATCTTCTATTTTTCTCTGCCCGAGGCAGGAGCTTCTTGGCCAACCACCCACATCGTACGGTTCTCGGTTTTAAGCGTTGCGTTCCACTTACTGGTCGCTTTCGCACCGTTTTTGCACAAAGACGCCTCAATTAATGGATTCTGGCAGTATAACAAAACGTTGTTTTTGCGTTTCGTAACCGCGGCACTATTTTCATGGGTGCTCTATTTGGGACTTACACTGGCACTCGCCGCAATCCAAAACCTCTTCAATGTAGATATAAGTGCGGAATCCTATGGGCGATTGTTCATTCTAATTGCCGGTATCTTTAACACCCTCTTCTTTCTGGCAGGAGTGCCGGATTCTTTCGAGGAGCTGGAGCAAGATGAGGTGCACCCGCGTGGGCTACGTATTTTCGGACAGTTCATTTTACTACCACTTGCCAGCACGTATCTGGTCATCTTATATGGTTATGGCGCAAGAATTCTTTTAAATACAGAACTTCTGAAAGGCTGGGTCGGATATCTGATTATTGCATTTTCTGTCGTTGCTGCACTAACCTGGCTATTCCTGTATCCCTACAGCAAGAAGCAGGAGTTTAACTGGATGGGCAAAGTATGGCGTGGGTTTAATATTGCCATGATTCCACTAATCATTTTGCTTTTCATTGCACTCTTTCAACGCATCTCGAATTACGGTCTTACCGAAATGCGCTATCTTGGTATCCTCGTCGGTATTTGTATTACAGTTTTCGCAATTTATTTTCTACTGAGTACGAAAAAGGACATCCGGATTATCCCAATGCTTCTCTGCGCTACCGGACTTCTTTCTACTTTCGGTTTCTGGGGGTCATCTTCCCTTGCTGTAAGCAACCAACTCGGACGCTTCGAGAACACGCTGCTGGCTCAGGACATGCTGGTTGATGGAAAAATCGAAAAATCAGCTAATCCGCTTCCATTCGAGGCAAGAAAAAAGCTTAGTGGGCAGGTTGAGTATCTCGTTCAGCATTATGGCTACAATACATTGAAGCCACTCTACGCAACTGATCTTGATACGCTGTTGGCAGATGACAAAAGTGCTTATAGCCATACGAATAGACTGGTAAAAGAACTTGGCTTCGACTATGTCGGACGTTGGTCTACTGATAGTGGAGTTCGCTACTATTATCCCCCAGTCACGGGAGAGGTGGAACATATTACAAATTATGACCTCCTGCTTAGTATGAGCTACTTTTACGCGAGTAATGATACCATCAATAAGGTTCAGGTTGTTGACGGTGATTCGCTAACACGAGTTCACAGTCCCGAGAAATTACGCATAAGTTATATTTGGGATAGATTTCCTGCCGACAGTGTGCATCTTGACTTTACAAATGCAATTGCCAAAGCAGATTCGCTCCTGCAAATTCAAGGCGTCGATCAACTGGTTGTTTATGGCAAAGGGAAATCCTGGGGTATGCGGGCAAATATCAACACTCTGGGCTACAAAGATGAAGCCGAAGCAACCTATCTGGATCAGGCAGTCTACAAGTTGTATATCGATACCGACAATAACGCACCTGTCCGCTAAGCGGCAGGTGCTCTAAGTAGACCTGCATCACCCATCCTTCCTCTATAATAATGCATCTTGCAACAGAGCGCTTGATTTTCCTCAGGTGCTTATCTATTATCAAATACGAACCTCAGAACCCAGAACTCAGAACCCAGAGCTTGTCATGCCGGTAAAAGTATTCATCAGCGCTACCAGTTACGATATGGAAGAATGTCGTCCTGCTGCCTATAAGGCAATTGAGGAATATGGCAAGGGCGTAGCGATAACGATGGAAAACTGGGTAACGGAATATAAACCCGCACCGGAAGTTTGCCATACTCAGCTAAAAGAGCATAGCAGCCATTACGTTGGTATTTTTGGCTATCGCTATGGCTGGATACCCGGTGCAGATGGCGCACTAATCCCCGCTGAAGACTGCGTTCCCGATGCCATACAAAAGTCGATTACTGAACTGGAATATCACTGGGCCCGGCACTACAAAAAACCGATGGCGGTATTAATGCCCGCAAGAGGCAGTGAGATAGATCTGGATCTCAAGCAGCGGGCCGACCAACCAAACCCTCAAAAACCGGAAGATACAGCAGCGGTTAAGGCCTTCCACCGGTTGGTGAAAAATGAAGCTACGATAATGCCGTTTCCCTCAGTACTTGACATGGCATTACAAATTCAACGCATTGTTACAAAGTGGCAAAACGACGGCCTGCGTGGCATTGCCCGGGAAGCCGAGACGCAATCACGAAATCCACAAGCCAGACAGACGATTCTAAAGCTCGGGCGCGAAACGCAAACCCGCCAATTCAAAGACTGGCTTGATGAGTTAGATGCCTCCGACCTTACTCGCGCGGTCTGCTTTGTCGTGCATGCCGAAAACTCTGAAATAGGAACGGATGAAGCAATCAAGCGCCTCACCATGGAATATGAAGAGCTAAGCAACAGCGATATTAAGCGCATCACATTTAATGTGGAAGTACTCTGGCAGGAGCAAGGTTTAAGCAATATGCTGCGCATTATCGGTAATCAGATAGAAAACGGCTGGGAACCGGCAGATATCAATGAGCTGTCTGCTCGCATAAGCCAAATTCTCGAAAGCAGTGATATGCTTCTGACCATTCTGGATGCCCAACGCCTGCAGGATGGACTGGTAACATTCCAACAACAATTCTGGATCCCGCTGGTTGCAGCGCTTCCGGATGGACTTGCGCATCAACTGCTCGCCCTGGTTGAACACGAACGTCCCATCACCTGCACCGATTATGATTTTATTTGTGATGATGACGCATTGGAAAACTTTGACGAAGACTTTCAAACGAACAACCTTATTCTCTTACCGGAACTGCAATCCTTCACCGAAAAAGAAATCCGCAGCTGGCTGCGCAGGCAAATGAACCTTTCGCCAGCTGATGCTAAAATTCAGTCAACGACTCTCTTTAATGAAACAAACGGCAAACCTCAATCGCTATTCATAAAACTAAACGACCTGTTTTAGGAGACCAAAATGGATCGCAATCGCTATCGCGGTGACGGACTGCCCCCTAAGGGCAGTAAAAATGGACCGTATCCCTATCTTGCCAATGACGACCTTGCTCGCGTCGTAAATATGGCAATTATGCTGCGTCGCCCGCTGCTGATAAAAGGACCTCCGGGATGTGGAAAAACTCAGCTCGCCTACGCCATTGCTCATGAACTTGATGTTCCATTATACAAGTGGTATGTAAAGTCTACCACTCGAGCACGAGACGGCCTCTATTTACTCGACATGATTAAGCGCCTGCACGACGCGCAGGTTCAGGATCCGAATGCAAAAGATCTCGCTAACTATGTGAAGCTACAGGCACTCGGTCAGGCATTTATGAATCCCGGAGAATCCGTGGTGCTGATTGATGAAATTGATAAGGCAGACATAGACTTTCCAAACGACTTATTGCGAGAGCTGGAAGAAAAAACGTTTGATGTCGTTGAGCTGGAAGATGGTCATCCAATGCGCACCTATCAGGCGATAGGGCATCCCATCATTATTATTACCAGCAATGATGAAAAAGAACTACCTGATGCCTTTTTGCGGCGCTGTCTATTCTATCAAATTCCCTTTCCGAGTGAAGAACGCCTTAAGAAGATCATCAATGTGAATCTTGCTGCAGAAAAGCACAAAATCGAGACAACCCTGGTTAATGCAGCAGTTAGGCGGCTGATTGATATGCGAGAAGTCGAAGGCTATCGCAAGAGTCCATCCACCAGTGAGCTAATTGACTGGGTGAAGGTGCTACACTTCTGGGGCAGCGATGTATCTGCGCTGGAGAAAAATGCGCTCAGTAAACTTCCCTATCTGGAAACGCTATTCAAATATCAGCAGGATCTACACCTGCTGCAACGCCTCGAGGAAGAGGACGAGTAAATGCAGGCGGTTACTCAACCTACACTATTTAACGTGCTTCTCACGCTATTCTATAGCTTACGACAGCACAACTTCTCACTGGGCATCGCTGAGTTCAAGCTGGCTTTGCAGGCATTTTCCTATGGCTTTGGCTGTGAGTCCGAATCAGACATGGTATTTACGCTTCAGGTCCTTTGGGGAAAATCCCGCGAAGAGCAGGAAGAACTCGGTCGGATGCTGCTGGGCATTCTTGCCGAGAAGCGGGAATTGGTAACACAGGATCGGGAAACGACAGACGAATCTGAGGAATCAAACAAGCAAGAGACGAATAGCGAGAAGCTAGATACAAACAACACAAAAGATACAGAGGATGTAGCCTCGGGTTATAACCCGAGAAATGACGAACCTGCTTTATCTCCAGACACCGATTCTACATCACCAAAACCAACCGCTATTCCATTAGGCTTTCTACCGGAAATGCCGGAAGGTGGGACCGCCGTCCGCATTCCAAAAATCAGGCCGCTACAGATTAATGCCAATCTCGATCTTGTCGGAAGCTATCCGATTCGTCAGCGACACATGAAACGCGCCTGGCGCTATTATCGGCGAATGCGCCAGGATGGCCCGGCAACAATTCTCGATATTCCCGGAACCGTGCAGCAGGTCGCAGAAAATGGACTTCTTCTGCATCCGGTGATGCGATCTCGTCGCACCAACCAGGCGGAATTGCTGCTACTGGTAGATGAAGGCGGCTCGATGGTTCCATTTCGACGCATTATTCAGCGATTGCTAAACTCGGTTCGTCAAGGTGGACTATCGCGCTATGCGGTCTACTATTTTCATGACGTACCCCGAAAGTCTCTATTCACAGATGCAAAGCGCAGTACGGGTCTTCCCCTACAGGATGTATTGAGCGGATTTCATGACTCTGGCATTATGATTATCAGCGATGGAGGTGCGGCGCGCCGATCCAACAGCAAAGCACGCGTCCGGCGCACCAATGAATTCCTTGAAACGCTGCGTCGCTATTCACCCCATATCGCCTGGATCAATCCGACACCGGAAGAACGCTGGAAAAACAGCTCTGCCGATTCAATCAGCTCCTCTATTCCAATGCTGTCACTCACGCGCGTCGGATTGGATGAGGCCGTAGATATTATTCGCGGAAAGGCGCTCTAACTATGTCCAGTCTTTCCAAACAGTCTGCGCAGCAGTTTCTGGAAGCCTATGCCCGCCAGTTTGGTGAGGCGCATATAGTTTTAGCTATGCACGCCGCGCTCCCACTTGGACTAACACCTGAAATCCTGCATCTCATTCGCATCAACTTTGTAAACAATGCCCCCTGGATTTCTGAAGCCGATCTATTGCTTTCACAACTTTGTCGCGAAGCCGGTGATGAAATGTATCAGATGAAAAGCGATGTTCGCGAAGGCTTGTTAAGCGAGCTAAAGCTCGATAAGGATTTTGGACAGCGCCGGGTAAGAGAAATTGCCGAGTTCTTATACGCCTATACCGAGCGCGAGCTCACGAGAACCTACAGCAACGTAAGAAAAGATTTCTTACAGGCACAGCAGCTTGCTGCCATTGCCTTTCTGGAACCAGAGCGCGCCGCACAAACTATTGCCCTCGAGCTGCAGAAAGCGCAACATAGTCACAACAGTGCCGAAATTCAGCGCCTCAGTAAACTCACCGATCAGCTTGCCGAGCCGCTTCTCGGTGAAGATGATTTGCTGCTTTACGTTGCAGGCGTCAATCATTTAGAAAGTGGGAACGACCCGTTAGCCCGCGAAACGTTTGCCCTGTTGGGAAATAGCAACATTAAGGTTGGCAGCGTTGAGTTGGCACTACCTTCTATACCAGAACAAAGAACAGAGAACAGAGAGCAGAGACGTAAAGAAGAGCGGGAGAGCGGGAGAACGGGAGAAACATCACAGCAGGCGAGAAGCGAGCAGCAAGACGTTGTCGCGCCGGGCGATTCGAACGTTGCCCCTGACTCTAATCTGGGAGGAGCGGAGGCGCAGGAGACTGCCTCCCAAAGCGTCCACTACGAAAACGACATTTACATCAGCTTTCATGAAAATGATGAAGCCATTGCTCTTAACGACAGTGATGACGGCCCGGTATTAATGTTCCATGAAGACCTCGATAGCTGCATTGGCTCAGTAATGCGGCTATCTGCAAACATACTAATTTCCAATACCAACAAGCTCGAAGTTAACTTAAGTACCGAGCTCCCGGATACCGCAATATTGTTAATTATTTATTCGCAGAACTGGCTAGGCTCCGAACCGGCTCAGCAAGAGCTCAATGTCTTTCTGGAAGCCAATCGCGCTAAAGGCATCCGCGAAGGCGCAATTCGCAATCGCATTATCCTGCTACCGCTGGAACCGATAGACCTCTCCGAGCTGCCAACTGAACTGCGTCACTGTGCTCAATTACCGCTCCATCTGGAAGACCCCGCCGCTCCACCCAGTATTGCCCACCGGGAATCTACCGGAGAGGTATTGGATCGCTATCGCAAAACGATGAATGATCTGCTGCAAATGCTGGAAAGTCAGTTCCGTACTCTACAAAACAAAGTTCTGCCACCAGATAACTATCTCAACATAGACAACATCAGGAACATCTGGCTGTCTGATGCTGCTTATGATTTGGCTGAATATTATGATCAGTTGGTGTTTCAATTGCGGCAACAAAACTACACCGTTCTTCCGGAAGAGCCCCTTGGACTGGACGGCCAAAGCAGCCTGGCTCGCTTTTTCATTATGCAGAACTGCTTGGCCTCTGCGGATCTGGCTATCCAGTTTGTTGGGCTCAATAGTCGCGACTTGGATATCGATACCGTTTCATCAACGATTTTCGATAATAACCTGGCGGCCTCCATTAGTCGTAGCGCCGGACTAAAACGCCTTATTTGGGCACCATATGAAGTAGAACCTGATCTGGGCGAGAATCCGGATTCCTACTACGGTGCGGAAGTCGTACGTGGAAATTTTGATGAGTTAATGAGCGCCATACAGTCTTCATTACCGGATTTCAACCCGGAATCCGCAAGAGGCAAGAAGCTAGAGGGAACTGAAACCGCTGGTTTTATTCCGCGGCCCAATTCAATTTATTTCAGCTATTACGGCAATCGCTATGATGAGGAGTGGCTGCCACTGCATGAGCGCCTGGTTGAACAGTTCGGTGAAGCGGCCATTTCCGGAAAGGAAAGTACTGCGTCTTCTAAATCCGTTGAAGCTGGTTTTCAGGCAGCAATCGAAAAATCGGATATCGTACTGGCAATGATTGGCCCGTATTGGTTGCGGCGGGTGCAGAATGCCACTTCGGTCAATACTGACGACTATGGTGATTGGCTTCTGTATGAATTGGAAGAAGCAGTAAAGCAAAACAAGTACATCATTCCGGTGTTATATGGTGGTGCCAGAATACCTGCTGTTGGTGAACTTCGGAAATCGATACAGCGTTTAGCAGAGCTGCAGCCGCTACAAATAGATGGAGAAAATGCCGAACGCGATATCGACAAGGCAATTGCCTTTATCGGCGGCTACCTTGGCAGCATGCAGGAAGACTTCAGCAGCAGTAGCTCAACAGAGACACCTATTCCGCAAAATCGCATTGCAATTGCCTATCGCGAGCGCAATTCCGGAGAAATGGCGCGACGTCTTCATGAGGCCTTGCCGGAACAGATGCCGCAAACACGAGTAAACATCTATCTGGATGATCCCCCTATTGGACAAACCTTTGCCAGTCATGTTGAAACAATGCTGGAAACCAGCTCTGTCGTGTTGGTTCTCATTGACAACTGGTTTGATGAATTCACCAACAGCGATGGAGATCGTCTTATCGACAAACCGGACGATGAGCTACGTCTGAAGATAGAAATCGCGATGAGATTGGATATTCCGATTATTCCGGTTTTGGTCAACAATGCAGACATGCCCCCTGGGGACGAACTGCCCGAGAGCATTTACACGCTAACGGAACGTCAGGCCATCCGCATGAGCAACGAGTATTTCGAAGACGATCTTGCGGCGTTAGTACAAACATTGAATGATCGACTGGGAGAGCGGGAGAGCGGGAGAGCGGGAGAAGCAAGTAGCGAGGCGCAAGACGTAGCCCCGGGTTATAACCCGGGGGGTTCCGAAACGCCGGATGGCACAAAAAACATCTTCCTGGCCATGGATACCAGCACCGATATGGTGCCGGCATATGCATCTGTCATCAAAACAATTGAAGGCAGCGGACACAAACGTATTGAAGTTGAGGATCGCGGTTCAACAACAATCGATACATATTTTGAAGATCTAAAACGTACACTTGCCGATACTGACTTATTCGTACTGGTTATTGGAGAAGCTCTGCCGAAACTGTCGGGCAGAGATCGCAGCATGCTGGAAGAGCAATACGAAATTGCCCGCAATATGAACGTACCGCTTCGTGTGTTTTTACCGACGCCACAAGCTGAGGTAAAAGCGGCTCGTGGTTCCGACATTGACCGAATGCAAAACTTCCTTGCGCAATTGCGAGGCGAAAATCCAATTAGCTATTACGAATCACCGGATGACATTGGTCGCGACCTGCAAGAGATTTTAGAAATTGAGTTTGGTCCGACTAAGACAAATGCCGAACCGCCAGTCGAAGCCGCCGAGAACATTCCGCAGCAGCAGACAGTTGAAGCAGACGAAACAGAAACCAATAGCTTCTCGCATCCCATAACCGGGGCAGAGTTCATTCTTATTCCCGGTGGCAGCTATACCTACTCTGTAACCAAATCAACCGTTCGGACTCAGGATCGCTGGTTTGCCCGGTATCCCGTAACCAATGCGCAATATAAACGCTTCCTGGCTCATCTGAACGGCTCTGATGAAGAGGTTGAAAGTGTGTTACCGCTGAAACTTTTTAAAGATCGCCTGAACGAGTTTGCCCAACGAGTAGACGGTTTGGCGGAGTATCTGTATGGTGCTTATAATAAGCTCGGTGAACGACTGCGCCCGGAACAACTGGAACGCCTAACCGATTTTAACTACGAGCACCATCCGGTTATTGGCGTCAGCTGGTTTGCCGCGCGAATTTATTGTTTTTGGCTGTCTATGATAGAAAATCAGAATCTGAATAATGCTGCTGAAATTTACAGCCTGCCTTCTGAGCAGGAATGGGAGTGGGCTGCATCCGGTGGCGAGCGCACCTGGCCCTGGCCCGATTCGGTAGAGGGTCCAACCGAAGAGTTGGCCAACTTTGACAATTATATTGGAAGCACCACACCGGTAGGGCGTTATCCCAAAGGCGCAACACCGGAAGGCTTAATGGACATGGCAGGTAACGTTTGGGAATGGTCTGCTAATCGTTTTAGTTCACAGAATGACAACCGTGCATTACGCGGTGGTGCATTTTATGATGACACGAACCTGCTACGCTGTAATGCACGAAATAATGACGCACCACATAAATCAAATACCTCCTTCGGCTTCCGCGTTGTTCGCCGCGAACCCAATAACAGCAATAAATCGTAATTCACAACTCATCACTCATAATTCATCATTGTCCCCATGCGTTTATTTATCGCCATAAAAATTCCACCGCGAGTTGAGTCTGCTCTTGGCAAACTGATAAACGAGCTTCGTGCTGTGCCTTCACCCGCTCGCTGGGTAAGACCGGAATCTACTCATATTACGTTAAAATTTCTGGGCGATGTGGAAGCCGCGCAGCAAAAACAACTGTATGAAGCACTCGAACAAATCGCTTCACGCAGCCAGCCTTTTGAGCTTAGTACCGGCACTGGTGGCGCCTTTCCCAACCTCAAAAATCCCGCCGTCCTTTGGATCGGCCTTGATGGTGCCGGGCTTACATCACTCAAACAGCTACAGAACGGCATAGAAACAACTTGCTACGATGTTGGCTTTCCCCGTGAAAAGCGACGCTACAATCCACACCTCACGTTATGTAGAATAAAAGGTCAGCAAAATCTTCAACAACTGCTACAGACTTTTCAAAATATGTCCCTGCAAAGATTCCTTATACCTGTGGACGAAATTCATCTCATGCAAAGCAAGTTATCTCCCAAGGGAGCAGTCTATTCTGTAGTTGAATCGTTTTCTTTAAATTCGTGAGTCGGCAGTCGGCAGTCGGCAGTCGGCAGTC
>JBOEGD010000004.1:223219-281205 GCA_050633245.1 Calditrichia bacterium | reverse complement strand
GGAAAGTGAAGCAAACAAGTATAGAGTATTTCGCTCTATAGCCAGCGCGGCTGCAACTCTTGGTAATTCAAGTTACGCAACAAAAATTTTAACTACATTAAACGAATTTATCCTCAAATCAATGAATCCGGAATCAGGTACTATTAAAGTTCTTACACTGGCAGAACTGGCACACTCCGCTATAACCATCGGCAACAACAACATGGCACATACTTTTTTAAACTCCTCTCTGGAGCAAATTGATAACATAAATAAAGAAAGTAGCATATTTAGGAGTCTGGAATTAATAGTAAACTCAGTGGCAAATATCGAAGGGATAGAATATGATGACCTAAAGATCGAACTATTTTTAGAAGCAACTTCAGATTGTAAAGATCTAACCAACAATGGCAAGAAGTCTGCTTTTTTTATTCTATTGGCAAAGAAAACGGAAAGTATACTTGATGTAAATAAAAGAAGAGACTTTTTATACAAAATACTATCCAGCGAGCAACTAATTCAAGCAGGTGAAAATAAAGACAATATGCTTTTACAGTTTGCCAAAACAGCTTTGACACAAAATGAATGGCAAGCTGCCTATGAAGTCGCTGACAACTATGCATTTTATGAATCAAAGGTTTCGATTTACACATACATTCTGACTCATCTTGGACAAAAGAGATTCCCTGAGTTGTCAACTACTATTACTGTGATCGATTCTATAGGTAGTTCTTATTTTCGAAGTGAGAAAGAGATAGTTTCTCCATATTATGATTATGTTCCATCTTGGGATTCAGGTCCAATTCTTTGGCCCTCTAAACCACAGTCCAAAGTCGAGTAATGAGACTAAAGGAACCTTTCTCCGCCTACCGTGGTAACAATCTCAAGGACATGTCAATTCAAGCTTGGATAGCCTCGGATGGAACCGTCACTCAATCTCTGGACATTTATTATACTACTAGCCGCAGCGCATGGCATTTTATTGTCTGCCGTTTTATTCGTGCACAAACGCGGTAATCGAACTGCCAACATAATTCTTGGCATTCTGATATTCGTTTTTTCCTTCCGTATTGTCGAAGTGATTGCCATATGGTCGAAATACATTATTGAATTCCCACAGCTGTTTTCAGTAACCGCACCGTTTAAATATCTATACGGTCCCCTGCTCTTCTTTTACGCATTAGCCTTAACCGAAAAGTTGAATTTCAAAACCCGGGACGTTTTCCACTTCATTCCCTTCGTTGCTCATACCTGGATTTTTCTGCCCCTATTCATGGCTCCATATGCATTTAAAGTAGACCTGCTGACCAATGTAATTCTGGTTGCCGATCCCAATGGACCGATAGAAATCAATCGCTTCTTTCTCTTTGCCATGTTTCAAATCCCACATCTGCTCTGCTACACCTGGCTAACCTGGAGAACACTCACCCACCATCGCCAGCAGCTAAACGGTTCGCTGCAAACGCTGGAAAAAATTAAGCTGGACTGGCTGGAGAAATTACTGATCGGTTATGGCGGTTTATCTGCACTATGGCTTGCCTACACTATTGCAATTATCTTTGGTGCCAATTACCTCATGGAACTGGATTATCTGGTAACCGGCACTATTTGTCTGATGATTTATGCGATCGGCTATTCAACCTTCAAACAGCCGGAAATTATCTCCGACGGTTTGATACTCAAACAGCTTCCCAAATACGAAAGATCGACTCTAACTTCGGGACAAGCATCTGACTATACCGCTCAGTTGATTTCGCTCATGGAAACCAAGCAGCCCTACCGAAACAGCGATCTCAAGCTTACCGACCTGGCAAAGTTGCTGGACATTTCCCCACATCACCTGTCGCAAATTCTCAACGAGCGTTTGCATCAAAAGTTTAATGATTTTGTGAACGGCTATCGTGTCAATGAGGCAAAGCAGCGCTTGGTCGATCCGGATGAGCATCAAACCACCGTTCTGGAA
This sequence comes from Calditrichia bacterium, assembly GCA_050633245.1. Taxonomy (GTDB): domain Bacteria; phylum Calditrichota; class Calditrichia; order RBG-13-44-9; family J075; genus JBOEGD01. The sequence goes on along the minus strand of JBOEGD010000004.1, from coordinate 279,263 downwards.
ATCGCCTTTGACGTGGGCTTTAACAATAAAGCCTCTTTCAACACCGCGTTTAAGAAACATACCCGACAAACTCCGACACAATTCAGAAACTCGCGTCATGTCATTTCAGCAGGCAATAATCACCTATCCCCCTAATATCTACATACAAAATGCACTTTTTCTTCGAAAATGAGTAAAGACTTATCGGATTAGTCGATTTTTACCTGCTTTACGCCCACATTTTGCTAAAACCAAACTATAAGGAGTTGGCAAAATGACGAAATGTTTCTACAGCTGTTTGATTCGAAGATCCGATCTTTTCAAGGGAATAATCCTCATCTGGCTTTTCGGCTGTTTAAGTTTCACCCCAAATCTTCAGGCCCAGAACTTTACGCGTCTGACTATCGACAATGACTTTACCTGGGCACGCGGCGTTAGCTGGATCGATTTCGACAATGACGGCGATCTTGACTTATACGTAACCAATAATGACTTCAGCGGCGCTGCAACTTTCGATGCCAGCAAAAACCGCAATAAGCTGTACCGCAATGACGGCGATGACACCTTTGTTGCCACATTTCCACTGGATATGGCCAACGACACCAGTTTTTCGCTCGGGCATTCTTTTGCAGATTATGACAATGACGGCTACATCGATCTCTATTCTGCGAGCCTCAATTCATTCTATGAAACGCTCCTAAACACCACAGCAGATCTTGGCTCAGAGTTATTCAGAAATGAAGGGCCGCAGGATTTCCCCTTTAGGCGAATAGTCTCGGGAGACATAAGCAGCATTAACCGAATCGCAGGATTTACCGCCGCCTGGGCAGACTACAACAATGACGGATTTGTCGATTTGTTCATCACCACGCCTCCCGGTCGTTTTTATCCAAACGAAACTCAGACCAATGTGTTATTCGATAATAACGGCGACGGCACGTTTACGCGCAATATCAACAGCTCAATTGTCACCGGCCCGGTTGATACCTATACAATGCCTTCCTGGTCGGACTATGATCTGGACGGTGATATGGATTTATTCATTACTGCCGGTAAGGTGCAAACCGGCGTGCAAGAGCCGGACTACTTCTTTCGAAACTTGCTGACGGAGACCGGTAGTGCAACCTTCGAAAGAGACACGACCAGCAGCTTTGCTGCAGACGAGAGGGACGGACAGCAGGCAAACTGGATCGATTTTGATAATGATGGCGATCTGGATTTATATGTGACAAACTTTGGAGGCACCCCCGGAGTTGCCAGCGGAATGGCCAATGACCTCTACCGCAATGACAACGGAACGTATACAAAGATCACTACTGGCGCAATTGTTAACGATGTAAAAATCTCGTTAGGTCAAACCTGGGGAGACTTCGACAATGACGGTGACCTGGATTTATATGTTACGAACTTAACGAGTCCTACAAACTTTGGTGGTAACAACTACTACCGAAACGATGGCCCACCGGACTACAACTTCACTCGATTTGTAAATGGAGATTTTGTTTCCTCCAGTCGCGCGGGATGGGGTGCTGCATCCGGTGATTATGACAATGATGGCGATTTGGATATGTATGTAACGATCAACACACTATTTGCCGCAGCAGCACAAGATGCCCTCTATCGTAATGACTTGACAGACGGCAACAGCTGGTTTAACGTAAGCTGCGTTGGCACGACTTCCAACAGATCTGCAATTGGGGCACGAGTCAAATTAAAGTCCACAATTTCCGGCAGCCCAACCTGGCAACTACGCGAGATATCTGCACACAACGCCTCTACCGGACATAACAGTCTGCGTGCCCATTTCGGTCTGGGCGATGCGACAACAATCGATTCATTGGTTGTAGAATGGCCGTCCGGCATCGTGGATACATTTTCCAATCTGACACCAGATGCTTTTATGACAGTCACTGAAGGTGAAACAATAACGTCTATTAATGATAGTTCTCCAAACCAAATCCACCAGTTCAATCTTCAGCAAAACTATCCGAACCCGTTTAACCCAACCACGACCATTCGGTTTTCTTTATTGAGTGCTCAGCACGTCACGTTAAAGGTTTATGATCTTCAAGGAAAAGAAGTGGCCGGCCTGCTCAATCAAAAGCTTCCCATGGGCGAGCATAGCACTGTCTTTGATGCAGGAAGCCTTGCCAGCGGGGTTTATGTTTACAGACTTACTGCAAACACCACGACTCAGGCGATGAAAGCTGTGCTTCTCAGATAATCTTCGATTGAGTTTGGCTGCCGAAAGTCCACTGGAAGAGACCATCTGAATCCTGCGGACCTCCCAAGAAGATGCTGTTTCGCAATGCGAAATGGCATCTTCTGTTTACAAATGGAACCCTACATTCTCACCCCACACAAAAGACTCGTTGTTTTTATCTAAAACAATCTTTATGCTAGAAAACGATCCACTGCGGCCTAAATTCTACTTTTCTTCCCCAATAAATACGGGGGATTACAGCGCCGCTGAATAAACGATTTGTTCATGTAAACATGCGGAGATATCGGACAATGAGAAGAACTATTCTATTTATTTCTATTATCGTGATGAGCTTTGGCTTAAACGCTCAAACGACTCTCTCCTCTAACGCTTCAAGCGATACGCTGTTTTTCGAGCAGGGTTCTGAGTGGAAATATCTGGATAATGGCAGCAATCAAGATACCGCCTGGCAGGATTTAAATTTTGATGATTCACAGTGGGATGTGGGTGAAGGTCATATGGGATTCGGCGAAGGTGATGAAACGACGACTTTAACCTCAGGCTATATCACTTATTATTTTCGAAAAATCGTACACATCGCCGACACCAGCGAAATAGACAGCATCTACTTTAATATTGTTCATGATGACGGCGCCGTTGCTCATGTAAACGGTCATGAAGTGCTGCGCTCCTCACTTATGCCATCCGGTCCCATCACTTATCTTACAGGAACCACCACATTTATTCCCAATGATGTTGAAAATGACTTTTGGTCCTATGCCGTTCCAAAGTCATATTTTCAAAATGGTGACAATATCATCGCTATTGAAATTCATAATCAACGCGTCGGTAGTTCTGATGTATCATTCGATTGCTACATATCAGACAGCTTTTCATTCGACTATAAACTCGACGGACCCTATGTGTTCTATCGAAATGACGAAATCTTAGTAAAAACCGTTGAATCAACGGGAGTAAAGACATATACCTATCAAGATCCTTCAGAAGTTGTGTTGACCTGCCGGTTCCAGAATGGCGTAGACAGCTTTAATGTGACGCTTCAACCAAATCTGACGATAGAGCCTTCAGATTATGCGCTCCCTGATAAGTTTTTGGCTATCTCAGACATCGAAGGTAATCTGGAAGCCTTTGTGATGGTCTTGCAGGATGCCGGCGTTATCGATGAAGACTACAACTGGACATTTGACGATGGTCATTTGTTCTTTGTAGGTGATATGTTCGACCGCGGAAATAATGTTGCCGAGTGCCTGTGGCTGCTTTATCGCCTGGAAAGTCAGGCAGAAATTCGTGGTGGTAAGATTCACTTTGTGATGGGTAATCATGACATCATGAATCTAATATACGATTTTAGATATGTATCGCAAAAGTATCTCAACAATGTTCAGTTAATGGGCGAAACGCTGGAAAGCCTATACGCCGATGACACCGAACTGGGCAGATGGCTGAGAACAAAGAACATTGTTGAACGAGCCGGGCCGTTTGTCTTTCTCCACGCCGGAGTCAGTACACAGGTTCATTCCATCAATGCCACCTACGACCAACTCAACGACTGGGCTCGCGATGAAATGGATGGTAATTGTTCGGGGTCGTTCTGCATAACCGTTAATAGCAGCGTAGGTCTTTATTGGTATCGCGGCATGGCGGAAGAGACACTTGCCCAACAGCAGGTAGACGACATGATTTCACAATTAGGCGGTGAAATGGTTGTTATAGGTCATACCGTTTTTGATGATATCACGCTTTTATATAACGAGAAGGTTATTTGCATAGACCTCGATCATAAGGACAACTATGCTGCCGGGTTTATGAGCGCTCTTTATTACGAGAATGGATCGCTATTCGACTTTCATACCGATGGCACAAATCAGACTTATACATTATTGAGAACCATTACCGGAATTGAACAGGATGGACTTCAGCCGCAGAAGTTCTCGCTTGATGCGAACTATCCGAACCCGTTTAATCCGACGACTCGGATTAGCTATTCAATTCCGATGGCAAGTAACGTTGAGTTGAGCATCTTTAATCAACTAGGTCAGGAAGTGAGAACTTTATCCTATTACGACCAACCCATTGGCAGCTACCAGGTTGAGTGGGACGGCAAAGACAATCAAGGCATCTCGCTCACCAGCGGTGTCTACTTCTACCGTCTTAAGGCGGGATCGTTTGTGAATACTCGGAAGATGATATTGCTACGCTAATCCCTGAGATAGCTTTAATCTGTCATTCGTTTTAGCAAAGCTATCCACCCTCCAGGTTGTCATGTAATATCCTGCATGCTTGTCAAGCATGTGTATGAGGAATAAAAAGTAGAAGGAAGTCTTTTCAAAGATATAAATTTGCCTTAGTCTGACAACTGCCTTAACTCGTTGCATAGGTGAACTTTGTAGGTAATATCGAACCTTCAGTTACCAACTCCTTCTACTGTTCAGCCATCCCTCACCGGAAAAAACAAGCTGGATTTTCACCTGAGGCTAATAGCCAAAAAGTATATAAAATTAAAACCAGGCACAGAGGATATTGCCTGCACCTGGCTAATAAAATTTTCACTTATTATAAATTGATGAATCGTGACAGAATTGAATAGAGGGAGGTTTACAACGCGTTTGCAGACTTCGCTTAAATTTCAGGCATGTAAAGTGTTGCAGTTCTGTTATTAGAAAAGCTGGAAGAGCCATTGTTATTAACAGCTTTCACTTTATAACTGGTAACCTTTTTTAGCCCTGCAGGCAGAGTTGACATTAGATAGTCGATATAGTTCAGAGAAGTGGTTGTCGTAATGTGTTGAAAATTTCCGGTTCCAAGCTTCCGGTAAATTTTGTAAGACGTAGCATAGCTAACATAACCCCACGATATCTTAGGACGGTTGTTCGAGGTTGAATAACTAATGTATGGAGCTCCTGGAGGTGAATTGGTTGAAGATTCAACAACAAATGAAACTTCAACTGAATTTGGGATGAACTTGCCCTCTACATCGTTGCCTTTATAGTAATAATAGGCAGTTTCGGTTGGCACTCCAGATCCTGTGTCAAGTATTTCAGTTTGGTCTGTAAAGCCAGTATAAGTACCACTAAAATCAGCTATTTCGATATAGGTCCCACCACTGCCGATCTTTTTAAAAATTTTATAGCTATCCGCAATTGAAATGCCGCCCCATTCAATCTTGGGCGATGTCCCGGTTTCAATTTTGACTATTTGTGGTACATTGTAGAAATTCAGGGGTTTAACAGTGTGGGTAAAGAAGGGTCCTTGTGATCCAGGGCCACTCGTTGGCGCATAGGCATCGAGAAAAGCGCTCATTGTCATCGTATTCGGATTTGAACCTGCATTTCGCTGAGTAATTAATGTAGCCGATTCGTATACTGCTACATGTTCTCCCGAACCTGGACCAATACCAATAATGTTACCTGGAGCAAGATCTGAAATTGCAACCTCTAGCTCAGCACGACTCTCATATGGCTCTGAGGCGTCAAAATATAAAGTCATCATTTCAAAGTCTTCACCTAATCCTGTTTCAGGATTAGCATTCAGGAAGTGTCCACAATTATAATGTCTCTTTTTATAAGCTGTAATCATTGCATAATGCCAACATTTGACCCCGCTAGTCCCTGGGTCGCCATGGATTTCAGGAGGTGTTTCTGTATGAATCCACTGACTTTCTGGGACGGTAGAGAACTGCCAATTACTGCATGAACTTTGATAACCAATTTCAGGAATCATTAAACGATCATCATTGTTGGCTCTTTCCATTTTATTTTGTGTTTCCATCTTTAAGTCAGCCGAGCTGAGATCTTCGACGGAGGTAATATCGTTCTGGTTAGAGCAGGATGACCAAAGTCCAACCATCATCAAAATAGCTACACATAAGACAAATTTAATATGAAAACGCATAAGCTTCTCCCAATCATAAATAGTTAGAGTGTTAAATTTATACCAATGCATCTGTCACGACATGCAGCGGCATCTCAAAAATAATTATATACAGAAGTTAGAATCTGAGAAAATTTAATGTGTTTATAGTTGGCCTCTGAGTTATAGATATTTTCCAAAAACATTCAGACAAAAAACATCCTACTTTTAATCTGTTGGTGTCATATTCATTCTCCGCCGTAACACGGAGGAGGAAAGACTATTCCTCTGTCGCAGCCCAATATGAGACATGCGCTATTTAGTCAACTTCATCTTTTTGATTTGTAATCCTTCAAATGTCTGCAGCATTAGAAAATAAAACCCTGAACTTACCTTTTGACCTGAGTCATCCGCACTAATCCAACTCATAGAGTGCGTCCCCGAATTCAGTTTTCCTCTGGTTAATTGCTTAACAAGTTGCCCCAGACTAGTGTAGATGCTCAAATTAGCGAAGCCAAGTTGCGAGAGAGAGAACTTAATTGTGGTGTTCGGGTTAAATGGGTTTGGATAATTTTGGTAATGAGAAAAGTCATCGGGTTGTTGCAAGACATCTAAAATCCCTTACATCTCCAGAGAAAGAAATTAACTGTGAACAATAAATGAGCAGCGGGCAAACAAGAGTGGTTGCCAGAGCACAAATTGGCACAGCAGTTCCGTAGACACTTTTCTAAACAGTATCACATTTTTTAGCGATCACAGTTAAAATAATGCTCTTATTTTGGTGGTAATACTTCTGGGAGGTAGAAGAATATACGGTCTTCGATAAGATTAAAGCAATAGAAATCATTAACATTTTGTAAAATACTGAATACGCCCATTCAGGTCGGTTCAAGAAACATTCGAATTCATTTAATAGCAACCAAGCTACCAGTCGTTCTAAAGTATACAACCCCTTCCGAGATGGCCGGCGTAGCAAAGCAGGGCTCACCCATTTCGTTGCGGGAAAGCAGTTTAAATTCAGGTCCGGCTGCCAACACATACACCTTGCCGTTCTCAGAGGCACAATATATTTTCCCATCGGCTGCGACTAATGAGGAAATAATTCCCGCACCGATATCAAGCCGTTCCTGGAAGAGCATCTCGCCCGTTATGGCGTTAAAGCAGCGTACCGAACCATTCGTATTTCCGAGGTAGAGATACTCCCCGTAGACCACCGGCGTCGATAAATAGGACCCGCCTCTTTCGACACTCCAAACGATTCCTTCATTCGCAGGTGCTTCTATAGATGGCGTAATATCGCCGGTTGCTTCCGGGCGGATCACATAAATTGGCGACTTGCCTCCATGTGCATTGGTGACATAAATCCAGCCATTTGCTTCAAAGGGGGTTGGAACAGGATTATCACCTCCGCCGCGAATTTTCCAGATTTCTTCGCCGGACTCCAGATCGTACGACACAACCCAAGGCCAACCATTAATAATTAGCTGTGTTTTCTGTTTCGAGCTGTGTATCAGCGGTGTGCCCCAGCTACGCTCACAAATATCTTTGCGCGAGACGCGCCAAAGCTCTTTGCCATCCGATAACTGTAGGACAACAACAAATGGGTTAGCCGGATCGTCACACACCAAAGCAATACGCCCGTCATGAACAACCGGAGAACTTGAATACCCCCAGCCAATACCATACTTGCTAATATTGATCACGCCTAAATCTTTTTCCCAAAGAAGCTTTCCGTCCAAGTCATAGCAATACAATCCTTCAGAGCCAAAGAATGCAACCAGGCTTTTTCCATCAGTAGCCAAACTGGTATTCGCATGCGTCGCTTTCATATGTCGTGAAGCCTGGGGCTCACCTTGACGGGCGGTTCTTCGCCATATTTCTTTACCAGTTTTTTTGTTGTAGCAGAAAACTACCCAGCTTTGCTTTCCGCTATCAGAAGCTGCAGTAGATTTCCCACCTCTGCCAACCATCAATGGCGCATCACCTTGTTCGGAAATAGCAGAAGCGACGTAGATTCGATCTCCAAAAACAATAGGGCTGGAATGACCAAGTCCCGGTATTTCTGCGCGCCAAAGAACACCTTTAATCTCTCCGGCAGTAGAATCCGCATTCCATGAACGACGCGTCGGGAATCCATCTGCAATACCAGTGGCACTCGGCCCGCGAAAGGAAGGCCAGTTTTGTCTATCTTGCGTATCTACTGCACTGCCAAAATATAGCACATTCGGTGCACCCGATCGAGCGGCAGCGATGTCTGGAAAATCGTCTTTGTTAAAATCCGCAATTCCAAATCCATACACCGCTCCAAGGCCATCTCCAAACACTCTTGGAAGATAGCCTTTTCCCGCGCCGGCATTAAAATATACAACCGATGGCGCTTCGACATAACCGACAACAATATCCGTAAGACCATCCAAATTCAAGTCACCCACTTCCAAGGCATACGGTTTTGTATTTTGCTCCCCCAGAAATTTGGCTGGGGAGAAAACTCCATCGCTCTGCTGATGGTGGATCAATACACCACGCTTGGTATCAATTGTTACGAGATCCATTCTACCGTTACCATTAAGGTCTGCGGCTTGCGACATACGTATAGCAGCCTCTGCAGTCCCAAATGGCACCTGCTTAAATTTTAGTCCGGAACTTTCTGTCTGCAGAAACACATAGCTCTGTCCCCCATTTCGGTGCGGAACAGCCAAATCAATCATACCATCATTATTGAAGTCCGCCGGCGTGATCGTTGTTGAACCGTAGGTGGATAAGACAATACCTTCGTTATCAAATTTGCCGCCACCCTGATTGATACAGATATAACTTTTTCCAGCCTCTCCCCTGCCTCGATTTGCCACAACAATATCGGGTAGACCATCCTGATTTAAGTCTACGACACTTGCGTTTCGGGTTGGCCAATCCGCTTTTCCAAAGGCAGAACCAACAGAAAAGGAACCACTGCCATCGTTCAGATATACCAGGTTTGAATCCGGTTTATCATTACTGACCACAATATCCAAATCGCCGTCGGCATCCATATCGGCAATACGCCCGGAGTAAGAGCGACTTGTCGCAGGCGCCAAGTCATAAGCTTTAGTGACTCCGCCTTTTCCATCACCAAGAAGGACACGATTAACCAACGGCCAGTGCCTACCCTTTGCTAAAACAATGTCGAGGTTGCCATCGGCATTGAGGTCACCGAATGCAACATTTGCCGATCTTTCGGAAGTTGTTTCGAGCAAAAGAGTCTGTTCAAAGACCGGCAAGATTTTTAAAGGGGGAGAACCATTGTTTTGAGCTGTCAATTGCAGTTGAAGAAGAACCAAAAAGAGGAAGACAAAAAGCAACTTGGTTACTGGCATAAAACACTGATAAGCAAAGTCCCTTTGCAAACGAAGCATTGCCTCGTAAGACACTTCTCCACATACTCCGAGACCTATAAACTCTTGCCTCTCGGAACACTTTGCACTGATAGCAAATTGAAACTTCTTGATGAAATTTCTCATACAGACTTCCTTACTGAAACCGGGTAATGTTCCTTTACATTAACGATTTGGACGATCAAGTTTACACATTACAGAAGAGACATCCTCAATATATTTTCAGGACCACCTACATTCTGTTGATTTTTATACATTTTTTTTCGTACTTATTAGAAACAATCCGCTTCTCCCAATACATCATCTCACTTCATAAACAGAAAGGCGCCCTATGTCTAATGAAAGAAGCTATAAAGACAGTGGTCCCCATGCTCGTAAACGTCAATTTCTGGAAGAACGCATATCAAACATCGATACAAATAATCCCGGTAAACTAAAAGAGGTTGCGCTAAATCGTGTAAAAGCAATTAGTAGTATGAGGGAGCTAATAAGAACTCGCAGATATAGCGGAGAAAAGATTGACTGGGAGCACCTTGGTCCCACCAGTGTGAACTACATGAATATGAAGGGTATTGCTGAATGTTGTGGAAGGATTACCGGTATCGAGTTCGGATTAAGCCCGTCAAATATACCGCGGTTTTTTTTAGCCACTTCAAACGGTGGTGTCTGGTACACTGAAGATAATGGCTGGCATTGGACTCCACTTATGGACAACATCGATACTGTGCCTACCACACGACACTCAAACTCTTTGGCTTGTGGAGCTATTTCAACAAACCCTTCCAATCAGAAAGAGATACTTGTTGGTACCGGAGAGGGTAATCGATTTATCAAAGGAGATAAAGCCGTTGCGGCAGATGGGCTAAGCTACCACGGAATAGGCCCAGTCCGCGGCTATTATAATGACAGCGGAGATATGATATGGGATCAGGAAGACAGCGATTTGGCCGGGCACGCCTTCTTCGAGCTTGCTTGGGACCCTAACGATTCTAACAGAGTAATCGGAGCAACAACCAATGGCCTCTATCTACGTAGGAAAAATAAAAATACGTTTAGTTGGGTTGTCTTACCGGTCGGAGACTCAACAAACCACCTCACTCTGCATTCTTTCCACGAAACACATTACTATCCATCAAGCCATCAGATTGCCAGCACAAATAAAGTATTCGTATTGAAGATTCTATCGCGTCTGAAGCTCCTCTCGCCAGCGCCATTCGAAGACTGCCAGAAGGCCAACAAACAGGCCTTCCCCAATAATATGGCCCAGCCCGAATAGGGTTGCTGTATTAAAATAGGAAACCGCTAAATACAGGCAGACTGGCACCCAGGCCAGGTTTGCAAAAACAAGAAGTTTGATAAAACCTGTAGGACGTTCTTTTCTCCTCGCCAGTGACAATGAGAAGGTGCCATAGAGCATATTGACACCTCCAATAAAAAGTAGCAAAATCATTGGCAAACCATACCAGTCGATCAACCAGTTGGAAAGCAAAAGAACAGTGGCTCCCACAGCTAAGCCTGCTGTGCCATCAATCCACAATAAATTTTGACGTACATCCAACTGATTTTCCTCATCTGCACAAAAATCATCACGGCTTTTTTATTAATTCCACCTTCAATCCAATTATGCTGTTCACTTAGGCACGTAGAAAAGCAAAATCAGGCAAAAAAGGCTTTTTTGCCAATCTCAATGTGATCGTCATCACAGGAGATATCGCCAATTACTGTAAAATATACGATTACATACCTGTTACAATAGTATTTCAATTGAATATACTATTTCTTCATATGTAATATTTTAAGCATGTTTACAATTATCTATATCGTCTTTGAAAAAGCGTTTCTCAACTCAAACAGATTAGATTATTTGGGATAGAGTTTGAGTGGGTAGCGCAACGTCTTTTGGATTGTCACCGTCAATCCGGTTTTCCATTTGTTGGATATCCCATTAACTTGAGTTTGTGCTAGTTAATGTTCGGATCTTATTTAGAATTTTAAAATCCTGCCTATGGTTTCCAGATTATTATCCGGGATCCGTCTCAAAGACAAATATATTTAGATTACATTCTTCACCCACAAAGTTTCGTCAGGCTTTGTGCCCTCAAGTAGTTGGGATGCAGTACAGTCATTGATTTTTGCTGATATGATGCTTAACAATTAGCAACGTTTGAACACAAGTATTTACTTCGGTTCAACTCGCTAATTTGTTGCTATTTCTATTAATGGCAACGGGCATGTTTATTTCATAATCCGTTCTCACAAACTGGATTATGAAATGACTTATTAAATTATCATTTGAATATAAAATTCCGGTCCACAATGGATTGGTATTGAAGAGTAGAGAACACTTTCCTGTTAGCAGCTCAAACTTAATGAGCTCTAACGACAAGTTTAACGCTACAAAAACATTCAAAGATGATCCTATGAAAACCCATACTGCAAAGCCGCTTTCAGACTTATGCCACCGCACAACAGTTCTGATCTTGTGTACTCTGGTACTTATGTTTGCGTTTAGCTCATTGTCTGCACAAAGTGTTAAAAATAATGTGCAGTTGACTAATGCACCAAGTGACATTCTGATTAATGAGTTCCAGGCCAGCAATACCACCACCCTTATCGATGAAGATGGGGATTATTCCGACTGGCTGGAACTGTTCAACTCGGGTGCAACCACCGTCGATCTGACAGGTTGGTATTTATCTGACGATTCCACAAATCTAAAGAAATGGCAGTTTCCTGCAATTTCTCTACCAGCAGGAAACTATCTGATAGTTTTTGCTTCAAACAAGAACCGCACCACGCCGTTACTGCATACCAACTTTAAACTGACTGCGGAAGGTGAGTTTTTGGCACTCACGCAGCCAGATACAACTCAGATCGTCTCGGAATACCGTCCGGCTTTTCCGCTTCAGGTTTCCGGAGTTTCATTCGGGAATCTCGCCGGTTCGGCGTCCTACTTCTCTACCCCATCTCCGGGAGCAGTTAATGCTGCGGGAACGATTACTTTAGCGCTCTCCGATAGCACGGTTAATGAAGACAGTCCAAATGACACCTATATCGGTAGCTTTATTACTACTGACATCGATACTGCGACATCGGCAACGTATTCCATTGTAGATGATGCAGGGGGTCGATTTAAGGTGGTCGGCAATGCACTACAGGTGGCCGATTCAAGCTTACTGGACTTTGCAGTAGATACGAGCCATGCGATTACCGCGCGATCAACATATGGCGGCGGCACTACGGTCGATAGAATCTTTACCGTATTTATTGAGAATCAGGTTTCCATGATGGACTTGGAAATCAGTGAAGTTATGGCAAGCAATGCAACCACACTTCAGGATGAAGATGGTGATTACTCCGACTGGATCGAAATTCATAATATTGCCAGCACGGCTCTTGACCTGAACAATTGGTATTTAACTGATGATTCGACGAGTCTGACAAAATGGCAATTTCCGGCAATTTCACTGGATGTGGGAGAGTATCTCATTGTCTTTGCTTCCGGCAAAGATCGTGATGTAGGTGAACTCCATACAAACTTTAAACTCAGCAGCTCAGGCGAGTATCTGGGTCTCGTTCAGCCGGATACCACGCTAATCGCAGCTGAATTTCGACCCGATTATCCGCTTCAAATCACCGATATCTCTCTGGGTAATGTAGGTAGCACAATTTACTTCTTTGATTCACCCACTCCGGGAACGGCAAACTCTGTAGGAACGGTCGACCTGGCTCTTTCTGACAATAGCGTCGGTGAAGAGAGCCCAAATGACACGTATATTGGTACACTCATTACAACGGACCTAGACACCGCGACCTCTGTTACTTACTCTTTAACGGATGACGCTGGTGGTCGTTTCAAGGTGGTTGGTAATGAAGTTCAGGTTGCGAATTCCAGTCTGCTTGATTTTGCTACCGATAGCACTCATCAGATTACGGCTCGCTCAACATATAACGGCAGTACAACGGTAGATAAAACGCTGACAATTAATGTTGAGCAACTCTATACAACAAGCCTGGAAGTCAGCGAGTTCATGGCCAGCAATGGAACGATTCTTCAGGATGAAGACAACGAATATTCCGACTGGATTGAAATCCGAAATACAGGATCGAGCTCTGTAGATCTCGAAGACTGGTATATTACGGACGATGATGGCGAACTCGACAAGTGGCAGTTTCCGTCGGTTGTTATTCCGGCTGGCGGGTATCTTGTTCTTTTTGCATCAAACAAAGATCGCACCGGAGCAGAATTGCATACCAACTTCAAGCTCGGTGCTGGTGGTGAATATCTGGGACTCGTTCAGCCAAATGGTTCCATTGTCGTCTCGGAATATACCCCTGAGTATCCAGAACAATCAGAAGATGTTTCTTACGGTATTTTTAATAGCTCTGCACAATTTTTTACGACACCTACTCCCGGATCGGCCAACACCGACGGAACGCTACCTATTGATCCACTAACGATCTCTCCGGAACGCGGCTATTACAGCAGTTCATTCGACGTAACAATTACCGGAACCACTCCCGGAACAGAAATTCGCTATACGCTTGACGGCAGTAAACCAACGCCATCAAACGGGAGTATATACAGCGGCCCAATTACCGTAGACACCACAACTGTTCTGCGCGCCGCTGCCTACAAAACGGGCTTTATACCTTCAAATGTAGAGACGAATACCTATTTGTTTCTGAACTACGTCATTGAACAGCCACATTCAATCCCCGGTTATCCTGTTAACAACTATAGCGTAGCAGGCAGTGATGTTGCACCTCATGACTATGAAATGGATCCGAACATAGTCGATGATCCGGCCTATAGCGGCGACATTATTAAAGGGTTACAGGACATCCCGTCAATGCTGATCACCGTTGATCCGGACAGCCTGTTCGGCGCTAATCATTTCTACGACGAGCTGGATGTCGAACAGCGCATTTCACTAGAGTATCTGGACTTTAACAATCCCGATAGAAATGAACAGTTGGAGTGTGGTATTGAGGGTCATAGTCACCTACGATTAAAGCGTTCACTACGCTTGAGTTTCCGTTCCGAATACGGCACCTCTTCATGGAGAACCAACATTTTCAAGGATGCACCATTAAACGGAAATAGCGCAGACAAAGACCAAAAGCGAATCGTTCTTCGCGCCGGAAACAATCGTTCCTGGGCACGTAAATGGAATCCTGAGGAAACAACGCATACGGAAGATCAGTGGTTCCGTGATACTCGAATTGCCATGTCTGGACACGGCTCTCACGGTAATTTTGTTCACCTTTATATCAATGGCATCTACTGGGGACTCTACAACCCGGTCGAGCGTCCTGACCATCATTTTAGTGCAGAGTACTTCGGCGGAGACAGTGAAGATTGGTATGCTCATAATCACTCCGGAACCATTTCGGGAGACGGCAACCGATTTGATTATTTAGAAGAAGATCTAGTAGAAGACGACATGACAGATTCTACCAAGTATGCCGAAATGCAGGAATATTTGGATTTCGAGAACTTTATCGATTATATGATGCTCAGCTGGTATGGTGCCGTTACCGACTGGCCCGGTAAAAACTACTGGGGCGGTATGCGCAATACTCCGGCGGGCCCATTTATGTTTTATAATTGGGATGCAGAATGGTCGTGGGACGTAACAAAGGACTACCCTTCCGTCAGCGGCGCCTGGGTACATCCGTTTCACAGAGTTGGCGAAAATGAAGATGACATCCACTCTAACCTCTGGCATGCTTTGCGTCAAAATGACGACTTTATGGCTCTCTTCGCCGACCGCATCTACCTGCACTGCTTCAACAGCGGTGCACTAACAGACTCTAGTTCTCTTGCTCGCTGGGATACGCTTAATGCCTATGTATTTGATGCCATGATTGCGGAATCTGCCAAGTGGGGCGATTGCCAGATAAGCCTTGGTGAAGATCGCCATACGCGAGATCTGCATTGGCAAGATGAAGTCGATCTTATTCGAGGCCTTATGGACGGCAATACGGCTCAGTTTATTACCGCCTTACGCGCTGAGGGTTATTACCCAGACATTGATCCACCGACGTTTAATCAGCGTGGAGGCGATGTTAACCACGGATTCGATCTGACCTTGACGAATCCTAATGGATCGGGCACTGTCTATTACACGACAGATGGAACCGATCCAAGAGCAAGTAATGGAGTTGTTTCTGCCAGTGCGGTAGTATATTCATCCGCAATCACACTTACAGCAGACACAACTATTAACGTACGTGTGCTGGATGGTAGTGAATGGAGCGCAAAAGATGAAGTCACTTTTGATGTCGCCCCAAGCACCACTGTAAATCTCAGGGTAAAGTTATTCTTAGAAGGCGCCTATGATTCCGGAACCGGTGAAATGAGCGCAACGCTCAACACATCCGGCTATCTACCGCTGGCGTCCCCCTATCATGAAAATCCACGCAGCGTTTTAACGATGCCCGACGATATTACCGATTGGGTTTTGATAGAGCTTCGAAGTGCACATGATGGATCGGCATTAAATACCAGAAGCGTTCTACTTCGGAAAGACGGACTTGTTGTAGGAGATGACGGCACCACTGAATACGTCACAATGGATTCACCTGCCGGTAGCTATTACGTTGTAATTAAACATCGTAATCACCTTGCAATTATGAGCACATCATCACAGAGCTTAAGCTCTTCCAGCACCTTATACGATTTCACTTCGTCCCTAAGCACTGCTTACACCGCCGGATCTTCAGCTATGCAAGATTTGGGAAGTGGTGTCTACGGACTATATGCTGCGGACGCAAATGGAGATGGGCAGATAACCTCTAGCGACTTTAACACATTCTTGCCTGCTGCGAGAACCGCACAAAGTGGTTATCATCTTGCCGATTGGAATCTGGATGGACAAATAACATCCTCTGACTTCAACTTTTTCAATCCAAATGCAAAAACTGCAGCACAAACGCAGGTTCCAGGAGGAACCTTAAAAATGGAACCGCAAGAAATAATAGAAGAAATCAAGGAATTCAATCATGCTAACTAAAGTCTACCAAATCACATGCATTATCGCTCTCTGTTGCCTTTCCTCTTTTGTAACGGCCCAGACGACGGTAGATCAAGCATTAGAAGTTATCACAAATGACCAGACAATCGGTGGTAACTTCCAAGTAGAGGTCAGAATAAAAGGTACGAACCTGCCGACGGCACGAACACTTGGTTCAGCGACTATCGACATTGTTTACGATCCTGCAAAACTAACCTACGTTAACACCAACAATTGGGCATTTGGTTTCGCGCAAGGCTACAGTCGGTCTGCTACAAACAATTCATCACTCTCGACAAGCACAGTCCGGCTTTTGGTTACCGGAGTTGGAGTTAATGAAAACGGTGGTGGAGACCCCCCAGGTTATGATATTGAAACGACCTTCGACTCCTGGGCACAGATAAACTTTACAATTGCAGATGCGAGTGGATCAACCGATTTGACAATAGTCTCGGGAAGTAACGCCATCGGTCTTTTTGAGAATTATCAAAATGAACCCAATACCGGCGTCATTAATAATCAAACATTGTCCTCTCCAAGTGAAATTGGTGATGAAGCTTTGCCGGTTGAGCTTAGTTCGTTTGCAGCAACTGCCAGCAACAGTACCGTTGCATTAAAATGGGCAACCGAGAGCGAAGTGAATAATCTCGGATTTCAAGTGCTGCGCTCGAATGATGAAGCTGAGGGATATACCATTATTTCAAGTTATTTAAACAATCCGGACCTGGAAGGTCAGGGAAACTCTGTTGTACGCAACGAATACGATTTTACCGATCGTTGGGTCGTTGCCGGACGCACCTATTGGTACAGACTAGCCGACGTGGATTTCGCCGGAAGAATTACCTTGCACAACCCCATTTCCATTACGCTTAATTTAGATGGGGAAGACATCAATTCACTGTCTACAGATATACCAACCAGCTTTAAACTATATTCAAACTATCCTAACCCCTTCAATCCGGAGACCAGACTGAGGTTTGATGTTCCATTGCTTGACAGAGGAGAAAGTCGGGCTGAGTTTGTCATCTATAATGCGCTGGGACAAGTTGTCAGAAAACTTTACGATGGTACTTTAAGCGCCGGCACTTTTGAAATAACATGGAATGGAAAGACAGACTCCGGAGCGAATTTACCAAGTGGGCTTTATTATGCAGTGATGAATGTCGATTCTTTTAGAGACACCATAAAGATGCTTCTGATTAAATAGTAAACCTCGTCTTTAGTGAGAGTAATTTTTTTAGGGGTGGGACTCTTGCTTTGGGGTGAGCACAGGAGCACCAAAGACTTAACTTATTTATTTAAAATCGCGGTAGCTACTTCGGTTTATGGATAAGCTATTGCCCCACCGGCTTTATCTAGAAGAAGATATATAGTGCAAAGTTCTATCAGCCTGGCTACAGAGACATGCTTTTAGATTTTTGAAGTGATTATACACTCGTTCCGCTACACACGGGTAAAGTGAATGGAGATACATCTTGGTAAGTAGTGATCGTAGAAAATATTGGATTATTGGCGGAGCAATTGTCGCTATACTTCTAATCGCATTTACACTGATCTCTCCCATCAAATTGCGATATGACATCTCAAGCGTTGCACGAATTATTCCTGCTCGCGAGTGGTTGATTCAACGAAGCAGTGATGGAGGACTTATTTCCAGCGTGAAAGACCACCGCTCCGGGTTTACGGAGAATTACTTTGCCGTCCTGGTCGAAAGAGGCGATGCGTTACAGTTTAACATTAATCGTAAAGTGTTAACAAAACACGGCATTACTCATGGTGATACGGTTGCCTATCTTCGCTCGAATGAAAACGAGAGACGTCTCGCCGAGTTAAAGGGGCAACTTAAGATCGCCAAGTCTTCACTCGCCTTCTATCGCACCGGCGCAAAAGAGACAGAAGTAAATGCAGCACTAAGTGCCGGTGAACTAAGCAAAGAAAAGGCCGGACTTCAGGAACGCCTCTATGAGCGTCAGAAGGTTCTCTATGAAAAGAATTTGGTTTCAAAAGAAGAGATAGAGATCGCCCGTAGTGCAAGCATCATTTCCAAGTTGGAATCGGAACTGGCAATGGCTCGTTTACAATCGACGACGTCCGGTGCAAAGCCGGAACAACTTAGACTGGTTTTATCTGAAATTGAACGTTATGAAGAAGAAATTCGAGTGTTAGAAGAGCGGCAACGTCAGTTCACCTTTCGTTCGAGCATAACAGGCAGAATTTACAAAAGTTTTGCTGCCGATACGCTTCTGATGGCCGGAGAGGAAAAATTCCTTGTGGTGCTGCCGATTCCCTGGACAGAGCGCCATGCAGTTGCCGAAGGTGATATCGTAACCTTGGAAAACGGCGGGAAGCAGCAGGGGAAAATCATTAGACTAAATCTTAATACCGGGATTTTAAACGGCAAACAGGTTTTTACCGCTATAGCAGAACTTGAGGAGCCTAGCCAAGAACTGGCTCCCTTTCTATTTAGCAAATGCACAATCGAAGGCACAGAATTGACGATGTCGCAATATATGGGTAAATACTTAAACAAGATGTTTTCACGGTAACGGAACGAACTATGGCCAGATTCGAGAACAAATACCTCGTGCCCAAAGCACGCATGTCTGAACTACGTGATTTTCTTCGTAGCTATATCAATGTAGATGACTTTGCCTCAAGGTGTGTGGATAACACCTATACAGTCCGTAGCATTTATTATGACACGAGCAGATTGCGATATTACAATGAGAAAATCGAAGGGCTACAGTTCAGGAAAAAACTTAGAATTCGTGGATATGACTGCGAACAAGATGATTCTGTAATATTTTTGGAAATTAAACGCAAACGAAATTCTTTAATCAGCAAAAACCGCGCTCCGGTTTACTTCAAAAACTTGTCTCAGCTATTAGAGACCAACGACATCGAAACCTATGCCGGCTTACAAAAGGGCAAGGCTAATTCGCTGGCAAATGCCCGGAAGTTTTTTTATCACCTGAACAGACACTCTCTGAAACCGGTGGTTAAAGTAATATATGATCGCGAGGCCTATTTTTATAAGTTTAATCGATCGCTGCGCATCACATTTGATAAGAACCTCAGAGGCTCGCTGTTCTGTAAATCGGATGATCTCTATACCGAAGTAAGCACGAACTATCCGTTACCAGAACACTTCATTCTTGAGATAAAGGGCAGAGGCTCATACCCTCAATGGCTACAATATATTATTGGAGAAATGGCATTTCCACTTAAAGCGTTGTCCAAATATACAATATGCATTGATTCACATCGCAATTCTGAACCGCCAATTCCGTTTTACAACAGGGTACAGTAGACAACGAACCCGACAGAATTAGTTTTGAACAAAAAGGATTTTATAAGATGTTAAATGAATTTCAGAATGTCTTTATTACCGCGCTGGAATTTGACGAGGTTGTATTCAACCTGTTAATGGCCTTCTTTTGCGGATTTATTATTTCCTATATTTATCGCTGGAGCTGCGAAAGCCCTAATTATTCACCAAGCTTTGTGCAGTCGCTGGTTCTATTATCGATGATTACCGCTCTTGTTATTATGGTAATCGGCAACAATTTAGCCCGGGCGTTCGGTTTGGTTGGCGCGATGTCTATCATCCGCTTCAGAACCGCGGTAAAGAGCACTCAAGATATTGTTTTCATCTTCTTCTCACTTGCAGTGGGCATGGCTGCCGGTGTCGGCGTACGCATCGGAGCATTTTTTGCGACCATCTTTATCGGTGGAATTATACTGATCCTCTCAAAAACTCAATATGCTGTGCCCCAGAAAAAGGACTTTCTGATTCAATTTCAAAGTGTCCTGGAGGATGAAAATCAATCGTTTCTACCCATATTCAAGAAATACTGCAAAAGTCATAGTCTGGTAAACATGCAAGCCCTCGGAGTAGATGAAAAGTTTGATCTATCTTATTTTGTCGTTTTGAAACACAAAGACGCAAGCCCTCAGTTCGTAAAAGAGCTGAACCAGCTTGAGAGCTTAGATCATATCCGCTTCTTCTTCGACGAAGAAAAAATGTAAGCATTCCTTAAACAACTGACTGTTTTGGGTTAAGGCAATAAACAAACCGGTATCCCAAAAGAATCAACCAATCCATTGAGCTCTGTATATTTGCTCATTTTTGCCCTCGCAATTGAGTTATCTTTAATTCTGCCCCTCACCTATTCTCCCCACAACAAACAGTTTTGAATAATAAATAAATCAGACAATATCATCAGCTTCGTTATTATTGCAACTTATTCAATGGAAACCTGTCTACTTGTTTAGAACGAATGGCAATGGAGAGCTCTCACGATGAACATCAGGAACATCTTTTTTAATAAGGAAGAACAACGTCTGCGTGCAGGATGGCGAATAATTCTTTTTTTAGTCGCCGTGATGGCGTGCTCCTGGGCAATAATTCTCCCTCTGATGTGGTTCATTGGCGGGCGTCCGGCTCCCGGCTTGGGTAGAGATTTTTTACTGATAGGTGCAGCAGCAATCATAGTAACTCTCCTACTACCAGTTGCACGCAAACGTCTCGATAAACGCTCTCTGGTATCGCTTGGCCTGCATTTTGACGCAAATGCAATCAAAGACCTCATTTTTGGCTGCTTTCTAAGTGCCGCAATGGCTGCGACATTCTTCTTTTTACTGATAGGCTTTGGCAAACTGGAGATAACGGGTTTCGCATGGCAAGTAGAGGGCTTTCTTCTTTCTTTGCTTGGTTACCTTGCCTTACACATCATTGTCGGATGGTGGGAGGAACTATTTTTTCGTGGCTATCTTTTCGACAATATGAAAGCCGGCCTTGGACTTACCTGGGCAATAGTAACATCCTGTCTGCTATATGGACTTATGCATGCAGCCAATCCTAATTCCACTTTACTGTCTTCCGGAATCATCGTGATATTCGGGTTTCTACGAATTTATGGCTTAATCGCCACCAGGCAACTGTGGCTGTCTATGGGAATGCACATGGGTTGGAATTTCTTTCAAGGTCCGATTTTTGGGTTTGCAGCCAGTGGACACACAACCGTGCGGTTAGTCGAGCATCAAACAAATGGTGCTGACTGGCTAACAGGTGGCGAGTTCGGACCGGAAGGCAGCGTATTGATTCTTCCCATACTTGCAGCAGCGCTATTGGCAATGCATCTTTGGGCAAAAATTACGCGTCCCACAGAAAGTTCTCAGATATTCGTCTAATGCTGGTTACTCTCTTTTTGAAAATAGACTCCCCTACCCCTTTTAGGCACAGACAATTAACAGATCGTAGAAGAAAATACCTTATCGCAACTTTCTATAATTCTATCCGTTCATTCCCCAAGTATAGCTGGAGCTTGTAAATAGTTAACCAAACCTGTATACTATTTACAAGAGTCACATTTCATAAAAACAGAATCCTTTTTAAATGAAGACGCGCTATTATCTTTCCATGCTCAGCCCATTGCCGCTGCTGCTGATGATTAACATGGTCTATCTGCTGTCTCACCGCTCGGTGCTGGTATTCTTTCAGTTAAGTGGTGTATTATTTGTTCTCTATGGGCTGCTCAGCCTGTTAAATGCCCGCTGGATTTACAAGCCAATTGCACAGTTATATGACCATCAGAACAATATTGAAGCCGCACGTGACCGCATCAAGAAATTGACGTTTCTCTCGACCTTAGGCATATTTATCATTGGCATCCTTTTTAACCTGGTCGCCCAATTACCCTTGTTTATCGATTCATCCATTTATCGAAATATCGAAACATTTTCTGTTGATAAAATGCCGTTGGGATTCTTGCTCTTGGGAATTCCACCAACCTTCTTTATTTTTGCAGTACTTCCGACATTTATTGCATCGCTCGTAATTGGTGACTTCAGTCTGGATCTTCGCAAACAAGTGCATCAGAAGTTTGGCATTGCTTATGCGCCCGGAAAATCTAAAGTACGCAAGAAATTACTTGTCGTAATCATCATTTTAGTGCTGATGCCGGCTCTGCTTACAATCCTGGAAATTTACACCGCAAGTGAATTTGCCGAGCATTATGAGGTGTTCTCTCAAATGGAACCTGTGGAATCGATTGCAATTGACAGGGTCGCTATTCTACTTAGCGTTATCGTGGCAATTCTGGTGCTTTCCAGATCACTCACCAAACCACTTGACTTTCTGCTCGAAAAAATAGAGGCCGTCCGCGCAGGCAACTACAGTACCCGTGTAGCTGTTACAACAAGCGACGAGTTCAGCATTGTAACAGGTGCCTTTAATTCGATGATATCGGAGTTGGAATCGTCTCAACGCAGTCTCGAGGAAGCCAACCAAACTTTGGAGCAAAAGGTTGAAGCACGAACGCTTGAGTTGAGCGAGAAGAACATTAAACTGGAAGAGACGCTCAACCAGCTGCAGGAAATGCAGAAGCAAATCATACTACAGGAAAAGATGGCGGGCCTTGGTCAGCTTGTCGCGGGTTTAACGCATGAGATTAATACGCCTATTGGCGCCATGCGCAGCATGAACGATACAAAAGCGAAAGCGATTGCCAAACTACAGTCTGCTTTAAACAATCGAGCAGCGGATTCCGAAAAGTCCGAACGAGAAATCTCAAAAGCATTAAACATTATTGAAAATGCAGACCAGCTAATTGATGATGGCACTACGCGACTTGGTGAACTCATGAGCAACTTGAAAAATTTTGCTCGCCTGGATGAATCGGAGTATCTGAAAGCGGATATCCACGAAGGAATTGACAGCGCCCTGGCTCTATTGGCTCATGACATGTCTGATAAAATTGAAATTAACCGCAGCTATGCAGACATCCCACCGCTTATATGCAACGCTCGAATGTTAAACCAGGTGTTTTTCAATATTATTAAAAATGCAGGCGAGGCAATTGAAGGCGTAGGAGAAATATCCATCACCTCTCGTCTGACAGATGGGGCGGTTTATATCGAAATTAAAGATACCGGGAGAGGCATTGCGCAATCTGAGCTTGAGACAATCTTCAGCCCCAGTTTTACAACCAGAAGCGCTAAAGTTCGAGCGCGACTTGGTCTGGCAACCAGCTATCAAATAGTTCAGGATCATGACGGACAGATTGAAGTGGAGAGTCGTGTTGGCAACGGTTCAACCTTCACAGTAATTCTTCCCATAAAGAGATCCGAATAGCAGAACTCGCTTCAAAAGCGACTCTACGGTTTAAGCACTTCCACCACCACAGGGCCACATGGGCGCACCATGCAGGACATGCGGCACTTCCCGGCCTCCAACTCACAAATATCTTCAATTGTCGTTATCTCTGAATCTTCTGGTGGTACAATATGCTCCAATCCCGATACAATACGAATTGGATCGCTACCACAACTACCAGAATGGCATTCTGCTGTAATCTCAATGCCATTCTTTTCCGCAACCTCGCAGATGCTCTGTCCCTTCTGAAAGGGCAGAACCTTCCCGCTATTTTTGAAGGTGATTGTCAGCTCGCCGATAGACGTATTTTCTTGTGTAGCAGCAACGGAAGACTCCGATATGTCGTTTAGTTGAAGAGAGTCTGATACAGGTGGCACTTCGGATCCTGAAATCGATACTTTTTCAGCAACGGAAATGAACTGTAGCACCTGCTTTCCCACCCTAAAACAATCTCCGGATTTCAATTCAAGAGGCTCATCCACTTTAACATAGGTACCGTTAAGACCTTTTAGATCGCGTATAAACACCTTGTCCTTTTTTGTAAGGACTGCCAGATGCCTGCGAGACAACATCATATCTTCTGAATCCAGACTAACATCCGGTGCCTCTCTCCCGAGAACAATCGTCTTATCGGGAAGCTGGAATTCATTCTTCCGGTTCCCATTGATGTCATAATGAAGCAGCGCAAATTTTTCTTTTACCCTCTGTAGCTGAAGAAATTGCTTCCCGATGCGAATAAGACATCCTGTCTTAATCTCAAGCGTCTTACCACCCGCCGCTTTAAAAAATACGCCATTCGAGCTATTGGTATCGGTGAGAATATACCTACTATTTTTATACTCAATCGATGCGTGGGTGTCAGACAAAAGCATATCTTGCGGAAAACAAATATCACTTTGTTTCCGGCCAATGGTCATTGGTGTATTCCTGGAAAGTTTAAAACTTTCTCCTTCAAGATCATCGTGCAGACAACGCATTAGGTACGCTCCACTCTCTATGGAAGTGCCTGAAAAATCAGTGCCAATATTCCGTTCTGTTGCCGAGGATGGAATTCCGTTACCCATTCGCGAAATGAGAGTGGTATTACCGGGAGGGTTTTCGGTAGCATCGGCGTATCTAATTTGAACATGAATTTTATCGACACCCTTAATCTTTTGCGAAACTGCTTCTGCCACCAAAAAGCCGTCTTTTAACGCAGATTTTATATTTCCGCGATGCTTTACTTCTTTAAAAGAAGCGGGATCGGCATTAAAATTACTCGTTTCGAGATATATCTGACTAAGTATATCTCCTATCAGGAAGACATTTTCTTGCTGTGTTTCCAAAAATGGTGTTACTACCATACGCTTTTTGTTTTTCTCTCCACCGGCGATCATATGAATACCGAGGCCATCCAAAAAACTCGTAGGCAAATCTTCTCCGATACAGGCAATTACCTTATCCTTTGGAAACTGAAGGCTTGTAGCTTCAACCGGACGTCCCGGGATCTCTCGACGATCGACTTGTACAGATAGGTAGTCGCCCTTTTCCCGTGAGGTTACAACGGCCACCGGTTCACTTCCAGGATAATAACGAATATTGCCGTTCTGCATGTAGGCCTCAAAGAACACTTCAGAAAGTGCCGCAGAGACTCTCGGCATTTTGGCACCGCGATAAGACCAATACACTGCTGTTGAGTTACCGGCACGCGACTTGGCATTTGAAATTGCAATAACGGCTTCAGCGGCAGATGTTCCACCACCAATCACGCATACCGGTGCATCAACATATAATTTGGCATCAGAAAGACGATGAATAATACCGTCGCTGTTGCCCGGAATATCAAATCGACGTGGAAAGCCTTTTCCAATGCCGATGACAACATGCCTTGCAAGCAAGACCTCTTCGCTCTGGGTATTGTGATTTTTTATTTGGGCCTCCCAGATATGATCATCGCATCTTGCAAGAGAAATTAACTCTATTCCTATTCTGGCAGGCACGCTGTATTCATGATAATATCTTTTCCATCGCTGATGCATTTGATCTTTGTCGATTGGGGAAAAGTGAAGTTTGGAAAACAGCTTACCACCTTTGGGAAAACGAACGTTGTCTGTTCCACCATAGTTTGGAAGAATCGGTTTTTCCTTCGCATAGTCTCGGATTCGCCGTAGTATATCGTCAAAGTCGATCACTAGTGCCGATAGACCAAGCTCCTTTGCCCGGAATGCAGCAGCAGTTCCCGCTGGACCGCCTCCGACAATCAACATATCTAAAACATGAGGCAGAACAACAGGCTCCTTAAGTTTTATTTCACCATTATTCAATATTTCGATGGGATTAGACATGGTATAATTGTTCCTTGCTTACAGTATCTATCAGGCTAAATTTAGTCATCGAAGCCGTCACCAAAATGAGTTTGTTTAGGATCCGGAGCATCCGGACTTCTATTAAACCTGGGTAGTGAGAATGCAGAGTCTTCGACCGCGGTTTGTCTTAGAGCAGGTGTTTCACCTAAACGATTACCATTCTTTTTCAGCTGCAACTCCGGCAATGCCTTCTTACTTAAAACAAAGATTAGATCGACCTTGCGGGCCAGAGTTATTACGTGCATTTTTTCCAGCCGCTGTCTGCCACTAATCGAGACGCCATCGACTGTCGTGCCATTTCGGCTTCCAAGATCCTCAATAAAATAGCAGCCTTGCTGCGCATCAAGAAATATCCGTACGTGGGTATTGGTTATCGTTGGTTCAACGATGGTAATATCATTAACTGCGTCTCGACCAATAATTGCTTCTTCTCCTATAACAAATTTGCTTCCGATATGAGATCCGGTCTGACATATTAATTTTGCATGCAAAACTGAGCTCCTTTTCTTCCAGCCTGTTATTTGCTTTTCTAGTTCCGCCCGGGGTTTCCATTCCCATTCCCATTACCATTACCATTTCCATCATCCCCGCTCTGACGCATGGTCAGAACAACAATCGCCGACACAACTCCACCGGTAGCAGCGGCAAGTAGTAACCACTTTCCATTCCCCCCGGACACGCTTTCATTGGAGGGTTTATCCTGCGCTGTCTGAAGTGCAAGAAGCTGCGTTTGCAGCGCTTCATTTGTCTTCTGGATATCCAGTTTTACAGTGTAAACCAACTCAACAAACTCGCGTGGTTCTTTTTCTTCATCAGGCAAGTAATCCGGGTTCATAGCGAGGAGTTTTTTTACACAGAGCGTCGCCTTCTCAGTGTTGTCATCTGCGAGAAAGTTCAAGCTGAGCAACCTGCAGCTCTTAATTTTAGTTGCTTCTGTAAGCTCCCCTTGCTGCAAACAATCCTCAATTAATTGAATGGACTCTTCGAAGTAACCGGTAAAGTATTTTTCTTCCGCAGCCAGTAATTTTTCCTCACAATCATGTGCATCTTGAGCATGGACTACAAAAGAAGTCTGCACAGAGAAAAGCAAGGCGAACAAAACCAGGCTCAGCTTTGAATTCCAGGGTGAAAAAGAATACAGGTATCTTGTCATTTTATTTTCCTTTCCGCTATATGTTATGTGCCTGCTGCTACCCTCAATCACTTTCCAGTTGGAGGCGCAACGGCTTTGACATTTCTTCTTCCAAATCAACTACCTGCGCCCCACCAGCTAACCGATAACCATCCTTTTGCACTTCGAATGAATGGCGACCGAGGCGCAACTGAATTTTCTTAGGCGTGGTGTAACCGGTGGCTTTACCGTCAATGTAGATCTCGGCCATAACAGGTTTGTTCTCTTTGTCAAAAGCGGTAATCCGAACATCGAAGACGCGATTGAAATCGATCGACAACTCGACATGTTTATCCGCAGAGATGCGAATTCGCTTCTCCCAAACCCCAAACATCGGATGTGTCGCTCGAATGGTATATAAACCACCCGGCAATTCAGTATTATAAGCCAGGTGGGTATTTTCCTTTTTTAAGCGTCCGTTAATAAAAACCGAGCCGTAGGGAAGAACGAGAACGCTTAATTGCCCCTTCCGAGCAACCAGCTTTGCCGTATGCTCCGTGGCATATCCCTCTTCAACAAGCACATTTTCTGAATAATCCTTAAAGCCACTCCTGCGAAGAACAATCTCATGATTTCCAAACGGCAATTTACGAATAACTGTTGGGGTTTTCTGATTCTCGAGGATCTTGCCATTTAACCAAATTGCTGCTCCAGATGGAGTAGAATTAATTTGTATCGCGCCGTATTTTGATACTGACGCTTCCGGCAAAGATCTAACGACTTCCGTTTGTTCAGCACGCGGCACTGCACGAGCATCATTTTGATCCTCACGCGCCAGTGCAAATGAGAATTCTCGATTACTGCCTTTGGCAAGAGTGATTGTAGTATCAAGTGAACGAAAACCGGTCTTCGAAATTTTAACACTCACTTGCTTGCCAACCGGAAATTTGCGCCGCCATATCGGCGTGATGCCAACAACTTTTTCATCGAAATAGATAAAGGAGTTTTCAGGTGTAGACGCTATCGAGATAAGACTATCCTCAGATGCAGCTGAACGGCTCCAATTCATCAGCATCGTGTGAAAGTCCATTGAGTAGCCTGCAAAAATCATTGCAGATAAAAATAGGGTCATCAGTAGTCTTTTGCTGAATGATCGTGAACGCGTTCGTTTCGGCGAAGGACTACTGGTTAGCTCAGTGTCCTCTGTAAGGAAGTAGAGCTGTTGAATCGTCCGCAGATCGGTCTGCATCTCATTAAGATTTTGATATCTTTTTTCAGGGTTTTTGTGAATTGCCTTCATCACGATCTTGGTTAAATCAGCCGGGATTTGGGAATTAATGCGGCGTGGTGAAGGCAACTTTCCGGCGATGATCTGATTTCGCACAGCCTGAACAGTTTGGTTTTCGTCAAAGGGCAAACTACCTGCCAGCGCTTCATAGAAAGTCATCCCAACTGAATAAACATCACTACGCTCATCGGCAAGCTTAAGACTTTTCAGCTGTTCGGGTGAAGCATAGGCCAATGTGCCGCCTGTTAAAGTAGTTTTGGTGATGCGCGGATCCTGGCTGATGGTGGCGATTCCGAAGTCACTCACTTTAACGTTACCGCCTCGTGTCATCATAATGTTTCCAGGCTTTATATCGCGATGGATAACTCCCTTTTGATGCGCATGACTTAGCCCTTTAATAATATGAATGAACAATGGCAACGCCTGCTTCCACGGCATTGCCCCCTCCTGCTTGATGCTTTCTGCAAGGGTAATACCGTCAATAAATTCCATAACTATAAAGAGTCCAAATTTTGTCTCACGCAGAGCGTGGACATCAACAATATTTGGATGTTTTAGCCGCGCCTGAGAAATGCCTTCTTTGCGAAATTGTTGCACAAAGGATTCGTTCTCCGTAAAGCGAGGGTTCATCATCTTTAAGGCAACATCTCGCCTCAGCTCTTCATCAAATGCGCGAAAGACCGTCCCCATACCGCCTGTTCCCAGTACGCTGAGGATTCGATAATTTTCGATTAACTTCCCATGTAATAGAGACTCTACCATGTCTGTTCAACTTTTAAGTGTAATTGAGATAGGTGCGATTTGCTTGGGTGAAACTTATGACAGGTCATACACTTATTGCTGGCTGCCTGCGGCGTATGACATCCCTGACATGTTGCTATAACGGGAATGTTTTGGATTCCCGCGTTATCTGCCTCAGCTGGTATTTCCGTAAGCTCCGCTAAGCCTGCGAAATCAATTCCCTGATGACAATCGAGGCAGTTATTTTGGACCACATGCGCATCATGCCTGAATTCTGCGCGAGTGAGAATCTGTTGATCTTTTTGAACGCGAAGTATTGTGGCATTTTCTACTAGATGACAGGTCTGACATTCAGCAGTTAGCACGTCGACAAAGGCCTTGTAGCGAGTGAGTTTCGTAGAGTCTTTTTCAAAAGCCGGGGCCAGCTGCGTTCGACCCAATTCAAACTTTCGAAAGTCAAATTGGCTATCGCCAGGATTGGCCAACAGCTTTTTTAGCCTTACCAGCTCGTCGGCTACGCGCTCCAGGTCTTCATGAACAACAGGCGACGGGTGTAACCGCAGTTCGCGCACCTGAGTTTCAAGTGCGGCAATAGCCTCATGGTAAATCTGTGCAGATTCCTGACGAACCGTTTTTCCATCACTTGCCAGAAGATCGGCAAGACCCGCTTGAGGAAAAAGTTGCTTGCGCAGCAACCGCAGGTTAAACAAGATCCATGGATCCTTATGATGAAGAAGCTGCTTAACGATAGTATTATCGTATTCATCATATTCATTAGGATTAGCGAACCGGGCCCAGGAATTTCCCGGTGCATTGGTAGATTGTATCGTCTTAAGGCTCTGCACACCTGGCACTGTTGAGCGCCTGCGAATCTGTACTGCCAGCTCCGCTGTAGGTGTTGGATTAAGCGGTCCAAGGTGACATTCTGAGCAGGCGGACTCGAAGCGAATAGGTTTGAAGCTTTTCCCACCGACGTCTGTTTGATGGCAGCTTGCGCAAGCCTCCTCCGTTGTTGATACACCACCACGACGCTGGAGCTCTTTTACATGGAACGCATGAGTAAACTTCAGATTTGCCTGATCGGGTATTTCCTCTCTGGCAAATTGGAATTCAGGATGCCCGCTATTAAAGGAATCGTATTGATGGCAGGATTGGCAAATAGATTTAGCCACATGAGTTAGTTGACCGTCTCTGCCGTAATGTTCCCCATGACAGTTTGCGCAGGTCATTTCGTGGGCCTGAACACTATCTTTTACGACGGTTCGACGTTTATCATGACTGCGATACATATAGTGAACCGCAAATTCATAAGATTTTAGCTCACCCATGGCATCGTTATGACATGTAAGGCACTTCGTATCTTCAACCGCCGCAACAATCCCTTCTGAAATGGACGGGGTTGAGTGGCATGCTGCGCAGTCGTTTTCAAAATTCGCATGTTTTGATGAAAGGGGGCCGTTCGACATGACATTTCCGGAATAAATGTGATTACCAATCAACACAACCAGCATTGCACAGCCGGCAAGAAGAAACGTCAACATCAAACGTCCTTTCGATGAAACAGGACGGATATATCGCCTCGCAACCGGTAATCTGGCTCCGGTGAACGTTCCTTTTCTCTTCCTATTTGGCTTCTTATTTTTCATGCGATTCTAAGCAATACCTTTGGGTCAATTTCGATTTAATAGTAAACCACCGCGAACAGATGCAGGAGCAGCAAAACTATTAGCAACAACGATAATGGGGCGTGTAAAAAAAGCCACCAGCGCAATGCCTTCTGCAGTGTATAATGTGCATCTAACTCCAACTTCGTTTTGTAATAGCTCTCCAGAGTATTCAATGAAGCTCGACCATCACGACTAAGCAGAGCTCGCAAATAATCGAATTGTCGTAAACGTGCCTGAGAACCTCCCGTGATATCAAGAAAGTAGATGAAACGATTCTTTGGTGCAGAGAAGGCGACAGCAAGATGCTGTCTATAAAAATCTTGCAGCGGCAGCTCAGCTTCTCCAACGAGCTCTTCACTCTTACTGCGGATATCTAAAACCAAGTCGGGAATGCGTTCATATATTACCTCAACATTCAACCCGGAAGACAACAGCTTGGGAATCCATTTTTGCAGAATAACGCCAAGCAAACCACTGACGGTCATCCAAAAACTTAGCGTCCATAGCAACCAGGTGATCCATCCCACCGGCACCTTAAATCCACTGTGCATCAACATCAGCAGGAGAAACAACCCGCCACCATAAATGTGAAGCTGCAGCCAGGTATTACTTCTTCCCCAGTTCAACTTCACCCTCCGTTGCCGTATGCCATACAGCATTGCCGCGACTAACAGGCAGGCGGCAATGCTACCATAAACCAGGCGCAGGTTCTGCTCTACCTCCAAGTCAGGAAAGAATGAAGTCAGCAAATAGCTCGCCGTCACTAGAAGTATGATCACCAAAAAACCTGTGAACATTCCGGGCGATCGAACATAGGCACTCAATCTGGATGTGGGAGTTCTACGCATTTTTCCTCTCCATCAATGCCTGAAAGTCAGTGATATTCTTGATGCGAATTGCACTACCCTGCGCGCAATTTGCGACGCATGCCGGTTCATTATTCGTTTTAAAGCAGAGATCACACTTACTTGCTACCTTGCGTTCTTTGCCACGCAGGTGTTCCGGTAAAGCATCGTCCGACCAGCTTTCCCCCGTTTCGTGCATAACGATGGCATCATATGGACACTTGTTTGCGCAGTTGCTGCAGCCAATGCAAAGTTTTTCATTAATCTCTACAATCTCGTCCACATTGGCTCTCCTGATAGCTCCCGTAGGACAGCCAATTAGGCAAACCGGATCTTCACAGTGATAACACGATCGCGCAATTAGATAATTTTCATACTTCTCACCTTCGCGTACAAACTTGGGACGCCCATCATGCACGGCTGCACATCCCCGAACGCAGTCATCACATCGTACACATGTTTCAAGATCGATTAGCAGCATACTATTGCCTTCAACCAATCCTCTTTCAAGTGAGAATTGAATCAACTCGGACTGTTCCAGGTTTTTTCGGGAACACCCACTTTCCTTTATCGTTCGAACTGCGCTACGCCATAGGCGCCTTTCGATTTGCGGATGGTGCTGGGTTATGAGAGTAAAATCGGCCAGTGAAATCTTGATTAATTCAGAATATGCAACAGAAGTTGCGCTCCAGGCCCAGTTTTCAATATCTTCGATTAGCAGTTCTACCGCACCAATGGTCATCCCTTTCGAGAGATAATTGACCGTCGCTTCACCGCTACCCACACGCTGGGTCAGCTTAATATTACCTGAACGCAGTAAGTAGAAAGCATCTACTGCCTCTCCTTCCAGCACTACCGGCTTTCCCGGGGAAACTGAGATTAACTCCGCTTTATCCTTGAGGTGATTAATCAAGGCCGGACTACAATCGCGAAGCAAGGGAGTTGCCTTCAACTGTGAGTAAAGAAATCGATCGCGATAAACCGTATCGGTTTTTTGCTTAAACGTCTCGGAATGATCTTTCATCTTTCGCAGAGCCGGTAGACGAATCTGGCAAAGCAAGCAGTCGGAAATTGTTCTGACAGTAACCGATTGAGGCCAGCCGTTCAGAGCACCAATCTCGCCAAACATATCACCTTTTCCCAACTTAAACGCATCGCTGTCATTCAATTGAAAATCGACGGCGCTTAGCATTGTTACATCTGGACGGGCCTCCATAGACGCTATCTTTTGATGTAAGACTGTTTGGCTTGTAACCACCCTTTCCTCTGCTGAAGGATTTTCCTGCAGGCGAGTTGCAAAGATAGGTCTGTTTGGCCGTTCATTCTCAGGAGCCAAAATGCTTAACGTAGCTTCTGCGATTCCATTGATCACAAAAAACATCAGGTCGATATAGCTACCTTCTTCAAAAAGAACCGTGCCGCTCATCCATTGTGCAATAGAAATGTCTGGACTGATCTCGGTCAGGAATTCATCCGAGTAGTCGTTAAAGAGCTCCAGCGTTCGCAATTGCTTAACAGAGAGCCTTCTCGAAAACTTTATTATGTTGTCATTACCCTGATAATCACTCCAGCGATCGCTGTGCTGTTGCGTGCGCATTAGCTGTGTATTTGAAAAGCTCGCTGAACTGCTCTGCTCAGCGCCACTA
Organism: Calditrichia bacterium; assembly: GCA_050633245.1. GTDB lineage: Bacteria > Calditrichota > Calditrichia > RBG-13-44-9 > J075 > JBOEGD01. The sequence goes on along the minus strand of JBOEGD010000004.1, from coordinate 246,022 downwards.
CTTTGCGGATTTTTCATATATTTCTTCCAGACGATTTTTCAATATTAACAGGATTTCCTCTACTGAAGCATTTGGATCAATTTCCGGAAATTCGCTTAGCTCGATATTCGAGGACCGTGAAGACCAGGGGCTAACTTTCTCTCGAATAGCACTTAGAGCTCTGGATTTTGCAGCTCGTAGCTGCGAAATTTGAGTCAGCTTATTTGGGTTGTAGATATTTACAATGTCTACTACTGGAATCTGGCCACGACCGGCAGCAACCGTTTTATAGGCAGAGTTGAGGCTGGATGAGGAAAGCTTTGGCCCTTCCCAATGCTTAACGCGGTCATTTCCCCTGGCAAGATCAAAATCCTTTCCTGAAGGATGCCCGGAAGCCAAAAGTCGCTTGTCGGTTATGTAATGACATTCTGCGCAATTGGCTGCCCTTACATTAGCCTGTTCCAACTGCTTCATGCCAAAGCCGGCACTTATCTCATATCCCCGATCCTCATCCTGATGCGGTTTTTTATAGTCTTTACCTGGCCCATGACAGCTTTCACAACTAACCGCGTTACGCACCTCTCTAAATTCCTTTCCGGTAATAACCGTGCTATGACAGTCCATACACAATGACGTGCCTTTAGTAATATTCTCTATCGCAATCCCATAGTTCACGGCGATACGAAGCACCTTGTCATCAAGTATCTGAAAAGGCTGCAGTGACGTGTTATGGAAGTTGTTCTTCAGCCAGTCGACTTGCGTATCATGGCAATTGCAGCCGCGTGGCCCAATGGTTGCAAACTTGCTGCCGGGCCGAATTTTAGGCTTTACCGGGTATGGGTTTTGAACACCACCGGTCGCAGCATTTTCCCCAGCTTGTGCCGTAGGCTGATGTGAAACCTGAAGCTGCAACTCCAGCCTTCGGGACACTTTATCTTTTTGACCTGCAATGAGTGAATCCAGCTTTGAAAAGGTTGATCCATCGTATTCCCTTAGAATGTCTTTGGCCTGGCTCTGAACGTTCTTCGCGGCCTGCAGTAGGCCAGCCCTGTTGTTGAGCGAAACAGTAGCTGTTTTATAAGTATTAATCATCTTCTCAACCTGAAGGATCTTAATGCGTTCGCTAACCAATTCAAGCTCGGCAACTGCGTCGCCTATACGATTAACCATATTTTCAAAATAATCGCCTTCCTCCGTGGCTTCCGCAGCTCCTCGCAGATTGTATTCCAAATCCAGTGCTCGACCAGTTATGTACAGCAGGCGTTTTCTTGCTGGCGGATTCTTCGCGTTTTCTGTACCATCGGAGAACAAAAATGACTGTAAAAAATTGTGCCGGATCTTCTCAATCTTTTCAGGAAGATGAAACCCCTGAGAGCCAGTACTGTGTCCACCAATATTCACCAATCGTTCGTGTGGAACGGTATGACATTCGAAACAGTTCGCAACAACATCATAAATATCTCCCGGACGCAGCATACCTGCCTGCTCGGTTGCTGCCAATCGTTGCTGCCGATGCCCGGCACTTTCCTGAGCCTTTTTCTCTCCAAACCCATCTGACCCAGCTATTCCAAAATCACTGTGAAGTGTCTCCCAGCCTTTTGCCTCTCCGTGGCAGGACTCGCATGACACCCCGGCTACAGCAATCAGCTTGTCATTTTTTATATTTGGAGTGTAGTGGCACTTCATGCAGAGGCTTTCGCGCTTAACCAGACTAAAGCCCATCTTTTTAACGATGCGCTGAGCGGCAGCCTTTTTGTGCAGCTCATTAAATCCGGTAGCATGAGCTGATTTTTTCCAAACCTTAAACTCGGATTGATGACATTGACTACAGGGATCCAGATCAATATCCTTTACCAGTATTTCTCTTACATCCTGCCGAAGATAGCTTTTTTGTTCGGCAGACTGTGCGGAGACAGCCGAGGTGTAGACAAAACATATCAGGACCAGAACCTTCGGTAATTTGCGATTCAAATTATTTATTGTGGAGTTGGCAATCACAGCTTCACCTGGAATTCAAGTCGGCTCCCAAATTGGAAGTTGCTAGTCGTGCTAAATTGTGATGCACTATTGCTATAGTCATATGCAGAGAATCCATCCAGGGCCAGAATAAAACGCTGTCTAATAGCCGTTTGGAAGCGTGCACCAAACGCTGTTGCCCTCTGACCACTAATATTCGTTGCGTAACGGCTTCCTGCTTCCAGAATCAATTGTTTACGGTTATGCGAGAAGAACATTTGATAGCCAAGTGCTGCGCCAAAGGAATCATCTGCAAAATTATTGAGGGCAGAACCAAATTGTCCTAACCCGACAGCACTATATAGTATTCCGGTTCTTCCCAGGGCCCCGCCTGCTGCCGGTGAACGTGCCGCCGATCGAAATTTGTTTATCCCCCAGTAACCATTAAGGTATAGGTGGTTATGTGTGCCAATTGGGGTTTTAGAGACTTCACCGAATAGTACCAGACCACTCGAGTTGTAATCTGTCTCAACACCGATTGGTTGTGAACCAACCAGGCGAAAAGACGTGTTGAAATGTCCCATGCGCTGTACGGCATCAATTCCATAATACAGACCATCACCTGCCGTACTATCGCCATTCACATAAATGGCGTCGAAGGCTACCGTACTTTTTTGCCAGTCTGTCTCGGTAAATAGGGCAGTCATTGATGCCAAATCATCTTCGAAGTTACTGCCGGGTGTGGCGGTGCGATTCAACTGATTCCAGCCATAGAGCAAAGTAACTCGCGTATTAATAGTTGATGGCAATTTTAGATTTACGCTGGTTACGCCAACGGCATCAACGATGTCGTTTATCAGTAGGCCTTCCTGAAAGTTCAGCAGCTGACGACCAACGGAGAACCCTATATCCCAATGTTTCGAGTCGTGTTTATCCAGGAATGGAAACAGCTCTCCGAAGTCTCCTTCAAAGAACAAGGTTGTGATATTAAAATTGGTGCGATCCTGAAAGCCCTGATTTGCACTATTGAAGTTGAATCCGGTAAAACCACCGTCCTGCTGTAATGGTTGAAAACCAATAAGAATTCGTTCTGTAAAGGTGAGATATAGATTTGCAAACAGATCGAGGTTGTTCGCCCATTCCGAGATAGAATTATCCCGTGATGTATTAAAATGCTGGAGGCCGCTGCGATAATTACCAAACACAACCAGGTAGGGTTGCCACACTGCACCCGTTGGCAGCTGAAATCCCTTGGACAAATTTCCATTACCCAGAAAACGATTTGGCCATTCAAACAATGGTGGTGTTCGTCCCGGAAAATCATCAAGCTGTAACGGGATTGGTACATCAGATAACCGACTATGATTATCATCTGCATGTACATCCTTACCAGACTTCTCGTCTTTTTCGTCTGCAGCTAATGACGGAGTCAAAACCAATAGCAGCGTCAAGAGAAATGCGAAGACATTCTTAATTAGATAAATCCTTGTATGCAAGACTTCCACATGACTGATCTTCATATTAATTTCCTCCCAAATTGCTGGTTGAGTGGTTGGAAAGAATTCTTGCATCGCTTGGTGTAAATCGGCCCGTTTCAAGCGGAATCGTTCTGTCGTATAGCACCTGTTGTCCAGCCAAAATGGCGTCGGCAATCTCACGAGGCGACATATTGTAGTCAAACCCCACACTTTGAATCTCGAAAATCAGGTTTATTGGTACCATCTGGGCAATAAATTTTACGTTTAACTGGTAGGGACCGGATGTTCCTTTCAAATCATCCTCTGAGACGACATATTCCGGCCAGCGACTCTGCAATGGTGGAATAACCTGACGGTGTTTACGCGCACCAACCGGACGCCCAAGGATTGCCGTGGAACGTGTAGACGGTCGGATAAATGGAAGCGGATCGAGTGAATAATTAACGGCAAGCACCTGCTCGCGTTCACCACCGCGGTTCATGCGTACCAGGAATCTGGACTGCAGACTGAATAATTGCTCATCTAATGGCAACTTTCCATCGTGCACATACAGAGAGTGTAAATCCCTCACATCTCCGTTGGGATCCAGATCGCCGGATTCGAAAACGACATTGTCATTTTTATCCAGAACGGTAACTCGCAAATAAAAGAGGCGTTCTGCATCGAATCCCGTTGGTACACTGTGTCCATTAGTACCGTTGCTAACCTGCACCTTAAATTTAATCTTATCGTTGTCTACCTGATCCACAACGATATCACCGAGAACAATTCCGGCGCGCAGCACCTGATGACGCTGCTCGCTGATTTTTTCCAACAGGTCCTGATTCGTTTTAATTATGTCTCTTCCTTCAACACGATCATCGCGCGTACCCCAGCGGAACTTATCCAGATCGATCCTGGCGTGCTTCAGGATTGGCTCCTTGTATTCAACTATCTTGTAGACACCAGTCCTGGCAAGATGTCTGAGAAAGTCATCTTCAGTTTGAATAACGGTATTGTTCAATCCGGATAGCCTTTCCAATATGGAATTGGGCACACGGTCTGCCTTCAACTTGCTAAAAGAAATATCCCTCAACTGATAGGTTGGAAATTCGTTGTCTTCATCAATTTGTTCCTCAAATTCATCTTCTCCCCATCCCGCCTTGTAGTCAAACTGAAGCCATTCACGAAGCGTAGCGAGTTTTTGAGCTTCGACATTATGTGGAAAGATTCCCGGATGCACGATTGAGTAATCCGGCCCGGCAAACATATGATTGGTTCGCTTGCGTGGTGGTGTCGGTCGGCCACCGATAACGGCAGCTGGTGCAATGTCGTAATTGTCTTCACCAAGGAATACGCCAGGCTGTTTACCCATATGACAATCCTGGCAGGTAATTCCCTGGCCCGAAGCGGGTGAGGTTTTAAAGTCGCTAAAGGCTTCCTCCAAACGAAACCCATTGAAGAGGTTCACGTCGTGACAACTTCCGCAAAAGGATGGGGTAACCAAATAGAAAGACTTTTCGGCTTCGGCGTGTACCGGTCGACCGGCCTTGCCCCGTTGTGGTTGGATATTATATTTACCGCTCTCAACTGCCTCTTGGAGATTTACATTGCCGCGGCTGCCATAAACCTTATCAAAAATGTCGCCTTCGAGCAATGCCTGGCGTCCACTAATCTTGCCATAAGGCTTGTTCACACGATGACAGGAAATGCAGGTAATCCCCTCACGGGAGGTCGGATGTCGATCGAGGTTCGACATAAAGACCGGCTCTTCGAGATTCATGCCTACAGGAGTGTGACAGCGGATGCAAAAGTCGCCATTGGTACCATTAGTGCGTTGTACGATCTCTGCATGCATAGCATTAAATACCGGACTCAGCTGCGCATAGGCATGTGCAGAGACAGACCATTCCTCATAGTGGCTGGCATGACAGGTTTTGCAGGTAGAAGCCGATGGAAACCGACTCTCTGCAAACAATGCATCATGAGCAGCCTTGGCGTCCAGACTATCTTCCTGAGCCCAACCAGAGGTTACAAAAAGACACAATAGAAAAAGGAACAGATAAATAACGATTTGAGAGAACTGAGACTGCACGCAAACAGATCGAATTAACATTGAATTACCCGCTTGAATTGTGATTGGCTAATGTATCCCCATACCAAATCCCATAAAGCGGACTGTGATTCACTGGATCATCTATACTCTTAGATTGCGAACATTGCAAAAACTTGCAAAAAAAAATCAGAAAAGTTAAAAATTGTAAAAAATCGAATTTACAATTGGTGAAGATGTAAGCATCATTGCAATCATGGCACGCGATTCGTATATTTTAGCAACCCGTTCTCACACCCGAACTCGATTCACTTCTTGCGTTAAAAGGACATTCATGATTAGGCCCTTCCGACTGCTTAAAACACTGGCAGTAGTTTTGCTTCTTCAGCTTTTAATTTCATCGAAACTCACCGCACAGCAGGAACATGGTTCACCATTTTTGCAGACGTATTCACCAAGAGAGTATCGCGCGCATGCTCAGAATTGGGCCGTTGTGCAAGATAAACGTGGGGTTATGTTTTTTGGCAATACTGCGGGTGTCCTGGAATATGACGGTGTCAACTGGCGACTTCACTCCCTCCCGAACCGCAGCGTTGCCAGAACCTTGGCAATTGATGAAACCGGTAGACTATTCGTAGGCGCTCATAGCGACTTTGGCTATCTAAAAGCGGACTCTCTTGGCCAGTTTCACTATAAATCTCTCCTCAATCTGGTTAACGAGCAAAACCTACAGTTCGGCAACATCTGGAAAGTACATATTCTACCAGGGAGAACAATTTTTCGCGGCAGCTCACATATTTTTATCCTGGAAGGCGACTCACTTACCACTTTGAAGCCATCTACGCGTTTTCATCGTTCATTTACGGTGAACACCGATTTTTATGTGCGCGAACGAGAGGTTGGGCTAAAAAGATTAAACGGCGGGCGTCTTGAATTGATTGAAAATGGAGAACACTTCGCAACACAACTTGTCGACATGTTGTTGCCACTGGGTCAAAAGCTCTTAGTCGGTGGTCGAAATAACGCACTCGAGTTGTATGATAGAGGAAATATTACAGCCTTCCCGACTGAGATAGACGACCTTCTGCAAGAGAGTGAAATATATGATGCGGTTTTACAACCCAACAATACCATTGCCATCGCCACGCTACGCGGTGGCCTGGCGCTCATTGATTCTTCCGGCAAGCTGATAACTCGCCTGGACAACACCACAGGCTTAAATGACAATACCATTTGGGGATTGGGCAACGACATGCAGGGTGGACTCTGGCTTGCACAAAACAATGGAATTGTCAGAGTAGAAGCAAATAGTCAGCTAAGTGTTCTGTCCAAGACGTATGGCTTAACCGGCAATGTAGAAGCGGTTGTTCGCTTTAAAGGAACGCTCTATGCGGCAACAAATGCAGGGTTGTTTTACCTTAATGAAACTCAACCGGGCCAATCGCCACAGTTTGCGCGAGTAGATGGGATCTCTACACAAACCTGGGATTTACTTTCAACCGGAGAGTTTCTACTTGTCGCAACCAGCGATGGAGTATTTCAGGTATCTGCTTCCGGCTCCGCCATTCAGCAACTAAACAAAGAGCCGACATTTTGCTTATCCCGCATAGATGTTAATTTAAACCTCATTTGGATCGGCATGGCAAATGGCCTGGCCCAGTTGCGCGAGGGAAAGAGCGGCTGGCAATTTGTGAAGAAAGTTGAAGGATTTAAGCGCGAAGTGCGCTCAATTACACGAGATAAATCAGACGCCCTGTGGCTGGGAAGTCAATTTCAGGGTGTGTCGATGGCAAGCTATTCATCACTGGTAAGACATGTAGCAACTCCAAAGACGCCAGCAGTATTTAAATCATACAATCAGTCTGCTAAGCTTCCGGAAGGAGAGGTCAATACCTACACCATTGCCGGTGAAGTCTACTTTGCCACAGGCAAGGGCTTACGCTATTTTGACGGCGGGAAAGAGCATTTTTTACCAGCAACAGATCTTGTGGAGGCAGCAGATAGCACGTTTGCCATTCATAGAGTTGCGGAGGACCATGCAGGTAGAGTTTGGATAGAGCGAGGTAAACCTTTAGAGAACTTTATAGAGATCTGCGTTTTGCAAAAAAACGTAAAACGCGCCTGGAGCTGGTCTGGCACTCCCCTATCTCGCGCAGCTGACTATTTTTCCATTTGGGACATTTATCCCGATCCGACAGATGAGAATATCGTTTGGTTTGGTGGAACTGAGGGCCTTATACGTTACGAAGTTGCTGAAGCAGGAAAAGAACGAGCCCCATTTAATGCGCTCATAAGACAGGTAACACTTCAACAGGATTCGATACTCTTCGCGGGCAACAAAAACGAAAGCAGCGTGGTATTGGAATATGGGCCTAATCCATTGCGTTTTGAGTTTGCGGCAACAGCATATGATAATCCCGATGGGAATAGCTATCATTACTTCCTGGAGGGATTCGATCATGAGCCATCACAATGGACAAGCGTTACGCAACGGGACTATACCAACCTTAGAGAGGGTGACTATCGCTTCAGCGTCACAGCAAAAGACATTTATGGCAACATCTCTTCGGCCGATTCATTTCGCTTTAAAATTCGCCCTCCCTGGTATCGCTCATATTGGTTCTACTTTCTCGCTTTTGCTACGACTTTCACCCTACTCTACACTTTATTTATGATCGCGGCGGAACTCATTCGCAAGCGCGAAAAAGAACTTGCAAAACTCCGTGAAACAGAACTCACACTGGAGAAGAACCATGAACTTGCGCAAAAGAACGATCAGCTTAGCACATTACTGAGCGAATTAAAGAGGTCAAAAAATCTATTCCAATCTGTTACTGAATCCGCAAATGACGCCATTATTACTGCAGATGCTAATGGTAATATTACCCTGTGGAATCGGCGGGCAGAAACAATATTTGGTTATAAAACCGATGAGATTCTCGGACAACCAATCACCATCTTAATGCCCGAACGCTATCGTGAAAAGCATGAAATCGGGCTGCAAGAGTTTGTCGAAACCGGTAGAGGACGTCTAATCGGTGGCATTGCTGAAATGCATGGCCTTAGGCAAGATGGATCGGAATTCCCTCTCGAACTCTCACTGGCGGCCTGGGATGCTGATGAGGGTCGATATATTACCGGGATTGTCAGAGATATTACTCGCCGAGTCGAGAGGCATGCCGAGCTCGAACGCACACAAACCCTGCTGTTTCAATCAGAGAAGATGGCTTCAATCGGCAAACTTACCGCAGGTATCGCTCATGAAATAAATACTCCGATTGGTGCTATTCGTAGCAGTGCAGACACTTCTATTCGCAGTTCTGAAAGATTGGAAGCGACACTCAATTCAGTTGTAGATTCAGATATTCCGCTTACGCCGAAACATTTCGGAAAATACTTAACCATTCTTAAGAACAATAGCGAGCTAATGACCAACGCGGGAGAACGCGTTTCAAAGTTGCTCGAAAGACTCAAGAATTTTTCTCGACTTGATGAGGCACCGCAACAAATGGCCAATCTTCATGAAGGAATCAATAGCACATTAGCATTACTCGATCAGGATTTAGAACATATAACCATAGAAAAACTCTTTGGAGATATCCCCGATTTCTATTGCCATCCGGGCGAGCTTAATCAAGTATTTATGCATCTGCTAAGCAATGCCGTGCAGGCGATTAAAGGCAATGGCACGATTACAATTCATACTGCTGAAGAAGACAACAACATCAACATCAGCATTAAGGACACAGGTTGTGGAATTCCTGCCGATCAAATAAAAAACCTTTTTGAGGCGGGATTTCAGCAACAGGATGGCCGAATAAAAGCCGGAATGGGTTTGTTTATCAGTCAATCAATTGTTCATCGTCATTTCGGCAAAATATTGGTTAAAAGTAATCCGAACATCGGAAGCACATTTATAATTGTATTACCGACTCAGAACACACCTGAAAACCCTGAACAAGAGTAGATAAAACAGAATTTATTTTTCAGAATTCTTTATTAAACGTCAAATATGTAGAAAACAATCCGGTTAATTTACTGTCAAAGGACAAAATGAAGCTAACCACATTCAGCATCTTACTTTTAGTTTTTCTTATTGGCACAGGCATGGCAGACGAAGTGTATTTAAAAAATGGTGAGGCATGGTTTAACGTTAATGTTCTTGAGGGTGAAGAAACAACCACAACGCTTACTATTTGGACCAGCAAGGGTAAAAAGATAGTTCTGCAAAAGGAGGATACTATTGGCTATAATAGTTCCCGCTTCAAAACGCACATGGCTTCGGAGCTAAAAATCTATGACGGAGAGCTTCCCGCTACAGTTACGATGATCAATGCCGATAGCATGGCCGAAGAAAGGACAGCTCCAGACCTGGCAATCAATCCACAAAACTCAGAAATTGGAACACTACTGAACGACGTGGATGTGGAAGACAAGGTTATGGCTGGGCTTCCAAAATCCAGAATTAGTTTCAGCGGAGGATATGCCAGACGAACGACCAAACTTCCCGATGGGCTAAACTCTTTTGAAGAAGATTATCTTGGCGCTCTCAAATCCGGAAAAGCGCTGGCCGGAAGCGCTTCGATTTTCCCTTGGGGAAAATATGGAATAAGTCTCACCCATTCGCGCTTTATATCATCGAATTCTGCGCAAGACCTCAGCCTGGAACTTGAAAATGGTATTGTCGTTTCGGCAGAGGTCGAGGATAATATAACCATTAGCTTCTGGGGGGTTGGGTTTTCACAGCGATCATATTTCGACGCAAAAAAAATAATGGTGGTTGGTAATATCAGCCTTGGAGTAGTTAATCTTGATAATAACGGAAGCATACGTATTAGCGACAACGGCACTACTGAGACTCTTGACGCAACAATTTCAGGATCCACATTTGGTGGTCATTTCGACATTAGCGTTGAACGTTTTCTAACGCCCAACATCGCTATTGGCGGTTCGCTCTCTTTGCTTGGAGCCTCAATTAAGGAGGTTGAGTTGAATGGACAAACTCTCACCTCTGAGGATGGCGAGGAACTTTCTTATATTAATCTAAACCTTGGGCTTCAATTATATTTCTAGTTCATTTAATTGCAGACTTGCCCGGCGATTCTTCTCTTCGCTAAGTCTTCAACTTTTGCTCTAGTATATTTAAATCCGCCTTCGTCATTTTTTCCAGTGATGGAAGTTGCTTGCCAATTCTATCTCGGATAGATTTGGCCAAATCACTTTTAGTTGCCGGCTTTGACTCAGTCTCAACCTCTTCATTTAATGCATCTGTATATTCAGGAAACATCTCCTCGAAGATTGTGTCTTCAGAATATCCCTCTTCAACGAGAAGGCAGTACTGCTCCGTTTCTGCTGTATTTAACGTTCTGATGATTACTGCATTATCCTCATCCGATTGGCCACTCGGATTAATGATCACTTTTACAATCCCGTCATATTCTAAAAAACACATACTTTTACCCCCTAAAGCTTACTGCCAACATCAACAGCCATGGCTTGCATATTCGCTCTTTGTCCGTTTTGATTATAAATTAGCCAATCAGAGCTCAGCGATCTAACAATCAGGTGACAAAACGTGACATTTACAGGACATTCGCCAGCTAAACACAGAGGTTCCAAGTAGTTAACTTATAATGCAGTAACACTTAACTGTTTTTTCAAGTAAAAATATCCTGCCCAACAAATCAGCCCAACAAAACCTGTAGCAAAAGCCCCTTCAGGGAAATTTGTCCACAACCAATGGACTCCCGGCTCATTCGAGGCTGAAATATCACCGAATGCTAGTGGCAGACATGAGAAGAACAATGCTGCCCCAAAAAGGACAGAGCGAATTTTCAAAAGACGTTTCGTTTTATTAAGAGTAGACATTTCATCCTCCGATGTTAGCGTTACGGGCAAATCTTGGATATGCTCGACCTTTGATAGTTGACTTAACTCTTCAGCGAATTTCGGATGCAACCGAAAATAGTCAGCAATTAAACGCTCTGTGTCCTCACTTGCCTCCCCCGCTTGATAGAGAGGAAACAGGTCAATAATAATCTGATTAGTTATGTTCATTCATTCTCCTTTTCCAACGATGAGAATTCAAGTAGTTTTATTCGCGATCGATGTATCTTTACTTTTATTGCGGCCACAGAAATGTTCAAAATCTCAGCAATCTCGCCATATGAGAAGTCGTGTTGTGTTTTCATTAGAAGAGCCATCCTATCCACATCAGGAAGCCCCTGCATGGCCTTCAGCACAGCTTTCAACTCCAGGCGTGTCGCGTAAGCAGAATCTGGTAAGGGCGTAGGATCTATCCACTGAGAATCGAAATCGACTTGTCGTTTTCTATTTCGGACACGCTGTAGAAACAAATTCCTGGCAATTGTAAAGAGGAAGGCTTTTAGTGTTTTATCAATCAACGAATTCCGGGATGTCCATAGGCGCACAAAGGTTTCGGAAGTAATATCTTTTGCATCATCCTGATTGCCACATAGGTAGAAGGCAAATCGAAACACATCATTCGCGTATTTCTTATAAATATCCTGAAAGCTGATAAGCGGACTCTTCATGACTATAATATCCATGAAGACTCAAATGGTTACAAAGATTAATATTCTATTCCTGTGGGGCGAGTTTAACGAAATACGTTTCTTCAAACGGCGATATATAGGGGACGTCAATTCGTTCATAAACAGACTTTGGAATTCCAATATCTGCTAACCAAAGGTCACCAGTCAGTTTTGGAAGGAGACCGGTTTTAGGGAGTGCCAAGGTCATCGTTTGCTCGGGCGTTATCTTCTCACCCGGTAAGCTGCCAGTCGTAGAATCTACTCCGGACGGCGCATCCAGAGACAGCGTTTTAGCTGAGCAGGAATTTGCCCAATGGATCATTTCAAGGACATTCCCGCGAGGTGGTCCCTGAAGGCTGTAGCCTATCATTGCATCTACAATTAAAATTGGTGCATGTTTATGAAGATCTGCCAATTCAAGCTCAAGCCCTCCCGCGGCTAAATAGATCTGCCTCTGATATAAAGGAACCGGGGTTAACTTGTTCACATTACTTACACATACCCGCACGTTGGCACCGCGATTAATCAGATGTCGCGCAGCGCAAATTCCACCACCTCCATTGCCGCCGACTCCGGCAAGAACAATAATTTCTTGAGATCGCCATTTATCTCCGATCATATCTATCGCCATGATAGCAAGATTACGACCGGCATTTTCCATCATTTGATACAGGTTTGGCCCTGTTTCTTCAATGGCAAGTCTATCAACTTCTCGCATTTGCCGGGTCGTAATTGCCGGCACAAGAATGCCAGCCTCCGTTCTAAAGAAGTGGATCATTATTTTATTTCCTCTAAATCTTCAGTCAGGACTCGCAGTATTTCAGCAACACTCCAGGCTTGCGCAAAAGCTCCACGTGCAGTAAACGGCTCCCGCGCATCAAAAATTTCTGACAAACTCCCGATACACGCCTGGCTCAACTCCTCCATCATCCGCTGAATTATTAACTTTGCCTCCTTCTTACCACGCCTGCCATTCACCTTTATTAAGGCAGAAAGATAGGGTCCCATCAGCCAGCCCCAAACTATTCCCTGATGATACATACCATCTCTGGTTACAGCATCTCCAACATAACGATCTCTGAACTTTGGATCTTCCGGAGACAAGCTCCTTAGTCCAACAGGCGTAAATAAATGTGTTTCAACAGTATGCAATACTGCCTTCCAGCGATTCTTTTGCAGAACGACAAAGGGCAGGCTAATGGCAAAGATCTGATTAGGACGAATTTTAGTATCGCGATGATCACCGTCAACATAGTCAAATAAACACTGATCATTTTCATTCCAAAACAGCTTGTTGAAACTACGCTTGGCTCGGTTGGCCAGCTTTTGATATTTCTCTACCTCAACATCGTTAAATTGTTCACTCAATTTAGAGAGAATAGACAATGCATTGAACCAGAGAGCGTTGATTTCAACGGCCTTGCCCTCTCTTGGAGTTACAACCTGGTCGCCAACCTTTGCATCCATCCAGGTCAGTTGAACACCTTGCTCACCTGCCGCCAGCAGTCCATCGCTATCACAACGTATATTATAGCGCGTTCCAGCCAAATGATGCTGCATGATCTCTTTTAAAACCGGAAAAAGCTCGTTTCCAACCAATGTCCCGTCCTTTGTTACTTGCCAATACTTATAAACAGCGACAAAGAACCACAGGGATGCATCAACCGTATTGAATTCTGGTTGTTTATTCGTGTCCGTGAATCGGTTTGGCAACATGCCTTCACTTACTGAATTGGCATATGTTTGCAGAATTTGTGCAGCATCATGGTATCGGCCTGTCGAAAGCGTCAGCCCCGGTAAAGAGATCATAGTATCGCGGCCCCAATCAGTAAACCATGGATAACCCGCAAGGATTGTTCGCTTATCACCACGCTTTACTATAAACTGATCGGCAGCAAGAGCCAGGGCGTTGAAAGCAGTGTGTTGGCAGGGAGACTTGTGAAGTAATCTTACCCTTCGTGCCAATTCCTTTTCTACCAACGCGAAGCCATTGCGTTCTGACGGATTTGCTGTTGAAACAATTACGGCGATTTTGCCATCTTCTTCAGCAGTGAGTTTAAAACACCCGTGCGAAAATAGATCCTCATGAAAATCCAGCCCCCGATAGCGCTCCATATCATATTCAACATTGCGATACCACAAAGGTTGTGACTGCCACACAGCAGGGGCACATTGAAGATATAACTCAGGCATATCCTGGTAAGGCTTTATGCAAATTCCTTGGTCTTGCAGAAGAACGCCCGGATTAATCTGTGAATTCTCTTTTGCCAACGAGTGATAATCGCGAAAGGCTATAAATGGCTGAAGCTCAAGTTCGAATTTCCCGGAAGACTCGAGTATTTCATAGAGAATAACCGTCGTATTTTCATTATGCAGCGCTACTATTGTCTTTCGTATAAAAACATCGCCAATTCGGTAATAAAAAACAGGGAACACTTCCTTCTCAAATCGTTCGAGATATGTATATCCTGTAGGATGAACCACCCCGGGATAACGATTACTGCCTAATTGAATGCGCTTATCATTGAGGATAAGCGTTTCATCCAGCTTGGAGAGCAAGACCTTCCTACTAACCGGTGGGTCTAAAGCGGCTACCAGAAGTCCATGATAGCGACGTGTCTGTGCACCGGTAATAGTACTCGATGCCCATCCACCAAGTCCATTTGTCTCTAGCCATTCTAAACGAACGGCTTCATCAAAGTTTTTCAACGTTTCTGTCAAAATTACGGCTTTCATAAAATCACGCTACCTTTATGCAGAGCTCTGAGTGTCTTTCTGTCTTTATTGAATTTATGCCTTGCGAGAACATAAAGAAAACGTTTTCATCTCCGATAATCTTACTGATGAAGGATGGTTTACTATACAAGGCTAAAAGATTGTATTTATGAGTCTATTCTTAATAACAACTTTTTATCCCGGTATCCTTATTTTTGAGGCACCCGGGAGCAAAACGATTGGCTGGTTTTTAATCAGCTTCAGCCTACTCATTACCTTATACCTACTCGTCGATAAGTTTTTGAATACTCGTAATCAACTCAAAGGCCTGAAGAAGAGGAACAAGAAACTTGTCCAACAAAAAGATCAGATGGAGCAGCGTCTTTTTGAGCGCGAGCAGACTCATGGTATGCTGGAGAAAAGCCCGGTTATTCTATTAAGATGCCATGCCACGCCCGACCTTCCGGTTGCGTACGTCTCTGAGAATATCCATCAACTTGGTTATAAGGCAAGTGACCTGATCGAAGACAAAACGCACTTTGCCTCGCTGGTTCATCCTGATGATTTACAGGATGTGCGGGCAGAAGTTTTTAATTTTATAAGACAGAATCATCATAACTATCAACAAACGTTTCGAATCCGCACCAAAGATGGTTCATATCGCTGGATGAATGATCGTATCGTTGTCGTGAGAGATGCGAATGGTATTCCAAAGTATTTGGAAGGCATTCTTATTGACATCTCTGAGCAAAAGATACTGGAAAACAGCCTGCTTAGTTCGCAGCAGGAATATCAGGCTCTCTTCAACGATATTTCCGACCCCGTTATGATCATTGATCAAGAAACCAACTACTGCTTAGATGTTAACGATGCCGCGGTTACGACCTATGGATATTCGCGCGGGGAATTTCTTAGTCTTACATCTTTGGCTTTACATCTCCACGAAGATAAAAGACAATCTCTCGAAGACACAATGAGCGACGACGGTTCTTCTCCCAAAGAATACGAACATCAAAAAAAGAACGGTGAACGCATCTTCGTTGAGGTACTAAGCACCAAAGGCACCTATAAAAATCGCCCTGTGTTTATTTCCACTCATAGGATTATTACGCAGAGAAAGATAATTGAACTTGAGCGCGAACAGCTTTTTGCGAACCTAAAACAATCTGAGAGCTTTCTAAATACCGTTCTGGACACGATACCGAACCCTATTTATGTCAAGGATACAAAAGGGCGTTTTATTGGCTACAACAAGAAGTTCATTGAATGTCTTGGAGATGCGAATGTAGACTGGCACGGGAAAACCACACTCGATGTGAGTACTCAAACAGAAGTAGGCATAAGGCACCATGATAAGGACATGGAATTGTTCACCACTGGGGGGCAACAAGTTTTCGAATCATGCCTGACATTTAATGATGGCATCGCTCACGACGTCATTATGTATCGTGACACTTTTAATAACCCAGATGGGTCGGTTGGGGGGCTGGTTGGCAGCGTCCTGGACATAACCGAGCGTAAACGTATTGAGAATGAACTGATAGAGCACAAAGCTCTGCTTGAGGAGGCTCAGCGAATCGCTCACATGGGTGTATGGACCTGGTCTCTAAAAGACAATGCCTTCTCCTGGACAGATCCATTATTTGAAATGCTTGGCCTGGAGAAGACCCAAAAGGTAGGCTATGAGCTTTATCGCAGCATTTTACATCCGGATGATCAGGAAAATATCCTGCCAATTTTTGCAGAAGCAATTAAGAGCAACACGGAAACGGTAGAGGTTGAAAATCGCGCCTTCGACAAACAGGGCAAGCTAAAACACTTTCGGGTAATTGCTAAACTTCTGAGGAATGCTGAAAATCGCGTTGAGCGAATAATTGGTATCGGATTAAACATTACAACTCACGTTGAGAACGAGCAAAAGTTACTCAACCTGATCAGTGAGGTGAAGCAGGTAAATGCAGAGCTTAATGATTTTGCCCATATTGTATCACACGATTTAAAGGCTCCACTTCGCTCTATTAATTCGCTCTCACAGTGGCTAATTAGCGACTACGGAAGCAGTATGAATGAAGAAGCTCGCAATATGCTTGAACTTCTTGGCAATCAGGTCACGCGAATGCACGCCCTAATTGAAGGCGTTTTAAACTACTCGAAGGCCACCTCACAAAAAGAAGAGAAGGCTGACGTCAATTTAACGGAATCGGTAAATGAGCTAATTAAGCTTCTTGCTCCGCCCGAAAATATTTCAATAACCGTAGAGACACCCCTGCCGAAACTTTTTTTGAGTAAAACCCGGATTGAACAAGTGTTTCAAAACTTGATCAGTAATGCGATAAAATACATGGACAAACCTATCGGGAAAGTTCAAATAGCCGCGGTTCGTGGCACAGACACCTGGCTGTTCTCAGTCACCGACAATGGTCCCGGAATTCCATCATCAGATTTCGAAAAAATCTTCCGTATTTTTCAGACTGTAGGAGATCAACAGTCCTTTGAGAATACCGGCATCGGGCTAACCGTCGTAAAGAAGATTATCACATTGTACGGCGGATCAATATGGGTAGAATCGACCCTTGGTGAAGGTACCACTTTTTGCTTCACTCTTCCAGCGCAGGAAAATCTGGAAAAGACTTCTTCCCAAAATCAGAGACCGGGGATTTTAGAGACGACACCATAGGTTTCTTTTTCATTTGTTTTTGTTTTTCTCACCGACTTTGCTATAATTCAGCCTACCTGTTTTCATCAGAAAAACTGTAATCTCAATTATGGTCTCCGGAAATCAATATCGCTATTTTTCCAATCAATTGTTACGAACCTAGCTGCGGATCTTTAATGTCATATTATCGTTTGTTTTATCTTTGCGTATTTTCCTGTTTTCTCTCAAATCTGATGTATTCTCAGCAACCCACTGCGGTTCGTTTAGATTCCAGCGCTTCACAAGACACATTACACTATATATTAAATGATATTGTGGTTACGGGAACACGAACAGAAAAGCGCATTATCGATATTCCCTATGCCATTCAACGGATAGACAATAGTCAATTTCGTTTCAATCGCAAAGTGTCTGTCAGCGACGTGCTGGGCACCGTCCCGGGAATGTTTTTGCAATCTCGATATGGAAATCACGATGTGCGCATATCTATTCGCGGATTTGGCAGCCGATCAAACAGCGGAATTCGCGGCGTTAGAATTCTCCTGGACGGGATACCGGAATCTGAACCGGATGGTCAAACGCGCATTGAAGCAATTGATTTTGAGTCCATTGGCTCTATTGAGATTGTTAAGGGTAACGCGTCATCATTATATACAAATGCACCGGGCGGCGTTGTTAATTTCATAAATGATATCGATTTCGAGAATAGTTTCCTCAACGTATTCAGCAGCTCAGGCTCATTTGGCCTGCAACGCTCTGGAGCTAAGGCAGGCTATCGAAACGACAACTACACCTTTCTTGCAACTTACAGCGATCATAAAAGCAACGGTTTCCGCAAACACAGTCAAGATGATTGGAAAATTTTAAATACTGTGTTAGAGGCGCATCCGTCAGAACTGTCGCGCCTGCAGATACTCGGCTATTTTGTCAAGGGTGATATTCGCCTGCCTGGCTCATTGACACGTGAGCAAATAGAGGAAGATCCCCTCCAGGCGAATCAACGAGATGTTGACAGAGACAGCAAGCGCGTTTCGAACAAAGGACGTATTGGCCTGCGCCTAAACACCTATTTGGATAAAAACGAACGTCATCAAATTGAATTTACCGGATACGGAACAATTAAATATTTTGAACGGGCTTCCGGTGTTTTTCGCATTATTAATCGCTACGGCTTAGGCGCCAGTGGACGATATATTCTGCGATATGATGCGTTAGGTCGAAAACACGACTTCTCCGTTGGAGGCGATCTGCTGTATCAAACCGGCCCGATCGAGTTTTATGACAACATTGCCGGTGAACGCGGAGATAATCTTAATCAGCTTTTTGTGAATACAATCGGGAATGGCGGACTTTATTTTTTAAACACCATCAATCTGCTTCCCGACAGACTGGATATGCTGTTTACCGGTCGCTACGACAATGTTTATTATGATCAAAAAAATCAGCTTTTTACAGCAGTAAACCGCAGACGGGATTTCGACAGCTTCACTCCAAAACTGGCTTTCAATTACAAACCGAATTCCACCACAGCAATCTACGCTTCCGCCGGAAAGAGCTTTACAAGCCCGGCCTCAAACGAGCTGGATAACTACCCTCTAAGCAGTGATCCAAATGGCCTGTTGAATCCTGATATTAAGCCACAAGAGTCAGTGAATTTTGAAGTGGGCATAAAAAGCAGTACTCCCTACCGTGGAACACGTTTTTTCAACGATTTCTACGCAGAAGCCACTTTATTTAGCAGTAAGATTCAGGGGGAGATTGTTCCTTTCGAGGTATTTGGCGAGGTATTTTTTCGTAACGCAGCACAGACGAACCGCACCGGACTGGAGCTGGGGTTAACGACGGGAATATACGGACCACTGCGCTTTGAAGGTGCGTACACCTGGTCAAACTTTAACTATGATACATACACAGCGCGCTCAATTGAATTCGACAATGGTGGTAATCAGGTCAATGTTGATAGAGACTTTAGTGGAAATACCGTTCCAAGCGTTCCAAAACACAATTTGTCCACAAACCTGTCGTTCTCTCAGCGGCTCTCACAAAACATTACCGGCTTTACTCGAATAGGGCATCAATTCGTCAGCGGGCTTTTTGTAGATGATCAAAACTCAGATCAAACGGATAGCTATCAGATTGTAAACCTTACGGCTGGCGCCGACCTTTTGCTTGGAAGCTATAACCTGTTAATCAATGGTGGTGTCAATAATATTGCAGATGTCGAGCACATCGCGTTTATCAATTTAAACTCATCGAATGCCACGTTTTTTGAAGCTGGAGAGCCACGCCATTTCTTCATCAGTATGAAGCTCGGCTATCGATTCTAAATATATTTTAACCGGAGTTTTTATGTTGCGTATTTCCATTGGTGTAGTACTAGTTACAGCCTGCTTAGTTACCCTCACATCGGCTGAGGAAAAAGCACTTGCACCAAACTTTCGAGTCTTTCCAAGTCCGATCACCCAATCTGAAACATTTATTGCACGCCATCCGGGTAATCCCAACATCCTTTTTATTAGCTGCAATACCGTAGATTTATCTACAGGTTTTATTAGTGAAGGGGTTTATAGCACCACTGATGGCGGAGTTACCTGGGCTGGAAGTGACACCTGCCAGGGCAATCCGATAACCTTTCACAAAGGCGATCCGGGAATTGCAATTGATAAAGACGGCACCTTTTTGATAATTCGTCTCGGATCGTTTCCGGGCCTTTTTTCACATTTCTCTACCGACAATGGACAAACCTGGTCGGGACAAAACACCATCGCGACAAATGATCAGGATCGTGCAACACTAACGTCCGATGGAATCATCTCGAGCTCACACTATGGCCGTTCCTACGCAGCATGGGTGCGTTTCGCGCCGCCTTTCGCCGTTTTTCACGCTTCAACTGATGATGGTGGAGCCAACTGGACCAGCCCCGCTCAGGTAAACAATCCCAGCCAAAGAAGCCAGGGTGGAGAGCTGTCTACCGGCCCCAATGGCGAAGTCTATGTCACTTGGGCTGGCGTCATAAACACCTCACCATTTACAGAGGACATTCTTGGCTTCGCGCGTTCGACCGACGGTGGTACAAGCTGGATTGTTACCGAAAATGCCGCCGACATGAACGGAATTGCAGGAATCTTTTCAGATAAAGGAAATATTCGCGTTAACGGCCTGCCACGCATTGATGTCGACAAAACAAACGGGGTTCATAGCGGCAATATCTATATTGTTACTACGCAAACAACGCTATCACCAGCCGGTAACGACCCGGATATTATTATGTATCGCTCAATCGATGGCGGAGCAACTTTCTCCAGCGGCATTCGTGTGAATCAGGATGCGTTAAATAATGGCAAAACACAATACTTCCCAACCGTTCATGTAAGCGATGACGGCGTTGTAAACGTGCTTTATTATGATGATCGCAACACGGCAACAGACTCAACCGGTGTATTCATGTCTCGTTCAAATGATGGCGGAGTTTCCTGGACGGACTGGCAGGTTAGTGACCACAATTTCAAACCGTCACCAATTGGTCAATTGGGACAGGGCTATCAGGGAGACAATATTGGATTATCTTCAACTGCGGATCATTTGATCCCGGTATGGATGGACAATTCAACTGGACGCTATCAGTTATGGAGTAGCCGCATTCCATTCAGCGAAGTGGGTATCAGTGATGAGCCCTCTCCCCTTTCGAATGATTTTCAACTGTCTCAGAATTTTCCGAATCCCTTTAATCCATCGACCACAATTCCTATTGCTGTCAAAAAACGAGGTTATGCAAAACTTGCTGTCTACGACCTTCAGGGTAGACAAATCGCACTACTTTTGAATGATTTTGTGAACGTTGGAGAACAAAATATAAAGTGGAATGGAATCGATTCTTCAGAAAGTCCTATGGCAAGCGGGGTCTACTTTTACAAGCTTGAAGTTGATGGAGTAGTCGTGTCTGTCCGCAAGATGATGCTTTTGAGGTAAATGTGAAATGTGAAATGTGAAAGTTCTGCAAAGTCACCGAACAAGCAAAACGCCCCATAAGTCCGAAGGGGCGCCCGATAAGTAAAGCCTTCTGGAAGCCTATCTTACCAATAACATCTTTTGTGACTGAGACTCAGCACCAATTGTTAACCGATACAAATACACACCGCTGCTCACATTGTCACCACGTTGATTTGTGCCATTCCATACGACCGTATGATTACCAGCATCACGAAAGTCATTTACCAACAATGCAACTTTCTTGCCCTGTGAAGAATAGACCTCAAGCATAACTTTCGAGCGCCGCTCTTGATTAAACCGGATTGTTGTAGATGGATTGAATGGGTTTGGGTAGTTCGAAAGTAATTCGAATGATACTGGTCCTGCGGTTAAATTGGGTTCGTTTATACCGGTGAGTATGGGATTATATCGCAATACTTTGCCCTCTCCGCCGATCATTAGTCCATTGGTCGAATCAAAAAAAACAATGTCATACAAATCAACCATACCGGGGTTTTCAAAAACATTCCAGGTCCCCCCTTTATCTTTACTTATCATTGTTGTTCCGGCAAATCCGAGAGGTACATAGATTTCAAGCTCAGTGCGTGCAGCGACAGCTCTTCCCTGTCCCCAAAAACCGGTATAAAAATATGTCCAATCCCCCCCACCGTTCTCTGTGGACAGAACCGCTGCGCCAAAATCGAAATCGCCACCTACGGTTATAAACCGCTGCGAATCGAGGTAGAGAATGTCATACATCGGCTCCAAACCGTAATTTGTTGCCCGCCAGGTTTGGCCGCCGTTGGCAGTTGTCCAAATGGTAGACGTCAGGTCGAAGCGCCCCCCGATTCCAAAGCCTACTTGTGGTGAGACAAATGAAACATCTTCGAGAGTAAATCCTGTTGTCGCTCCCGGCTCGTACACAGCTTCCACCCAGGTTACACCACCATCGGTAGTGCCCAGCAATCCACCAAGTTCTCCGCCCATCCAGCCGGTATTTGCATCCGTGAACGTCAATCCCCAGAAGACTTCATTGCGAAACCAGGTAGAATCCCAGTTAGCGCCACCATCGGTTGTAGAGAGGAGCCAGCTTCCAGCAGGATCCAATTCAGACATATAGCGATGTGGTGCCAGCGCCCAACCAACATTCGCATCAACAAACTCGACGTCAATCACATTATCACCAACAGCAATAGGCTGGATAACCCAGTTGGCACCAGCATCATCTGTTCGCATGATTAAACCACTGTCTCCAACAGCCCAGCCGGTTTGAGTATTGACGAAGTCCATTTTCTTAAGCGTTAAATGAGTCGGCTGGGCCAACACCTCCCAGGGAATCGTTTGTCCCTGAGCAAAACCAGCGAAGAGAAAACATGTTATTAAAGTGTGAAGCAACAATTTATATATCATAAGATCACCTGTCTCTTAATGGTCAATGGACAATAGTCAATAGTCAATAGTCAA
>JBOEGD010000004.1:77865-223094 GCA_050633245.1 Calditrichia bacterium | reverse complement strand
CAATAGTCAATAGTCAATAGTCAAGCTAGCTGCTTTTTGAAGTCAATTCTATAATCTGGCTCACTGATAAATTACGTTTGCATTACCCTGCCGTCAATCATTTTTGTTTAACGGGAGCAAAAAGTTGTAAATACTTCGAAAATTTTGTTATCTGGATTGAAATTCGGATAATAAATATAATATTAGAAATAATCGTAAGACTAAAATCTCCCCGACATCTGTCCTTGCTCAGAGCCACTTCAACCTAGATCTGAATCCATTTAGGAGATACGGAATGCAAATTTTTATTACTAAGATCAATAACACTTGGCAATGGCTGACAATTCTTCTCCAAAGTAGAAAAAACAGCATGCTATTAAGTTTTCTATTTATTGGTCTATTAGCCGGCTTGTCAGTAGCATCATTATATTATAACCTAAAACCAGTGGCGTTAATTATTTTAGTTGCCGGCTTCTTGTTTCTACTGTCCGTTATCATTATTAATATTTATGTATTGCTAACGGAGCATATATGGCAAGCGCGTCAATTCTTTAACTTTATGAACGCCTCGCGAAAAATATCGTCTGATATTGACAGGGATATTAGTGCGAGCGGCTATTCAAGGATTCAGGTCATATCAATTTCCGGCTTCGATGAATGGAAATTTATTAATGATAAGATATTTAATAATGTTGGAAAACTCGGGCTTCATGGAACTCTGGATGTAGATTTCGTTTTGAGCGATGTACACTTTCTGAATAATGAAGATCAAACAGGACTGGCAAATGCCGCATTAAGCGTTTGTACAGAAATTGAAAAACAACAAAAGAGGTTTTCCAGCCCAAGTAGTCGAATTAAATTAAATGTTCACAAGGTTCGCCACCTTCCCCCTATTCATGGAATTTTATTAAGTGGTCGGGTTCTATATACAGGTGATTACGATTGGTACGCACAAAACAGATCTAGTGTAGAGATCGAAGAATCGAGCAACACCAATGAAGCAATTCCGCAACTTACGCCCAAACAAGCTGACTATAAACGCTACTATGAAAAGGCGAATCAAAATGCGGCAATGACCATAGAAAATTTCGTCTGCTGGTTTAATTATTTTGTTCGCCAGGCTAATAACACGGGGGACCAGGCATCGGGTAGCCAAAGCGAAGATCCCGCACCACCTCCGCAGCCAGACGAGCAGCAGGAGCCCGAAACAGCAGAGACGGAGAAGCCGTTTGAACATTTGGACGGCGAGCCGGGAACTGCAGACAACCCCGTTGAGTAAATACATAAACCATTTCCGGATAGATGTAAACAGAATTCACTTTCTTTTACTTATCCGGAAGGTTATCTTTTACCACACCAGCAGGTAAGCTGCGTGTTAAACTGTGGAGAGTTTTATGAAGCGCTTATTATTTCTCGGTCTCATCTTACCGACGCTTACTTTTGCACAGCTGAAGACTGACGCAAATCGCGATACAGAAGCAGCATTACGGCAACCAGCCACATCGTTGCTCTTTGGTTGGATTGACACATCGAAATTAGATATTCATCATTCGTTTTCCTCGAGTTATATGGGTTTTGGTGGCGGAGGCATGCTATTAAATAGTTATGTCGGCACGTTAAACTATCAATTTGCCGATCCACTAAGCCTGCGTTTAAACGTCGGGGTTATGAATACGCCCTATAATTCGTTTAAAGATAATCCTACGCTGAATGCTCTGAATAATGCCCGATTCTTTGGTGGAGCAGAACTGGAGTATACACCTTCTTCCAATGTATCCTTGACGCTTGGGGTCGAATCAACACCATATGCTCCGCTGTATTACTCTCCCTACAGAAGAACACGTTAATTTCACGGAATGAGGCCACACGTTGGCAAAACGTACCCGCAAAAATCTTTCTAATCCAGCTGTAAAACGCATGACGCAAAAGCAGGGATCATCATCTTCGGGTAAACACAGATCACCGCAAAACGGCGGTGGCGGATCAGTTTACTCACTGTTGATCTTTCTGCTGCTCTGTGGTATTACCACGATTCTGCTTTACACAAACTGGGATAGCTTGCGTGCCTTCGGAGCCGAAGTCACCGGACAACCGATCGCTGAACAGCCTGTAACACCGGCGGGATTGGATGACATGGAATCTGGTCGTCAGCCTCAAGGCAATGATCAACCGGCAGCAACGACGACTGAAGAGCCGGTGGAAAATCCTCAACCTCAGCCTGTTACCAGAAGAATTCAAGTAGAAATTCTTAACGGCTGCGGAGTTAGCGGTCTTGCAAAGCAGGTGACAGCCTTTCTGCGTAATAAAGGCATTGACGTTGTTTCCAGTGGAAATTTTCGCCATTTCAATTTACAGAAAACTGAAGTAATTGATAGAACCGGTAATCTGGAGTTTCCCTCTAAGGTAGCAAACTTGCTCGGAATAGATGCGTCAACGGTTCGCACAAACAAAAATTCAAATCTTCAGCTGGACGCTACAATAGTACTCGGCGCAGACTACCGCAATCTAACCCCCTTCAGGAGATAATCGAAGTTATGACGGGAAAAGAACTTTCAGATAAAATATGTAACCTTATTCTTGATAAAAAAGGCAAAGATCTTGTCATTCTTGATCTACAAACGCTATCCGATGTAGCAGATTATTTTGTTATTGCCAGCGGCGAATCCGATGTTCATGTCAGAACTATCGCTACTCACGTAGAAAAGGAATTAAGAAACGAAGGTATTCGCGCCTGGCATCGTGAAGGAATGACGAAACTGAGTTGGGTATTACTTGACTATATTGAAGTGGTCCTACATATCTTTAAGCCAGGTACTCGTGATTTTTACGACCTGGAACGCCTTTGGGCCGATGCAAAACGTATTGAGGTAAAAGATGAAGCACCTGCCAACAAGATTTCTGACGAGGTGTCTTAAGGGTATTCCCACCCAACGTTAACCCCAAATAATTTATCACACAGTTTTGCCGATGAATCTGAGGTTTCTGTACAACCATCAGGCATCTGCGATGAGAGGAAAAACATGTCCGTTCTTGTAGTAGGTTCAGTAGCAATCGATTCAGTTGAAACTCCTTTTGGTAAAGATCCGGAAGCTGTTGGTGGCTCTGCATTGCACTTCAGCGCAGCGTCAAAGACATATGCCCCGATACATGTTGTTGGTATCGCCGGCGAAGATTTCCCCTGGGATAAAATAGAGTTCCTTAAACAACATGATGTTGATCTCAGCGGTCTGACCACAGAAAAAGGCAAGACGTTCCGCTGGGGCGGCAAGTATCATAAAAATATGAATCGGCGCGATACTCTTTTTACCGATTTGAATGTCTTCGAAAACTTCAAACCGGTAATTCCTGACCATTACAAAGATGATAAGTTCGTATTTCTGGCGAACATTCAGCCGCAGCTTCAGCACGACGTTTTAGATCAACTGACAAAGCCGGAACTTGTCGTATTAGACACTATGAACTTATGGATCGACATCGCACGTGAATCATTGCTGGAGCTTATTAATCGCGTTGACGTTCTTATCGTAAATGATGAAGAGCTTTTCGATTTAACAGGCAAGCATAGCCTATATGAGGGCGCAAGCGAAGTATTGTCTATGGGGCCGAGAGCAATCGTTGTAAAAAAAGGTGAACACGGTGCAGTTCTTATAGACAGTCAGGGAGTTTTTCTCGCTCCGGCATATCCCGTTGAACAGGTTATGGATCCTACCGGCGCTGGAGACAGTTTTGCCGGCGGCTTTTTGGGTTATCTCGCTAGAGAAAAGAACTTTGACGATATTACACTTCGCAATGCCATTGCACACGGCGCTGTAGTCGCTTCGTTTATAGTAGAAGATTTCAGCTTCAATCGCCTGCGCGACCTACGGCAGAGTGACATCGATTCCAGAGTAGAGCACCTTCGCAAGATGACCCAGTTCTAACGTCGAAATACATGTCTTAGGCCAGAAGATAAGAAATTGCGTCCCTCAACAATAAAGGGGCGCAAATCATCCTTCGCAAAGTAACCTTCCATATCAGACCTCCGATATTCTCGGAACCATTCGGATAGCGTAAGACTATTATCACGCCAACTGGATAGCGCACTGCCAAAGTCCTTAAAAAAATCTACCCAGCGCAATATTTTCTCCGGTGCACTTAGGACAAAAGACTCAGGCAGTAACTTTAGGCTGGCGAGGTAATATAAATATTCAAGGTCTAAACCGGACAGGGCTATAAGTCGATTAAAGGTGACCGAACGCGCATTAATTTCCAAGACCTTTGCTTCGCCAGAGACAGGGTCAATTTTAAATTCGATCTCACCAATTCCCTCATAGCCTATCTTCTCCAAAATCTCAGCAGAGCGCTCAATTAACTTTTCATCGTTGTAAATCTCGACGATGCTTCCAGTTCCGTGATCCGTCGGAGACTGTCTCACTTTTTTCAAACCAGCTGCAGCCCATTGCTTACCGGCATTAGCGCGAAAAAATGAAACCATATAGAAATTGTCCCCGGTAATTAATTCCTGAAGCAACATTGGGGGATCTCCGCTATTAATTAATCTATACAGCTGCTGTAACTCCCGATAAGAGTCGGCAACAAACAATTTCCTCTGAAACCGTATAGAAAAATCATGAGATTGCACCGGCTTTACTGCCAGAGGAAACGTTTTGGTTTTACGAATTTCCACCTCAGCTGGAAGCGAACCATTTAGAAAGAAACTCGTTGGATGTGCAATATTCGAACGTTCGCAAAAGTCGTAAAATTGATTCTTATTGATACAAAATTCTACCATGCGCCGCTGCGGCACCATATCAACAAAAGATCCGCCTAATCCACCGCGCACTAATGAGTACTCAAGAAGCGCAGCATCGGTAGTAGGAAAGACAACATACTGCTCTGCGATCTGCCGGGCTTCTATGCTCAACAGTGCTTCTTTCAGATCATTTGCCTGCCATGAGTTAATTGTGATCTGCTTTTTCACATAACGACTTCTGTTCATCGCAGACCGTGCAGAGTCTGTTGAAATTGTAAAAACAGGAATACCCCTCCGACCAAATGCACGAATAACACCTAAAGAGTTTGTAGAGGAATTGCCTATGACGATTACCGGGTGCAGGTATTTAGAGGAGAGTTCAGGAGGGATTTGATCCGGCATCATTTTCATTCTTTTTTATTATGTTACGCACGCGAAGGTTAGTTCTTAATACACATTTTTTCAAAATCTTTCGCAACCCGGTGAACAAAATATACCTAATAGTCGACAGTAGTAAGCGTGGGCAATAGCACAAGATAGAGGGCATGTTTTGCTAGACGCTCTTTGAAAGCAGACCGTCAAATTGTGATACTTTTCAGGTTTAACGATCTATTTTTGCTTAGCTTGATGTCTCAATTATTCAGGACAAAATAGACTTATGATTCTACGCCCAGATTACCTTTATCTGCTTTGGCAATTTCTTTTCGGTAAGGTGCGCAATAAAATTGCAGCAGTAACAACCGGCACCGATCATTTCTCTGATTCTCTGCGCAAAGAAAACGCCTTACTTTTAGATGCAGCGAGCAAGCTGGGAATAGCTGTGACGCGACATTCTGGTGGCATGCTGGAGTTTTCATACCGAGGTCGCTCCTCATTTCTGCGAGCAAACATCACGGAATTGGATCCTGCGATCTCATTAAAAATGGCGAGTGACAAGCAGCTTAGTGCGGAGCTTCTTCAGCGCGTCGGACTTCCTGTTCCAACAGCAAAAGATTTTACCAGAAATGAATTAAAAAAAGCCGAAGATTTTAGAAATGAACTAGGTGGAATCGCGGTCGTAAAACCTCGCCGGGGCACCAGCAGTGGAATAGGTATTACTGCTGGTCTTGCCAACTCAAAAGACATGCGTCGCGCATTCTACGAGGCGTCATTTTATGACTCTCGGGTTATGGTTGAAGAGTTTGTCCCCGGGGACAATATTCGGCTACTGGTTCTTGGCAACACCGTCGTTAGCGCGGTTAAGCGAATTCCCGCCACCGTGATAGGAGATGGGAAGTCTACAATCAAAAAACTCATACGTTTGGAAAACGCCCGAAGACTTAAGTCGGAAGAAATGCCAAAATTATGGGAAATAGCCCATACGCGTGACTTAGGCCTTACGCTGAAGCGTCATTCATTGTCACTACGATCGATACCGCCAAATGGAATGGCGGTTCAGGTAAAAACTATCTGCAATGGACATCAGGGCGGAACCGTAGAAGAAGTCACTTCCAGAGTTCATCCGGACTTTTTAGAAATGGCCGTCAAGGCCGCAAAAACGCTGGGCATTGTCTTCGGAGGAGTGGATTTAATAACTCCCGATATTTCTGTACCTGCCGATGAACGCTCCAAAATCAATGAAGTGAATACCACACCCAGCATCTATGGACACTATCTTGCTTATAATCGCGATGAGATCAGAGACAGTGCCGGCGCACTCCTGCGATTTATTTTTGACATCGACCAGACATCTTCGGCAGGAACCCGCAAATGAAGATAGACATCCTGCATTCAGAAGACGTGAAGACAGAGTTAGATCTGTCTGCAAGTTGGTCACGCTTATCTACACAACACTTTCCCCATCTGTGTAACAGCTATTTTTGGCAGGCGACTGCCAGAAAATCCTACTTTGCCTCGACTCGACCAACATACCTGATATGTCATCAGGACAAAGAACTGGTTGGTATTATTCCGTTTCTGAAAACCCGCGGGCAGTTCGCAGGATTGCCAGTATACCGCTACCACTTTTTTGAGCAGCACATCAATCTATGTAGTTTGATGCTCAGGGAAGACTATATTCCATCACTCTTACACTCTATATTTGTGCAAAAAAAAGCTCTGCTTCCAAATACCTGCTTGTTTAAGATCACCGCGCAAGGCAGACAAATAATTGCCATCGATTCGTTTATCAGGAAGAACAGGAATCATTTCAGCGCCCTTGCACTGCCAAAAACTATTCAACGAACAGAAGCAGGTAACCGCGCAGATTTTCTTCAAAATGTGCTTTCAAAAAAACATCTTAAACGACATAAAGCCTTTTTACGAAAGAGCTTTAATGGACAGACTCTTACCCTCGAGCGAACAGCAATCGGAGAAAAGGTTGATGACATACCCGAACTTTGGCAACGCTTTCTGGACATCTATCGATCCGGCTGGAAACACAATTCGCCACGCTCGATTACAAGGAACGCAAACGATGGTTCTTTTTTCGAGCAGATCTTTTCAGGCTTCGCGGCTTCGAGGAACCTGCACTGCACTATTTTAAAGGCCGCAGAAAAAGATATTGCGATTAGCTGGTCAGTTAATTATTTGGGAAAAGCATTTGGACTACAAACCGCGTTTCGCAGCGACTATCAACAGCTTTCACCCGGCAAGTTGGTAATGGTCGAACATATTGCAGATTACTTCGACCATGGCACTATATTCGATCTGATGGGCAATCATTCATATAAGAGCTCTCTTAGCAACCAGACAGTAGAATATTGTGACTATTATCTCTTTAGGACTGGCGTATACAGCACTATATTACGCCAGTTAGCCAAATTTTCACCCCTACATTTTCAGCAGGTATAGAAAGACGTTATATGAATACAAACGAAAAAGTTATTTCGCTGTCCTTACCTGGCGTTCTGCTATTGCTACTGCTATCTCTAACAGCCTATCAGTGTAAAAGTGATAATGATGCCCGGAGTGAGAACATTATTAATCATGAGGCCAGCTGGCAAGAGGCAAGACATCTTGAATTTCGGGCATCTCAAGAACTCACAGACAGGGACGCTCCTTTAACACCGGGAAATTACAGTCGTGCTTACGGTTATGCGCTGGAAGCACTTGCGATCAATCAGAAAAGCGACAGGTCTTCTGCTAAGGCAATGTCGTTAGTTCTTCAAGATGAATTGCGAAGGAAGGTCAACAAAGAAATCTGGCGTTCCCCCACTCCTGGTAAAGAAAGCCATTACGGCGTCGCATTTCATCCGAACGGCACCTTGATGGCAACGACAACTTCTTCAGGCACGATTCGTTTATGGGATATCGCAAAGGGAGTTGAAAAAAGTTCAGCCAAGAAACATGGTAGTGTGGCAATAGATGCGCTGTTTATTGATGACCAGCGAATTGCATCTGCAGGCATTGACGGCACCATCTCCATCTGGAATATAAACACACTCAAGACCGAGCAAATTTTTCGTGTTAGTAAAACCGGGGTGCTCTGTCTGGCGCTCTCGCCTGATCGGCAGCTGTTGGCAAGTGGTTCGCAAGATAGCAATATTCGTATTTTCGATCTGGCAAGTGGTAAAATTGCAAAGCAGTTTCAGGGACATACCGGCCCCGTCCTTGCACTTCAATTTACCGCAGATGGCAAAAAGCTCATCTCTTCATCACGCGATGGCAATGTATTTATCTGGAATATGCTTACGGCAATTAAAGAAAGCTCATTGCCTCAACAAAATGGAAGTGTTCCTACGCTGGCACTCTCTCCTGACAACAGACTGTTAGCCATCGCTGCTAATTCCGGACAGATGCTGATTTGGGATATCGAGGAGAACATGATTCAGTCTACACTCAGCAGCAACAGTAATGTGACAGATTTAGTATTCCTTCCGAACGGAGAAAATCTCTTAGTCGGAACTGAAAAAGGTGAGCTGCAAAAATGGTCTGTAAATAGCGGTGAAAAAGCGACCAGCGCAATTTCCCATGCAGCTAAAATCAGGAGTATTGCCAGTAACAATGGGCGTATTGCAGTTACCAGCGAAGACAAAACAATTAGCCTCTGGACATACGACTTACAGCAAGTAGCACGTTTAAGTGGTCATCATCGTGACGTGCTGTCGGTGGCCGTTAGCCCGGATGGAGAAACTGTCGCTACGGGAGCATTTGACAAAAGCATCCGTATTTGGGATGCTGCTTCAGGTACTGAGAAGATTGTATTAACAGGCCATACTGCCGAGATCCTGGACCTGCAATTTAGCGCAGACTCCCGTTTATTACTCAGCTCATCAGCAGACCACAGCCTCCGGCTTTGGGATATCGGATCACAGATTTGTATTCAGACGATCAACATGCATACCGGACAAGTTTATGCCCTGGCAGCGCATCATCGCAGTAATCGTTTTGCATCGGGTTCAAATGATAAAAGTGCTATAATCTGGAAACTGATTAA
The DNA here is from genome assembly GCA_050633245.1 of Calditrichia bacterium. Lineage (GTDB taxonomy): Bacteria > Calditrichota > Calditrichia > RBG-13-44-9 > J075 > JBOEGD01. Next base: position 213,966 of record JBOEGD010000004.1, on the reverse strand, counting down.
TGGCAAACTGCAGCAAGAAAAGAAAATTGACGAGCACAATTCACCCGTTGTTGCACTAGCCTTTTCTGAAGATGGCACAAAAATGCATACCGCTTCGCTGGAAAACTCCCTGAGAGTTTTTGATATACAAAGCGGACGCATGCAACTTAAAAAGAGCAGCATCCCTGTCGACTTTTGGTATTCGCAATTCAGTCCTAATGCCGAGCTTTTTGCCACGCTTCTCAGCGACACCCTCGTTCAACTTTATGATTTGCGTGGAGCGTCTATCAAAAAGACATCACAATTTCGCGGCAACAGTCAAATTCGTTCGTTAGAATTTGATCGTCATTCTACCCGGTTGGCAATTGGGGATATCGACGGAACCATAACACTTATCGAAACCGCAGGCCAGGAAATAGAGAGCTTTAAAGCACACCACAGAGTTATTTGGGATTTTGCCTTTCACCCAACGGATGAAATGAAAATGTTCAGCGGCGGACGCGACCACAGCGCAACATTTTGGAATCTCAGTGAACAAAAGCCTTTGGCAAGTCAGCCATTTCCGGCAAATATACGCATGCTCCACGGCAGTTATGTTGATGAGGAAAATCGTCTTATCATCGCCGCATCATCCATGGACAGCCTGCACTGGCTCGATGCCCAGACTGGCGAATCAACGAAGTCTATGGCGGAGAATGAATTGCTGCATAGCCTTTATTTCTTTGCCTCACCAAGTCGGTTTGTTGCCTATGGGAATGATGGAACCATAACGGTTTTAGAATTGCCTGACGGACGTAAGCGCTTAATCCGTGCGGATAACGATGCGGTCAACGTGCAACTATCTAGCGATGGAAGTATGCTTGCTATATGCCGTCAGAGTGGAGAATTTAAATTGCTCAACGCCCAGAATGGAGATTCGCTTTTTGCCTATCCCCTACCCGCTCTGGTTCGTAAAATTGCCTTTTCTGCCGATGCGACTCTCGTTGCGGCAGACTGCGCAGATGGTAACATCTATGTTTTCGATATCGCCTCGAAGTCTCAAATTGAGCAGTTTGTTTGTCCCGCAGCTGGTGGCAGTGAATTGGCATTTTCACCAGATAATCGCTATTTAGCGTACAGTAACGATCGTGCAACGGTTGTTTTGCGTGAACTAAAGACACAAAAAGAAGCTCGCTGGCTAAATGAATCAGAGAAACCGCTTGGCATGCTTCGCTTTGCTCCAAAGGGCAACCTTCTGGCCATTTCACGTAAATGGGCAAGCAGCGACCTCGAGCTATGGGATTGGCAACGCGAGTTATTGTTAGCAACTATTCCACTCGATGAAAAGGAACAGCTTCGCGAGATGATGTTCTCGAATGATGGAGAAATGCTCTACTATCGGCTTGCAAATAAGACTACCCAAAGCGTCGATCTGCGTCTTCTGCAGGACTATCTGCAACATGGTAGTCGCTCCGAGATACTCAAAATTGAACGCGATCGCATAACAACAAAGTTTGGTTTTCGATTTAAGGATGGGGAATTGCTACCAGGAAAAAGAAAACGGGTTTTAGTCGGGCAGTAGGCAGTCAGAAACGAAGGGCAGAAACGAAGGAAAGAAACCAAAGTGAGTAGAAGAAGGCAATGAGGCAGTGATTATTTTTTCGAGCGCAAACTCTCTTTCTTTGTCTCCGGCTGACCTACCACATGAAGCTGAAATATATCTTTGCGCGAGTAATGGCCAACCACATCGAAATCCAGCTTGCTACGACCAATTTCTTCCAAATCCAATTCAGCAATCAACGCACCGGCTTCATCAAATAATGGTCCGGCCATAATTTTGCCAAGTGGCGATATAATCACGCTTCCACCAGGGCAAAGGTTCTCAGGTTCTTCTGCGACAGTATTCTGATATTTTTGCGGATACATCGACTTCGTAAAAAACTGATTGCAACCCAACACAAAGCAGCGGCCTTCCAGCGCAATATGCTGCATCGTTGCCGTCCATTCCTTGCGCGAGTCTGCCGTTGGAGCAATGTATATTTCAACTCCCCTTTGAAACATTGCCATTCTCGCGAGTGGCATATAGTTTTCCCAGCAGATGAGTCCACCAAGCCTTCCGATTTCTGTCTGAACTGTAACCAGCGACTCGCCCGCAGCTTCCGACCAAACAATGCGCTCCGTCCCAGTCGGCTTAATTTTGCGATGCACCCCAAGCAGGCCATCAGTTGGGGAAATATAGACCATTGAACAGAATAGACTGCCGGAACTATCGTTTTTTTCCGTCAGGCCTATAACCAAGTACACATTAAGCGACGCCGCCAATTCCTCCAGACGTGTTATATCATTGCTCTCCAGATCCACACTATTTTGATAGTAATCCAGATACTGCTGTCTACCTTCAGCACTCCTGCTTCCTACTTTTGCACCAAAGGAAAACCCCCGCGGGTATCCGGGAATAAATGACTCCGGGAATACGATAAGTTGACAACCCTGCTTTGCATATTTAGCAGCCAACTCTTCGACTTTAGCCAAAGTTTTTTCTTTGTCAAAAAACACCGGGCTATCTTGTATCAGACAAACGTGTACTTTCATATTCTTTCTCGATCGCGATTTATCTACCTTGCCCTAAAACCACAAGAAATCCAAATATTCTTTATTTTATCTCACATTATCCAGGTGCCACTTAGCAAGTTCCCACTCTTTAACCGGGTCAATTCGAAAATCAAAGCTTCGTTGATGATTCCTATTTTCAATAATTTCTGTTAAAAAGGAATATGTTGGCTCAGGGTCAAATACCCTCCAAATTAATTCTCTGGATTCATTCCAGGTAATACGCGCTAAAAACAATGCATTCGGTTTCTCAATGTCTCCTTTTATTTGCTTGTCTAGTTTATCTTCAAAAGCCTCAATTATTTTGACTTCCTCTTTTGAGGGCATGCCATTTTCAATTAGCTCCTCTAATACAATCCATATTGAGCAGTGCCAACCAAAAACCTCTTTTGGCTCGAATGTTTTAAGGTTCGCATTCACAACTGCAACACCCGGTAGATCTCCTGCTTAAACTTCAACGTAGTGTACTTTTCCTCAGGTAAGATCACCCTGAATTCAGTCATAATTCACCTTATCATCTATAATGTATAGTTTGTTGTCCCCCGCGTATGGTAACTAAATCAAATGTGAAAGAAAAATCAAGTTCACATAGAATGCCATTAAATCAACCTCATTACAAAAAAGGCGCCCAACACAATCGTGCAGGGCGCCTTTTTTCAAAACATCTATCTTTCGAAGTTCATCAAGTTCATCCATGTCTACTTCATGTAGACCATCTTCCGCGTCGCGACATAGTCACCAGACACCAGACGATAGAAATAGATACCGCCAGCGACGTGAGAACCGTTGTTGCTGAGACCATCCCACTCAACCTGATGCTGACCAGGCTGAACCGCTTCGTTGATCAGCGTGCGAATTTCGCGACCGCTAATATCATACACACGCAAGCTAACCGTTTGAGCACCCAGTGATGTTGCAGGCACATCAAAGCGAATCAGCGTGTTCGGGTTAAACGGATTCGGGAAGTTTTGCTCCAGCACGAAGCCTTCCGGAATAACTGCTGAGACCGTCTGATAAACCGGATCACAAACAGTAATGTTTCCTTCAACGTCAATCACCTGAAGCACAACCGTAGCAGACTCATTTGGATCGAGCTTGGTCGCGATAATGATGAGTGCATCATTCGTTCCCGGGCTAAAAGCCGGAATGGCAATTGAGGCATTCGTCGTATTCAGAATGTTAACCTCAGCTATTCCAGACTCAAAATCCTGAACCGTTACTTCGATAGTCTCCGGTGGTCCGGGGTCGTTCGCAGTAATCTGGCAGAACGGCGCAATAGAATCTCCGGCCGTGCCGATGGTGTTCACCGTAATCGCAACGTCGCAGGTATCACTGGCACCATTGTTATCACTAATGATGTAGGTAATTGTATAATCACCTTCCTGACCCGCTACAGGCGTCCAGTTGAACGCTGAACTCACGGTGTCAGCACCGCTGACCGGTAGTGCCGGATTCATCACAGAACCAGTCGGCAGATTGCTGCCGTCTATCGTTACAATGTCGCCAGAATTTGGATCTATTCCCGTTACGACAAAGTCTACCGCATCGCCCACGTTTACAATGAACGGGCCGGCAGGATCAAGACTACAAAACGGAGCCTCATTTACCGGAGGCGCTGCTTCAACTACGATATCAACCACGGTGCTACAACTTGCTCCGCTGCTATCAGTCGTGGTATAGGTTATGGTATAATTACCTTCCTGACCTGCAGTTGGCGTCCAGTCAAATAACGAAGAGATACCGCTGGGGCCGGTCACCGGAAGTGCAGGATCCATTGTCGAACCGCTCGGCAAGGTGCTACTGTTAATCGTTATCAGGTCGCCGGCATTGGCATCAGTACCGGTAACGGTAAAGTTCAGCGCGTTGCCAACAGTTATCGTAAACGGACCGGACGGATCGAGATTACAGACCGGCGGCACGTTAATCGGAGGCGCTGCTTCAACCAAGATATCAACCACGGTGCTGCAGCTTGCTCCGCTGCTATCAGTCGTTGTGTAGGTTATCGTATAAGTACCTTCCTGACCAGCAGTTGGTATCCAATCAAATATCGAAGAGATACCACTTGGGCCAGTCACCGGAAGTGCAGGATCCATTGTCGAACCGCTCGGCAAGGTGCTACTGTTAATCGTTATAAGGTCGCCGGCATTGGCATCGGTGCCCGTGACGGTAAAGTTCAGCGCGTTGCCAACGGTTATCGTAAACGGACCGGACGGATCGAGATTACAAACCGGCGGTACGTTGATCGGAGGCGCTGCTTCAACTAATATTTCCACGGTATTACCACAACTTGCGCCACTGGTATCCGTGATCGTATAGGTTATGGAATAGTTACCTTCCTGACCTGTTGTAGGCGTCCAACTAAAATCTGAGGATATTCCACTGGGGCCGGTCAAAGGCAGAGCCGGGTTCATCGCAGAGCCGGTAGGCAGTGTGCTACTGGTTATTGTAATCAAATCACCGTTATTGACGTCTGTTCCGGCAACAGTGAAGTTTAAGGCATTGCCAACGGTAACAGTAAATGGGCCGGTGGAACTAAAGACACATACTGGTGGCTCATTTACCGGTGGTGCCGCTTCAACCAGGATATCAACGATGCTGCTACAGCTCGCTCCGCTGGTATCAGTGATTGTATAGGTTATGGAGTAGTTGCCTTCCTGACCTTCAACTGGTGCCCAGTTAAAATCAGAGGATATCCCACTTGGGCCGGTCAATGGCAGAGCCGGGTTCATCGCAGAGCCGGTAGGCAAGGTGCTGCTGATAATCGTTATTAAGTCACTGCTATTGGCGTCGGTGCCGGTTACGGTAAAGCTAAGTGCATTGCCAACGGTAACAGTAAACGGACCGGATGGGGAAATACCACAGGTCGGGTCGATATTGGCTTCCAGAACTGTGATGGAAACATCACAGGTAGATGTGGCACCGGCAGCATCGCTAATAGTATAACTAACGGTGTAACTTCCTTCCTGACCAACGGCGGGTGTCCAACTGAAATCTGAAGACGTGCCGCTGGAGCCACTTGCTGGAAGTGCCGGGTTCATAGTGGAACCAGTAGGCAGGTTCCCAGAGTCAATCGTTACTGTTTCACCCGTATTCGGGTCAGTTGCCGTTACGGTAAAGCCAACGGTCTCACCTGTTGTTAGCACGAATGGTCCGGGTGGACTAATATCGCAGGACGGATCGACGTTTGGCTCGTTGACAATAATTGTCACCGAACAGGAGTCGAACGATCCGGCGGCTGCGCGAAATCCACCGCCTCCACCAGCGGAATTGTCTTCTACCGAAAAGGTTACTCGATAAGTGCCGGCCTGTCCGCTAGCCGGAGTCCAGCTAAAATCTGAAGAAATGCCGGGTGCACCGGTAATTGGCAACGTTGGCGTCATTCCCGCACCAGATGGTAAGGAATTAAAAACGCTCAGTGTAACCTGGTCGTTTAAGTTTGAATCCAACGCGGTAACGGTAAATTCAACAAGTTGCCCTTCATCTACAACATACGGACCCATCGGGTCGATGCTACAGTGCGGAGAGCGTTCCAGTTCTTCAACAAAGATAGAGACATCACAAGTATCTGCTGCACCGGAAGAATCCGTGACAGTAAAAGAGACTTCGAATGAACCACTCTGACCATATTGCGGTATCCACTCGAATGTTGAAGACACACCAGAGGGGCCGGTAAGCGGCAGGCTAGGAGTCATCGTAGCATTTGCAGGCAAATTAACAACTTCAATGGTAATAGGATCATTAATGTTGGGATCGAAGGCCGTAATGTCAAATGTGAGTAAATCGCCTTCCTGCACGGTAAATGGACCGGCAGGGGTAATCTCACAAACAGGCGGATTATTTGTGCTTACGGTAATCTCGCCAAAAACAGATAGACCGAATAACGTAAATGTGCCGGTACCGGTATTAATCGGGCCGGCAAGAATATCACCGCTTGCGATATCGAATCGATAAAAGTTCGATGTATTAAAGTCTCCACTCCAGAAAGATGTGCCGTCGGGATCGAGGTTTAGAGCGAACCAATTATCCTGTCCGGTTGCATCATAAGACTGCGCAATCGTTCCGTTGCTGTCCAAACGATGAATTCGCTCGGAGTCCGCAACGAGTATGCCGCCTCCGGGTAACAGGCGAAGTGCATAAGCAGCCGTTCCGGGAAGTGAGGAAACGAAGGGCGTAAGCTGGACATTATTCACGACGTCATAGCGCAAAATATCTGAACCCTCAGACGTGTAGAACATGGTTGTCTGATCCGCAGATAAATCAATCCAGTCCGAACCACGCGGGCCGACACTGACATCGTAACGTGCGATTTCAGTTCCGGCATCGTTGTATTTGATAATATCAGACGTTCCGGCAGCCTGTCCCACGTAAGTGTCACCATTTTGATCGAAAAGAATCGATTCAACGGAAGATGCCAAATCAGCAGTCGCGAACACCGAGTGAGTATGGGGATCTGCCGGGCCGGTAAAGCGGGAAATAAATCCACCCGTAAAATTGGTCATGTAGAGATTACCATCAGCATCAGAGGCCATGCCTGTGGTAAAACCACCAAGACCGGAATCTAACGTTTCCAGCAGATTCCCATTATTATCATAGTGCTGAACCGAGCCATTTGCAACAGCAGCAAAGACATTGCCGCGAACAAAAGGCACGGTAAAGCGGCTGTCCGGCGTTCCGCGCTCAAGCTTTTGCAAGGTAATATCACCCTGCCCGTTGTGCTGCAGGAAGTGCTCAATGCTCACGGGTGTTTTGTTTTCAATTTTGTTCTGTGCAAATCCCCATCCGCTTAGAATGAGAGCGCACATGGCAAGCCGCAAAATACGCGGAGCTGAACGGTATTGGTTTGCCATACTTTCTCCTTAAATGTTAACAAATCGCATCAAATTTTTCTGATCAATACGCATATAAATAAAGATATAGGTTTCCCACGGCTTCAAAAAAACCTGAAGGAACCTTAAATATTCCACACTAACAAAGTTATATTTGTCATCCCAAAAGAGGAGCTAATCTACAAAGAACTATCTGCCGACATACTGGCTTTCACTTCTTGTTTAAACAATTATGTCAGCAACGGGGAAGGCCGAAGGAATTGGTATCGGTCCAAAAACGTGGCACCAAAAGCTATTCTTTCACCTTAAAAGGGTAAACTCTTATGCTGACAAAATCAAGAAATTTAATTTCACAACCCTATGACGCCATTTATCGTGCTAACACGATTCGCCGCGTCTTTTGAATACCATCTATCTCCAACTGCAACATATAAACCCCACTAGCTACTTGTCTACCGGCATCGTCATCGGCATTCCAGGTCAGCTGAAAATCTCCCGGAAAAAGTGTTCCATCTACAATTGTTTTAACTCGTTGGCCAAGTAAATTGTAAATACGCAGTTTTACCGGAATTCCAAACAATCGGTTTTCCGGAACGGTAAATCGTATGCGCGTAGCACCGTTAAATGGATTTGGCGCGTTTTGCAATAAATCTATTTCTTCCGGAAACTGTCGTTCATCTGCAGCTGGATCTGCGTGAATCTCATTAATGCGTATTCCACCCATTGAAGAGGTTGAGAACTGGGTATTACCCGCCACGTTCGTTCCCGGCGAAAAAAGCTGTCTACCACTCCCCACAGCGTCGATATGGAAGACAAAGGCCCCTTCGCCTTCCGGCAGCCGTGTTAAGGATTGACCAACGTCCCCGGTAAAGTCATAAGACGCGGTGTCTATCTCAACATCCAGGTCATTGATCAAACGAACAACATCTGTTTTACTTCCAATACCATAGTATAGTCCAAATCCGCCCGGCTTACTGGCCAGTTCAAATTCACTTTGAATTCCCTGTGGATTTCCACCACCAAAAACAACAAGAGCTTCTCCCGGTTCAACAATGCGCTCTGAAGTAAAATCATGCCAGACATCAGAGTCGATATCTATTCTCCAGCCGTTCAGATCGATAGGAACGTCACCGGTATTAACCAATTCGACAAATTGATCGTCACCTTCATGCGTTGCGCCATCACCATTTGCATCACCTTCATTCTGTAAGTCCAGCTGAAGAGCAAAATCGACGTTTTCCTTAAGACGACCGGAGGCATCTGCAATAATCAAATCTGCTGCCGCCCCAGAAGGCCCCTGCGGAAGAATCCGCAATTTTGTTATCTCAAAAAATCCGGGATTTAGATAGGCAAAAATATCGATCATCACCGTATCTCGTACCGGGATCAAGTAAATAAAATCGCCACGCCGCACTTCCTCTGGAAATGTGGTGAGCGTAAAACGACGGTCGTTTAGCTCGCAGTACAGACGCGTTATGCCACGATTCACAATATTAAAATAACCATCAATGCTTAGCGGTTCGAACTCTTGCCAACCCGCTTGGGCAGAAATAGTACTGCTTCTTTTTTCCGTTATTGACTGGCTGTGAAGAGGCATGCCTATTGACAACACAACTGCCGCTATCAGCAAATAAATTTTCATGCGCAATAACTCCGGAAATCAATTTCCAAAAAAAGCTGGGGTTTATCAGTAATAAGGTTTCAATTATCCAGTGCCTATTCCAGTACGTCTATAAGCCGGTATTCCCAGAGTATGACACCCATCCGTGAGGAAGGTATTTGAACTGCTTCAATCGAGGTATGTAATGATACTTCTCATCTACTCAAGTATGTGTGATTGAACGCACGTAAGACAAGATACTTGTGATTCTTTTCACTCAAACAACGTCTAACAGACGACAATCTTTTTACAGTTGCTTTTTCCTCAAGGCCATTCTATATTATGCGTCCATTTGTAAAGAGCGATCGGGCGATGGTGTTAAAACACTAATGGGGTTCGATTCCCTGCGACTCTACCAAAAAATGCCAGGTCCCACGCAATAGAGCAGTACCGAACTCCGCCAGGTCCGGAAGGAAGCAACGGTAGGTATATGAACTATGTGCCGTGGGGTCGCCTGGCATATTTTTTTTGTCTATTCTCAATTGACAATCACCAAATTTTGTGCTATTCTGTTCTGGTTATAAAAAGCAGGAAAACATGAGCGACTCCGGAGCAAAGAACTATATCGTTTGGGCCCGAAAATGGCGCCCAAAGACGTTCGAAGAGGTAATCGGACAAGAGCACGTAACGCGTACCTTAGTAAATGCGCTTGAGCAAAATCGCCTTGGCCATGCCTTTATTTTTGCCGGCCCACGCGGTGTTGGGAAAACATCTACAGCAAGGTTACTTGCCAAAGCAGTAAACGGTATCACTCCCGAAGACACATCATCTACCCTGGATATTATCGAGATCGATGGTGCCAGTAATCGCGGAATCGACGAGATCCGCAACCTGCGAGAGAATATTCGCTTTGCACCTGTTTCTTCTTCCCATAAGATTTACATCATCGACGAAGTTCACATGCTTAGTAAAGAGGCCTTTAATGCGCTCCTAAAGACGCTTGAAGAGCCACCATCGCATGCGATCTTCATCTTTGCCACAACCGAAATACACAAAGTACCGCTTACCATTCTCTCTCGCTGTCAACGGTTTGATTTTAAACGCATTCCAACTCGATTAATTGCTGAACAGCTCAGTAAAATAGCCTCAGAAGAAAAGATTGAGATTGACCAGGACAGTCTGATGCTAATTGCCAGAAAGTCTGATGGCGGTATGCGCGATGCGACCAGCATTATGGATCAGCTGGCCTCATTCAGCGATGGCAAGGTGACAATACAAAACGTTCAGCAATCGCTGGGCGTTATCAACGAAGAGCTTTACTTTCGCTTTACGCGCCTGATACAACAAAAAGACGGTGGCGCCGTAATCCATTTCGCACAGGATCTGTTCGAGACCGGACACGACCTGTTAAATTTTCTACAGGGTTTGGAAGAACATTTTCGAAATCTGCTGGTTGTTACTGCTACGGGAAATGCGACTCTTCTGGAAATATCTGATCACTACAAAGATCAATATCTGGCAGATGCCAAGAGTTTTGACGAGGGCGACTTGCTACAGTATCTGGATCTGCTGACAACCAGCGAATCGATGCTAAAGTTTAGCGAGAATCCAAGATTGGTGATTGAACTACTGTTATTGAAGATTGCGCATAAGCCTAAGGTTCCGGATCTGGAAGAACTAATGAAGTTGCTTAAAAACGCCCCGGACACGGCGTCGGCACAAAAAAAAACTGAAATAAGCCCCGCTGCGGCACCAATAGTTCAAAAAACCGACGTCCCTGAGCCAATTCAATCATCCTCCTCTGTCGTTCCGGAAGAGCAAGTGGAAAACAGGAAACTTCCGCTCGCTCCCGACATTAATGTCCAGTCTGCTCCCTCAGAAAAGACCTTGCCAACTGCCCCTCAAATTAACGGTTCTCCCGCGACTGATGGACCGACAGAAACGACATATCCGCAGTCACTGACAGCTAAAGTAACGCCTCCACAGCCTGCAGAACCATCTCCCCCTGCGGCGAATAAAGCGGTGCGACAAACACTGGTTTCGGAAGAGGTCTTTCTTCCACCCGTGCCAAAAATAAGTGCACCGGTTATTCAGCAAGAAGAGAATACGCAACCGAAAGTCGAACCATTAGCCTTTAAGCCGAGTGCGCCTAACGGCGACTCTGCCACAGAATCGGCAGCAACACAGACTGTAATACCGCCACAGCCGAAGTCAGCACCACTGCCACAACCACCGGTAAGTAAAAACAGCGATGATACATCCTTTGATACCATAAAAGCCCGCTGGATAGATATTGTGGATGAAGTCCGAAAAGAAAAGATAGCCCTTGGCTCCTTTTTGCAGGATGGTGTGCCGTTTAAGATCGAAAATAATCAGCTGCAGGTCGCATTCGATCCCAAAACAGAATTTCACCTCGAGCATGTGCAAAAGAATGCCGATGCTGTCGAAAGAGCACTAAACACTTTGTTTGGTTCATCCCTAAAATTACTTTGTGTGAAACAAAGCTTTGCGGAAGCTGGTCTTGTAAAAGAGATTAAATCTCCACAGGAGATATTACAGAGCATTAAAGATAAAGATGAAGTACTGAAGAAGATAATCGATACATTTGATTGTGAAGATATAGAATAAACATCCTAGATAAGGAGACAGGTATGAAGCCGAATTTAAATCAACTAATGAAGCAAGCGCAAAAAATGCAGGAAGACATGGCCAAAGCTCAGGAGCGTCTTGCAGAAATTACGGTAGAAGGCACTGCTGGTGGTGGTATGGTTAAAGTTACTGCCAATTGCCAGAACCAAATAGTTAGTATCGAGATTGAGCAGGAAGTTGTCGATCCGGAAGACAAGGAAATGCTGGAAGACTTGATTGTTGCAGCGGTTAATCAAGCAATGGAAAATGCTTCAAAACGCTCACAGGAAGAAATGCAGAAAAGCATGGGGCCGATGGGCAATATGCCCGGTGGTTTTAAACTGCCCGGATTCTAATTATGAAATCACTTCCACAGGCTCTACAACAGCTAATTGATTCGTTATCGCGTCTGCCGGGAATTGGCCGTAAAACGGCAACCCGGCTGGCTTTTCACATTATGAACAGTGAACCCGGCGAGAGTGAAAACCTTTCCGATGCCATTCAGCGCGTGCGCAAGGAAATTCGCACCTGTAGTCGCTGCTTCAATTTCTCTGAATCAGAGCTTTGCTCAATTTGCAAAGACACCAATCGAGATGGCAGACTGGTATGTGTTGTAGAAGATCCGCAGAATATATTGATGATCGAAAAGACCAACGAGTTTCGCGGTCTTTATCATGTACTTGGTGGCGTAATTTCCCCGTTGGAAGGTGTTGGCCCGGAAGATCTGCGCGTTAAAGAATTGCTGAGGCGTCTGGAGAGTGAAGAGATCGAAGAAATAATTATTGCGCTTAACCCCAGCACTGAAGGCGAAGCCACCTCCATCTATCTTGCACGCTTGCTAAAACCACAATCTATCCAGGTTACAAGACTGGCGCGCGGCATTCCATTGGGCAGTTCGCTTGAGTATGTGGATGAATTAACGCTAGGAAAAGCCCTGCAAACACGCAGCGAAATCTGAGACCGGTACTCTAACGTATACTATTTTAGACAATCGTCTAATATCCAACACCTTGCCCCTATCTTTCCGCAATCAAACAAACCAAACCCAAACCACTGTTTTTATTCCTCTTAAAGCCACGCAGAGAATTTGGCATTCCGTTTGACAGTGACATGTATAGGGTCTACTCGGTCTAATATTACAGGAAGTAGATCCTGAGGAGGCTTACTAACTGGAATATTTCTTGATTTATATACCGAATGTTGAGATATTTGACGCGACTTTCAGAAACTCAAAAGGCAGCAATATGACCCGCAATCTCTTTCTCAGCATAATTTTTCTGCTGCTCAGCAGCTGTGGCGCGACGCAAAAGATCGCGTTGAATGTAACAACCGGTCTTTTTGCATACGGTATTGATGCGCTTTATGCTGAGCCGGATCTTGAAGTGGCGAAAATTGCTACGGCTGCCAATCTGAAACTGATTGAAGGATTTCATCTGGCCGATCCGGGCAAGACAGAGCTTCTTGAGATATTGGCACAAGGCTTTTCCAGCTATAGCCTGGGATTTCTGGAAGATGAACATCCGGAACGCGCCAGCGCCATGTATCTTCGCGCCAAAGCATTTGGTGAAAAGATATTAATGAAGAAAAAGGCATTTAAAAACGGGATTCCAAAGAACGATGACAAATTGAAGGTTGCATTGGCTACACTTGACAAAGACGATTTGCCGGGTTTATTTTGGACGTCTTTTGCATGGGCCGGCTGGGTAAATCTAAATCGCGACAAACCGGAAGCCGTATTTGATCTATCCCGCGTAAAGACCATGATGAATCGGGTTATTGAGCTGGACGAGAGCTTCTTTTTTGGAGCAGCCCACTTGTTCTGGGGCAGCATTAACGGATCTATTCCCCGCATGCTCGGTGGCGACCCGGACAAGGCGAAAGAGCATTTTGAAAAGGTTTTAGAACTAACTGACAATAAGTCGCTTATTACTTATGTGTATTATGCAAAATATTATGCTGCGCCAACGCTCAATGAAGAACTGTTCGATGAGCTGCTAAAAAAAGTTGATGATGCGCCCATGGACATTCTGCCAGGATTTGAATTATTGACTGCATTGGCAAAACAAAAAGGAGCAGCACTTATGGCGCAAAAAGAGGATATTCTGTAACGGAAGGAACCAAATATCGCTCTGCTGGTTGTAGATTTTGATAGCAGCAGTGAACATTTAAAGGAGAAAATTATCGTGCGTAAAATTATAACACTCATATTGCTAAGCCTATTATTTGCCAGCAGCGGTTATTCACAGCGGATTAAATTCGCAACTGTTGCTCCGGAAGGCTCAACATATTTAAAAGTGCTTCGTGAGTATGCAGACGAAGTAACCAGCCTAACTGACGGCAAAGTAAAGTTCAAGATTTATCCCAGCCAGATTCAGGGTGATGAGAAAGACGTGCTTCGCAAGATTCGTCTCGGTCAGCTCCACAGCGCCGGCTTTACCGGTGTGGGTCTAGGCGAGATTCTGCCGGAAGTTCGCATTATGGAACTACCGATGCTGTATCGCAACTATGAGGAAGTTGACCACATCGCGTCCCTCCTCAATGACGAGTTCGCGCGGAAATTTGAGGAAAAAGGCTTCATTATCCTCGGATGGGCCGACGTTGGTTTTGCTTACGTTTATGCTCAGAAGCCGATTGCTTCGCTAAAAGATTTGCGGGGCACAAAGATGTGGATGTGGGAAGGTGACCCACTCGCCGAGGCAACGTTTAAATCTCTCGATGTAAATGCGATTCCGCTATCGCTAACTGACGTGCTTACGTCCTTGCAAACAAACCTTATTGAAGGTGTTTACGTTCCGCCATTGCCTTGTGTATCACTACAGTGGCATACCCGAATTAAGACGATTACCAACTTGCCGCTGGCAAATGTTATGGGTGCCGTGTTAATCTCAAAGAAGCAATTTGATAAGCTTGCACCAGAACATCAGACGATTCTTCTGGAAAAAGGTCGCGAGTATATGAGCAAGCTCGTTCAAAGCGGTCGCGTGGACAATCAAAAGTCACTGGATTTGATGATCGACAGCGGAACAAAGCTCATTGACGTTCCTGCAGCAGAGATTGCGGCTTTCCAGGCTGCAGCCACCAGCGCTCACACGGATCTGGTAGGACGCCTTTACCCACAGGAAATGCTGGACAGAGTCAATGAAGCTCTAACTACTTTCCGAAGCGAAAAAGCAGAAAAATAACGGTATAAAAAATTCAGGCGGCGCGTTAACTCGCGTCGCCTTTTTATTTGTCACACCTTATTCCTATCGGAACCAAAAGCATGGAAACACTCGTAAAAAGCGTCGATCGCCTCTTGGGCTGGATCGAAAACGGCCTTGTTATCGCCATTGTCACAGCAATGGTTCTTCTGGCATTCTACCAAGTAGTTCTTCGCAACGTTTTTCAGGAAGGTTTTCTTTGGGGAGAAATTTTCTTAAGACACCTTGTGCTATGGGTTGGCTTTCTCGGTGCCTCAATCGCGACGCGAAAGAACAAGCACATTCGCATAGATCTAATGAAGCGATATACCCCCCCGAAATTGATGAAATACGTCGCTTCAATTATTGATTTAGCGACGTTGTTTATTTGCGGCGTCCTGGCTAAAGCAGGGTGGGTATTTTTACAAGCAGAAATTGAATACGAGACCATTCTGTTTAATGAGGTTCCGGCATGGCCGTTTCAAATGATAATACCGATAGGCTTCGCACTTATCGGTTTCCGCTTTTTTCTAAAGATAGTAGAGCGCTTTCTCGGTATTGAGCAGGAAGAGCCGGAAGAATTTACGCCAGAGAGCGTTCGCTAAAAAGCCGTCAAATGCCTTAAACTAAATCCCTGAAACCGGACAGACCACGTTATGACAACTTTTCTTATTACAATCGTGTTAATTCTCCTGGCCATTTACGGCACACCGCTATTTGCAATTATCAGTGCCATTGCGCTACTGGCATGGCATTTCGACGGCACCAGCCTTGCCACGGTAATTGTCGACCTGTACCGACTGGCAAGCCAACCGGTGCTATTGGCTATTCCTTTATTTACCCTCGCAGGCTATATGCTTGCCGAGAGTAATGCACCCAAGCGGCTAATCGACTTTGCACAAGCCATATTTGGCTGGATACCAGGTGGGCTTTCAATTGTAGCATTAACCTCCTGCGCCCTGTTCACTGCATTTACCGGCGCTTCAGGAGTTACTATTATCGCTTTGGGCGGCCTTCTCTATCCTATGCTGATAAAGGAGAGCTATCCGGAAAAATTCACGCTGGGAATGATCACAACATCCGGCAATCTGGGAATGCTATTCCCTCCAAGTTTACCAATTATCGTTTACGGGCTCATCGCTGAAGTGAGCATTGACAAACTCTTTCTTGCCGGCCTTATTCCCGGAACTCTGTTAATTGTGCTTCTTTCAGCCTACAGCATCTGGTATATAAAGGATCAAAAAGTAGCAACAGTGCCATTCGAGTTTAGCAGGGCCTGGAAAGCGACCAAGGGAGCAATTTGGGAGTTGCCTCTTCCATTGTTGATCTTAGTCGGCATTTACGGCGGCTTTTTTACCGCAACCGAGGCTGCAGCTGTAACTGCATTTTATGTGCTGATTGTAGAAGTATTTATTTACCGTGATATCAGTCTGACTAAAGATCTACCGAACATCATGAAAGAAAGCATGGTTCTGGTAGGTGGTATTCTGGTTATCCTCGGCGCTGCACTTGGTATGGCCAACTACATGATTGACGCCGAAATTCCCACGGCCATTCTAGACTTTATGAAGCAATACGTTGACAGTAAGATCGTGTTCTTGTTAATGCTGAATATCTTCCTGCTTATTGTCGGCGCTTTAATGGACATCTTTTCAGCCATTTTGGTCATCGTCCCGCTTATCATTCCAATAGCGATTAACTATGGCGTCGACCCGGTGCATCTTGGTATCATTTTCCTGACAAATCTTGAGATCGGCTATATTACGCCTCCTGTTGGAATCAATCTGTTTATATCGAGTTTCCGCTTTGGTAAGCCAATCACGCAGCTGTATTCAGCCTCTTTTCCCTTTCTCATAATCCTTCTTATTGCACTGATGATTATTACTTATGTGCCTGAACTTAGCTTGTTCCTGGTAGACATTTTTATTCCGGAATAAAACAACGCGGTTTAGAACAATTGAAGGCAGTATTAAGCGACAATCCGCTTGACTGCCTTCAATTGAGTAAGTAATTTTGCACAGTTTTTGGAGATGATTAAACGCCTTGCCGGACTCTACGAATCTGAACCTCCGGCGCTTTTCACGCTTCCAGCTATTCTACAATGATTTTTAGTGAGGTGTCTTATGAAGTCATATATTTTGCTGTGCATCATCGCTCTTACAGTACTGCTACTCCCCTTCTCCCTTAGCGCACAGTTGCTTCCGGAGCATCCGTTATTTCAAGACGAGTCAATTGTGTCGTTTGAGGTAACCATCGATCCGGACTCACTTGCAGCTATTTTTAATGATCCATGGAGCGACCACGAATACCCTGCTTCGGTTATTGTTCGCAGCACCACGCTTGACGATACGCTGCCCAACATTGGTTTTCGCCTGCGCGGCAATACCTCACGTGCGGCCGAGAAGAAGTCGTTCAAGATCTCTATTAATTCCTTTGAAGCCGGTAGAAAATATCTCGGTCTTGAAAAGATTAATTTGAATGGAGAACACAACGACCCCAGCATCGCGCGAAGCCGCCTGAGCTGGGAGTTGGCAAAAAGCTATGGACTAAATGCTGCACGTACTCATTATTCACAGCTTTATATCAATGGAAGTTATTATGGTGTCTATATTCACGTTGAGCAAATCGACGAAAATTTTATCAAAGCACGATTTGAAAATGACTCCGGCAACCTCTACAAGTGCCTTTGGCCAGCAGATCTTACCTGGCGAGGCAATGACCCGGATGTCTACAAGTTTCAATCTGGAGGTAGACGAACATATGATCTAAAGACCAATCGTGTTGCAGATGACTATAGCGATCTGGCACACTTTATAGACGTATTGAACCTTACTCCCGACGGTAGTTTTGCAAGTGCGATTCAAAACGTATTCAACGTAAACGGCTATCTTAAAGCACTAGCGCTGGAGATTGCAATTGGACACTGGGATAATTACTGGTTCAATAAAAACAACTATTACCTTTACAACAATCCGGCAACGGGTAAGTTCGAGTATATAATATTCGATCTGGACAATACATTTGGTATTTGGTGGGATGGCATACAGCCCGGTGTTGATTGGGGAAATCGCGACATCTACAATTGGGGTAAAAGCACTCAACGGGCTTTGGCAGAACGTATTTTAGACGTCGACATATTCCGTGATCGCTTTTCATTCTATCTAAAGCAACTGACAGACGACCACTTTAATGCAGGTATTTTGTTTCCAAAGGCCTACGCGACACGTGATCTACTGGCTCCGGCGGCATTGGATGATATCTATCGCACGCTCGATTACGGCTTTACTTATCAAGACTTTCTGGACTCCTACGGACAAAGCCTTGGTGGACACGTCACCTATGGAATTACGACCTATATCGGAACAAGAAGCAATTCAATAAACAGCCAACTGGTTTTGAATAACATTCCGCCAATTATTTCTCAAACGACCTATTCACCTTCTGCGCCAGACCTGAACGACCCCATTTTAGTAACGACTTTCGTTGAAGATGAAGATGCTGTGGTAACAATGCAGCTCTATTATAGCATCAATAACCTGTGGCAAACAGCCATAGAAATGCGCGACGATGGATTGAGTGGCGATAGAGAAGCAAATGATGGTATATATGGTGCGACAATTCCTGCATTGACTCAGCCGAGTGATCTGGCATTTTATGTTTCCGGACGAGACTCAGAGAGTAGACTGGCACGGGATCCGTTTAATGCACCACAAACCGTCTATTCAATTCCGCTTCGATCAGAGCAGCCAAAATTATTTATCAACGAATTTATGGCCAGCAATAGTACAACAATTGCTGATCCTTTCGGAGAATTTGACGACTGGGTTGAAATATTCAATGGAGACAGCATAGCCATTTCGCTCGAGGACTTTTACCTCAGCGACAATTTCAATCTCCCTCGAAAATGGCAACTGCCTAATCGAACCATAGCACCCGGTGAGTTTCTGCTAATCTGGGCCGACGACGATCCAACTCAGGGCGCCGTCCACGCGCCATTTAAGTTGGACAAAGACGGTGAACAAATCGGAATTTTTGCTGCAGACTCTTCGGTGGTAGACACCATATCTTTTGGACTTCAGGAAACAGATATTTCGTTCGGCAGACCACAGGATGGTGCTGTCGGATTTATTTCGATAACGTCCCCGTCTCCCGGTACCAGCAACGGCTCACCAACAGGACTAGATCCAAATACACACTCCATAAAGAGTTTTCAACTGGCGCAAAATTATCCCAACCCCTTTAATGGAACAACTCTGATTCCATTCTATCTGGAAGAATCAGGTTTTGTTGAGATGAACATATACAATCAGCTGGGACAAGAAGTGCGCACGATTATTAGTGCTCAACTTGCTGCCGGCGAACATCGCTATTCTTGGGACGCTCGCAGCGATGACGGAGAAGATATCGGCAGCGGGATTTACTATGTGCGATTGCAGGCAAAAACTAATTCAGGGCTTCAAAACGCGGTTCGTAAAATATTACTGGTAAAATAAGATGAAAAACACGTTTCAAATACGCAATGCAACCCAAAATGACGTTCCGGATTTAATTCGCCTGGTACGCGACCTTGCGATCTATGAGAAGCTTGAACATGAATTCGTTGGTACAGAAGAGCAGTTTAGCAAATACGGCTTTGGTGAGAATAGCATTTACGATGCCCTTTTGGCCATATCGGAAAATAAAGCGGTTGGCTTTGCGCTCTATTTTTATAAGTTTTCCACATTTACCGGACGCCCTACACTACACCTTGAAGATTTATTTGTCGACCCTGCCATGCGTGGCAACAAAATTGGCGTCTCACTCTTAGCTGCGCTTGCTGCTATTGCCGTTAAAAAAGACTGTGCGCGAATGGAGTGGAATGTTCTGGACTGGAATGAACCTGCCATCAACTTTTACCAGGCACTTGGTGCGAGCTCGCTGGATGGCTGGGAGACCTATCGCCTTGACGGAGATGCTTTACAACAGCTTGCATTGAGCAACAAAGGATAATAAAAAACATGACCTCTTCCGAGACCTACCAGGAACTGCGCGAGAATCTCGCGTCGTTTCTTAATGCCGAAATTGCAGAGATAAGCAAACTGCCCGGTGGCGCCTCTTCGCGCAATTATTATCGCATCGATTTTTCTTCACCAACCTACTTTCCAGACAACACTGTCCTGCTCATGTCCATTCCACAACCCGACCTTACAATGATGGACAATTATGTGAATGTCGATTATTATCTAAAACGCATGGGTGTTGCGACACCGCGCGTTTATGAGATGAACCGCGCTCAGGGATGGGTATTTGTCGAGTTTAAGCATCTCCCGACTCTTGAACAATACATGCACGGCAATCCGGCAAACAAAAAAGACGTCTACTTAAAGCTCATCGAGTTTATGGCAGAGATGCAGCATAAATGTAAGATGGAAACTCACTGCCCTGCCTTTACCAGACGATTCGATCATGAGAAGTACATGTTCGAATTTAACTTCCATTTGCAAAAACAACTTCTGTCTTTCTACTACAAACAGCCGGAACACAAAGAGCTAATACTGCGATTTGGTGATCTTATTTCAACATTTCTCGATATTTCATATCCACTGTTCGTCCATCGAGACTTTCAGAGCAGTAATCTTTTTTATGATGAGAAAAAAGACAGCTTTACCATAATTGACTTTCAGGACGCCCGCTTTGGATCACCTGTTTACGATCTGGTATCGATTGCATGGGATTCCTATATCGATTTGACTCCTGATTTTAGAGCAGAATTAGTTGAAGCCTACAGGCAACATCTATCAAATTTTGGCGTGAACTGGGACAAACAGGAATACCAAAAATATGTTGATTATTCCATCATTCAGCGCAAGCTTCACGATGCAGGAGCATTTGCCTATAACTATCGTCGATTTGGTAGTAAAAAATATGTGGGCTATATATCGAGTGCTGTAGAAATGTCTTTGGAGTGCATGCGGCGCTACCCGGAGTTTTCAGAGGCAACCGCATTATTAGAGAGCCTGAAGTCTATTGAAGCGCCACGTTAGCGCCGTGGAAGACGTTCTCGCAGACGCTTGGTAACAAAGCGCCAGATCTTCTTGTCCAATCCTTCTGCTTTTTCCTGAAAGAGATGAACGACATAAGAAAGGTCGAGATCTCCGCCGCGTCGAAAAATTGCCGCCCCGCGAAACCGTCCGCCACCACTGGAATCGACTTCAGCATGGACAAGCCGCTCGGAACTTGAATCCCACTCTATAATCTTCTCGTCAAAGTCTTTATCGAAACAGAATTGAAATCGTTCTATCTCGCTTGTTTGCGGATTCTCCCACAAATATAAATCACAATCCATCGTGGTGAACCAACGAAATTTCAAGCAAACATCATCCTGTCGTACTGCTTCAATCTCGTACATCTGTGGTTTCCCTTCTATCTAAACTGAGCCTCCTTAGCGTCGAAATCAATGTAGCTTTTGAGAGCAGGGTTAAACCGTGAGGGTCATCACATGACCATCCAGATGTGACGGTGGTCTATTTATTTGGGCAATTTTGGCAGCGTTTGACGACAAAATCTGCTTAGGTTTGCTAAATATGGGCAAGTTGAGGTGCTTTTTATGAAGGATGGGTTGGGAGGCGTGCCGGGCCACCGGCACGAGTGGGGTCAATAACGTTTACAGCTTGCGCAGTTGTCTGCGAATACGTCGAAGCGTACGTTGCGCACCTGAGTCATCCGGGTTTGTTGCAACCAGCTGCTCATAATACTGCTCTGCTTGGCCAAAACGTCCCAGGCTGAGATATATCTTACCGATAACAGTGAGAGCTTCCCTATTCTGCGGATCGTTGTCCAAACGCGTTTGATTTTCTTTCAACACCAGTTCAATAATATTTACATAGCGATACGGCTCACCAAGCTTGGGGTTCGCAACGAAATAGTCCGGATCGATGCTGACGACCTTTTTAAAAGACTCCAGAGCAAGGGTGTATTTCTTCTGCTGCTCATAGATTTTACCAAGACGCATATGGGCCTGAGAGAGATCGGATTTCTGCGCAATTGCCATTTGATAGAAGAATTCGGAGCTGTCTGGTCGGCTGAGGTTCTCATATGTCAGACCGAGATTATAACTCGCCTCGTAAAAACGTTTGTCATACTGCAGGGCGGTGCGATAAGCATTTACCATTCTGCGAAGAATATTATCAGAGTCTTCAATACGGGACTTCTCACGAAGATGCTCAAGACCTAACAGAGGTGAATCGCTACCATTGGTGCCGTTGGTTCCGTTCGTGCCATCTTCTTCGATGTATTGACCTTCGAGAAGCGACCAGAAGGCATCCACAATCTCTTCCAACGCTCCACGCTTATACGTAGCATTACCGAGGTTAAAATATGCGGTTGCATAATTAGGCTTAATCTTGATTGCCTTGTTAAACTCGATCGTTGACTCTTCATAGAGGTTTAGCGCATAGTATGCTTCACCAAGTGCGTTGTGTGCCAGATGGAAGTCTGAGTTCAACTTTATAGCTTGATTAAATATGGTCGTTGCCTTTTTATACCAGCCGCGTTTCATCTGAGCAAGGCCCAGTTGGTAATGTGCATTTGCAAAGTTGGGATTGAATTCGATGGAGCGTTCAAGATACTCGATGGCTTTCTTAATGGAGTCCATTTCGGAGTAAACAACACCCAGATAATAGTAACTACGGTCGTGATCGTTCTTTAGCTGAACGCTCTTTTTAAGCTGACGCTGCGCTTCGCGATAGTTCTTATTCAGATAATTGATAACGCCTTTACCAAAGTAGGGCTTATAGAAGCGTCCCTGTTTTTCAATAACCTCGTTAAACTGACGCTGTGCCCGGTCGTATAGACCAAAATTGTAATAGATTACACCCAGATTGTATTGAGCTTCCCAAAAGTTCGGATCCAGCTGAAGTGCCCGCTGGAAATAACCGGCGATGCTCTCCATCGGTGATTCTTTTTCAATTTCATCATATGCTTTGCAATAGGCCTCAAATGCCTGCATCGAAGACGTAAGAGGCACAGTCAAAACCTCATCTTCATCCTCTTCAATCGGGATCTGCATAATGGACAGCCCCTTGCGCACAAAATTGCCGCAGGTTTCAAACACCTGTTCCAGACGTATATCTCTGCTTTCATCATAAATGGGAGACCCGGTGTACGTGCTCACGAGCCGCATACTAATAGAAAGCCTGTCACCATTCATCTGATAAGATCCTAAAACGAGTACTTCAATTCCGGTATCTTTACCGATTGAAAAGGCACGACGTGCATCTACAACTCCGGCATCGGCGATTTCAAGATTTTTGAGGACTCTGCTAAGCGTTTCTTTCTCAAAAACGGAAACAGCACTTAGCTCGCCAAGTTTATTGTTAAATACCTCATCTATGCCGCGCTGCATCCATTTCTGTGAGACCGTTCCGGTGTTCTCGAAAGGCACAACACCCACAATACGACGGGTGTTTGCCCAAAGCGACGTCACCGATAGCAGAGCAACTAAGGCAAAAATAAGTTTGATACGAGGCATTTTCATTCGGATAATTCCATCAAAAAGGTCTATAGTCTTCATTCTCTAGTCAATAGTTATTGCCATTTAGGCAGTGTGACGTCCTTATAGTGTCGTCTGAAAGCATTAAGAACTTAAAAGGATTGCAACTCCGGATAAAAATCCTGAAAAAAGTTAATCTTAATTTTACAGGACGCTATAAAATCGCAGAATTATACGGAAAAGATGTGATTATTAACGACTTTACATCTTTTATTTATTGAATCTGTCTTCTGTCAGAAAGACTTAAGAGAGACACATCACTGCTTCCTATTGAGCTACGAAACATACGGAAGATTGGATTGCAATTCAATATAAATTGAATAAACTGATTGCAACTAATTTACCATACTCGTGACGAATTGTTCCGGATGGAAAATAGAGCTCAGAAATACCTGTTTAATCAATCAGGAAGAGCTCTCAAGCACCAAGCTCTTCTCAACTAAAGCGTCCATAGTGTAAAACATAGGATGGGGAGAGTCATTCTTGCAGTACGGTAGCCCACAGGTCTACCGTAGCATTTTACAGATTCTACATCTCTATTTTAGAGCGTAGACATAACCGTCTTTGCTGGCAAAATAGACCATGCTGTTAGAAATCAGCGGTGCAGAAAGAATCCGGCCTGCGGTTTTATATTGCCAAACTTCCGAACCGAATTCTGTATCGAGCGCGTATAAGCTGCCGTTAGCACCGCCAAAATACACCAGGCTCTCGGCAATTGTAGGAGAGGCCTCTATCGCTACGCCCGCTTCGTAAAGCCAACGAAGCGACCCGGTATATAAATCTAAAGCGTAAAAAAAGCCGTCCTTACTGCCAAAAAAGACCGTTTCATTGTGGACTGCGGGCGACGACACAACCTGATCCTTGGTAGACATTTCCCACAACTTCTCACCGTTTTTGGAATTAACTGCAAAGAAATTTCCGTCCAGATTACCAAAGGTAACAATCTTTTTGTGAATCGCCGGAGCAGAGGTAATCATATTGCCTGTTTCAAAACGCCACTTTAGTTTGCCCTTCATGTTCAATGCGTATAGATAACCGTCCCAGCCACCAAAATAAATGGTGCCCTTGTCTATAGCCGGCGAGGAACTGATGCCATTTTCTGTTTTATAACGCCATTTCTCTTCGCCCTTTTCATCGATGCAATAGAGAAAACCATCAAAACTGCCAACGTATAATAAACCATTGTGCACGGCCGGTGCCGAGGAGATACGACCGCCGGTTTTAAACTGCCACTCCAGTTTTCCAGTTAATAGATTGAGCGCATACAGCCGGCCATCAAAGCTTCCGGTATAAACGCGATTTCCATTAATAACCGGGGAAGAGCCGATACGACTTGGTGCCTTGTATCGCCATTTCAGATCGCCACTGTCAACGCTAACGGCATACAAGATGCCGTTCAGGCTGCTAAAGACCAGTGTATTTGCCTTCATTGCGGGAGAAGAACGAACCCAGGATTCCGTATGAAACTTCCATGCCGGCTGAGCCTCAGTATGCAAAGCGGAAGTTTTCATCACCCCGGTATTTCCGGAATTCCCCCGATGCATAACAGCATTTTGCCCGGATGAAAAACACCCGGAAAGTAGAACAATCGCCCCTCCAAAGGCAATCGAACGCATAAACAGTGCGGTGATCATAATTCTGTTCCTCAAAATCTTCGCTATTTACCAATAACTCAACTATATTTCACAGGATTGAATATCTTCCATTCCATGATGAACCATTGTATTATGTATCAACAATTATTAACGATGAATTTTATCGAATTGTATGAAAAAAATTGCTTTCGCTACTTTCTCAGGCGGTCCGGAACTCACTCCAAGCGATGCGTTGGTTGCTAAGGCGTTCCCCGTTAATGTTCAGTGTTCCGCCGTTCCCTGGGATGCCGCCGCCAATTTTCGGGACTTTGATGCCATTGTTATTCGCTCAACCTGGAATTATCATTTAAAAGAAGCGCAATTTCAATCGTGGCTGAGCAATCTTCAAGAGTCTGCCATCCCGGTATTCAACTCTGCTGAAACCATTCTTTGGAATATGAACAAATCTTATTTGCTTGAATTAAACACGAGAATTGTTCCTTCAATAATAGCAATGCGTCATGAATATCGTAAAGTAAAGGCATTTCTACAAAGCCACAATTCAGAAAAAGCAGTTGTCAAGCCGCTGGTTTCTGCAAGTGCTCATAAGACGGTTTTACTCAATTCAATATCGGAGACGGCTTTTGCAGAGGCGGCGGGCACCGTTGAGGTACTGGTTCAGCCATTCTTTACAGAAATCACTGGTGGTGAGTGGTCACTCATGTTTTTCAACGGTATCTACAGCCATGCTGTTCTTAAGCGACCAAAAGCCGGAGACTTCAGGGTGCAGAACGACTTTGGCGGAATAGCCGAGGTACATGCTCCACCAAACGAGGCCATGCAGGCAGCGACCGCACTACTCGCCACACTTTCTCCCCTGCCTCTATATGCTCGCGTCGACGGCCTGATGAAAGACGATAAGTTTTATCTCATGGAATTGGAGCTCATAGAACCTGAGCTCTTTGTAACACGGGTGCCGGAAAGTGCTGCGCGTTTTGCAACAGCACTTCTCGACCGAATCCCATAACTAAGCTAGTTGTCCAGCAAACTGTACGGCGAAATGAGACGATAATTTCCGCCACCAATTTCATCTCTGAAAACAACCTTTAGATGCTGCGAATCGTATTTCCAAACCTGAGTATCTGAAAAAGTGTCAACCTTACCCGCATATTTCAACACCTCATCCGGTGCCCCAAGCATGATAAATATCTTCCCCTGATCAGTTATTTCATTCTTGTCAGAGTCGTTTACCGAATACAGTCTTTGGGCAATATAGAGCCGCTCGTAATACTCCAGATACAGTTCATTCTTCTCCGTTCCCGGCGTGGGATCACGGTCTGCCCAAAAACGATAAACGGCAGCCTGTCTGCTTCCCTCCGGCACGCAGCGCAGTTTCTCCAACTCCTCTTCGCTAGCCATATATTCAAGCTCACTTAACACTCTGGCATAAGGCTTGAAACGCAGATCAAGTGGGTTTTGGTGGACTGTAAACTTCTCGTGACGTTCAATTTGATAAATTCCATCCGGCGTATCAACCTCAACGGTTAACCTATAGGTTCCGGGAGAATGTTCTGCAACACGGATATTATGCAAAACCGGCACCTTACCGGCAGCTACGCTGACGCGGCCGCTATTTACAAGAGTTTGCTTATTATCCGGCCCTACTGCAAACGTGTTGTAGGTTACTGAGTCAGAAACCGATGCCTGTGGCGCATATATCTCGAAATAGTAGAAAACTTCTGCCTGCTCTACTCCATAAATTTTCCCGGGATATGGCAAAATCCCAAAATCTTCTTTACCCGTGTCAGTAGATCCATAGGCATCTCTGCGAGCAATCAGGATATCGCTGGCATCAATCCCCGCAACAGCTTCACTATTCATCAGAATATCCTGCTGCATAAGTGCGGACTTTCCGATATTTTTATCGACAATCTCAATCATTGCCTGAAAACGTCCATCCGGAAGTTCAAAGGCAGCGCGATATAATCGATTCCAATTATAATCAGCCGCCTCTTCATAACTGTCAACGAGCACGCTATCTTTCAAAATCTTATTCTTGACGCGCTGTTTTTGCTCATCCCAAATAGAGATGTCAATTTCATAATTCGCTACAAACTTATTATTGGCACGAAGAAACTGCATATCCAGCGGGGATAATTCGACAAAAAGACAGACATAACTTTTGCCATCATCTGATGTGCCAGTCCAGCTATCAACATAAATTGAGGGTAAACGTGAATTTAGATCATTCTTAATCCACATGGTTTCCGAATCAGCAAACATAAGGCTGGGTACTACTAAGATCAGCATTAGCAACCGTACTGTCAGGCCGCGAAACTGTACATATAAAGGATTCAAAAAATGAAGAATCCGCTCGATCGACATCCTTGCCATGATCAACTCTCCCTGTTAAGCGTTGCATGAGTTATCGACGAAAAATTGAGATGATTAAATACTATTTTTTTGAAAGGTTCATCGTATTATATTTTGAGCTGTCCGACAGTTTCAATCGATAAGCTTAAAGCGTCTAGATTTTTCTTACGGAGAACAAGTATATGAAGAATAAATTTTACCCCGATCACCCGCTACACCAGGCTCTTCGCGAGCGAATTCTAATTCTTGACGGTGCTATGGGCACCATGATTCAGGGTTATGAATTAGGAGAGGATGATTTTCGAGGCGATCTGTTTAGTGATCATCCCTTAGATCTTAAAGGCAACAACGATTTGCTTTGCTTAACACGGCCTGATGTTATTTTAGACATTCATCGAAAATATCTTGAGGCGGGAGCAGACATAGCTGAAACGAATACCTTCAGTGCAAATGCTATATCCATGCTTGACTACGACCTTGTCGATCAGGTTTATAAAATCAATCTATCTGCAGCACGCCTGGCGCGCAAAGCCGCCGATGAGTACACGTTAAAAACACCCGAGAAGCCGCGCTATGTTGCCGGTGCACTCGGGCCAACCAATCGCACCGCATCCCTTTCACCCGATGTAAATCAACCTGCCTTTCGCAACATTACATTCGAAGAATTGCGCGACGCATATTATGAGCAAGTTCGTGGGCTGGTCGACGGTGGTGTCGACATACTTCTAGTTGAAACAGTTTTCGATACGCTCAACTGCAAGGCAGCACTTTTTGCAATCGATGAGTTTATGAAGGACACCGGTAAATCTATTCCGATTATGCTGTCCGTAACGATTGTTGATGCCAGCGGTCGCACATTGTCCGGGCAAACATTGGAAGCCTTCTGCGTGTCTGTTGCACATGCTGATTTGCTCAGTATCGGAATTAATTGCGCTCTGGGTGCAACTGAAATGCGTCCTTATATCGAAGAACTCTCCCAACTCTCTTCGGTTTACATCAGCTGTTATCCAAATGCCGGCTTGCCGAATGCCTTTGGTGAATACGACCAAACCGCTGAGGAGATGGCAGAATTGATTGGAGAATTTGCTGAAAGTGGCTTTCTAAATATTGTTGGAAGCTGCTGCGGCAGCACACCAGAATTTACTAATGCCATCAATACGGTAATGGCTGACAAGAAACCACGCCAGCTACCTGAAATCTCTCAACTCCCACAATACAGTGGCATGGAGCCTTTGACAGTACGTCCTGAAAGCAATTTTATAAACGTTGGCGAGCGTTGCAATGTAACCGGTTCCCGTCGTTTTTCCCGGCTCATTCAACAGGGAAAAATGGAGGAAGCTCTACAGGTAGCACTAAATCAGGTAGAAAACGGGGCTCAGGTATTAGATATCAACATGGATGAAGGGCTTCTTGATTCTGAGGCGGCGATGGAAGAGTTTGTACGCCTGATTGCAAGTGAGCCAGATATCGCAAAGTTACCCTTGATGATTGACTCGTCGAAATGGTCGGTAATCGAAGTAGGCTTACGTAATGCACAGGGAAAGTGTATTGTTAACTCAGTGAGTTTAAAGGAAGGCGAAGACAGCTTCAGGGAACAGGCTGAGTTGGCGCGACGCTATGGAGCAGCAGTTATTGTTATGGCATTTGACGAAGAGGGTCAGGCCGACAGTCTGGAACGTCGTAAAACAATTTGTAGTCGCGCCTATCGAATGCTCACCGAAGAGATTGGCTTTCCGCCACACGACATCATTTTTGATCCCAATATATTTGCCGTCGCAACCGGCATTGAAGAGCACAACAACTATGCAATAGACTTCATCGAGGGAACGCGCTTTATTAAGCAGGAACTCCCTGGAGCTCTCGTTAGTGGTGGCGTCAGCAATATTTCCTTCGCATTTCGCGGCAACGACACCGTCCGCGAAGCTATGCATTCTGCATTTCTCTATCATGCGATTCATGCCGGAATGGATATGGGCATTGTCAATGCCGGTCAGATTACAGTTTATGAAGATATCAATGACATATTGCTAACTAAGGTGGAAGACGTATTACTTAACCGCCGCAATGAAGCGACTGAGGATTTGGTAACCTACGCCGAGAACTTAAGGAGTGATCCCAAAAAGAAGGTTGCCGAGGCGGAGTGGCGCAGCAAATCGATTGAAGAACGTCTGCGCTATTCACTCGTGAAGGGCATTACCGAGCACATTGAAGCAGATGCTGAAGAGGCACGTCAAAAATACGGACGACCACTTCTTGTTATCGAAGGACCGCTAATGGATGGCATGAACGTAGTTGGTGATTTGTTTGGCTCGGGAAAAATGTTCCTTCCGCAGGTCGTTAAAAGCGCTCGCGTTATGAAGAAGGCTGTGGCTTACCTGAATCCGTTTATGGAAGAAGAAAGCAAGATTGGCGAAAAGGCTGGAAAAATTTTGCTGGCAACGGTTAAGGGTGACGTTCACGACATTGGAAAAAACATCGTGGGCGTGGTGCTGGCCTGTAACAACTACCAAATTGTTGATCTTGGCGTTATGGTGCCGGCAAAAACCATTTTGGATAAGGCACTGGAGGAAGAAGTTGACATCATTGGTCTGAGTGGACTAATTACTCCCTCACTAGACGAGATGGTACACGTAGCCAAAGAGATGAAGCGACGAAATATTGAGCTACCGCTACTTATTGGTGGTGCAACAACTTCGCGAACACATACTGCTGTAAAAATTGTTCCGGAGTACAACGAACCCATTGTCCACGTTCTTGACGCTTCACGAAGTGTGGGTGTTGTTTCAAAGCTATTGAGCTCCGATCAGAAAAAGAACTTTTCAGCAGAATTGGTGGAAGACTATAATAAGGTTCGGGAGGCTCATCAACGCAAGATTGCCTCGCGAGAGCTTTCCGCTTATGTTGATGCTAAAAAGAATCATTTCAAGATTGACTGGAACTCTCCTCGGCCAACGCCAAAGTTAGATGGCGTCAAAGTGATTAACGATATCCCATTGGAGCGCTTGCGCGATAGAATAGACTGGACACCATTTTTCCAGGCCTGGGAGATGAAGGGTAGCTTTCCGGGCATTCTTGAACATCCGGTAGCAGGTGAAGAGGCGACGCGTCTATACGAAGATGCCAATGAGCTTTTGGAAGAGATCATTGAAGAAAAACTGCTGACGGCAAACGCGGTAATCGGAATTTTTCCTGCCGCTGCGGAAAATGATGATATTGTTATCTACGCCGATGATGAGCGAAACGAAGTTATTAAACGTTTTCCAATGCTGCGCCAGCAAATGAAAAAACAAGAGGGTCGTCCCAACATGAGTTTAGCAGATTTCGTTGCTCCCGCAAAGGATGGCCCGAAGGATTACATTGGTGCATTTGCGCTAACAACCGGCATAGGCTTGGATGCTATCGTGGAGAAGTTTGAAAAAGATAATGATGATTATAAGGCAATATTAGCCAAAGCACTGGCAGATCGTCTTGCCGAGGCACTGGCGGAATACATGCACGAGCGAACGCGTCGCCACTACTGGGGCTATGCAGAGGGTGAAGATTTGTCTAACGAGGAACTAATTGCTGAATCGTATGAAGGCATTCGACCAGCACCAGGCTATCCGGCATGCCCTGACCATAGTCTAAAGACCGATTTATTCAAGCTGCTAAGCGCTACGGAGAATACCGGAATAACACTTACTGAAAGTAACGCGATGGTTCCAACTGCAGCAGTATCCGGTTTTTACTTTGCTCATCCGGAGGCACATTATTTCGGTATTGGAAAAATTGGTAAAGATCAGGTCGAAAGTTATGCAAAGCGTCTTGGACTCACTGTTGAACAGACAGAACGCTGGTTGACGCCGATACTGGGATACTGATGAAATTGATGAGTTATGAATTATGATTGATGATTCATCTATCTACTACCAGTAAGTGAAACGAACGAACTATCTACTACCAGCAAATACAGCGAGCAACCGACTATTGAACTACTTCCAAGACGCAACATTCAAGTTCTCCTGGCGGCCGTATCAGAAGCGGGTTTTGGAAGAGCTTGAGCTGCATCTAAGTGACGATCGCCTGCATGTTGTTGCTCCACCTGGTTCCGGCAAGACAGTGCTGGGCCTTGAAATCATGCGTCATCTCGGTAAACCGACGCTGGCACTAGCCCCCACATTGACGATACGCAATCAATGGGTAGAGCGCTTCACCGAGCTGTTTTTGCAGCTGCAAACGCCCCCAAACTGGATTTCCACCTCACTGGATGCACCGGCATTTTTTACGGTTTCGACCTATCAAAGCCTGCATGCAATTCTTGGTCATCGAAAAAACAGCGTCAAAAAGGCCGAACGTGCAGAAGCAGTCCTTCAAGCGTTAAGCGGGCAGAACATCCATACATTAATCGTCGATGAAGCCCACCATTTGCAGAAGGAATGGTGGAAAAGCATGGACCGCCTGCGCAAGCACATTGGTGAGCATACCGTCGTGGCACTCACCGCCACACCGCCCTACGACGTTTCCGGAAGTGAGTGGGAACGCTATATTGAACTATGCGGGCCAATCGATGCCGAGATATCTATTCCCGAGATGATGCTTGAATACAGCTTATGTCCGCATCAGGACTTTATTTTCCTCTCTCCCCCAACCGCCAGCGGCCAACAAGCAATCGATAGCTTTCGCAGCAGTGTCGATAGCTTTGTTGAAGACATAAAAAACCATGGCGCCTTCACACTTTTAATGCAGGAAACGCCATTTCTTAAGAAGCTCACCGACACCTCTGAAGATGCTGAGAAACTTCGCAACGAAGCGTTTCGCGAGATTACTAAACACTCTGAGTTTTTCTTCGCTCTCCTGGTATTTCTTAATGAAGTCCTTGTCGAACCCCAACTTTATTTATGTCGCCTTCTGGACGTAGAAGCAACGGACATTCCTCCTCTCGACAAGTTCTGGCTCGAAAGGCTACTCAATGAATGCATTTACGAACGGTTTGATGAATATACGGAAGAAGAACAGGAGATTCTTGTTGCCATTCGCCGGCTGCTGCGCAAGATCGGAGCCATTGAGAATAAGCAGATCAAGCTTAGTTCAACCGAGAACCTAGACAAAGTGCTGCTTCGAGATCCGAATAAACTACAGAGCGTTTTGCAAATTGTTGAAAAAGAGGCTGCGGCAACGCGTCCGCAGGATCTTCGCCTGGTAATTTTGTGTGACTTAATTCGGCTCGATCTATTTCCTCAACCGGGAGAAACGTCGAACTTTCAGAAGCTCGGCGTCGTGCCAATTTTTGAATCCCTTCGCACAGATTGCCGAGCAGAAATTCGCTTAGGCATACTCTGTGGCTCTTTGGTTGTCCTGCCGGCAAACGCATTATCTGAGCTTGAAGTCGTTGCCGGGTCTCGCTATGGCATTACCTTAGCAGACATGCGCATGAAACAACTGCCGCACGATCGCGGCTTTTTTACATTGGAGTGCAATGATCAAAACCGTCAACACATCGTTGCCATCGTCACCGAGCTTTTCACAATGGGGGCCGTGACCGTCTTGGTAGGCACGCGAGCGCTGCTCGGCGAGGGTTGGGATGCTCCCGTAGTAAGCACGCTGATTCTGGCAAACAATGTGGGTTCTCATGTTTCATCAAATCAGATGCGTGGACGTGCACTGCGCACCGTTGCAAACGATGGAGACAAGTCATCAAATATTTGGCATCTCGCATCCATCAGCACCAGTGGTGATCCGGGCCCGGATATCAGACGGATCGATTCGCGATTCAAAACATTTATGGGCTTAAGTTTTAACGACACTACCATCGAGAACGGACTGGAGAGAATGAATCTCGCCAAAACAGCTCTTTCTAAAGAAGAAATACGCAGCCATAACCAGATTATGACTAAAGCGGCGACGGAACGCTCACTCCACGCTAAACGTTGGGAAGAGGCACTGCAAGTAGGAAAGACGATTACAAGACACACCACCACACCACCAAGAAAGCGCGACGAAGTAGCAATCCCCGGAAAGAGAATTCCCACATTTGCTACTCAGAAGCTGGTTGTAAAAGCGGTTTCCCAATTTAGTCGAACGGCTTTAACCACTTTAGTCGCGTTGCCTTTTGCGTGGAGTCTGTTTCCCGCAGCATTTCCATGGATTGCAGGACTTGGCATAACAACCAGTGTCTGGCACATGTTTAATCCCGGTATGAAGTATAAAATGAATTTTCAACGTGAGAAGATATCCTGGGATACGACACGTAAAGACCTGGAACAAATAGCAGATGCTCTGATTAAGACATTGAAAGATTGTAACATATTATCCAGGGATTACAATTACGAAACGCTCCCCATTTACCAGAGCAACGGGCTGATTTACATTTCGCTAAAGGGCGGGACGAATTACGAAGAGACTATTTTTCTTGAGGCATTTAGTGAACTGTTCGATCCAATTCGCGATCCGCGTTATCTGCTGGTAAGGAGGTTGGTTTCAGGTGGTATTACCCGGGAATTTTATCATACTGTCCCGACCTTGCTGGCTCGCAACAAACAGCAAGCAAGCAAATTTGAAAAACGCTGGAAAGAATATGTTGGCGAAGCCAGTGTCCACTACACCAAAACGATTGCCGGAATGCAAATCCTGCTACGAGCACGTGCCCAATCACTTAAGCAAAATAAGTTGGGAGCTTCCAAACGCATTAGCCGATGGAAATAGGTGGACAGGCAGTAGGCAGTATCCGTTCGTTATTCCCTACCAGCGAATGAAATGAGCGACCAACCACCTACCAGCGAATGAAATGAGCGACCTGGCATTACCATGTCCTCGCCGGACACATATCCATATACATTTCAGGTTTTTCCGGGCTGTCAAAGCCAAACTTACGATAGAGTTCATGCGCATCAGCTGTGACCAGAATAAATCTGCGTAGCGTCTGTAATTCCGGATGATCCAGAATAGACTGCACCAAGAACTTACCCAATCCCCTGCCCTGATAACCTTCTAAAATAAACACATCCGCCAGATAACCAATGGACGTATAATCTGTAATCACTCTGCCAAAGCCTATTTGTTCTTCGTTTTTGTACAAACTAAAACACAATGAGTGCTTTATCGCTTTTTCCACAAGATCGCGCGGTACACCACTTGCCCAATAAGAGCGGCTTAAATAGCCGTGGATTACATCAAGATTATGGCTCTGAAGATCAGTAACAACTTTATACCCGTCTCGTATTCTTTCATAGAACATACATGCCCTCCATATCTCGCTTGCTTAACTGGTAGATAGGCCAACATTTACAACTGCCCTACCCACCTATTTATTTTTGGTTTAGTTGCTGGTTTTCCTTACATTCGGTTGTTCTTTTACGACTACTATCAACAGATAGAATGGAACATGCGTTCTGCTTCGGTGTTAATTATTGCATGAGGGGGCTGAACGCCAAAGGGATTATTGCTAATCAACATAACCTCGAATAGCACTATCCTGCAATAACATTTGGCAAATCTAATCGGAATATTTCCATTCAACTTTTTCTGGGAGATCACACGTATGTTCAAGGATCAGCCTCGGGGCTTACCCGTTCTTTTCTTTACCGAAATGTGGGAACGCTTCAGCTACTATGGAATGCGCGCCATATTGATTTTATTTCTTACCGCTGAAGTAAGCACTGGTGGGTTCGGTTTAACAACTGAACTGTCTGGTGCAATTTACGGGATGTATACAGCGCTTGTTTACCTTCTTGCATTACCGGGTGGTTGGATTGCCGATAAGCTCATTGGCCAAAAAATGGCGGTTTATTATGGCGGTATCATCATCGCCCTGGGCCACTTCAGCATGGCCGTCCCAATGCAGGCAACATTTTATTTGGGACTTATGCTAATCGTTGTCGGAACCGGCCTGCTAAAGCCAAACGTATCGGCAATTGTTGGTGACATCTATCCAGAAGGTGGCGCGCGACGCGACGCCGGCTTCTCGATTTTCTATATGGGAATTAACCTTGGTGCCTTTCTTGGGCCAATCATCGTAAGTTATCTGGGCGAGAATCCGAGCTTTGGCTGGCACTGGGGCTTTGGTGCAGCCGGTGTGGGAATGGTAGCTGGTCTTGTCCAATACAGAAGAGGTATGAAACATCTTGAAGGCGCAGGCGAAATTGAACCACCGACCGGTGAACTTCGTTCGGCACTTATGCGTCAGCTCGCATTTGGTGTAATTGCACTTGTAGCCATCGGTGGCATCTTTGCAGTTCTGCATCAGACTGCCGGATGGGATCTAACCAAGATCGCCGAATACATCGGTTACTTTGGTCTTGCACTGGGTATTCTTTGGTTTCTTGCACAATGGGCTTCTACTCAATGGGATGCAGCAGAGAAAAAACGTTTGGGTGTAGTTTTCTTATTGTTCATTGGCGCAGCCGTTTTTTGGTCCGGCTTTGAGCAGGCTGGTTCTTCTTTAAATTTATTCGCAAATGACATGACAGAACGAATGATGGGAAGCTTCCTTGTTCCCGCTGGGTGGCTACAGTCTGTAAACGCCCTTTTTATAATTATATTTGCTCCGATATTCGGTTCACTATGGGTCTGGCTCAGCAACAGAAGCCAAGAGCCTAATATTGCCACCAAGTTCGGTCTTGGTTTGCTTCTGCTTGCCGTCGGGTTTCTGGTAATGGCATGGGCTTCACAGTATACTGTCGATGGTGCAAAGGTTGGAATGGGCTGGCTAATAGCTACATACTTCTTTCATACGGTCGGAGAACTCTGTCTTAGTCCGGTTGGGCTAAGCTCGGTGACCAAGTTATCACCAAAACCACTGGCCGGACAGGCAATGGGTATCTGGTTTCTTGGCGCGGCACTCGGAAATCTGTTTGCCGGTCTTATCGGTGGACAATTCGATAACCTGCCTTTAGATCAGCTTTTTACGAACGTTGCATTAACCGGAATAATTGCCGGAACAATTTTCTTACTGTTCACAAAAGCCATCAGTAAAATGCAAGGTGGCGTACGCTAGCACACGCATTTGATTCTCAGCGGATAAATCCACTGAGCACATCCATACTTTTCTTGCCCGGCAGGTTTATCCGCCGGGCATTTTTTTAGCGTACCAGCAGCATCTTGCGCACCAATTCCTGCGAAGGGTTCGCCAAGCGATAAACATACACTCCACTTGCAGCGCGATTTCCAAAACCATCCAGGCCATCCCATTCCGCAGTATAAAAACCACGACTCAGCGGGGCATCGATCAGCTTCTTTATTGGTCGTCCGAGAATATCATAAACCACCAGCGTTACACGCTGCCCATCGTCTAATATGCTAAACTCAATCTCGGTTGTGGGGTTAAATGGATTTGGATAATTCTGTCCCAGTGCAAATTCATCGGGCACATCTGGTTCAGGATCGATGTCTGTAGTTGAATCGAGCGTTGCCTCACAGATCGACGTGTTAGTGCGTCTATCGGTAAAAGCGACGCGAATTTTTGCAAAACCCTCTACGGAAATCTTTGCTGCCGTAAGCAGCAGCGTATCGGTTGATCCCGGGAAAAAAGCGGGCACGGATACATCAAGGTTCACAGCGTTCAATACCTCGATCGTCCTCATCCCGGAGCCGGTGTCCTGCACCATAATATGAATCCGTTCTTCTTCAATAATTGTAGTAAAGACGGAACATACCGGGGCAATTGTGTCTATCAGAGTGGTATCGAGCGAAATACCAAATAGTGGAATTTGCAATTCCCTTCCATCAGGATCATTTGATATCAACTTCAAGCTTGCGGTTCTTGCTCCAAAATCGAATGGTAAGAAACGCACGTCAATTCGTTGAGAGTCTCCCGGCTCTACCGTGAACGGTGCTTCACCAAAGGTTAACTTGAAATCAGATGAGTCTATTCCTTGAACATTCGAAGAATTTACTTCAAGATCTGCGCTGCCATTGTTGTGAACAAACAGTTCTCGGAATGTGAACTCTCCCAAGTCGATGATGCCAAAATCCAAGGAGTCCGGATCGACAGCAATATCTGAGACCGGAATCGCAACAGCACTTCCGGCTAGTATCAACTCGATTGGGTTTTCGTCAGGGTCATTAGAGAACAGCTGAAGCACTGCAAACCTCTCCCCTATCGCCTGCGGCTGAAAATCAACGTAAAGAAGTGTGGAGTCTCCAGCCGGCACAGTTAACGGAAGCGTCTGTTGGGTTAGGGCAAAATCCAGCGAATCGATGCCAGAAAAGATAACGCTACTGACGGAAAGCTCTGCAATACCAGTGTTGATCACATATACGCTGTCTACCCGAATAGTTGTAAGTACCGTTTCAGTGAATTTCAGAGTATCTCTATCGAATTCAATATCCGGAACCGGTATCGTCACTCCCTCGCCCAGAACGCGCACCAGAACGGAATCATCATCTGAATCGTTGTTTACTACCGTTAGCACAGTTTCATAGAGGCCAACAGAGTCTGGTGCCAGAGCGACTGGAACAAATGCGGTGTCATTTGGAAGCACAACGAGCGGCAAACTAACCCCGGGAGCTGAGAAGTAATTCACGCCGGCCTGATCGAACAGAAGCCCGTTGATTTCCAGGTTAGCTGTACCGACATTGCGAATCTGTAGCTCAGCGCTATCGGAGGCTCCAACTACGACCAGCCCAATATCCAGCGTATCGTCTTCGACACGAATGTCTGGCAGCGGTAAACCTGTTCCGGATAGCGGGACAACCAGGGTATCAGTATTAACGGCATCACTCAGGATATGCATATCGGCGCTACGCGGACCACCTGCTTTTGGAATAAACCAAACTTGCAGTAGTCGTACGTCATTAGGTTCTAACACATATGGCCCCACACCATTAAACACCTTGAAATCACCTGGATTAATACCTGCCAACTCCGTCGTTGAAACTGTCAAATCTCCCGTTCCGATGTTCCTAACCAAAAAATTAGTAGGCATTGTATCTCCAACAACCCGAGTTCCAAAATCATAGCTTACCGGATCAATCGCGATTGCCGGTTCCGGCATACTATCCAGCCCAACCCCGAATACCGGGATTTGTAATTCAGGCGTCCTTGGATCATTGCTATATATCTTCATTTGTCCTTCGCGGGTTCCCAGTTCAAGTGGCCTGAACATAATATCTATCATCATGCTGCTGTCAGGAGGCAAAGTAACTGGTGTAGGAGTGGTTAGTATTGGAAAATCATCGCGATGCAACCAGAGCATCTCAAAGTCAGATACGACTAAATCCTTACCACCATCATTTCTCACAGTGAAGGAATGCACAAGGCTATCGCCTATCAGAACGCCACCGAAATCATATCTGTCCGGCTCTACTACTATACGTGATGAATCGAATGCTGATCCCTGGAAGCTTATTACCAGAGGGTTTTCATCGGGATCATTACTATAAATTGGAAGACTGGCAAATTTATCGCCCGGGCTTTGCGGGTCGAATTCAACACCAAATCGGCGGCTTGCAGATGGAATAAGCGTAAAGGGAGAAGGGTCGGTAAGCAACCTGAACTCAGAAGTATCGGCGCCGGCTAATATCAGAGTATCAATATCAAGATTACTCTGACCTACATTCTGCAAACGAACAAATCGAGTCAGTGTGTCACCGAGTTGAAGCGTGCCATAATTGATTGCTAACACATTGGAGGAGATATCCGGTGGCGGGATCGGAATAACCTCTGCCTGAATATGAAGAACGGCGGGATTCGCGCCGAGCTGATTGCCAAAAATCTCAATCTGCGCATCTTTAATACCAATAGACTGGCCGTTAAGTTGAAAATTAAAGTTTCGACGTCCATTTGAGGGCAGCACGAATGGACCGGTTGCCGATAAGGCGGTAAACTCAGCAGCGTCCGACCCGGAAACCAGCACGGTGTCTACGTTTAAGATGGCTGAGCCGGTGTTGGTAATACGGAATGTGCGGTTTAGCGAGTCGCTAAGACGGACTTCTCCGAAAAGAAGGGAATCGACGTTGAACGTTATTTCCTGTGCGCAGATACTGCTGCTTATTATCAGACACATGCACAGTAGACGTCGATATATGTTTTGATTGTTCATTACTCCTCCAAATTCAACATGCATATCTCTCCTTAAGGAGAGTATAACAAGATAAAATTTGAGGAGACTGCCGGGCTAACAGCGAAACGACACGCTTAGACACTCTGGCGCCATTATGCTGCAAGCTACGTTTTAGCGTCGATATCCCTTAATAGCTCGGCAACTGCGACATCCAACTGGCTATCGATACCACGATCGGACTCGCCCGGTGGTCGATCGGCAAAAACGTCTACTGGCCTACCAACAAGTTCAATGTTTTCGCCATCCATCGTGTGAACATAGCCGCGAGGGATGCGGAATGAAGTGCCATCACTTAACCGCACGCCAAATGTCCATATAACTGCCCCGGCGGTCGGACGACCAACTATTTTGCCAAGGCCGAGGCGTCGAAATCCTTCGCTAAACATTTCTGCATTGCTGTAGGAGTGCTCATTAGTAACAAGGATTATCGGTTTGTTCAAGATTCGATCACCTGCAAAATTGGCATCACTGGTGCGAACAACATTGCGATAACCTGAATAGGCGTACTGCTTCCTCGAAAGGAAATCGAGTATGAACGATGCAATATGCCCACCGCCATTAAAGCGCACGTCGAGAATAACACCTTCACGCTCATATGCTTCGGCATCCAGGTCTGCAATTAAGTTCATAAAAGCATTGTGCGACATAACTGGAATATGCACGTAACCCAGCCGGTTTTTGCTTTTCTTCGAGACATAGTCAGCGTTCGTCATTACCCACTCGCGATAGCGCAGATTCGCGAGACGATAAGAACGAACCGGCTGCACTTTTATTTCGCGTGCCCCTTTCTTACGTGGGGAGGAATTGACTAAAAGGGTGACTCGTTTCCCGTCGCGTTTCTGAAGGTTTTCGATCAGGTTTTCGGTTCGGCCATCAACCTTTCGCCCATCGATGGCCAGCAGGAATTCACCTTTTTGCGGTGGTTTTTCTGCATGCGTCACCGGCGAGTCTGCGACAACATGTTTAATCTTAAACTGTCCCTTCTTCTCAAGAGGCGTTCGTTCGAAATCGAGACCAATAAAACTGTCAATATTGCGTTGACCGAAGCCTCTTCCACTGGCACCGAGGTGGGACGCATTTAATTCACCGACCATCATATTGAGAATATCGTGAAAGTCTCTGCGGGTTCGTGCCCCCTTAACAGCAGGCAGAAAACGCGAGTACATGGCATTCCAATCACATCCATGAAAATCGGGATCATAAAAATAATCGCGGAGCATCCGCCAGCCCTCATCAAACGCCTGAAGTTTTAAACGCTGATAATCAAGTTCAACTTCTCCTTTTACGGGGACCTCTTTAGGTGTTCCTTTTGGAGAACCATCATCATTTAGACCAAACGTATTGATAATGCCTCTTCGCAAGAAGAAGACCTTTTTGCCATCAGCAGACCAAACCAGTCCACCACTATAGTCACGTGCTTTCAGAATCGCTCTTGGTGCATCGCCACGCTTATCTTCTTCCAAAGACATCGACCACAGATATGGTTCATAGGAAAGACGAGCATGAAAGATCAACATCTTGCTATCCGGCCGAATGGCAAGCGGAATGGCGTAATGTGACGGCTTAGAAAGATACTGCACGCGACGCTTGATTCCGCTGAACTGTATGTCAACCTGCTCAGCTTCTTTTGCAACGGGTTTCTTTTCATTCTTGGCGGCATCTTGCTTCTTTTCAGTCTTAGCCTCTTCACTGGCAAACAGCTTATCGAAATCTTCCTCATAAAAACGCGGAGGGATGGGTTTCAGGTTGACACGCACGATCTGACCTTCACTTCGATAATGCCCGGTTACGAAGATCAGGAATTTACCGTTTGGCGCCCACTGAACACAGCGTGAGTGGAGATTATTCAGAAAGGTTAACTGT
Source organism: Calditrichia bacterium (assembly GCA_050633245.1). Classification (GTDB taxonomy): domain Bacteria; phylum Calditrichota; class Calditrichia; order RBG-13-44-9; family J075; genus JBOEGD01. Next base: position 172,787 of record JBOEGD010000004.1, on the reverse strand, counting down.
CGCGATTTCCGAGTGCGGATTTTTTGCAGATAAATATTTTCAAAGGCATCAGCGTTTGAGGCTGTAAATGCAAGCCACTTGCTATCGGGAGACCAGTGGAATTCCGTCGGTATAACAACTCTTAGGAAACGCTGATTTTTAACAAAGCGGTTGTGCTTACCACTTGAGGTGTTCATCAGATAAATGTCTTTTTTACCGCTGCCGTAAGCAAGCCATTTACCATCGGGTGAATACTTCGGCGTATACTTATCTTCAACACTATTGGTCAGGCGCGTCTCTTCGCGCTTTTCAAAGTCGTATCGATAAACTTCGTCATGGCCATCGTGGTCAGAGATATAAACGATTTGCTTGTTATTAGGATGCCAAAATATTTGGCGGTGCCGTGCTTCTGTCTTTGAAACCCGAAACGCTTCCCCCTTTTTATCTACACTCGCACCTTTTTCCGCTAAATCAGCGAATATTTGTCCAAATGCCGTAAAAGCTACTTTTTTATTATCCCCGGAAAGTCGCAAGCCACCGATAGAGCCGGGAATAAAATGAGTGCGTCGCGAGTTTATTTTTTCATCTGCCTGCAAGATAATGTCTATAGGTCTGCTACTGCCTTCAGCGACATTCAGCAACCAAATTTGAAAGTCACGCTCAAAGACAATCCACTTGCCGTCGCGGGAAATAGACGGGCGTATTACGCGTCCATCAATGAAATGGGTAATCTGGCGAGCCCGGGCATCTCCATTAACCGTCATATACCAGATATTTTCACGTCCACTGCGATCTGAGAGAAAATATAGACCTTTTCCATTTCGCTCCCACATCGGTCGGATATTCACGCCCTCATAAGAGGTGAGTTTTTTCTCAATCTTCCCGGATGGTTCATCCAGTAGCCAAAGATGTGATGCCATCGCCGGGTTAGGTCCACAGCGCCACCAGGCATCACCGTCGCTGTGAAAAATTAGTTTCTTTCCATCCGGAGAAATAGCCTGATCGCTGTAGCCTTCTTGTGGATCGGCAATAAGCCGAATAGGTGTGGAGCCGGCAGAGGATATTTTATAGATGCCGCGCGACTGACGGTCAAGATTTGATCCAAAGTAAATCCACTTTCCATTACGGCTCCAGGAAAGTGGTCCTCCGGATGCAGTATGATAAGTCAATCGTCTCGGCAATTGGCTGGAGCCTATCTCCGCAATGTATATATTTTGGGAGCCGCTTCGCTGAGAAATAAAGGCAATTTGTTTATCGTCTGGCGAAAAAGATGCCATGGCATCACGCTGGATATTGCTGGTTATCTGCCGAGCCTGGCCACCGTTGGTTTCAACCAGCCAAATATCTGAGGAGTAAGTGAAGCAAAGCAAACGACCATCGCTACTGAGGGCAGGCTGAGACAAATAAGGAACGTCTGCTATTTCCGTAGCTGCTATGCTGGGTTTTGTCTTGCGCTTGGTAGTCTTCGAGGATGCAGCTTTACTTTTGGAAGCACGTTTGCTTACTGCCATTCGTATGCCTTTCGGTAGTCAATTTCTCCAACTCAACACTCTGATTTGGTATCTGTCAGGACACCAGAGGGGCCTAGCAATAAAAGATGCAAACAAGAATTAAAGGATGAGGCTGCCAGTAAGACTCTGCCTATCTTCAATTTCCAACGATACAGGTAATAATTGATTTTTGAGATCAATTTGAGATTCAACTTTTACGCGAACGTACGTATCGGTTACGCCGTTCCACCAGCCATTCTTTTTAGATTCGAATAGAACATGTGCTTCTTTCCCGATAAACTGCTGGTTATATACACGCCTTTTACGATCACTGAGTTCACGCAGCCGCTTACTACGCTCGGCAATTTTCTTTCGATCGATTCGCAGCGCCGGATTCATCTTACTACTGCGAGCATGATCTCGTTCGGAATAAGAGAAGACATGAAAATAAGCAAGTGGAAGATCCAGTAAAAGCTGATAGGTCTGTTCAAAGAGCTCATCGGTTTCACCGGGAAATCCAACAATGACGTCCGTTCCAAGACAGACATCGGGCACAGCCCTGTAAACAGTATCAATAAACTGGCAAAACGCTTCAACCGTGTAAATTCGACGCATAGCAGAAAGGATTTCATCGGTTCCGGCTTGAAGCGGAACGTGTAGATAGCGACATAACTTGCTGTCTCCGACCATTCGTTCAATAATCGCATCTGGAATAGTTGTCGGCTCGATTGAAGAAATCCGAATTCGCCAAAGGTCATCAATCACCTCGAGGGCATCCAACACATCAACCAAAGTTTTGCCTTCGTAGTCATACGTACCAATGTTTATTCCGGTGAGTATCAGTTCATGATGTCCGGCAGCCGTTAGGGCATTTGCTTCTATCAGAATATCATCAAATTCGCGACTGCGCGCTCGCCCTCGAGCATAGGGAATTTCGCAAAAGGAGCAGAAGAAGTCACAGCCATCCTGCACCTTTAAATTGGCACGGGTGTGACGACTGTCGTAGCCAACGAAGGGAATAGTAAATGATTGCTTACGTATTGTCGGCGTAATAAGCTGTGGTTCAGCATTTTTCGAATCGCTAACAATTTGGTGCATATCCATCTTGCGCGCATTACCGACAACCCATTGGACATTTGGCAGCTTTAGCAATTGCTCCTTTTGCACCTGCGCTTGGCAACCTACCAACGCAATGCGGGCATTGGGATGTTTCTTTGAAATTTTATTGGTTAATCGACGGGTATCGGCATCACCGTTTTCGGTAACGGTGCAGGTATTCACCACCACAACATCAGGAGATTCGCGATAGTCTACAATATCATGCCCGTCTTTAATAAAGCCCTGTTCAATAGCTGCTGTTTCAGATTGGTTCAGCCGACAGCCAAATGTGTAGAACGCGACGCGCATAAATATCTCTTAATTGTGATTAAACAAAAGGCGCAGCAACTGCGCCTTTTGAAATGAAGCAAAATATACCAAATTTTTTGTGGTGCCGCAACCGACAAGGGAGGTTTCCCTCTATGAACTAGCGAAGGAACAAAGGATACATTTGAGGGTCCGATTCATGCATAATCTCATAAACGACTTCGAATACATGCTCACTGTTTGGCTTCGACCAATAGTCTCCGTCCGAACCAAATGCCGGGCGATGCGCTTTCGCAGTCAGCGTGCGCGGCTGGGAGTCCAGATGATAGTAACCCCTCTGCTTTTCCATTACTTCCTGGAGCATATAAGCGGTTGTTCCACCCGGAATGTCCTCATCTAAAAAGACAATGCGATTGGTCTTTTTTAACGACTCACTAATCTTGCCGTGTAGGTCGAAGGGCAACAAGGACTGCACATCAATCACCTCCAGATCAATGTTCACTTTCGCGAGTTGATCGGCCGCTTCCATAGCAATTGCGCAGCAGGCACCGTACGTAACAACGGTAACGTCGTTTCCAGATCTCAATGTTTCAGGCACGCCGAGCGGAATGGTAAATTCACCGACATTATCCGGTAGTGTTTCCTTCAGACGATACCCGTTCAACACCTCTACAACAATGGCAGGATCATCCGCCTGAAGTAGGGTATTGTAAAAGCCGGCAGCCTGAGTCATGTTACGAGGCACAAGTACGTGCATGCCTCTAAGCAGATGAATCATCGACGCCATTGGAGAACCGGCATGCCAGATGCCTTCAAGGCGATGCCCGCGCGTCCTTACAATTACCGGTGCTTTCTGGCCGCCTTTGGTGCGCCAGTGTAGACAAGCCAGGTCATCAGATAGAATCTGCAAACCGTATAGCACATAATCCAGATACTGGATCTCTGCTATAGGTCTTAACCCGCGCAGGGCCATTCCAATGGCTTGCCCCATAATTGTGCACTCGCGAATACCGGTATCCGAGACCCTCAATTCGCCAAATTTCTCTTGTAAACCTTTGAAGCCCTGATTCACGTCACCCAGATAACCGACATCTTCACCAAATGCAATTATCCGCGGATCGCGCTTCATTGCCGCGTCAAAACAGCCATTCAGAATATCAAATCCGTTAATGGAGCGTGAGTTTTCGGAAAATACTGGTGCCACTTGCGGAATGTTCAGCGCTGAGGCATCGCCTTCACAATAAAGGTGCGAAGAATAATTGTCACCGGTTTCTTTGTCAAAGTTACGCTTCCACTCCACCAGCTTCGTACGTTCATCAGATGTGTTGTCGCGGGTTTCAAGAAGAATATTATGAAGCGTTGTCATAATATCTTTGCGCGCCGGGATAGCTTTTTTCTGTAATTTCTGCATAAGACTTGAAACGGCATCAGCATCAGAAAGCTTTCCCAGAAGAGGCGTAAGAATCAGACTCATCTCTGCGATCTTTGCGCGTATCGGACGCAATAGGTCTTCCCAGGATTCATCACGTATTTTCTCGACGGAAAGGCGATCCTCTTTTTCCAGGGCAACCAACTCTGCTTCTTTTATAATATCGCTATCCAACATCCACTCGCGCATTTTGCGCAAGCCATCAAATTCTTTTTCCCAGTCAAGCCGCTCTTTGGATTTATAGCGCTCATGACTTCCAGATGTGGAGTGTCCTTGTGGCTGGGTTACTTCGACAACGTGAATAATTGCCGGAACATGATCACGGCGTGCAACCTCGGTTGCCTTGGCGTAGGTTTCCAGAAGCGCCGGATAATCCCACGCTTTTACGACATAAATATCATAGCCACGAGACTCACCTTCCTTACGTGAAAATCCACTCAGCATTTCTGCAAGGCTCTCGCGTGTGTGCTGAAATTCATTCGGAACTGAAATACCATACTCATCATCCCAAATAGACATAACAACCGGTGCCTGCAACACGCCAATAGCATTGATTGCCTCCCAGAACATGCCTTCAGCACTGGAAGCGTTTCCAATTGTTCCAAAAGCAACTTCGCTTCCACCTTTAGAGAATTGGCTAAACGATTGAAGCTCCTCCAACTCGCGATACAGTCTGGAAGCATAGGCAAGACCAACAAGACGCGGCATTTGTGAAGCGGTTGGCGAAACATCTGACGAGGTGTTTTTCGTGCTGGTTTGATCTTTCCAGCTACCGTCATCGTTAATTAAGCGTGTTCCAAAGTGCGCATTCATAGCGCGGCCCGCTGAAGCAGGCTCTTTTTCAACATCCGGGTTGGCATAAAGTTGTGCAAAAAACTCATCAAGCGGATAATCACCCAGCGCCATCATCAGCGTCTGGTCACGATAATAGCCCGACCGAAAATCACCCTCTTTAAAGGCACGCGCAAGTGCCAACTGTGGTATTTCTTTTCCATCTCCAAAAATGCCAAACTTGGCTTTACCGCCCATAACCTCTTTACGGCCAATTAAACTCGCTTGTCTGCTTTGATAAGCAATGCGATAATCGCGCAGGATCTCTTCCTTATCCAACTGGAGAGCTACGCTCTTTTTTGTGTTTTCAATTACTTCAATCATTTCATACTCCTGATTAGCCTCTTGACAGCCAACAAAACCATTCTCTCTTTACTATCGTAACAAACAGGTTTCAACTGGTGTAAAAGGTAGATTTCAATATAGCATTGTATAATGAGGAATATGACCCGCATTTATCAAGTGAAAAGTAAAAAATACGGGTCCTGCAAACATCTGAATTGCGGCAATAAGGCGCATGCGAGATCGCGCTATTGCCTGTTTCATTGAGTTTTCGTACGTTTGCTGCATTCTGCCTAAACGCTTTAATAAAGCATCATTCGCAGGCAATATCTTCTGCATTTGTATTAAACTAAGATCATTTACATCTCTCGGTATATCATAAATCACGCCATAGCGTGAGTTGGAGGTGCATCATGTCATCTAAAAATTTAAATGACTATTGGAAGAAAAATCTGGGCTATGTGGGTATACTTTTATCAATTTGGTTTTTAGTGTCCGCAGTATGTGGCATTCTACTGGTTGATGAGCTGGACAAGTTCCAGTTCTTCGGCTTTAAGCTTGGTTTCTGGATTGCTCAACAAGGATCGGTAATTGTCTTCGTTATTTTAATATTCGTCTATGTCCGCCTTATGAATAATCTTGACGCAAAATACGGTGTAGCAGAAGACTAATGTGACAATTGAATCGGGATATACGACTATTCTTTCGGAGGATAATACATGAGTATTCAGGAATGGACATGGCTGTTAGTTGGGCTGACCTTTGCACTTTACATTGGAATTGCAATTTGGTCGCGCGCCCGGACCACAGGCGACTTCTACGTTGCTGCGAAATCAGTACATCCGATTGCCAACGGCATGGCCACAGCTGCAGACTGGATGTCAGCAGCATCATTTATTTCTATGGCAGGCATTATTTCATTTATGGGCCGGGATGGCGCAATGTATCTAATGGGCTGGACCGGAGGTTATGTACTTCTTGCTATGCTTCTGGCGCCCTATCTCAGAAAATTTGGTAAATTTACAGTTCCGGACTTTGTCGCTGAACGCTACTATTCTGATACTGCGCGCATCATTGCCGTTGTTTGCGCCATTTTCGTTTCCTTCACCTATGTGGCAGGTCAGATGCGCGGTGTAGGCATCGTATTTTCACGTTTCCTGGAAGTGCCGGTAGATATGGGCGTCGCCATTGGGATGGTTATCGTCTTTTTTTATGCGACTCTTGGCGGCATGAAGGGAATTACCTACACGCAGGTGGCTCAGTATTGCGTACTAATTGTAGCCTATCTGATACCGGCAATATTCATATCGATTCTGCTTACCGGAAATCCGGTTCCTCAACTCGGTTTTGGCAGCGAGCTGAAGGAGGTATTCGGAGGCGGATACTTGCTGGATAAGCTGGATGGTTTAAATAAAGATCTCGGCTTTACCGCTTATACCGGCCGGGGTGCCAAGGAAATGATCGATATTCTTATGATCACCATTGCATTGATGGTTGGCACAGCAGGATTACCGCACGTAATCATTCGTTTCTTCACTGTGCCACGGGTTCGCGACGCACGTAGCTCAGCAGGTTGGGCGCTTCTCTTTATCGCATTGCTCTATACAACTGCACCGGCAGTAGCGGCTTTCGCACGCACCAATATGATACAAACACTCCATGAAGAAGAATATTCATCTGCCCCAACCTGGTTTAAAAATTGGGAAAACACCGAATTAATTGCCTGGGTAGACAAGAATGAAGACGGACGAATCGACTATGCTCCCGGCAATGCACTTGAGCGTGGCAAACCCGTTTATTCCGGTAAAAAAGGCACTATGGGGCAATTATTAGTCGAGAATAAACTAACCACGAACTCGAATGAGCTCTATATAGATAGGGATATTATGGTTTTGGCGAACCCGGAAATCGCCGGCTTACCAAACTGGGTGGTCGCATTGGTGGCGGCAGGAGGTTTGGCGGCAGCCTTATCTACTGCAGCAGGACTATTACTTGTAATATCAACATCCGTGGCACACGACCTCATTCGCAAAACCATCGCAAAAGATATTACAGACAAACAGGAGTTGCGGTATGCACGAATTGCTGCAGGTGGCGCGGTAATCATTGCCGGTTTGTTTGGCATTTACCCTCTCGGGTTTGTAGCGCAAGTCGTGGCCTTTGCCTTCGGTTTGGCAGCAGCCTCTTTTTTTCCAGCTATAATTCTGGGCATATTCAGCAAGCGCGTCAATAAAGAAGGCGCATTGAGCGGCATGCTAACAGGTATCATCTTCACGGCCGCATACATCATCTACTTTAAGTTTATTAGTCCGGAAGCCAATACTCCGGATAACTGGCTGTTTCGAATTTCACCCGAGGGTATCGGTACAATTGGCATGCTCCTGAACGTGGCTGTAACGCTAACGGTTTCCCGTCTTACTCCGGCACCACCAAAAGAAATTCAGGAGTTGATCGAGAACATCCGCATTCCGAGGGGTGCTGGCTCGGCAGCTGATCTGCACTAATATTTAACAGCCATCGAAATTCGGGCCCTTATCCTGCCCGAATTTCTCTTGACTTTATTTCATTCCTCATTTACACTAAGCGACAGTATTTGTTACACTGTACGGTTGTCTACTTTGCAACTGATCTCCGGGGATATAAAAAAAACGATTTCCCAATATGTGGAGCAAAATACTCACACAAACCATATAGCTCTTAAACTATGCCATCACTTATATGCTCGTGATGTCGATTCATCTCCATATACTGCTTGAGAGCTCTACAAATATTTCTACTGAAATTCTATCGTTAGTGTCACTTGCCAATTAAGGAGGACTTGCATGAAGTATCAGCCCAATCCAGACTTTGCCAATAAAGCGTATGTTAAATCGCTGGCGCAGTATCGCAAAATATACGAAAAATCGATCGCCGATCCGGAAGCTTTCTGGGCCGAAAAAGCCGATGAGCTTCACTGGTTCAAAAAATGGGATACGGTTCGCGAATATGACTTCGTAAAAGCGAACATCTCCTGGTTTAAGGGTGGCAAGATCAATCTTACCTACAACTGTTTAGATCGACATATAAAATCCGGGCACGGCGGAAAGACCGCGATTATCTGGGAAGGCAATGACCCAAACGACTCCAAGTCTTTTACCTATGCTGAAGTTTTGGAAGAGGTTTCAAAATTCGCTAATGTTTTGAAGGCCAAAGGCATACAAAAGGGCGATCGCGTTTGCATTTATATGCAGATGATTCCGCAATTGTCCTTCGCCATGATGGCCTGTGCACGAATTGGGGCAGTCCATTCAATTGTGTTTGGAGCATTTAGTGCAGATTCGCTAATCGACCGCATTAACGATTCATCCTGCAAATTGCTCGTTACTCAAGACACCGCGGTGCGCGGCGCAAAACAAGACATTCCGATGAAGGCCAACGCCGATGTCGCAGTTAAGGACTGCCCTTCGATTGAAACGATCGTTGTTGTGCAACGAACCGGCAATGAAGTAAATATGGACAGTGGACGCGACTGTTGGTGGCATGAGGAAATGGCTTCAGCAAATTCGGAATGTCCGGCAGTAGAACTCGACGCAGAAGACCCACTTTTTGTACTTTATACATCCGGCTCGACCGGTAAACCCAAAGGCGTGGTTCACACTCAGGGCGGCTATGCTCTCTACACCTCGTTCACCCACAAAATGATTTTTGATTATAAGGAAGATGATATCTATTGGTGCACAGCTGACATCGGCTGGATCACAGGTCATTCCTATATTATTTACGGCCCAATGATAAACCGCGCCACAACGATGATGTTCGAAGGCGTACCAAATTACCCCGACTTTGGGCGATTTTGGGCAATCTGTGAAAAGCATAAAGTGAACCAGTTTTACACTGCCCCAACCGCAATTCGAGCACTAATGAAGGAGGGCGATAAATGGCCAAACCAGCACGACCTTTCCTCTTTAAAGTTACTTGGCACAGTTGGCGAGCCAATCAAAGAGCCAGAATGGATGTGGTATAAAGACGTTGTTGGCAAAGATCGTTGCCCAATCATAGATACCTGGTGGCAAACTGAGACCGGTGGCGTTTTACTTACACCACTCCCCGGCGCGACGCCCACAAAACCCGGTTCCGCCACGCTTCCCTTCTTCGGAATTGAACCGGTATTACTGGATGAGAATGGAAATGAAAAGGAAGGGGCAACATCGGGTTATCTTTGCATTAAAACCCCGTGGCCCTCACTAATGCGTACAATCTACGGCGATCATGAGCGGTTTCGCCAAACCTACTTCGATCGATTTCCCGGCTATTACTTTGCAGGAGACGGCGCTCGGCGTGATGAAGACGGCTATTATTGGATTACCGGTCGCGTTGATGATGTCATGAATGTTTCCGGACACCGTATTGGCAGTGCTGAAGTTGAGGGGGCGATTGGAAAGGCAGACGGCGTTGCTGAGGCCGCTGTGGTAGGCTACCCGCACGACATTAAGGGGCAAGGCATCTATGCATACGTTACATTAATGACCGGTATAGACTCAAGCGATCAAATTGAAGCAGATATTAAGAAATCCGTCCGTGCAGTAATTGGACCACACGCGACGCCCGATAAAATTCATTTTACACCGGGTCTGCCAAAAACGCGCTCGGGCAAAATTATGCGTCGTATTCTGCGAAAAATTGCGGAGGGTGACCTCGATAATGTCGGAGACATTTCCACTCTTGCCGATCCAACCGTGGTAGAAAAACTTATGGATGAACGTAAAAAATAACATCCGCTTCTATCTGGTCTTGCAACCCCTCCCCGATTCTCCGAGGCGGGGTTGTTTTTCTTTTACTTAGCGCTTTCTTCTGTTAAACCACGCACTCATTTTCTATTGTAACATTGCCAAGACAGCTTTATATTATTTCAGGAACAATGAGAATTTTAAATATCGATTCTTTTTTACTTATCTACCGCGTATCAACATAGTAGTCTTTGTCTTTTCTTATCGTCGGCCGAGTTGGGGGATGTCGCTTGCTTAAACGCGTTGCAAATATTGCATTTTGCCTGCTTATGGCTGGCTGTTTCTCTGATGCACCGCGTGAGAATCCCTTCGATTCAAAAGATGGATTTTCCATTACAGGTCAAGTATTAACCTCAATCGGTAAAAATCCCGTGTCAGGTGCGCTTATCAGTTTAACTCCCTCCAATGTCGGAACCATTACCGATAACAATGGTTTCTTCGCGATACAAAATATTCAATCCGGTTCGTATACGATTTCTTGTGAGGCAGAAGGTTTTGCTCCAACTGAGCAGTCTGTCGATCTCACCAAGGGGATCTCGATAGAGTTCGAGCTAAATGCGCTTCCCCAACTTGCGAGCGCCTCTCTTTTAACAAGACATGTTTCACGCTTTTTTCCTGCCGAAGATGAGTTCTATATTGATGTAGAACTTCAGGGCATTGACCCCGATCAAACCGGAGGTCAGCTAACCGGTTGGTATGAGCTGCCATCGTTCGCTTTTGCTGATACATTGACGGAAGATTCTCTGCAGTCGAATCTCTACCTCGGTCGGCTCGAGGCGACTGACATTGGTATTAGCTCGATCAGGCGCTTGATCGGCAAACCGTTCACCTTTTTTATAGAAGATTCAGAAGGCAGTATAACCGCATCAGAAGACAAATTTATTAGCCGGATAATTGACACAACACCCGTTACAAGCCGCCCTATAGCAGACGATGTGGTGACTATTCCATTTGTCATGGAGTGGGAACTTGTAACGCAACTTGTAGATTTTACTTATAAAATTGAAATCTATGAAATCCAGATCGACACGACTCTACTTCTCGTAGAAATCGATGGATTTCGTCCCGGCACAACCCGTTATACATATTCGACACCTATCGATCCACAGTTGCCCGAGGAAAAACCTCTATTTTGGGTGCTATATATTGTGGATGAATTTGGCAATAGCAGTCGCTCAAAGCCGGCAGCTTTTTCGATTTTACAAAACTAAGGTTCCTGAAACTATGACCTGTTTCCGCTACATATTGTTGTTCGCTGTGCTGATGGGCATTCTACATGCACATGCGCAAGAGACGAATAAGCAGGGCGACTGGTTTGAAGTAGCTACGTTGAACCTGGCGCGACATGGCGCATCGGCGATTTCATATCAGGACAAAATCTACATTTTCGGTGGAAATTCCGAAAGCGGAGAAACCTTAAAGTCTGTTGAAGTTTATAGCCCTATTGAGAACAGCTGGGACACAACGGCCATCCCGACATTTAAAACGCCTCGGGTTAACGCAAGCGCAACACTTTTCGAAGACGAATTCTATTTAATTGGTGGACGTGACTCAACCGGTAATGTGCTCAACAGTATTGAAATATATAATCCTGTTTCTGACAACTGGCGAACCAGTAACATGCTGGCAAGTATTAGAGAGGGGCATGTGGCCAGCGTAATTTCCGGGTCGCTTTTTATCTTCGCCGGAATTGGCTCAAATGAAGATTATCTCAATAGCATCGAATACTTACAAACCGGTGGTGGTTTTTGGCAAGTATCCAGCGGTGTTGTTGCATCCCCTAGAGCAGCCCCGTTCAGTGCAACGATAGGCAACACAACTTTTGTTATGGGAGGCATCTTTGTCCTTCCAATAAGAAGTGGATTCAGCGCAATCACTTCTGCAGACAGCCTGCTATTCTCTCCGCTACCGCAGCTGCTCGGTAGTCGCGGAAATGGGGCGACGGCGGTAGTTGGCGATAGTATTTTTATGATGGGTGGAGTTACCACAAGCGGCCCCAGCGACAGAGTCGAGATTTATAACAAGACCTCGGGAGAGATCGAAGAAGGCACCGCCTTAACTTCCGGCAGAATTGGTGCAAGTGGAGCGACCATTATGGGGCGGCCTTATATAATCGGCGGCTATAGCGCCGACCCGCTCCAACCGTTGAACCGGGTTGAAGTATTTCAGTCTATTAAAACCGGTATAGAAGACAGAACGGAAATTATCGAAGGTTTTTCTCTGCTGCGAGCTTATCCAAATCCATTCAATGGTCAGGCCACACTCGAAATTAATTTGCAGCGACGACAGAAAGCCACTCTGAAAATCTTTGATGTTGCCGGTCGACTGGTGACCACCCTTGCAAATGAGGTCTTTCCTGCAGGTAAGTCTACAGTTCTTTGGAATACCAGTTCAGATAATTCAGAAAACCCGTCCGGGCTCTATTTTGCAGTCTTTAAAGGCGATTTCAGCTCGGCAATAACCAGACTGATATACGTAAAATAGCGGATACTACATGCCAACAAATACATACGACGCATTACTTTCAATCGGCGAGGAATTGAATTCTGTGCTGGCCTCTGATCTACTTTTAGATCGGATAATGGATATGGCAATGGGTGCAGTGGAGGCTGAACGTGGATTCCTGCTGTTAAAGTCGACAGGCGAAAGCGAGTTTAAGGCTGTAACGGCACGCAATATAAGCAGCGACATTATTGCCTCTATTCGCGATCTGTCTAGCAGTGTTGTCAATAAAGTGCTCGCAGAGGGAGAGCCACTGCTGGCCGTTGATGCGCAGGAAGATCAACGCTTCTCTGGAGCGGCGAGCATCATGCTTCACAATATTCGCTCCGTAATGTGCACTCCCATTGTCAGCAATACTTCGCTTATTGGTGCCATTTATATGGACTCGCGCTCCGGAGCCGGAAAGTTCAATCAGGAAAATCTTCTGTTTCTGCAGGCCTTTGCCAGACAAGCAGCCATTGCATTAAGCAATGCTGCGGAGTTCGAGCGGTTATCGACAGAAAACAAGCAACTACGTCGCGATATTGCCAGCACCACTATCGCACCGGATATCGTTGGCAAGAGTGCTGGAATTAAGACTGTTTTGTCTACCATTCAGGATGTTGCCGAATCAAATGTGTCAGTCTTAATTGAAGGAGAAAGTGGCACCGGGAAGGAACTGGTTGCCAGAGCGATACACAACAACTCGCTGCGAAATGAGAAGCTATTCATACCGCTCTTTTGCGGAAACCTGAGCGAAAACTTGCTAGAAAGTGAACTCTTTGGACATAAAAAGGGCTCCTTTACCGGGGCAAGTGAAGACAAGCCCGGTCTATTTGAGGAAGCTGATGGCGGCACGCTATTTCTTGATGAAATTGCCGACATCAGTCCAACCGTTCAAACCAAACTTTTGCGTGTTTTGCAAGAAGGTGAAATCAAACGCGTTGGCGAAAACTCAATGCGTAAGGTTGATGTGCGAATTCTTTCTGCGACGAATAAGGATCTTTGGGAAGAATCCCAAGCGGGTCGGTTTCGCGAAGATTTATTCTATCGATTGAACGTTATTTCTTTAAAAATCCCTCCACTGCGCGAACGCCCAAGCGACATTCCTTTACTGGCTGAGCATTTCCTGAAGAAGTTTCAAGCACGTGCGAACAAATCGCTAAAATTAACTGCCGATGCCATACAAAGCCTGAAGGGCTATCACTGGCCGGGCAATATTCGTGAGCTGGAGAATGCGATGGAACGCGCCGTTATTTTAACAAAGAATCAAAAAGTAGGTGGAGAATCTTTTCAATTAAACCGCCCGCAAAAAATGAATACGCTTATCGGTAAACCGCTGAAAGAAATTGAAAAGCATGTTATTCTTAAAACTCTCGAGATCACCGACGACAATCGGACCAAAGCTGCGGATTTGTTGGGTGTTTCCAGAAGATGGTTGCAATACAGGCTGAAAGAATGGGGCCTGGTAGATGAAGATTGAGGGTTTCGAACTACTTGATGAACTCAGTCGCGGTCCAATAACCACGGTATATCGCGGAAAACAGTCGGCATTAGACAGACCCGTTCTTATAAAGGTTCTCAACACCCAATGGCAAAAAGATGATGAGCTCGTTGAACGCTTTCGCCGCGAGGCACTGATTTGTGCTCGTCTTAAACATCCCAATATAATCAGTATTTTCGATGTCGGCACCGAAAAAGATGCCCTCTATATGATTATCGAATTTGTTGAAGGTAATCCGTTAGATGAGTTTATTCAGCTGCACTCTCCCCTGCCCTTCGATATTATTTGCAGCATTTCGCGTGGAATTCTTTCCGGATTGCACTATGCGCACGATCATAAGGTTATTCATCGGGATATAAAGCCAGCCAATATTTTAATTAGCTCGGAGGGACGAGCTCAAATAGTTGATTTTGGTCTTGCAACAGTAGCAGATTTACCAAAGGTAACAGCTCAGTATGGCACCGTGGGAACACCTGCATATATGTCGCCGGAGCAAATCAGCGGTAGCGCAATATCATCTTCCAGCGATCTGTTTAGCTGCGGAATTACCTTTTACGAAATGGCCGTTGGTGAATCTCCCTTCGCTGCAAAAAGCGCCGGAGAGTGCATGCAGCAAATTTTAAATAACGTACCCCCTGCCCCGAATCAACTGCGACCAGAACTGCCAGACTGGTTTAGCAATTTGGTCATGGACATGCTGCAAAAAGATGTGACTCTACGACCTGGCACAGCCAGTGAGCTTTTGGTGAGATTCGATACATCCGAGACGAACCCCGACAGCCCGCGCATTGCCAAGCTTGTGGCAGCTCCGCATGTCAACAATTCAATGCCTCGGCAGGGAAGGGATATTTCCTCATTCGAAAACACTTTTAGTGGCGGAAAGCTACTTCTGATGGTCGGAATTCTGCTGTCGTCCTTGTTTATTGCAATTGCGGCACATCAATGGCGCACACCTGTGCATAGCAGAGCAGATAAACAGACTGAAATGATAATGCCGGACACACTATCCAATCAGAACCCACTTGAGGAACCTGACGTTGAGACACTCATTGAAACGTCTCAGACTGAAATAAATCCTAAAGAGCCATCTTTAAAAAGAGGGGAACCGATGACAACAGTACGTGATACGCTGGCGGTGGCAAAGAAGGAGCCCATTTTAGCTCAGGCAGAAAACGGTTTTCTGCATGTTTTATGTAATCCATGGGGAGTAATCTATCTCAACGGTATTGAATACGATACTACGCCTATGATGGAGCCTATCGAGTTGCCGGCAGGACGACATTCAATAGAAATTCGCAACCCAAACTTCAGCACTTATAGCGACAGCCTAAGTATTCAATCAGCCAGAACGGACTCACTTGCTATTGATTTATCGCCTCTTCTCGGTTATCTTGATCTGACTGTTATTCCCTGGGCAAACGTACACTGCAACGGGCGGTTTATCGAGACAACGCCTCTTTCTCAACCACTCGAGCTTCCGCAGGGCAGACATTTGCTAATGTTGAGCAATCCGAACTTCCAGACGTGGTCGGACAGCATCAGTATTATAGCAGATCAGGTAACTCGAAAAAAAATAACGTTAACTCCTTGAAGCGGCTATGACTATTCAGCATCGTGCAAGTGCGATTACAAAAACGATAATGCCTCTAATATTGCTTCTGTTATTTCTATCGACGGCAAAGTCGCAGACAATTGAGCAATACAAAGAGGCAATGGATTCGGCACTGAAGGCCGCAGATTTTGAAGAAGCACTTCATCATGGACACAAATTGCTTCAATTTCCAGACCTTCTCAAACAGACAGCAGAACTGGCTCATGAGACCCTGGCTATATCATTCTTTCATACAGCTCAGCTGGATTCATCGAAGCAGCACTTTATCAATCTTCTGAATCTAAATGAGAATGCCAATCTCGACCCAATAAGAACATCGCCTAAGATTCTGCGCTTTTTTGAAGATGTCCGTAAAGATTTTGTTCACATTAAACGCCTGCAGCAACCGACAGAAGAGCCAGAGTCTCCAATTACCATTAAAGAAAAGCTGGCTGTTCCAGATATCAGACCTTCTGCCGGAGTGCGCAGCCTGTTACTCCCCGGCCTTGGCCAGTGGCAAAAAGGACACAAGACCCGCTCGATTTTCTTTGCTGGCACAGTTTCCGGTTTGATTGCCGCAACCGCTTATGTTTGGTTAAAAGAAAGTGATGCGAAGAAAGTCTATACAGCTGCAACTTTCTTTCCTGAAATAGACCAGCTTTACAAGACGTATAATGATCGCCAAAAAAAACGCAAGACCCTGCTTCTGTCAACTGGCATAGCCTGGGGGTTAACCGTTTTGGATGCATTTCGTAGCCCCTACGTACAGCCAACCATCAATGTCGATACGCAGGGTGATATTCAAACCAGCCTTAGACTTCGGTTCAATCTACGTTAAAGTAAACTTCAATCGATTCCCACCGTAGTCTGGCAAAAAGGAGATCAGTATAATGATTGGCAATCAAAGTCACAGTCTGGGTATTGGATACATTTTATGGATATTCGGATTTACCGGTTCGCATCGTTTCTACTATGGGAACCCCATCTCTGGCACAATTTATTTCTTTACATTTGGTCTCTTTCTGATCGGTTGGATAGTTGATTTGTTTCTGATGCCAACCTTGAAGGAGCAGGCAACAGCCCGCTTTCAAGATGGAGAAATTGACTACACCGTAGCCTGGGTCTTGTTAACCTTTCTGGGCTTATTTGGTGTGCATCGCATGTATATGGAGAAATGGTTTACCGGTATACTATACCTACTGACCGGCGGTTTGTTTTTGGTTGGGTATTTATACGACTATTGGAACCTGAACGATCAAATTTCGGTGATTAACAACTCACGGGAAATCTCTTCGGCTTCTGCATGACAGCACAAGAAATGTATGAAAATCAGAATCACTCCGGAAGCACAGGCAAAACGTATTCGTTCTGCGTTTATGGGGGCGTTGTAGTTTGAAAGCACGACTATTTTCCGGCCCGGTAATCTTTTTTCCGTTTATGCTAATAGTCATATTATTTAGCAACAACAACACATACCTGCAACAAGCTGCTCTTGATACCGAAACTCGCTTACTTCTAAACATGCGCGGAGAGAGGCAGCTCGATAGCAACTTTGTGGTCATCTATATTGATAAAGACGACATCGAGAATATGGGCGGGTGGCCGGTATCGAGAGACTATTATGGATACATGGCTCATATCTTAACCGAACTCAATGCTCGCGTTATCGCATTCGACATTCTTTTTCTAAAGAGGCCTTCACCCAATGATGCTTTTGATTCGGATGTATCTCGCTTCTTCAGCGGCGGTCCCACTGTGCTACCATTTGCCTTTGCAGACTTATCTTCAAAGGAGTCTACCGATCCTCTTTTCCCAATAGATGAAATTCGTAATAGTGCTGCACAAATTGGCTTTAGCAATATTGGCTCCGAACCTCAACTACTTAAAACACCACTCAATACATCATGGCAGAACAACACATTTTCCTCCTTTGGCAAGGCAATCGCAGAAGTTTATTTCAAACAAGCCGGTCATGATGTCTCGGCAAGAGCCAGCGAGACCGTTTTTAACGCCGAGACAATCAGACTAAACCATTTTGGTACGTGGGAGCAAGTTCAAAAGTACAGCTTTGTTGATGTGTTAAAACAATTTCAAGAAAAACCTGATTCACTGAATTTTACCGATAAGATGGTTTTGGTAAGCGTTGTATACTCCGGCGTTATCAGTCCCGTTGCTACGCCGCTCGCCAATGAGCTGCCGCCATCGCTCATTCACCTTACTACCGCCGAGAATTTGATTAACAACAATGAACTTCGTTCTATGAACACACTATGGCAATCAGCGATACTTCTGGTTTTACTCAGCAGTCTATTTTTCTGGCAAAGGTTCAATCTCAGTCCGTTTCGCACCTTGCTGCTTTTTCTGACGACATTATGCTGCGTAATTTTTGCATCTGTGGCAGCCTTCGTAAAATTCAATCTCATCATTCCTTTTATCATACCTGTTATTCAGTCAGTTGTTCTTTTTGGAGGCGCGTTTATTCTGGTTCGAAAACAGAAATTGAGCAGTACGCTGCAACAAGCAGGTCTTTTAGAAGAAACTATCGTAAAACGTTCATATGAACTCCAGGTTGCGCAAACTGAATTACAAACAGCTCGGGAGAGCTTGGCAGGAAACAATGAGCGTTCTGAAGAGCTTCAGATAAAAGCTTCGGAGCATAAAGCGACCATTATACGTCTTGAAAAAGAATTGAGAGATTTACAAACAGCCAGTAGGCCAGTAAACGCCTCTATGCCGGAAACCTCACAGAACACGTCATCGATAATCCACTCCCCTGACGGAAAAATGGCCGACGTTCTTCAAATGATCCATACCTTTCGTGACAGCGACTTATCTATATTAATAATTGGTGAGACCGGCACCGGAAAAGAGCTCATCGCGCAAGAACTACATCGCAAAGGCATTCGGCAGAACAATGCGTTTATTGCGGTAAACTGTGGCGCCCTCTCGACCGACCTATTGAATAGTGAACTTTTTGGTCATGAGAAAGGCAGCTTTACCGGGGCACACGCTGCGCGTAAGGGACGTTTTGAACTGGCTAATAAGGGAACCCTTTTTCTCGATGAAATCACCGAGACCGATTCACCATTCCAATCGCGTTTACTACGCGTATTGCAGGAAGGTACGTTCGAGAAGGTTGGTGGTGAAAAAACTCTGGCGGTAGATGTGCGTGTAATTGCTGCTACAAATCGCAATCCGCAGAATGAGGTGGAGTCTGGGCGTTTTCGGAAAGATCTCTTTTATCGCCTCAACGGTGTTTCTATCAAATTGCCCCCACTGCGTGAACGTATGGATGATATTCCGCTGTTGGTTACACATTTTATTGCGAAACATTCCGGAGTTTCAGCCCCGGAAGTTTCTAACATCTCGCAGGAAGCACTCAATCAATTAACGCGCTACAGTTGGCCAGGCAATATTCGTGAGCTGGAGAATGTTATACAGCGCGGGTTGGTGTTAGCCGCTTCTGCCGGAAGAAAACTCATTCGCCAGGAAGATTTACCTGAAGAAATCCGCTTTAGCAAAGGAGAAGCTGCTGCAAGCGAATATCTTACTCTGGAACAGCAAATCCTTGAGTCTCTGCGTGAGTTAAAGTTCTCGCGATCGGCAATATCGCAAACAGCCCGCAGACTGGGAGACCGCGACCGGGGAACCATTACCGAATACTTGCGCGGAATCGTGTTCCGCACGCTAACCGAATGCCATTTCGATATAGATGAGGCAGCCATAAAACTGGCGGGAGAAAATGATAAACAAACAATTACTGCAGCCGGTAATAAAGTGCGAGCCTATTTAGGCAATCTAAACAACCTCTTAAAAAATCCTGCCAAGGATGCGCAATCCGCTTTTCGCGGCCTTCCCAAAGCATATCATCCCTTTCTGCAACAATTGATCGATCATCTAAGACAAACGTCAATTTAGTAAGCACTTTTCCGCGGAATTTTTCCGCACTTGCATCTCGGCGTTAACTTCGTTTACACCTCTCCCTTTCGACAAAACACCGCACAAGCCATATATTAACAAGAACTTACAAACAAGCTCTCTTTTTTGGCATCGCGCTTGTATTACCCTCAGACAGAATTCAAATCTGAAAGTCACAAAAAAATCTACAAGTCACACTATGAGGGATAAACAATGAAAACGCAATTAAAGTTCACCTTGGCAATCTTAGTTCTTTTATCCGGGTTTAGTCATCTGCTTGCTCAGGATTTTCACCATAAACGTCACCACGATAAACGCTATAAGCGTGGGTATTCTGCTCCGAGCACTGGAATCACCTTCCGCGGCAACTATTGGGATGCCTTTGTAGGAGAGCCGAGTGTCCGTATTCGCAACAGTCGTTATGGAAACGATCTGAACATTGAAGGTTATGGTGGTTCCCTGGTCTTTTTTAATCGTATTGGCGAACAGCTAATTGCTGACGTTTCCATTGGCGCAGTTGGCAAAGTGCAAATAAGCGAAGAATATGCAGACTTCGATTTGGTTAAGGTTAATGCGGTTGCACCATTATTATTCGGTCTCCGCTACGATATGGTTCCAATTAACCAACGTGCCGGTATCCGACCATTCATTTCGTTTGGTGGTGGCTTCTACATAACCAGCGATGTTGAGATAGAAGACTACTTCTATTATGAAGAAGAAGTAAGCAGCGTTTCTGAAACGTATTCCGGATTCTATTTTGGCGGAGGTGCAGATTTTAAGCTGGGTAGACATGTAGCACTGACCGGAGACCTGCGCTATCATATGATTGATCTTCCAAGCAATAACAGCATCTATCAAAACGGGCTGGATTTCAGTCTTGGTCTGACATTCATGTGGGGTCGGTATTAAAATTGACGGGAAGAGATACAGGAAAAACGAACAGTGTTGAGTTTTCCTGTATCCATATGCTAACTTATCCGTAAGGATCATTGCAACACACAGAATCTTTCTTACGGGAAAAAACAAATGAAACAATCGCTTCTAATCGGACTATTAATCATGCTATCGACGTCACTACATGCACAGGGCATTCAACGAGACTCCGGGCTCGGCTTTCGCGCAAGCTACTGGAATATGGGTGGAGATCCATTTTCAGTCGTCGTAGACGATATTAATCCCGATCGGGTGAATATTGAAGGTGTCGGTGCATGGTTGTATTACCACTCCCGCATCCAGGATCAACTGTTTATGGAGTTTAACACCGGAGCCGTTAGCAGACTGACGATTATTGAAGAAGATTCACTCAGTACGTCAGTTGATGTGGACGTCGTGTTTCCACTTCTCGCAGGTGTTCGTTATGATCTCTTCTCACCGGCACTCAGCACCCGCATTCAGCCTTATATTTCTGCCGGAACAGGAGGGTACTGGAGACAAAAGGTGGAGGTACAGGAACAGCTGGGCGAAGAGATAGAATCTGTAACTGCCGGAAGTCAATTCGATTTCGGGGGTTATCTGGGAGCAGGAATAAATATTCCGTTCACCAGCTGGATCGGATTCAACCTGGACGCACGTTATCACTTTGTAGACTTCACTACCAAAACCGACATAAGCGGAGCGGAGTTTGGACTGGGACTGGTTTTTATGTGGGGTAAGAAACGCGAAATGTTTCGGGTAAAGCAGACTCGCCTGATCGTAGAAGACATATACCCGGCCTATCAGAGATTCTATAACAACTATCCGCTCGCTCTGATTACAATTCAGAATACAGCCGGACATGATATCGAAATAAACGTGGCCGCAACACTTCCTCCCTACGCATATCGCCAGCGAGAAAGTGGTTTTGTTAAGTTGGAAAAGGGCGAGACGCAGGACATACCGGTTAAGGTGTTTTTTGACGATGCAAATCGCAAGTCGAGTTCCCGCGAGCCCGCAATGCTGAATATTCAAATTGAAGGGCGCTCTGGCAGAACGACAACCAAACATATCAGTGAACAGTTGTTCGTTCATACCCGAAACAGTTGGGATGGCACGGTAAGTAATCTTGTCTTTTTCTTAACGCCCGAAGACGAGACGGTTTTTAATTTTGCTCGCACGTTGGGAAGGAATCTAAATTCGGCGCTTGGATCCCAACCATCAAACTTACAGCTTGCCGAAGCGGCTTTCGACTCTCTCGGCACCATGAAAATAAGCTATCAGAGTGATCCACAGGTGCCGTTCTACAGCGATGATCGCGTGCAGTATGCGGGCGAGACGCTTGGGTTACGAAGTGGCGATTGTGATGATTTGGTAATTTGTTATGGCTCTGTATTACAAAGTCTGGGAATAGATATAGCCTTTGTACAAGTTCAGGATCCGGATGAAACATTGGCACACATATACCTGCTTCTCGATACCGGAGTAACGCCTCAAAATGCATCGCAAATCAGCAGTAACGAAAAGCGATATATCGTCCGCGAAAACCCGAACGGAAGCAGCTCGATATGGCTGCCCATTGAAACAACCTTGCTGCGAGAAGGCTTCAACAGCGCATGGGAAACCGGCGCCATACAATATCTGCAGGATGGCATCATCAAGCAAGGTGTGGATAACGGCTGGGTTTCAATTTTTGATGTGAACTAACTGATTTTTTATTGGAGACATTATGAAGCATCTGTTTATAGCAATCATTCTTTTCAGCCTTCCACTCATCGCTCTTGAGGCAACTATCATTGAGCTTAGCGGTAGCGTCAAAATCCGACGCGGCATGGACGAAGAATGGATTGGCGCAGCAAGACAGATGATATTAAGGGATATTGATACGATTCTTACCGGTGAAAATGGCAGCGTGGTGCTTTCGCTTGATGACGAGCGGCAGTTTACTCTGGAGAGCAATAGCATTCTCGACATCGCCGACCTACGGGATATTACGCAGAAAGAGCTGTTTTTGTTTTTGATGCGGCAGAAAATTGAGAAGCTTGAAAAGCGAAGTGCTCCGGCACAGCTTAAACTCGGCAAGGTAAGCGTTGTTCACGGAGCAAAAAGCGAGGACAAAGTCAGTCTGTCTACCTCGGAAGATTTATGGACAAAGGAAAGCAACGGAGTAAATGCTCTCTTTATTCACGAATTGTATTCCAATGTCGTAATGAAAAGCATTAGCATCCTGCGACGATATCCGGACCAACATGGCTGCACCGATCTATATTTTAAACTGGCCAGTTCATTTGATGCACTGGAAAAAAAAGAACAGGCAGAAACCAACTTTCGCAGGGCACTTGAAAACGCAAAAACCTGTGGTGATGAAAACGCCATTGAAGAAGCAAAAGCAGCTCTGAAAAAACTAAAAGACTAATCTGTACACACATATAGTTAAAAAAAAACGGTGAACCGCCGAACGGGTGTGCTTTGCCAAAAATCAGTAAAAAAGAACAGAAAACAACGATTTATAAAGGGGATTATCATGAAAAATAAACGAACAACTAAAAGCGTTTTGAAAGTAGGTCTTTATCTTAGCCTGGTTTTACTTTTATTCTCTTCCTGTGTAGAAGATTTCGGTTCAGACTACCGAGGAAATGACTATGTAGCATCCGCAGATTTTGATTATGCTTTTGACGTAACCGGACCGGGCGACTTTGTAGTGGATGGTATTAATGGAAATGTCGAAGTAATAGGTGTTTCCGGCTCACAGGAAATTATTGTCTATGGCGAAAGGCGCGTTGAATCGAACAGCCTGCGGGATGCGCGATGGTTCCTCGATCAGGTTCAGGTTCAGATTATCATTGAAAATCAGCGCCTGACCGTGCTAACCGATCAACCACATGATACGGATGGCAGAAACGTAATTGTTGATTATTTTGTGCGCCTGCCGCGTGACTGGTTTGTTAACATCGATAACATTAACGGTAATGTTGCGATTTCTCAAATAAATGAAGCCGTCATCGTGGATGTTGAGAATGGACAAATTGATGCCGCTGCAATTAATGGAAACGTATCAGCCGATTTGACCAATGGAAATATCTATTTAAACGACGTTCGAGGGAATGTCAACTCCGATCTGGTAAACGGTAACATTGTAGCAGAACTCTCGTTATTACCGGGAGGCATATGTGACCTTGAGGCAGTTAACGGTCAGGTTTTTCTAACGATTCCCACAGGAACGTCCGCACAACTAAATGCAAAGGTTACCAATGGCGGTATTTCTTCCATCGGGCTGCCACTGCAGGATTCTCAGAGCACGCCGACCTCACTACGCGGCCGCCTGGGATCGGGAAACGGAACGATTAATTTAGAAGCAGTAAACGGCAATATTTCTATCGAAGGTGAATAAGAACAGAGGATGAATTCTGATGAATGTGCGACTACTATTAATTGTTTTGATATTTGCAGCTGCATTAATATGTGGATATGCTTCGGCAAACGAAGATAACTCTGCTTCCATAAGCGGGTTTGTATACGACGCCAGCAATGGCGAGGCAATTATCGGGGCGAATGTGTATATCCCGGAACTCGCCGTAGGCGGTTCAACAAATCTCAGTGGCTACTATTTTGTGTCACAGGTTTCAGCTGGCAGCTACGAGGTCGTTTGCGAGATGATTGGTTACCGACTGTTCAAGCAGACAGTAAACCTTAAGTCGGGTGAAAACGTAGTAATTGACGTTCGCTTACCATTAGACGTGGTAGAGGGACAGTCTGTAGATGTTGTTGCCGACTCGGTGCGAACCAGTATCAGGCTGTATGAAAAACCGATTTCCAATATCGAGTTATCCCCCAGGCAGATTAATGCCATCCCCCAGGTTGCAGAGGGCGATTTGCTTCGCTCTCTGCAAACCCTTCCCGGCGTGCAGGCGGTGTCAGATTTCTCTTCCGCCCTTTACGTTCGTGGCGGCACTCCGGATCAAAACCTGTATCTGATCGACGGCACAGATGTATATAATCCGGAACACGCTTTCGGAATCTTTTCGACATTTAATACAGATGCCATTAAGCACGTGGAAATTTCAAAAGGTGGATTTAACGCATCCTACGGTGGAAGGCTGTCTTCTATACTTGACGTTATCAATCTCGATGGTAATCGTAATGAATTTCAGGGAAGCGCTTCGGTTAGCCTGCTATCGGCAAAGACTACCTTGCAAATGCCGCTTGGAGAAAAAGGAGCGATTTCAGGTTCTATTCGCAGAACGTATTTTGACAAGACAGTCGCAAAATTAAATGACGATCTTCCGGAGTATTACTTTTATGACGGAAACCTCAAGGCATTTTATGAGCTCTCCCCTTCTCACAAGCTAACGCTAAGTGGGTACGGTGGCAGCGATGTTCTGAAGGTGACGTTAAATCCGAACGCAACAGTGCGCTCAGGTTTTGACTTAAATTGGGGAAATCAAACCGGAAGTGCTCGCCTTACCAGTGTTTTCACGCCACGTCTATTCGGCAACTTCTGGCTAACTGGTAGTCGTTTTTCCTCCACCTTCGACGTCACCAGTATTCTCCCGGCAAAAGCGAAGAACTTTATTTCAGACGTGTCACTGAAAGGGAATTTGGAATATCATCATAGCGCGGCCTGGCTGGTGAGATTTGGTTTCGAGCAGAAAAATCTACACGTGATATATAAGGAAGAATTCCCCGGTGGTGAAGTCGATATCGATCAACGTCCAAAGCACTATACCGGGTATTTACAAAACAGCTGGCGACCATCAACTCGCTGGGATATTGAAGCCGGAATACGCTATAATTACTTTACGTCTGATAAGGATTTTCAGAGCTGGGAGCCAAGAGCTTCACTCAAATACCGACTTACCAATACCGTGAATTTAAAAGCCGCCGTTGGGCGCTATCATCAGTTCCTTAATCGCATTCCACAAACTGTCGCCTCCGACATCTGGAGCACAGCCAATCAGTATCAGGATAAGTCTGAAGCCGACCATTTTATTCTCGGCTATCAACAGGAAGTGGCGCGTAACTATGAATTTGAAATTGAGGGTTACTTCAAACGGTATCGCAACATTTATCAATTCAATCAAACCTTTCTTACAGAGCTGCAGAATTCCGGTTTTAATGAAAACGGCGATCCTATTTTCAGCGACACGCAGGGTATTTTTAACGGCGGAGATGGGCAAAGCAGTGGTGCAGAACTACTCTTTCGCAAAAATAGCGGCGCCATAAACGGATGGATTGGTTACAGCTATACGCGCACACGCTATGAGTTTGGAACGCTCAACGCCGGTGAAGAATTTGCCCCGCGACACGACCGTCATTCCACAGTGAATATCGTAAGCAATATTGATATACCGAATGCCATACGTAAACTGCGTGGAAAATCGAGCAATGGCAAGCCGGGACGCTGGGTATTCGGGTTGAATGGCGTCTATAGCTCGGGACAACCAATTACTCAGCCTGGTTCAGCCTATTTAACCGGCGAGTTGCCGGGAACAGGTAGTATTGACCTGGCTTATTTTCCTGCGGCAATCAATAGTGTGCGTCTCCCCCACTATGCCCGGCTCGACGTTAGTCTAACCTACAAAAAAAAGTTCACCAACTGGGCACTCGATTCGTATATACAGGTATTTAATGTCGGCAATCGCAAAAACATCTGGTTTGTTGAATACGATTACTCGCAGGGTATTCCCGAGATCGAAACGGTGAACATGTTCCCTATTTTGCCAACAATCGGATTCCGACTACAGTTCTAATAAATGATGATGAATGGAGAAACACCAATGCGTTATATACTATTGCTTTTGCTTGCTATTGTTCTTTCTAATTCCGGATGTGGTGAAGGCACTTTGAAGGTAGATGATTCACTCTATGAGCCCAAGATTTCGGTCTTTGCCATACTTACTCCCGGTGAGGGAGTTGGCGACGTTTTTATCTCGCGTAACTTCCGGGTGAACGAGCGCATCAGTCTCGAAGAACTGCTGATTCAGGATGCGGTTGTCACATTAACAGATGTTGCAACCCAGCAGGATTATGCGCTCGCTTACGCTCCAAACGAGGGGACTTATTTTTATCCCGGAAGTGACCTAATAATTCTTCCCGGCAGCAGTTATGAGCTGAATGTTTCAGCAACCGTAGCTGGTAAGGATTTGCAAACATCTGCTGTTACCACTGTTCCTCAGCTCGGCATGGATATAACGGGTACAAACGCGGATAGCATGCAGTATCGGCAGACTAATTCCAACGGCGACCTGACGCGTTTCAGCATTGAATTCGAACGCTCACCCGGAATCGACTTCTATCTTTTCTCTACCTGGGCTATCGACGGCAGCGTAGAGTCTTATGTCTACGGTAATCCTTATGATGACCTGGATGAGGAGGACGTTCGCGAGGATCTGGGCAGTTTGCGTTTTGAATACGAATGGTATTTGAATATGCCGACCACTCCGGGACGCAGTGAGATTGAACTGTTCTGGATCGAGCTGCCGTTTTACGGACGGTATCAGGTGATTGGCTATGCCTGCGATGAGAACTACGAGAACTACATCAAGACCTATGACGATGTGCAGGAAGACGATGGCAACTTTCACGCGCCGGTGCTAAATCTGGCTGGAGATGGTATTGGTGTATTTGGAGCGGTTATCACCGATACGACGTATGTGAAGGTGATCAAGTAATTTGTCAAACAGATCGCTACTTCCAGCCGCAGTCAGAATACAGACCGTAATGCTGACTACAGATTCTTCCTCGTTCTGGCTCTGCGGTTTCATAGATTCTTTTTGACAGTGCAAAAAGAACGAAAAACGCTTTGGGCTCGGGAACTCGCCATTTCCATCAATACTATTTTTCTACCTATCGTAAACTTGAACCTCTGAAATCAACATAAAAAAAGCCGCCCCGAAATTCGGGGCGGCTTTATAAAGCGATAGACAATTCGCGGTTCTACTTAGCGCGAATAGAATTCGATCACAAGTGAGATTTCACAAACAACCGGCACGTCGTTGCGAACAGGAACTTCGCTAAAGGTAATCGACATGTCAGGTTTGGAAACAGCCAGATATTCCGGCGGGTTTGCATTTTTTACAGCATCCTGAAAACATTCGAGCTTGCGGCTCTTCTGCTTCACAGAAACAACATCACCCGGTTTAACCTGATAAGACGGAATATCAACGCTTTTGCCGTTTACCGTGATATGACCATGACCAACATACTGACGGGAAGCGTAAATCGTTTTAGCCAGGCCGCCACGAAATACAACGGCATCCAAACGACGCTCAAGCATACCAACCAAATTGTCGGAAGTGTTTCCGGCTTTGCGAGAAGCCTTCTTGTAATAATTCAGTAACTGCTTTTCGTGAACATTATATTGAGCGCGCAACTTTTGCTTTTCAAGCAGCTGACGCTTATAATCAGACATCTTACCACCGGTGCGCTTGGTCGGACCATGCTGACCAGGTACGTAAGGTTTCTTTTCCATCACGCGAGCAGCCTTCGGGGTCAACGGAATGCCAAGCTGACGAGACAGTTTTACTTTCGAACCGTTAAACTTCATTCTAATGAATTCCTTTCTGTGGATTCGCTTGCACGCCGACAAAGGTCTAGACACGTGCATAAGTTTTGATACAATTTTAATACAGACGACAAATGTAGGGTAGAACCGCTCTTTATGCTACATCTTTTTAAAATTTTCATAAGTTTTTTTTTGCTATGAATATGGCAAAAAAACGGCGGCGGGAGACCTATTGGAATCCCGCCGCACCCCTCATTCAGCCCGAATACGAAGTTCGGCAAACCGACCTCGTATCCGGGGAATATTATGCTGGCTGCGGCAACAAAAGTTGTCCGCAGCCTCCCCCGGCAACCTTACTTCAGCAGAATCATTCTGCCTGCAAGCACCGTATTGTTTGCTTCAACTACGTAGATATAAGTGCCACTCGCGGCAATCTCTCCACTGGCAAGCCTTCCATCCCATTCCACTTCATATATTCCAGGACCGTTAATGTCTAACGTCAGCGTGCGAACCAATTGGCCAAGAGCATTATAGATGGCGATGTTCAACGGTCCGGCATAAGCCGCATTTATCTTCACGCGAATCTGGGTGGTCGGGTTAAACGGATTCGGATAATTACCCAGGAGTTCGAAGTCGCCACTCAGTGTTGGCTGCTCACCAAGGAACTCTTCGTCTTCGATTCCAACCGGATCACCGCCGCTAAATCCGGTGAAAGGACTAATAACCCGATAGGCCAAAC
The DNA here is from genome assembly GCA_050633245.1 of Calditrichia bacterium. Classification (GTDB taxonomy): domain Bacteria; phylum Calditrichota; class Calditrichia; order RBG-13-44-9; family J075; genus JBOEGD01. The sequence continues at coordinate 143,996 of JBOEGD010000004.1, read as the reverse complement.
TAAGTGTGATAATTTCATCTTTGATAATCTGAGCCTGCGGATCGTTTGGATCCAAACCAAAGTATGCGACCAACAGATGTTCAATTTTGGATTTTGCCCAAACCTTTGTCAGAAAGCGGTAGTTGGGCTCTTCGGCAATAGCCAGGTTTAGATTATATTCATAAAGCACCGGCTGCCCAAAGGCCGTTCCACTGAGACTAACAGTTACCGGCTGAGCGGACTGATAGCGTCCCGAAACAATCATTTGCTGTCCCTTATACAAATTGGGAAGCGGGTCTGGATATACTTCGCTAATGACCGGTGGAGTAAAACTGATTTGTGTTTCCAACAGGACTGGATTGCGAATGCGTAAATAGAAATTGGTAATGCGACCGAACAACTCATCATTGCCAAGAAATTCTGCTAGTCCGTTATTTTGCGACGCCATAAGCGTTAACAACTGGGTAGCTACATTCGGACCAATACCAAAGGTAAAGATGCTTACGTTTGCGTTGGTCTGATTTTGAAGCTGTTGAATATGTGCCAGCAGCGCAGTAGTATTGCTGATTCCACCATTTGCTCTGCCATCTGTGAAGAATACGATGATGTTTGCAGTTGAATTATTTGCCGCACCAAACTGAGGCATTGCAACATCAAATGCTCCGGAGATATTCGTGCCGCCGTTCGCGTTTATCTGATTTACATATGTCAAGGCCTGCTGCTGCGTGGTTGCATTGAAATCTACGTGCTCACTATTGAAGGCCGTTACATTGCTTGCGAAGTCAACAATGTTAAAACGATCACCAGCGTTGAGATTATTGACGATAAAAGAAGCTGCATCGCGTGCCTGCACAATTTTATCACCAGTCATGCTACCGGAACGATCAATGATTAACGTAAAGACTTTATCTATAGTGCTCGTCGAAGTGGGGTCCGGCTCGGCAATGAAGGTAAAAAATCCGCCGTGCGTGTCAGGCAATGTGCTATCTGGAATACGCGTACTAAAACCAAAGAGGCCCAGCTGATTTAGGTCGAGCTCATACTCAATTGCGTAATCCTCATCCGCCTGCTGCTCCAGGTCAGTCGTGCCGATTTCTGCGACATTTCCATTATTGGTAAGATGTGAAAGCGTATGACTGGTCTTAAGCTGAATCACGTTAATTGTTCGCGGCGAATTAAGCGTAAAGAAGAACTCCTGACGATCGACACTGCTGTTTTGTAAAAGTGTATAATCGTTAGGATATTCATAGTTCACCTTACCAAAACTGTAGGGCAATAATTCAACATAGCTCAATTCAATCAGAATTGTATCGTTTGCGGCAACAGAGTTAGGAATATCAAAATATAGAGGTGTTGCTCCAAGATGATCGAGTAGTGCCTGCTGGACTGTCCCACCCGAACCGGGAAGCGTTGTATCTGCAGGCTGTTCATTAATGTTAGCCTGATACCACTGTCCGCTCACCCTCCAGCGCAAATCGATCGCGCTTGCATTTTCACTCAGAGGAAAGCCATATTTTATCTGCACGTCATTCAACTGAGTGTTTACCAGAGTATGTGTAGTTTTGGTTATGGCAATCTGACTTTCAACCGTAACTTCTACATCACTTTTTGCAAGATGAAGATAACTGCCGGTAGTTGCGTCAACAATGCCGACACCGTTTCCGAGTACAATGCCCGAAAGAAGTAAAAAGGTTAATGTAACGAGACGATTCATAAAGCCCTCCGCTGGGAATTTCTGATAATAAATTAAATGCTATGTTATGTTGTTGTCATTACTTCAGCTAATACAACCACTGTGCCATTATTTTCAGGGATTCATATATCTAATTAAAACAGTTATTTGCAGCAGCAATATTAAAGTGGCTGTATTTTGAGCGGTTTGGCAATGGCGCATCAGCTGCGCCGCGGTGCGCACACTTTGCGCTACATACGGATACATCGTACCAATCAAAACGATGTGATTGAGATAGGGTAATATCTGAAAAACTTGTGACATTTAACCATTTTTTTATTCAGATTTAACAGTTTTTATTCGACGTCATTTCGACCCCGAAACGACCGATAATTTGTTTAAAATGTGAAGTTTTTCGCTTGACAGCGTGGCAAGGGATTGCTTACTATTGACATGTATACATAAATTATGCCAAAAGTAAAAAAATACGTACTCTCAATCATTTACAAGGACGATGGTAACAGGGAATGGCCAAGCTAGGACAAGCACTCATACAAACTCAGCAGCAGGTTTTAAAACCGCAGCAGATTCTCGTGTCCACTTTATTACAGCTTCCAATGCTTATGCTGGAACAGAAGATTCAAACTGAACTGGAGATTAACCCGGTTCTGGAAGAGTCTGAAGAATGGGAAGATATACAGGATGGCGATGATGAATTGGAGATGGATGAGAACAAGGAAGAACGCGAAGAGATTGAAGAAGAAATTGGTAAAATAGAAGAAAACACCAAAAGCGAAGAAGACAAGGCCAATGAGGAAGGCCAGGACGAGATAGATCTGGATGACCTCTTGCCAAATGAAGATGATCCGCCTGAGCCGCGCCAGCCAAAGGACAATTCTAAAGAAGAAATGAACATGCCGGAGCGTTATGAAGAAAGCATGTCGGAACATCTTCTAGAGCAGCTGCGCATGTTAAACTTGTCTGACCTAGAATTTCGTATTGGAGAATACATTATATACAACATCGGTGAAACCGGTTATCTGGATAAAGATGTAAACAGCGAGTCTATTGCCGAGGTGTTCGAGGTTGAAGAAAAAGATGTTGAGACTGTTTTAACACTTGTTCAACAATTCGATCCCGTGGGAATCGGATCGAGAAATATGCGTGAGTGCCTACTCGCACAGCTGTATTCCAAAGAAGATAAGAACGCAGTCTCCTTGCCGATCAAAATATTGAAAGAGTGCTATGAAGATTTTGTAAATCGACGTTTCGAGAAGGTAGCTGATATGCTTTCCGTAACCTTGGATGACGTAAAAGATGCGCTCAGTGAAATCGAGAAGCTAAACCCCAAGCCCGGTGAAGGCTATTCAGAGGTAAAGCTCAACTATATTGTTCCGGATTTCTACGTCGCCCTGGTCGATGATGAGCTGGTCGTAACATTAAATGAATACAAAACACCCGGGCTCCGAATTAGCAACCACTATAAAAAGATGATTCGGCAACCTAAGAAGCTCGATAGGGAAGTAAAAAAATTCCTTAAGGAAAAGGTTGATTCTGCAAAGTGGTTCATTAAGGCCATCCAGCAGCGACAGGTAACCATGCAGCGCACGATGGAAGCGATTGTCGACAAGCAAAAGGACTTCTTTCTAAAAGGAGCTGAACATATTCGCCCGATGATTATGAAAGACATCGCCGAAGACATAGAAATGGATATCTCTACGGTCAGCAGAGTTTGTAAAGGTAAGTATGTTGAAACCGATCACGGTATTTTCCCGTTAAAGTATTTCTTTAATGAAGGAATGGAGACCGAAGACGGCGAAGACATGAGCACACTTCGCATCAAGGACAGACTAAAGGTAATTATCGGTGCGGAGAATCCGCGCAAGCCTCTCAGTGACGAGAAGTTAGCCAAGCTGTTAAAGGATGAAGGTATTCCAATTGCCCGTCGGACCGTAGCAAAATATCGCGAGCAAATGGATATTCCGGTAGCTCGACTACGACGCAATATCTAAGACGTCTCTCCCCTTTCCCCTTATTGCTTTTCATTTGATATCGCAGGCCAATTATTGTACATTGGCCTCGCTAAAACCTACTAACAGGAGTTCCGCATATATGGATTCTCAACTTCCTCGCTTTCACGCAACGACAATCCTTGGTGTCATAAAAGACGGAAAAGTCGCTCTTGGCGGAGACGGACAGGTAACGTTCGGTAATACAGTAATGAAACATCAGGGCAAGAAGGTACGTCGCTTATATCGCGATGAGATCCTTGCCGGTTTCGCCGGTGCCGCCGCCGATGCGTTCGCTCTGTTCGAACGATTTGAAGAGAAGTTGGAGTCTTACTCCGGCAATCTTACCAAGGCCGCAGTTGAACTTGCAAAAGATTGGAGAACCGACCGCTATCTCCGTCGACTCGAAGCCTTATTGGCCGTTGCAAACAATGAAACAGCTCTTATAATATCCGGAACCGGTGACGTTATTGAACCGGACGATCAAATTCTTGCCATTGGTTCCGGCGGTCCTTATGCCCTGGCAGCAGCCCGCGCCTTAAAGCTAAATACCGATCTCTCTGCAGATGCAATTGTTAAAAGTGCCCTGGGTATAACTGCAGACATTTGTATTTACAGCAATAATCATATTACAGTTGAATCTTTATAGCCCCTTAGGAGCAATACTATATGCGTAAACAGATTAAAGAGTTTACCCCCAAAGAAATTGTTGAAGAATTAGACGGCTACATTATCGGACAACACAACGCAAAGCGATCGGTTGCAATTGCCCTGCGTAATCGCTGGCGTCGTCAACAGGTAGAAGGTCCGCTTCATGACGAAATTATGCCGAATAATATTATTCTTATCGGGCCAACCGGCGTTGGAAAAACCGAGATCTCGCGAAGACTGGCCAAGCTGGCTAACGCGCCATTCATTAAGGTTGAAGCCTCAAAATTTACCGAGGTCGGTTATGTCGGTCGAGACGTCGAAAGTATTATTCGCGACCTTGTGGATATTGCACTGAATATGGTACGAGAAGAAAAAAAAGCTGCTGTCGAAGAGAAAGCCAGTGAACTGGCAATTGAACGACTGCTGGATATTCTTATCCCCTCCCCTTCCGCTCAAACAGGCTTTACCCCGGATGATGTCGACGAAGAAAATTCCGCTGAAGCCAAATATCAGCGCAGCCGCACAAAATTTCGCCAGAAATTGATGAAGGGCGAACTTGATGAACGCACTGTGGAAATTGATACGCCGAGTGATTCAACGCCAACCATGCAGGTTTTTTCACCGGGGGGACTTGAAGAAATGGGCATCAACCTGCAGGAGTTGTTTGGTAACTTTATGCCAAAACAGATGAAAAAGCGCCGCGTATCGGTACCGGAAGCACTTTCGCTGCTGGCTCAGCAGGAAGCTCAAAAACTGATTGATATGGAAGAGGTGGTTCAGGAATCGCTAAAACGCGTGCAAAACTCCGGAATTGTGTTTCTGGATGAGATTGATAAAATTGCCGGGGGCACATCCAAACAGGGACCGGATGTATCCAGACAAGGCGTTCAGCGAGATCTTCTCCCGGTCGTTGAGGGCACAACCGTAGTTACCAAGTATGGTACTGTAAAAACAGATCATATTCTTTTTATTGCTTCAGGTGCGTTTCACGTATCTAAACCATCCGACCTCATCCCCGAGCTTCAGGGACGCTTCCCCATACGCGTCGAGCTGGAAAGTCTGACAACTGAAGACTTCGTTAAGATTCTTTCTGAGCCGCAAAATGCACTCACAAAGCAATATGAAGCGCTGCTCCAAACAGAAGGCATTAAGCTGAAGTTCAAAAAAGACGGGATCCAGGCCATGGCCGAAACTGCAAGCTATGTGAACACCAAAGCAGAAAACATCGGTGCACGCAGACTGCATACCATCATGTCAACCCTGCTTGAAGAATTACTTTTCGAAGCGCCGGCAATGAAAGACCAAACTGTAACAATTGCGCGCAAATTTGTCGAAGATAAGCTGCGTGATATTGTAGAAGATGAAGATTTACGCAAATTTATCCTTTAAGAAAACAAAAACAATCTCTGCACAATACCCTATTGAGCGGACTTTTAGCCAAGGAGACACTAATGGCCAGACATTTTCTTTCGATTACAGATTTCACAAAAGAAGAGATCTATGAAGTTTTTGACCTTTCCAAAGAGATGAAAACCAAAACACATAATCGTGAACCACATCATCATTTGGCAGGCTATAGTCTTGCGATGATTTTCGCGAAGCCAAGTGCACGCACGCGAATTTCCTTCGAAACGGGAATTTTTCAGCTCGGCGGAACAGCGCTATATCTGGCACCACAGGATATTGGAATCGGTAAGCGTGAAGCCGTGAAAGACATTTCACGCGTTATATCACGCTATAATGATATCATTATGGCTCGCCTGTTCGAACATGCTCACATCGAAGAGCTTGCCGAATATGCCAGTGTTCCGGTAGTAAACGGCCTTACCGACTACAATCACCCCTGTCAGATTATGGCAGACACCTTTACGATTCTTGAACACCGCGGCACGCTGGACAATCTGAAAATCGTTTATGTCGGAGACGGAAACAATATCGCTCACTCCTGGATAAATTTTGCTGCCCGCGTTCCCATTCATCTGGTTATCTGTTCACCGCGCGATTATCAACCAGATACTAAAACGCTCGAAGATGCACGCGCTGCGGGATTAAGCAAGATTGAACTGATTACAGATCCTGTGGAAGCCGTTACCAATGCCGATGTGCTATACACAGACGTGTGGGCAAGTATGGGACAGGAAGAAGAAGCTGCTGCTCGAAAGAGGATATTTGCGCCCTATCAATTGAATACGGAGTTGGTATCACATGCTGCAGATAATGTGCTGGTTATGCACTGTCTTCCGGCGCACCGTGGCGATGAGATTACCGATGAGGTTATGGAAAGTAAGCAATCTATTGTGTTTGATGAGGCAGAGAACAGAATGCACGTTCAGAAAGCCATTATGCTGAAGCTGGCAAGAGATAGCCGCTAAAAAAAATGCCCGGTCAGACAAAAGCCTGACCGGGCGATCTATATGATGTAGATTGGAGTCTTATGCATTGCTTGCTGCGGAGGAAGCAAGGCAAAATCCCTTTTTAGTGATACGAATACTGCGAACTGTGCAGTCGGTTCTCCATTTCGTCCAGATAGTGCTCATGACGCTGAAGGTCTTTGAGCTTCGTATAAAGTGAGGATCGCTTCTTGCGATGGAATTTAATACACTCGTCACCACCCATTTGAGAAATTAGAGCAGTCATCTTCGCATAATTGTCTTCGTATGCTTGACGAATTTGTGATAAACTTTTCATTGTGTTTCCTCCGTAACATGTTCAATTGTTGATAAAATATACGCGAATATTCACCATGCAGTATTGATCGCAGTAACATCAGAGGTGATTTTTCGACATTTTTTTCAGAATTTATATAAAATGAATTTTCGAGGTATTTCTGCATCGAAGCCTCATTGAAGCACAAATCAAAAAAAGCAAGCAAATTCAATATATACAACAACTTAAAAGTTTATCAAAAAAAGACATTGCGAATATCTTTGCATGCAACTTCATTCATTGTCAGACGATGCTCATTGTGACGGATTTTGACAATTGTCACGAATTGCCTGATTTTTCGCCACCTAAGACGAAATTTCACCCTGTATCCGCAACGCTAAATCGCGAAACAAAATGATGTAATTATGAGCAACTCCCCATTACCTGTTCATCGCATTCTAATTGTACAGACTGCCTTCATCGGAGACGTTATCTTAACGCTCCCCCTCCTTCAGGAAGCCAAACGTTCTTTTCCAGATTCCGAGATCGACTTTATTGCTATTCCGGCAGCACGCACGCTCCTGGAAACACATGACGATCTGAACGAACTCATTATTTATGATAAGCGCAATACCGATCGCGGCATCAGTAATTATATGAGTCTTGCCAAGAAGCTACGCAAGAAGCGCTATAACTTAGCTCTCGTTCCACATCGCTCGCTGCGAAGTGCTGTACTGGTGCGCCTGGCTGCATGCAAACGCAGCATTTCGTTCGATAGAAGCGCCGGGCGTATGCTTTTTACAGATACCGTTAGCTATCCTCGAAGCAGTGTACATGAGATCGATCGTAATTTGAAACTATTGTCTCCGTTGAATATCGAAATCAACAACAAGGTATTTCCGCTTCTCTATTTCAATGATGAAGATGAACAGGTAGTGAATCGCTGGCTGGACAAGAATGAAATATCTCCCGGAGAATCTACGGTTACAATTGCGCCAGGTTCAGTGTGGAACACTAAACGCTGGTTGCCCGAGAGATTTGCGGGGGTTGCAACGGCTCTAATTGAGCGTGGGGTTAAGGTTATCCTAATCGGCGGGCCAGCAGACGAACAGCTTGGCTCTGAAATCGCGGCTGCCGTGAATGGCAAGATTCACAATGCTATTGGTAAATGCAGTCTGCGTCAATCTGCACTTTTAATTAAGCATTCGCGTGTTTTGCTAACAAACGACAGCGCGCCGATGCACCTGGCGGTGAGCGTAGGAACACCTGTGACCGCGGTCTTTGGACCTACGATCACTGATTTTGGTTTTTTTCCCTATGGAGACAATGATGTCGTTGTTGAAACGGACGGACTGGTTTGTCGCCCCTGCGGTAGCCATGGCGGGAATACTTGTCCAATAAAGACGTTCGATTGCATGAAGAGCATAACGATTGACCCTGTTTTAGCAGAAGTACAATCAATGCTCAACTCGAAAAACAAATCTGAGGAGCCATAGAGGTGGAACAATACGGGAAAATACTTCGCGATGGTGGCGTTCTGCTTCATCCAACCGAGACGGTATATGGACTGGCAGCACGTTGGGATAATTTTGATGCTCTGAAAAAGGTAGCCCATTTAAAGCAACGCGACGTAAACAAACCGTTGTCGATAATGATCTCCTCTTATCAATCCCTGGAAACAGACTTACTAATCACCGACAGCTGGATTCTGGATATCTGCAAAAAGCTCCTTCCCGGGGCGTTAACTCTGCTAATTCCCTCGAAACAAAACTATCCCCTGGCCTACTGGAATCAGTTCCCGGAAATAGGCATCCGCTATCCGAATCATGAATTGAGTAATTTTCTAATAAATTCCTGCGGCGTGCCGATAATTACCACTAGCGCTAATCTGACAGGTGAGCCGCCCCCAATAGCTTTTGAGAAGGTAAACAGTTCTATTCGTGCAGGTGTAGATGAAAAGCTTGATTATGGCACTTGCAGGCACTCAATCCCTTCAACAATAATTAAAGTTGACCCGACGGATAAAAGTTGTATCATTGTTCGACAAGGGGCATATCCAACAGAGCTATTGAGCAGCATCCTAACAATCCGGAAAAAGCCAATTTAGACTAGGCATTTTGATAGATTTCGCTTAAATTTTAGTCATACGCGCTAGAAATGACAAAATTCACTTATTATGCATTAAACAGAGATTCCTGCTGCTATGTCGAGATTCTCGGTTCTTTTTGTCTGCACAGCAAACATCTGCCGCACACCTATGGCTGAAGTTTATCTTCGCAAGTTAGTTATGGATGAGAATTTGCAAGAGCAAATTGAGGTTAAATCTGCCGGAACCTGGGCAATTCAAGGTGTTCCTCCTGCAGAAAATTCTATTCAGGTATGTAGTGAAAATGGCCTTGAGACATTGGAACTGCGCTCGAAACCCGTCAATCCCACCATGATGAATGAATGTGACCTTGTTCTCTGCATGACATTAGAACACAAGAATGACCTCTTGGCTATTTTCCCCCACCACAATGTTAAACTTTTCACCTTAAAAGAATTTTGCAGGCCCGAACCGCCGGAGCAGCTGTCCATCAAAGATCCGCATGGACGTAGTTTAGAAATTCACCGGAATACGTTTTGGGAGATTAAGGCCGAGATTGACCGAATGTGGCCGCAGATAAAGCAACGTTCTACTGCAACTATTTAGAAGAGGCGCTGCCTAACTTCATTTTCTCCGCGTTGAAATAGATCAGCCGCAAATTCAACGGAATCCCAAAAGCCCATTTCAACAAAGCCGCGCATCGGAATAATCGTTCCGTCGAGCGACGCGATTGAGAGTCCGATAAAGAAAATATTAAAGAACAAGATAACGATAACGGAGAACAGACGTCCGGTTCGCTGAATGTCGGGTTGCTCCGGGTGAAACTCGTTTGTTAGATGCACCAGATGAAACATAAGTGTAAAGCCCACAAGAGCATTTAATATCCACTGATAGCGATAGGGAAGAAATGGTTTTACACCGATTAGCAGAACAGTGACTAAAGGAAAGAAATATGGTGCAAGAGCAATCATGAAGTTCCCCCCTTCAATTTCTACCATTCCCCCCTTCTTACGAGTTGCGGCAAACGAATGCACCTTTTTAAAGAATAGTAACGCGAAAATCGCGTGAATCATTTCATGCTCAAAAACACTCCAAAAATTACCACGTTTCGAAAAGAAGAATAGCCAGAGAGACAAATAGAAAAAAGCCCCGACGCCAAATGCCAGCACTGTTCCATGCATATCTAACACGCCCAACTGCCGCTGAGTGTAGGCCACCAAGGCACGGCCATATCCGTACGTTCCAAACAGACAAAGAATGGCAAAAACAGAGCGTATAATCAATGACAAACCGGAACCTTCAGAATAAAAGTGTGTTTCAGGACTGTGGGAATAAGCAATTAATATAGTGCCTAATTCTCTACGACAAACGATAAAAATCTTTTTACCCAAGGAATCTCTTTGTAGATTGTTATGAGAAAAATATGAACCGTAGAACAGGATGTTAGCATGAGAAACAGAGTATACGAGAAGTCCAAAAAAGAGGCAGAAGACGTATTACGAGATGATGAGCAAGCCGAGTCCGTACTCAATGATGCCAGGAAAAAAGCCGATGAACATAAAGATCGCATCAAATCTGTCTGGGGCGATCTTCAAACAATGATTCAAATGCTACTCGCTTATCGCAACGGCGACTATCGCAAACTCCCCTGGAAAACCCTGCTTTCGGCAATGGGCGCAGTATTATATTTTGTAAACCCGCTGGATTTAATCCCGGATTTCCTTGGCTTTTTCGGTTTTATGGATGACGCGGCAGTAATTGCCTACGTAGTGAACTCGCTTCGCGATGACCTCGATGCTTTCCGCATTTTTCGCGATTATAAGGAAGAGCCACGCGATGTGGTTGCAGAAGAAGTAGAGTAGGCGAGCAAAGCATGAAAAAGAAGAAGTTCTACGCCGAGGGCCTGCAGTTTGGCTGCACAGAATGTGGTCATTGCTGTTCAAACCCAACCGGCTCTGTTATGTTGAGTGAAAAAGAAGCATCCACAATGGCTGACGTATTAATGATGGATGAAGCTGACTTTCTCTGGGAGTATACTGAAATTATTCGAAATCATATTTTCTTAAAATCCCACGACAATGGCGACTGTGTATTTCTGGAGAATGAACGCTGTCAGGTATATGAAGCACGTCCTGTTCAATGCAGCACCTTCCCCTTCTGGCCCGAGAATTTAAAGTCTCAGTATCGCTGGAACCTGGTTGCCAAAGAATGTCCTGGAATTGGAGAAGGCCGGGTATATCCCTTAAAGGAAATTGAGAAGATCTCGAAGCGCATGAAGCGTTACGAGGACGGTGAGTCAGATGCCTGAGGGTAAATGCGCGTAAGGAAAGAGCGGCGATGTATTGGCGTTGGGCCCATTCGTTTAATTGCAGCAATATGCGCTGCAGTTCCATACCCCTTATGACCATCAAATCCATATCCGGGATACGTTTCATTAAATTCAATCATCATTCTGTCGCGGGTTACTTTTGCAACTATCGACGCAGCAGCAATAGTAAAACTCCTGAGGTCACCCTTTATCAAAGCCTCTTGTGGATAAATTTTACTCGGTAGTTCCTCTCCATCCACCAATAAATATTCTGGCGCCCTCCCTAAAGATCCCAACGCCATTCGCATAGCTTTAAAAGTTGCCTGGCGAATATTAATACGATCAATTTCCTCATTATCTACAATGCCCACAGCATAGTGACTACAGTTTTCCAAAATTTGATCGTAATACAAGTCCCGTTTCTTCGCCGAGAGCTTCTTGGAATCTGTTACACCTTCGAGATGCAAATGTGGCTCAAAAATAACTGCTGCTGCCACGACAGGCCCTGCCAATGGGCCACGTCCGACCTCATCGATTCCGGCAATTCGCGTAATGCCTGTTTGCCAAATAAAGTGTTCGAACTGTAAATTTTCCGGTATATCAGACATTGTCTATAAAACCTTAGCCGTATGCATTCAACTCGTAGTCGCTTTACTAGTGAGACAATTCTTGAATGTAGGTCTGCACTAGTTGAATTGTCAAGAAAGGATTTGTCTGATCAGTTGGAATTCGCAGATGCAAATGCTATATTGCGCGCCGATTAAACGAAAATTTTATAACCGGAGGAAACTCACGTGGAAGTTGGAATAGTTGGTCTGCCCGTATCCGGAAAAACGACCCTTTTCTCTACCTTGACCGGACAGACCGCCGATGGCGGATTTGGCGGTGGAAAAATCGAAGTACATCGCGGCATTGTAAAAGTGCCCGACAACCGCTTGGATGAACTGACTGCAATCTTCAATCCGAAGAAGCAGGTTAATACAACCATCGAATATATTGAAGTTGGCGGGATGGATAGCGATTCCGGACAAAAAGGCTTCGATGCTCAGTTTTTGCAGGTGTTAAAGGGAACGGCAGCGCTCTGTGTTGTTATTCGGGCATTCGAGAATGAGTTCTACCCTCATCCTGCCGGAAGCATCGATCCGGCTCGCGATATTTTGACTGTTGAAGCGGAGTTTTTGCTATCCGATCTCAGCATTATGGAAACCCGCATCGAGCGTCTCGAAAAACAGCTTTCCAAAGTAAAAGATGAGAAGAATCAGCGTGAGCTGGAATTGCTTAAGCGCTGCATGTCAGTTCTGGAAGAAGAACGCCCGCTTCGAGAAATAGATTTCACTGAAGATGAGGCAACCATGCTTCGAGGATATCAGTTTCTGACGGCAAAGCCACTGGTTTTCGTTATCAATTACAACGAGAGCGATATTGAAAAAGACGCTGAGTTGTTAAACAGCTTCCAGGCTGGCAAAAATGTGAGCATGATTGGTTTATGCGGTAAGGTTGAGCAAGAGATATCTCAGCTGGATGATGACGATCGAGAAATGTTTATGGAAGAGCTTGGTATTAAAGAGCCGGCTTCTAACAAGCTGATACGCACATGTTATGAGCTGCTCGGTCTTGCCTGTTTCTTTACGGTTGGTGAAGACGAATGTCGTTCCTGGACGATTAAGGAAAATACGGTCTGTCAGAAAGCAGCCGGCGTTATTCACTCTGATCTTGAACGTGGCTTTATTCGCGCAGAGGTCGTTGGCTATAAAGAGTTTCTGGAGTTGGGTAGCCTGTCTAAGGCACGTGATGAAGGCAAACTACGCCTGGAAGGAAAAAGCTATATCGTTAAAGACGGTGATATTATGAATGTAAGATTTAACGTCTAAATGCAAAAGGCATCTCCACACAACTGTTGAGATGCCGTCTTCGTTTAATTATACTCGCCCTGTTCTCTTGCCGTTAAGCACGCCTCATATACTTCCCGACGGCGGTTATCGATGCCCATCATTCTCCGGGCATTTTCTTCCGTTGTATCATAAGAAAAAAGCTTACAGAATTCCTGATTGTGAGCATCAAGAAAACGCTTCAAAATTTTGCTGCTGGGCTTTCGACGCTGAATATTCTCAAGAAGATCGACGACCTTCTTGGAATACAAGGGGCCTTTCTCACGATCTCGCCGTGACTCGATAAAAAACAGCCCCTCATAATAATAGAACTTTGCTTCTCTTAAAAATGCGTGGTCGGCATCAGTAACCGAGTTAACCTCTTCCTGACGGGCTGTCCAACCAAGCTTATAGTTGCTGATGAGCCCTTGCTCAGCAATAATTCTCGCGCGATCATAAAAAAAGGTGCCACCTTTAATAAGATACGCATCCATTTCGCCGCCCATAATCATGTAGATGTAGTAATCGACAATCGAGGTTAACGAGTTAAAAAGCGCTTCATCATGCTGCATTGATTGACCTTGCTGATAAACAAATTCAACGGCACGATCTACAAAGTTCTCACCCGACGATGAATTGGTTACGATCTGACCGCGAAAGATTTGCTCGCTACCGCGGTCGCTCACAGCCTCGATTACGAAATTCAGTCGCAAATCAATTTCTATTTGCTCATTGTCCCCGGCCCAATCGTAGGAGTTTATATAGTCTTCCAACCGATTGGGTATGTCACTGAGGATATTGCGCTCTTCAGGTAGCAGGCGATCTGACTGTAAGGCAACTCGCGCCTTCACCGTCTGAGCAGACAGAGGCAGGTTAATAACTATTGCGACAATCAAAAGGATTGAAAACATCAACTTATTTAGCATGGATTTCTCCGTTTATGAACAGCAAAAATATACAACTTCAACGCTCGCGAATCAACGGGAAACGCGGGTAGATATTTGGTATATTCATTTTTACGAGTTAGAGTTCCGCTAATGGATGTCAATTCGTTTAAATCTATATGTCAATATCTGTTATAACACGAATATGGCGTTTCTTTGCAATATTAACCAGACGGTTGTCTGCTGAAGCCAGATGGGCATTTTGTCTACGAGCAGCAACCAGGTATAACGCATCATAGACAGTAGTTTTAGCTTGCACGGCCAGGGCAAAAGCTTCCTGATAACATTCTTCAGATAAAACAGTATCATCTACAATCCGAAGCGCCTTATCAAGTAATATCAAGACAAAACCAGATGACATGTTAGAATTCCGTTAGAACCTCAGGATGATTTTAAAGAGCCTTTACTATATATTTAAGCGGTGAACGGTAGCAAGTTCTGCCTTATTGCCTTATTGCCTTATTGCCTTATTGCCTTATTGCCTTATTGCCTTATCGAACCTATCAAACGGAGACATAACATGAAATCAATATGGGTCATTACTTTATTGGGTGCGTTGGTTTTACTCGCATTCGTAGCTGCCGGATCAGCAGAAGCTCCCCTTCCCGAAACAGAAAACGGCATTGCCGTTATCGAATTATTTACCTCACAAGGCTGTAGCAGTTGCCCTTCCGCAGACAAAGTGTTGCAAGAGATCAACAAGCAGGCAAAAGATTCAGGTAAGAAAGTTTATGCGCTTTCAATGCACGTAGATTATTGGAATTACCTTGGGTGGAAAGACCCCTACAGCAGCGAAACTCTAACACAACGCCAGCGTGAATACGGCTCTGCTTTTGGCCTGCGGAGCATCTACACGCCTCAGATGATAATAAATGGCAATGTTGAATTCGTTGGTTCCAGAAGTGGGCAGGCTAAAGCAGAGGTTGAAAAAGCCCTTTCTCAAGCTCCTCAATACAATCTGGCTATAACACGTAATAGTGTGGACAATGGAAAAATAAATTGGGATGCGCAGCAAAAATTTAGCGGAACTCTCAACCTGGCAGTGGTACGTGTAAAGGCAGACAATGATGTTCCACGTGGCGAGAATCGCGGAAGAAAACTATCACATAACAATGTAGTTATGGCGTTTTCCAGTTCCAGCGTCAACAGCAGCAACGGGATGGTTAACATTCCGGAGTTTACTGAACTTAGCGGTGAGAGCTATGAGTTAGTTGCCTACTTGCAAGAGAGCGGTAAAAAAGTTGTCGGGGCTGCGGCACTTCCTTTACTTTAATAAAAATAAGAAAAAGACCGCTGCAGAACAATTCCACAGCGGGCCTTAGTAGAGAAGAGAATTTCTTACTTACTGTATTAAGTGCATTTTCAGGGTTTGGCTTGTGTTGCCGTACTGCAGGCGATAGATATATACGCCCGTTCCAACTCTATTTCCAAGATCATCAAGTCCATTCCACTTTATTTCATAGCTTCCGGCCGCTACTGTGCCTTCAACCAATGTGGTGACCTTTTGACCGACAATATTAAATACCGAAAGCTGGATGTTAGACGATTCATCGAGACGAAAGGGAATCGTCGTTTCAGGATTAAATGGATTTGGAAAGTTCGGCATTAATTCAAAACCAGCGATTTCCTGACCTGGCGAACTAATTCCGGTTGTACTGTCAAATTCATCCGCACCAGCGTCGTAGCTGCCGGCGAAGCGTGGATTACCATCAAAGTCGATTGTAACCATACTGATATCATCACCAGCATCAATGGCAGGGCTAGTTTGCGACAGGTGATAATCATGATTTGCCATGTCGATAAAATACGAACTGTTGGCAACCAGATTAGTTCCATCATCAGCGATGGATGGCTTCTCGGAGACAAATAGATTGTTGCGAACATCGAGTGAGCCTTCATCAGGCCCACCACCAGCGTTCTGAATGTAGTCTCCGCCATTATTGTTGAACGTCGAGTTGTAAATTTTCAGATTCTCAATACCATCTTCCAGGCGAAACGTTTTGTCGTTATTAAAGCCAACGCAATTGATCATTAACACCTGAGCGCCACCGCGACTACCCGGTCCACGTAGACGATATCCGATCTCATTGTTGAAGACCACCACGTTTTCCAAAGTACAATCGATGTTTTCTTTAATATTCATGGCAGAGCGATTGTTGATATAGCCTTCTTCAAATCCATAGGAAACGACATTGCGAATTACAATTTTTGGTCGATAGCCAAAGCTGACTGAATCAGGATTGATCTTGGTATCAATTCCATTTTCACCAGGAATTTCACCCTGGTCCCAACCTGCGGCATCTCCCGGAAGAGGACCTGTCCAGAGCTTACTGTTTTCAACAAGGACATTGTCCCACAAAGGGTAGCCGCGATTTGGATCGGTCTGAAAACAATCGCCGGAGACATAGTAAATGTCACAGCCGCGAATAGTCAGATTCTTCTCACCAGTTGCGACAATGCCGTGGGCATCGACCTGATTACTGATTGTTCCACCGAGCATGTGGTGAATTTCACAGTCTTCAATTAGCACATTGTCTGACTTGTGCATGTCGATACCGTCTTTCGTTCCATTGAAGATTTCAGTGTTGCGAATAATCGCATAGTCGGCATCACGCATGCGCACAACGTCGCTATCGCCGAATTTACCATTAATTCTTAACCCGTCAATTGTAATGTATCGGTGATCGATTTCCATCACGCGACCGGTTCGTTCGATGAGTGGTCTGTTATTGGCGTCAAAAGCCTTTATCGTAATACGCTGATTGGCAGAGCCATCGCGCACAGAAGCGATCTCGCCAGACAAATCATAGGTTCCCGGCATTACATAGATTACATCACCGGGTTGAGCAGCGCTCATTGCATCATCAAAATCGTTAAAGGGGCTGGATTGAGAACCATTACCGTTTGAAGATACATCATCGACATAGTAGTCCGCCGCAGAAAGTTGCATAGAGAGAAAAAGCAGTATCGTAAGTAGTTGCGCACAGATCTTCATAATAATTCCTCAGATTGATTTAATTCAGTTACGACCGGCATAAATACAAATCTTATACCAATTATAACAATCGCCTTAAATCGAGACTTTATCAGTTAATCGTCGCAATAGCTGTAAAAAGATTACACAGCAGAAGTGTCCGGTGAGGGTCACCGGACACTGAATAGGCATACAGATAGTTAAATCACGTGATTTATTCTGCTAGAGAGAGCCGTCTATGTGTGTTACCAAGCGCGGCCAGCTTTTATCCAGCCAAAAGGTGAGGTTTTGTGCGTCATAATGCATAGCGTAATCAAAACGGATTATGCCATTGTCATCGAACTGGCCGAGGTCGTGATAATCATAGCCTTCGAGATCCGGCGTGCCATATACCTGACGTACTTCATTGATTGTACTCCCGATCTTAATTTCAGGAATCGCCTTGGTGATAACGGGTTCCGGGCCGGCGACATCACGGCCACATGAAACAACAGAGATAAGAAAACAGGCAAAACAGATCGCAGCAAAAGCTTTCATTCTATTTCTCCAGACTTTGTGCATTGTCTCCCTGACGGCGCCGATATCAAGCGCTGTCACTTTTTTTCATCGACTGGGCTACCAGCTGAGCAACATCCATTGTTTCCAACTGCCCTTCTCGCCCCGTTTCATTAATTCCATCATGAATCATGATCGAACAAAACGGACAAGCTGTACTGACAAGGCCGGCATCCGTTTCGGTAGCGGCTTCATCAACGCGATTCTGATTTACGCGAGGCTTGTCTTCTTCCATCCACATACGTCCGCCGCCAGCACCGCAACAGAAGCCGTTATTGCGACTACGAGGCATCTCCTGTAGCGTTACGCCGGGAATGGCCTTCAGAGCCTCTCTTGGTGCGTCGTAGACATCATTATGACGACCAATGTAGCAGGAATCGTGATAGGTAATGGTTTTATCAAGTTTTTCAGTCAGCGTAATTTTACCTTCTTTTATAAGTTCGGCAATTACTTCGGTATGATGAACAACCTTAAAATTGCCGCCAAGCTGCGGATATTCATTTTTGATTGTATTGTAACAGTGCGGGCAACTGGTAATCACCTTCTTAAAACTTTTCGAATTTAACATCTCGATGTTTTGTTCAGCCATCATCTGATACAAATATTCATTGCCTACTCGCCTTGCAGGATCTCCCGTGCAGGTTTCTTCTTTTCCAAGCACCGCGTAGTTAACACCAGCGCTATTAAGAATGGCTGACAGAGACTGCACGGTCTTCTGTGCTTTCTGGTCGAATGCCCCGGCACAACCGACAAAGAACAGGTATTCGACCTCGGTATCTACATCGCGCGCCTTGGGAATTGATAACCCTTCCATCCAGTTTTCACGATCGTCCGGTGCTATTCCCCATGGATTTCCACTGTTTTCGAGATTTTTGAATATATTTGTCAACTCTGCAGGAAAGCGACTCTCCTCAAGAACCAGGTGACGACGCATTTCTACAAAGCGATCGATAAAGTCGATGAATAGCGGACAGGCATCTTCACAGGCTTTACAGGTAGTGCAAGACCAGATGGTTTCTTCCTTAATTGCCCCACCAACCAATGCTTCACCCTCCCAGGCAGCACCTTCGCCGTTAACCTGATCGGCCATTTGAAGAATCCACGGAGTTTTTTCCATAACGTGCTCACGCATGTCTTCGTTCACCTTCTTTGGCGACAGAGGTTTTTCGGTGGCGTAGGCGGGACATACGGATTGACAGCGTCCGCAATGAGTACATGTATAAACGTCGAGAATGTCTTTCCAGTCGAACTGCTCAACCGCAGACACGCCGTAATTTTCGAGATTTTCATCTTCCAGATCCATATGAGGCAGCCGGCTGGGCTCCAGATTGCGGAAAAAGACGTTGAATGCTGAGGTAACCACATGAAAGTGTTTGGATATTGGCAGATATGCCATAAAAAACAGCAGCGTTACCATGTGCAGCCACCAGGCAGAGTCGTGCAGAACAGATAAAGAACCCTTGCTCATAGGCGCAAGGAATCCGGCCATGATATTGGCAACAAAGGACGGCGCTTCACCTGTTTCTCCATACAGTGCTTTAGCAGAGCCATTGAGGAAAAAATCTGTTACCATCAGGGTGGCGATCATACTGAGGATAAAAGCAGCATCGCCAGACAGGCTAATACGGTCTGGCTTGATAACGAGACGCCTATAGGCGAAAAATAGCACCATTACGAAGACCATTATTTCGAATACGTCTCGGATAAAGATGTAAAAATATCCCAACGGGCTATCCGGTCCAAACAGCGGCATGTGGAAACCGGGAACGTAGGCCCGCACAATAAGGTGCACTGTGTTCAGGGAAACAGCAACAAAACCCCAAAAAACCATGGCGTGCATAAAACCGGCACCACGAAAGCGCTTATCCAACATGCGTTTTTGTGCAAGATAATAAACGATCAAGCTGCGAAAACGCTCGCCATAATTATTAAATCTATCTACCGGCTGAGCGGCATACAGAACTTTGATGCGCAAATACATGAAGTAAATAAAGGCTGCAACCGCGGCAACAAGCATGATAGTAAAAATGAACTTTGCAGGAAGAGTAGCCGTTGGGGACATAAATGCTCCTGAAAATAAGTGGACATGTAATCGACAGGCATGAAATAGATTACCTGCTGATAAATGTATATTTACAGGAGATTTAAAACAAGGATTTTATGTGGGCAAGTGCCTAGCTCAGCTTAAAACGCCGCTTCACACGACTGAGGAAACCGCCAGACTCATCTTCCAGTTCAAGCTGCGGAAGAGCAACATTTTTTAGACGCTCGCGACTTAGGATGGCGGCAGGATTGGTTTGCGTCAGCTGCTTGACATACTCTTTATCAAGGTTCTCTTCCATGACCGAAATAGCTTTATCTAACTTGAAGGAACGTCCTTTGGTGCTGTGGGCATCAGATGCCACAAAATGCACCAGCTGCTTCTCGAGTAGATTTAAGGCAATTTTCTGTACCCGACGACCAAAATCTCCAACAATACTGCCGGCATTTACCTGCAACAGACCGCCATAACGTATAAACAGAACGATTTTTTCCGGCTTTTCAATAATAACCGAATAGCGCTCCGGGTGAGCAATAATTGGAATGTAATCATCCATGGTCAGCTTGAAAACCGTGTCCTCAACACCGGTAGGCATTAGAAACATCGGGAATTCCATTAAGATATACTGATTTTGATCGGCTAAGGTGGTAACGCGACTGGAGGCAACCGTTTTATCCATGAAGTGATGGTAAAACATTTCCGAGCCCGAGTGAAGCTTGATAGCAATATTCTTTTTATCAACTTCTTCACGTAATAGCGCAAGCTTGTTGAAATAGTCTTCCTCAGTTTCCTGCGGAATCATCTCATTGAAGTGGGAAGTAGCAAATACGTCGGTAATCCCCTGATCAGCAGCCATTCGCAGCATATCAAGCGATTCATTCAGCGTTTTCGGCCCGTCGTCAAACCGAAAAATAATATGATTGTGGATGTCTATCATACAGTAATTCTCAAATATCTAGTGATTCATTCCAGTAACAATGCTCTGCAAAGATAGCGCGATGAAATATCAGTGCATGTATCGTAAATCAAACTTCTTTAGTATACAAACTTTATTGCGGCATTTAGCGCTTTTGCGGATTGCTCGGCCGCAAATCCAACTCACTGATCGTTGCTCTTACCGGCAAAGAGATCGCCGTAAGAATAGCTTCTGCGACATCATCAGGCTGTAGCATTGAATCAGGACGCGGTGCGGCATCATAGCGGGCAATCAATCCCGTATCCACCGATCCGGGAAATAGAGTAATCACTCGAACGTTTTTGCTACGCACTTCCTGCATTAAAGAGGAAGCAAATCCACGCAATCCGAACTTTGAAGCACAGTATCCGCTTCCCCCGGCAAAGCCATTTTTTGCAGCGAGTGAAGCAATGTTTACAATAGCCCCGGATTCACGCTCCAACATCTGTGGCAAGACGTGACGAGTAAGCCGCATTATTGCGACCAAATTAAGGTTCAACATATCACTAATTTCTTCATCTGTAAGTTCTAAAAATGGTTTCGCGTGAAGAAGCCCGGCATTATTAATCAGAACGTCAACCCTCTTCCCTGCTTCCTCAGCGAGCCTCGCAATGTCCTCAGACTTACCAAGATCAGCGGCAAAAACCTTACAATCAAGGTCTCCGGCAGCCACGACATGGGCTCGCGATTCTTCAAGGCTGACAACATTGCGCCCGGTAAGAATCGTATTGTATCCACCTTCAGCCAGTCTCACAGCCGTAGCGCGACCAATTCCGCGTGAGGCACCTGTTATAAGAGCTATGGGTTTGTTTGCCATATTGGTTCCAATGTTCAATGTTCAATTTTCAATTCTACCGTTCAGCGCTTATCGCAAGTTCTCAGGGTTCAAGCCCTGTAAATCAGCCGGGACAAACAGACCGTCTTTACGTATCAACTCGTCATCGAAGCGAATTTCACCACCACCAAACTCCGGCGTTTGTCGCATCACCATGTCCCAATGAATGTTCGAGCGATTACCGTTATCAGCATCCTCATAAGCATTCCCCGGCGTAAAGTGAAATGAACCCGCCATCTTCTCATCAAACAGAATATCAAGCATTGGATTAACAATATACGGATTGAAGGCGATGGCAAATTCACCAATATATCGGGCGCCCTCATCCGTATCGAGAATTTCGTTTAATTTCTCAGTTTTATCGGCAATTGCTTCCACAACCTTGCCGTCTTTAAAGGTCAGAACAATATCGTTAAACGTTATTCCTTGGTAGATAGTCGGCGTATTGTAAGCAATTCGACCATTTACTGAATCACGAACGGGTGAAGTAAACACCTCTCCATCTGGAATATTATGTCCACCGGAACAGGTAATTACCGGGATATCTTTGATCGAAAAACTGAGATCGGTATCGGGACCAGTAATTTCCACGCGATCGGTGCGCTCCATCCAGGCTTTTAGCGGCTGTTGTGCCACAGCCATTTGGGCATAATCCAGCGTGCAAACATCAAAGAAGAAATCCTCGAATGCCGTGGTACTCATCCCGGCCTGCTGTGCAAAAGAAGGCGCTGGATATCTAAGAATAACCCATTTGGTATTATTTACTCTCTCCTTAAAATGCACGGGCTTTAGCACATTCTCTAGATACAAATCCATCTTATCCTTCGGCACATCCGAGAGTTCATTTACATTTTCACTCCCGCGAACGCCGATATAGGCATCCATCTGCTTCATTAATTGCAGTTCATTCTCGCCAAGAGTCTCAAACTGGGATGGTGTTGCATTCAGCAGAAGATTGCGGATAACGCGATTTTTCTTTATCCAAACAAACGGATTGGCGCCTTTATCGGCTACGGTGTCTACAAGAATTTCAACCAGAGTTTCAGGAATATCAAATGCTTCGATTAAAACATTTTCTCCAGATTGAATAGCCGTTGAATGGTTAACGAGTACAGACGCGAGTTTTTGCAGACGTGGGTCGTGCATAGCAGATTCCTTCCAAGAGTAGTCGCCCAAGAGGTTTATGTCGGGTAGTAATAGTATGAATTGTTAATATATACCTAAAGCTCAGCGCTTAATGCGGCAACTTTCCGTTCGTACTTATGGGTTTTCGCTCAATTGCATCAGTTGTCGCACGCGCATCAAGTATTTCAGCAAGTTTGAGCTGAGCGTCTAGCCTTTCAGAGGCATCAGTCATTTCCAGAAACCGCTGTTTTTCAAGGAGACTAAAACCGCCATGTGCTGCAATAAGAAAACCGAGTTCATCCGCAGGTAGTGCTCCAAGTCTTTCTTCATCGACCTCGTCGCCACTGTGTTTAATAAATGCTCTAAGCAGATTACGTCCTTTTTCAACAAGTTCCGTTCCGGCAGCGGGATTCAAATCTTCCAGAACCGAATATTCAGCCTGCAAATAGCTGGCTGCTTCAGAAACATTTTTGAGCACAACCCGGTTGTTTCCACGAGTCAAAATATCCATTCGCCCATCCGGATATTCCTTAACCACGGCAACAATTTCTGCAAGAGTTGCTGTCTCCATAACGGCATCATTTTGAACCAATACGATAGCAAAAGGCTCTTTCTTCTCTAAACAGCGGGCAATCATTTCCCTATAGCGTTCTTCAAAGATGTGCAATGGAAGAAGCATTCCGGGGAATAACACCAGCTGTAGCGGAAAAACAGGAAGCAGGCTTTGAGACATGAATACTCCTTTTAATATGGATCAACCGCATCGCAAACAGAGTATCCTGCGCCACGAATCGCTGCAATAACCGTTTCCGGCTTCACTGAGCCTGCGATGGAAACGGATTTCTTATCCAAATCTACTGCGAATTCAGTAATACCTTCTACGGAAGTTAGTGCTGCACTAATCGTTTTACGGCAGTGCTCGCAATTCATATCTTCCACCATAAATTCACTGTTGCTATCGTTAATAACCTGCGTTTTTTTCGGGAGATAAACGCGAACAAGAAGCGCTATCAGCAAAATCGCACTCGGGATTTTCAACCATGCCGGAAGCAGGTCGTGCTGATGTCCGAGCAGTGCAAAGCTCTTACCAGACAATTCCCAAATTACATCTATAACCAATCCAAAAAAGAGCGACCATACGATAATTGAGCCGAGGTAGAGCACAAGTGTTTTTTTGCCAAGTTTTCCCCATACAAAAGACAGCGTAGCAGTGTTACTCGCCGGGCCGGCGAAGAGGAATATGAATCCGGCTCCCGGAGACATTCCGTTGAAAATCATTGAAGCAGCAATTGGAATGGAACCGGTTGCACAAACATACATGGGTATGCCAACCAACAACATTAGAGGATAGCTTATCCACGGATCTGCTAAATAGCTGCCAGCGAGAGTTGCAGGCAAAACGTAGCTAAGAACTCCACCGGCAATCAGTCCGATAATCAACCATTTTGCGGTGTCGGCAACTAAGTCGTCTAAACCATAACGAATGGCTGCCACAATTTTCTCCGTTGTCGTTCGATTGTCTACTTCCTCAGGCTCTGCTTGCTGCGCTGCATGATCTTGCTTATCAGCATGGACTCGAATCTGCAATATTCCGGTAAAGAAACCGCTGACCAGGGAGGCAATCGGACGCATTATTGCAAGTAAGGGTCCCAAAAGTGCATAGGTGGCCAAAATAGAATCTACGCCGCTGGTAGGTGTCGAAATCAGGAAGGAAAGCACCGAACCACGGCTGGCTCCCTGCTTTTCCAAGTGGGCTGTAACAGGAATAACACCGCAGGAACAAAGCGGAAGCGGCATTCCAAGCACTGCGGCTTTGGCTACTGAACCGACCGAGTTGCCGGACAGATGCGCAGCAACCTTGTCTCGCGGCAGCACGAGGCTTAAGAATCCGGCCACAAGAAAGCCCAATATTAAATACGGGGCCATCTCGAGGGTAAGATTCCAGATCTCCACAAGAATGTCAATTGCTATTTCCATTGTATTCAGCACATTTTTTGAAGAAAGGTTTCAGGGACAGAGAACAAAAAGAATGAGACCTTCAAACTTTCTGTTCTCCGCACGTAATTCTAAAGAAGCTCTTTTGCTGCTGCGATAATCGGATCATAATCCGGTTCCTGAGCGATTTCCGGCACCAGTTGCGTATAGCGAATAACGCCTTCTCTATCTACAACAAACACACAGCGTGCAAGAATGCGCAAATCCGTTACCAGAACACCATAGTTTTTTCCAAAGTCGACAGTCATGTGGTCAGACAACATCGTCACCTTGTCTACGCCGCTGGCCCCACACCATCGTTTTTGAGCAAAGGGCAGGTCGACACTTACGGTAAGAATCTCAATATCATCACTCAATTCACCAGCCAACACATTAAAACGGCGTGTTTCCGTATCACAAACACCAGTATCGAGTGACGGAACAGTGCTGATTATACAGACCTTTCCGCTAAAGTCAGAGAGAGTTTTCGGCTTCATATCCAGTCCAACCAGTGTAAAGTCCGGTGCCTTGCTGCCTACGCCAAGACCATCACCACTTAGATTCATCGGGTTTCCACCCATCGTAACAGTACGGTTCATGCTCATTTCACTTCTCCTTTGCAGTAAAAATAGGGGCTAAATATTTAAAATTATTCTCTTCGATTCTATCCAAGCCCAATATTACACTTTGCCATTAAGGCAGTCAAGATGTTTTCTTTTTGCGCTTGACAACCCCTAGAGCCTCGGAGTATTTTATTTGTCTGAAAAGTGATAGTAACTCACGCCTAACACTACAAACAAAGGAGCAAAGAATGGCTTTTGAACTACCTGATCTGCCATATGCATATAATGCTTTGGAGCCTCATATTGATGAGCGCACCATGACCATCCACCACGACTTACACCACGGTGGCTATGTAAAAAAACTAAATGCTGCACTTGAAGGCCATACTGAGCTTGCAGGAAAAAGCATTGAAGATTTACTGAAGTCTCTAAACGATCTGCCGGAATCCGCTAAGGGTGGTGTTCGCAATAATGGTGGTGGGCACTATAACCACACTATTTTCTGGGCAACAATGAGTGCCGATGGTGGAGGTGAGCCTTCCGGTTCTCTCGCAAACGCCATAAATGATGCGTTTGGCAGCTTTGATGCCTTCAAAGAAGCTTTTGCAGCAGCTGCTGCGACACGCTTTGGCAGCGGCTGGGCCTGGCTGGTTCGCAAATCAGACGGATCTGTTGCTGTTACATCTACACCGAATCAGGACAATCCGATAACCGACGGCGACTATCCGCTACTGGGGCTGGATGTATGGGAGCACGCATATTATTTGAACTACCAGAATCGTCGTCCGGCCTACATTGAGGCATTCTGGAATGTTGTGGATTGGAATGCTGTAGCAAAACGTTTCTAAGCAGGTCATCCATGTAAAACTTGGTCAGGCGATTTCACCCATAGTGAAATCGCCTTTCTTTTTGCTGCTAAAAAAGTACACTGGCCAGCTTCGCGATCTTCTCCATTGCCACCCTATCTTCCTCAGAAAAAGGCTCAAGCACACTTGAATCGATATCCAGCTCGGCCACAACCTGACCATCTTTAAACACAGGCACCACAATTTCCGACTTTACACTCAGACCACAAGCCAGATAATTATCTTCCTTGGAAACGTCCTGAATAACAAACGTTTCCTCAGTTTCTGCTGCCTGTCCGCAAATCCCCTGCCCAAATGAAATGCGCGTATGATCGGTTGCTTCTCCTACATAGGGGCCCAGCACCAATTCACGATCAGCATTGGGATCGACAAGATAAAAGCCGACCCAATCGTAATAATCTATTTTCTCGTGCAGCACCTCGCAAATTTTAAGTAGCGCACTATCACGCTCCCGATTTTCTTCAATTATATTCTCTACCGCTTTACAAGCGCTCTGAAAAACCTGTGTCTTGTTCATTCTTTGTCCTGTAAATGTTTACCATTGTTCGTACTGTTCTTCACTTGCCTGCGCCGTTGTCTGGAGATGCGAAGCATTGCATCTTAACGGTTTCTTTGCGCATCTTTTATCCCGTCTGCCTTCTGCCTCACTCCCGGGTCGATTCCACATCCCGCCATTTTTTGAGCTGGGTATTCGAGACATGTAACTGCTGCAAAATATCCATATACTGTTCATCCTCAGGTGCCATTTCCTTCAAGCGCATCTTTGCACGCTCACCCTCCGCCCGATAGCGCTGAATCTTTAGCTGTTTGATGCAGTCTTGCAAATAAAGCGACGGCTTGTTAAACTGACTGTTGGTATGCTCCATCTCATGCACAAATAATTCTCGCAAAGGTTTAGAAGTGATATTTTCAAGCACGTGATGCATCACGTTGTCTGAACTCGCTAACTGACGAACCTGTTCAAAAAGCATGCGAAATTCTTCGTTTAGGAAGTCCTCTGAAGACAGATGTGTATAGACGTATTCATGAATATCTTTATAAAAGTTGATTAGAAGCAAAATGACGTCTTTTTCTCCTCCCCATGCACCGGTAAAAGCAAGAGGAGCATCTTTTCCGGATGGCTTGGGTTCACTCGGCGGAGGCGGTTCTTCAATTCTGAAGGCTTGTCTGCGTGCCGCGGCACTGCGTTTCTTTTTGAGTTCGCTAAACAGAATATCCTCACCAATTCCAAGAGCGCTTGCGCTCCGTTCTACATAAAACCCGGCTTTTACCTGATCTTTAAGTGAAGCCAACACGCTCAGAATTTCGGAAACAGCTTCCGAACGTCCACCTGCATGCTGCATGTCGAAACTATGCTGCAAACTGGAAAGACGAAAATCCCAGTAATCCTGCGCTTCAGCAAGTAAGGTCTTAAATGATTCCGCGCCATGCTCTTTCACATAGCTGTCGGGATCTTCCCCTTCCGGCAGAATCAGAACCGATACGTTTAAATCCTGTTGAAACATGGTTTCACCACCGCGTACAGCAGCTTTGATTCCGGCCTTATCGGCGTCGTAGCAAAGCGTTACGTCTTTTGCATAGCGACGCAGAATCGCAGCATGATCCTCAGTAAGCGCCGTTCCACTCGTCGCCACGACATTGCGGATTCCAGCCTGATGCAGTTGAATCACATCCATGTATCCTTCAACAACCAGAACTCGCTCGGCTTCCCGAATCGCATCTTTTGAGCGGTTGATGCCATACAGCACCCGGCTCTTCTGATAAATCGGGGATTCCGGAGAGTTGATGTATTTGGGAGATCCGGGCTCATCGACCAGTGCTCTTCCACCAAAGCCAAGAATTTTGCCTGCGGCATCCTGTATCGGAAACATCAGTCGATTGCGAAAACGATCGTAAACGGAATTTTTCTTTTCACTCAAGAGTAGCAGACCGAGCGTCTGGTAATCCTCGAGTTTGCCTTTGCCAGCTTCTATCGCTTTGCGCAGATTATCCCAACCCTCGGGAGCATAACCAATTAAGAAGTTTTGCATCGATTCATCATTCAATCCGCGACCTTGCAAATAGGTGCGTAATGACGCAGGCGCTTCAGGGAGTTTTTGTTGATAAAACCGCTGCGCTGCCAGATTACAGCGAAAAAAGCGATCTCGTTCACTTTCCTGCTTCTTAAACTCTTTTGAAACAGGGATCTCAATTCCGGTTTCCTCAGAAAGCTGCTTTACAGAGTCTACAAAATTTAGCCTTTCATGCTGCATGAGAAAGGAGAATACGTTTCCACCGACGCCACAGCCGAAGCAGTGAAATATCTGTTTTTCGGGATTGACAGAGAATGAGGGTGTTTTTTCCTGATGGAATGGACATAAACCGGTATAATTGCGCCCCCTTTTCTTGAGGGACACATAACGACTGACAACATCAACAATGTTTACAGCATCGCGAATCCGGTCGATTATATGTTCGGGTATAGGTGCCAAATTTCTCTTCCTGAGTTTGAACAAAGAACTGGAAAAAACTGCTTCATTTCATTTCTACAGCAAATACAATCGCTTGCAATCAGCGGGCTTTCACACTATATTTTGCCGCAGTTAAAGGCTGAATGTACAGCACTTCTTGCTGCAAGGCAATATACGATTAACAGAAGGAAAATTGATGAGCAATTCCAATCAGGGTCCGAAGCAGCAAATAAATGTCGAATTACCCCCTGAGCAAGCCGAAGGCATCTATAGCAATCTGGCAATAATCAGCCATTCTCAGGCAGAATTTGTAGTAGACTTTACCCGTCTTCTTCCAGGTGTGCCAAAGGCAAAAGTGTATGCGAGAATTATCTTAACACCCCAGCATGCCAAGGCTCTGCTACATACTTTGGACAATGACATTAAAAAATTTGAAGAACAAAATGGTGAAATTAAGCTACCAAATCAACAGCAGGGAAAGCCATTTGGCTTCCAGCAATCCAACGAGCAGTAAATAGCATTTTCAGGGGTAGGGAGAACGCCATTTTATGCAGTATCTGACAGAAAATTTAAACTCAATAAATAAGCAAATTCGCGAAGCCGAAGTTAAGAGCGGATTAGCGAAAAACAGCGTTACGCTTATTGGCGTCAGCAAAACCTTTGACGCAGAAGTCATCAACGCCGCAATTGATGCCGGTGTTGAGCATATTGGTGAAAACCGCATTCAGGAATTTCGTGATAAAAGCGATGCAATAGACAGACCGGTGAAAAAGCACTTTATCGGCCATCTCCAACGCAATAAAGTAAAGTATGCGGTAAAGTTGTTTGACATGATTCAATCTGTCGACAATATTGCCTTAGCTGAAGAGATTCACGCACGTTGCGCCAAGCTGAACCGCCAGATGCCGGTGCTAATTGAAGTAAATACCAGCGGTGAGCCGCAGAAAATCGGTTGTGATCCCGGAAGTGCACTAACGCTGTTAAAAGCAATTGACCGTCTGCCGAATCTAAATGTGCAGGGATTTATGACAATCGCCATTTATTCCGAAGATAAGGAACGAGTGCGACCTTGCTTTCGTTTATTAAAAGAACTATATGATGAAGCCGGGACGTTCGAACTGAACCATGCCGATATTAAGACTCTGTCGATGGGCATGTCCGGCGATTTCCAGGTAGCTATTGAAGAAGGCGCAAACATGGTTCGAATAGGATCAGCCCTGTTTGGCAAACGCTAAAGACAGTCCATTTGAAACACGATCTGGCATTTTAAAGGAGCATTCTTTTGAAACTAACGCCATTAGAAATCCGGAAGCAGGAGTTTCGCAAGGCCATGCGAGGTTTTGATCCCGTTGAGGTTCAAACCTTTCTAGAAATGGTTGCCGAGCAGTACGAACAGCTTACCGAGACGAATAAGAATCAGAGCAATCGGATAATCGAGCTTGAAACCAAGCTGTCGGATTATCAAAGGAACGAAAAAACGCTGCGGGAAACACTCGTCAATCTTCAGGAAGTAAAAAAGCAGTCTGAAGAAAGCAGCAAGCGCCAGGCAGATCTCACTGTGAAGGAAGCAGAGCTGAAAGCCCTTGAGATTCTTGAAAATACCCGCAAGGAAGCACGCAGTATTAAAGAAGAAATTGGCTGGTTAAAAACTCAGAAAGAGTCTTTTATTAATCGACTCCGCCACATTCTTTCTTCTCAAATTGAGCTCTTGTCGGTCATGGAGATCGATGATCTTGTCAGCGATGATCAACGCGAATTTGTGGTTCAAAAAGCCAAACGCAAGCTTAGCAGTGATACCGGAGATACCGAAGAATCAGGTAGATCCGGCTCCGGAAATATTATCCATCGCCCGGCTCCGGAGCCGGAAGAGGGCGTGCAGAGAGAAAAAGAGACACCTCCACCCGCAAGAAATCGCAAATCAACTGACGAAAAAAGCGACACAGGACAAGAAGAAAAAACTACTGGTACTGCATCTTTATCCGAAGACGATATTAATGAATTCTTTAAAAAAGGCATACAAATCGACGATTTGATTAAAACATTAAACAAGAAAGAGCCCGACAAATGAAAAAGGATGTTCTAAGTATTATGGCAAAAGGTATGTTAGCCATCTTTGTGGTCTTACTGCTAACAAATTGCAGCGGCTCACGTATTGTTACACCTGAAAAAATTGCTGCAGATCAGTCGGTACGCGTATTTTTGAAGAGTGGTGATATCATGGAAGGTCTCGTCATTGGCCACGAACAGCAGACAATTACGATGGTTTCTTCACAGGATCATCTTGAACACAAGCTCAATCATAGCGATATTGCTCGTATAGAACAATCTGACAAGCATTTCGATTATCAAGCCAATGAGATTACCGATGCCGAGATTAAAAAGTATCGCACCGGTCGAAACTCCTGGGTATATGCCTTCGGTGGCGCAGCCATCAGTGGACTGGCAGGAATTGCCGTAGGACTTCCCGTTTGGTATGCAGTGGATAACCCGCCGCCGTTTTTCACCGGTGGACTCGGCGCTGTAGTTGGCAGTATTTATTTTGCATCACGAGGAATAAAGCGCGATAATTATGATGCTCTTGCGAAAGTCCGTTTTCTTCGTCAACATGAAGATGGACTCGAAGCTGCACGCGTTGAAGAACAAGGACGCTTGAAAGAACTTAAGCAGGAAAAAGAGTCTTTGATGAAAAAGTTGAAGGACAAGAAGGAAAACAGCGACGGTCAGTAATAATACGAAAACATTGTATTTCCTTATTCTGTCGCGACCGCGATAAAACAATAGCGCTCATTAATCGGCCACTCGCTGTTGTCTTATCGCGGTCTTTACATAGCTATAAATGCCTTTACCCTACACCGCATTAACGAACAGAGGAATTATCATGAGCGATATCATGACGCAAATTGATCAGGCAGTCGCCTACATTCGTACTCAAACCAACTTTCAACCGGAGATCGGTATCGTTCTGGGAACCGGGCTCGGTGAACTTGCTGAAGAAATTGAAGCGGAAATTGAAATTACGTATGATAAAATTCCTAACTTTGTAGTCTCTACCGTAGAGTCGCACGAAGGAAAACTCATCTTCGGCAAACTGGGTGGACGAAATGTAGTTGCTATGCAGGGGCGCTTTCACTATTACGAAGGCTACACTATGCAACAAATCGTCTTCCCCATCCGGCTAATGAAACATATCGGCGTTCACTCGCTGGTTATTTCCAATGCCTGCGGCGGTATGAACCCAATCTACAGCAAAGGCGATTTGATGATCATGAATGATCACATCAATCTACTCGGCGACAACCCACTCATCGGGGTTAATGATGAACGACTTGGGCCACGCTTTCCAGACATGTCAGAACCGTATTCCCAGCGTCTGATCGCTCTTGCTGAAAGCCTCGCTCTGGAAGAAAAGATTCCGGTGCAAAAAGGAGTGTATGTCGCAGTCGCCGGTCCCTGTCTTGAAACACGAGCCGAATATCGCTTCCTTCGCAACATCGGTGCAGATGTCGTCGGTATGTCCACAGTCCCGGAAGTAATTGCCGCTCGCCATATGAATATGCAGGTTTTTGGCATTTCGGTAATTACCGACGAATGCTTTCCCGATGCGCTCGAAGCCGTTGATGTGGCCGATATAATTGCAACAGCGATGGCGGCACAACCCAAGTTAACCAGACTGATGAAGTGCCTAATTGAGAAGATGTAACAATATTCCAACGCTTACAGAGAAATCAGTAACCTACAGGAACAGATATGTTTAAAGAATTTGACGGTAAGCCTTCTCTCCCGAAATTGGAAGAGGATGTGCTGAAACTGTGGCAAAAAGAAGATGTATTTAAAAAGAGCCTTGAACAGCGTAAAGATGCCCCTCTCTATATTTTCTATGAAGGCCCGCCTACTGCAAATGGAAAACCGGGTATTCACCACGTGCTTGGTCGCACCATAAAAGATGTCATTTGTCGGTATAAAAGCATGTCCGGCTTCCAGGTGCCACGTAAAGCCGGATGGGATACTCACGGCCTTCCGGTAGAGATCGCCGTCGAGAAAAAGCTTGGCCTCACACAAAAGAACGAGATTGAAGGAATTGGTATTGAGAAATTCAATACTGCCTGTCGCGAACTGGTCGATGAGCATATCGAGATGTCACATGGCTGGCGTCGCCTGACCGACCGAATGGGCTACTGGCTGGATTTGGATGATCCGTATATCACCTACAAAAATGAGTATGTGGAATCCGTTTGGTGGGCAATAAGCGAGATCTACAAGAAGGGCTACATCTACAAGAGCTTTCGTATTGTGCCACAGTCTCCAACAATTGAAACGCCTCTTAGCTCGCATGAACTATCACTCGGTTATAAAGACGTTAAAGATCCGAATACCTACGTGAAGGTCAAGGTCTTATCGTCGCCAAAAGAGTCGCTTGTTGGAAGTGAGCTTTTGATCTGGACAACGACTCCCTGGACGCTGCTTACCAATACAGCCGCCGCTGTCGGCGAGGAAATCGACTATGTTCGCGTGCAGAATACACGCGAATTGAAGTCAAATGCGGGAAAAGAGGAGCAGACGTTGAATCTGGTTCTGGCTAAGGAGAGACTTTCCGCACTGGATGGTGAATATGAAATCCTGGAAGAGTTAAAGGGCAAAGAGATTGTTGGAACGTGCTACGAACAGATCTTTGACTTCATCGATCTGAAGGCTTCTGAACACCCAAATGTATTAACTATTCTTCCCGGGAATTTTGTGACTACCGCAGATGGCTCAGGAATTGTTCATATGGCTCCCGCTTTCGGTCAGGATGACTACGAAATGTCCAAGCTGCATAATCTCCCGGTCAACATAACTGTTACCCCTGGTGGCCGATTTAAAGACGGCATGGGTGAGTTTTCCGGACGCACTGTTAAGACCTTCACCTATGCCGATGGGCATACCGAAGAAGGTGCGGACAAAGATATTATCATTGCTCTGAAAAAGATGGGCAAGGCCTATCGCATTACGAACGATTACCTGCACAGCTATCCACACTGCTGGCGTACGGACAATCCGGTTATCTATTATGCACGGGAAGCCTGGTTTATTAACTCACCTGCCTATCGCGAGCGCATGATTGAACTGAACAACACCATCAACTGGCAGCCACCTGAGATCGGCAAAGGCCGCTTCGGCAACTGGCTGGAAGACAACAAAGAATGGTCTCTTTCCCGCGATCGCTATTGGGGCACTCCGCTGCCAATCTGGGTTTCAGAAGATGGTGATCTCATCTGCATCGGCTCAATTGAAGAGCTAAATCAGGGCATCTATCTTGATGGTGAGAAGCGAACACCGGTTGGTGAGCTACCGGAAGGTGAGCTCGATCTGCATCGTCCTTTTGTAGACAAGATTATCTTCATAAAAGACGGAAAGGAATATCGACGCACGCCTGAGATTATCGACGTATGGTTCGACTCTGGTGCAATGCCATTTGCACAGCTTCATTATCCTTTCGAGAATAAAGAGCTGTTCGACAAGAGCTTTCCTGCGGACTATATTTCAGAGGGTGTCGATCAAACCCGTGGCTGGTTTTACACGCTGCATAATCTGGCGACAGTTTTATTCGACAGCGTTGCGTTTAAAAATATTATTGTGAACGATTTGTTGTTGGACAAAAGCGGCAAGAAGATGAGCAAGCGGCTCGGAAATGCCGTCGATCCTTTCGAGGCATTCGATACCCACGGTGCGGATGCATTGCGCTGGTATCTACTGACCATGAATAATCCATGGATTGCCAAACGGTTTGACGCAGACGGGGTTAAAGAAGTTTATCGCAAACTATTCGACACACTGTTAAACACCTATAGTTTTTTTGCGTTATACGCCAACATCGACGGATTCGATGGCACCGAGAAAGAAGTACCGGTTAGTGAACGTCCTGAGATTGACCGCTGGATTCTGTCCAGGCTATATACCCTTTCCGGGCGTGTGAACAATGAACTTGGTAACTATGACTTAACCCAGGCAGCGCGTCCGATTACCGAGTTCGTAATCGATGAGCTTTCCAACTGGTATGTGAGGCGCAATCGACGTCGGTTCTGGAAGGGCGAAAATTCAGCAGATAAAACAGCCGCCTATCAAACGTTGCATGAAGTTTTGCTAACCGTTTGTAAGCTGATGGCTCCGTTTTGTCCATTTGTTTCGGATGCACTTTATCGCAACCTGAAGACAGAGACTATGCCTCAGAGCGTGCACTTTTGTGATTTTCCAACGCTCAGAGCTCGCGAAACTGCACTCCAGGATGAAGCACTGGAATCGCGAATGAGCATTACTCAGAGAGTAGTTCGCAGCGCCAGAGCACTTCGCGAAGACCATCGTCTAAAGGTAAGGCAGCCGCTGCAGGAACTGACCGTTTACAGTAGCAACAAGGCCAGCCTGGATGCGGTAACTCTGATGAGCGAGTTAATTCTGGAAGAGCTAAACGTAAAGACTATTGCTATTGATAAACCACTGGATGAATTGGTTACACGCCAGGTCAAGCCCAACTTTAAAACACTTGGACCACGCTTTGGTAAAAGTATGAAGCAGGCTGTCGGTCAGATTTCCTCCTTCGGCAGTGACGTATTAGAGACGCTGGAATCCGGCGGTTCTACAACGATAGATATTGATGGAAAGCCCGAAAAAATACGCAGCGAAGATTTGGATATTCGTGAGGAACCTATCGGAGATGCAGCCGTAACAAGAGATGGGGACATACTACTGGCACTTGATACGACAATTACGCCTGAGTTAGCGGCAGAAGGCATCGCGAGGGAATTTATCAATCGAATCCAGAACTTGCGTAAGGATGCGAATATGGACGTAATGGACCGCATTGTTGTGCACTACTCTGCCCCATCACAGATTGCGGATGCAGCAGTGGCTCAGGCAGAATATATTCGTCTTGAAACGCTTGCTACCGAGCTCCACGACAGCCTGCCGGCTGGTGAAACCGGACAGAGCATTATGATTGATGATGATGAGTTTTCGATTTTTATTCGTAAATCGGACAGTTAAAGCAACGATCTGTAGTCGATAGTCGAGTGCCCTTGTAGGACTAATTCTAGTTAGTAAAAAGTTTGCATTATTTAGTTTACAAGGGCATGAAAATAACTTATATTCAGCAAAATTATCCGATATAATTCGGAATCACACAAAGCTATGAGGACTGGTAGAATGGTTAATAAAGCCAAGAAGTTAGTCAATGGTGATGAGGGAACGTATGACGAGCAACAGGTCTTAACCACATACCTGAACGATGATGAGCTGGAGTATTTTCGTCAGATTATTCTCACGAAGAGATCTGAAGCTTTGAATGAGATTGAGCAAATGAATACACGACTCGAAGACGCTCAGGAACAAGCGTCCGGCTATACGTATCACATGGCGGACTCTGGAACTGATGCCATGGAACGTGAAATGCTCTATTTGATGATCAGTCGCCAGCAAAAGTTTATTGGGTATCTCGATCGTGCCCTGGATCGCATTAAGAATCGCACCTATGGTATTTGCAAACTCACCGGAGATCCGATCCCTAAAGAGCGGCTTGAAGCTGTTCCACACACGGAGACAACGGTTAAAGCAAAGTTGGACCATAAAAAATTGAATAGATTAAAGTAATGGCCTTGGTCATTGCTTTAATAATATAGGTGGCTGGAAATACTCCAGCCTCCTTTTCCAAAAGTTCTACATCAAACATCCTCCCTGTTCGTTCTCCTGTTACATTTATTTGCGCCACCGCTGAGGCTGAAATGATTGAAGCAAAACAACTGCATTTAACCGTTAGTGACGATTCGGATGGTAGTCGACTGGATAAGTTTCTGGCTGATCATTTGGATGACTATTCTCGTTCATTTTTACAGAAACTTATTGCCGATAAACACATTCAAGTGAATCAACAGCCAGTCCGTGCATCGTATCGGTTGTCGACGGGTGAACAGATTCACCTTCATATTCCTGCTCCAGAAGAGACGGAACTTCTTGCCGAAGATATTCCGCTCGATATTGTTTTTGAAGACTCAGACCTGATTGTCATAAACAAGCCAGCCGGGATGGTAGTTCATCCGGGTGCCGGTAACCCAAGCGGAACGCTGGTGAATGCCCTTATGCACTATTGCAAGGATTTATCCGGTATTGGAGGCAGGCTCAGACCGGGAATTGTGCATCGGTTGGATAAGAATACGAGCGGTTTATTAGTCGTTGCTAAAAATGACGTGACCCATGTTGCCCTGCAAAATCAGTTTAGTGATAAGACTGCATATCGCGAGTACCGAGCCCTGGTTTGGGGCAAACCCGATCCGACTGAAGGCCTTCTTGAAAATCATCTGGAACGCAGTAAATCTGATCGCAAGCTTTTTCGCGTTGGCAACTCTGGCAAGCTGGCCATTACACAATATTCTACGGAACAGAATCTCGATTTTATAAGTTTACTGAACATACGGCTGAAAACGGGGCGCACGCATCAAATTCGCGTTCATATGAGGCATATTGGTCATCCGGTTTTTGGAGATCCGGAATATGCCGGCAGAGACAGGCAATTAAATCGCCTTTCTGCTTTATCCAAAAGGAATTTCGCCGTATATTTGCTAAAGCATCTGCGACATCAGGCTCTTCACGCTTATCGTCTCGGATTTGTTCACCCGACTTCGGGAGAACACAAAGAGTTCACTGTTAATTTATCAAAACGCTTTGCGTTAATATTAGAAAAACTTCAAAAGCATGAGGAAAGTCAAAATGGCTAAATCATTGTTTTTTATCATGATAACTCTTACGTCATTCTTGTCGGCTCAGCAGGTTGAATTTTTGCATGAGCAGGTAATGGATATGGGAAAAGTTTCAAAAGGTGATGTTATTACCGGCGAAATTGTATTCAAAAACAGCGGATCGACACCTCTGGAACTCGAAAGCATTAAGCCAAGCTGTGGCTGCACGGCAGTTACTCCTAAAAAAATGACCTACGCGCCTGGTGAAACGGCGAACATCCCTTATACTCTGGACACAAAGAATTTTAGCGGCGTCATTCGCAAGAATATTCGCATCAACTTTAAGAATGCAGACACAAAGACGCATATTGTTGTCGTTCAAGCTAAAATCGTTACAGACCTTAACATCAGTCCACGGTTTATAAACTTTCAAAAAGTTAAGCTTAATCCGGACACCACCTATACCGAGTTTTTTGAGATTGAAAATGAATCCGGTGGAGAAATTCAAATTAACAAAATTCGATCATCGAATGCGCATGTCAGTATTTTCCCGGAAAGTGTTACCATCCCCAGCGGAAAGTCGCACTTGATTAGAATTGAGCTTAAGCCACAGGAAACCGGAAGACAGAATGGTCAAATTCTCATCGAGTCTGATCACAAGAATCAAAATGAATTGAGTATTCCGGTATTTATTAACGTCCGCAGTTAACACTATTTTTCCGATGCGCGTTAGACGCATCGGAAAAAGCAATCCGCTAATTACATGAGTTCCTCTGCGAAAAGAGCTTTGCTTTTACTTTTTGGCCCTCTACTTTTGGGGTTAACCATAAACTCTATGCATCCGGAAGGAATTCATCCCAAGTTACTCAAACCAAGCCTTTCACCTACTCCCAATGAGGTACTAATAATTAGTGCCGACAGTGCATTTCAGAAGCTTCTTGACAACTCAGCTGCCTTTTTAGATAATCGCCCCGCGGAAGAATGGCAAATTGACCACATTCCTAGTGCAATGTCTTTAGAATTGATGAAGTATTATACTGGCGAGACCCAACTCGACAGCCTGCAGAAAGAGCAGACCTACATCCTCTACACATTTGACGATTCGGCAACAGATGCAGCAATACTTGCCGGAGAGATGCTCTCTTCAGGATTCAGCGACGTTCACATCTTATATGGCGGTTTTGCCGCATGGCTCGAACGAGGCTATCCTCTCGAGACACCTGAAGGTAACCTGCCATGATCAATCTCAATTCACTATTAATGATTGTCCGTCGCGATGGCTTGATCTATACGATATTGCGCTTATTCTTTGCAGGCCTGCTGTTATTTGCAGCCTATGATAAGGTTTTACACCCCACGGCATTTGCACAGTCTATAGAGAATTATCGCATGTTGGGTCCAACAGCCTCTCGCTGGTTAGCTATCTGGATTCCTTATCTGGAGGCCATTTTGGGCGTTTGCCTGATTGTAGGATTTTGGCCAAAAGAAACGTCGTATTTGAACGCGCTTCTCATGGCAGTTTTCCTGACAGCCGTTGCTCAGGGTTATTTTCGAGGACTCGATATTAACTGCGGTTGTTTTGCCGCTGAGAGCGGTTCAAAGCTCAGCCTTGGCAAGCTAATGCAGAATGTTTTACTCTTTCTCCTGTCAATTGGGCTAATAGTCCTTAACAGAACCTCACCCGCAATTTCTCTATCTCATACAGTTGCACAAGAACCACCCAAATAAAGCATTAAAGTTTCCCTAAAACAGTTGTGACTTTAATCAACAGATTCCCCTTAGTGGTACAATACCTTATTTAAACCATCTGAGCTTATCTAAGCTTGATGCCTTCTGGGTTGGGATATAGAATATTGTCTACACTGAATTCTAGCAATTCTTTCAGAATATCACCTTTCAGATAGAAGAAATAAGTGACGATAACTAGTTTAAGATGGCCTTTGCTGACAAAACGGAGTTACGCAAAATGAACAAGGAAGTAAAACATTTTACGGTCGAGTCTAAAGAGATGAGTAATCAATCCAGCTTCTACGATGTATTGATTGTTGAAGATAATCTCGAACAAGCACACCTCACCAAACTTTTGGTAGAGGAATATGGCTTCAAGGCACAATTTGAGACCAACAGCATGAAAGCACTACGCACAATTCAGGCGCATCGTCCGAAGGTAGTTATTCTGGATCTAATGATGCCGCAGATTGATGGATTGCGTCTCTGTAAAGAGATAAAAAGCTCGCCTGACATGCGCGGAACACGAGTAATAATTTATTCCGGTAAGATGTATGAGTCAGATCGTCGAAAAGCTTTGGAACTCGGCGCAGATGCGTTCTTTATAAAACCCACCAGAGCGAACATGCTTATCACAAAGATTAGGGAACTCGTCTACCCACTCCAAAATGGCTCCTATACGAATTAAATTCTGGGGTGTGCGAGGATCTATCCCCACTCCCGGCCCAAGAACATTGCGCTACGGTGGCAATACGTCCTGCGTAGAGATTCGCTTTCCCGACATGCCCCCCTTTATCGTGGACGCCGGAACCGGTATCCGCGAATTGGCTAAGGAAATGGAAGAAAAGCCAGGTCCGCACAACGCGTATATTTTCCTCAGTCACTTTCACTGGGATCATATTCAGGGTCTCCCCTTCTTTAAACCGGCATTTGTCCCCGGCAATAAATTTGTTGTCTTTGGTTGTGATGAACCAAGTGTCGACCTATCCAATATTATCTCGATGCAAATGAATCCCATTTACTTTCCCGTTGCAGTTGATGATATGGCAGCGCGTATGGAATTTCGCTCAATACTGGAAAGTGAATTCGACGTCGAAGGCGTGCATGTTCAAACTAAATTTTTGAATCACCCCGGCTATACGCTCGGATTTCGCTTTAACTATAAGGGAAAATCTGTGGTATACATAAGCGACAATGAACCCTACCGTCGCCTCGACGATCAAAATGAAGGGCTTTTTAGCGGAGATTCACTAGAAGATCGGTTTGAAAACTTTGCAGACAACAAAGAAGAAGAGTTAATCAACTTTATAAGTGAAACCGATCTGCTAATTCATGACACGCAGTATTTTCCTGAAGAATATAAAGAAAGAGTAAGCTGGGGTCACTCTCCCTATACGTACTCATGCGATATTGCGCGAAAAGGACGAGTGAAGCAGCTTATTTTATTTCATCATGACCCCGATCATGATGACGACACCATAGATCGACTGGAAGCACAAAGCCGAGAGCGCTTGAAAAAACATAATTATGCTATTCCCTGTAACGCCGCACAGGAAGGCTCCATTATCGAGATTTAGCGATATTCGGCTAGCTCCGCATTTTTTACTGTGCCATTTCCCCTGCCCTCAAGTGAAATCCCTCAGCAGTTTTCAACAGTAGAAGTCTCCGGAACCGGAAAAAAAGCTCCTAAGTCTATACTTAACAAAACCTTATTTTCCCACAACACTATTTTTGGCATGACAATTGAATCTTAGATAAGCACCAACATGTATATCTAGAAGCGCAAGCTTCCCCTGAGTGTTTCCCCCCCGAAACACTTCACATCGCGAACCTTCTCTTTTTAGAGGAGGTTCGTTTTTTTAGGTATAAAAAATGTAGAGAACAAAATAGGTAAGTGTTCTGATTGAAAAATCAGTTAGAATGACATCGAAAGAGCGGTGCTCGAAATGTCCTAGAGCATTGCAATCGTTTTACATGGCTTACGCTTACGGCGAAACTCAAGCATTGCAGTCTCTGCCTGTTCTTTCGTTTGGAAAATTCCAATGCAAACAAATTCTACTGCGCGACCAATATCTACGGCAGTAACGTTGCGATTGAGCATTTCACCAGTACGACCAAGGTGAAATGAGCCACTGTTATGATTGTATTCAATCGACCAGCTTTGCGAAGCATTCATGGAGGGCACTCCGAAAATGGGTATAGTTTCTTTCGAGGATTAGCAAGGGCATTGATACATCAGCCTCTCTACTACAACATAGCAAAAATCCACCCAAATGTTCAAGCCCTGTGATAAAAAATATGCCGCTTTTGGACATCTTTTTGCTCATTTCAAGCATTTCTTTTGTCAAAAAGCTCAACGTCGAACTAAAACCACGCTTCGTTTCTCCTGATGCAGTGCTCCAGACTCTTGATTTATGGCTTCCATTAACACAATATAAACTCCGCTACGTGCAGCTCGCCCTTGTGAATCCTTGCCATCCCACAGTACATCACCCTCACTGGCAGATGGATTGCCGTCGAGCAACATTTGAACTAGACGACCTCGCAAATCATAGATGCGCAGTGCAACAAATGCCGTAGTCTCTGGCAAACGATAGCGAATCAGGCAGACGTCTTCTAATCCATCACCGTCTGGTGAAAAGGGGTTCGGCTGAAAACTAAGTCTGCTTGTCTCTGGTAATACCTTTAGATAAATAGAATTTTGCAAACCGGCAGAGTGTCCCGCCGACGAAACACTTGCGCTCCAGCTTTGTTCCAGCTTTCCATTAAATTTCGGGTTAAATTTTTCCAACGATATTCCGGCATCCACTTCTCGGCGAAACCACTCCTCAGCATATTCCACCCGATCGTAGTGCCAACCGCCAAGCCCACTAAGAAATAAGTTATCAGACGCATTGTTCAATGACGGGAAGCTTTCCAAAACAAGAACTCTCTCAGGAGCTATCCGATAATCGTTAATTGCAGATTGATCTCCGCACAAAACGACAAGCTCATCTGGTAACAATATATACCTTGGTAAATTGGTCACGTTGCTCGCATCACTAAAAGACAGGGTTGACAAATCAATTGGATTGATACCGGCATTTACAATTTCAACCCACTCTTCCCTGCTACCTTCCGGAACTGCCATAATTTCATTGATGACAACTTGAGCGCGAATATCATCGATGACACCTTCCCAACATGTTACCGAGCTTATCGTATCGGAGGAGAAAACTTTGGACTGCACGCAAAGCTGCGTTCGCCCGGCCTGAACATTTTCAAAATCAACATAAATAGTCAGACTATCACCCGGCGCCGGAAGGTTTTGTTGAATTATAATGCGTCCCATTTCGTTTTCAGTGAAAAGCTCGTTTCGATCGGAATCCTGAAAAACAAGAAGTTCCGCCTGAGGAATTGACAATCGTCCACGATTGCTTAGTTCTAATGCAAAGGTCAGGCGTTGCTCAGAGAGCAACAGACTGTCGAGAGGTGTTAGTCCTTTTAAAGAAAGGTCGATCTCTCTAATTGCCCGTGAGTTTAAAAATCCCGGAGTTCCATTCAGATTTGCACTATTGCTCCAATTTTCTGGCAAATCACTTCCAGCCAAGTCTATCTTTTCATCGCTGAATCCAGGGGCATTTCCCTTGGAATAGCGATAGGCTGTTATTGTATCCTGCAAGGCATCGATAAGAAATATGGTTTTAGAGCGAGAGTTTGTAAGTCCTCCACTACCAAATGTTGCACCATCAATCTGCGCTACCACTGCGGAGGCAGGAATCAGTGAATCATAGCTGCCGGCTGTCTGTTCAAAATAGCTT
This sequence comes from Calditrichia bacterium, assembly GCA_050633245.1. Classification (GTDB taxonomy): domain Bacteria; phylum Calditrichota; class Calditrichia; order RBG-13-44-9; family J075; genus JBOEGD01. The sequence goes on along the minus strand of JBOEGD010000004.1, from coordinate 101,265 downwards.
GCATCAAACAGCAGCATGTATTCACCTGGATGGAGAAGCGTGCTTTCAGCCGGACGACGAATAATTAAATCGCTGCTTAGCGAATCGGCAATAGACCAACCGTTAAGATCAACAATCATCGAGCTTCCGTTATAGAACTCAATAAATTCATCGGTTTGCTCAGAACCGATGGGATCGAACATCACTTCGCTGAACTGCAATTGCTGTGAAAAAAGTGGGGACGTGAGGAGCAATATGAGTATTGCCACCGGCATGTCGCCTCCTCACTGAAAAACGATATCAGAATTTCTTTTGATAATACCTGCGGGGGATTTCAATCGTAGTAGTCAAATCATTTGTATCAATAATGCGAATTTGCGACTTGCGCAACCACGCGGTATGACCATCATGTTCAACCAGGATATACTTGTCATTTTCATACTCAATTTTACGTATTTCTATGCGTACGGGCTTTATTAAACGGATCACGGTGATTCTCCGAATTTATCGTGCGGTGCATATGTAGAAGAGTAATCTTCTACTGTGGTATTCTCAAGTAAGAGTCATTTTTTTGAAAAATTATTAACTTTATATAATAATTGCTTCGATGGGCATCACATTACATACAAAATTTTCTAACAACTCCACTCACCCAACTCGGGGGCGTTCTTTTTTTGGTTTTCATCTACGATATATACTGTCTCGATACAATTAGGTTTCCGTTCAATTTCAATATCTTTCTAATTCAATATATTAACCCGAATTCTCTTACAGAGAACAAAACGAAAACCTTGTTTTGAGCGTAAACTAAAGCTAAATTTAAGGCTTCTAAATTTACGAACGCTGAAACGATATGCCCAATATGGGTTGTATGAAAGGGACTGCAGAAATGGAGTATGCATTCAGGGATATTGAAGCCAAGTGGCAAAAACATTGGGAAGAGAATAAAACGTTTAAAACCGATGATACCGATCGGACGAAGCCGAAATACTACGTACTTGATATGTTCCCCTACCCCAGCGGATCAGGACTTCATGTTGGGCACCCGGAAGGTTACACTGCAACCGACATTCTGGCACGCTACAAGAGGATGAGCGGATATAATGTGCTTCATCCAATGGGCTGGGATGCATTCGGCCTGCCGGCCGAACAGTATGCCATTAAAACGGGCACCCATCCCAGAATCACCACGGAAAAGAATATCATTCGCTTTCGTGAGCAGCTGAAAACACTCGGCTTCTCATACGACTGGGATCGCGAAGTCGATACGACAGATCCGAAATACTATCGATGGACGCAGTGGATCTTCTTACAGTTATATCACAAGGGTCTGGCCTATGTTGCAGAAGTACCAGTCAACTGGTGTCCGGCTTTGGGAACAGTGCTTGCAAATGAAGAAGTTATCGATGGTAGAAGCGAAATTGGCAACCATCCGGTATACCGCAAACCGATGCGACAATGGATGTTGAAAATAACCGAATATGCCGAACGCTTGATTAACGATCTTGAAGGACTGGACTGGCCGGAAAGCATCAAAGAAATGCAGCGCAACTGGATAGGACGATCTGAAGGCGCGGAGGTGTCTTTTGCTGTCGACGGCCATAAGGATAAAGCGATCCGAGTGTTTACGACTCGCCCGGACACACTGTTTGGTGCTACATACATGGTTCTCAGTCCTGAGCACGAACTTGTAGAGCAAATTGCCACAGACGATCATCGTTCACCACTAAAATCGTATCAGGCCGCTGCATCACAGAAAAGTGACCTGGAACGCACTGAACTACAAAAAGAGAAAACCGGCGTGCCAACCGGAGCCTTTGCTATCAATCCGGTTACCGGCGGTAAGATTCCAATTTGGATCGCGGATTATGTACTAGCCAGCTATGGCACCGGAGCTATTATGGCGGTTCCCGGCCACGATGAACGCGACTGGGAGTTTGCCAAGGCGTATGACTTGCCAATTGTAGAAGTAATCAGTGGTGGCGACGTAAATGAAGCTGCCTATAGTGGTGATGGCGCGCTGGTTAATTCTGCCGGACCCGACTTGGACATAAACGGATTAAATGTAGCTGATGCCAAACGGAAGATGATCGACTGGCTTGAAAAAGGCGACATTGGTGAGGGAAAGATAAATTACAAGTTGCGCGACTGGCTATTCAGCCGCCAACGTTATTGGGGAGAGCCATTCCCGATACTACATCACCCGGATGGACAATCGGAAGCTATTAGCGAGGACAAATTGCCCTTGTTGCTTCCTGAGATGGATGACTTTAAGCCAACACCACTCGAGGAAGATGAACAGCCAAAGCCACCGCTTGGACGTGCTCCCGACAGTTGGAAATTTATTGAAAAAGACGGCGTGATTTACACACGTGAATTCAATACCATGCCGCAATGGGCAGGATCGTGCTGGTATTATTTACGCTATATTGATCCGCTAAACGATGAGATGTTTCTCGATCCTGAAAAGGAAAATTACTGGATGCCGGTAGATTTGTATGTGGGCGGCGCCGAACACGCGGTGCTCCACCTGCTCTATGCGCGCTTCTGGCATAAGGTCCTTTACGATTTAGGACATGTTTCAACGGTCGAGCCATTTCAGAAGCTGGTTAACCAGGGAATGATTCTTGGAGAAATGGAATTCACGCTATACAAGGATGCCAACGGTAATCCTGTTTCAGCTAAAGATGTTCAACAAAGCGATCTAGATGAAGAGACTGGTAACGGCACAACGGCTCATAAGCTGACCGCGGACGAGGTGGACAAAAAAGGTGATTCTTTTGTCTGGAAAGAAAATGGTAGTATCCGCATTGAAGCACGCGCACATAAGATGAGCAAAAGTCGTGGTAATGTCATAAATCCGGATACCGTCGTTGAGGCGTATGGTGCCGACTCGCTACGTCTCTATGAAATGTTTATGGGCCCACTCGAACAGGTAAAGCCCTGGAGTATGAAAGGCGTGGAAGGTGTGCATCGCTTTCTGAAGCGTGCCTGGCGCCTGGTAATCAACCTTGATGGCGAGCTGGACAAACGCATTGTCGATGAGAAGCCAAATAAGGAACAGTTTTTCCAACTGCACAGCATGCTAAAGAAAGTGACCGAAGATCTTGACGGAATGCGTTTTAATACCGCAATTGCAGCAATGATGACCTTTGTGAATGAAGCAATGAAGTGGGCTACATGTCCAAAGTCTGTTGTCAATGAGTTTCTGGTCGCATTAAGTCCGTTTGCACCGCATCTTGCTGAAGAACTGTATGAACGTCTGAATCAGACTGCCGACAAAAGCATTGCTTATCACGCCTGGCCGAAATTTGACTCATCTCATTTGAAGCAGGACACCACTGAAGTCGTGATTCAGGTAAATGGTAAACTGCGTCAGCGCTTAACCGTTGATATCGGTCTTTCCAAAGAAGCCCTCCAGGAAGCGGCAATGAGCGATGAGCGAATTAAAACACTTATCGAAGGCAAAGAAATTGTGCGTGTCATTGCCGTTCCGAATAAACTGGTAAATATCGTTGTAAAAGGATAACATGCAGGACTGGCAAACCATCAGCCTGCTTGCCTTGCTCATTGTTGGTATGATTGCTATTGCAGAAATAGTGCGCAGATTTGCAGGCTGGTCGGTAGAATTTACTCGCAAATTTGTGCATATATCTGTTGGCATAATAAGTGTGTCAGCCGTTTCTTTGATGGGCGATGCACTTGCGATGATTCTGGTTGCCGGCTCATTTGGCCTGGTCAACCTCTTTGCACTTAGGCGCGGACTTCTTAAGAGCATGCATGGAACGCGACTAAGTTATGGAACAGCCTTTTATCCTCTGGCATTTGCCGTTTTACTGCTACTCTGTTTTCCGGCGAACAAGCTTGTTATTATTGCCGCCATGTTGGTGCTTTCTTTTGGAGATGCGGCAGCAGCAATTGTTGGTGAAGGACTTGCCAAAGTTCGAACCTACATTCTTATCAAAGATAGTAAATCGTTTGAGGGTTCTTTGGCAATGCTGCTGGTTTCTACCATCACCCTCTTTCTGTTACTTCGCTACGATCCGTTCTCAATAGGCTATCAATTTAGTTTACTGCACTCGTTTTGGTTTGGCGTTGCAACTGCAGTTGTCGCAACCGTTGCAGAAGCACTTAGTCATAAAGGTAGCGATAATCTGTCCGTGCCTTTCTCAACAGCTATCATTCTATATTTCTTTTTAAGCAACGACAACGCCGCTAACCTGCAGTTAACAATGGCAATCGTCTACGCACTTCTGACTGCCGGTTTTTCCATAAGGTTTAGGTTTTTGACCCCCAGCGGTGCGACAGCGCTATTTCTTCTGGCCGTTCCCATATTTGGCTTTGGTGGTTGGAAATGGACGATACCGATTCTGGCTTTTTTCATCCTATCCAGTTTATTATCGAAGATTGGTAAGGCGAGAAAGACGAAGCAGGATGAGCTTGCGGAGAAAGAAAGCAGACGAGATTATGCACAGGCCTTCGCCAATGGTGGTCTTGCAGGAATCCTGATGATAAGCTATATGTTTTATGCCAATGAGCTTTTCTATTTCCTTTATTTAGCGGCATTGGCTGCAGCAACAGCAGATACCTGGGCAACTGAGCTTGGGTCTTTGGCCAAACAAACCCCCTACCTGATAACCAATGGCGAAGCGGTTCCCGCAGGAACATCCGGTGGCGTAACAACAATTGGTTTAGTGAGCTCATTAGCCGGTTCAGCGGCAATTGCAGTGAGCGGAATACCTTTTAGTAGCGATTTAAGCAGTGATTGGCAGTTGTTCTTATTTGTGGTTGCGGCAGGTTTTCTGGCGAGTCTATTCGACAGTCTGTTGGGCGCCACTGTGCAGGTACGGTATTCCTGCACCATATGCGGAAAAGACACCGAAAGACGTACACATTGCGGTAAGACAACAGACTATAAGCGCGGTTGGAAGTGGCTCAATAATAACTGGGTTAATGCACTCTGTACCGTATCGGCAGTGTTATTTCTTCTATTTTTTTTGCTAATGACCTTCATTTATATTCTCTACACCGGCCTTAGTCTTCCAGCTTAACGCGGCTAAAGTCATCTGGTAAAAATATTAGATACAAACTTTTCATTATTGAATTTTGTCAGACTGAGCACCTCGACTGCGCTCGGCATAGACTCCGCCGAAGCCCTATCCAGAGCTTCTTAGCCTCTCGACTCCGCTCGAGGTGACAAAACTAAAAGGTAATTTTTTCTATTTAACGTCAGTCAGCATTAACGCAACGATATCGGTTCACTATCCATCGCCGCCTCGCGAGCTTTGGCCGCCTCATCCCATTTCGGAACGACATTCTCTTTAAATGCTCTCTTTTCACGTTCGAGCTTCGGAATATCCAATCCAACCAAAATTTGAGCCTTGGCTTTAGTGGAAATATCCGGGTAGGGCACTTCACGATTGAATCCCAGCTCAGCCAATAGCCGAGCCAGCTTCACTCTGGCTTCCTGAGCAATCGCTGTTCCGGTAGAAACAATTCGACTCGCTTCAACGGGCGAATGGAAGCTGCCGCCATGCGAAGCAATGGAATAATCCCAACGCCATTGCGCATGGCGAATATCCTTCAGAATCGATGTCATTTGCTGCTCGGTTGCACCAAGATCCCATGCTTTCTTAGCCTCCACATGAGCGCGAACCAGCAGTTCTTCCAATTTTTGCTGTGTTTTCTTAATTCGAGACTGGCGCTCAAACACATCGTCCAGCAGCATTTGCTTTTCCTGGCGATGACAAACCTGACAGGCATTCGCTACATTACCCAATGGTGACCGAATATGGTGATCGGTAAATTTCTGCCCGCCTTCGGCTTTATATGGCATATGACAGTCGGCACAGGCAACACCGCGCTTAGCATGCACGCCAGTCAGATAGAGTTCATAGCCGGGATGTTGAGCCTTTAACATCGGTGCCTTGCTTAGCGTGTGGGTCCAATCGGTAAACTCGAGGTCGTCATAGTATTTTTCCATCGCTTCAACCGATGTGCCGTTTTTCCATGGAAATGTTAGATACGGCACACCTTCATTGCCGGGAACTTTCTTGTTGAAGTAATACTCAGAATGACATTGTGCGCACACAAGCGAACGCATTTCCTGATGAGAGGCTTGGTTAATATCTTTTCCCATTGCATCGAATGCTTCAACAAGTGCCGGTCGTGAGATTCGTAGCGTCATATTATCGGGATTATGGCAATCTGCACAGCCAATATTATTTACGACTTCAGATCCTTTATCAGCCCACTTCCCACTGTAGAATTCTGCAAGTCCGCGCTCCTGCATCAATCGCGGAACGTCCGGGCTCTTACAGGACCAACAGGTTGATGGCATTGGACCGGTTCCCGGGCCGGTTGGCGCACCGGTACGCAGAGAATTGCGAAGATCCTCTATTGCATAGGCATGTCCCCGTGGTTGATTGTAGTCTTTGGAAAAACCATATCCCGCCCAAAGCACGACCAGACGCGGATCTTCTGCCAGCGCATCACGCAGCTTTGAACCGTTTAGCGCGGTGACCAAAGAGGTGTCTTTCGTGCGCAGAAAGGATTGATATTGACGAGGAAAGTGCTCTCCCCACACGTCATTTCGCGGCTCGTTCTCTGCAATATCTATTTGCGGCTGATAGGCAAACTGTGACTCAGCTTTGCGATTGATAATGCTGTTTGCTAAAAGACTTAATGCGACAACCACAATGGCCGTGGCAATAAACAGCAGCCAATTCTTTGAGGATGCACTCATTTCGATCTCCGTTTTGTCGTATTAGAATGAATAACGGCGGCATCCAGCCAGTCCGGAACAATATGTTTCTGCTGTTCTTTAATAGGAAGTGGCTCAGCATAAAACCCAACTGAAGCAAGGCTTCTCACGCGTCCATGCGGCGTTTCACGATGACAATCCCAACAGGTTCGCTCCAATCTGCTTGCAGCATGCCCCTCAACCTGTGATGCCGTCCGTGCATCAGTTACCTGATCACCATGACAACGTATGCAGTTATTCTGCACGGCAGTCCGCCCCGCTTCATGCATCACAATGGCCTGAGGCTCTGCACGCAGTGTATAAATGGATGCGTGATACAATCCGTCTTTGGCTTTGAACAGGTAGGTTTTAAACACATTATCCTGAGGTACATGACAATCATTACAAGTTGTCACATCCTTATGAGAGCTATGGCTCCAGGTAATGTATTGAGGGGTCATAACGTGACAATTGACGCAGGCTCTCGGATCATCTGTTAGATAAGATCCGACATTGGCAATCCACGCAATAAAAAATGCTAAGCCGGTTATTATTCCTGAAAGCAGGATTACCGGCCGTTGCCATTCCGCAGGGGGAATAAGCTTTCGAAGTAGGGAAATCATTTAAACTCTCACCGTCGTAGGTTCGCACACCTAAAACGCTCGTTGAGCTTTTATGAAAGAACGAAAATTGTGGGTTAATGTCAAGGTGAATCTTTGGAAGGAGAAATCTACATCAAAAATGATTAAACTTAGCCGGCAACTCGCAGTTGATTTTGGTTGTCCAAATGCAAATAACCATTCTCAACTAAAAATAATCCAACATTGCTTAACAAATGTTCTTCTTCAGTGTGCGGAAAGCCCATTCCAAGAATCTTGCTGACCTCCTGTGTTGCGGAGTGTATTTTAATCGGACCCGCAGCACGCACAATACGGTCAAAAGCCATGGCAATTTCTTCTCGTGCAATCCATTCAAGACGGCGCATTGAATCTGGCAATAATGCGCGGTCACGAATTTCAACCGGTGGTTTCTTTGCCATCGCCCATAAAAAATTTTCACGCATATAAAAAGCTTCAGTCGTGCAGCCGGAATTCACCACCTCTCTCAATCTGTCGACATTGCGCTGGTCACTGGGCTTTCCGTTCACGGTGCCAAGAAAACGATGTGCAATTGCCTGAAAATGGATTGGTGATTCAATACGAACAATTGTTTTAATCTGATTCAACAGCTGACCGGTTGGCATTCTCTGTATTTCGTCTCCACTATTTGGCGTAGAGACACGCGCCATTTCATAGGGTTTGGCAATAGCAATTACCATCTTTTGCGATGGCGTCAGACCGGTTTCCATGTCTTCATCATCAAAATCGAGAGTTCCTGGTCTTGCTTTCGGTTTTGGCTCGACTTCCGGCTCGGGCTCTGCCTGTGAGACAGGCTCAGAAGTAGATTTGGATTGCGCACGCGGGACTTCCTGATCAACCGGTGGTGTCCATTTTCGTGCAGGCGCGGGACGACTTTTGCGCTCTTCTTCGATTGCTTCCAGGAGGCGATCCATCTCGAACTGTGGATTATTATACCAGTCTGTGCTCCAAATGCGATAGAGACGCCAGCCAAGATCTTCGAGAATTTCGTGTCGAATACGATCGCGATCCCGAGCCGAACGCGTATTGGCATCGGCTACACCATCGCATTCAATTCCAAGCAGATAGCCGCCATCACCGCGCGGATCTTTTACAGCAATATCAATAAAGCAGCCTGCTGTACCAACCTTGGGTTCAACGGGAATACCATTGTTGCGCAGCGCAGCAAGCAAAGCCTGTTCAAAGGGAGATTCCGGCATCTTTCCAACCGTATCGAAGAATTCCAGACGCCCAGTTCTTGCGTAGTGTAAAAAATTGCGCAAGGCACGTAAACCGACACTGCGAGTGCGTTCAAGATCTAACTCTTCCGGTAAGAAATTGCCATAGACGATTAATGCTTTTCGCGCACGGGTTATCAACACATTCAATCGTCGCTCGCCACCATCCTGGTTTAGCGGGCCGAAGTTCATGCCCATGGCGCCTTTATCATCCTTGCCATAACCAATACTGATTAGAATAACGTCGCGTTCATCTCCCTGCACCGTTTCAAGATTCTTTACAAATACCTGCTCTAATTTATTCGATTCGAAAAAACCTTCGCAGTCGGGGTTTGCTTTACGCAGTGCTTCCAGTTCAAGCTGAATGCGATCGCGTTGACTCATACTAAATGCTACTACACCGAGCGTAAGATGTGGTGAACGGCGAGCATGATCAATAACCGCTTTTGCGACAAGATGAGCTTCCATTGGATTTGTGGCAGACTTCCCACGCTCGTAATGCGTGTGAGGTAAATGAACAAAAGAAAGTCCGCTGGCATCAGTTTCGTAGCCCGCTGCCGGGAAAATGAGAATCCCGTTATCGTAAAACTCACGATTGGATACCGCAATCAGAGACTGATGGCGGCTGCGATAGTGCCACCGCAACATGTGTGATGGCGTGTTACGGGAAAGTAGCAAATCGAGAATGCTTTCATTCGCTTTTGTACTGTCGTAATCAGGAGTAACACCTTCGGAGAACTGCTGTTCGAAGAAGCGCGTCGGAGGTAGTTGTCTTTCATCTCCCACCACAATCAACTGTTTTGCCCTCACGATCGAGCCAAAAGCATCGGCCGGGCGAACCTGACTGGCTTCATCAAAGATAACAAGATCGAATTCAATAGCGCCCCGCGGCAGGAATGTTGAAACAGACATCGGGCTCATCATGAAGATTGGCTTGAGCGTCTGAATGGCATCACCAGCTTCTTCCAAGAGCTTACGAACCGGCATGTGCAGTCGCTTTTTGTGAACCTCGCGCTTAATGATATTCATTTGAACATCATGGCCAGCTTCTTTGCGATTGGTTAGATAAAAATTGCGGAGACGCAGACGATTATAGCGTTGAAGCAGATGATCTAACTTACGGAACTTGGTAAGATGCTGCGCCAGGGCAATTCCATCAAGTCCATTGAGTTCGGGATGGTCTCCGTAGGCACGATTGATCAGACCAAAATACCAGGCATAGTCAAATTCCCATAAGATTGTCTTAGGAGATTTTTTCCAGTGCAGTAACTGATCTGCCAGAAAGTCTGCTCCCGTCTCCCTGAGGGCCTGGAGGCGATTATTCAATGCGGTGGTTTGGCGCAGCTGCGGCAAGTTACTAATCCAGGATTTCAGGAGTTTCATTTGTTCGGTTAAATTGCGTCCCCAATCGGCCTCTTCACCTTCTTCGACGTTTAGCTGCAACCGCTGCTGCACTTTCATTGCCTGATCAATGTGTTCGTCCTGAAGTTTAGTTATGCGCATAATAGCCATTCCCAGTTTTTCTTTGCGAATGGTTCTTCCCAGTGCGACCAAGACGGTTTCAGGCAAAGCTTCTACATCTATTTGGCGCTGCACATCCTGCACATAGTCTGTGGCAGCTAATAGCTGATTCCAGTCTGAGTGTACGCCTTTCCAATGTGGGCCAAAGATTATTCCGGCCAAATTGTCGTGCTTCTTTATAATACGTCGCAGCTTTTGAGCTTCCTGCACCGCATCGATCAGCTCCATCTGTTCAATAAATGAATCAGGCGGCTCGTAATTCATGATGCTGGCAAGCTGAGCACAAGCAGCACGATAACGAGCAGAGAATTTACGCAGCTTGTTCGAGCTATTCAGATTGAGTATGGCGCGAGTTTCACTGAGATCGGTATTCCAGGCTGAGGTTACAAATGTCTGTCTATGCTTACGTCTGATATCGGTATGACGCTTTCCCGACTCGAGGAGCTTTCGAATATTTGCATCTTCTTTTAACCAGAACTGCGAATCCAGTTTCATGCCGCTTAGTTCAGGCGAGCTTTCAATAAGCTTGGCAATTGTACACATTTCAGTGATGCCAACAATGGTATCGCTATAGGAAAGCTGCAATTTTCCTGCGAAGGTTGAGGACTGTTCGAAAAGCTTTTTAATCGTTGCGAGCAGCTGATTCAACTCGTCTCTAAGGGCAGCTTCTTCGGTAGGAAGAAACTGAATGAGGCGTGATTCATTGAATGGATTTCCTTTGCGGGTGCCGGTATGCAGTAAATAATCGGCAATCCCCTCAACTTTACTGCGAAACTGGGTATAGTCTGTCTCTTCCCAATCGACCATTTGTGTGCTGTCGAACTCTGTAGGTCGATGTGGATCTTCCGGCGAAAGTTTTAAAATTTGCCCGGCAGCGTCGAAAAAAGAGGTTTGCGAATTGCCAATCGGCATGGTAATAATACGAAAGTAATCGTTCACAGATTTACGATGTCTGATAAGCGTTGTAACCTCATCAAGTCCATCGCGGCTTTTTAGCCCGGCAGGTTCCAAAGCCAGTGCAAGCTCCTGAACAAAACCTTTCTTTGTGGCCTTCTGGCTGTGTAACTCAAGCGCCAGATCGCCAATATCTGCTTCATCGAGACGACGCTTCACCACTTCAAGTGCAGCTCGCTTATCGGAAACGAACAACACCTTCTTGCGGAGTGCTATTGCTGTTGCCAACATATTGGCAATCGTTTGCGACTTACCCGTTCCGGGGGGGCCTTGCACAACCAGGTTCTTTCCAGCTTTCATGGCCAGAATCGCCTGTGTTTGTGAACCGTCTGCATCCAGGATCAGTGGAAGGCCTTTTGGCTCCAAATAGCGATCGATGGAGTCAGGCATCTCCATCTTCTCATCTTCCATAAACCCAAGACCGAGGATCGTATTTATCAACGGATGTTCATCAGGCTTTTTATCACTTGGCCAGAGAGCGGTGTCCAGATCTTTATACATCTGAAAACGACCGGAGGCAAAAATACCCAGATGCACCTCATCAGGAACTACATTCCAGGTGGGCTTCTCTGCTACTGCTTCCTGAACCTGGCGGAAAAAATAATCCAGTGAGATGTTCTCTGCGCTCTCTATCAGTGGAATTTTTAGATGATATTCGTGATAAAGCTTTTCTACCAGGGCGGCGTTGAAGTCGATATCTTCACCGGTATATATCAACTCATATTCAGACTTGGCATCGGCACGGAGTAATTCTACCGGAATTAATAAAAGTGGAGCTTTTCGTAACTCTCCGCTACTTTTTTCATCAAACCAATGCAGGAAGCCGGTAGCGAGGTATAACGCATTAATTCCGCGTTCTTCGAGATACAAACGAGAGTCAGCATGAATTTTTAGCAGGCGTTTTTGTAGGGATTCCGTTTTGTGACGGGTAAGCAGTTGCGAATCGGCGAGCGTCTCGGTCGAGCGAGAGTACTCAGACTCAGCATCTTCATCCAATAGCGCGACTGAAGGAACATCGGTATCGGTATCCTCATCGCGCAATTGCGTGTTGTTGGGCAGGAAGGAAAATGGCAATCCCTTTTCAACCAGATGGTTGAAGCAATGGGCGGTAGAAGGCTGCAATACCGTGATTTGCTTAGCTGTATTGCGAAAATTCAAGCGAACGTTTCGCAGATCGAGATCAAGCAATTCTTTGCGCGTATTTTCAAACTTCCTGAAAATCGTATCATCCATAATACTACTCTTCAGCGGTGTCGCTTTGGTTGGATTCAACTCAAGATTCAATAAAGAAATAGTAATTTTGTTCACATAAATTGAAGATGATGCAGATCATTTGTTGCGTAACTGAAAAAACAAAAAACGCTACCCTTTACTCGGATAAAAACTGTTGATATTGCCCTTTCTCTTAAAATAACGCTTGATGTGCATATCAATATCCGCTATATTTGGCCGTGTATTTATGTTCACTAAGACAAACCTGAAACCCCAAGTACCCGATCCTATGTCGAAAAAAGATTTCTTAGTCGTAAAAGGCGCCCGCGAACACAATCTCAAAAACATAGACGTCCATATTCCACGAGAAAAACTGGTTGTAATTACCGGTCTCTCAGGCTCTGGTAAATCCAGTCTTGCCTTCGATACCATCTATGCCGAAGGACAACGTCGCTACGTTGAATCTCTAAGCGCTTATGCCCGGCAATTTCTTGGTTTAATGGAAAAGCCAGATGTCGATTATATAGATGGCCTCTCCCCTGCCATCTCGATTGAGCAAAAAACAACGCACAAAAATCCACGGTCAACAGTCGCAACCGTTACCGAGATTTATGATTATCTGCGGCTACTTTATGCTCGCGTTGGTGTACCATATTGCAGCAAATGCGGCAAGCCCATCACCCGTCAAACGCCTCAGGAAATTGTGGATGCCATACTTGCAACTCCGGAAGGCACTCGGGTGCAGATTCTTGCCCCGGTAGTTCGCGGTCGAAAGGGCGAGTATCGCGAACTCTTCGAAGAAATTAAGCGCGAGGGTTATGTACGCGTACGTGTGGATGGCAAACTACACGGCATTGAAGATGAGATTTCGCTCAATAAAAAAATTAAGCATAATATTGAAGTCGTTGTTGATCGCCTTAAGATTCAACCGAAGGGGAAACAGCGCTTGACCGAGTCGGTTGAGTCGGCTCTGAAAATGGCGAGCGGACTGGTTATTCTCGACAACATTGATGCAGATGAAGAAACGCTTTTTAGTGAGCAGTTTTCGTGTAATACCTGCGGCGTCAGTTTTGAAGAACTGGAGCCACGAACATTTTCCTTCAATAGCCCATACGGGGCCTGCCAATCCTGTGATGGACTTGGTAGTAAAAAAGAACTCGATCCACGTCTGTTGGTGCCTAACAGCAGCCTAAGTATTGCAGAAGGAGCGGTCGCACCGGTTGGTGCTGAGCGCTCCAGCTGGCAATTTGAAATGATTTACGCGCTAGCTGAGGACGCAGGTTTCGATCTAAATATTCCGTGGGATAAATTGGACCAGGATGTTCGCGATTTAATTTTACATGGTAGTGGTGACAGTCGCATTAACGTAAAAGTAAAGCGGAAGCACGCCAAATACGAATTTGCTGTTCGATTCGAGGGAATAATAAACAATCTATGGCGACGGTATCGTCAGACCGGCTCTAACCACATCCGAAACTGGATAGAGGGCTTCATGAATGACGTAAGCTGCCCGGAATGCAACGGCGCACGTCTGAGAGCGGAAGCTCTGATGGTGCGAATAGACAAGCGAAACATCGCAGATGTAACTACATTAAACATTCGGAAGGCCTACGATTTCTTCGATGGCCTCTCCCTATCGAAACGCGATACAATTATCGCCGAGCAAATATTAAAAGAGATCAAGAGCCGGCTATCATTTTTGTTAAATGTTGGCCTTGATTATCTGACCCTAAGTAGAACGGCGGGAACACTTTCCGGAGGTGAAGCGCAGCGCATCCGGCTTGCAACACAAATCGGTAGTCAACTCGTTGGCGTTTTATACGTGTTAGATGAACCATCTATCGGACTGCATCAACGCGACAATAGTCGATTGATTGAAACCCTTATTCACCTGCGTGATCTGGGGAATACGGTTCTGGTTGTTGAACACGACCGCGAAACGATTGAAAAAGCCGACTATGTTATAGACCTTGGTCCCGCAGCGGGCAAGAATGGTGGTGAAATAGTTGCCGCCGGGACCCCCGAAGAGGTTGCTGCAACTCCCGGCTCTACTACCGGTCAATACTTATCGTTTGAAAAATATATTTCGGTGCCTGCGCAACGACGCAAGGGCAATGGCGAGAAGCTAGTCTTAAAGGGAGCAAACGGCAACAACCTGAAGAACGTTACCGCAACCTTTCCATTAGGGACGTTTACAGCGATCACCGGTGTTTCGGGGTCAGGTAAGAGCACCTTAATAAACAGCACGCTCTATCCCCTTTTGGCCGCTCATTTTCACAACAGCAAGAAAATAGCACTGCCCTATAAAACAATTGAGGGGCTTGAGAATCTCGATAAGGTTATCGATATCGATCAATCGCCAATTGGACGCACACCAAGGTCTAATCCGGCAACCTACACCGGGCTTTTTACTCACATTCGCGATTTATTTACTCAACTACCCGAATCTAAGATTCGTGGCTATAAGCCAGGCCGTTTTAGTTTCAATGTAAAAGGCGGACGATGTGAGGCTTGTGAGGGCGATGGTGTTAAGAAGATTGAAATGCACTTCCTGCCTGATGTCTACGTGACTTGCGAGACCTGCAACGGTAAACGCTACAATAGGGAGACTTTGGAAATTCGCTATCGCAACAAGTCGATCTCTGATGTGCTGGCAATGACGGTTGAAGAATCGTTGGAGTTTTTTGATAAAATCCCGCGTATCAAACGAAAGCTACAGACGCTATTTGATGTTGGCTTAAGCTATATTCAACTGGGACAACGAGCAACAACACTGAGTGGTGGCGAAGCACAGCGCGTGAAGCTCGCAACAGAACTTTCCCGAGTAGGAACCGGAAGAACCATCTATATACTTGATGAGCCCACAACCGGTCTGCATTTCGACGATATTCAGATGCTGCTTAGCGTGCTGGACAGACTTGTTGAGAAAGGCAATACAGTGGTTGTTATTGAACATAATCTTGACGTCATTAAAACGGCGGACTGGATAATTGACCTTGGCCCTGAAGGTGGAGACAATGGCGGTAAAATAATCGCAACCGGCGCTCCGGAAAAATTGGCCAGGCACAAGACCTCCTATACCGGCACCTACGTTGCTGAAGAGCTGAAGCAGTGGAAAGAAAAAGTGACAGACCGACTGGTTGAGGAAACAGCATAACGGACTGTCACTTTTACGAGACTCTTGAGATCGTTTGTTTACTAGCGAAGTAATATCATACGGCGGACGGATGAAAAGTCTGCTGTGTGGATACGATAAAAATAGACGCCACTGGAAACAGCCCCTCCCCTGTCGTCTCGTGCATCCCATTCAATGACATGCTCTCCGGCTACAAAGTTCACATTTGAAATTAAGGTGCGCACCAACTGGCCATTAATATTTAGAACGCTTATGTTAACCGCTTCGGATCGCGGTAGCGCAAAGGCAATACTCGTTGTCGGATTAAACGGATTCGGATAGTTCTGACGAAGAGCAAACTCTGTTGGTAATGCCTGAACAGGCTCTTCAACATCATCTCCGATTCCCAGAGGTAAATCGAGCGACAACTCGAATACCCCTGTAACATCTCCTCCAGACTCACGTGCCCAAACGGCATATCGTCCGGTATCAGGCAAGACGGCAACGATGTCTGCAATTGTCACTCCAACAACGTCAGCAAGCTGCTGACCATCTGGTGCAAATAAGGTCAGCTGTGAGGCAAATGAGCTGGACTGAATTTCCATCATCTGAAGATCAACAGTTCCCCCTACCGGCCCCGGGAAATAAAAGTCAAATGTTTTCAGCTGCCCAAAGGTCGCAATCGTTTCGGTAATCATTGTTCCTTGAAAAATTTCTATAGCCTCACCCGGCTGATAGGATTTTTGAACCACCATGCCATAAGCACCCGTTTGGTCTCCACCACTTTCATAAGCCCAGATTGTATACGTACCAAGCTCTACGACATTAAAAACAAACTCAGCACAAATCGGCGAACCTACGAAACCAATTTGCTGCCCGTTCGGATTGAAAATTCGAAAATTCGGATAGAACGAAGTATTTGGCAAGTCTGACATTCGAATAATTGCCGATTGTCCAACACCATCCAGAATATCAAAGGTATAGCTATCGACTTGACCAAAGGTCGCAATCGTGCTACTGCTATTATTTCCAAAGGCTGCAGAAGTTGTATTTCCGGCGTTCAACGACGTTTGCACAAGCATTCCATATGCGCCAGTCTGATCGCCACCTCCTTCATAAGCCCAGATTGTATATTGACCGGTATCGACAACCGTAAAAATAAACTCGGCACAGGTCGGTGCACCTGAGAAGTCAATTTGCTGTCCATTTGGACTGAAGATGCGCATTGTTGGATAAAAAGACGTATTGGGTAAGTCTGACATACGGATAATAACTGACTGACCGATACCTTCTGAGACATCAAAGGTGTAGGTATCGACCTCACCAAAAGCAGCTACGGTATGGCTACTATTCTCTCCAAAAGAAAGCATGGAACTACTACCGGCATTCAACGAAGTTTGCACAAGCAGAGCATATGCGCCAACCTGATCTCCTCCACCTTCGTAAGCCCAGATCGTATAGGTGCCCAATTCAACAACATTGAAAATAAACTCGGCACAGGTTGGGGCACCTGAGAAAGATATTTGTTGGCCGCTGGGGCTAAAAATGCGCATCGTGGGATAAAAAGAAGTATTTGGTAAATCGGACATGCGAATAATTACCGACTGACCTACGCCTTCTGTAATATCGAACGTATAAGAATCAATTTGTCCGAAGGTCGCAACGGTGCTGCTGCCGTTTTCGCCAAAGGCGACAGCTGCAGTATTTCCGGCATTAAGAGATTTTTGTACGACCATTCCATATGCACCGGTTTGGTCACCACCACCTTCATAGGACCAAATGGTATACTGACCGGTATCGACTACTGTAAATATAAACTCGCTACAAGTGGGCGATCCCTCAAAACCTATTTGTTGGCCGTCAGGACTAAAGATGTGCATTGTAGGATAAAAGGAGGTGTTTGGTAAGTCAGTCATACGAATAATGACTGATTGTCCGATGCCTTCTGTAATATCAAACGTGTAGGTATCGACCTGGCCAAAGGCTGCGATCGTGTTACTGCTATTATCCCCAAATGCAAGCGGGGAACTGCTGCCGGCATTCAATGATTTTTGAACAACCATTCCATAAGCACCGGTTTGATCACCACCACCTTCATAGGCCCAAATAGTATACGTTCCAAGTTCAACAACGTTGAAGGTGAACTCAGCGCAAGTTGGTGTTCCTTCAAAGCCAATCTGTTGGCCGCTGGGACTAAAAATACGCATGGTGGGATAGAAAGATGTATTTGGTAAGTCAGACATACGAACGATAACTGATTGTCCGATGCCTTCTGTAATATCGAAAGTATAGGTGTCTACATCACCGTAACCAGGAAGACTATAAGTGCCATTAACACCAAAATCCAGAGCTATCGGGTTTCCGGCATCTTTTGAGCGTTGGACAAAAAGCGAATACGGGCCTGTGGCATTCCCGCCGTTTTCTTCAGCTGTTATCGTATACGTACCGTTCGATAAGTTTGTCAGGATAACCTCGGCACTAAGGTTATTGGCCACATTTGCAAGCTCAATACCATTTGGCCCAAACACCTTTACCAGACAACTGAAAGTTGTAGACGTTGGCTCAGCCATACGAATAATAACGGTTTCTGAGAAAGTCCCGGTGAAATCAAATGTATACGAATCTACTTCCCCAAGAGTGGAAATCGCGCTGTTATTTGTTTGCCCAAAGTTCAATGACGTTTGGGCAAATACAGATGTATAACTAAGCAGAGAAATGGATAAACAGAATAGAGTGGTTGTCAATTTTTTCAAGGTGATTCCCCTTTTATAGAAAAATGATATGCGAAATAAACAGCTAATTGAAAAGGCACGAACTTCCAGACTGCCAACGTCTGTTTAACGGTCTCCGTAAGGCAGAATTTTGTAATATCAATACGTACTTTGCAGTTATAAATCTATTACACGTCATTATTAAGATCCTCCTGGTTGTGTGTGAAAGCCTGATAAGGCAATAGTTCAGATTCATGGTTAAGCCGCTAAGAGCCGCCCCCAACCAGGCATGTCATCCGCACAATGCCAGCCCGGTCGGGTACAGCCGGTTACTTATTCAAAGCGTATGCTCTGTTACAGGATCAACTTTCGGCTCATCATTAAATTTGCTGTTATTCTATATGACGTGCAGAAAAGGACAGGATTTGAAATAGATGTAGGTTTTTTTTACTCTTTAGTGCTATTCTTCAAATCAATTAGCAAAAAGACACTCAACACCGCACTGTTTATGCTCAGAAGAAACACGTTTTCTATCTGTCGGCGTTTCGCCAATTTCGTTCTGCTATCAGTTTTGCTATGTAATTGCGAAGAAAGGGACGTGACATCCTTATCGGCGAATTCAAATCTCACCACCAGCGAAGAGAATCTGCTGATTGAGATAGAACGCAAACTCGATCACCAAGAGTTCGAAGGACTGTCCGCACTACTGGATAGCGCGCGAATAGCTACCGCTCGCGGTGCAGCAGCAGATGCCAGCCATAGAGCAAGAGGTGAGCGACTACGCTACTTCATCAACCATTGCCGTTTTTTGATGGAACAAGAAGAGTCTCGGAACTTTCAGTCCATGTGGAAAGAGGCCATACAACTTGCCGACCCTCATTCTGAAAAGTTTAGCAAACAGCGAGCCCGTCTGCTACATGTGAAGGGATTTTTCTTTGCCCGAAGCAATCTGGATACCAGTATTGTGTATTGCGATTCTGCACTTCAAGTTCTTGGTCGTGTTGAGGAGCATGCTTCTCTTCTAGAGACCCAAATAACCTATGCCAAAGCTGTTGCATTCTATAGCCATGCTCTGCCGATAGAAAGCATTGAGCAGACTACTAAAGCCCTCCAACTCGCAGATTCTGTCGATCCGGCACATCAGGACAGCGTCTTATGGGGAGATCTATACAATTTAAGAGCGGCACTCCACTTCGGTTTTCAGGAATTTGAAGATGCGATTATTTGGCTGGAGCGATTTCGTAAGACACAGCCACTAACCCCATTTTTTGAGGCTCGTTATTTGGGTAATCTGGCTGCCATTCATTATGTGAAATATAATTTTCAGCGTGCAATTGAGGTCAATGGTGAGGCAATACGCATTCGCTTATCTCAACAAGGCACCGGGTCGACGATGAGACTGGCGGAAAACTACACCAATCAGGCTCAGTTTTATCTGAGCCTCGAGATGGCGGATTCGGCAGCAAAGTATATGGAGAAAGCGCTGGACATTCGCCGTAACAAGATTGAGGAGCAAAATATCGCCATAGGAAGCACCGAGCACTCATTGGCCAACATCTATATGCTGCAAGGCAAAATGACCAAAGCCCGTCTTCATATGGAAAGGGCTGCCCGAATCTACAAGGAACATCTGTCGCCGTATGCCCGAACACTCGGCGATTACTATGATGTTCGCTCTTCCTTTCACGAAGCCATTGGCGAATATTCTCTTGCACTCTTTTATCGTCAGGAAGGGCTGAGAGTAACGCTTAATGATCCCGATAGTCTGCAAGGAAACGACAATCCGCTGCTTGAAAGCATAATCCTTCCCAGTCAGGCTCTGGGACATCTAATTGCCAAAGCCGGTATTCAGCTTAAGCTTTCCAAAACGATAAACAGCAAGCTACTGGATGAATCAATTGCAACTGCCGAGCTGGCGCAACAGATAATGGAGCGAATGCGCACAGACATTCATTCTGATCGTTTTCATTGGACATTAGGTAAGTTTGTTCAGCCGCTTCATGAGTTAATGATTAATGCCTATCTTAAACGCCATGCTTCATCTGGTCAGGAAGAAAATCTTTATAACGCCTTTCAGGTATCCAACGACAGCAAGGCCGCAATGCTGAAAAGGCTGCAGAGAGAGTCGAAAGTAATTGAGCATGTTGCCATCCCGGATTCGCTACGGCATCTGGAGGTCAGCTTAAAAAAACGCATCTGGAGATTGGAAACAGCAAGCAAGCTTATTGACGCTATGGGTAATACGGAGCAGCAAACGAAAGCTACTGCTCTTGAAGATAGTATTACAAATCTGACCTCTCGTTATCGCAGATTGAAACTGAACATAGAGAGCAGCATCCCGGCAGGTCTGCTTTTTCAACAAGATTCTGCCAAGCTTGATATTCGCCTTTTGCAAAGCACACTCTCCGCCAGCGGCAGTAGCCTTCTCGAGCTTTTTACAAGCGGAGACTCACTACATATTTTTGCTTTAACGCAAGACAGTCTGTTGGCCAATACGGTAAGAATGGATAGCGTATTCAATAAACACTATTCGACCTTTAAGAATAATATCAGTGGATTCACAGACGACTATCAACAATTCAGTAGAAGTGCATCTGCACTATATGATTCATTACTTCGGCCATTCGAGCAGCATCTTGGTGAAAGCCAGTTGATCATAATACCTGACCAGCGTTTTTTCGACTTTCCATTTTCTGCTTTACTAACAGAGCGTCCCACTTTAGGTCGATTACAGGCCTATAGCTCGCTTCCATTTCTCTCGAATAAGCGTAGCTTGAGCTATTCTTATTCTGCAACCCTTCTCTACGCAGAGCCTAAACGTTCATCAGAGAAGAAGGCAACAAATAGCTTTCTTGGGATAGCACCAGGCTTTGAAAAAAAATCTGAGAACCAGCAAAAGCTGCATCGGATCACCAAACTATTGGCTGCCGGAGATTCGACAAATTCCTCCGCCATTCCACCATTACCCTATAGCATTACCGAGGTTGAAACCATAGCTGATATCTTCCTGAAGAGCCAAAGCTATTTGCCAAGCTGGCTGTCCGACTTATTTACCTCAGATGTTCAGGTTAAGATCAGAGAATCCGCAAATGAAACTCTGCTCTTCTCCGGTCAGCTTAATCACTTTAGCCATATTCATATTTCTACTCACGGGTTTTATGATGAGCAAAACCCGGCACTTTCAGGATTCATTCTAAGTCCCGACAAGAATTCCGACGGCATCATTTTACCGGGAGAAATCTATAGTCTTGAGTTGAGTGCCGAACTGGTTGTTCTCAATGGTTGTGAATCCGGACGTGGCGATTGGTCTGCCGGTGAGGGGTTGATAGGGCCTTGTCAGGCATTTCTACACTCTGGCGCCCGCAACGTTTTGGTAGCACTATGGAAGACGGAGAATCGCAGCTCAAGCTTTTTCTTTAAAGCATTTTATGAAGCACTTCTAAGTGGCGGGGACAAATTGACGGCGCTGCGGGCAGCGAGAGTGGCTTGCCAGCAATCCGAAGATTTCCAGCATCCTTTTTTCTGGGCAGGTTTTATTCTCGTCGGTCAATCATATACTTCAGTTCCCTCTCGATCATAGAAAGACGAACATCCAAATGAGCATATTTGTTTGGCCTCCTCATGAAACTTTTCAAACCACCTAAACCGCGTGGGCCTTTTGTAAAACGGCGCATCTGTTGAACAAGTTCTAAACAACGCTCCATTTTCAAACGGTTTGCCCGTGTTTCGACCGCCCTGTTCATCCATTCAATAGCCCTTCCAGGATGATTTAGCATCAAGTTCGCTTTGAACAAGTAGATTGTAACATCAACATGCACATCTCGGGGAAGAGATTGTCGGTAAGAGTCTTCAAGTGACGAGATGGCAGAACGTACACCGGCAGAGTCAAGCGGTTGAGCAAAAATCCAGCGCCCTCTTGGCTGCGCTTCATATAGAGTATTTACGGCTTGATTATAGTTATCGAAAGTTGAAGAATCCAGAGACTGTAGCAGAACAGGTTTTTTATCCTCTTCAGAAATAACAGCAAGTTCGCCCCATGTTGTAAGCGGCATTTTTGCAGTCGAATACAGATAGACTGGAATTGACATCAACAAAATAATTGCCGCAACCGCAGCATAGCGATACCATTTTACAGAAGAAGCGCCTGACCGCACTCGTGCTTCTAAAACGGCCTCAGCCCTTGCCGCAATTTGTTCATCAACTGGCTTGTTCCGCAGCGATTGACGCAGCTGCTCACGGAATTTTAGTTCACGACTGCACTTCTGACAAAACAAGAGGTGCTCAACGAAAGCCGAAGACTCCTCCTCGGACATAGCCGACAACAGATAACGTTCCAGAACCTGCTCACGCTCGCCTTCGACACTACAGTGCCCCTGCTGATCAACGAGAAAGCTGTATTGCTTTATTTCGTTCATGGTTTTCACTTTGCGTTTCTATCCAAATGGATAACCTTTAACCTCTAAACATTGACGCAATTGCTTCAATAAATAATAGTAACGATTTTGTATTTTCCGCACAGATGAGTAGTCAAATATATCTTTTAGTTCTTCAAAGCTAAATTGAAAACCATCCATTCCAGAAAAGATCCCGAAGCGTAGCCGAATCAAATCCCTATCCACACTATCCAACTCTTCAATACAGGAATTAAGTGGTAAAGATATCGCATCTTCTGCAGGAACATCATCGGGAACATTCGCCAGCCATTCCGGCTTCATTTGTATTTGGCCCTTTTGCTGAAAGCATCGCCTGGCAAATCCTTGAAAATAGCGACGCGTCTGTTCATTATAGTCAAGCGCTTCAAAAATTGTTTTTAATTTATCCTGAAGCGTGCGTAAAGCCAATAGTTTGGGGGATATCTCTTTTTCCAGTTCTCTGACAAGCTCTTTGGGAACCCCGGATTCCTTAAGCTCCAAAACGGCTGGGGTTGAAATAAGAAATCGTTCGTCTCGAAGAAGGTCTCGATAAAGATCATTAACAAGATTGCGGACAATCGTTCGGTAGTATGCTACTGGCTTTAGCACCTGTTCCTCTGACTCGTTCAGCTTTTCGGACAGGCGAACCAGAGCCTCCTGTAAAATAGAAATCAATTCACTTTGTGTTAATTGATTGGGAAGCTTTTTGGAAATATAGTAAGAGATATCCTGAAAAAAAGGACCGTCAAACTCCTTATGCGCTTCAGGCAAGATTCTCTTAGCACTGCTCTGGAGTTCCAGAAAAGGATCGATAGCGTTATTTTTTCGAAGTGGGTGAGCAGACACGACAATCTATCAGTTGATTAATTATGAATTATGAACATTGAACATTGAACATT
>JBOEGD010000004.1:0-77844 GCA_050633245.1 Calditrichia bacterium | reverse complement strand
GATTTTAGGTCGATTGAAATCGGACATTGTTGTTGAATCTAATTGAACATTGAACATTGAACTTTCAGAATATGGGGTTAATGCCAGAAAGAGTCAAGAGGCAATCGGCAGCGGGTGGAACCAGGAAAATGAACAATGCAGAATAAACTATCGCTAATACTGGCTCCGGCAAACTTTAACCTGGCTGAGTTCCTGCATCTGTTTAGTTGCAGATCTCGGATTATTCCAACACCATAACTCCTGAAGATTTTCCAAGTGGCTTAGCGCTGAAGCATCTTCAATGTTATTCGACTGACACTGCAACTCTCGCAAAAGCGTTAGATGCCGCAATGGCTCCAGGGTGGTAAGGCGATTCTCGTGGCAGTGTATTTTCTCTAGCGTTTGGCAGGTTTCAACAGGTGCCAGGCTGGCAATACAATTATCCCAGCAGTAAAGCTCACGTAGCCCGTACATATTTTCAATTCCCTCAAGCGATTCCAATTCACAGGCAATGCAGAGTAATTGTTTTATACTGGTAAGCCCTTTCAAACCTTCAAGAGAGCTCAATGGGTTCCAGCTTATATGAAGTGTTTCGAGGTTTTGTAACGACGCTATCGGAAATAGATTACCAATGTTATTTTTATTGCAGTTCAAAAAGCGTAGCTGCAAGAGCGATTCAATACCAGACACGTTTTCGAGCCGATTTCCAAAAAGTGTCAATTTTTCAAGACTATTCAATGCAGGTAATCCGGCAAGATCCAACAATTCATTGAAGCTTAGATCGAGCAATTCCAACTTTGGTAATGCTGGCATTGAATCAAGATTATTGAATTTATGTCCCTTTAATATCAAACGATGCAGATTGGGGAAGAATTTCAGGAATGATAAATCGCTTAACCTTTTATCGCAGTTTGCACCGGGCATTCCCGGCCCGAGAAGAACCAAAACAGACTTCTGCTTTGCCTTTTCTTGTAAAACGTCACTCGACAAACCTTCGAAGGAAAACCCATCATCAATAGTTATTTCCAGGATTTCACTGAGAAGCTTGATCGTATCTTTATCCAGATCATTTTGCATATCTACGTCACATACCATTGCCCTACTCCTTCTTGTTTCTCCTCCTGCAAGAGATAACGATTATCCTTTAAAAAAGTTACGCAGCTTTTTATTCAACGAAGTGCTACTCAGCCTTGCTAATTCCGAAAAGAATTACATTTAGAAGTAGAATTTATTATCTTAGAGGCCGACTATAAAGTTTATCTGATACTCAACATTTCTTATAGAGGAGACTCGCTTATGGCAAATTCCCAAAACAGTTTTAATACACGCGACACGCTTTCAATTGGCGGTAAAACCTATACGTTTTACAACCTTCAAAAGATTGCCGATCGGGTAAACTTGCATAAATTACCGGTTTCCATCAGGGTGCTACTGGAAAATGTATTACGCAAGGAAGATGGTCGTTTGGTCAAGAAAGAAGATATAGAATCGACCATGGCTTATGAGGCAAAAAATGTTCCGCAAAAGGAAGTGCCGTTTATGCCGGCCAGAGTTGTTCTGCAGGACTTTACCGGTGTACCCGCTGTTGTTGATCTTGCCGTCATGCGAGATGCAATGAACGATTTTAAAGGCGACCCTTCCAAAATCAACCCTGTTGTTCGTGCCGACTTGGTTATTGACCACTCCGTTCAGGTGGACGAGTTTGGTCGCGAAGACGCATACCTTATTAATGTGCAAAAAGAGTATGAGCGCAACAAAGAGCGCTATTCAGTAATGCGCTGGGCTCAGGGAAGTTTTAAGAACTTCAGCGTTGTGCCGCCGGGTACCGGAATTGTGCACCAGGTAAATCTGGAATATCTTGCGGACGTAATTATGACATCTGAAGAAGATGGTGACACTGTCGCTTATCACGACACGCTGGTTGGAACCGATTCGCACACAACGATGATAAATGGCCTGAGTGTTCTGGGCTGGGGCGTTGGCGGAATTGAAGCCGAAGCGGTCATGCTGGGACAACCATATTATATGCTGCTACCGGAAGTAGTCGGTTTTAAGCTGACTGGAAAACTGCCGGAAGGTGCAACCGCCACAGACCTCGTTCTACGGGTAACTGAAATGCTGCGTGCTCATGGTGTTGTTGGTAAATTTGTGGAATACTTTGGCACCGGCCTGAACGAGCTGGCGCTTGCAGACCGGGCAACGATTGCAAACATGTCACCTGAATATGGTGCAACAATGGGTTTTTTCCCAATTGACAACCGCACGCTGGACTATCTTCGCTTAACGGGTCGTGATGATCAACAAATTGCTCTGGTCGAGGCGTATGCTAAGGCGCAGGGCATTTATCGCACCGACGATACCCCCGATCCGGAATATACCAGTATCCTGACCCTCGACATGGGAACGGTTGTTCCAAGCCTTGCCGGGCCAAAGCGTCCGCAGGATCGCATTACCCTTAAAGGCATGCCTGCTGGTTTTAAGAAGAGCATGGACGAGATGTTCAAAGCTCAAATAAGCACACCAGAAGATCAAGAAGTCGACGTTAGCTACAATGGCGAGAACTTCAAGTTAAAGCACGGTTCAATCGTAATCGCCGCCATCACCAGCTGTACCAACACCAGTAACCCATCGGTAATGGTTGCTGCCGGTTTGGTTGCTCAAAAGGCTCTGGCAAAAGGTATTAAAACCAAGCCGTGGGTAAAAACAAGTCTGGCACCTGGCTCACAGGTTGTGCCGGAGTATCTGAAGCGTGCCGGATTAATGAAACCGCTGGAAGATCAGCGTTTCAATTTGGTTGGCTTTGGCTGTACCACTTGTATCGGAAACAGCGGCCCGCTTCCTCAGGAGATTGAGGCCGGAATTAAAGAAGGCGATTTGGTGGCTGCAGCTGTGCTCAGCGGTAATCGAAACTTCGAAGGCAGAATCCATGCGGCCATTCGTGCAAATTACCTTGCCTCTCCCCCACTCGTCGTGGCCTACGCATTAGCCGGCGATGTGCACATCGACTTTGAAAACGATTCGCTCGGTAACGACCAAGATGGTAATCCGGTCTATCTACGCGACATCTGGCCGACACAAGCCGAGATCGACGCTGCAGTTGAATCGTCACTCAGTCCGGAAATGTTCAAAGATAAGTACGGTTCGGTCTACGAAGGTGATGCGGACTGGCAGTCACTTAAGAACGGTAAAAGCGAAATCTATCACTGGGAAGAAGAATCAACCTATATTCGCAAACCACCATTTTTCGACGGCATGGCACTTGAAGTTGGCAAAGCATCCGATATTAAGGATGCTCGCGTTCTCGCATTGATGGGTGATACAGTTACAACAGACCACATCTCTCCTGCTGGCGCAATCGCGGTAGATAGCCCGGCCGGGAAGTATCTCGTCGATAAGAGCGTTGAACGGGCATCGTTCAACTCTTATGGTTCGCGGCGTGGAAATCATGAGGTGATGATGCGCGGAACGTTTGGCAACATTCGTATCAAAAATCAACTTATCCCGGGTGTCGAAGGTCCTTACACCAAATACTTGCCAACCGGAGAGCAGATGTTCATCTACGACGCTTCCATGAAGTATCAGGAAAGCGGAACCTCACTGGTTATTTTAGCGGGTAAGGAATATGGGACCGGCTCCAGTCGCGATTGGGCAGCAAAAGGCACCTTGCTCCTCGGGGTAAAAGCAGTTATTGCCGAAAGCTACGAACGCATTCACCGAAGCAACTTAATCGGAATGGGTGTTCTACCGCTGGAGTTCACAGATGGCAAAGGCTATACGTCGCTTGGACTGAGTGGTGCCGAGTCTTTCAGTATAGAAGGCATTAGCGATGGCCTGGACCCGCGCCAGCACCTGACGGTTACGGCAACAGCCGAAGATGGCAAGGTAACTACCTTCAAGGCGTTGGTTCGTCTGGACACAGAAGTTGAAGTAGATTATTACATGAACGGCGGTATTCTACAAACCGTTCTTCGTCAGATGGTTAAGGCGTAAGATAGTTTTACTAAAAAGGCCGGTTCTGAATATTCAAAACCGGCCTTTTTTATGCTCAATGACTTGTAGAGTATCTACGAATCATGATTTATACGAAAATTGCCTAAGAATTTCTACTACTGGTTTCACAACCATATATCCTTCTCTCAGGTCACCAAATCCTTTAGGATATATGGCTTTTTATGCCCGAACGCAACTAAAGAATATCAGAACTATTGCTAAAAAAGCACTTATATTTGAGGATTCTTTAAACGACAATGCATTTTTATAGCGTCAATAGTAACGCAACTGAAAACAACAGCCAATTGGAAACAGTCCGCAATCCGCTGCTATTCATTGCCAAAAGGGAATTTTTCAAGGAGTTCTAAATGAACAACCCCATAGTAGACGTCGCGCAAACACTTCAGTCCGCGTATGACGAACAGTATGATACTAACACCACCGAATGGCGAGAATTAAGCGCCAGCTATAAAGCTAAAAATATTCTGCATGTCTGCAAGAATATGAATTTCTCAAAAGTTATGGAATGCGGTGCCGGTGAAGGAAGCATTTTGAAGTTTCTCGATGCTTCCGGTGCGTTTGAAAAACTATATGCAACTGAGATTTCCGATAGTGGCATCGATCAAATAAAAAGCCGCAATCTGGACAGACTGCAGGAAGTCCGGAAATTCTCCGGCTATGACATTCCATATGGCGATAAGGAATTCGACATGGTGTATTGCTCTCATGTGATCGAGCATGTCGAACACCCGCGCATATTGCTGCGTGAGATCAAACGCGTCAGCGAGTATCAGGTTTTCGAAATACCGCTGGACTATTCACTTACTGTTGACAAGCAGGTGAATACGTTTCTCTCCTTTGGCCATATTAACATTTTCACCCCTGCCCTGTTTAAATTTCTGCTAAAATCCGAGGGTTATAATATTCTCGCCGAACAGCACAGTAATACTGCAACAGAGGCGATCCGGTTTAACTGGTACCGCAATCAGGGCAAAAAGAAGAATCTGGTGAATGAATTGAAAATCCGTTCAATTGCCTTGAGACGTCTCGTCAAAAAAGTTCTTTTTCGTAAGAGTCAATTTAATGAGCGCGGCTATTCTTTTTATACCTGTCTGGCTAAGGCCGAAGGCGAACTGAAGATTTTCTAATGACCATTTCGGGGATGCAAAATAAAATCATTCTGGCAGCAGATTTGTATTCTTCAGATACTCTCTAAGTTAAAAACACGTTTGATCCAGCCACTGTCTTGTACACAGATGGTGTTAAAGCTGCCGAGCATCTATTTACCGTTCGCCTGTTGCCAGAAGATCGATAGCTATGCAATCATGAAGCGCAGCGACGAAAAGGTCCAGCCCGGAAGTCAAATTGTCCGGGGTGTAGTTATTGAGACTCGAAAGTAAAACTCGCAACAACTCCTTCAACGAACTTTACCGTGACCGTATTTTCGCCATCCGGGAAAACAGCGGTAACCACCTTAGTCCCCTCAACTTCCACACGCTTGAACGAAATAGGCATGTCGTATTGCATCGCAACATCCCGCCAAAGCATGCCTTTTTTTAATCCCTTCATTGAAATGGGAGAATCGGCAACCATCGGCTCACGCGCACCTGAATCACTAACATTCTCCCCAAAGGTTTCTGCAGGAAAACGTACGTACTCCGCTAAAGCTCGCATCACACTTTCCGGAGTCAAGTCTTCCGGTCTCAGATCTTTTTCGATGCGAATGTTAAAACGAGAGCCGCTATCCAGAGCTTTTCGCCGCACCTGCTCTTCTTTATGCACGCGCGTTTCTTCAGCTTGCGCCCGCAATCGAGCATTTTCCCGCTCCCGCTCTTTACGTAAATCATCCAGTTCTTCTTTCATCTCGCGTTTTTTGTCGGAATTACTTTCTCGTTTTATCGCCTTTTCCAGATTCTTTTCGCGCTTGGTCTTTGAAGTATATTCCGCAGAGACATGGTCGCTGTCATCACCGAACGTGCCGTATCCGCCGCCACCGAGCTGAAACTCAATGTGCTTACCTTTTGGTTTTAACTTGGTAATAATTATTCTGTCTCCGGCATAGATTGCCGTTCCGTGTTTCTTTAAGCGGGAGGCATATTTTGAGTAATCAAGTGGTTTGTTCTTACGGGGATATACATCAACTCCTTGCTGTGAAGCAGGCATATCTATTTTCAACTCCACCGTCTTCCCCTCAAAATATTCTTCCAGGACAGACTTATTCTGAGCCAACAGAGATGAGCCTGCTGATAATAACAGGAATACAAATACCAATGTAACAGGTGTAAAACGGGCTTTCAATAAAAGTGAGGACATTTTGGCTTCTCCGGCATTTTTATTATAAACAGGGCTTTTCAAAACGGGGCTTTTGAAATAATATACATTTTGAAGTTCTATCTTACAAGTAAACTGAGTGCAGGGCAATTCAAAATGGGTATGTGTATTGCGGCCACGAATTATGAGTAGAAATAAATGACCGGTAACGGGAGGCAGGCTTAGGCATACCGGGGAGAATTGGTTCGTCCCCGGGGAGAATAAAATTTAAATGTTTACGCAAACTGAGGCTTGTGCTGCAGAACCCGATCCAACTTGAGTTCACCTCGATTTATCTGAACGCTGGTTACGTTATCTGCTTTCAAGTATTCTTTCAGTGCAGCGGTTGCAACTGCAGGGTCTACCGTTTCACCACATGTGAACACATCGACTGCTGCATACCCATATTCTGGCCAGGTATGTATGGCAAGATGAGATTCAGCAATAACAACAACCCCGCTGACACCATGAGGGTTAAACGCATGGAATGTTGCGCTAACAATTGTAGCACCACATTCAAGAGCAGCACGCTTCATACACATCTCTATGTGTTGAGCATCATTTAAAAGGTCATTATCGCAATCAAAAAATTCTGCAAGAATATGTCTTCCAAGACTGTTCAATTCATATACCTCCAGTGCTAGTAGTTTACCATTAATATTTCTGCCGGTCTATCATTCATATTTCTAACGACCAGCTTATTATCAAAAAAAAGATAGAAGCAATCTCCTCGATAGAGCGTTTTCTTTTCCCCCTCCACTTCCACTTGTACCTTTCCGCGGTGTACGAATCCAAAACCTTCATCTTCGGCATACTGAGTTTCGTAAAGCATCTGCGGAGAAATAACGAGCAGATTCGGAACCATTTCCAAATAACGCAGCTTCGGCGTGAGAGAAAAAAACGTGTGTCCTTCACCCTGCCCAATTTCAGTTCGATCATTCTTCTGAAACAAATTCTTCTCTGCTTCTTCCAGATCACCGAAAAACGAGGTTAGCTCGAGTCCGAGTGCTTCAATAACACGTTTCAAATTGGAAAAAGACGGATCGGTCATATCGCGTTCTAACTGCGAAATGAATCCTTTGGTAAGATCACTTTGATCAGCGAGCTCTTCCAGCGTAAGGCCTCTTCGCTTACGCAATCGTCTTATTTTACCACCAATATTCATACGCTTCTACAGATTTGGACATCTGTGTATTATACATTGTCACGCTGTTTTATACAGTAAACTTTTTGTTTAATATATTAAACAGTCCATGAAAAAGTGTGCAAATATAATTGTGGTAAAATTATAATTCAAGACAAAAAAACAATTTAACATGGAGGAAAAAAAAAGAAGAAAAGTTGGTTCGCGAAGTCATGAAATTACTCTAAAGGCTGCTCTGCAAAGGGGTCGTGCATAAATAGAAAGCTGCTAATCGAGCGA
The DNA here is from genome assembly GCA_050633245.1 of Calditrichia bacterium. Classification (GTDB taxonomy): domain Bacteria; phylum Calditrichota; class Calditrichia; order RBG-13-44-9; family J075; genus JBOEGD01. Next base: position 70,142 of record JBOEGD010000004.1, on the reverse strand, counting down.
AAGAGAGAGTAATAATGTCCTTTCGGTCGCTCTTGAATTCGACGCGCTTCTTTACGTCTGTTCAGTAAACTTTTATAGCGTGGATCTGTAATAATCAATCGCCAGGAATGTTCTTCGCTCGCCAGATTAATCACAATATCATTATTGAGATAATCTTCATAGCGCCGACCTACAAGATGTCTTCGATCGCCATCCGCGTCTCGCGACGGACGACGCATATACGGATTTTTCATTCCCTCATCCTCTATTATTCTTAAACATACGCCTTCATTGTAGCTTCGTCAAGAACTTCACAACTTTTAGATTATTTGTTTTGCTGAATGCCGCATGTAACGTATTTTTTTTCTGACGTTTCATTAATACTAACGAATATGAAAGCGACATTTTATGATACTCAACAAGGCTCAAACTACTCTGGAAAACCTTTCTCCTTTTATTCGCGAATTTCGTGAAGACCTGCACCGCCACCCCGAGCTTAGCTGGAAAGAACACCGCACCACAGAACGCGTTCGCACCACTTTAGAAGAAGTAGGATTTAAAGATATTCGTCAGCCGCTTGATACAGGGCTGATCGCTGACTACATCGTCGATAAGAGCAAGCCTTTTATTCTGCTGCGGGCCGACATCGATGCCCTGCCAATACAGGATTTAAAGTCCGTCAGCTACGCTTCTACAAATCAGGGCGTTTGTCACGCCTGCGCCCATGATGTGCATACCTCTGTTATTCTGGGAACTGCTCTGGCAATCAATCAGCTAAAGCCTGAATTGGCAAAGAATCTTAGATTTGTGTTTCAACCAGCAGAAGAGCCAATTCCGAGCGGTGCACCTGAGATGGTAAAAGCAGGCGTATTAGAGAACGTAAGCCATGCGCTTGGTTTACATATGGAACCCAGCTTGCGCGTGGGTCAGGTAACGCTTGCTTCAGGGTTTATTAACATGCAGAGTATTCGACTGGATCTTAAACTCAGCGGCGCAGGAGGCCATTCAGCGCGGCCACATGAGACTGCTGATTTGCTTTGGGTTGCCAGTAGGATTATTCAGGATGGATATCAGATGATGTATCGAGGATTAAACCACCTCGATACAACCGTCATATTAACTTTTACCGAAATTTCTGCTGCTCAAGGCTACAATGTTATTCCCAATGAATTAACACTGACCGGCACGTTAAGGCTGGCAGATCCGCAAAAGAAGGATGTCGCTCTTGCTCGATTAAAGGATTTAATGAAGACTCTTGAGCAGGACAATAACTGCTCTATTGAATTGAAGGTAACAGAAGGATCTCCTGCAATCCACAATGCTCCAGAGCTTATGCAACAGCTGGACGAGAGGCTTCAGAAAGACTTTTGGTATCCAATGGAAGTGATTAAAGAGCACCGCACTCCTGGCGGGGACGATTTCAGCCATTACAGTAAGCAGGTGCCTTCAGCGATGATTAAGTTCGGAAGCAAAACCGATGAGATGACGGCTTCCGTTCACGAAGGTCTGTTCGACGTGCCGCCTGAGTCGATTGAAATTGCCACCGCTTTCTTTGTGCATCAACTATTACGTTGGGAATAGGCTCGTCAACCGGAGCGATACTCTGAAAGCGCTTTGTCCAGATCGCCGCTTTCTGCGACTTTCTCAAGTAGCGTTACCGGTGTATATTGGCGCCCTATGGTTTCGCTTAGCGAACGCATTCTGCTTAACACATTTTTCCAGCGGCATGTTTTACCATAGTAGAGCAACCCACCGCGCTCAGCCGGGAATCCCATACCAAAAAGCACCGCTTTTTCTATGTCTGACGCTGAGGCAACAACGCCATCTTCGAGTATGGACAGGGCTTCATTTAGAAGCAATAAATTCAGACGCTCGTTAATATCGTCAGTCGACATTTTTGTTCGTGTACGCAGGTCGAACATCTTATATACGCCGCGTTCAACGCGAGTTAAGGCGGCATTTCGATAAAAAGCCATTGGCTTTTCTGCCTGACGATTATATTCATTCAACTTACCGGGCAGGTCCGACGGCGCCATGCGCTCAGGATAGGAAATTTGCACATACGTGCTGCAACTATATGCGTAGGAAATTCCGCTACGCTGCATCAGCTGATAAGGCCCAAGCCGATAGCCAAATTCCCGCATGGCAGCGTCAATGGCTTCTATTGACACTCCTGACTTCAGCAGGTGGAATGCTTCGGAATAAAACGGGGTCAAAAGTCGGTTTAGAACATAACCAGGTGTATCAGTTGAGCGAACAACCGTTAGCCCCCACGCTTCCAGAAGTTTAGATAATCGAGCCAGTGCAATTTCCGAGGTTTTTTCTGCGGCTACAACTTCAACAAAACGCCTTTCTTTTAGCGGATAGTGAAAATGAACGCCGGCGATGCGCGACGGAGACTTGCAGGTATCGGCCAAAGCTGTTACAGGCATCGTTGAGGCACTTGTAACAAGAATTGTCGACTCCTGTGTGCGTTTAGCAAGTTCCGAGAACAGCTCCTTTTTTGCATCACTGTTTTCCGGAATGGCTTCAAAAACGACCTGAACTCGACTAAATCCCTTAAACTCCGTAACCGGCGCCAATAAGTCCATGCCCAAACCGCGGGCATTAGCAGACTCCGGAATACTGTCAGCAACCAGCTTTAAAGTGCTCAATAGCGCTTCAGTTCGTTGATCTTTTAATATTACCGGATGGCCGCTTAAAACCGCAAGCATAGTAATTCCACGTCCTATTCGCCCGGCACCGGCAACAGCAATCTGTCTGCTATCTCGTTCGAGAAATGCATCGCGTGGCTTCGGCATGAGTGCTGAGGCATACAAGCGACATCGAGTCTCCGAGGATGCAGCATGAATTGCCGCTTTGCGTGCGGCAAACTGTAGCCCATCTTCCTGATTATGCTGCATGGTATAGAGCAACGACTTTGCGATATCTTCCGCAGGGCTTCCTACACCAGCTCGCTTATTTTTTTTAATAATTCGACGCAGCACCTGTTTCCCGCGAGCGGCCCCGCCAAGAGACAATCGCTTCTTGTCCTTCCTGAGACTCACAAGATATTTGGGATCGCTCAGCATGTTTTCAATAAGGGCTATACCGCGTTCATGTAGAATCTCCGGGTAGGCAATTTCGTCCAGCAGACCAATTTCCTTCGCCTTGTCTGCAGAAAAAGACGCACTAGATTCACCACTGTTATCTTGTCCAGCGAGAAGTGCAAAGCTCTCCTTCGGCTGTATAAGAGGGCGAAAGTAAACTGTGGACCCATATGCGGGAAGCAATCCATGCGTAGCGACCCTCGTTCCAAACCTCGTTGCATTATCCCAGGAACCAATGCGGCCATCAAAAGCCAGAATCCAGTCCAAACCAGCATCGAAACAAGTGCCATGTATCAAGGCAATCGTAGGGAGCGGCAGAGACTTCCACGTTTTTAGAATATCCTGTCTTATGCGAATATACTGATAGAGTTCTTCTGCGACCGAGATATCAAATAGCTCGCTATGGAGTTGACCACCACAAAAGACTCCAGGGCGTGAGCTGTTAAGTAAAACACCACGAATCGCTTTATCAGCTTCAATTTCTTTCACCAACTGCTCAATTTCTGAAAAGACGGACGCGTCCAACAGATTTTCAGTGTCGGTTTTATGCTGATACTGCACCTGTAGTATACCGTTTTTCAGAAGGTCGAGTTGAAAATGATTCACGTTAACATCTTTATTTTTCGGTAATAATCTATTTTTTTAACAGAACTGCACCACAATCGGCATACAGGCCACCGGCGACAGCCAGCGCAGTTTCACCACCGCCGTTTTGCATGGCATCTACTGCGGTAATAATACACTCTGGTCCGGAGGCAGCCAGAGCATCACCTATGGCCAGAGTTCCACCAGTTAAGTTAACATTTGCACTATTGAATTTTCCAATGTTACCGCTTCCGCCCAGCGCCTGCTCGGTTAATTCACGATCAGAAAAAATTGCTTCCATGGCGAGGATTGCCGAAGCAGAGCTTTCATGGATTTGCAGAATGTCTAAATTGGACAGTGAGAGAGCAGCATCTTTCAAAACTTTTGCCATGGCAAATGCCGATGAACAGCCTGCCATATCTGATGGTGCAGTTGCGAATCCAACAGACGAAATACGAGCCAAAGCTTTTTGACCTAATGTTTTAGCTCGCTGTTCACTCAGTAGCAACAATACTGCCGCACCATCTGCTCCTGTTGCTAAATTTAAATCGGTTGCTGTTCCAAAAGGGTCATCGCCAATTGGTTCAGCCAAGGCATACTGAGTTGCCTCCGGCAGATTCTCCAGTGCGCCATCACGGGTGACAATTTGCCCGTCACCGGCAGTCAGATAAACCGGCGTTATATAAGCAGGTAGATTAAGCGAGTTAGCTTTTTGCAATCGCTGACGGCTGGTTGCGGCATAGTCATCCTGCGATTCGCGTGAGATGGAATATGTTCTGGCCAGCATATTAGACAAATCTGCAACAGGCGTTTCTGATAGTGGGTCTCGCTCGACATATTGCAACCCTGCGGTAGGATTAAATCTGGCTGTTCCAAGGTGCCTGGCCCAGTTAAATGCCGCGCCTATCCCCTTTCCTCTTCGCCCGTTGAACCAGCGATAGAACTCTGCCGGTAGCTCAACAGGGAAATTACTGACGGAAGAGATTCCCGCAACAACCACGCTATGCGTGTCACCCTGTTGAATGGCACGGCATGCCTGCCAAATCGCCTGCAATCCTGCTGTAACCTTACCTGAAATATTCGTTGTTCCAACGCGCTCGGGTAATCCGCAGCGTTTTGCAATCGCCCCGGCAACATTGATTCCGGAAAGCACCTGTTCTGTGCATCCGACGAAAACATGGTCTACTTCAGCAGGTGACAATTCTGCCCGCAACAGCATCTCCCGCAGTGCAATGGCACCGAGCTCTTCTGCGGAGAACTCACTTAGGGCTGCACCAGCCGGGCAAAACGGCGTTCTTGCCAAAGCCGTAATCACACTGTGTTTCACAATAGCTTCCCCAGAGGTAAACCATAAATAGCAGAACGGATCTCGCAAAAGAACAGAGAGACCGTATGAAATAGTTAATTAGTTGAGAAATAAATCGAAGTTTTGCACAAATGGATATATCATCTCATACAAAACGGATGGATCTAATACCGGAGTGAACAAACAAGCCTGATGACATTCGATCAGGCACTTATAGCGCAAAGCCGGCTAAATAACCGGCCATCTAAACGCCAAATTTACTTGCTTTTATTTAAGATCATCTCGCGAACTTCAGCTTTCTTACGCTTGATATATCTTTTTCTGTTCTTACGCTTGGTTCGCTGCTTCAACTGCTTGCCCATAATGGTTATCCTTTTGAAAGATTTTGTTCAATCTTAAGAACATTGAACGCTATGATAAGATTAGGATCAAATAATACGAAAAAAGTAGAGCGTGAACCACAAAAAAGTTAAGAAATTTGGGGATTCCTACGCCAATAGTTTTTTACATCTTCTTGCCTCATTCCATTTATTGCTGTATATAATGCTGAATCTGTATGGGATGAAAGAATGGGACACTTTCGCAAAACACTTTTTTGGGGCAGTTTTCTGGTGACAGCAATGCTTTTCAGCTGCTCTCAACCCGGTAACCGCTCGCCGTTTGAGGGCATTCACTGGAAGCCGCTCGGTATCGAGTGCAAAGTTGATGGCACATGGTATCGCCTCGACAAGATAGCATCTGTCCAAACGCAGGATTTAATTTCTGCCTGCAAAAAACAATTTGGCCAATCCTGGACTGTTACTATTGAAGAGAACTTCGATGCTGTTCTCAAACTGCTCAACTTGTCGGGCAATTCTGTTTCTGTTTCTCTAACATCGCTAGGCGACAGCACTTCCAGCATTCAAATTATTCCGCTGCTTGAGAGCAATGTAGACCTGGTTAAACAGCATCGCCTCGTGAAAGAACAAACAACCTTTCGGGCTGTTCCGGATTCGATGCCTCCTGCATTTTGGCCGGTTGCCTCAACCTTTTCATCCTCAGATTCTGCCGCACAGAGAAATAAACATTGGCTTAGTGGAGAAGAAATATCGCGTGACCTTGCGAGTTTAGAATGGCTGCTGAACACCCATGCGGTGCTCCTCCCGGACAGTCTCCACCAATATCGCGAGGCTATCGACGCACTCAGATATCTTGGAAAAGATAAACTACCGAAAAAAGATTTTTATGCTGAGCTTCAACTGTTTATTTCTCTTTGTCAGGATGCCGGGAGCCAGATTCGGTTCGAAGAAGGTACTATCACCGCAAAAAATGCATTTTCTCCATTTCGAATACAACAAATGAATAAACGCTTTGTTGCCTGCACCGGTGTAGGCAATAAACTATTAAGCCCACAACACCCATTCGTTCATCAAATAAATACGGTGCCGGTTAACGATTGGCTTCAAGCAGCAGACAAAATATTTGGTGATAATATCCAATACCTATCCCGTCAAAGTTCAGCCACATTAGATATGAGTCGTATCAATTTGGTTTCGCAACGCTTTGGAGTTGAACCAAACCAAACCGTTCTGCTCGCGCTGGAATCTGCGGATGGAGCGCACACGCTGGTACAGGAGTTCTCAGCGCAATCGAAATTGCCTGTCTTCTCTAAGAATCAGATCCTCTCTGAATTGCGGTCCGACTCATATGCCTATATATCCCTATCAGGACTGACTTCAGAGGCCCGACTTACGAATCTTGAAAAAAGAGTTAAAGTCCGGAATGATGATGATGTTTTGGTCATTGATTTACGCCAGACCGCCGATATAGACATTGACATTTTCGCCGATCTTATCAGCTTGTTGCTTTCACCAGAGTCCAAACCCCAGCTTCTGGCAATCGAACAATATCGCTGCGATGAATGGAGAGACGCTAACGACAAAGCCGGATTTAACCCAAACGGCAGCTTTCATCCGCTGCAATCATCTCACTGGAATACGGCAGAACGCAAGATTCTTATGGCAATAGCGGCAGCGCAACAACCACCTGCAGATTCGGCCTACTTTAGTGATCCGCACTATTTGCTGGCAACGCCTAAAAAAGCATCTGTCGGATTCTCGGGAACGCTCATTTGGCTTAGCGATCGGGCAACATCACCTCACGCCTCGATTGCGCTGGAAGCTGCCCGAGAGTTATTTTCACATTCATATCACGTTGGCTATGACGTCTCGACTCAGTTGGGCAGCGAAAAAAGCCATCAACTCCCTTCCGGACTTACGCTCAAGCTAACCACGAGCCGGTGGCTTAAACCGGACTATTCATCCTTTCCAACAAGAATCGAACCGGATCGTCAGGTGATCTATTCTCTGGATCACTTGCTTCAGGATCTCGACCCCACGGCTGCTGCTCTGGAAGAGTTTTTAATAGATTTAAAAAGGACAGCGGCAACGTATTGAAAATATGCCGGTAATGTTGTAACATTTGCCGGGACAGAAGAATATTGCATTCACGCGAAAACAATGATGTATTTGTGGCAAACTTTAAAACACATCTAACGACTGCTGCTGCATTAAGCGGTATCTTATCCACATCACTTCTCGGAGCGCAAATTGCGTCTTCTGAAGATGTGCTAGTCTACTTTACAGCCGGCACAATCGGCGGGCTTTTACCAGACGTAGATTCAGATAATTCAATTATTCTGAAGGTGCTCTTTGGGATCTTTGCCGTTTTCTTCTCATTCCTGTTAATGTTTATTCAGAGCAGCCTGTTTTCCATCGCAGAGCTACTGATTATCTGGATTGTTTTCTATCTGGTTATCAACTTTGTAATTTTTACAGCTTTTAGTAAGTACACCGTTCATCGCGGTCTATTTCACTCCGTCCCGGCAGGTGGCGTCGCATGGATTGTTACAACAATATTTTGCTACAATTCACTGGCATACACCTCTCTGATGTCTTGGGCAGTTGGCTTCTTCGTGTTCTTTGGGTATATGGTTCATCTTATTCTCGATGAAATTTTTAGCGTCGATCTTGAGAATAAGAAAATAAAGAAGTCCTTTGGAACAGCATTAAAGCTATTCGATTCGAAGAATGTGCCGCTATCGCTGCTTCTGTATTTACTAATTGGAGGGGGTTATTTTCTGGCGCCGAGTCCGCAGCGTTTTATCGATACGATATTTAAAGAACGCATTATCCAAAATCTACAGCGCAACCTGTTGCCACGCAATGGCTGGTTTCGCAATCTAAAACGTCAGTTCTCGATTAAGGGGTTTGATGTGACAGGTTTTCCGCTAAAAACTTTCCAAAACATTGGCGTAAGGCCCAAATTGCCCACCGAGAAAGGCAAAATCGACACGAAGATGAATTCGATCCTTTGCCGAGAAGAGATAGCGTAAACCTATTCCCGCTGCCGCTTTTAAGCGACTGAGCTGTAGATTGCCATAGCTGTCTGCGACCTCACCTGCCCCAACCAGCGTTACCAACTTCAATCGCTTCCAAAGCGGCATTCGATATTCCCCCTGTACTGCGACCATTTGATCATCTCTGAAGCGACCTTGTAAATATCCACGCATTAAGAATTGACCGCCAAACAACGACTGCTGGTGAAACGGCACGTCTCCTGTTTTAAGGCTACATACCGCCTGAAGCGCAATTACATGATCACCGGTCAGCTGTAAATACTCTCGCAGGTCTACATAGAAACTGTTAAAGGCATAGTCGCTGCCGAAGGCGCCATCATGAAAAATTGCACTAAGTTGATAATATCGACCTCCAAGAGGGTAGTTGAGGTTATCTCGGGTATCATACTCTATGGAAGCGCCAAGACCCGCAATGTGGTTCGGTTCACTTCCTGCAAGCGTGCCGTTTCGTAGAATGGCCATCGGGTTCTCAGCCGGATCTTCTGACTCATCAATCCGCGTATACTCATATTGAAACTTTGCGCCGACATACAAGCCCGGTAGCACGCGGCGCATTCCATTTAGCCAGGCTCGGTAGATTGTCGGCGTATAATCCTCAAATTCGTCATTTGCATTATTTCCAATGCCGTAAAACTGACTGGGATATTTAAAGTAATTCAAATACGCCTCAAAGAAGTAGCGCTCATCATCAAAATAGAGCTCCGGCCAAAGGACAAAAAGCAGCTGATTATTTAGTGTATAAGTAAATGAACTTTTCACGGTTGCCGGTCTGCCCCCTACCCTGCTTCCTGTCTGTAAATATGAATAAAAGACTCCGGCTCCAAAAGCCAGGTTGGTTTCAGGTGCGTAAAAAGCATAAGGCAGCGCAACAAAGGATGTCTTGGTTGAATCAGTTCGTTCAACAGGCATTTTTCCAGCAATTTGCTTTTTTTCTTTTGCGAATCCAAAGTTGACAGCAGCAAAGGTCAGAAGAATTATAGAGAAAAAAACAGTTTGGCAAGATTTCATTACAGTATACCTTTAAATAGAAATAGCGGCAGCATATTGTTGAGATGAACAGGATAGGGCAAAATATATTACATTTCCACTAAAAATATTATGGTTTTATTTGACTTTATCAGCTCTGATCAGTAAACTTTCGACATTCAGGTTAAAAGAGCATTCCCGATTTAGGAACAATTAATCGGGAATTTCCTTTTACTCCTATTAAGCACTTCACCAAGTACATGGCAGGCTTAAAAAGAGTCATTGCTGATCCTCACGTCTGCCGGAAACTATATCGGACTAATTTATGATGTTTTTCGACAAATTTCTTAGAGCTAATGTATTGCGCCTCGTCGTGAGCACATCGCTACTTTTCGGTATTTCTTCGCTGCAGGCAGTTCAGGATTCAACTGCAACTGCAAAGAAAAGTGATTACACATCGAAAAGCAATTTTGAAAAAGTCATTGATTTACCAGGGGAAATTATATTTCTCCCCTTTAGGCTGATCTTTGGTGCCACCAGTTCAGGCATTGCTGTAGTTTATGACAATCATTTGCTTCCTCGCATTGCGAGTGCGCTAACCTCAGATGATGGTAAGCGCGGGCTGAGACCCATTTACTCTTCGCGCAGCGGGTTTGGATTAAAGTTCTTCTGGAAAGACTTTATCACGCCTGGTGGCCGTCTTACGCCAAAAGCGTCGATTGGCCTACTTCGTAGACAGGCATATGAACTATCTGCAAAACGCATTACCATACTGAACGGAAATCTGGTCATCGGTGCATCTGCCGGCTATTACAATATGCCGGATGAATCGTTCTTTGGCGTCGGCATCAATGCCCCTGAAGAAGATCGCGCAAACTACGCGCGAGAAATGGCGGCATTTGAGTTAAACCTTGGTCCTAACTTTACGCCCCGCTTAAAAACAGATTTGACCTTCGGTTATGAGATCAATAATATTCTGCCCGGACGAAGCTCTACTCGTGATCAGCTCGGCGAAGTTTTTGATCTGACCACGCTTTCCGGTGTCGAAACCGGTGTCAAGTTAGGACGCGCTGCGATAAGTCTGGAATATAATGGCACAAACAGTCTTGGCAATCCATCCAGCGGATTTCTCGCTTCGTTTCATACCGGCCTCTATTCTCAAATGGGAGATGAAGAGCAATACGGGTTTACGCGCACCGGAGTGGATCTATCCCAACACTTTAATTTGTTCAAAGAGCGGACATTAGTTCTTCGCCTTGCGGCAGAAGATGTTGCAGCCCGGGACGACAAAGAAATACCGTTCTACTATCTAAGTGAAATTGGTAGTCAGGAAACCGTTCGTGGTTTTCCACGAGGTCGCTTTCATGATGAAGATATGCTATTAGGCTCTGCTGAGTATCGCTTCCCGCTACGCAATCGCACGACGAAAGAGAGCATAAGTGCGTTGTTCTTTGTCGATGCCGGCAAGGTTACTCCCGATCTGTATGACAGTTTCAATGCAGACAATCTGGAAGTAACTTATGGATTGGGATTTCGCGTTTGGAAGCAGAGTGGGCTCCTTACAAAATTTGAAGTGGGCTTCAGCTCCGATGGCTTTCGACTCATCCTAAGCATCGACTAAAAGACCAACGACTAAAAATGAATCAGGATTCTCTTATGAAGCATATATCACCTGTAAGACTAATCATCGCTTGCCTGATAACACTTTTGCTATTCTCATGCAGCAGTTCGAAGCAATTTACCGCACCGCTTCGACCACCGTCGGACATGGAAAATATTGCTGAGCCGGCGGAACAGAAAATCATTCCTGCGGCAGAAAGCTTTGATAAAGTGTTCAGCCTTCAAATTGAAGAAGGCCTCAGTCTGTCCCGAGCCGGCCGCAGACTTTTCAATAAGCCAAAAGAAGCATTCAACGTGGATGCTTTTGACGAAGTTTTCAATTCCAGCTGGTTTACAAACCGTCATCACCTGAGCTCTGCCACAGAGGACGATTTTGCCAGAGGCCCCGACCGTGGAACCGGCCCCGACACCGAAGCAGCATGGACAATTATCAGTGCCAAGAGCCAGGGGGTAACACCCGGTTTTGCTATTCGCGATTCCCGCGGCGATGGCTATCTGATAAAATTTGATCCCAAAGGATTTCGCGAGATAGCCTCCGGTGCTGAAGTGGTTTCCACCACTCTGTTTCACGCGATGGGCTATTTTGTTCCTGAAAACTATATTGTCGTTTTTCACCCAAAGATTTTGAAATTGGGTGAAGGCGTAAAGTTCACCGATGAAAAAGGTGAAAAGCGCTTAATGCTGGAAAGCGATCTGGACAAACTATTCGAAAAGGTCGACTTTCTACCGGATGGAAGAATCCGGGCACTTGCCAGTAAGTGGCTCCCTGGTAAGCCGCTAGGGCCCTTCAAATATAAGGGCGTGCGCAAGGATGATCCCAACGACTTCATTCCCCATCAGCATCGGCGTGAACTGCGTGGCTTAAGATTGTTCAGTGCCTGGCTAAATCACTTTGATACAAAGGACGGCAACAGTCTAGATATGTTTATCGAGGAAGATGGCCGCTCTTTTGTCAGACATAATCTCATCGACTTTGGTGCAACACTGGGCAGCGCATCTTGGGGTCCGAATCACATTTGGCGAGGCCATGAGAATGATTTCGATCCGAACCGAATGATGTTTAATTTCGTCACTCTTGGCTTCTATGTTCATCCGTGGGAGAACAAAGATAAAACGCGCTATCCGGCAGTTGGTGTATTTGATGCCGAAACCTTTGAACCTGAAGACTACAAGCCGCAAATTCCCAATCCGGCCTTTGAAAATATGACGGCCAGAGATGCTTTTTGGGCTGCGCGCATTATTATGTCTTTTACCAATGAACAGCTTCGCCTGGCAGTGCAAAAGGGACAATATTCAGATCCGCAAGCTGAGGCCTACATTCTTCAGACCCTTATTCAGCGTCGGGATAAAGTAGGTCGCTATGCCTTCAATCGCCTCAGTCCACTCGATCAGTTCCAGCTAGAACAAACAGCCGATGGTGCAACAGCACTTGCTTTTCGCGATATTGCCGCAGAGACCGGATTGATGGATTCGCCAGAATATCAGGTCAGCATAATGGGAAAGAAGTTGGTAGACCAGACGGAAAGGCGCGTCTTACTTTCTGATGTAAGTGCGGTGGCTGGTGAACAATACGAAGTGAGCATCAGTGCAAAGAAAACCGACGGCGGTTGGAACAAAGCTGTGTCAGTGTATCTGGAAGCAGATGATCAAAACAACTGGACACTTATCGGGATTCGCCGATAGGGCACGACTACTGGACGGTACATGAAACGATTTCTGTTGTTGTTTGTCATTCTCCTCGCCGGATGTGCGGGGCATGGCGAGTTGAAAGATCATTACGATCAAGACTTTTATCAGGTTAAGAATCTATTAAATGAAGACAGTCTGCAAACGCAGAACCCGCGTTTTCTGGTAACCGGCGACACACAGCGCGGTTGGCGAATAAACGAGAAGTTCCTGCGTGGAGAGAACTGGAAATCCAAATGGATGGCGCTGGTTCCATTTTACCAGCTCTATCTATTGAGCAACGGCATTTCCGGGGGCCTGCGTTTTTTGACCAAGCGCCCGGAGTATCATCCCACCTTTCGCGACCACATGCGAAATACCCTCTATAATCGCGCAATAAGCAACAACAACGATTTTCTGCTTATTTTGGGTGATCTCTGCGCCAGTGATGGCACACGACCACTGCACTGGAAATACTTTATTGAAGAGAACCGCAATCAGACGCCGCTGTTCAACTCGGTGCCAATCGTAACCGTGCCTGGAAATCACGATCGCACAGCGAATCCACAAGGCGAAGCAAACTATAAGGCGGTTTTTAACAGGCCTCCTTTTTACGCCTTGGAATTTAAGGATGCCGTGCTTATTTGCCTCGATTCTAACTATTTGGTCGATCAAAAAAACGACATTGCAGATCAAATTCAAGAAACGCTGTTTTCTCAGTATTTTGTATCCGATGATTCGCTTAAGCCATCCTGGCTGGAGCAGCAATTAATCCGTTTTGCAGACAAACGCTTTAAAATCGTGGCAATGCATCATCCTCCCGTGTCGTTTGGAAGACACTATAGCAACTGGCTGCGTGCAGACTATGGAAGCGATTTGAATGAAAAACGAATTCGCTTTATAGATCGCCTGTTGGAAAATAACGTGCAGGTTGTCTTCACCGGTCATGAACATCTCTACGAACACAATATTGTTAAGCGGGATAAAACGCGTCCTGATCTTGCCGGACGAGAATTGCATATTGTTATCAGTAGCAGTGGCGGGGTTCCGCTACGAGCTGAAGCTGGGGAGCAGTTGATTCTTCAACGTGAGCAAGATCTGGCAGCGTTTGGAATTGAGGCTGAAAATGTTCGCCAATTAAGTGACTACCATTTCACTGAAGTTCAAGTAACTTCAGACAGCCTTCTGATAGAGACCTGGCTGGCTCCGCGGGAGGACGATGGTGAAATGTCTCTTCTGGAAGCACTGCGTTTTGGCAAATAACTTGTGATTTATATCGGCTGCCGGAAACAAATAAAGAAACAATGCGTTGGATTTGAAGCGAAGAAAACCGTATACTTTTGGTATTACTGTCGCATAAATAAATAGTGTTATTTCTTTTTGGGAAGCTATGTTAACCATAATTGAAAAAGTTATTTTTCTGCAAAATGTAGACGTATTCTCCGATGTTCCAACGGAAGATCTGTCTTATCTCGCTGCAATTGCTGAAGAAGTTCCCTACAGTGCCGATGAAATTATTTATCGCGAATCCGAGAATTCAGATGCGCTTTATTTGGTCCTTGAAGGCCATGTCCGGTTGCATCAAGGTGATCGTGAAATAACCACTGCCGGCCCAAAGGAAGCCTTTGGTACCTGGGCGCTTTTTGATGAAGCTCCTCGCGTGGTTACCGCAACACCAACCAGCGAATGCTTGCTGCTTCGCATTGATAAAGAAGATTTTTTTGATTTACTTTCCGACCATATCCAGATTACACGGGGCGTTTTCAAAACAGCTGTTAAACGCATGCGCACCCTGATGAATACATTTTCCGGAGCACCGGTATCTCGATAACAAAGCGCCTGTAAACGTTTTATTAACTGTGGATTTAGAGTGAAGAATCTAGACAAATTGACGCATGAAGAGCTGCTAAAGCAACATCAGGAAACCCTGATAAGGCTCGAAGCAATGCGAACACAGTTGGTTGGTTCTGAAAAGCTGGCTCTTTTAGGACAATTGCTCGCAGGTATCATTCACGAAATCAATACACCGATTGCCGCCATAAAAAACAATGTCGAGGTTTTTGATCGAGTAGTCGATAAGATTCGTAACACTGTCACCGATGACGATAATTTGCCCGAACCGTCGGCAGAAAAAATCTTGAAAATGATGGCGATGGTTGAACAGCTCACAGGCGTTAACAGAACAGCCTGCAAACGAATTCATGAAGTAGTGCAAAGCGTTAGGAGCTATGCCCGCGGCAATAAACAGGAGCCGGTTTCTGTTGATATTGAGCAGTTGATAAAAGACGCACTTGTTATATTAAGGCACGAGACTAAAGGACGCATCGAGGTACATACAGACGTCGAAAAAGCCAGTGTCAAAGGGTATCCCGGCAGGCTCGGACAGATATTTCTCAATCTTCTTGCCAACGCCTGTCAGGCAATCGAGCACAAAGGTAACATCTGGATTGTTGTAAAATCAGTAGCCGGTGAGGTCGTTATCTCGATACGCGATACCGGTGTAGGAATCGAAAACAGTCGCCTTGCCGGATTGTTTAGCGATGGGCATACGACCAGAGATAGCGGCATGGGTATGGGTTTGATTATCGTTAAGAAGCTGATAGACCTGCATAAGGGTCGTATAGAAGTTGAGAGCACTCCGGGTGAAGGTACGATGTTTACAATTTTCTTGCCTTCTGAATAAATTGACGGTGCATTGAGCACCAGTTTGATGTATCTTTTGAGTCGGTTCGACCAGCGAGCGGTTTGAACAGCAAAAAAGAGTGTGCAGGACAACATTTTACAGGAGAAAGCCTAATGGCAGATGAGAATGCAGTTATTGTGCTCGTAGATGATGAAGAGATGGTGCTGACCAGCCTCAGCTCTTTTTTAATGCTGGAGACAGAATACGATGTACATACCTTTACTTCTGCAAAAGAAGCTCTGGATTATATTACCTCCTCGGAAGTTGACCTTGTGGTATCAGACTATCTGATGCCTGAAATGGATGGCATAACCTTCCTGGGACACGTAAGAGACGCCAAACCGGAGATCCCGCGAATTATTCTGACCGGATACGCAGATAAAGAAAATGCTATTAAAGCGATAAATGAGGTCGGTCTCTACCAATATCTCGAAAAACCATGGGACAATGATGACCTTCTGATTATCCTGCGCAATGGCCTTGAGAAGCAGTTGCTAATGAAAAAATTGCAGGAGAAAGTTGAACAAATTAATCGCGCTTACGCAGATTTGCAGGGCATTCATAAAGAAATTGTGAAAACTTTTGTCTAAAGACTGATCTACCACGGCTCCCCCACCTCGCGTCACGCCCAAAGAACGCGCAGAGACCCTATCGGAGAATTTAATATGAAACGCATTACTCACCTTGCAAAATTGCTATTTATCAGCAGCGCCTCAATTGGGGTACTGATAAGCAGCTGCAGCTCCAATGTAATTAAGCAAGATGCACCCGTTGCTCGATACGCCTTACCAGATGCAACGCTAAGCGAATACCCTATCCCCCAAGACGGCCCCATCAAAAACATTATTTTTCTTATCGGTGATGGGATGGGTCTAACACAAATGAGTGCCGGACGTATTACCGCAAACGGTGCAGATGGAACGCTGGCGATTGAAAAAATGCCGGTAACCGGAATCGTCCATACGCATGCAAAGGACAAATTAGTGACCGATTCAGCTGCCAGCGCAACAGCATTGGCCAGCGGCGTTAAGACCAACAATGGTATGATCGGCATGCTGCCGGACGGAAGAAAACCGGTAAGCCTACTTCAAATTTCACAAGATTTGGGCATGAAGACGGGCCTGGTATCGACGTCTTCCATTACTCATGCAACCCCCGCCTGTTTTGCCACACACGTAACATCACGCAAGTTTGAACCCATTATCGCGCGGCAGCTAATTGCTTCCGGCGTAAACGTAATGCTTGGGGGCGGAAAATCCTTTTTTATACCGAAGTCAGACACGCTCTCAAGACGACCAGATGAACGCAACCTATTACAAGAGGCCACAACTAATGGCTACCAGCTGGCTATGTCTGCCGATGAAATGCGGCAAATAGAAAATGGCGATGTGCTTGGTTTGTTCGCCGCAAGCGGATTGAAGAACGATGCTCACGAGCCTACGGTAAAACAGATGACAGAAAAAGCGCTTAACCTGCTAAAGGACAGCGAAAAGGGCTTCTTCCTTATGGTGGAAGGAAGCCAGATTGACTGGGGCGGGCATAATAATGATCCGGAGTATGTTATACGCGAGATGATCGCATTTGATGAGGCTGTGAAATACGCTCTTGACTTTGCTAAAAACGACGGACAGACACTGGTTGTTGTAACAGCAGATCATGAGACCGGCGGCATGGGACTGCATGGTGGCAACAATGACGGATCAGATTTAACCTTTGGTTGGACCACAGATTATCATACTGCCGAACCGGTTGCGGTTTTTGCATACGGCCCTCAATGTCTAAAATTTACCGGAATGTACGACAACACTCGGATTCCGAAAAAGATCGCAGACATCATGCAAGTTTCTTCGTTCCCACGCTTTCACCCCGAAAAATAGTGGACTAAATATCTGCTATTGTAGTCGAAAGTCGACGCCTTAATGTGCAAATGCTTGAAAAAGCTTTGCACAACGCCTGCAAGAAGACCACCTAAAGGACAGATAAACAGCACTTTAATGAATATTTTCAAGATATCTCTATTTCTTTATTTTTTCTTGAATAAGACTACCGTGCACAGTAACTTTTTGCGCTTATTATCGGTGGAGCGATTATGAGTTAGGGGATCAGATTTACGTCATCGCAATCTGTTTGCAATGGCTTTTTAATGTCTCCTGCCGTAATATCTACCTTAAATCAGAACCTTAATTCGTGTTTCGTCATTTTTGAAACGCAAACAAACTAATCAGTAGATTGGAGGATTCATGAAGTTAATCTCTACGGTACTCTTTATGATGATTTCCGTAGGCCTCTTCGCGCAGGGTGTTACCACTGCTTCCTTCAACGGAAGTGTTGCCGACAACAATGGAAATGCGCTTGCAGGCGCTAACGTTGTTGCCGTTCACTTACCGTCTGGAAGTCAGTATGGCTCATCGACTCGCGTTGATGGACGCTACAACATTCCGAACGTTCGCGTTGGTGGTCCTTATGAGATCAGCGTAAGCTATGTTGGTTATACCGACAAAAGCATCGAAGGCGTGGTTGTTGCCATTACGGAAAACCGCACTATTAATTTTACACTGACCGAGACGACATATGAAGGTCAGGCAGTTGATGTTGTTGCTGAGCAAAATGAAATTCTGTCCGGTTCCCGCACCGGTGCCAACACCACAGTAACTGAAGAAACCATTCAGAAGTTCCCGAGCATTGAGCGTAGTATCCAGGACTTTGCTCGTTTGTCTCCGCAGATTGTTGGAACGAACATTGGTTCCAGTGACAACACTGGTGGTTCCAGCAGTGGTGGAACGAACAACCGCTATAATAACGTTCAGATCGACGGTGCCGTTACTAATGATGCCTTTGGTCTGGCAGCAAGTGGAACTCCTGGTGGCCAGGCGAATGCCCAGCCTATCAGCCTGGACGCCGTTCAGGAATTCAACGTTTCAGTTGCTCCGTATGATGTGCGCTCTGGTGGATTCACCGGTAGCCTCATCAATGCTGTAACACGTAGTGGAACCAACACCTGGGAAGGTTCTGTATACGGCTTTGGTCGGAATCAGTCCATCACAAAGAGCACGCTGACCGTTGGTGATACAGAGACTGAACTGTCTGAGTTCGACGAGCTGCAGACTGGTTTCCGCATTGGTGGCCCGATTGCAAAGAATAAGATGTTCTTCTTTGTAAATGCAGAGATTAAGCGTCGTAACGATCCTCGTCTCGGCCTGAGCGGTTTGCTCACTGGTACTGACCTTGCCGAAGCAACTGCCGATGGTAATGCCATTATCAATACCGCTCGTAACACCTATGGCTACGAAGCTGGTAATTTTGATGAGTATACTGCGGGAACCAATGACAATAAGGCTTTTGCTCGTTTAGACTGGAACCTGAACAACCGCAATACGCTAACGCTACGTCACAACTTTGTGGATGCTGAGTTGGATCGTGGTATTAATCGTAACGGTTTCGAAGCCGGTCTTTCCTCGCAGAACTATGTTTTCAATAGCGTGACTAACAGCACTGTCCTTCAGTGGAACAGCACCCTTGGTTCAGACAAAGCGAATATGTTCCGCGCTTCTTTCTCTACAATCCGCGATGCGCGTAATCTCGAAGGCCCGAAATTCCCGGAAATCACTGTTGACACCGATAATATCGATTTTGTTTTCGGTAGTGAGCGTTCCTCTCAGGCCAACTCACTGGATCAGGATATTTTGGAAATTACAGATGACCTTGTGTATTTCTCCGGTGATCACACATTCACCGTTGGAACTCACAACGAATTCTATCGTTTCGACAACCTGTTTGTTCAGCATTTGTTTGGCGCTTATGAGTTCGACTCTTTTGAAGATGCGAGTGGTAATGAAGTATCTGCTGCTGAAGCTTTTGCCAGCAATACTCCAAGTCGCTATCGCTATAGCTATTCACTGGATCCCAACGATCCTACTCCCAGTGCAGACTGGAAATCATACCAAATCGGCCTGTACGCTCAAGACGAGTGGAAGATGAATTCTCAGTTTGTTCTTACCTATGGTATTCGTGCTGATGTTCCGATTTTCCCGGACACACCTTCCGAGAATGAGCGCTTTGGTGAGCTTTTCGAAGGTCGCAGCACAACAGATGTACCGAGTGGCAACGTGCTTTGGTCACCTCGCGTAGGTTTTAACTATGATGCAACCGGCGATCGTGAAACGCAGCTTCGTGGTGGCGTTGGTATCTTCTCGGGACGTAGCCCCACCGTTTGGTTATCTAATGCTTATACCAACACCGGTGTTGAATATGGTCGTGTAGATGCTCAAACTCGCTTTGGCGATCTTGTACCAAGTCTAGTTACCGATCCTAACAATCAGCCTCGTCCGGGAACGAATCCGAACTTGAGCCCGATTTCAAGATCTGAAATCAATATTACGTCTGAAGACTTCAAACAGCCGCAGGTTTTCCGAACTAATCTGGGACTGGATCAGAAAATGGCCGGTAACACCATTCTAACACTCGAAGGTGTATTTAGCCAGTCAATCAACGACGTGGTTGTTCGCAACATCAACCTGCTTGCACCAAATGGTAATGCACCTGATGGTCGGCCGTTGTATGATCGTAATGCCGTGATATCCAATGAGTTCACCAGTGTTTATGAACTGGATAACTCCTCCAAAGGTTGGCGCTATAACCTGACAGCTCAGCTTCAGAAGCTGAACGGTGGCGACTTCATGCCTGGTCTTGCTGGTAGTATTTCTTATACCTATGGCCAGTCTCGTGACGTTAACTCCGGTCGCTCAAGTACCGCCTCTTCCAACTGGGCGTTCAATGAAACTCTGGATCCGAATAATCCCGGATTAGGAGTCTCTGACTTTGAAATTCCGCACCGCATTCTGTTGAATGCCTCTTATTCATTCTCTTTCGGAACCACATTTGGTCTATTCTATGAAGGTCGATCCGGACGTCCATTTAGCCTGGTGTACGACAATGATGCAAACGGTGACGGCTCCTTTGGTAGCAATGACCTGGCATTCGTTCCGCTGAACGAAGATGATCTCTCCGAAGTAACCGGCGACGGTTGGGCAGCACTTGATGCATTCCTAAACAGCAACGACGATCTTGCTGCTGTTCGTGGTGGAATCGCACCGCGTAACTTCCTGAATGAGCCTTGGTTGAATCAGCTTGACCTGCGTCTTGCTCAAAATTTCAACTTTGGTGGTCAGAAGTTTGAGCTGACTGCTGATGTGTTAAACTTCCTCTCTCTTCTTAGCGAAGACTGGGGCAAGCAGGAATTCGTAAACTTCCAAGCATATGAGCTCTTTGACTTTAACAGTTATGATGAAGTCACAGGCAAGCCGGGAGTTCGTTTCTTCGCTCCAAGTGATAGAAATGGTGACGGCGTTCAGGACTTTGACGATATCTTCCTGACAGACAATCTGCTTTCTCGCTGGAGAGTTCAGCTTGGTCTGCGATATTCCTTCTAGGTAATTCTGAATTGGAATAATCTTTTTAGAGCCGGCAACAGTTTTGTTGTCGGCTCTTTTTTTTCAAAAAAGGAGAGAACTAAATGCAAAATCGTATCTTTTTGCTAATTACTCTTTTCGTCTGCTCAACCTTCATCTCAACTCTACATTGCCAAAATACACAGCGAAAATCTGAACACGTTATTCTCATTTCTTTCGACGGCTTTCGATGGGATTATCCCGAACGCGGACTGACGCCAAATATGCAGAAACTACGAGAGCGAGGCGTAAGTGCAACCGGACTCAAAGCCGTTTTTCCAACCAAGACCTTTCCAAATCACATTTCGATCGTCACCGGGCTCTATCCGGAGAACCATGGAATAATTCTGAACGACTTTATCAATCCGTTTACCGGAGCAGACTATGCCCTCGGCAATCGGGCTGCTGTAAGGAATGGCAACTGGTACGATTGCGAGTTTATATGGGAGACCGCTCAAAAGCAGGGTGTTAAAAGTGCTTCCTATTTTTGGCCTGCAAGCAGTATCGTTCAGGAAGGACGCCATCCTGAACGCTTTGAAGTGTACGATCATGATCGTCCCTTTGAAACCCGAGTAATAGGCGTACTCAATTGGTTAAGTCTTCCTAAGAATGAACGCCCGCAATTTATAACCATGTATTTTCATTTATCCGACAGCTATGGACATGACTACGGACCCGAATCGCCTAAAGTAAACTTCGCCATTGCACGTCAGGATTCTATGCTCGGCCTGTTGATGGATGGACTAGCACAGAAAAATTTGCTGGATAAAACAGACATCATCGTCGTTTCGGATCATGGAATGATTGAGACGTTTAAGGAAAAATCTATTCGCATTGAGGAAGACCTGCTGTCTGCGGAAGAGTGCCGCTTTACCTCAGACGGTCCAATTATGATGGTTCAGCCAAAAGTCGGTGACACAGATAGAATTTATAAGATTCTAAAAAACAATGAGACGCACTTTAGAGCATACTTACGGGCAGAGGTGCCTGAACATCTGCATTTTTCAAATCATCCGTTTATTTCCGACATTGTGCTTATCGCCGAACCGGGGTGGACACTCTTACACGGGGCATCAGGAGACTGGCTGCCGGGCAAAGGTAATCATGGATATAGCCCACACTTAATAAACATGCACGGTATTTTTTACGCCGCCGGGCCGAGCTTTCGACGCAATTTTCGGACGGGCACCTTACAGACAATTGACCTCTATCCCCTACTTTGTGCAATACTGAACATCTACCCAGTTCAAAATATCGATGGGAAATTTGAAAGAATCGGGTATATTTTGGAGAGATAGGCCACAATTTAATATTGTCTCACGCTGTATGCTTCTCTCGGAGTTTCGGAGAAATAACTTAACATTATTACAGACCGGGCATTATCAGGTATGTCTGCAAGAATATCCGTCATTATTCCAACTCACGATCGCGCTAAATTATTGATGCGCGCTCTGAATTCTGTTGCCAAACAGACGCGTCCGGCGGACGAGATAATTGTTGTGGATGACGGCTCAACCGATCACACCTCAGAGATGGTTTCCCGACATTTTCCTAATGTCATCTACTTAAAGCAAGAAAATAAAGGCGTCAGCTCTGCACGCAACCGCGGTATACGCGCCGCCACCGGCGAATGGATGGCCTTTCTGGATTCGGATGACGAATGGCTGGATCAAAAGCTGGAAACACAAATAGATGCTCTCTATGCCAGTGCAAAAGGCTCAACAGCCAACGGTATTGCCGACCTCCCTGCTCAGGCTGGCATATTTAACCTTCAATATAAAATTTGCCATACTGAGGAAATCTGGTATCGCGCCGGAAAACGCGTCAACCAAAAAAAGAAGCATGAAAAAGCGGGTGGTCACATCTTCCGCCGCTGTCTTCCACTTTGCTGCATCTCCCCTTCTTCCGTTATTATCCATCGCACCATCTTTGAGAACATTGGCCTGTTCGATGAGGCACTACCTGCCTGTGAAGACTATGATCTCTGGCTACGAATTTGTGCGGCTTATCCTGTATTGTTTATCGAAGAACCATTGATTGCCAAATACGGTGGACATGCCGATCAACTATCCCAACGATATTGGGGAATGGATCGCTTTCGCATCTACGCTTTGGAAAAAATTATTCGTTCCAACGGCCTTACCAACAGCAATCAACGTGCTGCAACTCAGGTCATTTTAACCAAGCTCGCCATTTATCTAACCGGCCTTCAAAAACGGAACCGTGATGAAGAGTATGATGTTTACAAAGCGAAACATCGCTATTACTCAGATCTTTTGGTTAAATTAACCAGCGAATAATTGGCATTTATCGAAACGAACACCTCTTTTGAAGCAAACAGTAATTGACTTGCAATCAAACTGTAACATGCCGATTCTATATTCCAGCAACTTGAAGTAAAAAATGGAATAGGGATATGAATCAAAATTTCACCATTTATGTTGTTGAGGACGATCCGGATATTAACGAAATCCTCGAAGATAATCTCTGGCGGGAAGGTTATCGCATCCGCACTTTTATGGATGGGTTAAAAGCTCACGATGCAATTATTGCCAGTCCCCCTGACCTGCTGATTCTCGACCTCAACCTCCCGGAGATGAGTGGCATTGAACTTTGCAAATATATTCGTAACGATGAACGCACTGCAGAAATTCCGGTCATCATGTTAACAGCGCGTAGTGAAGAGATTGATAAGATTATTGGCTTTGAGGTTGGTGCGGATGATTATGTAACCAAACCGTTCAGCCCAAGGGAATTAATTGCCAGAGTTAAGGTGCAGCTGAAACGAGTAAAAAAAGCTACGTTTGAGGAATTTCACCAGGCAGATTTACGCGTCAACTTTTTCACACACGAAGTATTCGTTAAAGAGGATATTATTAATCTTACACCTATTCAGTTTAAGCTGCTGAAGCATCTGATACAGGCACAGGGCAAGGCGATGTCGCGTCAAAACTTACTCGATTCAATTTGGGGCGAAAATTACTTCGGCGATCCGCGAACGGTTGATGTCCACATCACTCGACTCCGTGATAAAATCGACTCCGACAATCAGATGATACTCACTGTTAAAGGCGTTGGATATCGCTGGAATATGCGATAATTTGACACGCATTATGCGCAGACGAATATCAGTCACTACCTATGATTAAAACCGACCTTCGATTTAAGCTATTTACCATTGTCATGCTGTCCATTCTTTTTGGAATCACCAGCGTAGGCACTGCACTCTATTATCAATTTAAGGGCTATTTGTACACACAGGTTGAAACCGTACTGCAACAATACGTTTTGCTTTCGGAAAAAGCACTTGAGACCGACAGCCTCAGGACTGCCAATTTGGAATACCTTAAGTCCTTTGCCGATGAACAAAGCCGCATAACCAATTGCCGCTTTACGCTGATTGCTGCTGACGGAAGAGTTATTGCAGATTCTGAAATCCCCATTAAACACCTTGCCACAGTCGAAAATCATTTAACGCGCCCTGAAGTTCAAGCCTCCCTCAATAATGAGTTTGGCACAGACAGGCGATTTAGCAGCACAATTAATAAAGAACAATTCTACATCAGCAGAAGCGTCTATGTGAGTGATGGCAATATCGGGTTTATCCGGGTTTCCGTATTCGCCGCAAGCACCGATAAGCTTCTGGCAACCATTCGCCGCTACTCAATTTATGGTGGACTTATCATTCTCCTTATTTCCGGAATGCTGTTGTTGTTACTCTCAAGGCGAATCAACAGTAATTTGCGTAAGGTTATTCAGCATGCAGGTGATATTGCCAGCGGTGATCTTAAACCCAAGCTGAATATTGAATCGAAAGATGAACTTGGGAAGCTAAGTATCGCTCTAAACGAAATGTCGTCACGCCTCTCTTCCACTATCACCAAACTCTCGCATGAGCGCGAGGATCTTAACATGGTGCTCTCTTCGATAAAAGAAGGAATTATCGCCCTGGACGAAAATGGTCGTATCATTCTTTTTAACGATATTGGTCTGAATATGTTGAAACATGCCAGGAAAAAAGGAATCAGCAATCGCCACTTCTCTGAGGTAATCGAACATCCGCACCTAATCGGCCTGATTGAAAACTTCTTAAAGACCCCCTACCTCATTTCGGATGAGCTGAACGCAGAAGACAACTCCATCATTGAGGTCGTACTAAATCCGTTTTCGATTCGCCATCGCAAGCGCGAAGGTGCCGTTGTCGTGCTCAGGGATATAACAAAGTTTAAAACGCTGGAAAAAATTCGACGCGACTTCGTAGCGAACGTCTCTCATGAATTTAAGACTCCCCTCTCGGCTATCCGCGGATATAGTGAAACGCTGCTCGATTGGGCGCTTGCAGATAGTAGACTGAACAAGAAATATGTAAAGAAAATTGTAAAACAATCTCGACAGCTGGAGAATCTGGTTTCCGATTTATTGCAGCTGGCGCGAATAGAGCGCTTACAAAGTATCGAGTTAAAAGCATTTAACCCGAGCCCGGTTATTCATGACGTAATTAATCAGTATTTTGAACTCGCAGAAGGAAAGGATATTGAGATTTCCAGTCGCCTGTCTAAAAAGCCGTTCAAAATCAAAGGCGATCCGGAAATGTTTCGCTCGATCATAGCAAATTTGATAGACAATGCGATTAAGTATACTCCATTTGATGGGACGGTAAAGATATCCAGCTCGGTCAACTCGGAACATGCCTTTATCTCTGTGGAAGATAGCGGAATAGGCATCCCACAAAAACATCAGGAACGCATTTTTGAACGTTTTTACCGCGTCGATAAATCGCGTTCCTCAACAACTGCCGGTACTGGTTTAGGTCTTTCTATCGTTCGTCACCTTGCGGAAATTCAGGAAGCCGAGGTTGAGTTACGCAGCCAGCCAAACTCTGGTAGCTGCTTCTCACTCAAGTTTCTGCGTCACTCCGGCTAACGCCTCTTCCTCTCATATATCATATCCTTTATGTTGCAGCCCATCAATTAAACTGCAACACAGCCTCAATCTCACCTAAGCAACAATTTATCAACCCCTTACAAGCTATTCACTTTGATAAATGCAACACCAGAAGTGACTTAATTTAATACGTCACCAACAGCATGTTAACGCCACTGTAACACAGCTCCGGTAAGTTAATACCGGTTTTTATAACATACTTTTTATTTATTACGGGAGCTAATTAATGAAATCGTTTCACTCTTTTTTAGACGCCGGGAAGGTCCCCTGGCACCGCAACGGCAAACGCCACAACTCGAAACAGCCTAAATTAATATCGATTGCGCTATTCCTTCTTGTGACACTTTTTACACAATTTCTTTCCGCACAAGATACAGGCAAAATTATGGGTAAGCTCATTGCCGGTGATACTAACGAGCCACTCATATTTGCCAATGTTGTCATCGAGGGGCAATTACTCGGAGCTGCCAGCGATATGGATGGCATCTTTCTTATCGAGAACGTTCCCGCCGGAACCTATACCGTCATTGTTTCAATTGTGGGATATACTGAAACCCGCATTCCGGATGTTGTCGTTGAAGCAGGTAAACTAGCTACCATTGATGACGTAACGGTTCAATCCGAAACCATCGAAGGCGAAGCAGTTGAAATCGTAGCACGTGTTATTCAGAATAATGAAGCCGCATTACTCTCTCAGCGCAAGAAATCTATTTCCATTAGCGACGCGTTGAGTGCCGAAGCTATCTCTCAATCAGGTGCCGGAGAAGCCGCCGACGCCATGCAGAAGGTTACTGGAGCCTCAGTACTGGACGGCAAGTATGTGTATGTGCGTGGTCTTGGCGACCGTTACGCTTCAACTCAGCTTAATGGAGTTGAATTGCCAAGCGCCGATCCGGACAAACGCAGCTTTCAGCTAGACCTTATTCCGGCAAAGATGCTGGATAACATTGTAACGCTTAAAACATTTACTCCGGACAAACCCGGTAACTTTAGCGGTGGAATAGTCGATCTTGGAACGCGTGCCTATCCCGATCAACTGGAGATTTCCTTCTCTACCGGAACCAGCTGGAATAGTCAGTCTTCATTTAGCTCGGAGTTCCTTAGCCAGGCTAGCGGTAACCGGGATTGGCTCGGAATGGATGACGGAACACGTGAACTTCCGGATGAGATTCAAAACCTCGATGAAATACCCGATCCTCTCTCTCCTGATTTTTCGGAAGAAGATGCACAAGTATTGAATCGCGTCTCACGCGCTTTCAATTCAAATATGTCCCCGATTAATAATGAGGTACCTGTGAACTCCAGCTTCGGTTTTTCCATTGGAAACAAACTGGAGCTTTTCGGACGCCCGCTCGGTTTCCTGGCATCGGTTAGCTACAAGCGAAGCTACTCCTTATACGAGAACGAGTTCTTCGGCAGCTATAAGCTAAAGGGACAAATTGATACTAAAAACGAACTGGACCCGGAAACCGAGCTTAGTGACTCCAAGGGAACCGATGATGTTCTTTGGGGAACAATAGGCACACTGAGTTATGAACCCTGGGCTGGGCAGCAGTTTCAGATAAATTACATCCGCACTCAGGGTGGCACTGCCTCTTCACGTTTTCTCTCGGGGAGCTGGCAGGCTCAGGATGTAGAGAATCTTGAGACACGTGCCCTCACCTACTCCGAACGCGCCTTAAACTCTGTTCAGCTTCGCGGAAATCAGGAATTCGCCAATTTTGGCGACCTGAAGGCAACCTGGATTGGTTCATACTCATCAAACAAACTTGACCAGCCTGATACTCGATTCTTCGGTGACATCTTTGCCGTTCGTCCTTTTATGGGTCGGGATACGACTATCTATTCTATTCCTCAAGCGGTTTTCGATCCGCCGTCACGCTATTTTCGCGACACTGATGAAACCAGCCGCACGTTTCAGTTCAATGTTGAAAGACCGGTTGGCGTATGGAATAATCTGACAGCGAAGGTTAAGCTGGGATATAGTTATGAAGAAAAAGATCGTGATTTCAACGAACGTATCTTTGAATACCTGGAAGGACCTGGTTCAGCGCGCTATCAGGGCGATCCGGATGCCTACTTTGGTGGAAGCAATATTGGTCTCAACTCGACGACAAATGAGTTCGGCGTATACATCAACGAAGGTATTACCGGAGCGCTTGGATCTGTCGGAAGCTATACGGGTGATCAGCGTATTAACGCCACCTACTTAATGGCCGACATACCACTGACCCCGGCTATTCGCGTTATTGGTGGCGCTCGTTTAGAGTCAACACGTATGAACGTAACAAATGGTATCGATAGCGGTTCGCTAAATGATGATGATGTCTTACCATCTTTCAATCTGAACTACCAGTTTATACGTGACCACTTCCTGCGTCTTGCCTATGGCCGCACGCTGGCACGTCCAAACTTCCGTGAGAAGGCGCCGTATGCGAGCTTCAACTTTATTGGTGACTTCATTTTTAACGGTAACATCGATCTCGAACGAACGCTCATTAACAACTATGACGTTCGTTGGGAATGGTTTATGGCTCCGGGCGAGATTATCGCAATTAGTGGTTACTACAAGGATTTCAAGAACCCGATTGAGCGCGTTATTGATGAGGAGAGCGGCGGTGAAAATGACGTAATTGAATTCCGTAATATCGAGAGTTCTGAAGTCATGGGTCTTGAATTCGAATTCCGTAAGCGTCTCGGCTTCGTCGCGTCTGCTCTGAACAACTTTACAATTAACACCAACATGTCTTTCACGCAGTCTGAAGTAAAGATTCCGGAAGAAGAGCTTGAGAACATCGTAGCCCTTGATCCAAATGCTGATGATACGCGTGACCTGGTTGGTCAGTCCCCCTATCTTCTGAACGTTGGCCTCACTTACTTCCGACCCGTTTCCGGAAGCAGCGTTACCCTGTCCTACAACACCTTTGGCGATCGTTTGTATGAGATTGCTGCCGGTGCAACGCCAGATGTATTTGAGCGTGGACGCCATACTCTGGATCTGAATCTGAGCCAGCAGATCTTCAAAAACCTAACGCTAAAGCTGGGCATGAAGAATATCCTGGATGCCAAAAACACCTACTCACATGACTTTAAAGGCCAGGAATTCATCCGCCGTCAGTATCGCAGCGGACGACAAGTAGGACTTAGCTTTAGCTACGATCTGTAGACAAAGAGTAACCGGGGCGACATAAAAACGACATGAAGAAAATGGACATTTTGATGCACATACAACATATACCCAAATCACTATTATAAAATGGAGGAGATCCATTCATGAAGTTTAAGTTATTATTTCTAACCCTTCTCGCCCCTGTATTCCTGTTTGCTCAGGTCACCGTTACCGATGCAAGTATTAATGCAGGTGAGACCGTCACCTGGACAGCAGACAATGAGTATCTGATGGATGGCTTAATTTATGTTGAGACTGGCGCCACCCTGAATATTGAGGCCGGAACTGTTCTTAAAGCCGTGCAGAATCCTACCAATGGAGACAACACCACGGCACTTATTATCGCTCGTGGTGGTAAGATTAACGCTGTGGGTCGTGCAAATAACCCAATTATCTTCACTGCTGAAGGTGATGACCTCAGTGATCCTAACGACCTTGGTCCTGAGCAGCGTGGACGTTGGGGTGGAATTCTGGTTCTTGGTAATGCCGGGCTGAACACCACTTCCGGTGTTGGACAAATTGAAGGTATCGACCCGAATGAGCCTCGCGGACAGTATGGCGGCGGCACCAGCCCGAACGACGCTGACGACTCTGGTGTATTAAAGTATGTATCCATCCGTCACGGTGGAGCTCTTATTGGTCCTGGTAACGAAATTAATGGTCTAACAATGGGTGGTGTTGGAAACGGAACTGTTATTGAATATATCGAAGTATATTCGAATCTTGATGACGGCTATGAGTGGTTCGGTGGAACTGTAAATGCCAAGTATCTTGTTGCTGCTTTTTGTGGTGACGATGCATATGACTGGGATGAAGGTTTCCGCGGAAGCAATCAGTTTCTTTTAGCCTTGCAAAGTGAAGACGCGGCTGGCCGCACAGCCGAGATGGATGGTGGAACGGATCCGGAAGATGGCATGCCTTTCGCCACTCCGACGCTTGCCAATGTAACTTATATTGGACCCGGCGCTTCTGCTTTCCCAAATGGTGACGGAAGCCAAATGTTGATTTTTCGTGACAACTCCGGTGGTTTCTACTACAACAGCATCTTCACCGATTATAATGGTGGTGGCGGCGGTGCCGGTATCACTGTTGAAGATCTTTCTTCCGGCGAAGACTCACGCCTCCGCCTTGAGAACAATCAACTGATCGTTAGCACAAACGTTTGGTGGAACTTTGGTAATGGTAATGCCCTTACCGATATAGCTCCGCAAGACTTCGTTCAAACGCACCTTGGTGCAAATGGAAATCAGATTTCCGATCCGCTTCTTGGTGGAATCTCGCGCACCAACAATGGCGGACTGGATCCGCGTCCTTCCGCAAGTGGCCCGGCAGGAAGCGGCGCTACTGCTGTAAGCGATCCTTTTATTGTTTCTGTTGATTACATTGGTGCTTTTGACCCTTCTGCTTCCCTGTGGACTGATGGTTGGACAGCAATGTATAGCCTTGGTTTCACTGCAGGTAACGGCATGGTAACTCTTACCGATGCCAGCATTAATGCAGGTGAGATGCTTAGCCTTACATCTGATAACGAGTATTTGATAGACGGCTTAATGTATGTCGAGTCTGGTGCTACGCTAAACATTGCTGCTGGTACCGTTCTGAAAGCAGTGCAGAACCCGACTAATGGAGACAACACCAGTGCTCTGATTATCGCTCGTGGTGGTAAGATTAATGCAACTGGTACTTCCAGCAAACCAATTATCTTTACCTCCGAAGATGATGACATCTTCGACCCGAACGATCTTGCGCCTGAGCAACGTGGACGCTGGGGTGGAATTCTGGTTCTTGGTAATGCCGGACTGAACACCACTTCCGGCGTTGGACAAATTGAAGGTATCGACCCGAATGAGCCTCGCGGACAGTATGGCGGCGGCACCAGTCCGAACGACGCTGACGATTCTGGTGTTCTTCGCTATGTATCTATCCGTCACGGCGGAGCGCTTATTGGTCCCGGTAACGAGATCAACGGTCTAACCATGGGTGGTGTTGGTTCTGACACAGAAATAGAATACATCGAAGTGTATTCAAACCTTGATGATGGTTTCGAGTGGTTCGGCGGCACAGTAAACGCAAAGCATCTTGTGGCTGCTTTTTGCGGTGACGATGCATTTGACTGGGACGAAGGTTTCCGTGGAAGTAATCAGTATCTATTTGCTCTGCAGGGTTCTGACAATGCCGGACGTACTGCCGAGATGGATGGCGGAACCGATCCGGAAGACGGAACGCCCTATGCAACCCCGACAGTAGCAAACGCAACATACATCGGCCCTGGGGCTTCTGCTTTCCCAAATGGTGACGGTAGCCAGATGTTGATTTTCCGTGATAACTCCGGTGGCTTTTACTACAACAGCATCTTTACCGATTATAATGGTGGTGGCGGCGGTGCCGGTATCACAATTGAAGATCTTGCCTCAGGTGAAGACTCACGCAGTCGTCTTGAGAATAATCAGCTGATTGTAAGTACCAACGTCTGGTGGAACTTTGGTAATGGTAATGCCCTTACTGATATTGCCCCTCAGGATTTCGTGCAGACTCACCTCAGTGCAAATGGCAATCAAATTGCAGACCCGCAGCTCGGTGCAATCGCTCGCGACAATACTAACGGCCTAGATCCTCGTCCGGCAGCAGCTGGCCCGGCTGGTTCAGGTGCTACAACTGTCAACGATCCTTTCATCGATAATGTTGACTATCTCGGTGCATTCGATCCGAATACTCCGCTATGGACAAACGGGTGGACTGCGCTTTACAGCAATAATGTTACAGGTATTGTAGACGAGCAGATTAGCTCTGTTATTCCGGAAGACTATAAGCTGGAGCAGAACTATCCGAACCCCTTCAACCCATCCACGACGATTGAGTATCAGGTTCAGAAGGCTGGTGCTGTAGAGATTGCAGTATTTAACGTAGCCGGTCAGAAGGTTGCAACACTGGTTGATGGCTTTAAGAACGCCGGTAGCTTCGCAGTTACCTGGAATGCTGAGAACCTGGCAAGTGGACTGTATTTCTACACCCTGAAGGCAGAAAACGTACTTGAAACCCGCAAGATGATTCTGATGAAGTAAGTTTTCAGAACACATAATGCGGATGTAATACAAACAAACTCCCGTAATACCAGGAAGCAATGCCAGGCAGTAACAGGCATTGCTTCTTTGGTTATAACTTTACTTCCATAACGGCACGTAGCCGGATTCACGAACGACAACCTGTCCATCCACGCTGAGCATCCAGTCAATGAATTTCTTGCTCGCTCCGCGTGGCTTTTCCAGTGTGTAGAGTAGCAGATATCGCGTAATTGGATATTTATCGTCCCGAATGGACGTTACGGTCGGCGCAACTCCGCCAATTTTAATATGTGGTAAGTCCGGTCCATAGGCAAAACCACCATATCCAATTGCAGCAGAATGCTTGCGAATATAGTTAATCACGCTATCAGTCGTGTTTAGAATAAGGCTGGAATCACCATATTTCTCACCCTCCAAAATTCGTTCCCGAAAGTAAAAATGTGTACCGGAATTCGTGGGTCGCGTAACCAGAAGAATCGGCTCATCGTTTCCACCGACCTCTTTCCAATTATCAATTTCCCCGGTAAAGATTGATTTAAGCTGGGAGGTTGTAAGGTTCCTGACCGGATTAGCGGGATTTAAATAGACGCTGAGGGCATCTTTTGCAATCAGTACAGACAAGCCGACACTTTGATAGTTATCTGCCAGTGCCACTGATTCATCCGGACGAAGGGTTCGTGAAGCCATACATATATCAACCCCCCCGGAAATAAGGCGTTCCAAGCCCAGTGAGGTTCCACCACCATCAACGTAGACGGAGACAGTGGAGTGCTTTGACATATACTCGGTCGCACAACGCTGCATAAGCTTCAGCATGGTATCCGAGCCCTGGATTCGGAGAATCGCCGACTCACGCTGCGAAGTTCCCGCACATTGCAGTAGGAAGAGTAAGCTGAATAAGAGAACTGCAATCCGTGCTGAACACATTTTATGATATTTTTTGTTCATAACCTTTTGTAGACAAGCATAAGACTATTTGCTCAAAAGAGCAAATCATCTGCGCTCTGCCCTCGTACGATAACGCTCTACCCGATACCGTACATCGGAATTCCAAACGATCGGTTCTTTAGAATTGGTCAGTGCGCGGCACAGATGCTCCAACAAAAGGACATGTTGCTCTACGGCGGCATAGTTTACAGACTGGGAAAGATCATCAAACGGTGTATGGTAAATAGTCTGCGCCCATGTCTGCATCCGCCGCACAGCATCCACATCCGGCGTAGAAACATATTTGTTGCCCTCAACAACTAAAATAGCGGGGACACCGGCACGGGCAAACGAGATCTGATCTGATCGCGCAAAGTTTTCGAGTATGGAAAATCCATCGGGTATACTTCCTACAGACATGTCCATTGCGTGGGCACTCGCCATTAAATAATCGCTCAATGAAGACAGCCCGCTGCCAACCCCCAGAACTTCGCGCAGTTGTTCGAACATTGAAATACCATCTACATTTACGTTGGCAATAGTCTTAAATAGCGGCACAATGGGATGGTCAACATAGTAGCTCGATCCCAGTAATCCTCTCTCTTCCCCGGTAACAAATAAGAATAAAACCGATTTCTCGGGTGGGTTCTCAGCAAATAGACGAGCGAGTTCTAACACCGCTGCTACGCCGGCAGCATTATCAAAAACACCGTTATAGATAGAGTCACCGTCAATCGCCGATCCTACTCCGAGATGATCGTAGTGAGCGCTTAACAGCAGAAATTCATCCCGCAATCGCGAATTTCGACCGGGAATCATTCCGGCTACATTACGCGCATTAAATTCCCGTCGGGAGAATTCTCCGGAAAAGTGTAAGCTGGAGTTCAACGGAAAGCTTCGCATATCGCCCCTTGCCTTAAAGTCAAAAGCCTCTTGAAGCGAAAAGCCTGCTTCGCGAAAAAAGGTGCCGGCAACATTAGCAGGAACGATCAGACTAAGTATTTCTGCGGCAGAATAAGCAAGTTTTACTTCCTCAAACCCAAATGAGCGCTGCCATTTCGCCCAGTTTTGCTCATCAGATTTTGCGGGAATAAGAATGGTGGCAAGCGCACCACGGCTTTGAGCAATTCTCTGCTTTGCCTCCGGGTAGCTGTATATAGTTCGCATGTTGCCAAAAAAGAAACTCTCGTCGTCAGACTCTGGTTCTCCATCAAGATAAACCGCAATTTTGCCACGGATATCAATGCCTTGATAATCACTATAGTCAAACTCAGGAGCCACTATTCCATAACCGACAAAAACCATTTCAACTGGCTGCGCGAAGAAATCGAGACCACCGGCATTGTCTACCAAATAATCTTTCTGAAGCAGTAAATCGACCTTAATGTCGGAAAAATGAACTGTTAACTTGCTCTCTGCGGATATACGACTACCCTGCATCGGTATGAGCTGAAAGTAGTTATCATCGCCAACACCTGCTTTAACTCCGGAATTACGAAGCATTTGCGCAATATAACGAGCTGCCATCAGCTCACCCTCGGTGCCGGTTCCACGCCCATTTAAACGATCACTTCCGAGAACATCCAGATGCTGACGAAATAAGGGAATCGAAAGACCTGATGGCTCCTTACCGGACATTAGAGAGGCGGAAACAAGGATGAAGACTAGTACTCTTATCGTTGCTCTGGTCACTTGATCCATTCTTGACAACCGCTTGAAAATTAATTCCTGCGAAAAAACACAACCCTTTTAATAACATAAATATAAGCCAATCAGAAGATTGGTTTAAATAAAATATCTATTTTTCAGCAAAAATCAGAATACGGACAAAATGGAAAAGAGACTAAAACATTGGAGGTATGTATGAGTCTTGTTCGAATAAAGCCACTCGTTGTAATTCTGGGGTTATGTGTAGCTTTTACGAGCTGTTGCACAACCTATAAGCTTTCCCGCACACCCTTACAGCCCACCCGTCGTAGTCTATTACTTAAGTAGCATCATTTTGCGCGTCTGAACAGCTGCAGATGAGGATAGCCTATACAGATATATTCCGCTTGCAAATCCTTTAGAGTTCCATATCACCTGATGCTGCCCTACGGAGTAATTACCGCTGTCCAGTATTTGTACAAGTCGGCCATCTGGTGTAAAAATACTTAGGGTTAGAGCTGCTGCTTCTGTCAAGGTAAATCGAATTGTTGTTGAAGGGTTAAACGGATTGGGATAGTTTTGCTCCAGCACAAAAATTTCCGATACGTTTTCCCTCAGCTCGGAGATCCCCGTTGGCTGCTCCGTTGTAAAACTCCAGCTAAATGATCTTTCTATAGCAACGCCACTCTCATCCGTAACTTCAGTCGTAAGCGTGGCAGAGAACACCAAACCTGGCTCTAGCGTTTGTGTTGGTGTAAAAACGACCTGGTTCCCATTATATGTAATGCTTCCACTGATGGTATTTTGCCCACCGGTTACAATAAAGCTATTTGTGTTTATAGATGCTGTGTCCATCGCAGAATTGAAATCTACTACCAATGTGGTGTTTACAGCTACCATTGTCATGCCGTTCGCCGGAGCAACAGATATAATTTGCGGCGCTGGTGCCTGCAGTGAGAAATTGACGGTAGCTGTTTGCCCGGTGGCTATCTGTGAACGTTGAGTTACGCTACCATAACCAGCTTTGTAGGTTTCAAGAGTGACTAACCCAGCCAACACTCCCTGTATCGAATACACACCACTGGAATCCGTGGTGTCGCTCACAAGTCCATTTGCGGTTACCCTCACTCCACTGAGCAAGTCCTGGGTTGAGTCGTCCCGAATGGTACCTGTTACAATACCGGTCTGACTAATATTTGTTGGATTGACAAGAATTTTAACAAAATCCAACGCGAAACCATCTCCTGCTCCGGTCGTGGAATCATCTATTAAGATTGTCAGGGAGTCATCGGCCAATAAATACAGCAAATTACCTGGAATCGGCAAGTTAACAATTCTGCCAATTGGACCGGTCTGTTGAAGACTGTTAATAACATTTTCCATAACCGGAACACGCACGCCATCAAGGCGCATTTGGTAATCGGCCTGCCAAACCGGAGCTTGAAAATCGTCCACAAATATTTGAAGCAATGCAGAATCGATCTGCGAGATGCTGCCAGCAGGCCAGGCAACGGTAACCGGAACCACGCTATTCGCTGGTCGGTCTGTTGTTCTGGCATAACCATCTCTTCCGGCCGGAGGACTTCCATTATAACTGCTGAGAACAAGTACGCGATCGAGCCCCTGAACGTCCGTTGAGTCTGGTGCCCAGGGGAAACTATGGCTTGGTGTGTTATTTCCGGAGAAAGGATCGAAGTTCGTTGGCCAACCAAATCCGAGGTTATCGATATCTCCCGTTCGCGCCATCAAATCGGCCTGAGGAGTATTAACTAAAACCACATAGCGCTCTGCCCAATCGCCGTCTTCCGGCGTGATCTGTGCAAAAGTCCAAAATGGTAGTAAAAGGAACAAAACGGCTAAGAAGGAAGAGTAGGATTTCATGGTCACCTCAGAGTAAGAGAATATTGTTTTCGAATACAACAAGATTAAAAACATCATAAGGGAGAGCGTGATAAATTCGGGGTAATGAAGCTTTATTTTTGAAAGAAATTGGCGAAGGGATGAACTGTTGCAGAGTAAAACCCCGGCGACTATCTATCGCCAGGGTTTAAAAGAGGGTATTAACCGAGCTGCTTTTCCAGCTCTTTAAGACGATCCATTATCGCATTAAACTCAAAGATTGGGCCTTCAAGTTCTACATCTTTGTTACGTTTTTTACTCATTGCCCTTGCTTCAGTCGCAAGTTTTTTGGCGTTTTCCAGATCATTTTGCTTCTGGGCAGCCAACGCCAGCCAGTATTTACACTCCACCTGATAGCCAATCGACTGATATTGATGAGATTCCAGACGGGTTAGAATTTTAGTAAACAATTCCCGAGTTTTTGTCCAGTCCTGTCGCTGAGCTTCAAGTAAGCCTCGTAGATAGAGTCCTGAGATTATATTCTGCTGCTCATCTTCCATATATGTATTCAGAATAGAATACGCCTTGTCATATTGCTCATCATCATAAAGAGCAATCACCAAACCGAAGATGGATTCCGGTGGACAGTAACGACCATGTTTAATGGAGAACTCTATTTGTTTGAGTCCTTCTTTACGCTTATCGCGCATCCAGAATGCGACGGCACGAATAAACTTGGAACGCGCAGTTCGCCAGTAATAATATGAGCCAAGTCCGAGATAAACGTCGTAGAGCGTTTCTTCTTTTTCCAGTGATTTCTCAAAGTTTCCGATCCCCTTACGACCATCAAAATAAGCGCCGATCCAGTTTGAGTTGCGAAAGCGGTTAAACGCGCGATACCCGTAGGCAGCACCAACATAAAAGTTTAGCCACGGATCAGCAGGATTTTTTTCAATAAGATCATTGCCCTTCTCGATGGCAAATTCAACATTATCTTCAAGCTTTTTTTGAAACTTGTTAATTCGATAACTTCCCATCCAGGCTTGGTACGAAGCTGCCATATAGAAATATGGTGCAGGATGTGCCGGGTAAACCTTCTGTAGACTATCAAACAAGGCGATACTGCCCTGATAGTTATCGCCATATACCATTGCAATACCGTTTTTTAGCGGCTTATCAAAAGTTGAGTCCATTGGTGCCATTGCATCGGCAGGTACCTGCGGAACTTTCTGCGCCAGCAGCGACATCGCCCCTGTCAAAAGGACAATTGTAATTGTTGTCAGGTAATTTTTTGTTATGCTTATGGTGTTCATGTATTCTCCTCATTCCATTTCGAATCTCTAACCGAACAAAGCTCCTTATTATAAAATATTTCGGCAATCTAATCAAGTACTGATACTTTTGCCGGTGTATTCTTTCTACCTATGTTCGGCTGACAATTGAATGACAGTATATCTTACATGTTCCACGTCTTTTTGCTTAAAAAAAATGCCGATTTCTATACTAGAAACCGGCATAAGCTTTTGTAGGTGTCGCTCTGTTTATTTTAACAGTGTCATCTTATTGGTAATTGTACCTGCTGAGGTCGTTAAGCGATACAGATAGCTTCCGCTTGGTAAATTAGCAGCATCGAAGTCAATGCTATAGTTTCCAGCCGACTGATTAGCATTCACGAGGTCTGCCACTTCCTGCCCTGCCGTATTGTATACACGCAACCTGACGCTGGTTCGTTCCGGTAAGGAATAACTTATAATAGTCGTCGGGTTAAACGGATTCGGATAGTTCTGCGAGAGCTCCAGCGACTGAGGAATCGCCATATTCTCCGGCTCGTCTCCAATGCCGGTCGGAGAGTTTACAATAAAGGTTTTGTCGTATACTACCCCCTGAAATTCCGCTCGCCATGTCCACGTACCGGCCTCTGCATTCGTTGGCAAAATCCAGGTCCAGGCATAATACGAGGCGTTAAAATACGGCGCCGTTTGCGTATGATCCCAAACCACCCACACAGTGCCGTCAGGGCGCAGGATACTAAAGTCGCTACGTTGTCCTTGTTGATGATCGCGATAGTAGGATGCAAAGTACGTCAACTCACCAGGAGCTACCGTTTCCTTGATATTAACCACTTCCTGCGTCGGACAAGCTGGAAAAACAGGCAGCGCGGAATGTAATAACAGCTGATTTATTCCGGCATCGTAATAAGATGTTTGATTCTGCCACATTGATGACGTGTTAAGATTATTACAAGGCCCCGCAAACGGATCCTGAAGGTTGCCCGATGCATCATATACTTCAAAGTGCAGGTGTGGGCCAGTCGAATTACCCGAACTTCCCATAATACCAAGATACTCACCGGCCACAACGCTTTCTCCAGCTATTTTGCTGGTAACGCTGTTTGCTTTCAAATGTCCATACCATGTAACTGTAGAGTCTGAATGCATTAGATAAATCGCATTCCATTGAGAACCGTTAAACGAGCAGTTACGATCGAACCAACCATCAAACTTTTGAATGATCACACCGTCTGCGGCGGCAATTATCTCAACCTGATCGTTATCCATTTGATACCAGCCAAACGGCCAGCCAAAATAATCAACTCCGCTATGATTATACGATGGCGTATCATAGGTACGGGTTCCGCACTGATAATCCTGTAGCGCATTCGCGTTTCCATTGTGATCAACAAAGTTTGACGTGCCATAAGTTTGAAAGGCATCAACACCTGGCGCAGTACGAATTGGTTCTATAAATGTGACGGTTCCATTTTGCCGTGGTAATTTCAAACGCCCCTCGGCTTTAAGCTGCTGAATGCTTTTATTAAGCTCTTGCTTAATATGAGTTCGTTCAGCATCCGAAATACAGGGTTCTGTCTGACGGTGTTCGTAATTCCCAAAGCCAGCGAGTTCCTGCGAGAGCACAGAAACACCGGTGAAAATAACAAGGCATATACCATAAAGTATATGCCTTAAACTCAGGTCATTTAGCATTAGAAATGCCTCCTTGCAATTACTGCGTTCTCTGCTGCTACATTATTTATTATTTCGCTTATCGGACAAGCGTCATACGCCTGGTCTCAGTTAATTCAACCGTTTCCAGACGATATAGATAAACTCCGCTTCCCACAGTTGCACCCTCATTATTTCTTCCATCCCACTTAACGCTATAGCGGCCAGAACTTTGATTTACGTCTACCAGCTGACGAATTTCTTCACCAAGCAAGTTGAAGATGGTTAATCGAACGCTTCCCGGCCGGTTAACAGTATAAGCAATGGTTGTCTCGGGATTGAATGGATTGGGGTAGTTCTGAACCAGCTCACTGGTAACAGGAACAACGTCATCACCTGTCCCGGTAAGTGTTGGAACCTCAAACGTCTTTTCATAAACTTCACCCTCGAATGATGCGCGAAAAATCCAGGTGCCCTGCATGGCATCAGAAGGCATATCAAAAGACCATATATAGTAGGCGGCACTGCGAAAATTTCGGGTCGGGCTATGCGTCCAGTTTTGAAAAACGCTGCCGTCCGGCTGAAGGATTTCAAAATCGGAGACTTGATCTCTTCTATGATCTCGATAATAGGCAGCAAAAAAGGCCTCTTCACCGGCAAGAAAGATATTTTTCTCATTTGGTGTTTCCGGATTAGGACAAGACGGGAATACCGGTGGTGCTGAATGCGTCATTAAGGCGTTGATAGCAGAGTCGTAATATGGGCGCTGCTCTACCCACAGGGTATCATCATTTAGCTCATTACAGGGCCCAAAGTACGGATCGACTAATTGATTATCGCCATCATAGACTTCAAAATGCAGATGCGGGCCCGTTGAATTACCGGAGCTCCCGATAATTCCCAGGTATTCTCCAACTGAGACTGAATCGCCAAGGTCTTTATTTGTTAAACTGTTTTCCTTCATGTGACCATACCAGGTCACCGATGTATCGGCATGCATAACAAAAATAGCATTCCACTGGGATCCGTTCAAGCTACAGCTGCGGTCATCATTCCCGCTGTATATCTCGACGATCACTCCGTCTGCCGCCGCAACAACCTGGGCATGGTCATTGTCCATTTTATACCAGCTAAATGGCCAGGAGAAATAATCGGTTCCCTTGTGATCATAGCTTCCGCTATCGTAGGTGCGATTGCCACACTCATAATCTTGTAGTGAATTGCTATCATTGTCATGA
This sequence comes from Calditrichia bacterium, assembly GCA_050633245.1. Lineage (GTDB taxonomy): Bacteria > Calditrichota > Calditrichia > RBG-13-44-9 > J075 > JBOEGD01. Next base: position 29,637 of record JBOEGD010000004.1, on the reverse strand, counting down.
TCAACATAATTCGACACCGCGTGAACTGCAAAGGCATCAATTTCGGGAGAGACTGCAACCGGCCAGGAATACTTTACTTCAGCATTTTTTTTCAAGTGCGTTAATTTATTGTCTCTGCGAAGTTCGGCAATACGCTCTTTTAAACGCGACATCATTTCTGCTCTGGCTTCGTCAGTCAAACAAGGACCATCCTGTTTGTGCTCAAAAAAACCTTCTGCAACCGGAGCTTGAGCAAAACTAAACGATATAGTACAAGAAAAGAGTATAAAAAAGGCGATACAGCAATGACGGAGATAGGTGGTCACAATACGTTCCTCACGTTATGAATAAGTAACTTTAACTGTCCCCAAGCTCCCTGATTTCCCAGTCAGCCTCATCTCGTATCACGCAAAATCAACAAGGCAATGCTTCACTAAGCAAGAAAGTAGTGCTATAGTAAATAAACTAAATTGACGATCGTCAACACCGCACAATATAAAAGTCTAGCTGATTTGAATGCAACAAATATGCGTTTTTTAATCCGAAGCTTCCAATTTGGCTTTTTCTAAATAAAGACAGCCCGCTCCTCTTAAAAAAGAGTGGCAGGCTGTATTAGCTAAAGTTGACTTTTTACTTCAACAGAATCATCCGCTGCGTTTCACTATGCCGGTCTGTTTGAAGACGATAGAGATACATACCACTAGCGACTTCATGTCCTGCGGCATTAAGACCATCCCAGATTGCGTCGTGCTCACCTGCTTCGATAGCTCCCTGCACCAGTACCGCAATTTCCTCACCCAAAATCGAATAAATACTCAGCCGAACGTCAGCTGCCTTTTCCAGGGAAAAGCGTATAGTTGTTGATGGATTAAACGGGTTTGGATAGTTTGGTGCCAGACGAAAGTCTTCTTCAATCCTTCCAGCTGGCAAAATACCGGTAATGTCTGCACCATACAAACGACCGATAAACACATCAAATTCGCCACCACTAACCAAACTGGTATCACCAAAGTCCGCTTCGGCTTGAAAAACTCCTGCCATCACAAGCGAACCGCTGCCGTCTATTTCCAAACGTGTTGCAGCATCATTGCGTTCGCCGCCAGTGCTAACAGCTGTTAACAAAGTGCCATTTGCATCGTAGCGAGCCAAAAAGATATCAAGCTCACCAACAGACTGGTGCTCGATGTCGTCGAACCACACGGTTTCCTTAAAGCCACCAGTGACGTAACTATTTCCCGAGGCGTCAACAGCAACAGAGAGTGCCCGATCTTCAGCACGTCCGCCAGCCTGACGTACCCACTGAACAAATCCCGAGGCGTCGTACTTCGCAAGGAAAACATCGTTTTCGCCACTACTCTCAACCACAACACCATCGAATAGGGCACGCGCTCGAAAGTCTCCGGCAAGAAATACGTTTCCGTTATTATCAATAGTAAGTCCGTTAACGGCATCTTCTTCATCGCTGCCACCAGTAGCCAACCAGTTAACCGCGAATGTCGCAGCATCAAGATGAGCAACAAATACATCATCCATTCCCACTGCGACTTTAGGCTCGCCTAAAATAGAAGCAGAATCATAAAATGTTCCAGACCAGACAAGTTCACCTGAATTCCCCAGATGCAGTGCCAGCCCGTAATCGTAGTCTGGTCCCCCTGTTGAGGCAACATGTGTAAAGCGACGATCGGAGATACTATACGCAGCAAGGAAAATATCGCTGCCACCAAATTCTTCCAGGCGGAAACCGCCCATACTTCCGGCACCTTCATATTCACCTGTCAAATACAATATTCCATTTCTATCAATAACCATATCCAACAGCACATCGTTACTCGCAGAACGAATCTGCTCTGACCAAAGCAAATCGCCATCTCCTGTCAACGCCGCAAACCATATATTGCTGTCAGTATTACCCTCATTATCTTCTTCAACGGTCAGTCCGCCGACATATACATTGCCTTCTTTATCAGTCGTTGTCGTAAGGCCTGCGTCATAATGTTCGCTACCAAAACGCTTTGCCCATAACAATTGTGAGTCTTGATTGTATTTGGCCAGAAAGATATCAGCTTCACCGGAACTTGTTAGGACGGTATCGCCGAGACCGAATACATCTTCAAATGCGCCCGCAATGAAGTAGTTATTCTCAACATCGACGGCAAGTCCCCAAATTTCATCATCTTCCACTCCCCCGCCCTGACGAGCCCATTCGAACGCATAAGATTGTGCGAACACACAATTTGCCAGTAACAGCAAAGCTAGTATCAACAAACGCTTCATTCTCAACTCCTTTTGATCATTGCAACTCCGGCTGGTGGATACACATATGTCAATCCACTTCCGGAAGTTCGTTTTATGTAGTATCATAAACGGGTTCGCCGAGCGGGAACTTTAAGGAATCTCGCGCGATAAATCGCCCTTTCTGCGCTTTTGGTGACATTATTTTACATTCTATTACAGGAATTAACTTTGGATATTAGAGGCAACTCTATATTATTTTAACAGAAAGGACGAATGGTAAATGAATCGCTTCTCAACATTAACTCGTATAGGCATCATTCTGCTTCTCGTGGTTCTCGTTCCCGTCATCGTATATACGGTAAAAGAGGTGCAGTCGAGCAATGAGCGCGATCAGTTACTACAAGACATCTACCTACGTCAACTGGAATCGATTCTGTTTTCGGTAAATCAATATGCCTGGGAATCGGCAAATAGCCTGCGACAAAAAGTAGAGCAGCTTGACGGAAAGTCGGACGAGGACATTGCTGCGTTCCTCGAGAGTACCTCGACAGTCGATGGCATTTTTTTCTATAACGATACGAATCAGAAGACGCTTGCCTATACACAGCTTCCCGAAGACAGTACTGCAAGCAAAAATGCATTTGCTCAAACCATCAAAAAGAAGCACGATCTGCTTCAGCGGTTGGAACGTTACCAGGATCAAAACTATTTAAAACTTGAACCTCTAATCTTGCAAACTGAAGGCATTGCAGATTCCAGCACCGTGGTGCTGCTGTTTCGCCTGCCGCGAACTAATGGAGACTCTTCATATAGTGTGGCAGGTATGCGATTGAATGCGCCGGGATTTATTACTACCGTTCTCAATCCGAAGCTTGCCGAGTTGGCAGGACACAATCTGTATCTGGAAGTTATCTCAGATAAAAAGCGCTATAATATTTTACCTGAAAAAGGCGATGTTGAAATCAGCGAAAGAAAAGAAATGTGGGTTTTCCCCGATATCTATTTGGGAATAGGTCTACAGGGCGAAACAATTGCAGATATCGTTCGCACCCGGACTCGTGAAAATCTACTAATCATTTCCGTTCTCGCTCTTTTTGCAATGGCAGGCGCATGGGTCGTCTACAGCGCTATTCGCAGGGAAATTGAACTTGCTCGCATTAAGGCAGACTTTGTATCAAATATTTCACATGAACTGAGAACGCCGCTTGCTCTAATTCGTATGTTTACCGAAACGCTACAGTTAAACAGAGTGAACACAGAAGAAAAAAAGGCACATTACTTAAACATAATTGGCCGGGAAACTGAACGACTTAGCCATTTGGTAGACAATATTCTGAATTTTTCTCGCATGGAAGCAGGAAAGAAAACGTACAACAGCGAGCCCACAGAACTCAACAGCGTGGTTAGCGAAGTTATCGAGACCTATCAATATCATCTGAAAAATGCCGGCTTCGAGCTCCATACCAAACTGGCTGAGAAGCTGCCGATAATTAGCGGCGATAATGAAGCCTTAAAGCAGCTGCTTATCAACCTGCTTGACAACTCAATCAAATACAGCGAAGATGAGAAGCAAATCAATATTTCAACGACCGCGGAAAACGGCCATGTTGAACTTTCTATCAGTGATCGTGGCGTAGGTATATCGCAGGAGAACCTAAAACATATTTTTGATAAGTTTTACCGCGTACCAAACGATCTTATTCACACAACCAGGGGTAGCGGATTGGGGCTAAGTCTGGTAAAACATATCGTAGACGCTCACAATGCCGAGATGAACGTCACCAGTAAACTTAATAATGGCACGCGCTTCGAAATACGATTCCCGAGCGGAGACTCAAATGATTAAGATTCTAATTGTAGAAGATGATGAACAAATGCGTATGGGGCTTGGCGACAATCTCTCATTCGAAGGCTACGAAGTCGACACCGCACCTGATGGGAGCAGTGGGCTCGAGAAGATTCTCACTGACTCCTATGACCTCATCTTGCTGGACGTTATGATGCCCGGTATGTCCGGGTTCGATGTCTGCAAGCAAAGCCGTGCCAAAGGAATCAGCACCCCGGTTATTATGCTGACTGCAAAGGGAGAAGAAATTGATAAGGTTCTCGGCCTGGAATTAGGTGCTGATGATTATATGACAAAGCCTTTTGGTTTGCGCGAGTTACTGGCCAGAATTAAAGCCGTGCTAAGACGCAAGGTACCATCCGGCAAAAATGACAGTTCCATAACGATCGGCAACCTCACCGTCCATTTCGACACCTACGATGCCGAAATCGGTGGTAGACCAGAACCTATGTCTCATAAGGAAGTAGAAATATTAAAGTTTCTGTGGCAGCATCAAAACCAAACGATCAGCAGAGATAAACTGCTCAACGACGTTTGGGGATATGAAGATTTTCCCACAACCCGCACGGTAGACAACTTTATTCTAAAGCTGCGGAAACGCGTGGAAAAAGACCCGGCACATCCGCGTCACATTATTACCGTTCATGGAATTGGTTACAAACTAATTCCATAGAAAAGGAAAAATCATGATTAAGGCTTTAATTATACTTATCACCTTCTCTACGCTCTCAGAGACTCTGGCAGCTGAAACCAGGCGCCTGCTCGATTTGCGTGGACGCTGGAAGTTTGAAATTGGTGACGATGCGGAATGGGCAAATGCCGATTATGATGACAGCGGTTGGGACAAAATATTCGTGCCGTCTTTTTGGGAAGATGAAGGTTTTCCGAGTTACGACGGCTATGCCTGGTATCGAACCTCTTTCAGGCTGGAAAAGCAAACAGACGCGAGTTTACTTTTGCTTCGCTTGGGACAAATTGACGATGTCGATGAGGTATTTCTTAATGGAAGACGAGTTGGTGGTAGCGGCGGCTTCCCACCAAACTTTCAGACCGCCTACAATCATTTCCGCGAATACATGATTCCAACCCCCTTTTTTAATCTCGAAGAAGAGAACGTAATTGCAATCCGCGTTTATGATTCACAACTGGAAGGCGGTATTACCGGCAATCAGATTGGCATCTATGAACGAATGGATGGAATGGATGTCGCTATAGAGCTTGCCGGCAGCTGGAAGTTTCGCATTGGCGACAACATCGAATGGCATGCCAGAAATCTCGACGACAGTGAGTGGACAGACATCGTGGTTCCCGGTAATTGGGAAAATCAGGGATATCAGGATTACAATGGTTATGCCTGGTATCGAACAACGTTTTATATGCCACGCGAACTGGCCGATGAAAAGCTTGTATTGTTACTGGGTAAAATCGATGATCTTGATGAAACCTATGTAAATGGAGAGCGAATCGGCCGCACCGGCGATGTTGATAATCCCGGTAATCGCAATGACCTTGGCGACTACTGGCAGGAGGTTCGCGCGTATTTTGTTCCAGCCGATTTACTGGATCCCGGTGGTGAAAACACGATAAGCGTAAAGGTCTACGACGGTTTCCAGGGTGGAGGAATTTTTGAGGGGCCGATCGGAATTTCTAAACGCAGCGTTTATCGCGAGTGGGAAAAAATGCGCAAACGCGATGAGGGAGGTTCATTTTGGCATTGGTTGTTAAACCAAAGGGAAAGGGAAGCTAAACAAGAAGAAGGCGCGCGCACTCTCTGGAACTGGTTAACCGGAGATGACGATGAATAAGATTGGAACAAACCACTAAAACTTGCTGCGCCACTCCACAATAAGTTTATCCATCGCCGCGACACCCGCTAAAACGAGAAATGTAATAAAAATCAGATTGAAAGACAATCCGGTAGAAGACGGTAGTTTGGAAAACCCGCTTGTTAAATTCCCAAAAGAATCTGCTAAGAGTGTGCTGTTCGAGATCTCAGGAAAAAACAAATAGATGAGAGTACCGAAACTTACCAATGTTGCAAGAATTATCAGCGTCGTATCACTGACTTCAAAGTCGGTCGAATCGCTGCCGGAAATCTGGGTCATAACATTATCAGCAAAGCTGGCAGAAAGCATAAATCCTTTGTCGTCGGCCAACTGTCCGTATAACAACGAATAGTTCTCATAGCGCTTCTTCAGCAAACTATCTTCAGAAAGAGCTATTTCAAAGGCTTTTCGATCAATCTCGCTACTACCATCAAGGTAGGCTTGAATGTCTTTATCGCTGTAGTTTGTCATGTTTTGTGTCTCCGTATGCTGCAAACATGCTGTTATATTTTAGCGCCCTGCTCTTCGAGCAGCAGCTCCTTCAACCGCTTTCTGGCACGAAAAAGATAACTTTTTACCGTGCCTTCCGGTAAATTCATTATTTCCGAGATGTCTCTATATCCAAGCTGATCCAAGTGGAACAGCGTTAGAACCGTTCTGAATAAAATAGGTAAACGTTCTATCTGCGCATGAAGCTGCAGAGATACTTCGGTTTCAAGCAGCGTTTCTTCCGGAGAGAGTTCAGCCGAGGCATAGTGCTGATCATAGGATTCGAACTGTCCACCGCTTGAAATCGTTTTGTCTCGCGCACCAAGATCATCGTAAAGAGCAACGCGCTTTTTCTCCAAATAGTTCAGCGTGGTATTATAAGCAATCCTGGCAATCCACGTAGAGAGTTTCGATTTAAATTGAAATTTCGAGAGGTTTTGATAGACCTTAACAAAAACATCCTGGCAAATATCCTCACGATCATTCTGATTGGTAACCATACGATATACCATATGAGCAACCAAACGCTCATAGGAGCTAATCAGCTCTCTAAAAGCATGCCTGTTTCCATCAAGAATTGACTGTACAAGTTGTTTTTCCGCGTCCATCGGCCTCTGCAATCCATCTGCTGTTTATTAACAAGACCGGTGAAAAGTCGAAAGGTTGCACTCAGGACTTTTTATTCTTGGTCATGTGTTCAGAGTATAGCTCTTCCATACATCCCGGACAAACGCCATGACTAAATTCAGCTTCAGAGTGCGTTGTAATATATTCTTCAATACGATTCCAATATCCTTTATCATCGCGAACTTTTTTGCATGTTGCGCATATCGGAATAAGCCCATTCAGGGTTTTGATTCTGGCCAGAGCATCCTGAAACTCCTGCAATAGCCATTCTTTTTCCTGTGCCGCTCTAACCCGGGCAGTAATATCTCGCACGACAGAGAGCACCTTCTCTTCCCCACAGGGGGCAATTCTGTTCTCGTAATAGAAGGTTTCGTTTTTTACCTCAATGCTGAACTCGTGGTTTTGTGCAATGCCTGTACGAATCGTCTGCTGAATAATACTAAAGAGGGTTTCAACCTGCTCCTTTGGATAAATATCTATTAAAGACTTTCCTTCAAGCAATTCAGGAAAGTGAAAAATGCCTTCCGTTGCCTCATTCGCGCTCAGCACTTTTCCATCTTTGCTTATTTGCATGATAAAGTCGGGCATTGCCGTTACCAAAGCTCGGTTAGTTGCCTCACTTTCGAAGAGCGCCTCCTCGGCAGCAAGCTTTTCCTGCAGCATGCTGGTATGCAACAGGGTTTGCTTAATAACAACGGGAAGTCTTTCCAAATAGCCAGGCCCCTTGGCAACATAATCTGTTGCCCCCCATTTTAATGCCTCAACGGCAACTTCCTCGCTGCCTGCAGCGGTTAGCATGATAGTCGGTAGTAAAAGACCATCGGCCGAAAGCATTTGGATAACCTCAAGCCCATTGTAGCCGGGCATGTTAAAATCGACAACCATTATATCATAGGTATTCTTCTTTGCCAGTTTAATACCATCGCTACCGTTTTGTGCAATTTCGATATCATAGCCCAAAGGCTCGAGCTTCTTTCGAAACAAAAGTGCAAGTCCATGATCGTCTTCCATGTACAGAATCCGTATCGGTTGGTTCTGCGCCATAATATCCTCGTCTTTTCGATCTACACTAGATTGTAGTATCGGAACAAACATCGTCCAAAAATATGCAGTGATTTAAAGAATTAGTTATTTCTAATATAAGATGAAACCATATGCCGTTCAAGACAGGATACGAATGAGAAAAAATTGTGCAACCTTTTACAATGTCGTCTGTCTAGTGGGTAATGCGAGTCAAAAAACACACATTCAGGAGAATTAATTATGTTTTCATCAGAGATTGTAATTGTTCCGGTTATGTTCTACGCCCTTGTTACCATTGTTCGGGTTGTATCCGATAATCGTTTAAAGCGTATTATGATCGAACGCGGCGATGCAGAAGGAAATTTGGAATTATTTACCGCAAGAAGTAAGGTTAACGACTCAGCGAATGCCTTAAAGTGGGGCATGGTTTTGGTAAGTGTTGGTCTGGCATTTCTGATCGGAAATGAATTCAGACATGAGCTTGATGAACCTGGTTTAACCGGCCTTGTTGCGACTTTTGCAGGCACTGGTTTGCTAATTTATCATTTTCTTGTTGGGCGGTTGGAAAAAAAGGCCGAGTAGGCTGGAAAAACCTCTGCTGCCCTTATTACGAGCAGCAGAGTGTTCAATTAGCCACCGTATTCATCATCATAGTCTTTCATTGCCGCGCGGATAACCTCATGGGCATGATCAGCACCATAGATCTGTTCTATCCGCGTGGTTTCTTTTTTACCCGGGATCAGTTTATATGTACTGAAATAATGGCGTAAACGTTCTATCAAAACCTCGGGTAAGTCTGTAATATCTTTGGCACTGCGATAAATATTATCATTCTGCAAAACAGCAATAATCTTATCATCTGCCTCGCCATTGTCAACCATCTGCAAACCACCAACTACCCGCGCATTAAGCAGAATCTCTACCCGGTTAATCGGACGTTCGCTTAAGACACAAATATCCAATGGGTCGCCGTCACCTTTTTCCGAACTCGGTGAAAGTGCCTGGATTCGATCACCACAATAGGTTTTGGGAATAAATCCATACAGCGCCGGGGGCTGTGAAGAACTGCGTTGTGGGCGATCGACCATCATATAACCGGTAGCTTTATCTACTTCATATTTAACATAGTCAAATGGGGTAATTTCAATATACGATGTTACAATTTCTGGTGCGTTTTCGCCCACCGACAATCCGTGCCATGGGTGTGGACGCCAACGATAAAATTTCTGCGGGAACTGCATCTGTTTCTTCCTTCTTGGATTTGAATCGCGTTCGGATTCCGTTCTAATTCTTTAGAATTATTATTTTTTGTGTGTTGGAATAAGTCGTCTTACCTGTTTCAGCGTCCGTAAACTCTCCACGAATAAAATAGATACCCGGAGCGAATGATTCATCAACGGTTTTTTTAGCAGCATTTGGCCATGAAACCGAAAGAATTTTGCCAACACCATTATATATCTGCTGAAAATTGCTGACTTCCTGTCCCAGCATATTGTAAAGCGTCAGGCGAAGCGTGCCGGCACCGCTAAATTCGGTGCTTACGGTAATGCCACTCGCCGTTGGGTTTGGAAACACATTGGTCAGCCTCAATTCACCGGAGAATGATTCCGCAGCGCAAGTTGGGTTTCCTGATGCAATTAACTCACCATCATAAAACGCTCGGATCATCCAATTTCCCTGCAATCGCTCTCCGTCTATTTGAAAGTTGGAGAGGTTTTGCCAACCTTCAGCAGGATTTCGGTAAATAAAACTGTTGCCATTACTTAAATCACCATCACTATAAGCATAAGCAAAGTCTGCAGCGTTCGCGTTGATGCTCACATAAAATGGCTGCCCCGGAATAAGTGAATTGACAACGGATGCCGGTGGTTGAATTCTTATGACAGACTGCCCACTCTGCAAAGAAGTATCAATTATAGAGGCGATTACACCACCGGGAACTCCGTTGCTATCGCGCTGAAATCGAATGGTAAACTGACCGGAGGTTGTATTTTGAAATTCGATCTCACGAAGATCGAACCCACCTGCCGGTAATACAAATCGATTTGCGATCTGGACAGCGCCGTTGATGCGCAAATCAATTTGTCCGGAATCGTATACGTCTTCCCTGCCATCAAATGAGCGGGAAGCATAGGCGCAAATATTCAGATTCCTCGCCGTGCTGCCAGACAACATAACATAAAACTCATCGTCGCTGTTGAATTGAGAATATGAGAGGGTATCTCCATTGATTGGTATTAACTCGACGCCGCTGCCGGTATTTCTTATTAAGTAGCCTATGTCAATCGACTGGGAGAGGGAAAGAGTAAATAGATCACTTCCCTGCATCCGATAATAAGCTACTCCGTAATCGTCATAGTTTGTCGACAGTAGGGCCGGAAATGATGAAACGACATCATTGGTAGTTGCCCTCAACCCTGAATATGCATTGTCCTGATATCCAAAGCGACTATCCGATGCTGCATCATTTAGAATGTTCGCTATCGCAAAATTCCTGAACGTGGTTTCAAAACCAGAGCTTCTGCTTGCCAATAAGTTTTCCAGAGAGATTAAGCTCGATCGGGCATCCTGGGTTACAGCAGTAATAAATTCGAGGCCGAATTGCTCATACAGATAGACGCCCCAAAGGCCTACTCGGCTGTAGTCCCAAACCTCATTATTCCAGGAGATTAAACTGCGCCCCGGTTCTGCAAGATAAAGAGCGGGACTACCAGGGCTATAGCCACACAGAAAGGAAGCCAGCTCAGACATTGATTCATTCAGCCAGGTATTCTCATCTGAATCATAGGTAAAGTGAATCAGATGCTGAACCTCATGAGCGGTTGTCGCAAGAACCGATTCTGTTCTCAACTCCTGAGTGATTGGCGAAAAGATTCCGGGAAATGAATCCAGATAGAGTAGGTCTTGCTGATTACTCATATCAAAATCTGACTGATCGAAAGGAAAGAAGTATCCCCCTACAAATGCGCGGTTGGCGCTCTCAGGATCGAAGGTATCCTGGATATCAAGAATCAGAATATTCAAAAAGCCGTCCCCACCCTTATTGGGACGCACGCCGAAAACTTGTTCCGTTATTTTAAGAATACCACTGGAAGAATCAATGCTTCCCTGTGGAGTTGCCGTTAATAAGCCGGTTGTTAAAGCAGATAAAGTGGAAGCATCAACATAACCAGCGTTCCAACTCTCATCATCGACCCAAATTCGCAGGCTGTCATTCATCGAACTTGAGCGTAGCGTAGCGGTAATTTGATAAAAGATCGGATCGCTCAAATCTTCCAGGTTTAATGCCCAAAAGAATTGCTGCGTCTTGTGCGCGGCATTGAATACACGGCGATCGTTTTCCTGATCCAGCAAACGTTGGTATTTCGCCGGATCGGTCGTACGCAAATCTTTCAAATAACTGGTGGCATCAAAATCGGTCAATCGATCGGTAGCAGATATGGCGTAGGGTTCATCCTGAACGAATAGTTCCTGTGCAAATAGGCTGGTGTAGAGTAGCAGTAGACTTGCCAGGTAAAAGTATTTCATCAACGACTCCGCTTAATTCCCATTTTAACGTGTTCTCCACACACGTATCGAGCTTTCCCCTGCACTTAAAACGTCAGGCAGATAGATTGGATCCATCAAGAATCATCATATCTAAACCGTGTTTCGATGTTGAAAAGGCTTATGGAAAACGACATAACCCTGCTTCCAAACAGGACAACAATACCGAGATTATACAATCAGCGGATGTCCATGATTACATTTTTCGGTTCGGTTTTTCTAATCCGGTCTCTACAAAACAGACTTAGCGAATCGGCAACAGAATAGACATCGTTGTTCCCTTACCCAGCATCGACTCGACCTTAATTTCGCCATTGTGTTCCTGAACGATGCTGTTGGCACTTACCAGGCCAGAGCCCATTTTCATTCTCCCCTGTCCTGCGGAAAAGTTAAAATCGAAAAGGCGATTTTGTCTTTCTTTTTCAATGCCTCTGCCATTATCGGCAATCTTAATGCAGATGGTAGCGGGTTCACCATTGTCTGATGGCAAAAGGTTGGTGCTGATTGTTATGGTTCCCTGCTGCTTTTCAACAGCTTCACAGGCATTACGCAGCAAGTTCATAAAGGCCTGATTTAACTGTCCGGGATTGCAATAGTATTTTGGGATTCCTCCATACTGCCTATTTAGCTCGATGCCCTTAAGCATATCGCTTCCCAAAAGTGTTAAGCTACTTTCAAGACCTTCGTGTAAGTCTACATCCTGGTATGCCGCTTCATCCAGGCGGGCAAAGTTTTTCAGGCTTTTTACAATATTGGTTATACGTTCACTTGCAGAAGTGGTAACGTGAATATTGTCGCGGAGCATGCTCAACAGGTTATTCAGCTTTGCGTTGGCAGCGGCATCCGGATTGGCTTCCAGTTCTTTCTCGATCTTGTTGAGACAGCGAATCAACACATCTGCTGCGCTGGTTACACTGCCGACCGGCGTATTAATTTCATGTGCTACGCCAGCGACAAGGTCACCAAGAGAGGCCATCTTTTCCTTCATTAGTAACTGCTGTTGAGTTTTATTCAGCTGTAGAAGCGCATCTTCCAATTCGGTGTTTTTACTTTCGATTTCAGCTTTCTGCTTGGCAAGAGACGCAGACGTTTTTTCCAGATCGAGGTTTTTCTGTTCCAGTTTTTCAGTTGTATTTCTCAGCGACTGTGCCATTTTGTTGAAGGAGACAGATAAACTACCAATTTCATCTTTGCTGGGAATTTTTAAATGTACATCCAGATTTCCGCGGGCAATATCCTGCGCAGCAAGATCCAGTTTTTGCAGAGGCACCGTCACCCAGCGAATCAGTCCACCGGAAAGTCCCAGTGATGTAATAATCGTAAAGATTAGGAGAATGATGGTTCCGGTGCGAGTACGGTTGAACGAGTTCTCGGCGCGCTCCGAGGCTAGAAGCGTCTGCTGTCTGTTAATCTCTTCGAGGCTTGCCAGACTAACAGACACCGATGCGTATGCTTTCTGGGCTTCGGTTTTGAGAAGCTCGACAGCTCGGTTATTCTCATTGCTATTTATAAGTTGGAAGAAGCTGAGGCTGGCAGTCTGATACTGATCCCAACCTTCATCGAACCCATTATAAATTGTGGTTTCGCGAGCGGCAAACTCGTTATCGAGTTCACCGGTATTTTTTAGTTCATTATAGATGTCCAAATTAACGTTAATACTGTCGATCAACGTTATCATCACATTGGCAATCTGCTTTTTTTCTTCCTCGTTGCCGGCATAGGCCCACTGAAGCTGATTGTTTCGCAGGTCAGCCATCGCCAAATTAATGTCGGAAACTGCCACTACCCGCTGCATCCAGTCTGTACTAATTGAGCGCAGGTCTTCTTTAACCATTCGAAAGCGATTAAGGGTCACGCCGTTCATTATCGTCATAATCAGCAGGATAGCTCCAAAGCCGATCATCTGTTTACTGGCAAGGTTAAAGTCTTTTAAGTTCATGGTGGGGTTTACGATCTACTTGTTCCGCGGTTACAGAGAAAACTTATTAGCCGCCATCAATAGTAGCAACTAACTTAACGGTATCTTTTACCTTTTCTGCGCTTATAAATCCAATAGCCCCTGGTGTCTCGGCAACCATTTTCAGCATTTTTTCTTCATCATCCAGCGATTCAGGTGGAACGCTCTCGCCGGCCAACATTTTTTTCATCCAAATCGACTTCATTCTCGACGAAGATTTACCCAGAAACTTGTAGAAGATATCTTTTAATTTTTTCGGGTCTTTTAAATCGTAAACAACAATTTTATCGCCATTGCTCCATTCCTGAATATCGCCGGAATAAAAGTCTAGCAATACTCCTTCATCCAGCCCCTCGTCGGGAACGGAAGGATGGGCAATAACCGCAACCTGTGCATTCGCACTGTATGCAAACAGCACTAAGAGAAAGAATAGTGCGGACAAAATCGGACGCGCTAAGAAAACGGTAAAATATTTTAGTCTGTTCGTATCGGTTTTCATCATAGTTTTTTACTTAAAAATAACGGAAACAGCTGCTGTGAAATAGTTAAACCTTTGCTTAAGGAAAAGATCCGTGAATACAGGGTTTCCCTCAACAGTTACAAACGCATGGTGCGCCTTCAGTCTAATCAGGTCTGTCAAGTTATACGAGAAACCAATATTTGGCACCTGTGCCTGGATATCAACAACTGCAAGGCTAATTCCATTTTGTTGTAAGATAAATGGTTGATCTTCGTTCGTCTGCCAGTAACTCAGAAAAGCAAAAAGCCTGTCGTCCAGAAAGCGACAGCCTGCCGTTGCGTAGAGAAACTGCTTGTCGATACTAAAATCCTCGAGGTCGTCATCATGCTGTACCTGAACGAATTCAGATTCAAAAGCCAAGCTCTTCCAGTTAGCAGAAAGGTCTAAGCCAAATCGCACTCGTGGCAACAGTTCGAAGCGATCTGCATTACCGCCAAACACAACCTCTAATCCCTTAAAATCATTTACGCGATCATAGGAAACCGAACTTCCCAACTTCACTTCCCCCAGCCTTAGTCCTAATCGACCGCCAACTAAAATTGCGGTGGTGCTATCGGCACCGGAGCGGTCTGCCAGAACGGCGTTATTCTGAATGATGTTAGGGGAATTTCCTAAATATAAGGCATAGTCCAGCTTGGCAGAGCCAATCGGTTTAAAACCATAAGCCTGAGCAAAGGCCTGCCCGGGAATAAATGCTTCTATGTCAATAGTTTCATTAAAAGAGGTCTCATAAGCCAACGGGCGTATTATATACGGTAGTAGCGGTGTTCTATTCTTAATCTCGTTAAAGTTATTAAAAATTGGAATTTGCAAACCCAGCTTGAGGTTAAAATGCTTGCTGGAACGAAACTTTACCCAAGCCTCATCCAGATTTACTGCACCGGTTCTGCGCGAGTCAGAAAAGGAATTAAGCATTTCAACGCTGATAAAAGCCGACCACGCCTTGTGAAGGTCTTTTTGGAAGAATAAGTTCAATTGTTGAAGAATAAACGAGTTATTCGAATGTTTGGGCTCGGCATCAATAGAAGATTGGGCCTCAAATTGATTCTGAAAGTAGCCGAATATTCGAATAGGCGTCTCTGAAGATTGGGCAAAGACTGTCGAGGCCGAAACCAGTAAACACAAATGTAGAAGATGTAAGATGCTACGATGCACAGCAGAACTCCTGGAAATTGACCAATTGAATAAAGGTAAGATAATACAAAATGCTCCAAAGAAAAATCTAATTTCATATTGGAAGGGAAGAATATTTTTAATAACTCTGTCACTGAAAGCTTAACACGTGCCATATACTGTGACACAGTTTCCCGATATTGCTTCTACGAAGAGTAATTCTAAAAAATTGATATAAGATGCAGGATGCTTTTTGGAGTCCCGGGATGCATTTTTTGTCAGGGATGAACACTCGACCTTCCTTTTCTGGAACGGCCCCCACTCATTATTTGCAGGCATTAATAGCGTAAAATTCGCCTATGGCGTCTGTAATGCTAATTGGATTAGTTCGCAACTCAACGCAGAGTAGCGGGTCAGATTATATACAGTCTATATTTTTATTAGAGAGATGACGAATAATGCAAAGCGTTAAATCCAGCAAGTATTGTAATGCGTTCGATTTTCATAAGCTGAATATTTGATTTTTTCAGGGCAAAAAGGTTTGGAGTATAAAGGAAGGAATAGAATTCACTTAACATCACAATTGAATCTCCAGCCGCTTCGTACGTGAAGCGCCTCTCCCCATGCTGATAATATCGTTACTGTCGACAACAACAAATGGGATCAAACGCAAAAAATATTGCTTTAAAATAATAAGAGTGCCAAACGATATGGCAGAATTTATATTAGGATCTTACTGAATGCTAATAAATTATGCGATAACAACGCAGGAATCGTCAATGCGAAACAGCTCGTTGGCAGCAAACTGGTTTCTATATCTGATTCGCTGCAAAGACGGAAGCCACTATACCGGAATTACCACAAATGTTGAACGGCGGTTTCAGGAGCATTGTGATGGTGGAAAAAAATCGGCGCGCTATCTTAGAGGAAAAGCACCATTAGAATTAGTATTTTATCAGCAGGTTGGTGACAAAAGCACTGCCTTACGATTGGAATATCGCGTGCGAAAACTTTCGGTGCGGCATAAAAAAGCACTAATTGCCGGGGAAATGCAGTTAGATGTATTGGACTAAGCAGGTGAGAGACTAGATGGAATACAAAAGCCTTTAGAGGCGCAAAAATTTGCGCCTCTAAAGGAAGAACTTAGATCGGCACTACATCCTGAGCTTGCGGACCTTTTTTACCTTCGGTGATTGTAAACTCCACCTTTTGGTCTTCTTCCAGAGAGCGAAAGCCTCCAGAGTCACGGATCGAGGAATAATGCACAAAAACGTCATCGCCTCCATCATAAGAAATAAATCCAAAACCTTTGGTTGCATTAAACCACTTAACAGTGCCAGTTACACGATCTTCCATTACCACTACTCCTTGAAAATTGAGAAACAAAATCGACTAAACTACAGTGAAGAACCATTCCCCAGTATAGCTGCCGCATTCATATAAATGTATCGAGATGCTGAATCCATTCGGAGCCAGCTTGTTTTAGGTATATTCATTATTTCCAGCCGTCAGACATGTGAACACCGATGACCTGAAAGCGAACTACACAGACATCGTTAAAACCAAGATAGCGCTTACAAAGGATCAATGCTAGTCGTTCTTCATAAGGACTGCGTAAAGATGCACAAAGTGCAATATCCTGCACTGCCGGGGAGTTTGGGTCATTCTGACGAAAGAAGACACGTTTTGTTCCCCTTATCTTAGAGATCAGATCTAGGGATATTTCTCTTAAAACTTCTTTATTTTGATACATGCCATTCAATTTGTCCAGCTGAACATTCAACGTATCTGCTCCAAAAGGCAATGGAAACTTTTTAACACGCACCTCATCACTGGCTTGAACAATACCATATGCACTCAGCTGTTTTTGAAATGAAGCAGTAGTTGAATCTTCAATATTATCCTGCATTTCCGCAAGGGATAAAATATTGCTCTTTTTCCACAACATTTCACCGCTAACCAAATCTTGCACAAAATAGCTGAATTTATAGGAATTGGCTGTGCTACCCTCTTCACGCATAATCCATGCGAAACGGCCTTTTTCGGACCATCCGACCGGATAGAAGGCAGCAAAATCCTGTCCCAGACAAGCCCCGATATCAAAACGGGCCGATGCAGGTATAGGAGAACGCAATATTTTCGGGAATTCCTGAGAAAATAGAGAGGTGACACAAACTGTCAAAATAAAAAAAAGGGTGCGAACACATTGCATAAAAATGAATCCAGAATCTGATGATATTTCAATATGCAGTATAATTATCTCAAAATGTTGATACAGATCATAAATTTACGGATTTATGCCTGGATAAAGGCTGAATTGTATCGAAATACAGTCCAACCTTACTTTGATTCCGTATTATTGCAGATAAATCATTCGTCTTGTTTCAACAAATTCTCCTGCTTCCAGGCGATAGAGATATACACCACTAGGCACCTTAAAGCCCAAATCGTTTACGCCATTCCAGCTAACCGAATAACTACCAGCCGCGCTTGAACCATTCACAAGCGTGCGAACCGATTGCCCAAGCAAGTTATAAACTGTCAATCGCACTTCACTTGCAGTGGCAACCTGATAGGTAATCTGAGTGCTGGGATTAAACGGATTAGGGTAATTTTGATCGAGCCGAAAGGTTGCAATTCCGGAAAGGTCTTCATCACCGATTCCAGTCGTTCCAAATCCGCTAAAGGCATATACAGAACCGGTATCCTGCGAGCCTGGCTGATCGTCTTTATAAGCACCAACCAGAAGCACATCGCCTTGAATATCGATCGAGTTTCCAAAACGGTCATCTTCGCCGGCATCAGACGCCATGACTTTATTAATTTCAGTCCAGTTTTCACCGGCGCGGGTGAATATGTATGCGGCACCTCCGTCTGCGACAGATTCATCATTGTACCGTGCACCGACTGCCAATACATCATTTTCTATGGACACTGAAATACCGAAGTTATCTTCCGCAGCTGCGTCGGCCGGGCGAATTTTTGCTGTCTGACTCCAGCTATTTCCACCGCGTTTAAACACATATACCGCTCCTGCTTCACTGGCAGACTCACTATCGCTGGCAGCACCAACAACAATATAGTCTCCGGATATGGCAACGGCTTCGCCGAATTCATCGCTCCCGACAACCCCTGCTGGAGAAATACGCTGAAGTTGACTCCAGCTGCTTCCACTACGCTCGAAAACAAAGACAGATTTGTCACCCGGGGAACCAATGACAGCCAGGTTTCCCTGAAGAGCAACGGCGTAACCAAATTTGTCATCCTGTTGACCGTTACCGTCTGTCAGGATTTGCTGTTCATTCCAGTTTGCTCCGCTTCCCGTATAGATGTAGGCAGAGCCCGTTTCATCGTCATCACCGGGTACGCCAATAAGAACATACTCGCCGTCGATGGAGACAGCCGTTGCGAATTCATCGTCCCGCTCGGCAGACGATTCCAGCAGCTTTGTCTGTTCCTGCCAGCTTCCACCCTCATTACGAAAGATGTATGCTGAACCGGTAGCCGGTCCGGAATGATCGTCGCCCATAGCTCCAACAACAATATGTGATCCGGATATATCAACCGCGTTACCAAAGCGCTTGTAAGAATCGGTATCGCTTGCAAGCAACTTTTGTTGTTCGGTCCAACCTCCCGCGCTACGCGTTAGGATATAAGCTGAGCCAGAATAACTTCCGCTTGGACGGTCGCGATGCGCGCCCACAACGGCAATGTCTCCATCGACAGCGAGTGTAATTCCAAACTCATCTGAATTTGTCGCATCGCTGGTTACTATTTTATTTTCTGCCAATTGGGCAAACAGCATACCCGGTACTAAAAAGATCCACACCATCCGTAAAAATTGTCGCATTCGTAAGTTCCCCATTCTGAAATAGGTGTCTGAAATTGTGTAGAGTTTATACATTTTTATTTTCAGTCTAGCCTGAAGATGTCCTTCTCAAAGGCGCTAAGTGCTAAAATACGCGCTTTTAGGATGAAGCTCTACAAATCAATCCCTACAAATGCAAACCGTGTGCCTGAATCTTTTCTCAGTAAAGACTCCTTTTATTACATTACCGATTCCATACCGTATTTTCGTCTATGCAACCTGGCCAGCTTTACATACTTTGCCGACCACTTCAAATTCGTCTCGTAGGCGTCTTCTGTTAATTCACGCAGAAGCTTTGCAGGAACACCCGCCACTAAACTTCCGGGCTCAATAACTGCACGCTCACGTACCAGTGCACCGGCACCAATTATACTGCCGCGCTTTATCACGGCGCCCGATAAGATTGTCGCGCCCATCCCTACCAAACATCCATCCTCGATATGGCATCCATGTAGTATCGCACCATGCCCTATCGTAACATCGTTGCCAACCACACAGGGCAGAAAGTTTTCATTGTGAATAACAACGCCATCCTGAATATTACTGCGCTCTCCGATATGAATGCTGTTAATATCACCTCTCAGAACACAGTTATACCAGACAGACGAACCCGCAGCCAACGTTACATCGCCCATCACTCTCGCTCCACGGGCAATAAAACTATCCTCAGCTACTGTCGGTTCAATCGTTAGCGTATGGTCGGGTAAATCTGTTTTAGATGCCGTCATGCGGTCCTCTCTTTTTCAATACAATGCTCTACTCAATTTCGAAAATATAGCAAACAATGCAACACTAGCCACTCGCTGATGCAAATTCGCCAAAACAATCTCGACATAAACCCAATAAACTCAAGCGAAAATTCGGTTCATGCGCTGCATAAAATCCGCAGTGCCAACAATGGCCATATTGCTGACTGTGATAGAGACAGTAGTAACGCACAACCACCGTCGGCATCACGGTATGCCCATTCTGTTCATCAGGCGCATCCTCCATCACTGACATACAATCAATTAAAAGCGTCCGTCTGCAACCTCTGTGTTCACACTTCATCGCAATCTCCTTTCACGTTGTAACTGGGGACGTGGGGAAATGCGATACCGGTATCCTGCCCTACTGTCAGTTCCCGGGCGACAGTAAGAGCAACAATTTTCTGGCATTTTAGTCAGAAAACCTTTATTGTGATATATTCGAAGGAAAGATAATTCGCAAAAGCGGACAAGTCAATCTAATTGTTCAAAAAATTCGCAAAAGCGGAAAAAAAATGCCTGGTTTTGGATCTCGTGTCAAAAAACTCCTTAAGGAAAATCGCCAGTCTCAAAAGAGACTCGCCGAGGAATCCGGCATACCACAGTCAACACTTAGCGATATCATCAAAGAAAAAAAACTTCCCTCCATCGAAAAAGCACGCAGCATAGCTAATTTTCTAAACAGCGACCTGCACTGGTTGATTACCGGAAGAGCTGCACCTGGTGGAGACAGCGTTGCTGAAGAGACTCCCAAATACGATGAGCGCTATCTGGTGGAAATACAGCAGATCGCACGCCAGTTAAATAGCGAGGAACGGGAGTTGTTGCTAAGGCTTGCTGAAGGATTATTAAAGAAAAGACTAGATTAAGGCGAGATTAATTCATCTTTTAATACTAATTTGAACCGATAACGCTTCCACAACCAATTCCGTCCAGTAGTCGCTTGAAGAGTCGTATGAGTCACCGTTCCATAAAATCGAAGTCCGTATCCGTATTCGTAATCATAAGTAATTCCGCATGAGGCAGAGTCGGAAAACGTTACGGAACAAATCAGTATAAAAAGATCCGGCTACGTTAAGTAGCCTTAGCGGATCGCGTTGCTCAGGTAAATTCTCTTATTCCGCTATTAAAACAAGTTGCTGTCGTTGCAAAGACTGCAGGTGCCTTCGCTTTCAGGCGACCAGCTGACGTCCAGCGGCGAGCCGCATTTCCAGCAGTAGCCATGCTCTGCACAATGGTGAACACAGTAATATTCCACGCTGGCTTCATCGTCATAATCATTCGCCGGCATATCGTCTCCAAAACTGTTAGACATGTATTCGAATTCATCCGACTTAATGCAGTCGATTACGAGAGTGCTGTTACATCCTGGGTGTTGGCATTTCATTTGTCCGCCTCCTGTATTGGGCATAGGTTTTACAATCACGATTTCTCATGATTTCATTCTTGATTACTCTGGCTATTGAAAAGGAACCAAATGCGGACTGCCAAATACTAGCGGGCAGCGCCATTCTGATCAAAATCCCCCACTCCACTGAAGGCTCATCACCGGGTTCAACCCTGTGTTGCTCTGTCCAAATGACTGCAATCAATATACGGCGCTACACCCTGGAAGCATTGATTTGACGCATGAAAATGCGATCAGAAGAAATAATCTACCAAAAAACAGGCTTTTCTGTCTATTTCAGTCACTTATGGACCATTTCAAAGCAAAAAAAATTATCCCCCTATTGGATATTTGCTGCTAAATGAGTAAATGTTGCCATTAAATCACCGCATCGTATTACATTTTGCCCCATCACCGCCTCTCAAGAGATCGAATACCAATGAAATCGTATTTAAAACACCGAAAATTTATTCAGGCAATCCGCCTAATAGTGATCGTCATCATCCTATTTAGCACTTTGGTGAGCCCTATTGGCGCTCAACAAAAGAAAAGCGCTACTGAAAACACAAAAATGGAGCTTTATCCGGGTCTTACAGGACAACAATTGCTCGATTCACTAGCGGCAAACTATAAAACCACAACGGTTTTGAGTTATAATGCCGCCCGGGATACGCTCTATGGAAGAATATTTAATGTAAATGACAGTCTCAGCGGCATATACAGTTTATATACAGTTTATATCGATCCCGCACTCGACCCCAGTTCAGATGCTTTTGCAAAGGGAATAAACGCAGAACATACCTGGCCACAAAGTAAAGGAGCATCCTCCGGCAATCCGAGAAGCGATATGCACTCGCTACGCCCTGCCCGTGTTCAGGTAAACTCCGCACGGAGCAACTTTCCCTTTGGCGAGATAGATGACAACGATACCGACAGCTGGTTTCGCCGAGATCAGGAACTCAGTTCTACACCAGGCTCATTGATTGAAGAATATACCGAAGCCGATAGTGACGGCAACCTGTTCGAACCGCGTGAATCCTACAAAGGCGATGTAGCACGCATCATGTTCTATTTTTATACGATGTATCGCACCGAAGCGGACAATGCCGATCCCAACTTTTTTGATGTTCAAAAAGATGTGTTTCTGGACTGGCACCGGCAAGATCCACCTGACTCAACAGAAATCGCCCGCACTGACTCTATTGCTCACTGGCAAGATGGCTTGGTAAATCCATTTATCGTCGACACGTCATTGGCAAATCGATCGTATTTTAGTAATGCGACCACTGCTGCTCCCTCCCCTCTTATTCTGACTGCAATTGGCTCAGACACGTTAGCATTAAGTTGGTCTCTTCCCATAGGTTACGATAATGCAAATAATGAACTCTTACTGCTTGTCCAGGAAGGTTCGATTATTGATGATGACCCGAGTTCAACGGGAGTGTCTTCCTATGCCGCAAACTCAACCTTCGGCGCCGGCAGCGAGATTGGTAGCGGCAGCTTTGCCATGTATAAAGGCGATGGCAACAGCGTAATTATACGCGGACTCACAAATGGAACCGTTTACCATTTCGCACTCTGGAATACGCTTACCAACACCATGTATTCAGGAACTCCTACACGTAATAATGCCACAACCGGCTCTGGAGGCACCCCGGGATCCGGAGACATAATAATCAGCGAGATTATGAAAAATCCTGCAGTAGTAAGCGATGCAGACGGAGAATGGTTTGAGTTGTTTAACGCAACCGGCTTCCCGATTGATATTAATGGGTGGACAATTAGAGACGATGACATCGATAGTCACGTTATTACGAATGGCTCTGCATTGATTGTTCCGGCACAAGGATTTGTAACACTTGGTCGAAATAGCAATTTTGCCGCAAATGGTGGCGTGAACATCGATTATCAATATACCAGCTACTTTCTGGCAAATGGTGCTGATGAGATCGTTTTAGTAGGTAGCGACGGTACGACGATAATCGATAACGTTGACTATGACGGAAGCGTGCAGTCCTCCGGAACGAGTGGGGCCTCAATGGTTTTTATTGGATCAACCACCGATGACAATAACAATCTAAGCTTTTGGCAAAGTGCAGCTATTGCCTGGCCTTCCAGCAGCGGAGACCTGGGTTCACCTGGATTCGGCGGCAGCGATCAGGCCTTACCCGTACAGCTTTCTGCATTTACAGCAAAGATTCTGTCAAATGGTGCCGGCGAAATTTGTTGGACTACCGAGAGTGAAATTAACAACGTCGGTTTTATCCTGTCGCGCGCTGTAAATGCCGCAGGTCCTTTTCAGGTGCTGGCAGATTATACCACATCAGGTGAACTTGTCGGCGCAGGGCACAGCAACCACAGACGAACATATTGCTTCACCGATGCTACACCGGTAGCGGGCATAGAAAACTGGTATCGGTTACAGGCAGTTGACGTACAGGGAACGATTAGCTCATTCCCGGCGGTAAAGCTAACGCAAAACGGAGATGAGACAACCATTGATCGTTTTGTACTCTTCCCTGCTTATCCGAATCCATTTAACGGACAAAATACGCTACGCTTTGCCGTACCAAACGATGCGGAAGTAGCTGTCGTTCTGTTTAACGCGCTTGGACAACGTATCCGTACCTTATTTGACGGTCGCCTATCTGCCGGGGAACATTCATTGCAATGGAATGGACTTGACGATCAGGGTTCTGCGGTAGGAAGTGGGCACTATTTCTATCGGGTAGCTACAGAAGCGAACACTGCTGTTAGATCGATTGTCTTACAGCGGTAAGCGAAAAGTGAAAAGTGAAACGTCAGAAGTGAAACGTCAGAAGTGAGTAGCAAGAAGCAAGACATCAGTAGCGAGAAGTGAGTAGCGAGAAGCAAGACATCAGTAGCGAGAAGTGAGTAGCGAGAAGCAAGACATCAGTAGCGAGAAGTGAGTAGCAAGAAGCAAGACATCAGTAGCCAGAAGTGAGTAGCAAGAAGCAAGACATCAGTAGCGAGAAGTGAGTAGCCGGAAGCAAGACGTTAGTGCTGACCATTTCTGACCGTTTATCACTTTTAAGCCTTAGTGCCTTCAGCTCGCTTTGACTTCGACGACGCTCAGCCTGACACGGGTTCAATGCTCACTGACCTACTGCTTCGCCTCAACGTATTTCCAAATTCCCCACTTGCCAGCAGGGATCATTATCGTATAGTTTCTGGTAGACTTGTCAGCTTGGGTGCCTGTTCGTACATCAGTCAGGTTGCACAGACCCGAGTTTCTCGAGTTTAAGATTCCAAAAGGAACCTCCGCACGAACATCTTTTCCCGATTTATTGAATGCAATTACAAGCTTTTCATTAAAATCGCTGCGCATAAACACAAGACAATCTTCGTCCGCACGCAGAGAATGGTAGTCTCCATAACGCAAAGCTGAATGTTCCTGCCTGATCCCAATAAGCTTGCGACTCTCCCGTAGCATTTCGTTTTCATTGTCAGAAAGCTGCTTTCCAAACCGCATCGGTCGCCGATTGTCCGGGTCTTCCGATCCCGTCATGCCAATCTCATCGCCATAGTAAACTATCGGGACTCCGGGAATCGTCAT
The DNA here is from genome assembly GCA_050633245.1 of Calditrichia bacterium. Taxonomy (GTDB): domain Bacteria; phylum Calditrichota; class Calditrichia; order RBG-13-44-9; family J075; genus JBOEGD01. Next base: position 4,898 of record JBOEGD010000004.1, on the reverse strand, counting down.
CATGTAGGCCATGTAGAGACGCATCCGGCGATAGCTGTCCGGATTGTCAACCTGCGGTGGGTTATTCCAGGCAAGTTCTTTCGCATTGCCGGAATCAAGAGATAAATCGCCATCCGCATAGGACAGGTAGCGAACTTTATCGTGGCTATTGATTGGATTACCCATTAAATGATTCACGCCATATACCTCAAGCGTCTTCTGCATTTCCTTTTCCAGATCGGCAAAAGAGGCATCTGTGCGCAGAAAAGTATTTCGAGCCGCGTCGAATAGGTTAAAGTTAAACTGGCTGTTTAGCTGTCCATTATTCACGTAGGATGAAATTAGATCATAACCGCCAAAGGTCTCGCCAATTTGGAAGAGCGGCACGGCACGCTGCTCATCCATCTTACGAATTTTCCTTGTAAGAGTCCGCCAGAAGCGATTTGGAATATGCTTCACGGCATCATGGCGAAAACCTGCAGCCCCGCTCTCCCTTAACCACCAGATAGCATTTTCAGTCATTGCATCCAGTGCCTCGGGAGAGTCCACATAATCAAACGAGGGCAAATACGGTTCGAACCAAGTGGTTAACCTGAACTCATCCCAGAAGCGCAGGTTTTTACGCCCGTCCGGCAAGTCGAGTTTACCAAACCAGCTACGATGTTTAGTAAACCAAGGATGATCGCGATGTGCATGGTTGGCGACATAGTCCAACAATACTTCTGAATCGTGTTTCCCTGCTTCCACAACAATCTCCTTTAGCAGCCTCATGTCTCCAAAGCGCGAGTCTACCTTTTCGGGATCGGTTGGCCAATAGCCATGATAGGATGTAAACCAGCGATGTGGCTCAGGAAACTCCTGCTCTACGCGTTGCGTGTTTTGAATTACCGGCGAGAGCCACAACGTATTCACACCAAGAGAATCGAAGTAGCCTTCTTTAAGTGCATCAATGACTCCCTGTAAGTCGCCACCATGATAGTTAACACGCGGGTCGAGCTCAGCATGCTCTGCCTTCCAGTTATTCTCAGGATCGCCATCGCGAAAGCGATCGACCATCAGCGAGTATATAACGCGATCGTAATTGCTTTCAATTCCGGTTTCTGTCCCAACAATGCGCCCATCCTTCAAAAGAGTTTGGTGAAAGTTGCTTGAAATGCCATTAAATCTTTTGCTATAAATGGCCACACGAACAGTATAAAGTCGCCCCGGGATGAAGTAAGATTTAGGAATCACAAGGCTAAAGGTCTCAAGGTTTCTCAAAGGACCAATCCAATCGACCGGCACAGCCATATTATCGATAAAGAACTTGGTCCGCGGAATAAGAGCGGACTGTAATATAGGATGAGCTTCCCATAGTGGATTTCTGATATAAAGATACTTAAAGTTCAATACAAGACTATCAGCTTTCTCTTCGAAAAAATCAGGAAAAAGTTCAAAAGAATGTTCATTGCGAGGCTTTATGGTCAAAAGGGAGTTAAAGGCGCCAAAGCCATTCGGCACAGAATCAGGATTCGCCGGATCGAGAAACTCCCGGCCATCTTCAAAAAACTTATACTGATAACGCCCTGGCTGTAACTTAAGTGTAATTTCATAGCTACCATCTGCCTGCAATATCAATGGAGACTGAACGCGATTCCATGCGTTAAATTCTCCGAAGATCGTTACGTTTCCAGAATTGATATCAGTTTTGTTTAAGCGAAACGTCTTTTCAACAAGTCGGGTCACTTTAACGGGAATCTGATAAAAATTGCCATTCAAATTCACCCACAGCGACTTAAGCCCTTCTGCTTCCGCATCCGGATGAAGGAAAAGACTATCGTTCAGAATTTTGGCGTTCAGATCCTGCTGATCCGATCTTTCGGCATCAACCTGTAAATCATAACTTTCAGCATAAAATAGATCCTGGAGTGGAATAGCGATCTTCTCGGAAGCTGTTGCATGAACAACTGGAATAACATCCGTAATCTCGCTGGTTGGAAGCACGTAGATGTCATCGGGGATATCATTGCCGGGTTGGACAGTTGTTTTGTAGGAGCAGCTGAATATGCAGATAAACAGACCGGCTATAAGAGCCATCAAGCGATGAGACATGTTTCCTCCAAATAAAGATAAGACTTTTAAAAACACGAGTGAGGGCTATTCAGGAAGCGGTAAAGAATCGCCCTAAAGCAATACCGGCATAACCAGCAGCAATTCCCACAACCAGACTACCAATTATGTTCAGCAAGGCTTTCTGAAATTCACTATTTTGCACAAGAGAAATCGTTTCGAGGGAAAAGGTAGAGAACGTTGTTAATGCCCCAAGAAGGCCGGTTGCAAGAAACAACTTCAGGTTGGGACTTGCGGTAAACTGACTTGCAGTGCCATAGATCGTGCCCAGAAGAAAGCACCCAATCACGTTAACCAGAAATGTGCCTGCAGGAAAACCGTTTTCTACCAGCGAATTTCCCCAGCCGGAGAGAATAAAGCGCAAAATGGCACCGACAAATCCACCGACACCGACGATCAGCATCTGCAAATACATATTATTGCTTCGCCAACAGACAGCCGCTCGATGGGGCGATTGTAAGCTTTCCGGTTAATCTTGCCGCAGGCTTATCTGCGTAAACAGCTTTCGCATCGACCCAAACGGCCCAATCTCCTGCGGGCAATTCAACATCGTGGACCTGATTAGGATTTCCATTCAACGCGACAAGAATTTCTTCATTGTTATAGTTGATCAGATAGACGAGCAATAGTGGGTCGCTGGTGTTAGCAAAATAAAAATGTTCCGGGTCGGCCCAACGGAGTGCTCGCAAGCGCTTACGCAGCAGTATTAATCCGCGATAATAATCGACCAATTGACTATTTGCTTCAGCATGATCAAAGTTCAGCCAGTTCGTTTCATCATCCTTTTCATAACTGTTATGATCGATTAGCCCGACATTGGTATCCGGCACGGTTGTCGAAGCAATAACTTTACTTCTGGCAAACTCCTGACCAGCATGTATCATAAGCGGGCCCTGGGCAGAAAACAGTGTGAGTGCAGCCAACTTATTCAATCGGAGTTGCGCAGGAGAAAGAAGCGCATGTTTCTGAAGGTCATCGATAGGTTTATTCGCATTGACTTCACCCAGACCAATACGAATAAAATCTCCGAGAGTATGGTTGTCATGGGAAGCCAAGTAGTTTACAGCATGTTCGGTTTTCGCAAAAAGACCGCCGTGCTTCTGTAGCGTTCCCATCGCAAAACTGCGTAGCGATTCGAGGTTATTATCTCCCTGCCATTCGCCAAAGAGGAACCCTTTACTGTGTTCCGGGTCCCACCCTTTTATTCCATTTCGGATTTTATCATTCCAAGCAGCCCAACCACGATTCGAAAATCCGGCCGGATCATAGCCACCACCCCACGGCTCGGCAATAATGATTACGTTCGGGTTCTCTTCACGAGCTGCAGCAATAATCGCTTCACAGGTTTCCCAATCGATGATTTTTGCAAGATCAAAGCGAAACCCATCAATATGGTACTCTTTCATCCAATACAGAATGCTGTCGATAATCATTCGCCTTGCCATCGGGCTTTCAGACTTAAAGTCGTTACCGCATCCGCTATCGTTCCAGAACTCGCCTTTTGCATCGGTGCGAAAATAGTATTGTTTATCCAGATACTTAAATGGATTGAGATCATATTGTGAAACGTGATTATAAACGACGTCCATTATTACAGCAATATCATTGCGATGGAATTCTTTTACCAGCGTTTTGAACTCCTTCACTTGTCTGGCATCGGCACCATTCCATTCCCCTGCGTCTTTTTTTCCGCCGCTGCTATAAAACGCCTCAGGTGCGAAGAAATAGTTGGTCATGTATCCCCAGTGATTCCGGGCATATGGGTTCCAGGTATTATATGCTTCACCGGTTTGCTCTTTATATGGAATTTCGAAAGTGCCGAATCCCTGAACCGGGAGTAGCTCAACTGCATTAATGCCGAGCTGACGCATCCAGGGCAATCCACCGCGTTGGTTTTCATTTATCAAGCCGAGGTAACTGCCACGTCTTTTTGAGTGTAATCCGGACGAAGGATGCATTGTCATATCACGCACATGTGCTTCATATATAATGAGGTCACGTTCGTGAATTGAAACGCCGGTGTCCCCTTCCCAATCGAAATCATCATCCGGCAGGATATGCGTTTTAGCAGGATGCAGATAGTGGTTTTGGCTTACGACTGCTTTGCTGTAGGGATCGGCAATAATTACTGAGGAATCAAACTTTTCGATAGCCCCCTGCGGACCATGAATCCGATAACCATAAAATTTTCCGGTCCAGTCTGCAGTTGTTTCCAACTCCCAGACCCCATCTTTGTCACGACGCATCTCGAGTTCACGCCCCTTCAAATCATCAAACCTGTTAAAAATGACAAGATGAACCCGGGAGGCCCTGGGTGCGAAAACACGGAAAATAGAACCGGCCTTACCGCGAGTATAACCGAGGGGTTTCTTCGAGTATAAATGATTTAACGAGTCGCCAATAAGCACAGGAAGAGTTAGGGGGCCAATAGAAATGGTATAAGACTGATCAATTTGAAGAGCGTCGGCAGTGGTAACTAACCAGTTAGTCCCATCCTTTACACAGCTTTTAAGAGCAACGGTTGGCGTCAATTTTACATCTTCAATCTTAATTTCGGTATGCTCACCTGATGTAAGACCGATTGTTGTGGAGGACAGAAGCATCGCTTTTAGAAAAACAGCAGTTTTAGTATCGTTCATCAGCATTACCAATCGATTCGTATCGGAACAAACTCCAGTGACTCTTTTCAACTTCTATATAAACTACAATCGGCACAATATACGTAATTATTGATTCTATTTCATGGGCAAAATTGTCTGGTTTTAAGTTCGCTATTCGGTGTATCTTTTTGAGAAGTGAGAAGTGAGAAG
>JBOEGD010000003.1:15010-76241 GCA_050633245.1 Calditrichia bacterium | reverse complement strand
CACCGCTCACCGCTCACCGTTCTAAGAAACTGCCCGCGTCTTGGTCGGCCACTGGATACAGGCTGATCTACACCTTGATTCCAGCTAACTTGATAGTTGCTAAATTGAACCGCAATTGGAACAGCCAGCGTTTCTCCATTCTTGTCCGGGATATATTGCTGAAAACCGATATGTAGATGCGGTCTTTCCGAATAACCCGAATTGCCAACCTTTGCAATTGGTTGCCCCGACTTTACGGTATCACCTGTGGCAACGATAATCGATCCCATCTTCAAGTGAACGAGCCGACTTATTTCATTACCACCATGATCTATCTCTATGAAGTTTGGCTTTTTGCTCTCGATACGTCCCGGGGCATTATCTGTCTCGCCATCGTGGATAGCGATAACTACTCCGTCTGCCGGAGCAAGAACAACCTGTCCATATGAGAAATATGAATCGAGTGAGTTCCCGGTTGCCGATTTACCAATATGATTAATGCGGACAAAATCCCAGGCGAAATGCCCGCGAGACAAGTGCCTGCGATGCTCTACGCCAAAGTCATGGCCTGATGACACAAACCAGGTGCTGTTAAAAGGAAGACGATAGCTGTTGGACTGCTGATATTTCACCAAAGAAATGGTGTCTTGCAGAACTGAATGGTTGTTAGTGAAGAGCGAAATTACAAGCCTGTCAATATCGCATGGTCTTGGAAATAAATGATGAAAGTTGTGTAGAATGAAATTGTCAGCATTCCGACGAACATAATGTTGTAGCAAGCTTTGCGGATAGGACTGTGTGAGCTGCTTATTTGATTGAGAGTAAAAAACGAGTCGTAGAGAATCAACTTGTTCAATAGTCAGCTTACCGGAAGTGGAAAGACCGAAATTTACGTTCTCGAATCCGAGGTCATCATCAACTTTATAAATGACATTGGGATTTGGTAAGAACTGTATCTCTAATTTTTCCAAACTCACAGAATTCTTGTGTTCAGGTAAGGGATTTTCATTTCTACAACTCAGAGGGAATACTGTGAAAAGTATGAGAAATACTGATAAGAGTGTTTTCATTGGAAGATCCGTTTCGTTATAACGTATCTGACGTGATCTTTTGTTGTAAGGTTTCGTCTATTGCTCAACACGTTCAACTTGTTGATGTGCATTCTTCTTTGGCATCCTTTCTTTGCCGCTTGCTTTGTTATTTCACCGGAAATCTGTAAGCTATCTCTTCTCAATTCTCTCTTCTTGATGAAAGCGAAAACGATGCGTATTAAAACCATTGGTCTTTATGCCGGGCCGTTACTTTTCTTTATCATTTTGTTAGTGGAAAAACCCGTGGGCTTGTCGCTGGAAGGAACGGCTGTTCTGGCATCCACTGCATGGATTGCCATTTGGTGGATTAGCGGAGCCGTTCCCATTGAGGTGACGGCATTACTGCCGCTGGTTCTTTTCCCGCTAACGGGTGGATTGCCTTTAAAGCCGACGGCAGCCGCTTTCGGACATAAGTTTATTTTTCTTTTCCTGGGTGGATTTCTGCTGGCCCTTGCTATTGAGAAGTGGAACTTACATCGGCGCATTGCTTTGAACATTATTCAGGCGATTGGTGCGAACATGAACGGTATTATTCTGGGATTCATGGTTGCGACGGCCTTTCTGTCCATGTGGATATCAAATACCGCTACCTCGGTAATGATGCTTCCGATTGGAATGGCCATCATTGCACAGCTGCGGAACAACCCTGCAACCAAGGAAAATGAGAATCTAATATTTGGCAAAGCTCTAATGCTTGCCATCGCCTATAGTGCCTCAATTGGTGGAATGGCAACGCTTATCGGAACGCCGCCGAACCTGGTTCTTGCCGGAGTGGTTAAGGAAACTTATGGCATAGAGCTCACCTTCGCCGGCTGGATGTCGTTTGGATTACCGATCTCAATGCTGCTATTGGCGATTAGCTGGTTTTATCTTACCCGGAAGATGTTTGTTCTTCAGCAGGAAGAGTTTCCGGGAGGGCGGGATGAAGTAAATCGTCAGTTAACCGCCTTGGGCAAAATCGGCTTTGAGGAGAAGGTGGTGCTTGGCGTTTTTGTTGTTACCGCATCGGCATGGATAAGCCGCTCCTTTTTACTGAAACCGCTAATTCCGGCAATTGATGATACAATAATTGCCATTATTTGCGCGATCATGCTTTTTATTTTACCTGCGAAAAAGGCTGGCGAAAAGCTACTGAAATGGGAAGATGCGAAAAGACTGCCTTGGGGAATTCTACTTCTGTTTGGCGGTGGACTGGCACTCGCCGACGGGTTTAAGGTGAGCGGGCTCGCAAGCTGGATTGGCAGTCAAATGACTCTGCTGGAGGGGATTTCCCTATTTATCATCGTAATAGTGCTAATTGCGGTGGTAAACTTTCTAACGGAAATCACCTCCAACCTTGCGACGACCGCTATGTTATTGCCAATTTTAGCGCCGATGGCTTTAGCGATTGATGTACACCCATATGCGCTTATGGTTTCAGCAACATTGGCCGCCAGCTGCGCGTTTATGCTACCTGTGGCCACTCCACCCAATGCTGTGGTTTTCGGATCCGGCTATCTGGAAATGCCGGATATGATTCGTACCGGAATTTGGTTAAACCTATTGTCGATTCTATTGATCTCGCTACTAGTTTACTTTCTGTTGCCACTGCTTTGGGGAATTGATTTAACTGTTTTCCCTGAAGCCCTGAAGTGACAATTGTTCATTGTTCATTAAAAGTCACTTTGTCGAATGTCAATTTGTTTGTTCTGCCAGAAGTTCGAGAGCTGGTTGAGCAACCTTGAAGATTTTTAGATATATGTTTGTGCGCGTATAAGAAATCCCTTCCAATGTATACACACTCTCATTCAAAACGCTGGTAAGGTGATCGTTGTCCCGACACATGACGTTAATCTCCAAGTCAAATTCTCCTGAGATTTGAGCAACAAAGCTCACTTCGGGAATTGTCATGATTGCCTTGGCAATCGCGTCTATCTTATTGGCTGGTCGCACCGCAATACATACCTGTGCATAGGTATTGAAGCCAATCCGATTCGGGTGTACCTGACCAAATACCAGCAGAATCCCATCGCTTTGTAAACGTGTAAGGTGATTACTAACTGTGCCGATCGATACGTTTAAGTCTTTCGCGATATCCGTCAACGACTTTCTGCCGTCGTCAATTACATGACGCATAATTTTGAAATCCAGCTCGCTAAGGTTGTGTCGGAGTGTAGAAGGAGAGGTTGAACTTTCATGGTGAGGTTGAAGTTTTTTCATTTTCAAGCCTTCTTTTTTAATTGGTGTTAACCTTTGAGCCGGGTATGAGGCGGTTAAAGCAGCTCGTTTTTTGCACCAGGTATTTGTATATTATTGTTTAATCTTTAGTGGATTTTGAATGTCTAAAATATATCGTATAAGCGAGTATTGTCTACTTAAATCTGATCTTCCATCCTGGTATTAGGCAACCTTGATAAGCTAATACGATAATAGTTCACTCTTTTTCTACGAAAATTTGCCGACGGTTGTTCAGAAAACCCGTAGACTGAACATAAAATTTTTTCAGGTCGTGTTGACGACAATTGGCGATACTCAAAGGATTTCAACAATATATATCACCCTTTGGGGGCGCCATCTTTAAAACTTTGCCTGGCATGTAATTTTAAGAAATCCCTGAAGATGGATATAGAAAGACGGTAAGACTAAATTGGCAACAAGGCCCAGCTGAGTCTTTCTGTATTTGTGGAAGACGCAAATTGATGTTAAAAGACTTGAGGAAAAAATGCTTGAAAAGTATCGAAGCGTTTCGTGGAAATCTCGGCAATCTAAGCTACTTGTCGTATTTTGTTGTCTATTTCTGGTGACTTTCTCCTGCAGTGAGGAAGAGAAGCCAAGTCTCGAATTCGTGCTTTCAGAACGCATTCGCAGTTTTGATGGTGATGTGGGCATTTACGTGAAGCATTTAAAAACCGGTGAGACGGTGTCAATAAATGCAGACAGTCTTTTTCCAACGGCCAGTATGATAAAGGTTCCGATAATGGTTGCATTGTTCCAGAAAATGGAGCAGGATTCCCTCAAATATGGTGAATCCTTGGTTTGGACAAAAGATGTGGTCAATTATCCATACGGTGGCGGAATACTCGATTCTTTTCAGGACAGCATGAAAATATCTCCGGCTAAACTCACTTGGCTTATGGTAAGTTATAGTGATAATCATGCGAGCCTTTGGTGCCAAAAACTTGCCGGTGGAGGTGCTGATATAAATGCTGTAATGCAGGACTATGGTTTAAGTAGCACTCGTATGAATTCTCGTACAGCTGGTCGTGAAGAAGACTGGAAAAAATATGGCTGGGGTCAAACGACGCCTCGCGAAATGGCAGAGTTGGTATGTCTTATTCGCGATGGAAAAGCTGTCTCGAAAGCTGCAAGCGAAGAAATGTATCGTATTTTATGTACCAGTTACTGGAGTGATGAAGCGATTTCACAATTTCCTCCAACTGTTCAGAGTGCAACAAAGCAGGGAGCGGTAAATAAATCTCGTTCAGAAGTTGTTTTGGTGAATGCTCCATCGGGTGACTATGTGTTTTGCGTAATCACTAATAATCAAAAAGATGAGTCTTGGGAATATGGAAACGAAGGATTTACGTTGATCCGTGACGTTTCCCGAATTGCCTGGGGGTATTTTGAAGGTGAAACGTGGAGTCCGAGTATTGGTCATCGACGCTATAATCAGAACTAGCTTGCACAGCAAGACTGGCACTATCTGCCAGTCTTTTCAGAAAAAATGCTTAGAAATTGGCACGGGTTAATGTAATTCGTTAGCTTTGAGACATATAGAATCGATTTTTTAGCGCAGCTCGCCCATCCTACCCAGGATTTGTCCATGTCATTTCTTCGCCCTTTACTGATCGTATTAATCTTCACTTTCGTGGGTATTTCCTCGCTTGCAGCTCAAGAGATGCAGCTTCCCGGTATTCTGCTGAATGATGTTTCGTTCGATGTACCAGTTCTTGGTGAAGTGCAGGATGCACTCATTTTAAAAGCCGGTGGTAAGGCCTATGAGTTATCGCGGTCAAGCGATGGTTCCTGGAGATTTGAGGATGTTACAGTTTCAGAAAGCGGGCAGCACATCTTCAAATTATTGCGTGGCCAAACCATTCTCACATCGGTTGAAACGCGCTCTATTCCCCCGTGGATAGCCTTATTGCCATCATTTATTGCGATCCTGCTGGCATTCTTAACGCGAGCAGTTGTTCCGGCACTCTTCCTGGCTATTTGGTTTGGTAGTTGGGCGGCAAATGGATTATCGTTCAGCGGCATTTACTTCGGATTATTAGACACTTTTCAAATTTATGTATTGAGCACCTTTATCAATGCCGATCATGCCGCGATCATGCTGTTTACATTTATGCTCGGTGGGATGGTTGGAATTATTTCGCGTAATGGTGGAATGCATGGAATTGTAAACTTTGTGGTTCAGCGAGCTAATACACCGTGGAAAGGCCAGGTCTCGGTTTGGTTGCTTGGGCTATTTATATTTTTCGATGATTATGCAAATACGCTGATTGTTGGTAATACCTCCAGAATGCTTTGTGATAAGCTAAAAGTGTCGCGCGAGAAATTGGCTTTTTTAGTAGACTCTACTTCTGCTCCTGTTGCATCGATTGCTGTTGTCACTACCTGGATTGGATTTCAGGTTGGCTTAATTGCGGATGCCACTAAGAAACTTGATGGCCTAAATGAATCGGCGTACCTTCTATTTCTCAATTCCATCCCCTATAGCTTTTACCCGATTCTGGCAATTGTTTTTGTGGCATTAATTGCTTTTAGCGGCCGCGATTATGGTGCGATGTATGATGCCGAAGTAAATGCTCGTTTCTCTGCAGATCCGAGTATTATGGATCCTCAAATCGGTGTGGAAGATACCGATTTTCAGGTAAAACCAAACATCCCGATGCGAGCCATTAATGCTCTTTTGCCGATTATAACGCTTATCGTTTCGGTTATGGCAACAATCTATATAACTGGTGAAGGGGATACCATTCAAGCCATTCTTGGTAGCGCCGACTCTTATAAGGCGCTTATGTATGGGACAATATTAAGCGTGGTTGTGGCTGGTGGCTTATCGGTGTTCCAGCGCTTGCTGAGTCTGGACGAAGTATTCAATGCCTGGTTTGGTGGCGTACGCTTTATGCTTACCGGAATTATTGTTTTGGTACTCGCATGGGCACTTGCCGATATTTCCAGCACATTGCACACCGCTGACTACATCGTTTCGCTGCTTGGCGAATCGCTACCAATGCAGATTCTGCCGTTTATCGTATTTTTAATCGCGGCAATAACCGCATTTGGCTCCGGCTCCAGTTGGGGTGTGATGGCCATTTTGATGCCTCTGGTTATTCCGCTTACCTGGGCGGTATTACAAACTAATGGTGGCGCAACGCCTGACAATATGCACATTCTGTATTCTAATATCGCCTGCGTGTTGTGTGGTGCGGTCTGGGCCGATCACTGCTCACCCATTTCCGATACAACAATTTTAACCAGTATGGCAACGGGCTGCGATCTTATGGATCATGTGCGTACACAAATGCCATATGCTGCGACAACCGGAGGAATTGCACTGTTTGTGGGCACTCTTCCTGTCGGATTTGGCATGCCCTGGTATATCTCACTGGCCGCTTCTTTGGTGCTTTTGGCTCTCATTCTCCGCATGTATGGTAAAGCTGTTCCGTAAACAAACAATCCACGGTATGATTGAAAAGAAAGGCTGTCAGCCGAATGATCGATCACTACTCTGTACGGTCTGTAGAAAGATTAGAGGCTGGGGGCAGCGTGCCCTGCTTTTTACGACAACTGGAGCATTCTCACAATGGAGCAGTTTTTGTGAGCTAGACGGTGTACTCTATATTCTTTAAATCTCTGAAAATTTTGAATACTTTCTTATTTAGTATTCATTTTTCTCTCCTTCTAAATGGTTTTCCACTATTTTCTTACGGGACTCTTTGCCGGATATAGACGATTGAAATTCTTGCTATCATACTATAAAATCCCTAACTTCTCTCAATAAGCAATCCAATTGGAAACGTTGAGGCGTAGTTATTTCATAAGATGGTAGATATTAATGACAGCGGGCGAGTGGCCCCAATTAACCGTGAAATGCTTGAAGAGCAGGCTGCGCTATATGCGCTTGGAGCTCTTGAAGGTCAGGAAAAAAGTAGCTTCGAGATGTTGCTTGAGCTTCAGGATCCTGAGGCCGTTGAATTGTTTGCAGAGATGCAGGCCGTTACTATTGCCATTTGCGAAGAGATTGAACCGCTTACTCCTACCGCTGCTATTAAAAGAAATTTACTAGATATTGTGGAACCTACAGCCAACCCGGAAAAGCCGCCATCACGAAAGGCTTCTTCCAAAAAAGCTACTGTTACGCCAATCCAAACAGCCAATCGCTGGAAACAGTTCTCTCTTGCCGCCACTGCAATCGCGGCAATGTTGATAATGGCGCTTGGCTATTTTATCTATCAGCTTCAGACGGAAATCTCTCAACTTCGCAGTCAGGTTGCAATTAGTGGTAAACTGATCGAGCGACTTGAAGGAGATCTTGCCGAGGGTAACCGTCTGCTTACGATTGCTTGTGCTCCCGGTCTGGGCATACTTGCATTCAATGGTTTTGAAGGCACACCAGACGGTGCTCGCGGAAACGTATTATTTACTCCGGAGCTGGGTCGCGCTTTAGTTGTCGTCTCGGAGATGCCTCAAGCAGCTGAAGGTAAAGATTACCAAGTTTGGATGCTGGAAGGATCTCAACCCATAGATGCAGGTTTGCTCAAGGTAAATTCTGAAGGACAGGCAACGCTAAATATTGATACAATTCCTGAAGATGTCCTAAGCGCATTTGCCGTAACAGTTGAACCTAAAGGCGGCAGCCCGCTGCCAACCGGCGATATGCTTTTTCTGGCCACAGTAAATTAACATCCAATCGGACTTAACTCTGCTTGCTTTTTGTAGTGAAACGAATTTGTAACGACTAATGGATTGAACAAGCATCGGATGAGTGCAAAGTCTTCAACAGATTTTTCTCTTCTCAGTGATGAGATACTAATTTTGCAGGTTGCCGCGCAAAACGTTGCGGCATTCTCGGAATTGTATGATCGCTATTCACCCAAACTGTATGGTTTGGCAATGAAGATTCTACGTGATCCCGTTTTGGCAGATGATGTGCTTCAGGAAGTTTTTCTCAACGTATGGAAAAAAGCCGACAGCTTTGATACGCAGCGTGGGTATCTTCCAGGCTGGTTGTCTATCCTCTGTCGCAACCGCTGCATCGATGCCCTGCGCAGTCGCGAAAAACGCCGTCAAAAATCTGTTGCGATCAATGAAGAAACGCTCGCAATGCCGGGTGCCAGTAATCCAATGCAGGATACTCTCAATACGCAGCGCGGCGACGTGTTGCGCATCCACCTTAATCGCCTTCCTCAAGAACAGCGAATGTTGATTGAAATGGCTTATTTCGAAGGCTATAGCCAATCGGAAATCGCTGAAAAGCTGCAAATTCCTCTCGGCACGGTTAAAACCCGTATCAGACTCGGTATGAACAAACTTCGCGATCGCCTATTACCGTCAGCTGAATAGACCGCTTTGGCGGTAGGACGTCACTTAGTAGCCTGTAGGGCGTTCCACAGCGCGTCCTTATTGGGCCGCCACTTCGTAGCTCCTGGATCGCTTACTTCGTTCGCTGGTAGGTCGTTCCGCTTTTCTCCACTTGTAGTAAAAAATTTTTTCCTACAGTGCCGAAGGCACGTCCTAGCCACTACCAGCGCAGGCCGTAGGGCGAAGCGATCTTTTAATTCTCATTCACCTTTTTTGCCCTCACGACATGAATAGTAAAAATCACGTCACGCTTTTGTATCTATTCTAACGGAGGACTTCAGGATGAAAGGGATTTTCTGGTGCGTTATTGCAGTTGGTTTATTGTTGAGCGGTATGGCTCTTGCACAAAATTCAGGAGATAATGGTGGGGAATTAACGGTGCCGTGGGAAGAGTTCAAGCGGTTATTGAATCTGGATGAAAATAAGATCGTAATACCGGTTGCTACGTTTCACAAGCTGTTAGCACAATCCGGGCAGCAGGCCGCACCGCCACATGCTGTGAACGATGGAAACGTAACGCTTACGCGCGCTGAGTTTCAGAAGCTGATCGATGCAATGAAGCAGCCTACTGCAAATGCTCAGAAACCTCCATTTGCTTATCTCATAACAAAAGCCAGCTACAGCGGTGAGCTGAAGCAAAATAATGCCGAGTTCCTTGCGGAATTCTCAATCCGGGTGCTCACTGATGAAGCATTTCATAAAGTTCCGGTGCTGCCGCAGAGCCTTGCATTGCGCAATCTCAGCGTAAACGGTAAGCAAGCGCTGGTTGTTACAGAGAATGGCTATCATCAGATTGTCCTTGTTGGGAATGGCGACTATACGGTTACAGCCACATTCTCGCTGAAGTCTTCTCTCGATCGCGGACCACAAAAAATTGATCTGCCGATTCAAAAGACACCCATCACTCTTTTTTCCTTGCAAATTCCACGAAACGAAATTGATGTGGAAATTCCTCAAGCGCAAAACCTGGTTATCAGCCCGCAAAAGAAGGCCACTCGCGTCAGCGCAGTAATTACTCCTGGCAGTGCTATCAGCGTTCGCTGGCGCAAGCAGGTTGAGGCTGCAGAAAAGATTCCGGCCAAGCTCTACAGCGACGTTAATCATTTGATCTCTATTGAAGATGACGCTCTTAAAACACGATCCGAAATCAATTATACTATTTTACATAGCGAAGTCGATGCAGTTCGTGTTGTTGTTCCGGAGGGCATGAATGTGCTGGGCGTTTACGGCGAAGGTGTTGGTGAATGGCAGGAGGGCACTCAGCAAAATATGCAGGTGCTGAACATTCCGTTTACCTATGGAAAAAAGGGCAATGTTCAGATTACGGTTATCACTGAAACACCGCTGAGCAATAAGGCTACCATCAATGCGTTTTCCGGAATTAGAGTTCTGGATTCGGTGCGGGAAACCGGTTCCATTGGGATTGAGCTAAATACAAGTGCTCAGGTTACAGTAACAGAAAATAAGGGACTCGAGCCCGTTGCCCCGCAAAAGTTACCACAACAGTTAATCTCTCGATCTGCTAAGCCATTGATGATGGGCTTCAAATATTTGAAGCATCCTTTTAATTTGCTGCTTGATATCGAAAAACATGAGAAGGTTGCCGTCCCGGTTGCGGCAATTAGTTCGGCAAACGTAGTAACGCTTTTAACCGAAGACGGCAAGCTGGTCAATCGCATTATTTATCAAATCAAGAATAGCGCGAAGCAGTTTCTTGAGCTGGAGCTGCCCGAAGATGCAGATGTTTGGAGCGTATTTGTCGATAACAAACCCGTCGAGTCGTCTCTCAACAAAGACCGTAAGCTGTTGGTGCCGCTATTGCGTTCCAATCGGGAAAATAATATGCTTAAGGCCTTTCCGGTCGAGGTGATTTATGCGCTTTCAGAGACAGGCTTCAGCTGGTTTGGCTCGCGAAGTGCGACATTGCCGGCAGTCGATCTTATGACCAGCCAAATTCTTTGGTCGGTTTACCTGCCTAACGATTATTCCTATACCTACTTCAACTCCAGTCTTGAGAAAGAAGAGATTATTCGTGGTGTGAATGTATTTGGACAGTCGCAACGACGTTATGATAGTCGTCAGATGAATGAAGCATTGGCACTGGACGATCAGAATGCGCCTGCAGCAGCACGTGCCGATAAAATGAAAAAAGCCTACGCTGGCGAAGTCTCAAGTTCTTTTCGCAATAACTCTGTAGAATCCAAAGAACTCTCCGAGCAGGTTGCTGCTGAAATGGAGTTTGGCGGACGTATGGAACAGCGCGGTCGCAATGTTGGGGCACAGTCTGCGGGGGTGTTGCCCGTTCACCTTGAAATTCCAACAAGTG
This sequence comes from Calditrichia bacterium, assembly GCA_050633245.1. Taxonomy (GTDB): domain Bacteria; phylum Calditrichota; class Calditrichia; order RBG-13-44-9; family J075; genus JBOEGD01. The sequence continues at coordinate 65,276 of JBOEGD010000003.1, read as the reverse complement.
GACAGGTTTACCGTTTTGCCCGCACGATTATTAATCCGGACGATCCACTCACTATGGACGTGTCTTATGTTCAACTCTGGGTCGCCGATGCATTGCGCTGGGCTGTGTACGCGTTGATCGCGCTGCTTATTTATTTGTCCCGAAACCGTTTACGTACCCTGTTGATTCGTGTTGGGAATTACGGGGCTTCCGTTCTGGAAACCTATCGTGAGCATTTGCCAGCGCTTCGTCGCATGGCTGAATCCGGTATGACGCCGTTTGTGCTACTTGGTCTTGTCGTTATTACCTGGTCATTTTCAGCATTTCTAACCATGCTCTTTTTCTTTGCCTTGTGGGTGAGCCTGGTGTATCAGGTGATGCAAATGCGTCGGCGGAAAGCCGGAAAGCTGGATGCTGCAACTGGCGAAACAGATATCATTATCGAATAGGGGTAAATCCAATACGGCGGCACTGCAGGGGAGCGTAAAATTAACGCGTGGTGTCGCCGGTTTTGGAACAAAATCCCTGGTTTTATCCAAAATAGGAAATAATTTTCCCACTTTTACAGGTAAATCTGTGTCTCACCTTTATCCAAAGCCAATCTTGTTTGCTTCCTAACTAATTGTTATTATTGAAAATGACTTTGTTTGTGCTTGATTCTGGTACTATTTTTGAACTAAATGAGAGAGTTGGTTAATACCAATACTCTTTAAAGTCGATACTACTTCAATAAATTGCATGATAACGGCGTTGGGAAACGGAATTTTTTTCTCGCGGAGTTGTGACTAAACCTTGGGGTTTCTTATGTGGAGACGTTCAGTCATCTGCATATTATTTTGTTTGTGCACGTTTGCATTACATGCTCAGCATGTACTGCTGCAGGGAAAAGTACGTGATACAAATACCCGGCGGGCAATTACCGGCGTAAACGTCGTAATAGAACAATTGAAAATCGGTACGGTTTCCAATAGTGCCGGAAGATTTAGCCTCAAAGTTCTCGACCCCGACCCGGAAATGATTGTTATGTTCCAGCATGTCGGTTATGATACGCTGGAGAGCACCATTGAAGTGATTCTCTCTAATCCCAATATTTACCTGCAAGAACGTGTTGTACCGGTAGCACAAATTACTGTTTCCGGCCAGGATAACTCCCTGGACGACAACGCTGTTGCCGCTGCAATTAGTATCTATGAGAATGAAAAGTTCGATTTGCGTGGATACATCGATGCTGGAGATCTTCTGAAAACGGATAACAGTATTCAGATTGATGAACAGTTAAGTGGAAAAAAGACGGTTTCCATTCGCGGTGGTAATTCCGATGAGGTGATTGTTCTTTACAATGGCTTCAAGCTTAATCGGGCATTTGATAATGTCTTTGATTTGTCTCTGCTGAATCTTTCTGACGTCGAGACCTTCGAGATCATTAAAGGAAGTCAAACCTCACTCTATGGTTCGGAAGCCTTTTCCGGTGTGGTTAATGTGCAGCCACGCTCGCAACCGGATTATAATATTCGCGTACAGCAGCAGTTTGGTTCATACGACTCCGGCAATTGGGGGCTGCAGCTTCATGAGCGCGCCGGAAAAATGTACGGCTCACTCAGCCTGAAACGCGGGGGGGCACGCCGCAATTATATCGGAGAAGAAGTCGGTAACCGCATTTTAGAGAACGAATCGGAGTATCAGACTGCAACAGTTGGGTATAACTTTTCTGAAGATGCCGCTGGGGATCCGAAATCCACTCTCGGATTGGCCTACCTGCGTGCAAACCTGGATTATAAAAATGAGCGCGATGCCGAAGAATTGAAAACGTCCAGTCGGATGCTGACTGCCCGTTATACCGGTGCAATTGGCAAACTGGATAATCTGGAATTGTCTGGTGCCTATCAATGGCTCGATGAAAATCAATTTCTGCGTCTTCGTGAAGACTCTTTTTCTGCAGACAGCACATCATTCTTAGATCGTTTGCTCAAAAACAGAGCCGTTCACTTTAACGCATTGCGAGAGATGAGTCTTGCGCCATTTAAGCTGATGGTCGGCTATCAGTTCCGTAATGAAAAGCTCTCTTTTCGGGATGAACGCATTTCGCTTGTCTCGCAAATCCCAACAGATCCAATTGATATGAGGCGATACAACCACGGTTTTAGCTCGCTGCTAAAACTTAATATTGCTACTAACTCCAAAATTGTTAACCGAGCACATATTGATGTGAGCCTTCGTTATGATAGCGTCTCAGATAAGTTCTTTGAGAGTGGTGAACGCGTTGAAAATGCAGATTTAGGAGCAAAATGGCGCGCCAGCATGCTGAAGTTCTCTACCGGCATGGGTGGAAATACCGGCACTATGGCCTATAACTGGTTTATTAACTTTGGCCGGAGCGTAAAATTTCCCAGCCTGCTCCAGCAGATAAGTTCGGTTAATACGTTTCTTGTTGAAGAAAGCAGTACCAGCTTACGCTCCGAGCTAAACGACGGATTTGAGCTGGGATTCGATATTACCGGAAACGGTGCCAGTGAAGGTAATTTCTCCGGCTGGAAGATATCCGGTGGTTTTTTTCGCAATCTGTACCGCGATAAGCTGCGTAGCTATATCTCTCCCGGAACGCCGGTTTATACCTATGAAAATGTTGACCGTGCCGATATCACCGGTTTTGAAACGAGTGAAGCGCTCTACTTCTTTAAGAAGAAAATGACCCTCGAATTTAGCGCGTCGAAGTACTTCTTTTCGGACGCCGAGACGTTTCCCTTCAAACACGATAGTAAGTTGACTGTGAATATGCACCTGGATCAGGCTGGCTATTCATTGCAGCTGCACGCCTTCCGTGAAGGTGAGCAAGTCGGCCTGCTACGCAACATCGATGAAGCTATCAAAATACCATCCTATGAAAATGTTGACCTGCACTTTAGTAAAGCATTTGAACCCTCTTCCCGCCTAAAATTGATTTTGAACCTTAGCGCCCGTAACTTGTTGGACGATGAGTTTCAAATCGAAAATCTTGCGCTCCGCGATAGACGCTATTACGTTACATTGGGTGTGCAGTATTAGACTCTTGCCTTAATTAAGCGGGACATCATGAAATTATGTGTTGTCATAATTCTGATTCTTACACAGATGCTGCTTGCAGACATTGTGTTAAGTGGTCGCGTACGCGATGCAAATACGCATCGGGACATTCCTGGTGTTAATGTTTATCATGTACGCTCGACGATCGGTGCAATAACGGATGCGAGCGGCCGTTATCGCCTGGAACTGGCGGATACCGATTCAGATGAGAAAATTCGGTTTGAGCACATTTCTTATGATACCCTGTCTTTTAGTATTACTCAACTTCGAAGTCAGAAGACTATTTATCTACAGGAACGCATAATTCCACTCCAATCCGTCGATGTTGAAGCTGCTGCGACCCCACTTGATATTACCCGCGATTTGCCGCAAACAGTTTCCGTGCTGGAGGCAAAGAACTTCGAGATGCGTGGATATGTTGATGCTGGTGATTTGCTGCGAACTGAACAGAGTATTCAGGTAGAAGAGGTGCTCAGTGGCAAAAAGACAGTTGCAATTCGTGCTGGTAATCCGGATGAAGTGATTGTCATGTATAATGGCGTGAAGATGAACAGTGCGTATGATAATATTTTCGATCTCTCTCTGATAGACCTGGAAGATGTGCAGCGTTTTGAGGTTATCAAAGGAAGTAATACTGCGCTGTACGGTTCCGATGCGTTCTCCGGAGTCATCAACATTATACCAAAGCGGGAACAGGATTATAATATACGACTTCATCAGCGGTTTGGCACGTATGCTTCCGGTAACTGGGGAGCACATCTTTATGGAAATCACGGCCGTGCTTTTGGTGCTTACAGCTACAAGCAGGGTGCATCGGAAAGACGTTTTTCCGGCGCTGGCGATGGTTCATTGACGAATGAAACCGCGCACCAAATGGCCACAGCACTGCTCGATATTTCTCCGCAGGCCGATGGACGAGATGTACTGGCGATAAACTATGTTCGTGCTGAGCTTGATTACGAAAATGCTCGTTTTCAGGAATCGCTTCTAAACTTCAATCAGCTTGTTTCTGCTCGTTATACCGGCAGCCGATTGTTAAAAGATGTTTCAGTTACGCTGGGATATCAGTGGCTGGATGAAACTCGGTTTTTAATTGATGACCTGTCTTTACTCAGTCGGGATCTGGACAACCGTAGTCTTTCATTTAAGTTAGATAAGGCGATTACAATTGGCAAAGCCGATTTGCTTGTTGGCTATCAGATGGAGCAGACCACGCTGGATTTTCTGGATGATCGTCCAAACGACCAGCTGCAGGAAGGCGTGGAGTCGGCCGAGCTAAAGCAGTCCCGTAGCGGTGCTGTTGCTGTTGCGAAGTTTCATGCAGATACCGGTTCGGATTATCTTCATACTGCGGACTTCGACGTCAGTTTTCGCTATGATGCCGTTAGCGATCGCCAAGAAACGCTTCAGTTGCGTCGCGACTCTGCGCTGGACTCTACAGGGGTATTTGAACAAAATGATTGGCGCGAGGCGATGTTGAAGTTCTCTGCCCATCTTGGCGGCAGTCGCGATGACTTTGCGTTCCAGGCATTTATGAACTATGGACGAAACGTAAAATTCCCTACCCTTTTTCAGCAGATCAGTGCGCCATTGGCAGATTCTACCAGTTTCTATAGCGCAAATCTACAGCCTGAGACAAGCAATGGATTGGAGATTGGAGCAAACTTCACCTGGGATACGCGAAATCATCCCGCCATTTATGGCGTTAAGCTAACCGGAAGCTTTTTCCGCAATACCTACAGCAACAAGTTCATCTCTTTGTTAACGCCGGCCAGCGCTTTGGTTCGCTATACAAATATTAAGTCGACACAGATCTCAGGAGCAGAGGCGGCACTGACCTTCTTCCTGTTTCGTAAGAAGGTTTCGCTGGAAGCGGGAGCCGTTTATTATTCAATTCCGGATTTAGAGCGTCTGGCCTTTCCCTTCAAATACGATCAAAAACAAACTCTGAAACTTGGATTCGATCATCGTGGCTATTCACTCCAGGGCTTGTTTTATCATGAAGGTGAGCAGCTTGGCTTTACCCGAGCGAACCCGGAAACCTTTAGTGGCGCGCTACAGGATATCACTATTGAATCGGCAACCAATGTTGACATTAACATCGGAAAGTTTTTCGAGCTGAGAAATCTGAAGCTGATCCTCAACCTGAGTGCTCGCAATATTCTTGATGACGATACCATGCTTGAGGGCTTGGCTCTGCGCGACCGACGGCTCTATCTAACCTTGGGTGCGCAATACTGATGCAACTGATGAATGATGGTTGATGAATTATGATTGTGAGTCAAGATTGTTGGGTGAACGAGATGCGAGGTGCAAGTAGGAATGGAAACAAGTGAGCTGGGAAATTGTTTTTTCACTCTCAGAACATTGAACTTAGAACCTTGAACACAGAAAAAGGAGTGGGAGACAAGGAGAGTGGGAGACAAGGAAATGGGTATATTGCCCATTTTCACTTTTCACTTTTCGCTTTTCACTTTTCACTTTTCACCTTTAGAACTTTGAACCGATGAATACTATGAATAAACATTACTTTATCTATCCAATTCTTCTCGTGCTCGCCATAGCCTGTACCACAAATCCTTTTGGTAGCGGAGATCCGATTCAGGATCGCTCGACGTTTAGTGGTTCAGTGCAGTTCAGTAGCGGAGCACCTGCCGATCAGATTCTTGTGTGGTTCGAGACCTTCGAATTAAGCGTGCTAACGGATAATGAAGGTAACTTTTCAATTTCGCTGCCTCCTGCAGAAACGCAGCCGGGTGGAGGATTAAACGGTGTCTTTCGCGCTTTCTTTTATCTACCCGATTACCAGCTAGACACAGCACGTGTTGTGTTGAGGAATGGTGAAATCTTGTTTGGGCAGGAAGATATTGCTGACGACGGAACGCTGGCAAGATCTATCCAACTGGAGAAGCTGTTCGAGATAACGACGGTTTTGCAGCGAAGCGGCCGCTATCGAAATGAGACAGTTACGGTTTTATGTCAGACGCGGCTGGACGTGGCTATCGGTAAGTCTGTCGAGGTGTTCTCGTTTGGTGATTCTATTGCTTCCGGGCAGCCGTTTATTGCGGCGGGAATTTTAGATCGTATCAATACGCCGGCAGACCCGTTTCAACGGTTGATCTTTGGCGAAAATGCTTCGCAGCGCTTTTCAAAAATTGTTTCGGCTGGAGTCACGGAATTTCGCTCGAACTACACATTTCAGCGCTGCACGTTGCTGGATGGCGACTATCGGATTGTGCCATTTGTTTGGGCTCGACAGAAGGGGCTGCCCGAAGGCCTTATCAATGCGTTGAATGTTCCATTTGAAACGCTTAGTCTGGATTATTTGCGGCTACCATTCAGAGAGCGCTCGTTAACATCATTCCAAATTGAACCGGAGATATTCGATGAGGGACTGTTTCCTTGTAATTAAACACAACCTGATTTTGCTCGGAATACTTTGGCTTACTCTGGCTTGCGTTCCCGAAAAATCAGCTCCGACTGTGCCGATGATCGATCCCCCCGATTTTGATAATCAGGTTGATTCATTAGTTACTGTCTGGCTGAAGGATAACCTGAAGCCGCTCGCCGGCATTGAACCACAGCCAACCAATGGTGATTTGCTGCCCTTTGCAACCGCACTCGGCTCGAAGCCATACGTATTACTTGGCGAATCGGCTACCGGCACAATGGAACTGGCCGGTCTGAAACAACGCCTGATCAGCTATATGGTTAGTGTAAAAGACTTTAAGCTGGTGCTTATAGAAATGCCCTTTCAAAAGTCGCTGGCGATAAATGCTTTCGTTCTTGGAGGAAGCGGTGATGCTGCAACTATCCTGGATGAAACGGATGTCTGGTGGATGAGTACACTCGATATGGTTACATTTGTTAACAGCTTGCGCGCGTACAATCAGACGGTCGTTGAAGCAGAAAAGGTGCGTGTGTTGGGAATGGATATGTTGCAGCCTGCGGGATCAATTGTTGCACTCTCTGATTACCTACAGAGTGTCGACGCTGGATTGGCTACCTTCGTGCTTGCGCAGCAAGGCTGTTTTCTTCCGTATCAAGACGATGCTGAGGGGTATTTCCAATTGCCTCTTAGCACTCGGCAGGCCTGTGCAGCCAATATGCAGTCCGTGGTAGATACGTTGACCACTGATGTAAATCGTTTGGCTGGATTGTCTTCTGAAGAAGAAGCGCAGAATGCCTTGCAGCATGCACTAATTGTTGTTCAGGCCGAGCAGGTATTTGGTGCTTCTATTTCCGGTTCCGGACGGCTTCTAAGACAACGTTCGATGGCAATTAATGTGAAGGCCTTTGCGGAGCGCTTTTCTTCCAGGGCAGTTGTTTGGACTGATAACTATGCCTCTGCTTTCTTTCCGGTTCAAAACAAGACGCTTGCTGCAAACCTCACTGAAATGACATCCGATGCCGATGTCTTAAAAGTGGGGATGAGCTTTTTCAACGGCGAGCTGTACTTAAACAGCAGTGGTATTAAAGGAACTGAATCGTTGCAGGTGACATCTGACGCTCCTTTTGCCAGCTGCGAAAATTATATTGCCACTACCAATCGTACGCTTGGCTATTTATCCACAATTGGAGTGAGCGCCGGTTCGGTGCGAACCGATTGGCTTTTTGAAGGACTCGGCATACGCCAGCAAGATGGCATTACGCAAACGATTTTAAGCAGAGAGTTCGATTTGTTCTTTTATGTTGAAACCTGTTCACCTTCCCGGTTGTTTGTTAGATAGGGACGGAACAGAATACAGAACACAGAATTAGCGCCAGGCTGAGCGAAGTCGAAGCCAGAGCAGATGAGAAAACGACAGGTAATGGACGGGCAGAGAAAAAAAACATGAGCCCTGCGATGGTGTTCAGGGTGAACAGAATGTATCGAAAGTGATTATGAAGAACTCTACATGTATAGCAATATTATTCCTCCTGATTACAGCTGCCTGTACAGACAACCCATTCTCTGATAACGGAGCGCTACAATCTCGTAATTCGATTGTCGGTCAGGTTGAGCTTCCTGAGGGAGCGAATGGTGTTCGGCCTTATATTTGGCTGGATAAAATTAATCTTGGAGCCTTTAGTGATAGCTCGGGTCGCTTTTCATTAAAGTTGCCCTCTCCGGCGAATCAACCGGGCAATGGATTCAGCGGTTCATTAACGCTTTATTGCTATATTGGAAACTATAAGATTGATACAAGACAAGTTTTGATGAACGATGGTGAATTTCTATATGGACAGGGTGACCTAAACAAAAACGGCGGTATTGTTTCCGCACTTAGCCCGGCGAAGATGCTCAATGTTCAAACCGACGTTATCCCTCTTATTATTTCGCCGGATGTGGATGAAGTAATTGCTGTAAACATGAACCTTCGCGCTGTGAGCTCGCCGGTACGAGTTTCGCTAACTACTGCCGATAGCACTGTTTTTGCAAGCGCTGTCGCCGTTCGCACAGATACTACGGCTTTTGTAAGCCTGCCGATTCAGCGTGGGCCAACCTCCCCTGTTTCTCAACTGATTAGCGCAAATGGCGTTACTCTTGAAACTCAGTTTACGATTTCACAAAATTCCCTTTCTCAGGGTGAATACAGGATTCTACCATCTGTTTGGGTAGAGGGAACCGGGGTACCGGCGAATCTTTTAGCAAGCCTCGCTACCGAAGCCGCTGTCTTTGACGCTGGTTATGCCCGAATTCCTTTCGATCGACTTGGCGGAACATTTAGCGTTTCGGTTTCCAAGGATTCAACAGAAGCTCCGTAAATTCTGTTCTTTGTATCAGGCACATTTACCCTTACATTCTTCGATACCAACAGTCTTTTTCCCGACATTCTGACAAGTTAGAGGATCTGATATGGCCGGCTCCGGTTTCGTCCCGTTATCTACCTATAAAGAATATCCAGTTGAAGAAATGCAGAAGCGCGCCCGCGACTTTTATGATTTGATTCGCGCGCGTCGAACCATCAGAGATTTTTCTGACCGGCCGGTGCCGAGAGATATTATTGAAAATTGTTTGCTTGCCGCCGGAACAGCTCCAAACGGGGCAAACCGACAGCCCTGGCACTTTGTAGCAGTGGGGAATTCCGAGATAAAGAAAGAGATTCGAATTGCTGCTGAAGCAGAGGAAAAAGAGTTCTACGAGAACCGTGCCCCTCAAGACTGGCTGGAGGTACTGGCACCACTTGGAACTGATGATCAAAAACCTTTTCTTGAGACGGCACCGTGGTTGCTGACAATTTTTGCTGAGAGCTATGCACTAAATAATGGCGAGAAGGTAAAAAACTATTATGTACCCGAGTCTGTCGGAATTGCTACGGGAATGCTTATTACAGCACTACATAATGCCGGGTTAGCCACCTTGACACATACGCCGAGTCCGATGAAATTTTTAAATAATATTTTGGAAAGACCTTCCAATGAACGTCCCTTTCTGATTCTTGTGGTTGGATATCCGGAAGAAGGATGCAAAGTGCCAAATATTACGAAAAAACCGCTAACGGATATTGCGACTTTCATGGAGTAGTTTGCGCATGCTCGAATTCCTGATTCTACTTATTATCTCATACCTCGTTTTCCGCCTAACCCGCTACTATTACAGTAGACCCGTGGCCGATCTCACGTCTTCGGATACACCGACTGATCCAGCAGAAAAACCTGCGGCGATTGTCTCCGGAACTCCTGCTGAAACGCTATACAAGTTGGCTGCCAGCCTGGAGGACTTTTATCATCAGTCATCCTTTCCTGCAGACTTCCTTACGCAGGAGAGTTTTAATGAAGGCGTTGCGCTGCTACAGCAAAAAGACTTTAGCCTGCAAGATCTCTTAGGCTACTATAATGGTGTGAATGTCATTATTGCCTGCATGGCATTAGAAGCCTTGCTTAAGCGTAATGATGAGTTCGATGCGCGCGACGTTGTTCTGCGAAGTCTGAATGAAGATTCCTACTGGAAACGCTATTTTGCCATGAAGGTGCTCGATGATCGTGTTTCTGAACCTCTCATTGGAGTTATTTTATCCAGAGCCAATAGTAGTTGGGCAGATGCGGTTCCGCAGCGTATTTTGAGTGAATTTGTAAAGTCGCGTATGGAAAAGGGAGAAATGCCAACCTTTGGCAATGAACTTGAAAAAGTTGCCGAAGATCAGGTTGAAAGTATACTCGCCAACGTAAAGCTGCTTGGGGAATCTTATGAGAGTAACCTTCTGGTCGAGATTGAACGGTTCGCTTTAACCCGCGTTGATGTTCCCTTTTTACAATCGCTTGGACGTCTTTGGTTTCACGAAGAGCCTGAGTCTGATAAGCCACTTATTGAAAACCGCATCTTATTAGAGAAGGTGCAGGAACTACAGCGTTCCTTAACCGAAAGCCGGGCTCGCTCAGTCGTTCTGGTCGGTGAAGACGGTGTTGGTAAAACGTCTACGCTTCGTGTTCTTGCTCGTAAATTGAATCATGATGGCTGGACAATCTTCGAATCCAGTGCTTCTGATCTCCTGGCTGGCCAGGTTTACATTGGCCAGTTGGAAGAACGTATACAGCAGCTGGTTCGCAAGATTGGCGGTAAACGTAAAGTCGTTTGGATTATTCCAAACTTCCATGAGCTCGTTTGGGCTGGCACACATCGCTATAGCCCAACCGGCGTGCTGGACATGATTTTTCCGTTTGTTGAAACCGGTGAAGTGCTTTTAATCGGAGAAACCCAGCCGCTGGCGTACGAGAAACTGGTACAAAGTGTGCCGAGAATGCGCGTAGCGCTAAACGTTATTGAAATTTCAGCGCTGTCTCAGGAGGAGACGCTAAACATTGCTCGTGAGTGGGTTGTAAAGCGCGGCGGGAAAAAACAGCAGATTATTTCCGACGTTACCATGAATGAGTCATTTCAGCTGACCCAGCAATATCTTCGTGATAAAGCCGCACCTGGAAATTTATTACAGTTTATTGATCTTACCTGGGAACGTCTTTCCATTGATGAGCATCCACGAGAAATTAGTATTGATGATTTGCTTGTAACGCTTTCAAAACTGACCGGCTTGCCAATCAGCATTCTCGATGAACGTGAAGGTTTAGATTTACAGAGTCTGCGCGAATTTTTCCTGAAGCGCGTGATGGGACAACCGGAAGCGGTAGACTGTCTTGTTGAACGTGTGGCTATGATAAAAGCCGGGCTGAATGACCCAACGCGTCCACAGGGCGTTTTTCTTTTTGCCGGTCCAACCGGAACAGGAAAAACCGAGATAGCAAAAACGCTTGCCGAATTTTTATTTGGTTCTTCTCAGCGCATGATTCGTCTGGATATGAGCGAATTCAAAACGCCGGATTCAATCGACCGCCTACTTGGTGGCGCCGATCAGTCTCAAAAAAGTGAGGCACTGGTGAATCAAATTCGTAAACAGCCTTTTTCAGTTATTCTGCTGGACGAGGTTGAAAAGGCATATCCCGACGTGTGGGATCTTTTTTTGCAGGTATTTGACGATGGCCGTCTAACCGACCGTCGTGGAAATACAGCAGACTTTCGCCACAGCATTATTATTATGACGTCGAACCTGGGTGGCGTTATTCCACGTGGGGCAAGTATTGGATTTACTACAGGAAATGATTCATTTACATCCAACACCGTCTCGAAGGCAATTGCTCAGGCCTTCCGAAAAGAATTTTTGAACCGCATCGACCGGGTGGTTGTCTTTCGTCCACTTAGCCGTGCGGTTATGAGAGAAATATTACGCAAGGAACTCGCAGATGTATTACAGCGTCGTGGACTTCGCAGTCGCGACTGGGCAGTAGAATGGCATGAATCGGCAATTGAATATTTACTGGACAAGGGGTTTACCGCTGATCTGGGTGCCCGCCCGCTAAAGCGGGCGATTGAACGTTATTTATTGTCACCGCTATCGTTAACAATTGTAAATCACCAGTTTCCGGAAGGCGATCAATTTCTTTTCGTGCGCAGCAATGGACGAAAAATTGAAGTGGAATTTATTGATCCGGATGGCCCGGATGATGGTACACAGGAACCTGCCGAAGTGGTGGAGGCTACTGAAACCAGTCTTGCACAAATTATTTTGGATCCGCGGGTGCAGCCTGGTATTGTAGAGTTTTTGCAGGGACATAAAGATGCGATTGGTGAAAAGCTGAGTGAAGACGACTGGGTGATAAGCAAGGATGCTCTCTTAAGCGAAACGTCCAATCCGGGATTTTGGGATGATCCAAATCGTTTTTCGCGCCTCGGGCTGGTCGAATACATGTCGCGAATTGAAACCGGATATCAGACTGCCGAACGTTTGTTGGAACGATTGATGGGCGGGCGAAACGATCGAAAGATCCATTCTCCACAGCTGCTTGGCCAGCTTGCGCATCAGATCTATCTGTTAGAAGAGGCGCTGGCCGGATTAGCTGCCGGCAAGGCGAATGACGCATTTATCGAGGTTGTCGCCGGCCGAGATCCATCGTTGCAGGATAATCAGCAAGACGACTTTGCTGAACGTATTGGAAATATGTATGCTCGATGGGCTGAGAAGCGGCGCATGCGGCATAAGGTGCTGCGCACCCGGGCCTCAGAGGATAAACCATATAGTATTATGCTGGCAGTTAGCGGTTATGCCGCCTATGCGATTCTCGATCGGGAAGTTGGTTTGCATGTATTGGAGGTGCCTGGAAAAAGCCGATCTGTCTCGCGATTTAAAGTTCACGTACGCGTCGTTGCTCAACCGGAAGAACCTGCCGGTAACGAATCCGATGCGCTGCTGAAGCAGGCTTTAGTTTCATTTAAGCAGCTCAAAACAGAGCAGAAGTTGACAATTGTACGCCGATATCGGGAATTGCCCTCGCCTTTGGTAAGAGATAGCATCAGGCAATGGCGAACCGGAAGACTGGATCGCGTGCTCGACGGGGACTTTGACCTCATTTCCTAAGTTGGCATTTCACTTGATTTTAATGTGGATTCGCAGTAGAATGCTGCATCTCGAAAAATCCAAACCATAGTCTACGAATACTGTTATGAGTACATCCCCATTTCATAGTACGCCAGGCGTTGGCGAAAGTAATGAGTTCCTGAAAATGCTGGCCAATGCCCGTACGCTTGCCAAAATTCCGCGACCGTTGCTGATACGCGGTGAGCGCGGCACGGGTAAAGAGCTAATGGCGCGCTTTATCCATAATCAAAGCCCGCGTGTGGACATGCCATACATTGTGGTAAACTGCGCGGCCTTTCAGGAAGACCTTTTTGTTGCGGAGATGTTCGGGCATGAAAAGGGAGCATACACCGGAGCAACCGAAGCACGACCGGGGCGTTTGGAACGTGCTAATGGCGGCACTCTTTTCCTCGATGAAGTTGCAAATATGAGTCGCCGCGTTCAGGAAAAATTACTGCGAGTTATTGAATATCAAAAGTTTGAACGTCTTGGGGGATCAGATTCTATCGAGGTTGATGTACGCATTATTGCTGCAACCAATGCCGACCTCGAACAGATGATGGATAAAAAGGAATTCCTGCGAGATTTATACGATCGCCTTTGCTTTGCCGAACTCAAACTACCGCCTCTGCGCAAGCGCCGGGAAGATATCCCAGCCTTAATCGAATATTTTATCGGAGAGCTACATGTCGAAATCCCCGATCTGGAAGACAAGCATTTTACGCCTTCTGCAGTGAAAGAGTTAAAGAACTATTACTGGCCTGGAAATATTCGTCAGCTGAAAAACGTTATTGAGCGACTCTATATTTCAGACGAAGATGGCACCATCCATGCCTCTGAGCTTCCAATAGAGATTACCGCAACTGAACCTATTCGCGGAAATTTTCAGGAAAAAGTGCGTGCCTATGAAAAGAATCTGCTCATTACTGCCTTAAAGGACTCTGAGGGAAATCAGCGTGCTGCTGCAGAACATCTTGGATTATCTTACGATCAATTTCGTCACTACTATAAGAAATACAAGCTCGCAGATATATTGGTGTAATTTTCAGCCATCTGGTGTAATACACCAACTCTTCAAAACCCCGATTCAATAAAAACAATAACTTACGAGTTGGCACACCTGTTGCTCTAATGGTGGTAGTGATGATGATCACACCAGTGTTCGGGTAAACACAAGGGAAGGACTCTCCGCTAAAATGGTAGAAACCACAAAGCGTTCAAATCGACAACAGCAGGTTCTTGAAGCGAAAACGCTTCTTATTGCACGCGCAGCCCGAAGGGCCTTCGGTCGTGTGCAGACAACAGGATTGTCTGATAGCTTTGTACAAAACCTCCTTAATGAATTAAAAAGCGAAAGCATTCGGTTTCAATATCAACCGTCGGTGGAAAATAAGTATCCTTCAGGTGTGGAAGCGGTAGTGAAGTGTTTTGGAAGCGTTCAAATTGTGATTCTGCGACATGCAAAGGATCTTACAATCCATCAGAAGACACTGGCACGATCGGGCAGAAAAAATCAGGAAAGCCTGCTATTAGTCGCTTATCATCCTGCGCTTGCAATAAAACATATTACCCACGAAGCAAACTAATCAAGTCCGACAAGACGTCGGTGGGAGGAACACATGAATATTTTTCAACGCATCTCGAAATTACTAAGCGCCAATATAAATCACGTGTTAGATAAAGCAGAAGATCCGGAAGTTATGGTTAAACAAATTATCCGTGATATGGAAGAAAGCATTATTGAGCTGCGTCGCGAAACGGTTAAGGCTATCGGACAGCAGAAACAGCTCGAAAAGCAACTGCACGCAGCGGAAGACTTAAGTAACGATCTCGAGGAGAAAGCAGGCGCGGCATTAGCATCTGGTAAGGAAGATGTTGCACGAGAAATCTTGGCAAAACGCTTTGAACGTGAGGAAGCAATCGATACGCTTAAAAATGATCATAAAAGTGCCGAACTATTAGCAAGTCAGCTAAAGGGCGATCTCTTTAAGCTGGAAGATCAGGTGCAAATTGCACGCCGCAAGAAGGAAGAACTGATTCGTCGCAAACGTTCTGCTGAAGCGCAATTGCGCACACAGCACGCCCTGCAAAAGAGCAGAGATGCCTTTAATGCACTTACCGGTTCAATTAGCGATATCAATACTCACGGCGGCGATCAGATAGAGTCTTATGAGCAAGACATTATGCAGCTTGAAGCCGAGGCAGAAGCAGCGCAGGAAATGATGGATATGCAGAGCAGTGATATCGACCTGCGCAAATTGGCCAAAGACAAGGCCATTGAAGATGAACTTGAAAAGTTGAAGAAAAAGTTGAAAAAATAGAGCATTGTGAGGATGCTCTTGAGACAATGGGCGGCGGCCCATGTGAGGAGACAGGGGAGGACGTATAAATGGAGAGACACATTTATACATGTCACCCGGCGGAGTAGCACCGCAATGATTGTGGTGGGTAAAATCACAATGATGGTGATGAAAAAGAGACGGGAGGAAGGTGTAGCGTGACCCATACGCTACGAATGGTAGGAGAACCGGTGTCATTCTGGGAGGTGTGCCCCCGGGGAGGAGGCGATGACCTTGTTGGGAAGACCCACAGGGAAGTGGGACGGCATCGCCGTAAGAGGAATGAAAATGCTTATTTTGATCTGAACATAAAATTTCATTGCTGCGTGGGCCAAGGGGAAGCCAGGTAGTGATGGATAAACCGCCGCTCGGACGCGGCGGGAACACGAGGGTAGGTTTTCGGGGGAAAATCTACTGGGAACGGCGCCCCCACATGGAGCGAGGGGAAACGTGGGGGTGACCAGTTCTTTTATTTGCCAACCAATGACGACATTACATATAATAGCATTTTTATAACAACGGATTGCTGCTAACAAAAGGAGCTTGTGTATGTTAAATAAGTTACAAAATACCTGGGCAATGATGATGGCCTCTTGGGAATTACTGAAAGAAGATGGCGAGATAATGGTATACTCGTTTATCTCTATTTTGAGCTGCGTCGCTGTTACGGCATCATTTTTAATTCCCGTCTTCTATTCCGGGCAGCTGGATCTCGTGTCCCCGGAAAATAATGGCGACTTTTTTCTATACTCACTGATCTTCTTTTTCTATGTGGTTAATTACTTTGTCATAAACTTTTTTAATTCAGCAATTGTGGCTACCGTGCAAATTCGCATGAGCGGCGGTGATCCAAAATTTATGGACGGCCTCAATGTTGCGTTTTCAAAAGTACATTTGATTTTAGGCTGGTCGTTGGTTGCTGCAACTGTGGGCTTTCTTATCCGTATGCTGGAGGAACGCGTTGGTTGGCTGGGAAAAATTCTCCTGAGCTTTGTAGGCGTTGCATGGACAATGGCCAGTTATTTCGTTGTGCCGATTATGGTTGCTGAAAACCTTGGTCCGATAGAATCGCTTAAACGCTCCGCTGGATTGTTACGCCGTACCTGGGGGGAGCAGCTGATAAGCGGATTTAGCTACGGGATTATCTTCTTTATATTTGCAATTCCGGCAATACTTGGGATTGCCGCCGGTTCGGCTATGGGCTCAAGCCTGGTCGGCTACTTTATGCTAGGGCTCGGTGTTCTCTATCTTTTTGTGCTAAGTCAGATACAGTCCGCACTCGTTATGATCTTTCAGACGGCCCTCTATCGTTTTGCCCGTGATGGCAAAGCACCAAGAGGCTACGATGACTGGATGTTAAAACAAGCTATTCAGCGAAAAATTGATCAGTAAGCAGAATTCGATTCATCATTTGGTAATTGATCTCCGGCTGCCTAAATTTCGCCGGGATAAATTCAACCAATCTACCCATTAGGAGAAGCAGTTTTATGGGATTGTTCGATATCTTCAAAAGCAAAGACGAAGAAGATAATTTTGATCCACTTTCAGACCTATCGCTCGATGCGTTAAAAGTGGGCTACTATCTGGATTATGACCTTAAGACCTGGGAAGTAACGGCCTATAACCGTTATGATTATGGTGAAGGCACGGTTTCCGATGAGTGGGAATTGACATCCGGACGTGAAAAGGTTTATCTGATCCGGGAAGAAGACGATGACGTTTGGTGGAGTATCTGTACGAAGATTCCGCTCTCTGATATTCAGGAGGATGTGGCTTCCAGTATCAAACGTACAGATGACCCGCAAAAAGAGATCACTGTCGGTGGTGAAACCTATTATCTGGATGAATCCGGCCCGGTGCACTTTATCGAAAACGGTAATTTCGAGAAAGTGGGGCTGGTTTACTGGTGCTTCATCGATAGCGGTGACGATAAGTATGTGGAAATCGAGCAGTGGGGCGAAGAACGTTTCGAAGCGTCAAAAGGTTTCTACGTGAAGGAATATCAGTTCACCAATATACTACCGGGGGGAGAGGAAGGCCTGGGAAAGTAAAAGTCGGCGCCGGCCGACCAGAACCTCCAAGACCACGTAAAAAAACGCGTCGCTCCGGAGCACCGTCTCACCTTAAAATGTTTGCCTTATTTGCCGGCTTGATTTTTTTCCTGCGCGCCTGCGATTGCGGAACCGGTGGAAGCGCCGTTCGCGGATCAACCCTAGAGAGCCTGAAAAGCCAAATGACAAGTTACCCGGAATACACCATTATTCTGGAGGACATGAACGAAGAAGGCAACTTTTCTACAGATTATTATCATAAGTACCGGGTCGTATACGCTTCGGGTGAAAATAACTCTGATGGGACGCCGATCTTTTCTTCAATAAATATCCCTTGGAAGCGCGTTTCAGAAAGCGATTATCGAAAGTATGAAAAAAGTCTGGGAATGGCGCTGGTTACCAAGAAAGACGGTGAAGAAAGTACTGTTGAACAACCGCCTGGATACGACTATGTTGGTGATGAACGCTATGGACGTTGGGAAAGCCAACCCGGTGGTGGTAGCTCGTTCTGGGTGTGGTACGGTACCTCGAGGATATTGGGAGATTTGTTCCGCATGGGAAACCGTGGACGAATTGATCGTGGGGACTGGACCACTTATCGCGACCATCGCCGAAGTGGAAGAACCTACTACGGTAAGAAAAATGAATACGGCACCAGCGGTAGCTACACAAAGAAAAGTAATCCGGACTTTTTCCAACGCAGACAGATGCGCCAAAGTTCTTCTAAAGAATCGTTCCGCAATAAAGTGCAGAAACGAACCCGCAGAACAAATATGAGCCGCACGCGCAGCAGAAGCAGTGGTGGTTTTGGTAAATAGCAAAAGAATTGAAAGAATGATTCGGAGACTGCCATGACATTTGATGAAGTTTTAACAGCCACTGTTTATCTAATCGCAGTGTTCTTCCTCTTTTTCCTCGGAAAAATTATTTACGATAAGCTGAATACCAGTTTCGATCTGCAGGAAGAGCTGGTAAAAAAAGACAATTTTGCTCTCGGATTGGCGTTGTTTGGCTACTACTTCGGTATGGTCATTGCGCTTGGCGGGGTATTACAGGGCGAGTCTGCCGGACTTGTTAACGATCTCATCGATATCTTCCTCTACGGAATTATGTCGATCATCCTGCTAAATATTTCAATTGTTATTAACGACAAGATAATTTTTCACAAATTTGACAATGTCAAAGAGCTGATAGTCGATCGCAATGCCGGCATCGGGGTTGTCGAAGCCGCGAATCATGTTGCTGTCGGACTTGTTATTTTTGGTGCGATGTCCGGTGAAGGAACTATATTTACCGCTGCCGCCTTTTGGGTAATTGGACAGGTGACGTTGGTTGTTGCCAGCATCATTTACAATAATACATTACCCTTCGATTTGAACTACGAGCTTGAGCGCGACAATGCCGCCGTTGGCGTCGCCTATGCGGGAATGCTTATCGCTATTGGCAATGTTATTCGCATAGGTTCACAGGGCGACTTTATCTCTTGGTACGACAATGGCGTTGTTTATGTGGGCTTCGTTACTTTTGGTTTGCTGATGCTGCCGGTTTTACGCCTACTTGCAGATAAGCTGTTGCTGCCGGGTGAGCAGCTTACCGATGAACTGGTGAATCAAAAAGTTCCGAATGTTGCTGCCGGAGCAATGGAAGCCTGCTCGTATATCGGCGCTTCATTTCTGGTGGGATGGGTTGTGTAGTGAGTAATCAGACTGCGACAACATCTGCTGGTCGTTTTAATGGCAACCTAACGCTGAAGGCCTGTATCTTTGCCACCGGTCTTGCCGGAATTGTGGCAGAATATGTTATGGCAACGCTTGCCAGTTATATGCTCGGCAATTCGGTTGTGCAGTGGACAATGACGGTCTCGATTATGTTGTTTGCAATGGGCGTTGGCAGTCGTATAAGTAAACACATACATCGCAACTTACTCGATACATTTATTATTATTGAGCTGATACTTTCGGTGCTTTGTGCGGTCAGTGCAACCAGCACCTACCTTGTTTCCGCGAATGTAGAATGGGTTGGCCTGTATATTTATGCGATTTCGTTTTCTATTGGTACCCTGATCGGACTCGAAATTCCTATTGCCACGCGGTTGAACGATGTCTTTGAAGATCTGCACATCAACATCAGCTCGGTGATGGAAAAAGACTATTACGGTGCGCTTCTTGGCGGCCTGATATTCGCCTTTGTTGCACTGCCATATCTTGGACTGACTTATACGCCAATCATTCTGGGCGGTGTGAATTTTATTGTAGCAGCGGTATTGTTCTTCCAAAATCGCTCAGCGTTGCGCTATGGTCGCAAACTATTGTACGCGTTTATTCTCGTTCCAATCTCGCTGCTTGCATTGGGAATTGGTTCAGAGCCGATAATCATGTATGGCGAGCAGAAAAAATATGTCGATCAGGTGATCTTTCAACAGCAGACGCCGTATCAGCGAATTGTTATTACAAAACATAATGATGATATCTGGCTGTATTTGAACGGTAACCAGCAGTTTAGCAGTTATGACGAAGAGCGTTATCACGAGCCACTGGTTCACCCGGCAATGGTAGCAAGCGCTGCGCGCAAGCGCATTCTGGTTCTTGGCGGTGGAGATGGCATGGCCGTGCGGGAAATTCTTAAATATCCGGAAGTCGAAGAAATCGTTTTGGTCGACCTGGATCCCGCGGTAACAAGGCTTGGACTGGAGAACGAGAAGTTTTTGGAACTGAATAAGGAATCATTGAAAGATCCGCGAGTTGAAATTCGCAATATGGATGCCTACATCTTTTTGCGTGAAACCGATATGATATTTGATGTGGTCATCATTGATCTGCCCGATCCCAAGACGGTTAGTCTGGCTCGGCTTTATACCCGTGAGTTTTATCAGCAGGTGCGTCGCTGCATGTCACCGGGAAGCGTAGTTGTAACTCAGGCGACCAGTCCGTTTTTTTCCAGCGATGCATTTTTGTCGATATTAAAAACGATGCGAGCCGCCGAGTATTCGGCAGTTGCTTATCATACGCATATTCCCACCCTCGGTGAATGGGGATGGGTTTTGGGCATGAAAACGCCAGAGCAAAATCATGTTGCCTTGCAGCAGCGAATTGAACAGGCAGATTATTCGCAGATAAATACGCGCTATCTAAATAAGGATGCTGTGGTTGGCATGTTGCGCTTTGGCAAAGGAACATTGGACAGGTTAGATGAAATAAAAGTTGCTGATGAGCTGGATTTGTCAGTATATCATTATTATAAAAACGGTGCGTGGAACTTCTATTAATGTCAATTGTAGAGCGATTATTTAACATTGTCCGTTCGGTTGTTCAGGAAAAGCTGGACACGTTTCGCCCAGGTAGCGAGCAGTATCGCCAACCGAATGATAACTCGTACCGCCAGAGCAAGAGTAGTAGAGGTCAATCCGAAACGTATTCGAATGAAGACCCGGATTTGGCGCGCTGCTATGCGAATCTTGAGTTACCGTACGGAGCAGATTACGAAACGGTACACAAAGCGTGGAAAAAAATGGTTCGGCAGTATCATCCGGATATGCACTCCGGCAATGAAGAAAAACAGCGTATTGCCACGGAATTGCTGCAGGGTCTGAATGAAGCACATGATATATTGAAGAAGCATCTTAAAGGCTAGATCGCTTGGCCTTGGGCCTGCACTGGTAGTGGGTAGGTCGTCCCGGCACGCCGGGACTAGTAGGAAATAGGGGCCCTCCTTTGTCGGGCTTGTAGGAGGTAAGAACTAAAAGCGAACATAGTGAGCGACCTACAACTACAAGTGAAGCGCAGCGGAACGTTCTACCAGCACCGCAGGTGCGACCCACAAGCGAACGTAGTGAGCGTCCAAGCAGTGAACACAGCGAACGAATAAAATAAGCGTCCTAATAAATACAGTTTAATGGTAAAAAGGAGAATGATGTATGTCCGACAAATTTGAAATGGTGAAGTATTTGTTAATGGATCTGGATATGAAGATCGTCAACGAAGAATCTGCTGATCACATCGTGGTTGTCGATGACGTTGAAAATGGTATCCAGAATATGGTCGTCGATTGCGAAGACCCGATCGTGGTCATCGAGCAGTTTATCTTGAACGTGCCGTCAAATCCCGGCGATTTGTATAAGCGTTTGCTGCAGATGAATCGCACGCTGGTTCATGGTGCATTTGTCCTGAACGAAGCCGGAGATAAAGTCCTTTTTCGCGATACGCTGCAAATTGAAAACCTGGATCCGAATGAACTGGAAGCTTCAATTCAGGCACTATCGCTTGGTCTGGCCGAATACGGCAGTGAATTACTTACATACGCTTAGCAATTGACTATTTTTCAATATTAAATGATCAATTCTAAACGATTTTTGAAAATGACAACGTTGAAAGGATAGACATATGGGAATTTTCGCAAGAATATTTAGACTGTTTCAGTCCGAAACACATTCGGTTATAGACAAGCTGGAAGATCCGATTCGCATGACGGAGCAGGGTATTCGCGATCTGAAAAAAGATCTGAATGGCGCCATGAAAAGCTTGGCTGAAGTAAAAGCCATTTCTATTCGCATGAGTAAAGATGGTAATGATGCCAAGAGTCTGGCAAAAGACTATGAGCGCAAGGCAGTGGCGCTTCTAAAGCGCGGTCAAGATGGCGACCTTGATGCAGCTGAAGCCGATCGCCTGGCAACCGAAGCACTTTCCCGCAAGGAAATCGCAGCCAAACGCGCTACTGAAATGCTCACCAATCACAAGAGTCAGCAGGCAATGGCAGACAAGCTCCAGGCCAAGGTTAATAAGCTGAAGTCGGCTGTTGGTAAATATGAAAATGAGCTAACCACACTAAAGGCTCGTGCCCGCACTGCCCACTCGATGAAAAAGATCAACAAACAGATGGCACAGGTCGATGCAACCAGCACGATTGCAATGCTGGAAAAAATGAAGGACAAGGTTACCGAAGAAGAATCTCTTGCCGAAGCCTACGGTGAGCTGCAGGATGCCGGCGCTACGGTAGACGAGGAAATTGATGCTGCACTCGAAAGTGGTGGTTCAGCCACTGCTGCAGATTCTCTTGAAGCGCTAAAACGCAAGATGGGAATGTTGCCGGGTGAAGAGAAGTAAGTAGTGAAATAATATAAGAACGGACGGGCCATTTGGCCCGCCCGCTCTTTGGAGGTATGAGGGGGTATTGTGAGAGAATGCGTTTAGAAAAATGTGCCGAGTGAGAACTGTGATACCGGCGCAGAGATATCTTTCAAATCCGTTGGCCAGGCAACATCATACCCGAGATAAAAATATCCCAGGCTTACCCTGGCTCCCACTCCATAAGCTGCATTCAAATCGTTAAGTCTAAATCCACCATCTGCTGTAAATGGCTGAAATGTTTCGCTGATTAAACCCGGAGCATCTATTCCCCAGGCACCGGCAGCGTCAAAAAAGGCGGCTCCGCTTATTAAATCGAGCCTCGGTGTAAGAAATCCAAATAATGGGAAGCGATATTCCAGATTGCTCAAGACAAACTTGCTTCCGAGAATCTCGTTAAAATCTGCCCCACGATAGGTGTAAGGTCCGCCCAATCCGAAAATGCGTTCGTCTTCTCCGAGGCTTGCGGCTGCCGTTGCGCGATAGGCTAATACCGAGCGTCCGGGAAGCTGGAAGTATTTGCGATAGTCCGCCTGTAGATTGGTGAACTGAAAATCGCTGGTTGTCGTCTCAACCGAGAAGCGACTGCGTGACCCTCCTGTTGGCCCCACCGGACCATATAGCGTATTGTCGAAGACCAGCGCTGTTCCCACCTGGCCATAAGTAAAGCTGTTCAGCGTTTCCACATCGCGATCAATACCGCGGTTGCTGAAATTGTCCTGAACCAAATTCTGATCGACCCAGGTAAAGCCTCCGGAAACTTCCAGCCTGCTAAATTTGCTGAACGGATAAGCTGCAACCGCATTAACGCCGCGATAGGTATTGCGCAGATAGCCAAGGCTATTAATTCCTGTTCTGAAAACAGAGAAAATATTACTCGTTTGAAACGCCTGCACGCCCCAACTAATGCGATTTGCCTGGTTGAAATAAGTGAGTCCAAAATCTGAACTGCTGAAATCACTAAAGCTGACCTCTGTAGACAGAATGACGCTGTGGTCTCCCAGCATGTCGCTGAAGAGAAACTGCGCAGCGCCTACCGAGCCGAAAAAACCACCGACTGATCCACCAACGCCAACCGCATCCAGCTTAAAGCGTTTTCTGTAGTTTGTTGATTCTACTGAATCAGGCTCTTCCAGCTCGTAGCTGCGATAAATGTCATTCTGATCGGCAAGCTCGGGAATCCAGTCGGACTCTGAACTCGCTATAACTTCGGCCTCACCAAGCGTTGAATCCTCGTTGTTTATTGCGAGCATACTGTCACTCGTGCTCACCATTTCTTTAATGGGGCGAGGTTCTTTATTTGCCATAGCGGCTTTGGTAATTTCGGAAACCGGGTCCAGCGTAACAGAAGGCGTTTCCGCAGCCAGTTCCTCTATTTGCTTAGCATTCAGGCGAAACAAATGCCAGGCATTGTCATAGAAAGCGGAGAATACCATACGCTCACCATTTGCAGACCAGCTAAAGCTGGGTGTGGTATTGGTTATGCCGGAAATACCGTTCTTGAAGCTGGTCAGTCGTTGCAACTCACGAGAGCCAATGTTCATGCGATAAATATTGGCAATTCCCTGGTGGTCGGAAACAAAGGCCACCGTCTCTCCGTCGGGTGATAGCTGTGGATTGGTAACGCTTCCCTGTAAATCTGTAAGAAGCTCTACATTTCCGGTCGACAGGTGATACCGGGCGATATCGTAATCACTGAAGATCAGCTCTGCCTCGTTGGCATCCGGTCCGCGGTCAGTTGTAAAAGCAATACTACCGCCGTCTGGCGACCACTGTGGATGCAATACTGCATAGCGATCGTCTGTTCGCTGATCCAACGCACCACTGTCCAGATCGAGCAGATACAGATTTGATATGCCTCCGCGGATTCCAACAAATGCGATACGATTACCCTCGGGAGAGAAAGTGGGGGACTGCAAGCCGTTCAGCTCATCAAAAATAAAGCGCTGTAACACCTTACGGCTATGCGGATCCATGATATATATCGCGTCATCCTGGCCTGACTTGGAAACAAAGGCAATCTTTTTTCCATCCCGGGCCCAGCCAATAGCAGTATCAAAGTAGCGGAGTGCTTCAAAACTTTTGCTGTCTCCGCCCTTGATCAGCCGCTGATCGACAAATGACGCGTTGTTATCCTCACTGAGAAGATAAATCTCCTCTTTAAGGTTTTGATTTGCGATATAAGCAACGTGCTCTCCGTCCGGGCTAATAGACGGAACCACATTCATTCGGTGATAGAAGCTGCGTTGCCGAGTTATCTGTTGAGCAATATCTGAAGGCGACTGCAGCGTACTGTCGCCCGGGAGTGCATTAGCCTTCGCATATGCGTGCCAGTCCTTGGTCACCTCTTTTTCATTCTTACTAATGTGCTTCTTTAGCGCCTGGTCGAAGCCACCCTGATGAATTGCCGATTTGAAGATTGCACCAACTTTCTCCTTGCCGTACGTCTCGCCGATGTAGTGCCAGAAGGATTGTCCCAGGCGATATACGCGGATGTCGAAGGTTCCGTTGAGCTGCTTAACGGTTAAAAGCTTATCGCGCTCCAGACCATCGCGCACCCACATCCGGGTAATGTTATCCATGTTATTAGAGAGGTATTCTGCCATACCTTCAACAACCCATAGCGGGACATTACTGCGAGTACTGGTGAGCTTCAGTGCCATGATATCGAATTGGAATGCGTGAACCAGTTCGTGTACTAATACGTGATTGAATTCGCGGTAAGATCCGGTTATCGGCAAGACCACGCGGTTTTTCAGACTCTCGGTAACACCACGAGTCCCTTCGCCGATAAAGCCGCTAATTACATTGGTTTGTTGAAAATCGTTTAGCGAAGCATAGAGAATAAGCGGAATACGCTTCTTTATGTCGTGTTCGAGTACTTCGCTGAGATAATCGTATCCACGCTCGGCCATTCGAGCCGCGTCGTAGGCTGCTTGTTCTTCTTCCGGATAGTAGTGGACATCAAAATGTTCAGTTCTGAAAACTTTCCAGTCGAAATCTTTATAGTGGACTTTATTCTGGCCAAATTGGTAGCCAACCTGTGCCATAAGTCCCGAAGAAAGCAGAAGAAAGGATAATAAAAAGGTGAGTGCAAAAACTGAAGTACGCACGCTTGGCATATCCGCCTCCTTTGAGTGTTTTTTTGATTGGGGTAATGATTTAATGAAACTCAAATTTAACGGTAGCTATTGCCTATATGCGTCGTCTCCTAATGGTTGTTGATGATTTGCATGAAGAGGCAGGGCAGCAACTGAAGAAAAATTATCATATGGTATGGGAGATATGAGCCTTTATTTCAGTTGCCGCTCCCTGCGCGCTTCATACTCTCAAGACATTTCAGGAGTGTCTTGAGGTTCCAGCTGAATCACAGTCTCTGGAATAAAGATATATAAAGAATGGTCGCTTGGAAATTCCCTAAACGGGGAATATTTGGCGAAAAATAAGATTAATTGGTCATGCAATATGACCCAAACGGGGCAGAAGGGCGTTAAATCGCTTTTATGATTTGTAATGGAAGGAAAGAGCCAATGTAGTCAAAGTCTTTGTCTGCATGTAAGAGTGATAGCTCTTGCTCAATACAGAATGTTGCAATCAACATATCAATTGTTTTCCGAACGGTTATGCCATTTGTTCGCAAAATACGATAGTTATTTGCACTCTTAAGAGCAACTGCCTTGCTACATATAGGCAAACATGGAATAATAAGTAATGCCTCTCGAGCTTGTGTGTAGTGCTTGTCATTTGCAAAACCTTGCAAGACCTCTGCAAGCATGAGATCACCAATGCTGATGATTTTGCCCCCTAATGAGTTGTCAAGGTAATCGGTTTGCCAGGATTCTTTTCCATTGAAGTAGTCTATCCAGACAGATGAATCGACAAGAATCATTCATCTTCTCGCAAGTCGTTTAGATCTCCGCTCCATTCCAGCTTGCCACGCAGTGAACGAATACTGTTTTGCTTTTTCAGTTGAATAAGTAGCTTAAGGCCTGCCTCAACAACAGCTTTTTTAGTTGGTAAACCACTAAGCTCCAGGGCTTCATTCATAAGCTCATCATTAATCACAATATTTGTCCTCATTAGCTCCTCTGTGTGTATAGTGCCTTGAATTTATACACATAGAGAGGCAAGTTCAACTATTTTTAATTTGAACCGATATCTGATCCTTACTCTTTCTTATAGTTTGAACGTACTTTTTTGAATTTTATTTTTCATTCACCGTTTTGCCTCAGTTATAAGGAATGATAACTTTTTTCAAAAAAGCAGCTTGTCTTTATAAGTTATACTAAAGGTTGATAATTATCGCAGGCGATCTCGAAGAGTCTCAGGATCGACAATACATGATATTGCTGCAAGAATTAGGCTTAACTTCAAATCGAAAATATAGTCATCGCAATTTTCTGTTTTAGCCTTATTATATTATAGAATGCGAATCACATGTTGAGAGTATTTTCGATTACTTTTGCCGCGCCCAGCCCTTCGGATCCGCTCAGGGAGCGGGCCATTGCGTTCCCCGAGCGAAGCCGAGGGGAAAGGTTTCATTTTTCTGAAGGTAATCCGGGTCATGCTTTTCAACTCATGATTCGCATTATAGAGTTCATAAAAACATTCTCCGACCAAATAAGGCACATACTTGATATGAAACGACTCTCATGTTTTCTGATATTAATTGCTTTGTGTAGCTGTTCGGATTTAACAACTTATTCTCTTGCTTCGGAAGACCCCCGGGCACAATCAGAAGATAACCTCCGCTACAGTTTACGTGGAACATCTTTTGAACGATATATCAATACCGACTCGCTCCTCATTATCGGGAATATCGAAGGATACCAGAAAGTTATCTGTGAAGGCGGAATAAGCAGAATGGAGAGAGAATTAACCAGTGGGTATTTCCAACTAACCATCCCATTAAATAGGAATCAAAGAAACGATCTGATTCTTTATGCTGTTGACGAATACGATCGAATTAGCGATAGTACGTTTCAAACAATAATTCATGACAATATTCCACCCAAAATCGATAGCACATCACTGCCGCCGGATGGACGTTCATATCGCATCAATACTCCGATTATTGTAAACTTTGATAGCCCTGTTACTCATAAGTATTCACGTATTGTCCGAGACGGTATAGGAGGAAGTGTATCTACAATTATGAGTAGCGATTTTCGATCTATAGAATTTGTTTACCCATTTTTCAGCGTCGGAGACTATTTCCCTTTAAATTTTACAGTTACGGATTCCGCACTGAACATGACGGATACAACTATCACAATTAATACCTATTTTGAGAGACTATCATTTCCCGACGGTATCTCCAAACCTCTATTAGATTCGAATCAACGTTATCTTTATGTTCAAGAGCAGAATACCAAAACGCTTTACAAGTATGACCTGTTAACCCTCGAATTTGAGCAATCTTTCCAATTGTCATTAAGCGGTGAGCTTGCCTGGAATCCTCAGAATAAAAGAATATATATTTATAATTACAATGAGAGTAAGATCCTTGTATTTGACACTGAATTGGGCATTGAAATCAGAGAGTTCTCTTTATTAGAAACCGATACTCCGGATCGTTCTGCGGATGATCCTTTATCTTTAGCATTTACATTAAACGGGACAGGCATTGCAACAGCAAAGCCTATAGGATCTTCAGGTCCCTTTTCAGTTCAGGTAATTGTGGGAAGCGATGAAGATTCACTTTATATACACCCGAAGTTTGCACCAGAGACGCATGACAATTTTTTTGCTCGGCCCTTCAACTACGATAAGAATCTTTTCTTAAGCGGAGATAATTCACCTGTTGAAGTTTACGACTATGTAACAGATACCTTTACAACCTATTCAGCGCCAACTGGTGTTTGGCACGCAGCTATCGGCAATAGAAAAGCAGACCGGTTTATGATTTATGGTAACACAGGTGTAACTTTAATGAGCTCACAGGGAACGATTCTCGCAAATATGCAGCTAAGAACCCGGCATTTCGATTTTAGTTACAGGCCAAATGAGGACAACTCCGCTTACTATTTAGATGTTTTTTTACATGAAATAGGTGTAATAAACTTCGATGAAAGCATCAAAACGGATCAAACAGCGACGCAAATTAATCCTAAGAGCCTTATGGTTACTCTCGATGGAAGATTCATTATACTTTCGAGATACAACGAGGTACTACTTGTGGAGCCGAAAACTTTTCGAGCAAACTAATCGTGTTTGCTCGAAAAGTTTAATAATCCAGCTCGCTATTTAGCTTCAGCCTTTTTCGCGAGGCGGAAAACTTTGAACTTTGAACCCGATTTCTCCTCCACTACATTGCCAACCATGAAAAACAATACGACCCCAACTAAGATCGCCGTCTTTCTCGACCGAGACGGTACGCTGAATATCGATACCAGTTATCCGGCAAGCCTCGATGATATTGAATTGTTACCTGGAGCGATAGAAGCAGTGCGTTTGCTAAACGAGGCCGGAATACTTGCGATTGTTGTGACAAACCAAAGCGGAGTCGCCCGCGGATATTTCTCTGAAGAACGTGTGCTGGAAATTAACGCCGGTATTACGAGGTGGTTTGAAGAAGGCTGTGCAAGGATTGATGGTTGGTATTATTGTCCGCATCACCCAACAGCAGGGGAGGCACCATATCGCAAAGAATGCGATTGCCGAAAGCCCGGCGGAGGCATGCTCCTGCAGGCCGCCAAAGACTTTGATCTGGATTTGTCTCGTTGCTATATGATCGGCGATAAGCTGAGTGACGTTGAAGCGGGGCTGCGTTTGAAAATGACCACTGTGCTGGTTAATACGGGGGAGGGGAAGTTGCAAGCTGTCAAGGCTGCTGCCGACAAAACTCTGCCGCAGCCAGATCATGTTTTAGCAGATGTATTAGCTGCGGCAAAATATATTGTTGAGAATGCCTCTAGTCTTCCACCCGCAAAATAAGCGTCTTCAAATACTCGCCTTCCGGAAAGAAAATACTGGTTGGATGATCGAGCGGCTGTGTTGGCCTGCCGATAATCTGCACTGCACGATTTGCTTCCTGAGCAGCAGAATAAACTATCTTCTGAAATAGATCTGCATCCACTGCCGCAGAACACGAGCAGGTAAGCAAGATTCCACCCGGTTTAATCTGCTCGATGGCGAGGCGATTGATGTCTTTGTAGCCACGCGCCGCTTTTTGCACCTGTTTGCGCTGTTTGGCAAATGCCGGTGGATCCAACACAATCCGATCGAATGTATTCTTTTCAGCCTTGCGCAGATACTCGAAAACGTTGTCGCAAATAAACGTATGCTTTTTGGGATCAATCTTGTTATGAATCATGTTGCGTTTGTTCATTTCCACCGCCGGTTTACTTAGCTCGACGGATGTTGTTGTCGCGCCCTTCAGAGCGGCGTAAACATTGAAACCGCCGGTAAATGCAAAGCAATTGAGAACATTGTTTTTATCATTGCAAAAGTTGGCCAGGCGTTGGCGATTGTCGCGCTGATCCAGGAAAAAACCGGTTTTTTGGCCTTCTACCGGATCTATTTCGAAGGCAATACCATTTTCCTGAATCATCAGCTGCTCAGGAATATTGCCAACGAGCGTAGATCGTGTTGGCTGCATGCCTTCACGAGCTCCCTGAGTTGAATCGCTGCGTTCCAGAATGACTGCAGGTGAGAACATCTCTTCAAGGATTTCCACGATATGAGGTTTTAGTAGACTGATTCCAAGCGTATTACACTGAATTACCAATACGTCATTGTAGCGATCTATGATTAAGCCTGGAAGCAAGTCGTTTTCGGAATTAACAACCCTATAGGCATTGGTATTGGCAGGTAAATTTTTCTGGCGAAAGCTGTTCGCCTGAACCAGAGTATTTTTTAAGTATTCAAGATCGATGACAGAAGTGTTGAACGATAACATTCGCAGACGAATTTGAGAATTGGGATTAAAGAATGCCTTTCCCAGAAAATCATTTCGCTTCGAGTAGACAGAAATGATCGATCCCGCTTCAGGGTCGCCTTCCACCGCGTCAATGCCACGCGAAAAAATCCACGGGTGACGATTTAGGACAGACTTCTCTCTGCCTTTGCTTAAAATGGCGCGTGCATCCGGATTTTCAAAAGACATACTTTTTCTCCTAAAGAAAGTTTTACCGGGTCAATGAACGGCTACCGACACCGGCTTTTTTGATAAGGTGTATAAAATAAGTAAAAATAGTTCCCTACCAAACCAAATTATCGAAGTCTCTACATAAAACGATTTGCTATGCCTTCTTGCCGGGTGTATATTTTTCGATTGCCGGGTTTTAGACCTGTGCACTTGGGAGTAATAGTGAAGCACACGCAAATAATGAGGTAGGAATGCGTCTATTTTGTCTTCTTTTTTTGTTTCTGCAATTCGCAAATGCTCAGAATGTAGCAGGTGAATTTCAAAAACAGGTTTTTCATGCTCGCGATCGGGTGCTGCCGGCACTTGTTCATGTCGAGCCGATTAAACAAGTGTATACTCGTGGCGAGAAACAGAGTCAGTTAAGTACGGGAAGTGGCGTGATTTTCTCGAAAGATGGCCATGTGATGACAAATCATCATGTTGCCGGAAATGCAGAGAAAGTCTGGTGCACGCTCGCAAATAAAGAGCGTATTACCGCCACGGTTGTAGGCAGCGATCCTTCTACCGATATTGCTGTTTTAAAACTCAATCTCTCCGAGCTGAAGGACAAAATGATCTATCCTGCACCTCTTGGGCAATCTACCGGACTTGAAGTTGGGCAGATTGTATTAGCGCTTGGAAGTCCACTCGGACTTTCTCGTTCGGTCTCGATGGGCGTGGTAAGTTCAATTGATCGCTACTTTCCAGACACCGGTTCAATGATTTCCCCATATAACCTATGGATTCAAACCGATGCAGCTATTAACCCCGGTAATAGCGGTGGGCCGCTTATTAACCTTGACGGCGATGTGGTTGGAATAAATGCACGTGCTGTTTTTATGGCGGAAAACCTTGGATTTGCAATCCCTATCGACCTTGCACGTGAAGTAGCCGATGAAATTATTAAAGGCAGTAGCGTGACCCGAAGTTGGATTGGCGCGGATTTTCAGGAAATTAAGGGATTAAAAGAATACATGGAGAAGCCCGACTTTCGTGGCGTTCTCGTATCACATGTCGATCCGAACTCGCCGGCCGCCAAAGCAGGTCTGCGCTCGGGAGACGTTGTTCAAAAGATAGGTGATGAGGCTGTTCACGCGGAGTTTGAAGAGGGTATGCCGCAGATTCGAAAAATTATTTCCAGCTTGCCAATTAATAAGCCCGTAAAGTTTTCGATCTGGCGGAATCAAAGCTTCAAAACGCTTAGCATTACTACACTGGAAGAACCGTTAAAAGATGAACCTGAATTTCAGGCTGAAGAGTGGGGCGTAGTGATAAAGGACCTCTCTTGGAATGTTTACTACATGCAGCTGATGGAAGATTTTAAGGGTGTTTTTATCACCAGCGTTAAACCGGGAAGCGTGGCCGACGAGGCTAACTTGCGACATGGTGACGTCATCCGTAGCATCAATGGCGAAACGATTAATAACAGCGATGATATTGAACGCATTTACGCTGCCTTTGTAGAGTCCGGAGATAAGGCAAAGCCGCTTTTTGTCGAGCTGTTGCGTAGCGCTTATCCCTGGTATGCCGTATTAAAACCAATTTCAATCCCTGGCAAATAAAAGGTTAACTATGATCTTCAGACATATAATATTCGCAGCGATTTTTCTTTCGGGCTTCTTGTTTGCACAGTCTTCATCAGAAGTGTTCAAGAAATATCGTCCCATGATTTGCAAGGTGCAATTTTTTAAAAATGTCTCTTCGCAGTCGCAGATTGGCTCATATCTAAAAATTAAGCAAAATCGTACCGGATTGGTTGTCAGTGCAGATGGTCTCATTCTGGTCAATAGCGATGTTTATCCACTTTCCCTGGACATCATGTCTCGTGCCGGCGGTTCGTTTTATTCCGGCGAGCCTACAGAGTTTAAAGTTATCCTGAGCGATGGCAAAGAATTAGCCGCTTCGTTCGTAGGAAAAGATGATCAAACTCAAATGGCTTTTCTGCAGATTGAAGATCAGCTGGAAGAACCTCTTCCGCATATTACTTTTGCGTCAGGCAAAGATGTTGCTGTTGGCAGCCCTGTTTTTATGCTGGAACTATTGGGAGAAAATTATCAGTTTCAGCCGGTATTTACCCCGGCGGTTATCAATGCTGTGCTGGAATCGCCGCGTAGAAAACTTCTTGTCAAAAGTGAAATGAGCTCTCTTTCTGCAGGAGGTGTTGTGTTATCCGAAAACGGTCAGGCGATCGGCGTTACTCTGCGTAGCGATACTAACTATGGATATATGATGGACGGTGGGTTTGAGGATTACTCGCGCTCCTTGCTGGAAATTTCCCCGGGAGAGCAAATTGCCCCGCTTGTAGCCGCGCCGCCGACACTTAAGCAGACAAAGCAGAAGGGCAAGCCGTGGTTTGGCATCTCGATGCAGGCACTTAGCAAGGAATTGAAAGAGTTTTGGGCTGTTCCATCTGAGGGGGGAGCGATCATTAATCGGGTTTTTCCGAGTTCTCCTGCAGCCAATGCCGGACTTGAAAGTGGAGATATTCTGATTGCTTTTAATGGTGAGCCGCTTAAGATTACAGAGGAAAAGGAACTCGACCAATTGCGGGAAACAATTGCGAATCAAAAGGTCGACAGTAAAGTTGAACTAAAGATCTTTCGTAATAAAAAGCCTCGCAAAGTAACGATAAAACTAACCGCTGCTCCGAAAGCCATCGATCTGGCTGAAAAAGTTCAGCTTTCTGAAATCGGCCTGGAAGTGCGGGAACTGACGCGCGATGTGCTTTACAATTATCACCTGCCTCTGGATACAAAAGGCGTTTACGTGTATCAGGTAGACCGCGCGTCTCCGGTTGGGCTAGCCGGTTTGTCCGTCGGGTATATCATTACCGAAGTGAACGGACAGCGGGTTAAGGATCTCGAAGGTTTTGAAAGCTTGATGCAGTCGCTGTTGAAATCTGATGCAACCAATCTGATGTTCAATGTTCGGGTTCGTAGACAGTCGTTATTCATCTTTGCGGATATCAGTAAATAATATGACCTACTCCTACAAATATCCGCGTCCGATGGTTACTGTCGATGTCTTTTTGCTTCAAAAGCAGAAAGGAATTTATAACCTGTTGCTGATTGAACGCAAGCGCGATCCCTTTGCCGGAAGCTGGGCACTCCCCGGAGGTTTTGTCGATAAAGATGAAGCCTTGCTGAAAGCTGCGGAGCGTGAACTTGAAGAAGAAACCGGTTTAACCGGTATTGCCCTCAAGCAGTTAATGGCTGCAGGTAAACCGGGACGCGATCCGCGCGGACATACGATCAGCATTGTATATGGCTGTCTGATACCCGAAGGAGCTCACATCCGCCCCAAGGCTGCTGACGATGCCAACGATGCCCGTTGGTTTCCTCTTAATAAATTGCCTGACCTGGCATTTGATCATTCCGATATCATTTCTTCTTGCCAACTGCAATTGACAGGCCATGCAAGCTCGTAATTGGCATTGTGAAGCACGTCAATGCCTTAAATTCCCTTATTCTCTATACTCACTTATAACAACAATAGCATTTGGCATCCATTGGTCAATGTCGTAACTTACTAACAATTCATCGAGTTAAATCGATGCCAGCTAAACTGTATTGCAAACATTCTTATGGGACAACCCCAACACTACAATAGTCAGGCAGCGTGGCTGCTTGCTTTGATCGTTGACTCCGCTGATGCGGAACGAGATGAGCTGTTTTTCAGCAATCCTGTTATTATTGGGAGAGCAGAAAATTGCGATATTGTTATTCAAAACGGCCTTGTTAGTAGAGAGCATTTAGAGTTTTATCAGACCAGCCGAGGATGGGGTCTGCGTGATCTTGATAGTACGAACGGTAGCTTTGTTGACGGCGAACGAATTGAAGAAATTTCGCTCAATAGCAGTGGCTCAGTTGCCTTGGGACATCTTGGTCCGCGAATAAAATGGCGGCTGCAGGCCCTGGGTAAACCCGGCTCGGTTCAAAATGATGAACCTAACTCTCCGGCTGATAATGAAGAAACCTGGCTAGAAGAACCCGATTAGAGTAGCACGTTGGGATGACTCAATCTTCGACTTTTTACACCACTTTTTGATATAGATACAGTTTTTTTGCAAATGGTTTGAGAGAATATTTACTCATACTTAATCATGCTTTATAACGCTTT
The DNA here is from genome assembly GCA_050633245.1 of Calditrichia bacterium. Taxonomy (GTDB): domain Bacteria; phylum Calditrichota; class Calditrichia; order RBG-13-44-9; family J075; genus JBOEGD01. Next base: position 30,593 of record JBOEGD010000003.1, on the reverse strand, counting down.
TGAAATGATGGAATAAGTTGTTATGGAAGAAATGCTAAACAAACAGTTTGATGAATACCGCATTGTAGATGTTCTTGGCAAAGGTGGTATGGGGATCGTTTACAAGGCTTTCGACGAGAATTTGCGTAAGTACGTAGCTTTGAAAATGATGAATCCGGTGCTGGCGCGTGACGATAAATTTATGAGACGCTTCGACAAGGAAGCACAGTCACAGGCGCAATTAGATCACAGAAACATTGTTCGTGTTTACACCTTTCGTAAAACAGGTGATGTCGGCTTTATTGTCATGGAGCTTATTCAAGGTAGAACATTGGCGAACATGATGTTGTTGAAACAGCCCGTTCCTTGGGAAAAAGCACTTCCCATCTTTAAGCAGTCGCTGGAGGCGATCTCTCATGCGCATGGCCAGAATGTTGTCCATCGAGATATCAAGCCCGGTAACATTATGCTTACTGATAACAATCAGGTGAAGGTTACCGATTTTGGTCTGGCTAAAATTCAATCCAGCGCGCATACAACCGTTAGTGAAACGACCGCCGGAACATTACGCTACATGTCGCCCGAGCAGGTGCGTGGCGACCGCAATCTTGATAACCGTAGTGATCTGTATTCTCTCGGGATTACATTTTATGAAATGCTTACTGGCGACCTGCCTATCGGTAAGGGCACGAACGATTATCAGGTTTACAAAGAGATCCTCGAAAAAGAATTACCATCCCCGCTTGAATTAAATAAAGATGTGCCGGAAACACTGGCCAAAGTTATTCTAAAAGCAACGCGTAAAGATCCGGAAGAACGCTACCAATCTGCGCAGGCAATGCTCGATGATTTTCTTGCATTCGAGCTCCTGGAGCGCGCCAATACACGTGATACGGTACTCTTGTCCAGCGATCGATCCGCAAAAACTGAAATGGCTCCTGCCGCTGGAAGTAAAATGCCGCTGGTTGCCGGAATCGGTGCACTGCTTGTCGCATTAGTGGGATTTCTTTGGTGGAGCAATAGCGGTGGAAGTGCTGTTGAAACCGTTTCGCTAAGTAGCTCACCTTCTTCTGCGGAAGTCTATTTCGATGATAAATTTGTTGGGAATACGCCGCTGCTTGATTATCCCGCAAAGGCTGTCGTCGGAACAATCTCGCTTAAGAAAGAAGGATATGAACCTCTGGACACGCTTATTCGTTCTACAGCAGATCTGCCTGAGAAGCTGGCTTTTCGACTTCGTCCTGAGATAACTGAAACAGCTGAAGCTATCCCTGCCCGAGCAGGTAATTTGGATCTGGTCTCCCATCCGAAAGGAGCGGAAGTCTTTCTCGACGGTGAATCGAAAGGGGTAACTCCGCTTCAGCTTGGTGGTGTGCCTGTTGGTGAGTATGATGTCGAGTTAGCGCTCGAGGGTTATGAAAATCGGCAATTGACGATCCAGCTTCGAGATGGGCAAACGCGTTCCCTGGATGTTACGCTCAATGAGGCTGTTGAGGAAAAACCGGTTTTAAAAGCAGCTGCAAAACCGCCTGCTGCCAATGAGACGAATTCGCGTGATATGCGGTTGGCAGATGTTGCTCGCCAAAAGCTGACTGCGGCGCGCGCGGCGGCATTGGATGCTGGTGGTGGAAAGCTAACGGACTTTAAGAATGCCGAAGGTAATCTGGAGCGCGGAAAAACGGCCTATCGAAGAGAAAGATTTCCGGAAGCTGCTCGTAACTTTCGGTCAGCTCTACGCCTGTATAACGCTGCAGAATCTGAAGCAAACCGTATTGCCGCACGCTCAAAGGCAACGACTCCACCGCCATCGAATGTGCCTAAAGATGACCCACGAAAAAACGATGCTATTGCTGCAAAGCAGAAGCTGGAGCAGGTAAGTGGTGCAATGGATGGCGGCAGCTATCGTTTCGTTGCTGTTTATAAGGATGCAACGAAATATCAGAGTGAAGGCGAAGGGTTGTTGAACACCGGCAAATATGATGATGCCATTGCAAAGTTTAAGTTGGCTGAAGAAAGCTATCGCGTCGCTTTAAACATGCGAAAGTCTCAGGAAACATCCGTGCGAAATGTTGTTGAAAGCTATCGAATGGCGCTGGAAAATAAGGATATGGACGGATTAAAGTATTTGCACCCTTCCCTGAAAAGTAAGGACGAAAAAAACTGGGCAGACTTTTTTGGATATGTGCGAAATTTAAAGGTAACCAGCCAGACAAAGGGTGTTACTTTCGTCGAGAATGGCGCTAAAGTAAGTGCCCGAATTCGGTTTGATTATGACGGAGCAAAAAACGTCTCCTGGAATGACTGGGAGTTTACGCTTGGGGAAAGTAATTCCAGCTGGAAAGTAAAGGAAATTTCTCGTTAGCAAGAGCAGTGGCTTATTGTAACCCATCAAAGCAAACGCATGCCTAAATCGTAGTGATTCTGCTTTAAAGAATCTAACTGGTTTCCCTCCCTTGGCACTGAAAGGGCATGCTTGATAGAAGATATATTTGATTTTACACGTGAGATCTGTTGGTTTTACCAATTGCCGGGATGTCTTTTGAAAAGTTTAAACTCTGATACCAAAAGCGCGGTCAGAGACATCAATAATAAACTGTTAATAATAAACCATTAATTCTGTGCTCTACTTTGGAGGAGACACTATGAACCTGAAAAGCAACGGTTTAATACTGGTATTCTTGCTTTTTTTCGCTGGTAGCGTAAGCGCCCAATCGCTGTCGGAACAGTTAAACAATGTATTTACCGAGGTACTGGAACTGGAATTAGTTGGTAGCCCGGGTCAGCACGGTAATCACTTCAGGGTGGCAAACAATGCTAGTAGTGCGGCTACAATTAACTCGTTCAGTAATTTTATTACGGCGAACATTTCATCCTTTCCGCTAAGTTCGACCACTGCCGGTGTAACGTTCGACTTTAGTGAAGGGGTGCCCAAAAAGACGACAACCAGTCTTGGACCACTATTTACCGAACGTGCCCAAACCATTGGTCGCAACCGCATCAATATGGGATTTAATTTTAGTTATTTTAATCTTGCCAAAGTACGGGGTGTCTCGACTGAAGACATTCGATTTTCGTTTACTCATCAGGATGTAAATAACAGTGGTATCCTTGGAGATGTACCTGCCGAAGTAGATAATATTGATCTCTTTATGAATCTGGATGTCAATGCGACAATTTTAGCCTTCTTAATGACCTATGGTGTTACCAACCGTCTGGATGTTGGTGTAGCGGTGCCATATGTCAGTGTGCAGATGAAATCTGATCCACGAGCAGAAATGATTTCTATTACCGGAGCTATCGCTGGTCAAAACGGAACGCTTAACCCATTGCATCACTGGGGAAGTGCGAGCCTTCCTGAATTAACTCTTAATCCAACACCTATAGATGATGATGCTACCGGTATCGGAGACGTTGCCTTCCGTGCAAAATATAATTTTGTTCGCGATGCGGCGATGGACTTTTCCGGGCTTGTAGAATATCGTCTGGCTTCGGGGGATGAGGAGAACTTTTTGGGAGTAGGTGATCCGTCGGTTAAAGTTCAGCTGATTGGCTCGGCAATTAAAGGAAACTTTGCTCCGCACATAAACATCGCTTACGAATATCGCGGTAGCGATCTCGACCGTAATGAGATCGAACTCTTTGTAGGTTATGATCAAAAAATCAGCGATCAGTTTACGCTGGCAGTCGATTTTTTAGGTGAATTTGAAATTGGTGATCAGATTGATGAATTAGCATTTCCGGATGCACAGGAGATCAGGGTAGATATTGGCGATCCAACTAACTTTTGGGTGCGTGAAATTAGTCCGACAAATATTCCTAACCGCGAATCGGATAATATCCTGAATGCTTCTGTTGGCTTCAAGTTTAGCCCGAAGGATAATATGGTAATGCTTGCCAATACTTTCGTCCCGCTAAATGATGGCGGTTTGCGGTCAGACTTTGTATCGACATTTGGATTTGAATTCAGCTTCTAATCGACATATATGATTAGCATTGTAAAGTCGTCCTGAAATTCTTTCCGACCAGCAAAACCTTTTATGTCACTCACAATGCGTCTGCGCAAATCGCGTGGACGCATTCCATAGTTCTTTTGCAGGCTCTTTTCGAGGCGATCCTCGCCAAACTCATCACCAGCTTCATTCATAATCTCGGTTACACCATCAGTAAATAAAATCAGATAGTCTCCGCTCTCTACCGGCAGCTGAGTTTGTCGATACACCTGATCACACAGGAATCCCAAAACAATTCCACCATCCTCAAGATATTCAATTGACTTATCGCTGCGCATGATCATTGGTGGGTTATGCCCGGCATTGCAGTAGGTAAACACCTTCTTATGCATATTTAAAACACCATAAAAAAAGGTGAGATAATAGCTGCTGGAAGTGGCCTCGACCATGAAGTTATTTAATCTGGCAAGGACTGTAGCAACGGTGTTGTTTTCTTTTAACAGGCTTTTAAATCCGGCATAGGCAACGGCCATTAAAATAGCCGCTGGTGCTCCCTTGCCAGAGATGTCACCAATTGCCACGGCCTGCTTATGTTCAGACATGCGGAAAACGTCATAAATATCCCCGCCGACAATGGAATGTGGTATCGAAAAGGCATGCACTTTCAATCCCTTAATCGATGGAACTCGTGCTGGTAACAGAGCTTTTTGAACCTTTGAGGCCACCAAGAGGTCTGTTTCCATCTTTTGTTTTAGCTGAGAGTCTTCGTAAAGCTGCGCATTGCGAATGGCAACCGCCGCAAGTCCGGAAAAAAGTGTAAGTAAACGCAGATGGTTATTTGTGAAGAACTGAAGTTGGTCACTTTCAAGAATGACTGCACCAATTGCTTCATCCTGAACCAGGATGGGAACCGTTAACTGCGACAGAGTATCGGTGCGCGTCATGTAGTAAAACGGGTCATTCTTAACATCGGGAACAATAAATCCGCGCTTTTCACGGATAGCCTTACCGCTGAGTCCTTCATTTAGTTTAATAGCAACCCTCTCAATTACAGTGTCTTCATAGCCTCGTGTAACAGTATGCCTCAACGTATCTGAATCCCGGTCTAACAAAAAAACCGCTGCTGCATTACAGCTAACGAGCCGTGAGACGTTATTGATTATATTGTTGAGAACGGAGTTCAGGCTGAGCGTTGCAGAAATTTTTCGAACTATATCAAGAAGCAGCTCATTTTCCAGCGAGTTACGCTTTATCGCCCGATGAACAAGCGTGTGCTCTATTGAAAGAGCTGCTTTTTTGAAGACTTGGCTCAATAACGTGTAAATGTCGTGAATACTGATATGGCGTCGAATCGAATCTGTGAACAGTAAAAAGCCAATAATTGTGCTGGAACCATGTAGCGGAACGAAATGTGTAAAGTGGTAATTCGGTAGATTTCGAAGCAAAGGCTTTAATGGAATGCATTCGCGGTTCAAATCTGCTATCAAATAAAAATCCGGTGCCTCCTGAAAAAGCTGAATTGTTGCATCGTGAATAGGGAAATCTATCTTTAGCGGTGCTTCTGCCAGAAAATCTTGCCCTGCTACTTGTTCAAACACCGCGTCTGAGTATAGAAAGAAAGCATAGTTCTCTGCCTGGACCAGATTGTTTAAATAGTCGCGGGTGGCATCAATCGAGGAATCAAACTCCAGTGAGGAATTTAATTTCTGTCTATACTCCTGCGTCATTTTATTGACGTCGTAAACAGAACGATATAAACTTTTCTCTACAAACTTCTTAATAATCGCAGTCAGCTTGCCTCTATTTGGAACAATTACCAACATTGCTAATAAGAAGGAAACAATTGCCGCAGCCGGAAGCTGTAAAGAAGACACCGCCATATAGACAATGGAGTACCAGAGTGTATAAATAAGAATTTTAACGAAAACCTGAAGCGGCTTTTTCGCTTTTGCCTGAAGTAACACGGTTGCTCCAAAGTAGAATAAAGCGACAAAAGAAACCATTGTTGGCGGGGCTGCAATTGCCGTATATTTAAGGAACTTATAAATGAAGCTGCGAAAAAACAATGCGACAATTGAAATCTGCATTTATATTTTTATTTATCACTCAATTCACCGGCACCGTCGGCTATGCATTTCTTGAGGGATGGGGGCTTCTCGATTCATTTTATATGACCATTATAACGATAACGACTACCGGTTTTGGTGAAGTAAGACCGCTTTCCCCTGCAGGCCGTGTGCTCACTATTCTTCTTATAATGTCTGGTGTTGGTGTTGCAGGTTATATTGCCGGTTCAACAGCCCAATGGCTGCTTGATGTAAAACGCTTTCGGAGAAATCGCATGATGAAGAAAATCGAAAAACTGTCGAGTCATTATATCATTTGCGGTTTTGGCAGGCTGGGTAAGCCGATTTGTGCAGAGTTGAGTGAACGCAAACTACCCTTTGTTGTTATCGAGCTCGATCCGCAGCGGGTTGAAGCCCTGGAAAGCCTTGGCTATACCTATTTGGAGGGAGACGCAACCCAGGATGCTGTTTTAAAGGATGCCGGTATCGAACGAGCGAAGGGTATGATGGCGGTACTTTCAACGGATGCAGATAATGTATTTGCTACTCTGTCGGCGCGCGTGTTAAATGCAGATCTTTTTGTTGTAACGAGAGCGGTGAACGAAGATACGGATATCAAGTTGCGTCGGGCGGGAGCCAATCGTATTCTAAAACCCTATGAAATTGGTGCCGCTCGAATGGTTGGCCTACTTTTGCAGCCCGGCGTGGTCGACTTTATTGACCTCGTCCGTCGCGAAAAAGGCGTCGACTTAAAGATGGAAGAAGTTATTGTCGGCACAGAGTCAGATCTGATTGGCAGTGCATTGGGGAAGGCTGTCTGCAAACCCCTTGATATAATTGTGGTTGCTATTTTTCGCGCAGGAGATAATTTTCTATACAACCCAACTCCTGAAACTGTTATTCAACGTCGCGACAGGATGATTGCAATTGGAAGAGATGCTAATCTGAGACAACTCAATAAACTATGCCAGCGCGAAATAATCTAACTTTATTACACTGCCTAGCTTAGAAAGATTTTTCTAGTGAATAAGCATGCTATACTATTCCTTTGTATCGTCCTGCTTGGGGCCTCTTCATTTGCGCAACCGTTGACCGGTAAGCTGGGAAGACAGGTGATAAGTGCAGATCAGATTCGCGAAGCCGGTATCCTGCGAATGACTGGGCTTCTTAGGCTTGTAGATGATTGGTACGCCACATCTGTTGATGACTATGTAGAGCAGTTAACCGCCGGAAACCTTGCCAGCTTCGAGAACCAACACTGGGAAGTATTAGTCGACGGTCAACCTGTTTATCTCGGCGTTCTGACGGCAATAGATCTCAATGCACTTCCGGTCGGTATTGCTATGATCGATTCTGTCGAGTTCTTCTCAACACCGCAATTGGTGCACTCCCGCTTTTCCGATCGCGGGCTAATCCACATTCATACGTCTGTTCCCAAACAGGGATTTTCCTATTCCAATCTCACTTGGTATGGTAATGAAACCGGTGATCCGGGTCCATTTATCTTTACTGAACGCAGTTCACGCAATATTGATCGGGTTGGACCGGATTATTCGAACTTCCTGTCTTACCGCTATGGTAAAATTGCTCTTCGTGCCGGCCTTCTCGATCAAAACCATTATTCAACGGATGGGCGTCTTCGCGAGCGAAACCCCGGTCGGGCCAACTCAGATCTTTGGTTGAGGCGTTATCTTCCGTCACTCCAGATAAATTTTCCGGCGTTTGGAGGATCTCATAAATTTCTGTTACTGCACAACAGCACGCGTGGCTTTGCAGGGAATAAGTTGAATGGTAGCAATCCTTTATTCTTTGCTCCCTTGGGAGGAGAAATTCCTACCACCCGTATCGCTACGAGCTCTGGATTATCTGGTGAAGTCGGGGCAGACACGACAATGGTTTTAAGGTATAAGCTGCGACTTTCGCGAGATCGTATTTTTGAAGAAGTCGAAGCACCATTAGTGAGACGTATCGATTGGGAGCTGGATGTTGCTCATGCGAGCCTGGAAAGTCTTTTAAAACGGAAGAACTATCGGGCGACAGTCGGTGTGCTCTGGCAGCGAGCTGAGCCTTCCAGTGGTTATTTTTTCGGAGCGGACAACTACACCACCAGTGCAATCTTTGCCTCTGTCGTTCTAAAGCCCTTCCGTGGATTTCGCCAGGCAACGCAAGGACAACTAACAACGAATAATAATCAAAGTTCGCTGAAGCTGGCTACCGGGGTTACCGGCAACGTCAAGAGACAGCAGATTGAGCTTCAATTGAGTTATTCCGAGCGGCTCCTCTCGGAAAATAACGACCTGTGGTTTTGGCAGGATCAACAGCTGCGTTTGCTTCAGGCGAATGGAGTGGAGCTTTTCGAAGATGGCATAGCCGGTAAAAGTCGCACCATAACCTTTGATGGCAGTTGGCAAACAGCGATCTTTAAAAAAATTCAGCTGCGTGCCGAAGGGTTTTATCGATCGTTGGCAAATTTAACTATTTCTGAACAAGAGTACACATATAATGGTCCGCGATTAACTGCCGGAGACATAACTTTAGTGCATGAACAGCGCGGCCGTCTCGCCGGCATGGCGCTGAAAGCCTCTACTTCATTTGCGGGAAAGTGGAATGTGCGTGGAAGCTATCGCTATTATGGTGTTATTGATGGAACATCTCTATTTCGCCAACGGCAGAAGGAAATTCCGGAGCGACATGCGCGTGTCGAGATAAACTGGCGCCCGGTTGAGAACTTTACAATTCAGTCTGCAATGAACTATCGTGCGGCTACATTTTGGAAACAGTATGACGTCCTGGGAAAACCGTTTGCTGCGTCCACAAAATCGTTTCTTACTTCAGACATTGCTCTGCATAAACACTTTTGGAAGAGGCGATTGCGAGGGAGTCTGATAATGCAAAATTTATTTAACGATGAACAACGTGTTCATCCGCTGGGTGGACAGCTGGACTTAAATTATTACCTGCAGCTCTCTGTTACATTATAGCTCTTGACGGTTATTCGGCAATGTAGTAGTAACCAACAACGGGATTGCGCATGATGGACTGGCTGGTTTTGAAGCGCACCGGAATAGATTCACGTTTGTCACCGTCTACTGATTTATAAACACCGAAGTGCAGATGGGGAGTATTCGAAAAGCCGGTATTTCCAGAGTAGCCGATATGCTGTCCACGCTTTACAATTTGTCCAACTTCTACCGCTGCTCCGTTATGCATAAGATGGAAGTACTCTGCGATTGTATTATCAATGTGCTTGATGACGATATAATTTCCCTTCATAACGAAGTCACGACTGTCGCCACCACTATTAGAATTCTCCTTAACATCAACAACAACTCCGTCACGTGCAGCAAAAATTGAGCTGCCTACTGCGAGATCAAAGTCTATGGTATAGGTATCATCGCCAGAATGGCTTAGTGAGCCGTGATAACCCTGAAGAACCCGAGCTGCCTGGCCTTTGGCATAGGGAAGTCTGTAAACATAGCTATTATCGTGCTCTGCATAAATATTGCCACGTGTCCAACTCCACTTGTATTGATATTTCCACTTAATCTGTGGATCATCAACGTGAAGACGGAATGCTAGAGTTGTCGTTTTACCGCGAAAAGTATCTGTTAATGGCAGTTGTTTTGTTGGAAACAGGTTGTCTCGAAAAACATCTATAGTCATTGTAACATCGACAGCTTTGTCGTTTTTGACATATACATCGATGCGTTCAAACTTTTTTTCGACAAAAATGCATACATCCCCATCCTTGCAATTGTTTGTCAAGCCGCCCTGTTGCAAAAATAGAACCAGTACAAAGCCGACTAAATATTTGTTTAGCATGATAAACCACTTCGTGTCTTATGGGACGATACAACTAATATGAGCTAAATGTGTTCGCCTTGTAAGAATCATTGCGTGATAATGCGGGCAGAACCAGAATGTTTTTTTTTGCGCAAATATATATGTCGCAACCAGATGACTCCAGCTGCGAATATGTTGGATGATCAATTCCCCGGCGTTAGATCAATGGCCACAGGACAGTGATCTGACCCCATGACATCGGGTAGAATATAAGCACTTTTCAATCGCGGACGGAGCGCCTGAGATATACAGAAATAGTCAATTCTCCAGCCTACGTTCCGTGCTCTTGCGCCGCCCATATAGCTCCACCAGGAGTAATGACCACCTTCCGATTCAAATTCCCTGAAGGTATCAATGAAGCCGGCAGCTATAATATTATCAAAGCTTTCCCGTTCCTGATCGGTGAAGCCGGCATTTTTACGGTTGGTTTTGGGGTTGGCAAGATCGATTTCAGTATGTGCGACATTTAAATCGCCGCAAAATATAACGGGTTTATTCTCCTCCAGAGATTTGACATGATTTAGAAACGCTACGTCCCACTCTTCCGTGCGGTATTGCAGGCGCAACAGTTCTCGCTTCGAGTTCGGGGTATATACATTCACTACATAATAATCCTCAAACTCCAGCGTCAGTACACGGCCTTCCTGATCATGTTCTTCTATCCCCAAACCATTCTGAACAGAAAGTGGCGTAATTCTTGAAAATATTGCCACACCGGAATATCCCTTCTTAACTGCAGAGTTCCAAAATTGCTCATATCCGGGAAGTTCAAGCTCTACCTGTTCCTTCATGGCTTTCACTTCCTGAAGACAAAGTATGTCTGGTTTCTCTTTGGCAACAAAGTCCAGGAACCCCTTTTTTAATACAGCGCGGATTCCGTTAACATTCCAAGATATAAGCTTCATTTATTTCCCTTCGTTTCCAGATGTTATTGCCGATTTTAAGAAACCTTAAATGCAGATTTTCGTAACACTTTCTAAGGATGTCGCATCTAATTTAAGCGACGAAAAAGGAGGTGTGCAGGGCTTTTTAAAATAGTTTTTTTACAGCATGAAAATAAAATTAGGCACTCTGTAGAGACGAGATGCCTTCTGAAAGAAATAGAGTATAAGGAGGATTAGAGATATGTTTTTATTTCATCCCACAACGTTGTTATTGATTCCTGCATTTTTGCTAGGGCTTTACGCACAGTATAAAGTAAAAAATGCTTATAAAAAATACAGTAAAGTTGGTAATGAAAAGCGAATAAATGGGCATGATGCCGCAGTTTACTTGCTGCAGCAAAATGGGTTAACTGATGTTGCCGTTGAAGAAGTGGCCGGTGAACTGAGTGATCACTATGATCCGCGTGATAAAACGGTTCGACTATCGTCTGCAAATTTCCAGGGTAGCTCTCTGGCTGCTGTGAGTATCGCCGCACATGAGGTAGGACATGCAATCCAGCACGCAAATAGTTATAAACCACTTGAGATTCGCACAGCTATACTGCCCGTAACCAACTTTGGTTCAATGTTGTATGTTCCACTGTTTCTTGCAGGCCTTTTCTTCCAGGTTACCTCATTAATGACCTTAGGGATTGCATTCTTTGCCGCTGTTGTCCTTTTTCAAGTGATTACATTACCCGTTGAGTTTGATGCAAGTAAGCGCGCTATGAAGCAATTAGCTGGTTTCGGGATGCTCTCGAGTGATGAGGTCGTTGGTGCGAAGAAAGTGCTGAACGCGGCTGCACTAACCTACGTGGCAGCAACAATCATGGCTGCTGCTCAACTCTTGCAGTTGTTCATGCTGTCCGGTGAGGAATAAATACTGGTATTCTATATAGCTTATAGATAAAGAGGTCCATGACTACAAAAAAGCCCACGATTTAAATCGCGGGCTTTTTTGATTAAACCAACTTAGTTTTTCAAATGTCCTGCAAACCATTCATGAACGGTACGCCACCAGAACTCAGCGTTTAATGATTTGCGAATAAAATGATCCTCATCGGGGAAAACCAATAGCTTCGATTCAACGCCCTGTAGCTGTAGGGCTGTAAACAGCTGTAACCCCTGAGTGTACGGTACGCGAAAGTCTTTCTCACCATGAATGACCAGCATCGGCGTATTGAAATTGCTGACGTGATTTGCCGGATTCCATTTTTGATAGAGGCTACTGTCTTCCCAGTAAGGTTTGCCGAATTCCCATGTTGGGAACCACAACTCTTCAGTGGCACCATAGAAACTAACCTGCTCAAAAAGGCCGGCATGGGAAACCAGGGTCTTGAATAAACCGTCTGGGTTATGTCCTTCAATCCAGTTAATCATGAAGCCGCCATAAGATGCTCCGGCTGCGCCAATCCTATCGGCGTCGATGTAATCAAAATTCGCGATTGCCCAGCGTGTTCCGGAGATAATATCCTCAAACGGAGCACCGCCCCAATCTTTGCTAACCGCATCGCAAAATTTCTGTCCATAACCACGGCTTCCATGAAAATTTATCATGATAACGACATAGCCGGGTGCCGCGAACATTTGGGAGTTCCATCGATAGTGAAAGTTATCGCTCCATGCCCCCTGCGGACCGCCATGAATGAGATTAATGACAGGATAGCGCTTTCCTTTTTCAAATCCCGGCGGTTTAATAACCATTAAATGTACCTTGTCTCCCTTTGCGCCGGTAAACCAATGATCCTCAATTGGATTCATATCAATATTTGAAAGCGCTTCCTCATTGTGAGACGTGAGGGGAGTGAGATTGCGGGATTTTATATCAAAACGATAGACTTCGTATGGACTGCGTGAGGTTTGATGCAGTAATACAAGAAACTTACCATTCGGGCTCATTCGCAGATTGCTTATATAGCGGTTTTCCAGCAGTAGCTTGGGCTCGCCTCCTTTACGCGCTACTTCATATAATCGATGACGACCATGGTGGGGAACAGTAAAATAGAGCTTCTTTGAATTCGGTGACCATACTGCATCGTTGACATAGCGATCGAGTTTCGCAGTAAGGTTTGTGTGTTTTCCATCTGATGTCTCATAGATAAACAAATCTTGTTGTTCAGACTCAAATCCTGCGCGCCGCATGGAAAAGTAGGCCATAGCCTTTCCGTCTGGTGAAAATCTGGGAGCGTTGTCATTGCCCTTACTTTTACTTATCCGTCTCGGTTTGCTGCCGTCTTTGCCAACCATCCAGACATCATTGTTCGTGGACGTTGCAATAACCTTATCCGTGTTTTGTACAAACGCCAGCTGGTCGCCATTGGGTTGCCAGTCGAAGTCGCGTGCGCTGCCCAGAGAAATAGGCGGAGAGTCGCTCTCGGGAAACGTCACACGTTTGCTGCTTCCATCTTCCATTGAAACAACGAGCAGCTGGCTGAACGTATCGTCGCGCCAGTGGTTCCAATGGCGATACAAAAGTCCATCATAGAGTCTGCCACTGGAGGGGTTTACTTTTTTCTTTGCTGCAGCTTGTTCTGCCGCGGTTTCCGGCGTGCTGCCTGGCGAAAGAGAGGTAACCACAGCGATGTGCTTTTGAGTAGGTGACCAGCGATAGCCATCTACGCCGGTTGCTACTGAGGTTAGTTGGATGGCGTCACCGCCGGCAGGCGATACACCATATACCTGTGATGAGCCGTCTCTTGAGGAAAGGAATGTCAACATCTTAGCATCAGGCGACCATTGTGGCGAGCTTTCAGCACCGCTATCGGTGGTTGCCCGACGATGTGTTTTTCCGTCACTTGAAACGAGATGAATATCGCTGCTGCTTTTGTTCTCTGTGGTTTCATAGGTTGAAACGCGATATGCGATCCATTTTCCATCCGGTGAAATCGCAGGACTGGAAATACGATGAGTCGAGAACATTTTTTCCCATGTCAAAGGGGTCTGCGCAAATAGCGGCTGCAGGATGCCGACTAAAACAAATAGAATAATGCCAATAGGTTTCATTTGTGCTCCTGTAAAAGTTTGCAGAAAACATTAACTATATATAATAACGCTTAGTTGCAAAAAACCAAGCTGTTACAATAGTGCTTTTCTCAGAATTCGCCTTTGAAATATGAATAAGCATCTTTATTATTAAAACATCCACCAAACATGCCGATTGATACATTATACACAAAACAGAAAGGTTATTGCATGGTTCGCAGAAGTGCTCTTCTCCTACTTGTAATCTATTCTCTATTACTTATTGCTCCTGTATTTGCACTAGAGAGTTCCAGCATAATGTCGGATGCGCCACTGTCGCTTACTGACGCTCCTGCAGCTAAAGAAGGCGCCAATCTTGGGAGTATTTTACCCATTTGGAGCGTCATTCCTTTTGTGGGAATTCTTTTGTCGATTGCAATTTTCCCTCTGGTTGCTGGTCGCTGGTGGCACCACAACTTTGGCAAGGTCTCTGCCTTTTGGGCAATCCTATTTGCCGTTCCGTTTCTTTATGCTTATGGAGAGGAGGCAGTTCACCAGATTCTTCACATATATTTTCTGGACTATTTCCCATTCATTATTCTTCTTTGGGCACTGTATACCATCTCCGGTGGCATTCTGATAAAAGGTGCACCAACAGGAACGCCGATTGCCAACACTATTTTGCTGATCGTCGGTTCGGTTCTGGCATCCTGGATTGGCACAACTGGTGCGGCAATGGTTCTGATTCGGCCGTATATCAAGATGAACAAGTTCCGAAAATCGAAAGTGCACCTAATAGTCTTTTTTATCTTCCTGGTTGCCAATGTTGGCGGTTCATTGACTCCTTTGGGCGATCCGCCGTTATTTCTCGGTTTTCTAAAAGGTGTTCCCTTTTTCTGGACAATGAACTTGTTGCCGCATATGCTGTTTGTTGGTTCTATTCTGCTGGTTGTTTTTTACCTTTGGGATAGCTACATGTATCGTCGTGAAGGCTGGCATAAAAAAGTGCATGTACTGGATGAAGAGCTCGATATTACACCCGGTGAAGAAGGCTTTGCTATAGATGAGCAGGTTCAAATGATTGATGAAAAAGGTCGGGCAAGCGAGAAAAAGATTCGCATAGAAGTTCATGGCCTGGTCAATTTACCTTTATTGCTTGGCGTTATCGGCGGGGTCTTATTTAGTGGATCAGTGAAGCTTGGAGAGGTAACCGTTCTGGGCATTCATATGGACATTCAAAATATTATTCGCGACGCATTTCTTATTTTGATGGGAATAATGAGTCTGCGCATAACGCCGAAATCTTTTCGGGAAGAAAATGAGTTTACCTGGTTCCCAATTGAAGAAGTTGGCAAATTGTTTGCCGGTATTTTTATCACGATTATTCCGGCACTTGCGATGCTGGGAGCTGGTGAGCAAGGTACCCTTGGATTTATTATTGCAGCAGTAAAAGAACCCTGGCAATACTTTTGGGTCACTGGTGGACTTTCCAGTTTTCTGGACAATGCCCCAACTTACTTAGTTTTTCTGAATACAGCCTGCGGTCAGTTCTTTGCCGGTATGCCGATTACTGAGGCGGTTTCGCAATTAATTGCCGAGAATTCTATTTATCTGGAAGCCATAAGCTCTGGTGCTGTTTTCTTTGGTGCCTTAACCTATATTGGAAATGCGCCAAACTTTATGGTGAAGTCAATTGCTGAACAGTCTGATATTCAAATGCCGAGCTTCTTTGGCTACATGTTATATTCTGTGATGGTGCTCGGCCTGATATTCCTGGGTGTGACGTATTTTTTCTTTATTTAATTCAGGAGTCAGGTGTAAGGTTTGATACACTACTCTGTTCAGAGTTCAGAGTTCAGAG
>JBOEGD010000003.1:0-14968 GCA_050633245.1 Calditrichia bacterium | reverse complement strand
GTTCTGAGTTCTGAGTTCTGTAGTTAATTCATCAATCATTAATAATAACTCATCAATGTTAATAGATACACATACTCATCTCAATACCGATGTCTTTGAAGCCGATCGTGATGAGATGCTTCAACGCGCTCGCGATGCCGGTGTACGAAGCTGGATATCGCTCGGCGTAGATGTCGAGTCCAGCAAGCAAAACATCGCTCTCGCTGAACAATATGATGCCTTTTTTGTCGCAGCGGGTATTCATCCCTCCGAGGCCCACAAAACCGATACGGATTATGTTGACCATATAAGAACGCTTTCACAGCATCCTAAAGTTGTGGCAATTGGCGAGATCGGCTTAGATTTTTATTGGGATAAGTCGCACCATAAAGAGCAGTATAAGGTTTTTCGCGACATGTTGGATCTGGGAGTAGAAGTGGAACGGCCTGTTGTCATCCATAACCGCGATGCCATGCGCGAAATGCAGTGGTTCTTTCAGGAAGAAAAGTTGTACAGCGTCAATGGCGTTATGCATTGCTTTGCCGGAAACAGAATCGACGCGCGCTTCTATCTGGATATGGATCTGCATATTTCCTTCACCGCGAATATTACCTACAAAAACTTTGACCTTGATGTGGTGAAGTACGTACCGCTCGATAAAATTCTTCTTGAAACAGATTCTCCGTACATGGCGCCACAGCCTTTTAGACAGAAGCGCAATGAGCCGGCATTTGTAACGCATGTAGCCGAGAAACTCGCTGAAATTCATAATGTCAGCTATGCGGAAATCTGCGATCGCACCACAAAAAACGCTCGCCGATTGTTTAATCTCCCCGAGAATTTATTCTAAAAATCTGCAAAGTTTACCGCTTCCAAAAAGGCTTGTTTAAAACTGGAATGCTGTGTATTTTTATCGCGCCAGAAGGTTCGGTTATTTGCCGTTTTTTGTTTTGCTCAAAAACCAGCAAGACACGATCGACGATATTACCGCAAACCCTATGTGTCTTAAACGTTCGTTAAAAGAGGCTGAGGTCATCATATGTGTGGTATCGCCGGTTATTATTCGCGCGAAGGTAGTACGGCAGTGCTACAGGTTCGACAAGCACTGTATTCGCAGCAGCATCGCGGTCAGGAAAGCTGTGGTATTGCATCATCCAATGGACAAAATCTTCGTGTTCAAAAGGCTATGGGATATGTGAAAGAGGCTTTTGACGACGGGATTGCCGACACGCTCTCCGGGTTTGCTTCTATTGGTCATTCCCGTTATCCTACCCGCGGTACATCCGAGATTAGTAATACGCAACCGTACATCATTGAAACACTCAGTGGACCGATATACGCAATCGCCAGTAATGGCGATATCGTTAATTATGATGAAGTTGCCGATGAGCTGCGCGTAAAGGGGGTTCATTTTTCATCTCGAAACGACGGTGAGTTGCTCGGCCGATTTATCGTGTATTATCACGAGCGTGAAAATATGAAGATCACTGATGCGATTAAGTTGTTGATGAGCCGAATTAAAGGTGCTTATTCAGCTGTCTTTTTGACCCGCGAAAACCTCTATGCATTTCGCGATGTTTTTGGCTTTCGCCCAATGATGATAGGAAATCTTGGTCGCGATATTGCAATCGCATCGGAATCTTGTGCTCTCGATATTCTGCGAGTCGACAAGCTACGTGAAGTAAATCCCGGTGAAATAGTTGTGGTAACGCCCAACAATGAATTCTATTTGGATTACTTTGATGATCCGCTAATAGCCGATCAACGCAAGCGCACCCTGAAGCACTGCGTTTTTGAACTGATTTACTTTGCACGTCCCGATAGCGCGCAATTTAATGAATATGTCTATGATGTTCGCAATAAGATTGGTGCAAAGCTCGCAAAATACGATGATGAAAACGATGTCCAGGCTGATGTTGTTGTACCAGTGCCGGATTCGGCAAATTTTATTGCGATGGGATATGCGCGAACTCGGGGAATTCCCTATGAGATGGCTCTGATTCGCAATCACTATGTTGGGCGAACCTTTATTCGTCCCGATCAAACTGCCCGAGACGATTCGGTACGTCAAAAGTTTAATCCGCTAAAGGATTTTTTCAAGGATAAGGTGGTCGTTCTCGTTGACGACTCCATTGTTCGTGGAACCACCATTCGTAAACTGGTTCGCATGATAAAAGGGGCCGGAGCCAAGAGGGTACACCTGCGTATCGGCTCTCCACCGGTACAGTACTCCTGCTACTATGGAATAGATACTCCTAATCGCGGCGAACTGATCGCTAACAATATGACGGTTGATGAAATAGCCGATCGACTCTGCGCAGACTCACTCAAATACCTTCACGATGAAGATCTACGTGATTGCGTGAAAGAGTCAGACAACTTCTGCTATGCCTGCTTTGATGGAAATTACCCGATTGAACGTCAGGGAGATGGCGGGACGTCTTGCTGAAACGCCGTGTAACGAATACCTAACCTGCGAGACGAGATGGAAATTATTCGCTTAAACAACATGATCTTTTATGCTCACCATGGCTATTATCAAGCCGAGAGAGAGCTTGGGCAAAAGTTTGAGATGGATGTTGTAATGCATTGCGATCTTTCCAAGGGAATGAAGTCTGATAGTCTTGACGATACCGTTAATTACAAAGATGTCTATCAGAAAATCTGCGATATTTTTAATAATAACAAGTTCACTCTTATTGAGTCGCTCGCCGGGAATATTGCGAATAATTTGCTCGAGCATTTTCCTATTGAATCACTCACCATACGTATTCGAAAGCCGCAGGTTTCTTTAAATGGCTTTCTCGACAGTGTGGAAGTTGAGATAAGTCGGAAACGTAGCTAATGAACCTGGCGCTATTAGCACTCGGTTCGAACAGATCACCGCGAGAAACATTTCTTGAACACGCCGTTGATGAAATTCAAAATCTGGGTTCTGTTACCGCAATTGCATCACTATACGAGAGCGAACCCTACGGGGAAGCTGCCCAGCCACAATTTTTGAACACCGCACTCGCATTGGAAACGGAGCTACAGCCGCGTCGCCTTCTGTCCGAATTGAAAGCAATTGAGAAGCGAGTTGGTCGTAGGAAAAGCTACCGCTGGGGGCCACGTGAAATCGACATCGATATAATTTTCTTTGACGATCTGATGATAACCTCGCGCATGTTGACTATTCCACATGTTGACTATCATAATCGCGCTTTTGTATTGAAACCGCTGACTGAAATGTGTCCGGATTTTGTTTGTATCGATACACAGAGGACAATAGCGAATATGTATGCTGATTGCCCAAATCGTACTAGTCTGAACCTGTATAAAGCGCATTGGATGGAGAAGAAAGATAATGCAGCTGAATGATCTTCGCTACATTGCTGTTGAAGGCGTTATTGGAGTCGGAAAAACGTCACTTGCCAACCTCTTGGCGCGTAAGTTATCTGCTCGGCTAATATTGGAAGAATTTGAAGAAAATCCGTTCCTCCCTGATTTTTACAAAGACCGCCGCGCATATGCTTTTCAGGCTCAGATGTTTTTTCTGCTTAGCCGTTATCGTCAGCAGGAAAACATCGTGCAGTACGATCTGTTTCAGCAGCAGCTTGTTGCAGACTATATGTTTAATAAAGACCGCATCTTTGCGCTGCAAACGCTCGATGAGAAAGAGATGTCGCTATACAATATGCTGGCCGGGATTCTTGAAAAACGTATCGTTAAACCCGATTTGGCAATCTATCTTCAGGCCAGCACCAATCATCTTATGTCGAACATTACTAAACGCGGCCGGGTTTATGAAAAAGACATGTCTGAGGAATACATCGATTCTTTGAATACGCTATACGATGAGTTCTTTCGGGTTTACGATTCAACACCTCTACTTATAATTAATACCGACAATCTGGATTTTGTGAACGATGACAAGCACCTACAGAAGATTTTTGCTGAGATTAGCAAGCACCGAATCGGTAGAAAAGTTGTGACTATTGATATTTAAATAAGGGAAAAGTTGATGTTTCTCATCAGAGTTTTAGTTATTGGTGCGTTTATTTACTATGGGTACCGTTACGTAAAGCGTCGCTTCGGACTTCAGGCGAAAAAACAAGGCAATATTCCGGGTCGAAATAGCAAAAACGTAACACCTCCTCCATACGATCCTTCTCAAGTAGAAGACATTGATTACAAGGAAGTTCGCAAAAAAGATACATCTTCATAAAGGTCAGTTAGATGGATACTGGAAAACAATTTTCCAACAATGAACGTCTTAATCGACTCTTGAACAATGTTGTTCAGGAGGTTCAGGCATTTGCCGAAACGCAAATATCCCGAATTCAACGTCTTACTGAAATCGGGATAGCCCTTTCGGCCGAGAAAGACATCAATAAGTTGTTAGATATGATTGTTGATGAGGCAATGAATATCACCAATGCCGATGCCGGTACCCTGTATATCGTGGACAATGATTTTGATAATCTGCGTTTTGAAATTCTGAAAAACCGTACGTTAAATACGAGTATTGGTGGAACAAGTGGTACTGAAATAAATTTGCCACCGGTACCGCTGCGAATCGATGGTGAAGAAAATCATGCAAATGTTTCTTCTTATGCCGCATTAACTGGTGAGATGGTTAATATTGCGGACGTCTATGAAGCTGAGGGTTTTGATTTTTCGGGTCCAATGGACTATGATCGGCAGAGCGGCTATCGTTCGACATCCATGCTGGTTATCCCGATGAAAAACCATGATGGTGAAATAATAGGCGTGTTGCAACTCTTGAATGCGCAAAACTTCGAAACTGGTGAGGTTATTCCATTTGGCGGAGAAAACGTCAATTTGATTATCTCGCTTGCCTCACAGGCAGCAATTGCGCTGGAAAATGCCGAATTAATCTATAGTTTGAAAGAACTGTTCGAAGCATTTATTAAAAGTATTGCTACTGCGATTGATGAAAAATCTCCTTATACCGGTGGACATATACGTCGTGTTACCGAACTGACGATGATGATTGCTGCAAGAGTGAACGATATTTCCGATGGACCATTTGCCGAGATAAGGCTTTCCCCTGAAGAAATGGAAGAACTCCGTATCGCCGCATGGATGCACGACGTTGGCAAAATTACTACTCCTGAACATATCATTCATAAATCGCATAAGCTGGAAGGCATATTCGATCGTATTGATGTGGTGATGACGCGTTTCGACTTGATAAAGCAAATAAAGCACAGCGAGTATCTTGAAGAGAAGATGGTCATACTCGAACGTAGTGGTGGCATGACGGAAGAGCTGGAGGAGCTTGAAGATCGACACCGTGAAATAATTTCCATGCTGGAGATGGAGAAAAACTTCATTGTGAAATGCAACACCGGCACCGAGACTATGAGCAGTGAGCAAAGTGAATTGCTGAAGGAAATTTCTCACAAAACGTTCAGTCACGAGGGTGAAGAGAAACGTTTTCTGACAGACGATGAGCTTTATCATTTATCGATTCAGAAAGGTACGCTTACTGCCGAAGAGAGAAAGATTATTGAAAACCATGCTCTGGTAAGTATCAAAATTCTCAGTCAGCTGCCGTTTCCAAAGAAGTTGGCGCGTGTGGCAGACTATGCCGGAGGGCACCACGAAAAGCTCGATGGCTCCGGCTATCCGTTTGGATTGACCGCGGAACAACTTCCACTTCAGGCACGTATTATGGCATTGGCAGATATCTTCGAAGCGCTAACTGCAAAAGATCGTCCCTATAAAGAGCCGATGCCGCTTTCACGTGCAATTGGAATTCTCGATCATATGTGTAAATCGAATCATATCGATGAAAATTTATATCGTTTATTTATTGATAGTGGAATTGTGCTGGATTATGCCGAACGCGAGCTCACCAATAAGCAAATTGATGTTCAGCTGGAGAAATCCGCTTAACTGTCGTATTTTACAGCATGACTTCTGTAAACACAGCTCTCAATCCCGTTCTACCCAACGAATTTAACCCTCTGAAAATAGGCTCCTTGTCTATTTGGCCTCCGATTGTTTTAGCACCGATGGCTGGCATTACCAATGCTCCTTTTCGCAGACTCTGTCGGGAATTTGGTGCTGGAATATTTGTTAGTGAGATGGTAACCTCTCGTTTACTGGTTGAAGGGAATGCCAGAACAGAAAAGATCGCTGCGTTCGGTAAGGACGAAACTCCCCGAAGTATTCAGCTTTATGGCGTCGACCCGGGCATTCTGGGGCAAGCAGTAAAATTGCTGGTCGAACAACAGCGCATCGATCATATTGACCTCAATTTTGGCTGTCCGGTTCGTAAAGTTACTCGAAAGGGTGGTGGCGCTGCTATTCCGTTAAAGCCGCTTCTTTTTCGCAACTTGGTTGAGGCTGCTGTTAATAATGCCGGTTCCGTTCCGGTAACGGTTAAGTTTCGCACCGGAATTGATGAACGCTATGAAACGTATTTGCAGTGTGGTAAAATTGCTGAAGAGTCTGGTTGTGCTGCCGTTGCGCTTCATGCTCGTTCTGCAATTCAATACTATGATGGCCAGGCGGACTGGCAGGCAATTGCGCGACTAAAAGAACATGTGACAACTATTCCCGTTTTGGGGAATGGCGACATTTGGGTAGCAGAGGATGCAATCAGAATGATGCGAACCACTGGTTGTGATGGCGTCGTTATCGGACGAGGATGCTTGGGAAGACCTTGGCTTTTCCGCGATCTTGCTGCGCTGTTTAATGGTCTGCCTGTTCCACAATCGCCAAATCTTGGTGAGGTTGTAAAAACCATGCTGCATCATGCTGAAATGCTGGTGGAGTGGTCCGGTGAGCATCAGGCAATGCGTAATTTTCGCAAACATAGCAGCTGGTATTTAAAAGGATTTGATATCGCCGAGCAAAACCGTTTATTTCTCATGCGCGTAGAGGCTTTCAGCGAGATGAAATTAGCGTTGGATGATTTACCTCTCGACGTTCCCTATCCAGATCATGTTGCAGCAATGCCACGTGGGAAATCCGGAAGACAGCGGTCTGTTGCGCTACCGGATGGCTATTTACAAACNNTTGATGGATGCAACTCCGCCTGCTGCTGATGCTGAAGATCCGGCATCTGGTGGCTAAGTTGTTAAATAATATCTTTTCGCTACTATCGATTGCCGCTTTAACTTAAAGCAATTTCGCAAAAACATCCGTATTTGTGCAGAAGCGCAAGGTTTATCCCGTCTTTTTTGCATAGATATAGCAATAACTATTGCCTTGCCTGATTTTTAGGAGAATTTTATGAGTCCTGATTCTGTAGAAACATCTACTGAACAAGAAAAGCCCGTCTCAAGCGGCGGTTTAAATGCAGAAGATATAGTCATCGTTATTATGGGTGTCTTCGGCTTTCTTGGTGGCGCTTTATTGTATTCGTGGAACATGCCTCCGATTATTGTTTCGGTTTTTATTTCTACCGGAATTGCCGCAATGGTCTTCCGTTTTCTTGGCGGACTACAGGGAGCAGGTTTTAACATCGGAACGTTAAAGCTTTCCGGCTCAATCGCTGCACTGCTTGGCTGTATCTGGTTTATCAATGGCGAATTGTCTCGACAGGTTGGTCTTAGCCTGAACGATATGTTTCAGCCGCTTCCGAGTGAATGGGTCGCTATTGATAAGCGAGAAGGCGTTCCAATTGCATTAGATGTCTTGCCCGCTGGCGAGCAGATCGATTTACCAGATGATTTGACATTCTTAAAAAACAATCAGCTGCAGATCGCCAGCCTCGAGCGCGGTCGCATCGAAGTTTCACCGGAAGGTGAGAACCATTTTCCGCTGGGATTTCTATATGCTGCAGACCTGGAAAGCCATGCGTTTTTTAATCATCTTGACCTTGGCAAGTTGATAATTACATCCCGATTAGAAGCCGGAGGCGCAGAAAAAGTAAGACTTGGAAATTATGGTTTATACCTGAAGACAAATGATTATAAGCAGGAACACAGTTACTTCTCTATTCTGGATAAGCAGGGAAACTCTCTGGTTGCTGAACGCGGTATTGAAGGAAAAGGAGCAGAAATTTTAAACATTTCCGGAAAGCGTTTCTTAATCGGAGTGGTAGAAGTGAATCATTTAAGCGAAACGCCTTATGCCAAGTTCATCTTTGGCGAACTCGAACAGCGGATTGTATCGAACTAAGAGCGCCTGCGTATTTTGCGTAGCCAGCGACGCGTCCGTTTTCTTTTCTCTTGCGGAGAACCCATTTTGCTAAGCGTTCCGTACTCTTTAGAATAACAATAGCTGAATGCAGCGCCAAGAAGCATTACCTGGGCAGAGAAATAGACCCAAATTAAAATTGCGATGACCGAACTTGCTGCACCAAAAAGTGTCACGATTCGTCCACTGGTAAGAAAGTTTGCGATAAAAAACTTCCCTGCTGTAAAAAGTAGTGAGCCAAGGGCAGCACCATACCAGACATCGCTCCAGGCAACATTTCGATTAGCCAGAGTTTTATAGATAATTGCAAAAATGAACATTACCATAAGAAACGAAACGACCAGAGTGCCGATGGTCCACACATAAACGCGTGTAAAGACCGGTAGAAAATGCGCGAGCACCCTTCCAAATCCAGCCAGCGTAATATCTACCAGCACGAGTGAGAGCAAAAGAATTCCCGAAAGCAAAATGAGTAGTACGGCGACTATTCTCTCCATAAATAAGCTGGCTATCCAGTGTCGGCCTGTAGAATTTGTTTTCCAGATTATTTCTACCGCATTTTGTAAATTTGCAAACCCGGCTGTCGCGGATAAAAATACAATAGCTACGCTTAGCACTTTTGCAAGCGTGCTGCCTTCAGATGTTCGGGTGGCTTCGATCATAGTTTGAATTGTTTGAGCGTTTTCAAAACCGATAATGGCTGTTAAACGATGCACCAGCTCACCTGTTACCGCTTCTTCACCAAAGAAAAAGCCACCTCCGGTTACTACCAGCAAAAATGTTGGCGCCAGTGAAAAAATGGCATAGTACGCCAGACCGGCAGCTAACCAGTTGATGTGATGCTCTTGCCATTTTGCAATTGTTGCCCAAATCAGCTTTCGAAAAGCTAAAAATCGGGTTTTGAGAACGGGATTCATATTGCAATATACACTCTGCATCCGGTTTTGAAAATTACTTTCCTGAAGGTGGTTTTATCGCTAATTTTACGCGGTTTTATGTTGATCTCAAAACAGGTAATATGAATGAATTTGAAGAATAAAGTGGCGTTGATTACCGGAAGTGCTGTTCGCGTTGGTAAAGCAACCGCCATGCTGCTGGCTGAACGTGGTGCGCAGGTGATTGTGCATTATCGTTCGAATGAGGAGGAAGCAAGGCAGACGGCAAAAGATATTGAAAAAGTTGGAGTTAAGCCGCTTGTTGTACAGGGAGACGTATCGAAAATTGCTGATTGGCAGCGTATGCGCGAAGAAATTCTGGCTGCCTTCGGCAGAGTGGATATTCTGGTAAATAATGCCGCAATTTTTTATCCCACACCCTTTCTGGAATCCGATGAAGAGGACTGGGATAGCTTTATGAATATCAATCTTAAAAGTGTTTACCTGGGCTGTCGTTTGTTCGGCGAGCTGATGGTTGAACAGAAAAGCGGTAAGATTGTAAATATCGTCGACGTTTCTTCCGAGCGAGTTTGGAAAGACTTTATTCCTTACTGCGTTTCAAAGGCCGGCGTTGCTGCAATCACCAAGGGACTGGCAAAGGCATTGGCGCCTCATGTTACGGTAAATGCTGTTTCGCCCGGCACGGTTTTGCTCGCCGATGAGTACGATGCGGAACTAGAGCAGCGATTAATTGACAAGACGCCGCTGCAGCGTGTGGGCAGCGCGAAGGATATTGCAGAAACTGTTCGCTTTGTCCTGGAGGCCAGCGACTTTATAACCGGGGCAAATATTCCGGTTGACGGCGGTCGCTCTCTGGTTTAAATGGCTCTAAAAGGCCATTTTATCGAAGATTTACAAAATCATAAAATTGTGTGAAATATTTATAAGGGGTTGAAAAATAATACGCTGTGCCATATCTTCTTGCTGATCGATTACTAAGGATACTTTATGGTTGAAGCAATAACCTGGACTGAAGACACGCTCAATATTATTGATCAGAGAAAATTACCGTCTGAATATGTTCGAATAGATGTGCGAACAGTAGAAGATGTTTTCGACGCAATAAAAAAACTGAAGGTTCGCGGAGCTCCGGCAATTGGAATAACTGCTGCTTATGGTCTTTACGTTGCCATGCTCAATGACAATGCTTCAACACGCGATGAGTTCTTTCAAGCGCTTCAAAAACATATCGATTATTTATCTGCCGCCCGGCCAACCGCTGTTAATCTTGTTTGGGCACTTCATCGGATGCGAGATCAGCTAAAGACCACTGATGAGATGGCGCCTGCCAGCTTGAAAAAGACGCTCCTTGAATTGGCAATCGATCTTCATAATGATGATGCCGAACGTTGCCGCGCCATTGGCCAACATGGTAGAGAAGTTATTAAAAAACAGGCCTCGATATTAACGCATTGTAACGCTGGTGCTCTTGCAACAGGTGGAATCGGAACTGCACTAGGTGTTATTTATCAGGCTCACGAAGATGATAAAGGCATTGAGGTCTTTGCGAACGAAACCCGACCGGTGCTTCAGGGGGCTCGATTGACTGCCTGGGAATTGACGCAGGCAAAAATTCCTGTTCATCTGGTTTGCGATAGTATGTCTGCTTCATTAATGCAGCATAAGAAAGTCGATGTAATTGTTGTTGGCGCCGATCGTATTGCCGCAGATGGTTCTGTTGCAAACAAGATTGGCACATATAGTGTGGCAGTTCTTGCTAATTTTCACAAGATTCCGTTCTATGTTGCCGCACCTTTTTCGACCTTCGATATGTCGATAACTGATGGAAAAAACATTCCTATTGAAAACCGAAGCTACGAAGAAATACGAACGATTGCCGGCCAGCCCATCGCTCCGGAGGATGTCGATTGTTGGAACCCGGCCTTTGATATAACGCCCCCGGAATTAATAACAGGAATAATCACGGAAAAGGGGATAGTCTATCCCCCTTATCGGAAGAATATAGAGCAATTCGCCAAAAAATAGTTATACCACTAATGTGAGGAGTACACCCTAATGAAAAAGCTTGCTAAAGGCATACTTGCTATGCTGGTTCTTGCTATTGCTTTAAGTGCTTGTCGCCCGCCGGAAATTGAAGGTGTGGTAATGGACATGGGCAATAATGCAAATGAGAATGCGCTTGTAAAAGCCGAGGCTGCTACCAAAAAGTATCCTGATAACCCTGAGGCATGGTTTTATCTTGGATATCTGAATGGAGAGCACTCAAAAGACTATGCAAAAATGAACGAGGCCTTCGATAAGGCTTTAGCCCTGAACCCTGCACAGGTTGTCACAATGCCTGATGGTTCTACGGTACAGGCCAAACAGGCTATCGATAACTATCGTGGAACTTTGTTTGCCAGTAGCTTCAATGATGGTATCAAGAAGCTAAATGCTGCTCAGCAGGCTGAAGGCGATGAGCGCACAAAGCTGCTATCCTCTGCACAAATGAAAATGGAGACCGCTGTAAGCGCTACCCCTTCCCGTGTAGAAACGTATCATCCGTTGGCTCTGGTTTACCTGATGCAAGGTGATACCGCCAAGGTTGAAAGCGCTCTTAACTCCGGTATGGAGGTTGGCGGCGAAGATGAAGAGTTTCTGACTAAAGCAGGTAGCATGTTGCTACAGCTTGGTAAGACTGAAACAGCCGAACCCATGTTTAAAAAAGCCATGGATTTGAATCCCGAAAACGGCGTTAACTTTCAGATGCTTGGCAACCTGGAAGCAAATCGTAAAAATTGGGAAAAAGCAAACGATTATTATGTTCAGGCTATTAAGCTGAATCCGGACGATGGCGACCTTGCTTATAATATTGGCGTTGGTTATTACAGCCAGCAGAAATGGGCAGATGCCATTCCTTATTTTACTCAGGCTTTGGAAGCTGGTCTTGATGAAGAGCAGACCTACAAGATTCTGGGTGTCTGTTATGTTCAAGCCGACAAGAATGATGAAGGCATGACCTTCCTGGAGAATGCAGTTACGATTTATCCGGACAATGCAAGCCTTTGGGAATACCTTGCCATTGTTTATGGTAAGAAGCAGATGGGTAAAAAAGCAGATGCTGCCTATAAGAAGTCTCAAGAACTCGAGAAGATGAGCAACTAAGACGTCTGCACTTATCTTTTTACAAATTAAAAAGGCCGGTCCGAAGTTTCGGACCGG
This sequence comes from Calditrichia bacterium, assembly GCA_050633245.1. Classification (GTDB taxonomy): domain Bacteria; phylum Calditrichota; class Calditrichia; order RBG-13-44-9; family J075; genus JBOEGD01. The sequence goes on along the minus strand of JBOEGD010000003.1, from coordinate 2,735 downwards.
CCTTTTTTAAGCTCTCATTAAATAGTTGAGACTAAGAGTTTGCCAGAAAGTAGCTGAGAGCTTCGATCTCTATAGTCGTGTTTTCACTTTTGATCTGTACATTGGCCGGTGCCTTGATACTTACCGGAGCAAAATTTAAAATGGCTCGAATGCCTGCTTCAATAAGTGCATCCGCCGCTTGTTGTGCGTTCTCCTTTGGAACAGCCACAATACCAATTTCAATATTGTTCTCTTTGATAAGTTTTGCAGTAAAGCGACTATCCTGAACGGTTAGATCACCAATCTTCGTTCCTATCAATTCCGGATTCGCGTCCATAATTAGTGCGACGTCAAATCCTTGCTTGCGAAACTCTGCATAATTCACCAGAGCGCGTCCAATATTTCCAGCTCCCATTATTCCAACTCGCCATTCCTTGCCGAGCCCGAGAATCTCCCCAATCTGCTTTTTTAACGCAGTTGTGTTGTAGCCGAGACCTCGTTTACCGAAGGTGCCAAAGAAAGATAGGTCTTTTCGAACCTGTGCTGAGGTAATGCCATCCATATCAGCCAGCTTGTCGGAGGAGACAGTTTCAATGCTTTGCTCAATCAGGTTTTCTAAGGAGCGATAGTATCGGGAAAGCCGCCGAATGGTTGATTCTGATATTTTTTTCATTCTCAATTCTCTCTCCCAAAGAGGGTTTTACCGGTTTAGCTGCATCGTTGGTTTTTCTAGCGATGCCTTTTGGAATGTCTTCGAATGACTACTTCCTCCGGTGAAGTTATACCTCCACCGGAGGAAACATGATAGCCTACGTTAAAAGAGTGCTGAATGTTTTACTCTTCTGCACCCTCTTGATCTTCATTCTCGTTCTCTTCCTTGGCAACACGTGCCACATCACTAACCTTGGCACCTGCATCCAGCTTCATCAAACGCACGCCCATGGTGTCGCGCCCGGTAGAGTTAATATTACCCACTTTGATTCGCAAAATAACCGCGTGTGTGGTAATCAGCATCAGATCGTCATCATCAACAACCTCTTTAATAGAGACGAGTCTTCCGGTTTTTTCGCTAACCTTGAAGGTTCTAACACCTTTTCCGGCGCGATGAGCTACGCGATATTCGCCGATCATTGTGCGCTTGCCAAAACCAAGCTCAGAGACCGCTAGAAGCGTTCCTTCGCGTTTAACCACAACCATGCCGATAACAGCATCCTCTTTACCGAGGTTGATACCCTTAACACCGGCTGCTACGCGTCCCATCTCGCGAACTTCTGTTTCGCGGAAGCGAATAGCCATGCCGAGGGTTGTAGCAAGGAATACATCGTTGCTGCCGTCTGTAACCTTGGCTTCGATCAGGTCATCACCTTCGTTCAGCTTGATGGCATAAATTCCATCACGACGCGGATTCTTGAATGCTGAGAGGTTGGTCTTTTTAATCAGTCCCTGGCGAGTTGCCATAATGACGAATTGATCTTCCGAAAACTCCCTCACATTGATAAACGTGCGGATATTCTCAGTTTTCTCCAGCTGGACCATGTTAACAATCGCCCGACCTTTGCCGGCCTTACCGACCTGCGGAATGGCGTGAACTTTTAACCAATGACATTTACCTTTATCGGTAAAGAACATGATGTAGTTGTGCGTAGAAGCAATGAAAAGGTGTTCTACAAAATCTTCACCTTTCGCAACGGCTCCGGTGCTTCCGCGGGTATTGCGGTTCTGACGACGATACCCACTTACCGGGAAGCGTTTGATATACCCGTCGCGGGTAATGGTGATAACCATGTCCTCTTCGGCAATCATATCCTCGATGGTGAAATCAGTAAAGTCTGTGATGATTTCAGTACGACGCTCGTCGCCGAATGTTTCCAGCAGTTCCGTAAGCTCATCGCGGATCAACTTCATCTGCAGTGCTTTGCTTTCCAGAATGCCTTTTAACTTGGCAATAAGTTTGATGATCTCTTTGTATTCATCTTCAATCTTCTGACGTTCCAGACCGGTAAGACGCTGTAAGCGCATTTCCAAAATGGCTTTTGCCTGAATTTCGGATAGCTTAAAACGCTTCATCAAACCGGTTCTGGCAGCGTCCGGACTCTTGGATTTTTTGATGAGCTCGACGATTTCATCAATATTATCCAGGGCTATTTTGTAGCCTTCAAGAATGTGAGCACGTTTTTCTGCTTTATCCAGCTCGTATTTTGTGCGACGCACAATCACATCGAGACGGTGATCCAGAAAATGCTGCAGCATTTCTTTCAGCGGCATAATTTTTGGTTCGCCATTGACCAGCGCAAGATTGATAATGCCGAAGGTGTTCTGCATCTGCGTGTGCTTGTACAGATGATTGAGTAATACCTCGGGTTGAGTATCTCGCTTCAAATCGATAACAATGCGCATACCGTCGCGATCTGACTCATCTTTGATGTCGCTCAGGCCTTCCAGTTTCTTCGCGCGAACCAGATCTACGATCTTGGTAATCAGCGAAGACTTATTTACCTGATACGGTAGCTCTGTTATCACGATACGATCGCGATTGCCACGCGTATGCTCAATGCTGGCGCGGGCGCGGACAATTACCTTGCCACGACCAGTGGTGTAAGCATCGTGAATTCCTGATACGCCAAGGATAATACCGGCGGTTGGAAAATCGGGTCCCTTGATGTGCTGCATGATTTCCGGGATCTCGATATCAGGGTTATCGATCTGAGCAACCAGCGCATTGATAACCTCGGTCAGATTATGCGGCGGGATATTTG
>JBOEGD010000002.1:246571-279044 GCA_050633245.1 Calditrichia bacterium | reverse complement strand
ATGTAAAGACGCAATGCATTGCATCTAAAAAAAGGCTGGTTCCAAAAGTGGAACCAGCCTTTTTTTAAAACAATAATATACGCCTGAATTACTTCAGAAGCGTCATGCGCTTGGTAAGCGTAATGTTACCAGCAGTCATGGAATAGATATACATACCACTTGCAACACGACTTCCGTCGTTGCTGCGTCCGTCCCACTTAACCGTGTGAACACCTGGTCCACGATTTTCATTAAGCAGGCTGCGAACCTTCTGACCAAGAGCGTTGTAGATATTGATACGAACGTCAAGTGCGGAAGGAATCTCAAACTGAATGGAAGTTTCCGGGTTGAACGGATTCGGATAGTTCTGCTTTAACTCAAAGCCTTCGGCAACGTTACGGTCATCGAAAATACCGGTACGGGTACCGTTGTCATTCAGGATAGTTATCGGCTGTGGTGCATCCGTTGCGGCTAGACCGCGTGGGGTTCCGGTATAGAGAACTTCCTGGTCACCTTCAATGTCTCCATCCATATCGGCCATTGCAAACACGTCATACTGCTGCGCGGCGTTTACAAGAGAGTCTATTGATGACAAAACATAGCTTGCAGGATCATCGATAGCAGCGCCGTCACCTTTATATTCCAGTCGGAAAATAGTAGCGTTCACGGCTGCGGAACGGGTACCGAAAAGGAAGTCCATCTTATCGTCATTGTCGGTATCACCGGCAACACCACCGTAAAGGCGATTATTCTCATCCGGAACGTCTGCGATCAGCGTAGACTTCAAGGTGTCGCCGCTCTGCTGAAGAAGATATACAGCGCTTGTTGACGAGCTCCACGAAGCAACAACAACTTCGTCATTACCGTCACGATCAACGTCTACTAAAGAGGCAGAATTCCAGGATCCGGCACCAACGATTCCAACCTGAGGCGTACCTTCTACATATGCACTACCGTCCCAGCTTACAGATGTGACATCGCCAACGCTGTTAATTCCGTATGCTTTACCAGCCATAACAAAGCCATCATAGTGTGTACCGGCAACACCAGAGAACTCGGAGGTCCATGTTTCTGTGCCGCCACCATTGTCCGGGACATCGTCTACGGAATAAATTTGAATACCGTCACCAACGCGGCAATAAGCTACGATCTCAAAAGTATTGTCATCATCGATGTCAATAATGTGCCAGCGAAAGGGGCGCAAATTTTCGTTGTCGGCGGAAGTAATCGTCCACGAGGCATTTGGTGCCCATGTTCCGTCACCATTGTCTACACCCATGTTATCACTGCCATCTCCAGCGGTCTCAAAAACGGCAATGCGAATCGGGTTTGGGTTTGAACCGCCACCAAAGTTGTTTACCGGACCCCATACGATCTCTTTCTTACCGTCTTCATCGAGATCTGCCACAGCCAATGCCGGCCAAGTATTCTGGAATTCAAACGGCAGACGGGTAGACCATACGGCAACCCAGTCGCCAAGAAGAGTCTGCTCGTATTTATAAATACGCGGAACGAGGTCGAAACCAATTTGATCATGCCAGTCATTGTTTACTGCATAGATTTCAACTTTACCATCACCATCAAAATCTTCACCGGCAATGATATTTCCGAAACCACCGACATCAAGTGTATCTGCATCAATCTGAGCGGCACGATCAAAAGCTGTAGGTTGTGCCATAATTGGAGCAATCATCAGTCCAGCTAAAATTGCGATCGCGAGTACGTTTGTAAACTTTTTCATGTTTACCTCCGTTTAAGAGTTAAAAATAGATGAGCACTTTGCTCATCGAACCTGAGTAACTGTGTCATTTCTGATCCTTCAAAACACTCCTGTGTTTTTAGTGAATAGATAATGTAATTATCTCTATACATCAATCCAATCGTTCCATTGAGCAGCAATTAATTGCTGCTCATAACAACTTAAGTAGTTTGACATAAAAATTAGATATAACTTTATAATCGAATTTGGTCGGGCAGAGCGCAGTCGAAGCCCTATTGAGAGCTTCTTAGCCTCTCGACTCCGCTCGAAGTGAGAAAACCCAAATGTAAAGTTCTTCCGTCAGACTACTTAATACTTAACGATAAATGAGACAAACTTTACATTGCGCAGTACACCATAATCCGCCCATCCGAAATCGAACTTAAAGTTTCCACCGACAGTGTTATAGTTAATACCTACGCCAAATGTCGGACCTTGTTCGCTATTTTCAAGCCCCAACGCTTTAAAACCGCCTCGTAAAAAGACGGTGCGCTTAATTCCAACCTCAACACCCGTGTTGAGGTACTCGATATTGTCATTGGGCTGATTTGCATCCATTGTAGCCAGCACCTCATACTGATCGTTTTTGACTGCCTGCCAAGCCAAGCCAAACTTTAGGTTTAGCGGCATCTCAAAGTCATCTGTTCGGTATTCAGCCGGAACAACATCTACCGAACCATCTTCGTTGAACGGATCGTTGTTAAAAAACAGATCGCGTCCTTCAAGACGCATCTTGGTGCCGAAGTTGGTTATCGTTGCCCCAAGAGTAACGTTTTCGAGTGGCGTATTGTATAGGATACCGATATCGAAAGCGCCGCCACGAGAGGTCAAATTAAACAGCTTCTCCTGAACAAATTTTGCCGTAAATCCAATCGAGAATTTATCGGTTAGGCTACGTGCATAGGTCAGGCCGGCTGAAATTGAACTCATGTTCCAAGTTTGTCCTGTTCCTTCAGGAGCCTGGATGGTACGAACCGGATCATCCGGCGTGCGGAAAGACGTGATACTCAATCCAACGGAACCCAAAGACTGCAATTTTAATGAGAAGGCAGCAAAGTCGTAATCGGTCTCTGCCAGCCATTCGGCATGATTAAAGATTGCCTCACCACTGCCGCTCGAACGTGCGAGTCCGGCGGGATTCCAATAGATTGAGGTAATGTCGTTGGCAATTGCCGTATAGGCACCGCCAAGACCAGTAGCGCGGGCACCCGCGCCGATCTTTAGAAACTGCGCAGCCGTGGTGCCGGCGCGATTAATCGAGGATACGTCTTGCTCATCCTGGGCAAAGCTTGGGTTAACCAGAAGGAGAAGACCACTCATAAGCATAATGGAAATGAATGTATTTCTGCTTTTCATTGTTCTTTGCTCGCTTTTAAAAGTGTTCATACTGCTTCCCGGTTATTTAATAATGCCCAAGCGGCCGATCTTGGTACCGACGCCCGGTGCATCAATATGAAAGATGTAAACGCCATAGGCAATTTTCTGCGACTCAAAACTCAGCAGATTCCAGGCGGCATAACTTAGATTGTCATCCTTGTCTATCTGCGCAACAAACTCACCGGTTATGGTGAATATTTTAATGGTACAGACTTGCGGCAGATTGCGAAATTCAACTCGCCTGTCATCACGCGCTCCTTGACCAATACCATCAATCTCCCCTTGGCTAAAGGCCACGTATGGATTTGGAACGACATACACATCGCGCAGAGCATCTCGTGCTTCGGTCTCATCAAACTTTGTTCCACGTGTTGTAAATGTATAGCGATCATTTTTTTCAAAGGGTTTACTGGAGAATAACAGAAAGACGTCCCCTTCTCCAGGATAGATTGCCTTCTGGACAGTGATAGTAGTATCTCCGCTATCCGAGACTGTCGTATCACTCGGTGGCGTGAAGCGTACGTCGTACGTTGTATTGGCACTTACCGGTCCGGGTTTTAATAATGTGATAGTCTCATACCAATCCCAACGATTGTTATCCGTGCCGTCTATAAAAATGTTGACGGTATCCCCGGTAGCCACATCCGCCACGTAAAACGGAAGAGCGAAATTACCCAGAGCAGCAGGGGTGAAGTCTGCCGGATTGAGCAGCTCGCCGGTGGCACTTGTATCGTAATCCACAAAACGTATCTCGTAATCTGCAGCAATCGGGGCGGAAGCACCGGCCACAGATAATCCGATAGTTGCTGTTGTATTGGAGAAATTGGTTTCAGTAACGATGCTCTTAAAACCACTTTTACCGCCATCTGTTACCAGCGGGCTTAATCTGGCCGAATCTCGCTGCACAAAAACACGCATACCATCAAATACCGGATTATCGTCTTCGTTATTAACAAATGGGCTGTTGTTTACCGGACGCGCTTTGAAAGTGATGATAAATTCTTCGCCCAAAGGCAAATCGCCGGTTGAAGCACCACGAATGCGTGCATTATCGAAATCGACTAGATAACGGGAAGCGTTTACCGAACCGCCGGCTGCAGCTTCTACTGAAACCGATCCCGGCTCAATCCCCCCGTTTACGCCGAGGTTTGCAAATAGTGTATCGCGCGAGCGGAAGCGCTCCTGACGCGGCGTATTGTCTACGACGCTGTAACCGACGACGAATTGTGCTGAATCCACTTCAATGCTGTCGAAAGCGACATCGTAAGACTTCCCGTCCACCACTTTTAGCGGATCCAGAAACTCGACTTGTACAGATCCGGTAGCATCTCCGATAGTGCGCTCGGCGTTGCCGTCCTCGTCATCAACAACTCCCGGGCCTTGAAAGCCGGTTGCCAGAGGGTTGGGAATAACCTGCGCCGTATTTACATCAAAACTAAACAGGCGCGTTACCGCGTCACGTTGAATAACGCGCTGACTTTCCGTTGGAGAAATGTCTGCATTGACATCACCATGGTCATACGATGTGACGGCATAGTAATAGGTTACGCCATTAACCACATTGTTCGAATCTACGAAGCTGTGAACCAAACCGGTATTGCGGCCAAGATCATATCGCACACCACGTCCGGCATATTCAATGTCAGATAAACCCTCGAATTCATTGACCAGATCCCACTGTGCCGGCAGTCCATTATCCTGTAGTAACGGAACGGAGAGAAAGGGGTTGCCGCGGGAGTCGGTAATAGTTTTTGTATCGTTAAATGAGAGATCCTGACTACGATAAATGCGATAACCTTCAAAGTCAAAGCCCTTGGACGGGTCTTCCGGATTGGCGCGCGAAATGAACGGATCGAAGGAGGCTTCGGCAGCGGTATCCCAATAAAGCGTCACTTTTTTATCACCTGGAACAGCGGTTAGATTAGGTTTGCGTGGTGCCTGTGCAAAACGATAATCGGAGTCGAACACTTGCTGCGAAATGGTTGCATTCGACAGCAGATCGGTAAAATCCTGACCCAGGATAAGAGCAATTGAAAAGCGCTGGCTTTCTCCAGGATCCAGAGCGAACGGACCGGAACCATAAATAAAAACGTTATCCTGTTCTTGTTCTATAATTGGCGGTGGATCGCCCTCACGTTGATTAGGCGTAGACATTAGATCCCACATCAGTTCATCATTGCGCGGGCGATTTTGAGTATTGCCCCAAAGTAGTGCGTTAAAACTGGTTAAACCCAGCTGATCGGATTCGGCAATATCGAGAAAACCAAAATTCGGTTCACCACCGAAAAAGCGCATCCCGGTCATACGTGACTCAGAAGTGGGTTCACCACTGTCAAAAATGCCGTTATTATTTAGATCGGAGTAGAAAAGCTGATTTGGCTTACCGTCACCCTCACCAAAGTCGGAGGTGCCAGCCAGACCGTCAACGCCAACATCATCAAATTCAGCCAGCCAGTCGCCGTCCTCGTCACCAGTCCAGGCAAAGCCGGGCTCGCTGCGATACGTTCCAAAGTTGCTGCGGAATTCAAAGGTACCAGCATCATTGAATTGACTCTCATCAGTTATCAGGTCGCCGTCATTGTCTTGTCCGTCATTATCGATTCCAGGGCTTTCCAGAAAGCGATAACCGAAATAACCGGTAGGAAGACCACCACCACCGGAACCATCTTCATCAAAAGCATACAGCATATTCCGCTGACTCAGGTCGAAGTCTTCATTAAACGCTGAGATAAACCCCCCACTATCATCCGAGAAATCATTTGGCCCACCAACGTGCGGATCGCCATACATTCCCAGAAAAACCTTGTCCAACCGCTTCTCACTGGTATTCGTAACGGTATAAACCAGGAACATCATGTCTTCTGCAAGTGGATTATTAAACTGAAATATGCGAACCTGCAGCTCCAGACCAAGACCTTTTATTGTCGGGTCGCCAGGACTTGGGGAATAGGCAAATTCTGCGTTGTCCCAATCGTCCATTACATAATACACTTCCTCATCAGGAGTAGTGGCATCATCACCCAGAAAGGCCGGCCAAACATAACGACCAAGCGTTTCATTGAACCAGCGTGCCGGCCAACTATCCGGCTTGCCGTCGAAGTCGCGATCCAAATCGGTAAATGTTGCCACTTCATTGGAGTTCTCATCAGAAAAGCCCAGCTTTGGCTCCCATCCCCAACGCTCACCGGTAACCGGGTTAAATTCGCCGCCGGATCCGCCGAGAAAACCGTCACTGATAATATGCACAACGTTTCCGCTGTCGTCGATGACTTCAGCACCTACCATTGGGCCAAATTCATATCCGTAACCTAAACCGTCGGAACCGTTAGGCCAAACGAGGTCGTTGTTGGTTGCTGCGGCAGCAGGAGTCGAAATTGACCCCTGATTGGTTATTAATACTCTAACTTGGTTCCCATTGATAATCGTCTCCTTAAAGCGGTCGTGTCGATCATCATCCTGCAGGCTTTTTTTAAGTTGTTTTAACTCTTGCTTGTAAGCTTGAGAGCGTTCATCAGGAGTCATTTCCTTGTAGGAACGCTTTTGTTCCTGGGCAAATGCGAAACTACTTACTAGCAGTAGGAGCACTAAGCCTCGGATAAACGTGGTGTTTTTCATGTATCTGTCCATTTGTCTATTCATGTCGTTTAACATTACAATGCCTCCGGGTCGTCTAGAGTCCAACACTAATACCCAGACGCACTTCACGCGGCTCGGTCAAAAAGTCTTCACGCTGATAGAAATCATCTATAAAACGCTCCGGGAAAAAGTCCTCCGGGTTTGCGCGAATATCTTCTCGTAGATTGTTAAATAACGAGGGCTGCAGTGTTTCATCCAGATTGTTTAAGGCGCTCCCGGTATTTGAGAATACGCTGTTTTGCGTATTCCAATCAAACAGGTTGTTGATTTGCATGAAGACTGAAAAATCGCCGACCTTCATATCGAAGAACTTTTCAAGCTTCAGATCGACGCTGCTTTGCAGTGGCTTACGATCACTGTTCTGACGAAAGGAAACCGGTTGAATGGAAGAGGGAACGGAAGGGGTATATGGCGTTCCGTTGCGCAGTTTGGCAATAACACTGGCGCTCCAGTTTTTGGGCTGTGTCAGGGCCAATACGCTGTTTAATGTATGAGTGCGGTCGAAATCCAGCGGAACCAGAAACTGCTCGGTCTGTCGACCGGTGCGGCTATCTACTGCAAGTGCAACGGGGTCATCGAAAGATCCTTCGCCAATCTGGAAGGTATAGTCCAGATTAACCGACAGCAAGCCACCCGGAGAGCGTCGCTTCACAAAGGTAGCGGTAAACCCTTTTGAGTTGGCATAGCTGATATTGGTGATGACGTTGAATGCGCGTGTTGCAGCAACTTCACCGGCAACGACACGTCGACTTTGAATAAGATCGTTCACGTCCTTATAGAAAATGGCAAATTCCATTTTAATGTCATCCGTAAATTGCTGCTGCAAACCCATTTCATACTGGATGCTACGCTGCGGATTCAGATTTGGGTTTCCAAAGGAAGGCGTGAAAAAGAAATCGAAATCTTCAAAGCGTGGATTGCGATAAATACTTCTAAAGGTTGGATTCTGATAGAAAACTCCGTAGGAGAAGCGAATAATACCTTCTGAGGTAATTGGAAAACTTAGGCTGATTCGTGGCATTATGCGATGCTTTGGTTCAGCATCTGTAAGATTCTCCGGGTTAGCAACGCCTTCATCTACCGTTCCGGACAGATCCGGGTTATAAAGCGCCTTGGTATCGAGATACTCATAACGCAACCCTGCATTCAGAATAAATTGCTTGGAAAGCTCCATCTTGTCCAGAATATATAATGCGCCCTGCACCGGCTCTCGTTGATAGAAGCTAAAGCTGGTAGCATTTAGATCATTCTCCGGAGTGGGAATTTTTATCCGCCCGTCCGACTCATCAAAAATAATGTCGAACGCATTCAGGTCCAGTCGGTGTTGTGCAGCCTCGCCACCGATCTTAAGCTCATGATTTGGCAGGATTTGATTCGTGATGTCAAGTTTTACACTTACGGTACGGTTTTTCTCTTCAACCCATCCGGGGTTCTGACCACCAGCAACATATCCGGTTGGTGAAATTGCCAAATCACCCAGCTCGTTACCGGGAATAGGTACAAATCGCGCATCGAGTGGATCTTCAAAAACCGAAGTACGTGCCTCATTAAAGTTTACGCCGACCTTTAGCGTGTAAAACATGGTTTTGCTTAGTGTATGGGTTAATCCAACTGCATGACTGATATTTTGACTTACCGTCCTTGCACGCCCATCAGGATTAAAGCGAAATGTGCGAAACTGGTTGATGCCGTTTGCATTTCCGGCGAAGCGTTCACCGTCATCAAACAAAACGTCGTAGGTCATCTTTACGTTGTTCAACGGTTTAAAGGTTAACTTTCCACTAAGATTAATGGCTTCGCTGGTAATCATCGGTACTATCGCACCGTCGCCGCTTGCCCCGGCTCGCGAGGGATCGCTGGTTGCAATAACACGTCCATCTGCCGATCTCCCGAATGAGAGACCAAAGGGATCAATCAGTACATTTGCGCCATCTACAAACAGCAGATCTTCAGGTGTGTAGAGACGAATGCCGTAGAGGTGCCCATTATCTTCCTGATAAACACCGGAAGTAAAGAAGGTCAGTTTGTTGCCAAGGATCGGCACCGGCCCGCCAAGTGTCCACTCTGCACGACGATTATTAAACACATCGCGCTCGTCAATATTGAAGAAGATATCTTGATCCGAGCTGAAGTGGTCGCCGGTCCAGGTGCGAAAAGAAGCCTCGTAGTTTCTGCCACCATCTTTGGTTACGAAGTTTACCACACCAGACAGGGCATTACCATACTCTGCACTAAATGTTCCGGTCGAAACGGATACCTCTTCGACTGCATTGGTTGCCAGTCCAACACCTTGTGAGTTTCCAAAAGGATTGTTGATGGAGATTCCGTTAACCTGAAAAGCGACTTCATTGGAACGACCGCCGCGAATGTGTAGCGAACCGTCATCATCTTCCACTACCCCGGCTTGTAGTGCGATTACCTCGCGGATCTGGTCGACCGGGAGCGCATCGATTGTCTCAGAGGTAATAGCGACCTGCGTATTGGTAAGGTCTTGCCGCACCAGCGGGTTTCGCTCACCGGTTACCTCGATGGCGTCCATTTCAACTGCTGTGGTGCGAAGAGTATGTTCCATCCGCGTCGTAAAGTCGACATTCACGCGAACCTCGTTTACTTTCAACGTTTGATAGCCGATAAAAGAAAACTCGACAGTATAAAGACCCGGGGGGATGTTTAGTATGATAAAGACACCGTCTATATCAGTTGTCCCGCCAAGCTCAGTTCCAACGATCTGAATGTTAACGCCCGGCAGGCCTTCTCCTGTTTCGGCATCGGTAATAACGCCCGATATCTTGCCTGTTGTACCTGCAAAAAGCGAGCAAAATCCCAAAATGAGGACCGTCGCAAGTGCAATAACGTGTCTGGTCATGTGCACCAACCTTTTTTCTTAGTAAGAGTAAGCTAATTATGGGACTTAAGTGATTAACATTTGAAATTTAGCGGAACACCTTGACATTGTCAAGGTGTAAACTTGCCCATCTTTGATACTATTTTGTGGTGTTTCTGATACCGCTTTGACCCCAAAAATCTCTTGACAAATCGCGCCCAATTTGCGTACACTAAATTGTAATATCCGCTAATATTAAGGAGAAATTTGCATTCGATCTCTATGCTAAATACTTATGATTTTGATGCAAAAATTATGAATATTTTTCCTGATAATTCTACATTCGTCTATAACTATTCATTGAACCAACCAATTTATTCCATTAAACATTCTTTTAGGAGGACTCAGAATGATGAAATTTGTTAAAGGATCATCTCTTCTGCTTCTGTCTTTAATTCCCTTTCTGTTGAGCGGTTTGTACGCGCAACAGCCAAACCCTGGTGATAACGAGTATTATTTGGCCGGTGTAAACCAACGATCAACAGGTATTGATACACTTACAGCTGATGCCGGTCGTGGCGTTTATGTTGCCGACAATCCTGATCTGGATGGTGACGGAAAAGCCGAAGTCATTGTAACTGAATACACCAATGGTGGACGCGTTTTTGTTTACGAAATGGCTGCAGATAACACGCTTGAGTTTGTTTGGGCTTCAAAGAGGCTGGGAACGGGTTCTGGTGGCGGGTCAACGCCGCGAAGCGTAACCGTTGGCGATTTTGACAATAACGGACGTCAGGAAATTATTTTCCCGGTTGGTTACTTTGCCACTGACAGTGCTCAGTTTATCGACCGCGGAATTTATATTTTTGAACATACCGGATCAGATGACGATTATGGCACCGAACCGGCATTCAAAATTTCCTATGAGTCCATCGATTCAAGCTTTGCTACGGTAAGTACCGGGAGGACGGAAAGTGGATTGCGTGTTCAGGATATCGATGGCGATGGACGCAGCGAGTTGCTATTTCCACCGCGTTCTTTTTCTTTCGCCGTAGCGAAACTCTACATTATGCAGGTGACATCCGGAACCTGGAGCGGTGGCGATGCAGTTATCGAAAATGAATATGTCTATGAAGATATGGTTCAGCCGCCAAATATTGCTCCCGATGGTTGGGTGCCGGTAGGAACCGAAATCGGTGATGTGGACAATGATGGCCTGGATGAAATTATAGTTGCCGGTTGGAAGAATATTGGTTCTGGTGCCGGTATCGGGTTTATCCAGATTGACGGAGCCGATTCCTATACGGCGGGAAGCATAATTGAAGTAGCACCTTTCTCCGGTTTTGTTGTAAAAGCACATCCGCGATTTGCGATGGTAAACGGTGATCCGGTTATATATGTGCACGGAACCAATACTGGAAACAGCCAAAGCGTCTTATGGTCCATCGACGGTATTATCGCCGATAACTTTGTGACGCAGTCTAATCTAAATCAGGTGATGACGAACGTAGGTATTTTTAGCATCTTTGATGTTGGTAATCAGGACGGGCCTACAACCGGAACCCCTGACGGAATCGACCTGTATTTGTCGAGCGGTTCAATTATGTATGATGTCGAGTATCAAAACGGCGCCGTTGAGGACTCAAGCAGCTATACGGTGAAAAATATCTATGATATTCGTAATGCTTACAACAATGTCGGCGGATTGTTTGATGACATTTATACGTATCCGGGAATGGATATTGACAATGATGGTAACCGCGATTTCGTTGCTTCCTGGAAAGGAAGTGCTACCGACTCGATTAATGGTGAACCCCTGGCAAGAAATGGATTCCACATCTTCTTCTTCGAGTGGGGCGATTCTACATTGTCCGACCCGATTGTAGGAATCAACGATGGCAGACTTACGTTGGTATATCCGGAAGACTATAAGCTGAGCCAGAACTATCCGAATCCGTTTAACCCGACGACGAGTATTGACTTTACACTGCCGGTGAATAAGCCAATTAGTCTGAAAGTCTATAATTCTCTGGGTCAGGAAGTAAAAACTTTGATTAATAATGAATCCTATGCTGCGGGAACGCATACCGCTCAGTGGGATGGTACCACCAACAACGGCACTCAGGTTGCCAGCGGTGTGTATCTATATAAATTGAGCTTTGGAAACTTTTCGACTTCCAAAAAGATGACGCTGATTAGATAGAACGGAGAACAGCCTGCCCCGCGAAGCGGGGAGAACAGAGAACAGAGGTAGTAGACAAAAGACGCACGTTCTGATTGTTTACTATCTCTTCTCTTATAGCGAAGCGGTCTCTTGTTCTGTAATTAAATTAGGAGGAAAAATGAAAAAGATGTTGCTACTATTTTTAGCGGTACTGCTTGTTGGAATGCCTGCTCTGCAGGCGCAGACCAATGAATGGACAACCGATTATGTTATTTTGGATGACTCGAATAATGGTACCGGTGATCAAACAACTAGTGTCGCCGTCTTCGAGCCCAATCGTTTTGTAACCATTGTTGCCCAGACCCCGAGCGGCAACATTTTGGAAAACTTGTTCGATTGCCCGGGGAACTATCTGGTAGCCTATTGGGATGCAGATTCGGTTAACGGCCGCGTCAATTCTCCAATTAACGGTAATTATACAGAGCCGTTTTACAACGTTGGCGGGCAGTATACCAAATGGGAAGCCGGTCTGGATAACGTAACGTTTGATGGCGCATACTGCATCGCAAGTGGTAATGGCGCTGAGAAATACGTTTATGTAGCTAATAACGATGCTGACCATAATATCCTGGTGTTTGAACTGGATGACACCGGGGTTCAGTCGACAGATTTCCGCATGGAAACCGGTTCTGAAGATATTTATGAGGTTGCTGTTGATGATGCCGGATATGTCTATGTCATGGATTTCGAAGGCACCGCTGCAAAAAATAATGAACTGAAGATCTTTGCCGGTATCGGTGCGCCGAATACCAACTGGGGCGGCTTCGGTGGTCATCAGGATGCACCGGTATATACGATGGACATGCCCGATGGACTTTATCTGGGTATGACTGTTAGCGATGATGGAAGCTCGATCTACATTAGCATGGCAGATCGCACTATTGCTAAGTATGACGGAAGTCCGACAACTGGCTACAGTGAGGATACGAACTATGATGTTGCGCTGGCGGCCACAGACACTGTAAGCAATGGAGCGAGTACCGCATTTTTAGGGCTTGCCTACTTGAACGATCCACCGATTATTTTTGCTGCGGTTGATACTTTTCTGTCCAGCGGTGGAGGCAACGGCTACACATATGCACGAATTTACAGCTACGATGCCCTTTCTGGCGCTGCCATCGATACAATTGATGTTGCGGAGTGGAATTTACTACAAACAGGTGATTATTCGTCCGGTTCCGGAAACGGTCGCGCAGGTGGATTTGCGTCACTGGTCGATATCGATTTAGAGAAGACTGAAAAGGCCGTTTACAGTCAAACGTATTATGGCTGGGCTGTTGAAAAGTGGGAATTTGACGGAATGTTAACCGGTGTTGAGCCGATTTCAAACGCTGTTCCGCAAGACTTTGCGCTACATACAAATTATCCGAATCCGTTTAATCCCAGCACGACGATTACATTCGACCTGCTAACCAGCAGCAGTGTAACACTTGATGTGTTTAACACCTTGGGACAAAAGGTTTCCACTTTGGTAAATCAGCAGCTTCCGGCGGGATCGTATAAAACGACATTTGATGCAGCTGCACTTCCTTCAGGATTGTATTTCTATCGTCTTGAAGCAGGACAGTTTAGTCAGATTAAAAAGATGACGTTGTTGAAATAATTATTTGGAATAAACTGGAGCAGTTTTCAAAACTGCTCCAGTTGCTTCAAAACTGCTCCAGTTGCTTCAAAACTGCTTCAGTTGCTTCAAAACTGCTCCAGTTGCTTCAAAACTGCCCAATTTTTTATCGAAGTACCACCATTTTCCGCGTAAAAACATGCCCACCAGTCGTTAGCCGATACACATAAACACCACTTACATAATCAGACGCATTCAGCTTAATCTGGTAATTCCCTGCTGCTTGATTTTCGTTGATCAGTGTCGAAACTTTCTGACCCAAGAGATTAAACACTTCCAATGTTACTGCTGAGGCTTTCGGTAAGCCGTAGCGTATTGTTGTTTGTGGGTTAAATGGGTTCGGATAGTTTTGCTGTAGATAGAAGCTACTCGCAACGCCAGGTTGTGGTTCAACGGCAGCAACAAACTGCTCGGTAATCTCCAGCTTCTGGTTAATTGCAATGTTAGCAATCCGCTCTGTATACCCCGAGGGCCACTCGACAATCAGGCTGTCTACTATAGCCGAATTACCAAGCCCGAAGTGCAGGGTCGCATCGTTTTGCGAAGCGAGGCTTGCCTGTCCGGTTATTTCACGCATTTGCCAAACTATGTTGCTGTTCAGGGAGGTGCGAGCGCGGACTTTTGCGCCAATTGCGGAGGTGTTTGATGGGTTTCCGGTAAGGCCGATAAGCAGCCAGTTACCGGACGGCACGCTGTTTTTGAGCTGATAGTTGTCGCCGTTTGTAGAGGCATCGCTGATTAAAACATCCAGTCTTCCATCCAAATCGATATCTGCTGTTGCCATTCCCTGGGCTGCAGCAAATGAGGCTGCAGAAGACAGTGCTGCAATTTCAGTAAAGCTCTTATTTCCGTTATTTAGAAAAAATGCAGCGTCGGTTTGATAAAGAACCAACAAATCGCTGAATCCATCATTGTTAAAATCACCCCAAACTGCTCCGCGTGAATCATTGCCTGTTGCCGTCTGTGGATAGTCAAAAATTCGGGTAAACGTACCATCGCCGTTGTTGTCGTAGAAGTAATCGATTGCTGAGTTGGCAACAAATAAATCCATGTCACCATCATTGTCATAGTCGCTCCAGGCACCGGTTCGAGATGAACCGAACCCGGAAACAATATCACCGCTGGTGATCTTGGTAAAAGTACCATTCCCGTTGTTCTGATAGAGGAAGTTAGGAGACGTATTTGCCAGAAATACATCCATATCACCGTCATTGTCGTAATCGCTCCACGAGCTGCTAAGTGAGTAAACATTATCGGTAGCGATATCACCGGTGGTGATTTTATCAAACCCATTCCCATTGTTACGATAGAGAAACGAAGGATTCTGTGTGTCATTGACAACATGCAGATCGAGCAGGCCGTCATTATCGTAGTCTACCCATGCCGCTCCAAAACTATTCCCCTGATCGTTAACTATTGCTCCGGATAAAATGCTTTCAAACGAACCATTTCCGAGATTGCGATAGAGCTGATTGTTTTGCTGATTGATGTTTGCCACGAAAACATCCGTAAGTCCATCGTTGTCGTAATCCCCCCAGGTTGCACTAAAGGAACTGGCTATATCGGTAATCGCAGCTCCGGCGGAGACGGTGCTAAAATTACCGTTTCCATCATTTTCAAATAAGGCATTTGCTGCATCCGGGGCGTTAACGATGTAGATATCGGCATCTCCATCTGCATCAAAATCTCCCCAGCTTAATCCCTGGCTTGCTGTTCCAGCTCCACCCGGAGCCGCGGTTGACAGTTCAAATACGAAGCCAAACGGATCGACCGTTATCACGCAAAAATCCATTGCAGCAGTAATTTCAGTTCCATCAGAAACGTCGACAGACCAGCGCCATTTATGATTACCCGGAAGCTCATTAGCGCCCGGTGCATAGCTTGTTGTGCTTATACCGACAATCGAGGTATCGAACAACGCTCCCGTCCATAAATCTGTCCCGCGAAGATGCAGGGAATAACTCAGCGCGTTTCCGTCGAGGTCCGTTGCAGCTGTCCATTCGAAAACAAGTGGACTGGAAGAGGTATCGAGTGTATCTCCATTAGCCGGTGCCGTTAATTCAAATGTAGATGGACGACTGTTCAGAGTCCCCCCCTCGACAAAAGCGACATGTCGATCTACCTGCGTAATATTATTGATGCGATCGCGTACACCATTTGGCCAGACGACAATGAGTGAATCTACTGTAGTAGCACTGCCCAGGCCAAAATGTGTGGTAATGCTGTGACTTTGTGAACAAAAAGAGTCGCCGGCTCGCATGGCCTTCATTTGAACACGGCCCCCACTGTGCAGGTACATTGTTGCGCCAATTCCGGAATAGTTATTCGTAATTCCACGGAGTGAGAGGCGTAGCCAGTGATTGCTACCGCCATTGTTATAATACAAGGCACTGGTGGGTACGCCGCCAGAGAAAACGTCAATCCATCCATCATTGTTTAAGTCGGCAACAGCCATCGCACGATGCTCGTTTACGGGTATACCAGCAGTCTCAGCGATATCTGTAAACGTTCCGTCACCATTGTTGATGTAAAGCCTGTCTCGTTGACCGAGATTTGAGACGTACATGTCTTCCCAGCCATCGTTGTTGAAGTCTGCTACGGCATTTCCATAGCTGTTCTCGGTGAAGTCACCGGCAACCCCGGCGTTTGCTGCTGCGCGTGAAAATTGGTTGTTGCCGTCATTTTGATAAAGGCGATTATCTCCAAGACGTGGTGGATGCTCGGAATTGGTAACGTAGATGTCAAAGTCCAGGTCGCCATCATAGTCAATCATAACTACGCCCCAGCCGGCCAGTGAATCGGCGACACCTGCAGCCTGTGCGATATTTGTGAACGTCTCATCACCATTGTTTATTAGGAGGTGATTGATAGATCGTAGCGGATCGGAGGGGTGACAGGTGGCGATATAAGCATCCGGATAACCGTCATTATTGATGTCTCCCCAGGAAACACCATACGAGTTGCCGCTGGTTTGTACACCAGCGCTGATGCTGATGTCATCGAAAGTTTCGTAGTCCAGATTTTTGAACAATTGGTTTGGGCCAATATCATTCACAATAAAGAAGTCCAGCTTCCCATCGCGATTAAAATCATCCCATGCCGCTCCCTGTGCCAGGGTGAGTATTGAAACACCAGCAGCATCATTTACTTCTGTGAACCCACCGCTGCGGTCATTTTTGTAGAGCTTGCTTGGGGCAGAGAGATCTTCAAACAGAATGTCAAAGTAACCATCATCATTATAGTCACCAAAAGCGGCTCCCCACATATTGGTGCCTTCATCAATGCCAATTCTGTTCAGCTCATCGGTAAATCCAGCCGAGCCGCGATTAAGATAGAGCTTGCCGGAGGCACGAAAGTTGGCAAGATATAAATCGACCAGTCCGTCATTGTTGAAGTCGGCAGCACTCGCTCCCCGCTGTCCACTCCGAGTTCCACCGGGATCGGCGGGCTGCAAAAGAGAAGACATATCGGTAAAGGTTTGGGCCATAACCAGGTTAATGCACAACATCAATGCGCTTAAAATTTTTGAACGATGTTTCATTGGTAATCCTCTTTTCAGATCGCTTCGCTCAGGGACAAGAGACTGTTAAGGCTCTTTTACGCAATGTAAAAAGGATTTTGCGTATTGTATTTGTTTCTGTCAAAACGAATTCGGTTTGCTGTGTATTTAAATATCTTAAGTCCATTGAGAGATATAATTGCGTCTCGATTTCACATGTCGAGCCGATTGCAATATTTAGAAAGTGTGCTAATTGTTTCTGACTAGTACGACCATATCCTTCAGCATTATTTGATGCTACTGATATCGCAGCAAGACGAGTTTGACTTGTTAAACCATGTTGCTCAATCTTTGGAAAATTGCCTGTCAGTTCATATAGGTCGACAACTAGATTTCGCGACTGATTCCAAACATTCAGCCTCTTAAAATTATGTTTCACAGCATTTCTCCAAATCAAGGGTTTACCATTCTATTCCCATAACTTGGAGTAATTTTGAATATTCGCCTCTTGTCTTTGAGCGTAGCGTTTCCCTATTCTATCGTCTTTTATTTCATCAATATCATTTTGCGGGAAGTACTAAACGAACCGCTGCTCAAACGATACAGATAGATGCCGCTGGCAACTTGATTACCAAAGCCATTTCTACCGTCCCAAACGGATTGATAAGCACCCGGTTTTAGCTGCTGATTTACCAGCGTTCGAACTTTTTGTCCAAGAGAATTGAATATCTCCAGCTTGACTGTCTTGCCATTGGCATCTGCTGGTACAGCAAAGCGAAGAGTCGTTTCCGGATTGAATGGATTTGGATAGTTCTGTTCTAAGGAAAATGTTTCCGGAAGACTTGCAAGATCATCACCTATCGCTGTGGGTTGGCCAAAGTAAGTCAGAATACGCTGCATAAGTGCGGTTCTATCTGCGCCCAAATTGGTTGTCTCGAATGGAAAACCGAGATAAAGCATCTGGGCCACATCTGTCCCATTAGGATAGATGCCGGTAAAGCGCACGCCGGCAACACGGAGGTTGCCGTAAAATAGGATACTCTCTCCACCGCCTGCTGCCTGTAGGTAATCCGGATAATCTTCGATATAGTTATCATTGGCACTGACTTCACCATAGCGAAAGTCCAGTCCTTCGAACTCGCTGCTAGTCTGTCCTATCACTCGGTTTGAACCAGAAAGATCACCTTGGTATGATGCCTTTAAAAGCGTTGCATAACGCGCCTGTTCGGCAGATGGTGAGGCGTCGATATCGTAGCCAATCTCGGAGCCGCTGATAAACAGCTTTCCACCACCACGAACATAATCCAGCAGGCGAAACTGATCTGCCGCAGCCAGAGACTCATCTGTTCGTGAATCGTCTCCACAAATATACATGACAATCTCATACTCGCTCAAATTGATGTCGCCATTCTGAACAGCCGTCTCAGAGGCCGCATCGAAACCGTGATTATTGGGAACGAGCGCTTCACCATGACTGCGCACAAATGGATGCTGTTTCGATGACCAGCTTGCCTGACGGTCAAAATTATCTACAACCAATATATTTGTGATGCGCGTGATACCGACGCCATATATGTCGCTAAATGGGCTGAGTAGGGGGTCGATTCCACCGTTCGGATTTTCCACTTTATTGGTGTCTACAGCGACCATGCGAAAGTAAACAACCGGAGTGTTTTCTGCGAAGGTGTAGTCATAGCTGGACATATCGCCGGTAATCTGTGTTTCATCTGCAATCGGAGTCGTCCACGATCGACCGTCCTCACTTGCGTAGAGACGATAACCGGCAATATCTCCCTCGGTATTCGGGTACCAGTTAACAGTTATGGTGCGGTTAACTTCATCGGTTAACTGAACCAGCTTTAAGGTTGGAATAGTGGGGGAGTCCAGCCGATCAACCTTTACCAGCCGAAACGCATCCAACACGAGACGTGTGGGTAAGCCATTCAATCCGGCGAGTTCAATATAGCCGTTTGCATCTCCATCATCATCAAAATACACAGGCGTTGCACTAAGCAAGCCCCACTGACGGAAGTAGCGCGAATTGTATTCTGGAAATACCGTTGTCTCTCGGCCGTTCTCATCGACGATGCGATAGCGGGCGCTCTCACCGATATAGTTGCTTTCTGAGGCAATATAAATATTGTAGTCGCCCGGCTCGATTACGGCAGGAAAGACTTTAATACGATGGCTTCCATCGGTATCCTGTGCAATAAGTCGCACGCCATTTTGCAAATCTGTCAGATCGACGTCACCTGCATCCACTGTCCAGTTACCTTCAACGGTCATCGTGCCGTTACGCAATTGTGTGCTGCTTTGCGCCTCAACATAAAGAGCGGCAATCTGAATGGTAAACAGATACTCGTAGCGCATGGTATCTGCAGATGCTCCTAAATCCAATGCTTCGATTTCTACCCGAACGTTTTGCGAAGCCGGAAATGGTTGTGGCGGCGTATAGCTGACTTGATAATCGGATGGTGACCCGCTAATTGTCGGTGTAACAGTTGCACCGTTAACGCGCAAAATAATCGTGTTGACGTCGACACCCTCAATCGTATCCTTTATATTGAAACGCACTTCGGAGTTGGCTGATACTTCAGTGCTGAACGGCTGTGGTCGCGGGTTGCTGACATAGGGTGTTCCAAAGCCAAGAGTTTCACGCACGCCATCCCGCAGTTCCGGCAGGCGAATGTATAGATTGCTTCCGGGACAGGATGTCGCATTATAATCGCGATGCCCGAAAAGTGAATCAGGGTTAACACCATAATTAAAGCTTAACCAGGACCACATCTTCTTTAAACTTTCAATGGCTTTTGGCGTCGGTAGCTCACCGCTAATTTCAAGATTACCCATGTATGAAATTCCGACGTTGCCGGTATTGTTATTCCCAACATGCGTTCCACGATATTGAGACGGTACGCCTTCATAGATTCGGCCAGAGTCATCAACGCAAAAGTGATAACCAATGTCTTGCCAGCCACGTCCATTTTGATGAAAACTTTGGATAAACTGCATCTCCTGTATGCCATCTGCAAGCGTCGCTACGCGACCACCTGCGGTATGGTGCTGTGTTAATCTGAAAGGGGAGTGCGGAACATAAGCGCCGATTGGCGGATTCGCGCCCCACTGCTGACGATCTACAACCGTTGGTTTTTCCACGGTGTCGGTTTTGACAAAGGAGAACGGTTCTGCCTGCTCTTCTTGAACGCGCCGATTCCGCTCAGCAATATTACGACTGTCCAGAGCTTCGACTGCGTAAATGTGAAGCTTGTTGATATTTGTTGCAGCGCGCGCCACAAGGCGATAACGCAGCTGTCTTGCAGAGCGGTTCATATCTGCGCGTGCCCAAAACCTACCGTTGGCAAAAATTTCGAGCGGAGCGTCCTGCCAATTTGTCCAGACACCATTGCGCTTCAGGCTGATCTGCAATAGCAATGCTTGTTTTTCACTCTGCATATCCGAACTGAATATCTTGCCATTAAATAGAACCCGATCGAAGGTATGTTCAGTGAGGCTGCTCGCTTCAGAAATATAGAGCACATCTTCGGAGGAAGAACCCGCTGTTGCCGATTCAATAGCAAAATTTAAATTTACCTGATTATTAAACCTCAACATCTCGCCCTCTTCAGCAAATAGAGAAAAGCTTGCGATAAGTAGCATGAGTATGGCGATTGACTTTTTTAGTGTAACCAGCATAATAACCTCTTT
This sequence comes from Calditrichia bacterium, assembly GCA_050633245.1. Taxonomy (GTDB): domain Bacteria; phylum Calditrichota; class Calditrichia; order RBG-13-44-9; family J075; genus JBOEGD01. Next base: position 258,420 of record JBOEGD010000002.1, on the reverse strand, counting down.
ATTGATGGACCATGAAGCGTGAAAGATCGGGCGCATGAGTGCGCTTGCGTTTCAATTCATGGTTGTAAATTGCTCTACCGAGCTCAGCAAGAAAAGGAACTCCGGCTTCTTCATATTCGTAGTTGTTGTCATTGTAAATTCGATTTTCGTTTACCTGAATCACTACCGTGAGTAGAAATTCAACATTATTTTCGAAATCAGCCACATAAGCATTATCGATTAAATAGCCGTATGCCTGTCCTACTTTATTAAAAACGCGAATATTGGTCGGAATGTTCTCCTTACTGTCTCCGAACATGATGTACTTGGCGTAGCTATCGAAATACTCGTTCCTGTCTGCGTAGGTTGGATTTCTGCTCTCATATGGGAGCATAGACATATAGCGATACAAAAAGCGGTAATCTTCTTCGGTCAGGTCGAAGCGCTGACTCTCGGGTGTTGCCTCGGGGAAGAGGAGTGCTTTAAGCACTGCCTGTTGGTCCGGAACGGCATAGTAATTGGAGTTTGTGAAGTCGATCGGTTCATTGACCAACTCTCCGCCGCTCATATAGCCAATTCCCTGACGCATATCCGGCATATCGATGGCATATTGCTCCGGATTTTCTTCTCGCGGCTGATTGTAAATAACGCTCTGTCCATTAAAAAATTTAAATGGGTTGGTCAAGCGATTTTGTTCCGGGGTTGCGGCAACCGAAAGCCGTCTAATAATTTTCGTATCGGTATAGCTTTTGGCGATCATGTTTTCGGTAAATTGTTGCTGTCCGATGAATTCAAAAAGTCGATTGTAAGCGTCGTTATCACTGACCAGCAAAATCTTCTTGATATAGTTCGCGAGACTTGGCTTACCATTCTCAGCCGAAGCATCTTCCAAGACAGGGCTTTGTCCGTCATAAGCAACACCGATTTCCAACGGACTGTATTTTGTTAAGCCATCGATATTCAATCGATTGATTTTTTCGAGCGCCAGAGCAGCTGCAGGGAGCTTGACCGTGCTTGCAGGATAAAAATACCGGTCGGTCTGAACGCCAAAAGCATGTGACGTGAATTGGGGGGTGTTTTCCGCATTGCGATCAATTTGCGTATAGAGAATTTGCAGTCTGTAGGCATTAGGATCTTTCAAGACGGTTTTGAAAACTTCTGAATCAGACTTTAAGAGCTGTTGAAGAAGATTGGATGAGTTCATATTGGTTCCCCCGGGAATACTGCTGCTACATCCGGTAAGAATGAAGAAAGTAAGAAGAAATAGAGAAATCGTGAAAAAGCGCATTGCGTTGTTCCGTTTCGATTATCTGATGTGTAGACGGACACATAGGTCCGCTACTATATTTAGCGGGGCGAATCTTTTTAGCGAATGAGCAGAGCTTTTTTGCTGCTGAGAAGCCTTCCCGAAGTGCTGTTTGCCTCCATTCTTATAAAATAGATTCCGCTACCGAGTTCAGAGCCGCTTTCATTTCTTCCATCCCATGATGCGTTATATAAACCAGCTGGCTGACTTGCCTGAAAGATTGTCCGTACCGTTTGACCAAGCACATCAACAATATAAATCGATACCGCAGCCTTTTGCTGTAATCTCCATGAGATTGTTGTGCTGGGATTAAACGGGTTCGGATAGTTCTGATTTAGAAAAGCAATCTGGGGCACGGCAAAATTCGTGTTTACTGTAATTCCGGTTGGCGGCATAACGCCGACCAGGCGAATCGCATCTGCAACGACAAAGCTGCCTGTTGATGCGGCGTTAGAGATAATAATCGCGTCGGAACTATCTCCGCTAAATGGAAATTTGCCAATGTAGTTCCATGCTGAGCCGTTCGTCGACTGATCAACTCGTATCGTATCAGTTGCGTTTTGATGCGCAATAACCACTGGCGTATCGGTGCTGCGATTTCCGGCTGAAACCCACCAGGCATACACTTCAAGTGAGTCGGCGAATCCAAGGTTTGGTTTAAATACGGCTGTTTGCGCTCCTGAGCCTGTCGAATTGAGCTCGGACGGTGTAGTACCGTAAAAACCGGGATTTGCAGAGGCAAACCAGCCACCGCCAAGCAGGGCCGCGCGCGAATCACCCGTATCAATAATATCTTCAAATCCTACTGTTGGAGGATCCGGTAACGAGTCGCGATGTATAATGGCAAGTATGGTTGGAATCGGACGTTGAAAGTTTCCTCCCTCCGGGCGGTTAATAAGTGTGCCTGTTGCTGCCAGCTGTGACGAACCACCGCCGTCAAGATTCATCGCTTCTACACATCCCAGGTTGACCATCACGTCTGCCAGAGCAATCAAGGTTAAACCATCGCTGGCGGTTTGTCTTCCATCGGCAACAAATAAAATCATATGATTATCTGCGGTAAAACCAACCGCGGTGCGCGGATTGTCGGTATTCAGTCCAATTCCTGATTCCCAGAAAACTTCTTCATTAAAGCTAATGTTCGCCATAGCATCTTTTACCAGAACAGGCCCCCCGCCAAGGCCACCACGCAGTGGCCCAAAATTGCTTCCATCTGCAGGAATGGGCACGGGAGCCGGATTACCGGGACTATTTTGTGTGGGAGACGGAAAGCGATAGAGATCGGAGAATAAACTTCCGAAATGATATATCCAGTCGATAGCAGGCATTCCGTTGTTATCAAAGCTGACAAAGGCACGTGTCACCGGATAGTTCACGCCATTTCTGACCAAGGTGGAGATGTTTTGGGCAAGTACGTCCTCACGGATTACGACGCTGGAAACGGATGCTCCACTGGTCACGTTAAAGAATCCGCCGTTTATGGCTGCCACCGCTCCAACGCGATTGGCAAAAGGGACAAGACCTTCGCTGCCAACCGTTGAGAGATAGGGTAGAATTACATATGTTGAGTCGTTTAAATCGACGTCTAAATACCACGCTTTAAGCGGTGGATTTAGTCTGTTGCCGGCAAAAAGGGAGATCGTCGTCGGTAAATTTTGCTGAGCGCTAATGTCTGTCCAGGATATCGCTTGTGCAGACAGCAATGCCGGAAGAGCGATAAAGGCAATGTATTTGAAGATGCGCATAAGGTTCTCATGTGCGGGAAATTATGGGCTAAAATTAATGGGCCGTCAATATTATGGGCGGACCTATATGTCCGCCCATTTGGTCAAAGATTATCGCAGGAGCAGGGCTTTGCGACTGCTGTTAAATATTTTTCCGGATACGCCGACTGCCTGCATGCGGACAATGTAGATGCCGCTGGCAAGTTCAACATCTGCTCCTGAACGGGCATTCCAGACAATCTGATGTTTCCCGGCAATTTGCTGCTCACTTATCAGCGTCTCAATTCGCTGCCCGATGGCATTATAAATCTCGACGGTAACATCTGCTGTTTCCGGCAATTGCCAGGAAAGCGTCGTCGTTGGATTAAATGGATTCGGATAGTTTTGCTGTAATGCAAAATTTTGTGGCAGTCCATTCGTTGATTCATCTTCAATTCCGACGAGATTAATGAGAAAACTCAGCGCATCGCTCATAAGAATACTGCGGTCGCCATTTGCAGACATTGTTTCCCACGGTACGGATAGATATACTAGTCTGCCGGTAGAGCTGCTCTGACCAAAATTCCCTTCGAAATATGTAGCAGCATAGCTGGTGGTTGTGGAAGAAAATGCCAGACCGGCAATTCCACCGGATGTCTGATTTATCGCATCGGCTTCGGGAACAGGATATCCGGTTTGACTGTAGTCTGCCGACAACGTAGAAAAAATTCTGCCGGGGATGTCGCTAATGGTATTTGGTGTAACGGTTGCCGCATAGGCCGATTTTAGATAAGCATTGAGAAATTGCTGATCATCTGCTGTTGCTGTCCCGGCACCGGCGGGATCGAGGTCCCACGCTACGCGGCTGCCGGAAATGAGCATATTGCCACCGGCTTCAAGATAGGTCTTTATCAGCATTTGCTCGGTGGAGCTAAAGGTTTCGCTGCTTGTCGATTCATCACCTAAAAACCAAACGACAGCAGCGTAATCGCCCAGTGAAACAACACCATTCTCTACAGACTCATTCGGTGCGCTGTCGAAGCTAAAGCCATTAGCGAGAACCTCGCTGGCATAGTCAAAGACAAAGTCGTGATAGCTGAGGGTATATTCACCATCGATACGATCGAATCCATCAACAACAAGAACTTTCATTCCTGAACCACCGACAGTTCCATTGCTCAATCCATACACATCGGAAATAACGCTTTCATTGGGTTGAGGGGCATCGTCTACAGCGGTCAGGCGAAAATAGACATCGCGATTGAGCACCTGGTTAATTACGGTGTCGGTAACGGAGGATGTCAGTACATTTTCATCCTTAAACAGGTCCCAGCTAAGGTTGTCGAAGCTGAAATAAAGGCGATAGCCAAGTAAATCAATCGCATCACTGGGATTCCAAGCAATCTCAAGTCCGCCGCTTGCTGCTTCGCGCAGATAGCGGAAGCTGGGCTGTGCCGGAGCTTCCAGATCCGCATCGGCAGTTCTGACTGCCTGATAAAGCGTGTCGGTATTGCCGCGAGTGTCTTCCGCAAAAGCCATTACCACATATGTTGTTTCCGGCAGGGCCGAGGCATTCCAAAATCCACTGCCGGTAAGACTGTTGGTAACCTGATAAGTATGACTGGTTGTGCTGGAGAGGCTTCGCTTAAATACGGTGTTAACGATGCCGTTGTTGGGTTTCGTATCAAACTGAAACTTAACCCCGTTATTAGGTGGCTCAATAACAATGGTTTGCGAGTCTGCCGCCAGAATTTTGTAGCCGACACGATAGGCACCATTGTTCAACTGCGATGTTGAAGAGCCGGGCGCATTATTTTGCTCATCCACTTTTACAACGATATCGATGAGTCCACTAACTTCTCCACCGGAAAACTCATTATCTGTATTATCCTGAAAGAAGCGAATAAAACGAATCTTTGGTGCCCACGGATCTTCGAGGGGTGTAAGTCCGATATTCGGCAACATGCTGTTCTTCTCCGAACCAACAAACCCATTGGTAAAGTGCACATGTCCCAAACCCGGCAGTATTGTGCCGAGCGGAGTCTGTTGAGCGAAAACGGAATCGCCAATGGAAAGCGTTCCATTCGGAAGAATATGGACATAGGCGATATCATCAACGCGTACAAATGCGCTGGAGCCAACACTCGAGAGGCTGACCACGACGCCATCTTTTACCGGAAATACCGGTGAACCATCCGCTTTCGGAATATCCGTCCCGCTGTGGAAGTGTCCATTTACGCTGGTGCTGCGATACTCGGCAAATGTACCGGTTGCGTATTGCGGAGAATTAAAGGGTGTAACCGGCCACGGCCATTGCGTTTGGGCAAAAAGTGGCAACGTGAGTGCGAGAAGCAGTAGCTGTATGTAATATTTTTTCATATCTAGTTTTCCCTGCTGGTGGATAAAACACCATTGTTAAGCAGCATTTGGAAGGAATTATCTTTAGCATATCCAATTGCTAATACACCTGCCGGACTATCTGCCACCGGGCGTTGATTTTGCAGTTCACCATCGATAATGCGTAAAACCTGAGGATTGGTGAAAAGGAATCGATCTTCCTGAAAAATTTGTTTTGCAACAAGAAACGCAACTTCACCACCATTGGGACGAATAGAGCGTTCGAGAATGACGCCCTGCTCACGTGGGATGTTCTTCTCCCAATCCTGATCGTGATTTGTCAGATCGACTAACTGAGCGTACTGATTTTCTGTAAGTAGTAGAAAGCGTGAGTCTGCACTGAAAACCGCGTCTTTGAACAGGCGATCATCACTGAAAACAAAGTTCGCCTGATTATCTACTACGGCAGTGACCCGGTGCATTGCTTTGTCAGAATATACGGTATAGCTTCCCACCGCGATGTGCGAGGCATCGGGAGCAATTTCACACTTCAGGGTATTATAGCCGTCCAGTGCAGTTGTCCACTGATTCTCACCCTGCTTGTTGAAGTAGAATAACTGTGGATCAGCATCTGGCTTAAGCGAAGCTGAACCTGCTGGTGCGCTGGCATGTTTACCCGCTGCAACGGCAAAATGACCGGTTTCCGCTGCAACCGAGACATCAACCACGCGCTCGAGGTCGTATTCTGCCTCTTCAAAAAGTGTTATGGTCTGAAGTAAATTTCCCGAATTATCATAGCGATAGAGTAGGGCATTCGCCGCATCACTAATAATTAGCGAACCATCTACTTCAATCAGATGGAGTCCCGGGATTTGCACATCGTCAGGCTGCGGGCGTAAAATTGTATACTGTTTCGCGCCGGAATTATTGTAGACTGAGATCTCCAGCGTTCGCTCTGGCGATTGGTTTAGTTCAGCCAGTGCAAACCAACTTCCGCCGGACGAGACTTCACTGCGGACAATATTCTCTTCGGCAAGCTCAATCCGGCTTGCTGCGTTGTTTTTATCGGTTGTAAGAAGAAGCGCCTTTCTGGAGCGCTGCTGTATTAGCACGCTGGGTCGACCGTTATTATCCGCCAGAAAATGCGTTGTTTCTATTAAATCAGCATCCGCTGAAGACAATAGCTGCAGTGAACTCAGCTGCTGTTCGCTCTCAACCTTCTGGCTGAAAAACACAATTGCCAGAAGCAGAATTAAGCCAATTGTTCCTATTGAGATTATATGTTTCATTATGACTCCTGAAAGTAAGTTTCGCGGATTGTCAATAGACGTTCGGTAGTGGCAGAGTAAGGAGAGAGGATTTTGACAAATCCGAACATAAAAAAATAGTTAACTTGCAGTGCAATAGCAATAAATCTGGCGAGTTTTATGTGATAATATTAAAAAAAGAACAAATAATACACCTCTTCAGGCTCGTACCTTTTTCATCTTGACTCCGAGAACTGTCATGGCTATATTTTGAGCATACATACTTTAAATAAAGGCACAAAAAACGTTATGGCTTTAGTTTCTCAAAACACCAGTGTTGGCCAGCCAAACGTAATCATCCGTACGTCCCGCCGCATTTTCCGTCGTAGACCCCTCGGTCTACTATAATCTAACATATCAATCCCGCACCCTTAATGTAATTTTTCGCTCCGAAATTTCGGACGCGCAAGCATGTTGCATCAACAATGCCGAAAAAACATCATATTCATTGGGAGATATAATGAATACCGAGTTGCAGTTAGAAGACTTTATCGTTACTGTTGCCAGTAGCAAATACGTTAATTATGCTGAAGCTGTCAGCAGCATGATTACGGAAAGTGCGCATGAGCGTGCAATTGGAATTGCCAGTAGAACGCCGGAATATATCGCCGACAAGATGTCGGAAGGAAAGGCGATTATTGCTCTGCACAAGGATGGCCGGTTAGCCGGTTTCTGCTATATTGAAACCTGGACGCATGGAAAATATGTGGCGAATTCCGGATTGATTGTAGCACCCAGTTTTCGAAAGGTGCGTCTGGGGAAAGTAATTAAACAGGCGGCGTTCGAACTCTCCCGTAAGCTCTTTCCAAAATCGAGAATCTTTTCTATTACAACCAGCCATGCTGTTATGAAGATGAACTCTGAGCTGGGTTATCGTCCTGTACCTTTTTCTGAGTTGACCGCAGATGATGAGTTCTGGAACGGCTGTGCTACCTGTAAAAACTTTGATATCCTGCAGCGAAACAATCGCAAACATTGTCTCTGTACGGGACTGTTATTCGATCCGGCGGCTCAAAATGCAGTGAAAATGACGGCTTCGCAAAATCGTCGCGTTGTTTTAGCCTTCAGCGGTGGGCTGGATACGTCCTATTGTGTGAAGTATCTGAGTGAGGATAAGGGGCTGGAGGTTCATACCGTAACCGTAAACACCGGTGGTTTTTCAGCGGATGAACTGGAGGATATCGAAAAACATGCGTTAGCACTGGGATCCACAAAGCATCTGTCTCTCGATAAAACCAATGAATTTTATCAAGACTGCGTGCGTTTTCTTATTTATGGAAATATTCTTAAAAATCATACATACCCGCTTTCTGTAAGTTCTGAACGCGCCTTTCAGGCGGTTGCTGTTGCGGAATACGCCCGTGAGGTAAATGCGGGCTACATCGCGCATGGCAGTACAGGTGCAGGCAATGATCAGGTGCGCTTTGATATGATTTTTCATATTATGCTACCTGATGCGGCTATTCTGACGCCGATACGAGATCAACAGCTGTCAAGACAGGATTCAATTGACTATCTTAAGTCGAAAGGTGTTAAACAAGACTGGTCGAAGGCCCGCTACTCTATCAATAAGGGATTATGGGGAACGTCCGTTGGTGGTATCGAAACGCTCACTTCCGATGGCCATTTGCCGGATGACGCCTACCCGACCGCGGCAAGCAAACAGGGTGAAGAAACTGTAGAAATAGAATATGTGAACGGTGAGCCAGTTGCGGTGAACCGGCAGCGCTACGACAACCCGGTGCATGCGATCCAGGCGCTGGAGAAATTGGCTGGCCCCTACGGAATTGGCCGTGATATTCATGTAGGTGACACGATTATCGGAATCAAGGGCCGGGTTGGATTCGAAGCGGCTGCGCCAATGATTATTCTGAAAGCACATCAGCTTTTGGAAAAACACGTGCTTACGAAGTGGCAAATATATTGGAAGGATCAGCTGGCAAGCTGGTATGGAAACCTGCTGCATGAAGGACAGTTTCTGGATCCGGTTATGCGAAATATTGAAACTTTTTTACAAGATAGTCAATCTCAGGTATGTGGAACAGTCTTTGTCAGATTACGTGAACAGAATTTCCAAACTCTGGGAATTAGCTCTCCGAATGATTTGATGACGAGTGATATTGCAACTTACGGTGAAATGAACAGCGCCTGGAGCGGCGAGGATGTCCGCGGCTTTTCGAAGATCTTAGCAAATCAGGCCATGTTGTTCCACCGCATTAACCGGGAGAGTTAATCCCAATTCGAAGAAGAGGACGTTGTTTGTAATGGAAAAAATACGAGTCGCAATTGCCGGCGGTGCCGGCTATACAGGCGGGGAATTACTTCGCATTTTGCTAAAACATGCTAAGGCCAAAATTGTTTGTGTGCAAAGTAGAAGTCATGCCGGAAAACCCGTTTCAGCAGCACATTCAGACCTTTACGGCGATACGGAATTGGTCTTTCAAGAGTCGATTGCCGGGGAGTTCGATGTGTTGTTTTTGTGCATGGGGCATGGTGAGTCGCGCCGCTTTTTAGCCGAGCATCCGCCTGCATTGTCTGTTAAGATCATTGACTTAAGCCAGGACTTTCGTGATGATGATGAATTTGAGTACGGGTTGCCGGAGGCATATCGCCAGTCCATTATTACTGCTCACAAGGTCGCTAATCCAGGTTGTTTTGCAACGGCCGTTCAATTGGCATTGCTGCCGCTTGCTGCTGCAAATGCACTGTCTGATGATATTCATGTTAGCGCAATTACCGGTAGTAGTGGCGCTGGTCAACGGCTAACCGAAACCAGCCACTTTAGCTGGCGAAGCGGTCAGGTCTCTGTCTACAAGCCATTTGCTCATCAACATCTTGCCGAGATGGGACGAACCTTGAAAAAATTGCAAAAAGGATACGACGGAGCAATCCATTTCATTCCCTATCGCGGTAACTTTACACGTGGTATTCTGGCATCCGTTTATATGAAATCAGACCTTGATATTGCTGCAGCCAAGAAGTTGTACTCGGGATATTATACGATTCATCCTTTTGTTGAAGTGTTGGATGAACATGTTGGTTTGAAGCCGGTGGTTAATACCAATCGTTGCTTTCTGCATCTGGAGAAGCAAGGCGACATGCTGTTGATAACCAGTGCAATTGATAATCTGTTAAAGGGGGCAGCCGGGCAGGCGGTGCAGAACATGAATTTGATGTTCGGTCTGGAAGAGTGCAGCTTTCTGCACTTTAAGGCTGCAGCTTTTTAGGAGAGTGCAATGCTTTTTGATGTTTATCCACTTTTCGATATAGAGCCGGTGCGCGGCGAAGGCGCCTGGATATGGGATGCCACTGGACGGCGTTATCTGGATTTCTATGGTGGTCACGCAGTAATCTCAATAGGACACGCACACCCTCATTATCTAAAATCCATTGCCACTCAATCTGCAGAGCTCGGATTTTATTCTAACTCGGTAGTTAACGCACCGCAAGAAAAGCTTGCGTCTCGTTTAATCGAAGCGTCTGGCTATAAGGGCTTTTCGGTCTTTCTGGTAAATTCCGGTGCAGAAGCGATTGAGAATGCGTTAAAATTAGCATCCTTTCATACCGATCGCCGAAGGGTTCTCGCATTTAGGGGCGGGTTCCACGGGCGCACATCTGCTGCGGTTGCCGTCACGGATAATTCGCGCATTATCTCACCATTGAATGCTCAGCAGGAAACGGTGCTTTTGCAGCTTGGTGACGTCGATGCGCTTTGCCGTGAGCTGAAAAGCAAAACGATTGCCGCAGTCATTATTGAGGGCATTCAAGGCGTTGGCGGAATCGTGACCCCGGAAGCCGGATTTCTGCAAATCATACGACAAGCAACGCATGAAACCGGCACCGTTCTTATTCTGGATGAGGTGCAGTCTGGCTATGGAAGGAGCGGAAAATTTTTTGCGCATCAACACGCGAAAATTGAAGCCGACCTGGTTACCGTTGCCAAAGGCATGGGCAACGGTTTTCCGATAGGTGGGGTGCTTATTGGACCACAATTTAAAGCGCGCCATGGTTTACTGGGAACTACTTTTGGCGGTAATCACCTTGCCTGTGCGGCCGGACTGGCTGTTTTGGACGTGATTGAGCAGGAGGACTTAATGCGGAATGCTGTTGAAACAGGTCACTATTTACTGGCAAAGCTCTCGGGAATTCATCCTGCAGTAAAAGAGATTCGCGGCAAAGGATTAATGATTGGTCTGGAGTTTGATCGTCCGATAGCTGAGTTACGCCGCCGACTACTCTTTGAACAGGGCATATTTTGCGGTAGCTCTTCCAATAGAAATGTATTGCGCCTTTTACCGCCACTGACAATTGGACATGAAGAGTGCGATGTTTTTCTTCGTGGCTTAAAGAACGAGTTGGCCTTATGGAAGAGTTAGTCGTTCTTAAGTTTGGTGGGGCGGTTTTAGCGGATGAAGCGCATCGACGTGAAGCTCTTGCCAGTGTTGCAGCGATTCAGCAGCTGCGCTTATTGGTTCATGGTGGTGGTAGTACAGCGACGGATGTTGCAGAAAAACTTGGTGTTGAAAGCAACTTCATAGATGGTAGACGAATTACAACGTCTGAAATGCGCGATGTCGCATTGATGGTTTATGGTGGACTGTTGAACAAGCAGATTGTTTCCGAGCTTCAGCAGTCAGGTTGCAACGCGCTCGGCCTTAGCGGTGCGGATGGTGAGCTGATTTGTGGAAAGAAGCGGGAAGCAGAAATCAATTTCGGCTATGTCGGTGATATCTATTCGGTCAATGTCAATCTGATATCACAGCTGCTGTCGTTTCAGATAACGCCGGTTGTTGCCCCACTTTCCTTCGATAAAACGCATGGTTTGCTAAACACCAATGCCGATACAATTGCCGCAACAATCGCAGCCTCGTTAACAAAGAATTTTCGCGTTCGCTTGCTGCTTTGTTTTGACAAATCGGGTGTTTTGAAAGATCCTCAAGACGAGCAATCTGTTATTGCAGAGCTGAGCCAGAAAGATTTTACGACCCTGGCAAAAAGCGGCACAATCTCGGCGGGCATGCTGCCCAAGTTGAGCAATGGATTTGCCGCGCGAACTGCTGGTGTTGTAGAGGCACGAATTATCCACTGGCGTGATGTGGTTGATGCGCTCAGGGGGGAAGCTGTTGGCACAGCGTTGGAGAAATAGACGCATATCACGAAAAAGAATGAGGGGGCGACTTGGCGGGTGGGAGAGAAAACGGCAACTAACAAACGGCA
>JBOEGD010000002.1:23005-246519 GCA_050633245.1 Calditrichia bacterium | reverse complement strand
AATTGCCTAATTGCCTAATTGCAATTCACCTTCTGACTACAGAAACCAACTATGACTAAAGACATAAGCAAAGACGTCATAAAGCTACTAAAAGAACTCATTGCTATACAGTCGTTTAGCAGGGAAGAAGACAAAACCGCAGACCTGATTGCCGATTTTCTAAGTAAAGGTGGCGTCGAACTTAATCGAGCCGGCAATAATGTCTGGACAATCCTGGGTAGCGATGAAGCGAAGCCGCTCGTGCTGCTCAATTCGCATCACGATACGGTAAAGCCAAATAATGGCTGGACGAAAGATCCATTCAAAGCAGTGGTTGAAGAGGGTAAGCTGTATGGCCTTGGTAGTAATGATGCCGGAGGCTCGCTGGTCTCACTTTTGGCTGCATTTTTATGCCTGCGTAAACAGGGTGAACTAAACTTTAGATTGGCTTACTCTGCAACTGCCGAAGAGGAAGTTTCCGGAAGGGGAGGAGTAGAGAGTATTTTGCCACAGCTGGGCGCTGTCGATTTAGCGATTGTGGGAGAACCTACAGAAATGCACCCCGCCGTTGCAGAGAAGGGACTGCTGGTTTTAGACTGTACCGCCCATGGTGTTGCCGGACATGCCGCCAGGAGCATTGGTAAAAATGCTATTCTGAAGGCTATTCCCGATATTCATTGGTTTCATTCCTACCAATTTCCCAGGGAATCACAGTTCCTCGGTCCGGTGAAAATGAGCGTTACCATGATTGAAGCAGGATCGCAGCACAATGTTATTCCGGATGCCTGTCGTTTCACCGTGGACATTCGAACGACTGACGTCTGGAGCAATTCCGATGTGCTTGGAGTCGTTCGACAGCATGTCGGTTGCGACGTTAAGCCTCGCTCAACGCGGTTGGATTCATCCGCATTGCCACCCGGGCATCCTGCTCAAAGAGCAATTTCAAATTTAAACCTTCAGCCATTTGGCTCCCCAACCTGTTCGGATCAGGGATTAATTCCCTTTCCATCACTAAAAATGGGACCCGGTCGTTCGGAGCGTTCTCATACTGCCGACGAATTTATCTACCTCGATGAAATTGAGCAGGGAATTGTCGGATATATTGAATTTCTGGAAGAGCTGAATCAAGTTTGGTAAAAAAGTGGTCCCCATCGCGAAGCAGACGATGGAGACCGTACGGCAGGAGGGACTACTTTGTTAACATCATCTTTTGAATCGAATTAAAGTTACCAGCCTGCATGCGATAGATATACAAGCCACTTGCCAGCTTTGACGCATTAAAGTCTACTGTATAAATGCCCGGACTGCGCAGTTCATTGACCAATACAGCTACGCGCTGACCCAGAATGTTGTAAACCTCCAGTCTTACGTTCTCACGCGTTGGAACGGCATAACGAATCCTGGTGGTTGGGTTAAACGGATTCGGATAGTTCTGAAACAGCTCGAATTCGCGGATTGCGTTTAATGGCAAATCACCAATGCCAACCAGAGTGCGCGGATAAATATGCCAGAATCCGCTATATGCTCTGTTCAAAATATTTAGTGATATGCCCTGAACAGATTGTCCAACCGCTGCCTTTATCGTATTGCTGTTGTTGCCGACCGATCCAGCGGCATTGCCAATATGACCATGTTTTACGCCGTACTGCTGCGCCTGCAGGGGCAACAGACACAGCAGCGTGACGATTACTGCTAAAATTGTTTTCATTATTTGTCTCCCGGCTTGGCTTCAAGGTCGCTTTTGGACATCATCTGCATCTTCGGACGCACCACTTGATAATCTTCAAAGCCTTTACGCACCGCTTTTACTTCCCAATCGAACTCGTAATTGCCCTTGCCATTGCGTAATTCGCGAACCTCAAAACCACCTGCCGTTTTGCTGACTACAGCCATACCTTCTGAGGAAGCATCTAGAGGTGTAAGCATAACCGTCATGCCTTCTTTCGTTGCAATCGACTGAAAGTGCTCGGGTAACGCTACGCTTGCGCTACCGTCGCGCAGAGTCGCTGTGCCGCGCACGTAGGCACCGGCTTCCGGGCCTTCAAGACTGGCATACCAGATTTCTTCATTGGGATTGGTAGGACTTTGAGTGCGGAAGTTCTTGATGTCGCCATAGACAACCCCCTGTCCCGAACTGTTGACGTATATGCCTGCCTGCTCGCCGCTTGCGGCATCGTAAACACCTACAAAACCGTGGTTACGATTGGAGAACAGCGTTCCGATTACGGCGTTAAAACTGTCATTTGGGCCCTTCGCTGCCATAGTTCCAAAATCTTCACTATGTGTATATGTGTAATAACGGAGCTCGTCAGATGCATTGAAAAGTCCCAAAAAGCCATGATCTTCTTGCCCTGAAAGCCAGCTCAGGCGAATATTATTGGTGCCGTTTGTGCCATAGGTGAGTACCCGGCCAATATTGTCGTTGCTGGCTTCCAGCCTGACTTTCAAATCCCCTGTAGAACTATAGACACCGGCTGAAGAACGAACGCCCAACCACGAGGTGCTGGTTTCGATACCCACCGCAGCGTAGCGATTGGTAATAAATGCGGTAGAGCCATTGGTAGACCATATCGGCGTTCCTGCATCATCTGCTGCCGGTGCCCAGTTACTTCCATCGAATTTCAGAACTTGTCCGTTGGATGGTGTAGAAGCTGACAACGCAGTTCCATTCAAACCTGTTACCGTCGGATTTGGATACGAGCCGGAAAGATCGCCTCCTGCGGTGCCACCCGGAGGCAGTGACAGTCCCGGTGCCAGCTTTTCCTGAGTTACTGCACCATCGACTAGGTTGGAGGTTACAATACTGCTGTCAGAAACGCTCTCGGCAATAATGCTATATGGGCTTGCTGCAAGAGCCATTCGCGGTAGCAGTTCCGTGCCACCACTTACCACGATTCCAAGCCAATATTGCTCACCAAAATAGAGATCCAGCTCGGCGACATCGCCCAGCATAGTCTCAAAAACACCGTTTAGTACCGTTACCGGTTTACCTTCGCTCCAAAGTGGTGTGCCGCCTGTGGGGGTATCATATAAGTGAAAAGTCAGATTGTAGCTTCCGTTTGCGACATTGTTTCCAATGGCATCTGTTAAAACGCCCTGATAGCTGATCATGCGTGGAATGTCATCGGCTATTGAGAACAGACTAAAAAATATTGCGAGGATGAGAATAGATTTGCTGCGGTTCATAAAAATCTCCTTATTTATGAAAGAACTGGTTTCCTGTTTAAAAATGAACCCTCTGTTTACTAACGCCGGGAACTCCGGCAAAAGTGCTAAGTAAAAGTGAAATAAAACGATGGGATGGAATTTCGTGTGGGAATGCGGTAAAGAAATATGCAGAAATATGTATTATCTAAATATTACTACATATATTGATGAACCGCCCCCGCAAGTTCTCCGGGGAATGCTGTACTCGACAGTTCTAAACTCTACTCAGGAGGAACCATGCGTATTCTATTAATTCTACTAATCTCTGTATTAACCTTTCCTGTCTTTTCTCAGGGATTTGGCATTGGTCCACAGGTTGGATATTTCAAATCGAATGACGCCGATGAGGCCAATTTTATGCCCGGTGCCGCTGCAAGACTGCAGTTGACAAGTGCTCTCAGCGTTGAAGGTTCGATAAGCTATCGTCAGGAAGAGTACGCCGACGGCATCGTTACCTTAAAAAGCTGGCCGATTATGGTTAGTGGCCTTCTGTATCCGCTGCCAATCGCATATGGTTTAATAGGTGCAGGCTGGTATAACACCACATTTGATTATGATGAAGAACTACTCGCCAATACGCCGGCAACACCGGAAGACAAAACCGAGCAGGAGTTCGGATGGCATGCCGGCGCTGGTTTGGAACTTCCGTTTGGACAAAGTAGCCGCGTATTTGCAGACTTTCGCTATGTATTTCTGGACTACGATTTTAGCGAAATCCCTAACGATTTTAGCGGCGACAGCGATTTTTTCATCATTAATGTCGGCATTCTGTTCGGCATGTAAGTTTCAGACGTCTTGCAGGGCGCCTATCGTGCGCCCCTGCAATTCGGACTCTCCAATTCACATATCTTCTTGCAGAATGATTGCTAAAAGCCGTAGCTTACGGTCTAATGCAACTTGTCGTAATGGAACCGTATGTTTGAACCGCTAATCATTATTATCTCGCTGGTAATGTCATTCTTTTTTGCCGGTACCGAGACGGCTTTTGTTGCTGTAAACAAAGTTCGGGTAGAAGTGTGGCGTCGGAGTGGGGAGAACTTCGCTCGGGTGCTATACGAATTTTTGCAAAAACCAGAGCGCTTTCTTTATACAACTCTTATTGGAAATAACATATTCAATGTGGCGTTTGCCACCTACGCGACCATTTATTTCAATCGCTTTATCAGACCAGAGTTGACCTGGGTTTTGGTTGTGTCGCTAACGCTCATTATTGGTGAGCTCATTCCCAAAACCGTGTTTCGAAGTATGGCAGATTGGGTTGTGCAGAAAATTGCCTATCCGCTACGCTTTTTTTATCAGCTGTTTCGTCCGCTTATCTTCGTGATTAGCAAAATCTCCGAGTTGCTGCTATCTCTTTTCGGATATCAAAGGGATGCGCTCGAACGCTTCTTCTCTGAGCAGGATATTGAAATACTGATTAATGAAAGCCCCGAACGAGTAAAGGGAATAGACGCCGAAGAAGAGGTCTTTGTCAGCGGTGTCCTTAGCCTGCGCGAACTGCGCGTTCGCGATGCCATGGTTTCACGAACTGAAATGGTTGCCGTTGCCGATACGATCTCTATTGAAGAACTAAAGTTGGTTTTTGTGCGCAATGGATTTACCAAAGTCCCGGTATTTCACGGTACAGTGGATAATTTTGTCGGAGTTGTCTTTGCAAAAGATCTGCTGTTAAAACCTACCTCATTTGAAGACGTGGTGCGTCCGGTGGTCTATGTGCCTGAGACAAAGCGCTGTTCTGTGTTACTCTCCGAATTCCGCAGTAAGAACAACAGTCTGGCGATTGTTATTGATGAATACGGCGGCACGGCCGGTTTAATAACCACGGAAGATTTGGTTGAGGTGCTTTTTGGCGAAATTGAAGATGAGTATGACGCCGAACAGAAGTGGTTTAGCAAGATTAACGAACATACGCTTCGTTTCGACGCTCGTGTTGAATTGGAAAAGCTTCGTGAACTCTACGACGTCGAATTGCCGGAAGGTGAATATGAAACGCTCGCCGGCTTTCTGATCAGCCAGCTCGATTGTATTCCGCAAGTCGGTGCCACGTTCTCGCTGGATACGCTAAAATTTCTCGTCACTGAAGGTTCCCGGCGTCGCGTTGAACAGGTCGACATTATTCAAACTAAATAATAGAACTCGCAGTTCTGCACTTCCGCTGCCCGATTTTGAATCCCGTAATTATTTGACTATATTTCTTCCTCAATGCAACATTTCCGAGAATCCGTTTGAATTCGATTTCCCTGCGTTATAAATTCCTTTTAGCCTTTCTTGTCATGCTCTTTGCAGCATGGTATCAAAACCCTATGTACAACATTAGCACGCTTTTCATACTCGCAGTTCTTCTTTGGCGCGAGAAAATCAAGGTCTTTCGCTTTGCGGGCCAGGCTCGATTTTTGATGTTCTTTTTAGTGACGATATTTCTTGCGCGGAGCCTTAACGGCTATGGGAAGGTGTTATTTGAGCTTCCCTTTGGGCTTTTTCTCACCGATACCGGATTGCAGGATGGGCTCGTTTTTATTACCCAGATTTTGATGATATTCCTGCTTTGCTCGCTGATAATCTACAGCACTCCTGCCGAGTCATTTCAATATTATCTCGGTGAGTTAAAGAAGCAGCGCAGTCTGTCGGGAAGAATGCTGTATCGTGCCGGGCGAATACTGTTGTTGGTTATGCATCTGATACCACAGGCTCTAGGTGGTCGATCGGAAATGGTGCAGGACCTGAAGGCGAAAATGAGTGGCGCATCTTTATCGAAGCGGTTATCAGTACTCGCTGACGGTATGTTTACCTTTTTGCAGCAGCTGCTTTCACGCAGCGATGCCGAATTGCGTGAACTGAAGCAAGCCGAAGCTCCGGCAACAAAACCGAAAGTTTTGGCACAGTGGAAACAAATGGGCATTGTGTTATTCGCTATAGGACTGCATGCGTTTTTACTCTGGGGTACTGTTTAATGAGTGCGGTTAGGAATATAAAACTGACGATGGATTATGATGGCACCGCATATCATGGCTGGCAGTGTCAAACGGATCATATTTCTGTTCAGCAAAAGCTTGAAGAGGCAATTGAAGCCCTTACCGGCGAGAAGAAGCGTGTCTATGCGGCCGGTCGTACCGATGCCGGTGTTCATGCTCGTGGTCAGGTCATTAGCGTAAAAATTGCTTCGCCCTTGTCTTTACATAAGCTCCGGCATGGACTGAATCATCATCTGCCGCAAGATATGGCCATTTTGTCTGTCGAAGAAGAAGATGAGGCTTTTCATGCGCGATTTTCTGCCAAAGGACGGGTGTATCATTATTATGTGGTAACATCGCCCAACTCGCTTCGCCGCAACTTCGTGTGGTATGTACCGCAGCCTTTCGACAGCTCACTCTTAAACCCACTGGCCGGGCGTTTGATCGGCAATCACGATTTCGGAGCCTTTGCACGAAACCGGGCAGAGGTAGATCATAAGCGCTGTATTATCACAGAATCTCATTGGCGTCAAGTGGATGACTTCGGCTGGATATATCGCGTAGCGGCAAATCGCTTTCTGCATGGAATGGTGCGCACGATTGTGGGTACCATCATCGATACGGCCCGTGGGCGCTTTACAGTAGATGAATTTCAGGCGATTCTCGATTCGCAGGATCGACGCAAGGCCGGCATGGCGGCACCGGCAAAAGGATTGGTGTTTGAGGAAGTGTGGTATTAATGAACAGAATACAGAACACAGAACGAGAGGCAAAAAGATGGTGAGAAACGGTGAGACACAGGCAGAAGCATTGAGAAATGGCCTCATTGCCTTTATCTTTCCCGATCACCGATCACCGATCACCGATCACCGATCACCGATCACCGATCACCTATTATTTTGCCCACAAAAAGAATATTTTTTACCCCACGTCGAAATCGCGGTTTTTGGTATTATATTACAGGCTATCAGAAAAAGAGCGTAGCACTGCCAATGCGCCTATTATGCTAAGCAAAAGGAGTTTCTCATGAAGTTTTTTATTGATACAGCAAATCTGGATGAGATTAAGCAGGTTGCCGAAATGGGCATCCTTGATGGTGTAACTACTAATCCTTCTTTGTTGGCACGTGAAAAAGGGGACCCTCGGAAAATCATGCAGGAAATCTGCAAAATTGTCGATGGACCGGTATCCGCAGAGGTTATTGCGACCGAAAAAGATGCAATGTTAAAAGAAGCTGAAGAATTAGTAAAGATTGCCGATAATATCGTCATCAAACTTCCCACAACGGAAGATGGCATCAAAGCCTGTAAAGTTCTTTCCAGTGATGGCGTAAAAGTAAACATGACGCTCGTTTTTTCTCCCATGCAGGCCCTGCTGGTTGCAAAGGCCGGCGGCACTTATGTGAGTCCATTCGTTGGCCGACTCGATGATATCAGCACAAATGGTATGGAGCTCATCCAGCAAGTAGCACAGATTTACGGCAATTATGGCTATGAAACAGAGATCTTGGTTGCCAGTGTTCGCAGTGCCATGCATATGGTTCACGCAGCGTTGATTGGTGCTGATGTCTGTACCGTTCCGGCGAAAATCTTAGGTCAGATTTTTAAACACCCGCTTACAGATAGTGGACTCGAAAAATTCCTCAGCGATTACAAGAAATCACAAGGATAATTGCACCGATGATAGAACGATATACGCTTCCCGAGATTGGTTCAATCTGGGAAGACGAAAACCGGTTTCGCATCTGGCTTGAGATTGAGATTCTTGCCTGCGAAGCCCAGGCAAAACAGGGCAAGGTTCCTGCTGAAGCAGTAAAAGTTATTCGTGAAAAAGCCAATTTCGATGTGAAGCGCATACTGGAAATCGAAGCCGAAATTCATCATGATGTTATTGCCTTTCTAACCAATGTGGCAGAATATGTTGGGGAACCGGCACGCTATATACATTACGGGATGACGTCTTCTGATATCCTCGATACCACGCTTTCAGTACAGATGAAGCAGGCTGGTGAGCTTATTCTAACAAAATTAGACAGCGTTATAGAGGTGTTAAAAAAGCAGTCCGTTGTTTACAAGGATGCCGTAATGGTTGGGCGGTCGCATGGTGTTCATGCTGAGCCGCTAACATTTGGATTTAAACTTGCCGTGCTTTATTCTGAGATGTTGCGTAACCGCGAGCGGCTTATTCGCGCAATCGAAACAATCTCTGTGGGAAAAATCTCCGGTGCTGTAGGCACTTTCGCTCACATGGAACCGTTTGTAGAAGAATATGTTTGCGAAAAACTTGATTTGAAGGCTGCGGCGGTATCAACGCAGATTTTGCAGCGCGATCGCCATGCTGAGTATCTGTCTACTTTGGCAGTAATTGCTGCTTCACTTGAGAAAATCGCTACGGAAATACGTCATTTACAGCGCACTGAGGTTCTGGAAGTGGAAGAGCCCTTTGGTTCTTCACAAAAAGGCTCGTCTGCAATGCCACATAAGAAGAATCCTATTGTTACGGAACGGATTACCGGCATGGCCAGGTTGCTGCGCGGGCACGCCATGGCAGCGCTCGAAAACGTTGCTTTGTGGCATGAACGCGATATCTCACACTCCTCTGTGGAGCGGGTTATTGTCCCGGATGCGACGATTACCCTATATTATATGCTGGAAAAAACTCGTTTTGTGCTGGATGGTATGCAGGTAAATACCGATCGCATGATGCGCAATCTGGAATCGACTCGCGGACTGGTCTTCTCACAATCCATCCTGCTCAATCTCATCGATCAGGGAGTCAGTCGGGAAGATGCCTACCGACTGGTACAGCGTAATGCACTGGAAGTATATCACAATAAGACAACGTTGCTGGAAGAACTCTGCAAGGATGAAGAAGTGCTTAGCCATATTCCGGAAGAAAAACTACGCGACATTTGTAACCTGGAAAATAGATTAAAGAATATAAAAGTGGTCTTTGAAAGACTGGAATTAGAATAACCCCCGGAGGTAGTAAACTCGTGGAAATTAAAGACGTTTTAGTGCAGGGATCTGTTAAAAAGGTGTACTCTACCAATAATGCTGAACAGGCTGTTGTAGAATTCTCTGACACCGTATCTGCAAATGGAAAAAAGAAAAGCTCGATGAACGGCAAAGCAGAACTAAATAACGCCATTTCTGCCTACATGTTCGAATATCTCGAAAGCTACAATGTACCAACTCATTTCTCCAAGCTCCATGATGCAAAGAGCTTTGTCGCCAAACGCCTGGAAATGATTCCGATCGTTATTGCCGTTTACAACCTGGCATCCAAAGAACTGGCAGAACGTTTCAATATTGAAGAAGGTAAAGTTCTGGAATTTCCGATCGTGGAAATGTACTACAAGGACGAGAAGGGCGAGCGTCCAATGATCAATGAATATCATGCCTATGCGTTGGGACTCTGTGATCGCAAAGATATGACCAGCATTATGCGTATTGCTACCAAAGTAAATGCTGTGCTGAAATCCTTCTTCGGACGCAAGCAGCTGCAACTGGTGAGTTTTGAGATCGAGTTTGGTCGTCAGAATGGTCAGGTAATGCTTGCAGACGAGGTTTCTCTTGATACGATGCGTCTCTGGCCGTTGAAAGACAATGGTAATTTTGACAAAATTGATGAGTCCAAAAAGACGATTAAAGTCATGGAAGATCTGAAAAGCCGCATTTTAGGCTCATAAGTTCTCTTTTATTCGTCGCTGACGTTGGAAATAATGTTCCATTCGCGTACATTGACAACCTAACGAAGATTTAAGCATCCGATTTGGAGTTCGCTCTGGTCGGGTGCTGGCCCATTAGATTGTATATTGGAGAATGTTTTGGTTGCAAAAGATGGTATGGGGCTTGTTATTGGCTCATTTGTATTGCTCGCACTTGTATTTGGTCTGAATTACTTTTTCCCGCACGCTATAACCTCTACGCTGGTTTGGATACTGGCGGTATTTGTGGTTTTTAATCTCTACTTCTTCCGAGATCCCAATAGACGAGCACCAAAGAATGAACTGGCAGTTATTGCTCCCGGCGATGGCAAGGTGGTCGATGTTACCCATGTTACCGAGCCTGAGTATTTTAACAATAAGGTTCAGCGGATAAGCATTTTTCTGTCCGTTTTTAATGTGCACGTCAATCGCTCTCCTATCTCGGGCACTGTCGACTATTTTGCATATCATCCGGGAAAGTTTCTGGCAGCATTTAAGGAAAAAGCCTCGATTGATAATGAACAGACCGCAATTGGTATCAGTATGCAATCTGGCCAGCGAGTGCTTTTTAAGCAGATCGCCGGATTGATTGCCCGCCGCATTATTTGCAATCTAAAAGAAGGTCAGTGGACAAATGCCGGTGAGCGAATGGGCATGATTCGCTATGGAAGTCGAGTTGATGTATTTGTGCCCTTTGATGCCAAAATTCAGGTAAAGGTTGGTCAGAAGGTGCGTGCCGGTGAATCCATACTTGCTACGTTCCCCGATGAAAAAGACCTGGCCAGAGAGCAGGAAAGACTGGTTGAAATGCCGCAAGGCGAGCTTCCGGGAAGCTGATAATTAAGACGCTTAATACGAAGGGGAAACCGTGCGTGTAAATCGCGGAATAGTTCCGGGCTTTTTTACAATGGCCAACATGTTTTGTGGTTTTCTTGCCACGCTTCAGGCTGCACATGGTGAGTTTCGCCAGGCTGCAGCTTTGATTGTTGCAGCCGCTATTTTGGATGCTCTCGATGGAAAGCTTGCTCGCCTCGCCGATGCTTCAACCGAGTTTGGTGTGCAGTACGATTCCATGGCAGATGTGGTTTCTTTTGGCTTTGCTCCCTCAGCACTTGCTTATTTTTTCTATTTTCAAACCTGGGGACAGGTTGGCGTATTTATCAGCTTTATGCCATTGGTCTTTGGTACTGTGCGTTTAGCGCGTTTTAATACCAGCCTTGTGGGATTCGATAAAGATTTCTTTAAGGGGATTCCAATTCCCGCTTCCGCTATGGCAATTGCCACATTTGTTCTGTTGAACGTGCGTTATCCGGAGGCACTCAATACGCTTGTTGAAACACGTATTATTCTGGTTATTATTCTGTTTGTCTCCGTAATGATGATTACCAGTATTCGTTATGAAAAAATGCCTAACTTCTCGCTGAAGAGCAACCGTGCGCAGCGCATAAAGATATTAACGGTAATTGCTTGCGTTATCCTGGTAACGCTTTTCCCCAATGAGGCATTTTTCCCGCTCTCAGTGATTTATGTTTTTTCCGGACTTGTAAGACAGCTCTGGAAGATATTAAATTCCCCCGACAATGAAACGTCTGATAATGCTGAGGAAGAATAATGAAGGTTGCAGTAAAGGTTCGCTTAAAATCCAGTATCCTCGACCCGCAGGGCAAAACCGTTAACAACGCACTGCATCAGTTGGGTTACGACAGTATCAATAGCGTGCGCATAGGACGGCTAATTGAGCTTGATGTGGATAGTGATGATAAATCTGAAGTTGAGCGCATTGTACGGGAAGCCAGCGAAAAATTATTGGCCAATACCGTGATGGAAGACTATGAGATTATTTATGGCGGAGATGCGAAATGAAGTCTGCTGTAGTAGTTTTTCCCGGCTCAAACTGTGATCATGATATGTTCGAGGCGCTAAAGTTAATGGATGCCTCACCGGAGTATGTCTGGCATAAAACAGACAATCTGGATTCATATGATTTAATTACGCTGCCGGGTGGCTTTTCGTATGGAGACTATTTGCGCTGTGGTGCAATTGCCCGCTTCTCACCCATCATAAAGGCTGTAAAAAAGGCCGCAGAAAGTGGCAAACCGGTAATCGGTGTGTGTAATGGATTTCAAATCCTTGCCGAGGCCGACCTGCTTCCCGGAGCGCTTTTGCGCAATGAAAAACTGCGCTTCGTATGCAAATATGTGCATCTTTCATGCGAAAATGGAGATACTCGTTTTACCCGTGCAGTAACTGGTAAGCAGCCGCTACACATTCCGATTGCGCATGGTGAAGGCCGTTATTTTTGTGATGTCGATTCGGTAAAAGAATTGGAAGACAATAATCAGGTTGTATTTCGCTATTGTGATGCGGATGGAAATGTAAATATCGCAGCAAATCCTAACGGATCAGTGAATAATATTGCCGGTATTATAAATAAGCGTGGTAATGTGTTGGGCATGATGCCACACCCGGAGAGGGCTATGGAATCGCTTTTGGGATCGAGCGATGGGAGAAAAATTTTCGAATCGTTAATCCAATAGTCAGATTGGAACTCCCATGAAGAAAAAGAGTCTTGCGTATTATGTGTTTATTATTATTATGGGCGGAGTTGTAGGTAGCGTGCTTGGCAACGCTATCGGAATTGTCTTGCCGGTTGGTGTGGTGAAACAGTTCTTTTTACAGTCCTGGCCTTTTGGCATTGAGCCAAGCACCTTGGATCTGGGGATTTTAAAGCTCACTTTTGGCCTCAAAATCAATTTTAATATAATTGGGGTTGTGGGTATCTTTTTGCTTGCCTATTTTTTAAGGTGGATAGACTAAAGAAAGAAAATTTCCTTTAAGGAGAATTGATATGCCATTTGGAATGGGCCCAACAGAACTTATTATTATTTTTATGATGATTATCGTACTCTTTGGCGCTAAGCGTTTGCCGGAATTGGCAAAGTCGCTTGGCAGCTCGATTAAAGAGTTTAAGCGTGCTACTCAGGGATTAAAAGACGAGTTTGATCTGGATAAGATCGATGATCGTCCGCAACAGCGCTCTGAAAGCAGTGACGGTAATTCTTCAAAAGATGCCTGAGAAGCAGATCTGAAACGATAGTTCCTGCTCTTCTTTTGCAGGCCAATTGGCCCGTTTCTTTTGCTATTGCAGAAGATATGGGCCTTCTTTTTTATTTCTTTTTTGAGAGGATTTTTGCGTGAGTTCGATCGTCGATATTCAAACAGCCTTTAAAAAAGGCGAAATTCATATGTTGGACAGGGTATACAATTTTTTGCAAGTCATTGAGGAAAAACGTTCACTCAATGCCTTTCTTACTGTCTATGCAGATGAAGCACGCGCAGCGGCGAAAGATTTGGATGCGCGACGTGATGCTGGTGAAACACTGGGCCCACTAGCCGGATTAGTCATCGCTCTGAAAGACAATATCTGTCTCGAGAACCAAAAAACGACCTGTGGGTCTAAAATATTAGAAGACTTTGTAAGTCCGTACAGTGCTACTGTTGCGCAGAAAATCCTGGCTGCAGATGGCATTATTATCGGCAAAACAAACCTTGATGAATTTGCAATGGGATCTTCAACGGAAAATTCTGCCTTTGGTCCCGCTCTAAATCCTCATGATAAATTCCGCGTTCCCGGTGGCTCCAGTGGTGGTTCTGCCGTTGCCGTTGCAGCTGGAATGACGGATCTTGCTCTTGGTAGCGACACTGGTGGTTCAATTCGCCAGCCCGCTTCCTTTTGCGGAATTGTTGGAATGAAACCGAGCTATGGACGCGTTTCACGCTACGGACTTGTGGCATTTGCTTCTTCACTCGATCAGATTGGTCCTTTTTCCAAAAGTGTCGTGGGAAGTGCACTCTTGCTGCAAACGATTGCCGGAGCCGATCTTAAAGATGCTACATGCAGCGCAGAAGACGTTCCAGAGTTATTCCCGATAGTACCGTCAGATGCCAAAAAACTGCGAGTTGGTATTCCTCGTGAGTTCTATGAAGAAGGTCTCGATCCGGAAATCCGACTGGGATTAGTAAAAACCATCGAGAGGCTAAAGACGCAGGGAGCTGAGGTAAAAGATCTTTCCCTCTCGCTGACGGAATATGCTATTGCCACGTACTATATTATCGCAACAGCCGAGGCATCCTCAAATCTTTCTCGCTATGACGGGGTTCGCTATGGACATCGCTCGGAAGATGTTAAAGGCTTACAAAATATGTATGAAAAAAGCCGTAGCGAAGGATTTGGTGTTGAGGTCAAGCGTCGGATAATGCTTGGCACATATGTTCTTTCCTCCGGCTATTATGATGCGTATTATAAGAAAGCACAGCAGGTGAGACGCCTGATAAGTGAAGAATATCAACAAGCCTTTCAGGACGTAGATGTTCTGCTCACGCCCACAACACCTGGAAGAGCTTTTACGCTGGGTGATAAGGTCAGCGATCCACTTGAAATGTATTTGCAGGATATTTATACCGTGACCGCGAACCTTGCAGGGATTTGTGCGCTTAGTTTGCCTGTAAAAACGACAGCTGGTGAAATGCCTTATGGTGTGCAATTACTTGCCGGGGCATTTCAGGAAAAGCTGTTGTTTCAGGCTGCAGCGTTGCTGGAATCACTATAAACTCCCCAAAAATACACTGCTTAGTATTGCTATTAAAATCCGGTGCTCTGTATCAATATTCAGAGTCTCCCCGGACTCTATATTCGATTCGGACTGGAATGTTAATTCCTTCCTTCCGATCTGCAACTCTATGGGATGATCTATGAAATTTGAAGCAGTAATTGGTTTGGAAGTTCACGCGCAGCTTTTAACCGAATCCAAAGTCTTCAGCGGTTCTCCGGCATTATTCGGTGGAGAACCAAATACCAAAACGGATCCGGTTGTTCTTGGCATGCCGGGTGTCTTGCCCGTTTTGAATGAAAAAGCGGTTGAGTACATCGTCAAAATGGGACTGGCAACTAACTGCAAGATTACGCGTTTTAGCCGTTTTGCTCGCAAGCATTATTTCTATCCGGATCTGCCGAAAGGCTACCAGATATCACAATTTGAGGCCCCATTTTGTACTGCCGGATATTTGGATGTTGTTAGCGAGCTGCGAGGAGATCAACGCATTCGTATTAATCGCATCCATCTGGAAGAGGATGCGGGCAAATCAATTCACGATGCTGGTGCTGAAACGCTGGTCGATTTGAACCGCAGCGGTGTGGCTCTGATAGAGATCGTGACTGAACCCGATATTCGTTCTGCTCAGGAGGCATATGCCTATCTGATTGGAATAAAGCAGATTCTGACTTATCTGGAGATTTGTGACGGCAATATGGAAGAAGGTAGTCTGCGTTGTGATGCTAACGTTTCGATCCGACCTGTTGGAAGTTCAGAATTCGGTACAAAGACCGAAGTGAAAAACATGAATTCATTTCGCAATGTTGAACGGGCAATTAATTACGAAATTTCCCGCCAGGAGCGTTTGTTAAATGATGGTGACCGTGTTATTCAGGAAACCTTGCTTTGGGATGCCAATGCCGGACAGGTTCGCACCATGCGCAGCAAGGAGGAGGCGCATGACTATCGTTATTTCCCTGAGCCAGATTTACCACCTGTGGTAATTGAGGATGCCTGGGTTGAGACGCTTGCCGCTGAATTGCCGGAATTACCACATGCGCGTAGAGATCGTTTTGTGCGTGATTTCAATATTCCTGAATACGATTCAGGTGTTCTTACAGGAACAAAAGAACTGGCAGACTTTTTTGAAGCGGTGACTGAATCGTCCAAGGATGCAAAGCTTGCAAGTAACTGGATAATGAGTGACGTGCTGCGTGTGTTAAATGAAAATAAAATAGATATTACAGACTTTTCGATTTCTTCAGAACGCTTGGCAGGCTTACTGAATCTGGTGACTGATAAGACGATTAGCCTGAAAATTGCCAAAACCGTTTATGAAGAGATGCTGAGTAACGCCGACTCTGCAACAGATATTGTAGAGCGCAAAGGCCTGGCGCAAATTAGTGATCCGGCGATTCTTGGAACGATGGTGGATACGGTGTTAGACAATAGCCCGTCGCAAATAAAGCAATATCTTGCTGGCGAGCAAAAGTTAATGGGATATTTTATTGGTCAGGTGATGAAAGAAACGGCGGGCAAGGCCGATCCATCGGTATTGAATAAGCTGTTAAGGGATAAACTCCGGGATAGGGAATGAACAACGACTACATACTTGTAATTGAGGATGAGGAACACATCTCTTCATTGTTAAGAGAGATTATTAAGCTGCATGGTGCGAAAGCATTGATCGCCTCCAATGAATTAGAGACTTTTGAGTTATTGGCAGAACATCAGGTTGCGCTTGCCATTGTCGATCTTACCCTCCCCGATGCCAATGGTTTGATCTTGGCCGGTGAAATACGAAAACGCTATCCTTACCTTGAAGGTAAAGTGCTTTTTACCTCTGGCTATGAGCCCGAAAACGCATTGCTGGAACATCTTGAAAGCAGCAATGACCGCTTTATTGCAAAACCTTTTCATCTGGTTGATATCCGGGAAGAACTCAACCGGATGATTGCAAGCTAGAGTCGGAATTCTCTTCACTTTTGCTTATTTCTTCACAACGCTGTTTTTTACCACACCATGGACAATACCACTCGACTCGTTTGGTATCACAATCTCCGATACTCCACCAGCGATTGCAGAAACAGCAGTTGAAATGAGTCAGGATTTCCCTGGAAAATTTGCCTGTTATTGTCAAACTCATACTCCTCTCAGTTTTTGACTCTAAACTTAAGACGTGTCCGCACGCTTGGCAATTGTATTCGCTAAGCACTTGTCTTTTCATCAGCAATACTGTAAACTTACGCCTATCGCAAAAATCCGGAGCACAAAAATGAAGAAAAAGCGTGAACCTGTTGATTATGGCAGCTATTTAGGGCTGGAAAAAATATTGGACAGCCAGGATCGCAAGAGCGCCGAATTCGGTGAGCCTGCTCATGACGAGACGTTGTTTATTATCATCCACCAAACATATGAACTTTGGTTTAAGCAGATTCTTCATGAGCTTGAAAGCGTTTTACAGATGTTTCAGAACGACTTTGTTGATGAGAAGCGCATCGGAGTGGCAGTATCACGCCTCAATCGAGTTGTAGAAATCCAAAAGGTATTGATTGATCAGATTCGTATTTTGGAGACAATGACGCCTCTGGATTTTCTGGAGTTTCGCAATTATCTGACCCCGGCCTCTGGCTTTCAAAGCCTACAGTTTCGCATCTTGGAGATAAAGCTCGGATTGGAGACCGATAACCGAATACGCTATAGCAAGCAGGCATATCATCAGATGTTTGCTGATAAAGATCGCGAGTTGCTAATGACAGCAGAGGCGCAGCCATCGCTTTTCCTGCTCCTGCAACAGTGGCTGGAACGCATACCTTTTTTGGACATGGACGAGTTTAATTTTGCAGATGTCTATCGCGGTGCGGTTGAAACGTTATTAAAGCAGGAACGTGAGGCGATTACAGATGCGGATTTGCCAAAGGAAGAAGAAGAGCAACGTCTACAAATGATGAACGCAACCGAGAAACATTTTCACTCAATTTTTGATCCGGAGAAACATAATCTGTTAATTGCTGAAGGACGTCGTCGTCTGTCTTATAAAGCTACCATGGCGGGGTTATTAATTCATCTCTATCGCGATCAGCCGATATTACACCTGCCGTTCCGTCTGCTAAATCTTATTGTCGATATGGACGAGTTACTGTCCACCTGGCGTTATCGCCATGCGCTGATGGTATTGCGAATGATAGGCCGTAAAACGGGAACGGGCGGTTCCTCCGGCTATAGCTACCTGAAGTCTACGGCTGAAAGTCATCGGGTTTTTGCCGATCTGTTCAACTTGTCTACCTTTTTGGTTCCGCGATCATTATTGCCGAAGCTGCCTGAGAACGTTGAACGTAATCTGGGATTTTATTTTTCTGCAAACGACGCAAAGTGAGGATCGTATGAATCTGGATTTAACTGGTAAGCGGGCGCTGGTCTGCGGAAGTAGTAAAGGTATTGGAAGAGCAATTGCCTTCCAGCTTGCCTCGCAGGGGGCACGTGTTGTTTTAATGGCGCGCAACAGCACTGCGCTGGAGCAGGTAAGTAGCGATTTGCCTGGAGATGGACATCAATATCAAGTTGCAGACTTCTCACAGCCGACAGAGCTTGCCGCTCTGTTGCAACAGCCTCTTTTTCAGGAAGACCCGATCTCTGTATTAATCAATAATACCGGTGGTCCACCGGGAGGCCCGATTCAAGATGCCAAATTAGAGGCCTTTAAATCTGCCTTTAATAATCATCTTCTTTGTAATCAGATTTTGGCACAGGCGCTTTTGCCCGGGATGAAGGAAGATGGCTATGGACGTATCGTAAATATTATTTCTACCAGTGTAAAGCAACCCATTGCCGGGTTAGGTGTTTCGAACACCATTCGTGCGGCAGTTGCCAATTGGGCAAAAACCCTGGCTGGTGAAGTGGCGGCTTTTGGAGTAACTGTAAATAACGTCTTGCCAGGAGCAACCTCGACAGAGCGTCTCGCAGAAGTCATTGGTGTTCGCGCCAAACAGGCACAGCGCGACATTGCGGCAGAAGAAAAAGCCTGGGCAGCAGCCATCCCAATGAAACGATTTGGCGACCCTTCTGAAATAGCCAATGCAGTGGGTTTTTTAGCCTCGCCTGCTGCGTCGTATATTAGCGGAATTAATTTACCCGTAGACGGTGGAAGACTAATGTGCTTATAGAAAAGCCATATTTTTAGCAACAAAATCAGAAAGATTTGTATGAGAAAAATAAATAACTTTATTAATGGTGAGTATGTTCCGCCATTGTCAAATGAATATATCCCGTCAGTAAATCCATCTACAGGCGCAGTTTATGCCGAAGTTGCCGCTTCTGATCGCCGTGATGTCGTACTAGCAGTTAATGCCGCAAAACGAGCATTCCCTGAATGGTCAGCAACACCACCGCAAAATCGAGCTGAAATTCTTAATCGAATTGCAGTAGGAATTCGCGACCGCCTTGAAGACTTTGCGCTTGCAGAATCGATTGACAATGGGAAGACCCTGAAGCGAGCGCGTACAATTGAAATCCCACGTGCCGCCCGGAACTTTGAATTTTTTGCAGGTGCCATTCAGCATTTTGCAAGCGAAGCGCATGATATGCCGGGAAATGCCATTAACTACACGCTACGTCGGCCAATCGGTGTGGCGGGCTGTATTTCTCCATGGAACCTGCCGCTTTATTTATTTACCTGGAAAATTGCCCCGGCGATAGCAACGGGCAATTGTGTTTTGGCCAAGCCCTCTGAAGTTACTCCTATGACGGCCTCATTGCTCGGTGAAATTTCCCGCGAAGCGGGTTTGCCGGCAGGAGTCCTGAATATTGTTCATGGTTATGGTACGAAAGTCGGTAGTGCAATGACGGCACATAAGGATATTCCAATTATTTCTTTTACTGGTGGAACGAAAACAGGTCAAGAAATCGCAACGAAAGCTGCACCCAAATTTAAAAAAGTCTCTTTGGAGTTGGGTGGAAAGAATCCTACGATCATTTTTGCCGATTGTGAGTATGAAAAAATGCTGGAAACAGCTGTAACTTCTGCCTTTAGCAATCAGGGGCAAATTTGCCTTTGCGGCTCTCGGATTTTTATTGAAGAGTCTATGTACGAACGCTTTAAGACCGACTTTGTTAAACGTGTCTCGGAGCTTCGGGTCGGCGATCCTCTTGAGGAAGAAACTGAGCAGGGGGCGATCGTATCAAAATCGCACTATGACAAAGTGCTGTCGCATATTCAGCTTGCCAGAGAAGAAGGTGGTAAAATCCTATGTGGCGGCGAGGCGGTAGACGTGGAAGGTCGATGCAAAAACGGCTGGTTTATTGCGCCTACAGTTGTTGAAGGGCTCTCGTATGATTGCCGTACCAATCAGGAAGAGATCTTTGGACCGGTTGTGACGCTGACTCCTTTCAAAAATGAAGCAGACGTTTTAAAATTTGTAAACAGTACGCAGTATGGCCTGAGCGCCTCTCTTTGGACGCAAAATATATCGCGCGCGCATCGCATGGCTGAAAAGATTGCGGCTGGCGTTGTTTGGATAAATTGCTGGATGATTCGTGATTTGCGAACACCTTTTGGTGGCACTAAAAGCTCTGGTGTTGGAAGAGAAGGTGGCTGGGAAGCACTACGCTTTTTTACCGAACAAAAGAATGTCTGTATTAAACTGTAACAAAGAGGATTGAATTATGGCTGAAGATAAAAGACACTCCGAGCGTGCGCCGAAGCCGGTAGGGCTTTATCCTCATGCTCGTCGCGTTGGAAATCTCTGGTTTCTTTCAGGAGTTGGACCGCGGTCTGCCGATAGCGTGGATATTCCCGGCGTAGCGCTGGATGAAAACGGAGAGGTGATAGCGTATAATATCGAAGAGCAATGCCATTCTGTTTTTCAAAATGTACGCTATATTTTGGAAGATATTGGTTCGTCCTGGGAGCATATTGTTGATGTAACAGTATTTCTAACGAATATGAAGAACGACTTTGCAACATATAATCGCATCTATGCGGAATATTTCAAAAGCAATCAGCCTTGTCGAACAACAGTAGAAATTAATTCTTTGCCAACGCCAATCGCCATAGAGTTAAAGGTAATTGCAGAGATCCCCGCCGATGCGAATTAATCGCCACATTGCCTTGGACTCTGGCGTTTTTGTTTAGGAAAGTAAGAACGACTACTGTAGCATTTTGATCAGCTTTTCAACGCCTTCCTCTTTAAGAGGCTTGACAAAATAGTCCTTAACCATCGGGAATTTTTTTGCCTTTTTTTTGTCCAGATCGTTATTTGAAGATGTCAACATAATGACGATGAGAGGTTCTTCATTAAGCTTTTTATCTGTTAGCTTTTCTAAAAAGTCAAACCCATTCATAAGTGGCATATTTATATCAAGTAGTATTATTTGGGGCGGAAAGCCTTTCGGATGACTCGCTTTTGGCGGTGGAAAATCTTCGAAGAGTTCCCAGGCTTCTTGTCCGTCAGAAGCGCTATAAATATGATTAAAAAACTCAGATCTCTCTAAGTAATACTGGGAAATATAAATATCCGCATCATTATCATCGATTATTAAAATTGACCCCATATTTCCTCCTGCTTAGCTGACGAACTAAATGAGTGGAATTACAACTTCAAAATTTGTGGCAAAGCCCTGGTCATCCTGAATCAACCTAATGGAACCATTAAGTTTCAAGAGGTGTTTCTTGACAATATATAAGCCCAAGCCACTACCGGAATGTTTGGAAGAACCCCGTTCAAAAATTTCAAAGATGCTATCTTTTAAGGTGCTCGGCACACCTATACCATTATCAATCACGTTTGTGGTTAATACGTTATTTTCTTTGCTGGCCCGAATCTTAATTATTCTGTCTTTACATTCCGGGTCGAAGAATTTTATCGCATTTGCCACAAGGTTTTCAAGAATTTGAAGAACTCGAACTTTCTCGAGCTGTAGCTCAAAATTTTCGGGAATAAGAATCTCAACTGAGATTTGGTTGCTCCGAATTGCGTGTCCATGCATACTTAGTATGTTCTGGATTATGTCTTTTAGGTGAACAGATTCTTTTTGGACCTTCATGACATCCGAGCGAGCCAGATTCAACATATCTTGAATAAGTGTACTCAGCTTGTCTATATTCTCGGTAACCTGTCCCACCATTTTTTGTGCCAGTTTATAATTGCCCTCATCAAGAGATGTCTCACAGATATTTACAAGCCCTTTCATCGACCTTAGGGGGGCTAGTAAATCATGGGATACACGATAGTTAAATTGAGCCAATTCATCATTGGCGATCGTCAATCTTTGCTCATTCAACTTTAACCTTGTGATGTCATAAAGTAATACAATTACTCCACCAATATCCCCGCCACCAATTCTCCAGGGTTGTATCTGAACATTGAAAATAAGTCTCTCATCAGAGTTTAGAGTAATAGGGATAGCTTCCTTTGAAATAGGATGACCCCTGTTAATCGCCACATCAAGTTCTTTGGCAAGAGGCAGAAAAAAATTGCAGGTCTGGCTATATTCTTCACTGATTAGTGATTTATCTGATCGCTGAAAGATGTTCTGCCATTTCTGACTTTGTGCTATTATCCGTTGTTTAACATCGAGCATTGCGACAGGAAGCGGAATACTTTGGATTAAGGTTTGCAACTCCCCCATTGATACCTTGTCAACCTTATGATCTTTCCTTGCTGATTCGATAATCTCTCTGTCTTCTATCAGGCGGCAGACACCTACAGTTCCGGTTATTGCATCATTATTCTCTCTTAAGGGTGTTTTTATTGTCTGAAAATACTCTGTGGCGCCCGAGGCATTGATTATGGGTTCATTTATTCTCAGCGTTTTACCGGTTGTAAAGACATAATGGTCGTCCCTAACGTATTTAATTGTATTATCGGGATCGCTGTGTTCTCCATCTATAATGCCTTCAATGCTCTCTTCCGTCATCCCATAATAGTCAAGGAAAGCCTTATTCGCCCACTTTAGTCTTGATTTATCACCCTTTACCAAAATCAAGTCATCAATGGCATTGAGGACTGCAATGAACCACGCTTTATCTTTCTCTACAATCTGTTTCTTAGAGCCAGCCATTATTCTCTCCAGTCTTGTATCTTGTAAATGTGAACGGTAGAGATCCCATGCTCGACAAGTTTGGGGCAATAGAACACTTCATTGCGCTGCACATTCTGTACAATGCGCAGCCACTTGAATTACGTGTTTCTTTCCAAACGATGTTCGGGTATTTGCATACTACTATTGTAATTAAGTCATTGTCAAAATCACCTTCTGCTGCGATAAAGTATCTCTAACATGACTTACATCTGAGACAAAATTGGTTGGATATTGATGCCTATAACCGTCGCTTCAGAAGATTTAGTCTGAGTTACTTAATTTTATTCAATTGCAGCTGTGATGAGGGGTTTTTTGTGTTCTCTTCGGGTGCTACTGACGTGCGAATCTGTAATGGTTTTATTTTTTAGATAGTACCGACAGATTTCTTAATATCAAGAATATACGAATCCAGATATTCCTGCCGTTCCAAACGCTCAATACTCCCGATGCATTTTACCAGTTCACTGATTCTGTCTATCATTTTTACACCAATTTGAGTTTCTTCACACGTCGGATAGTCTTCGAGCCTTATACTAAATAAACCGGATAAAATTTGTATTGGTTGCGAAAACTCATGGCATATTGCCCCGGCAAATTCTTGCACATTCTGTATGGCATGAGCATTCTTAATGGCCTCTTCTGCTTTCTGTCGAGCGGTGATATCGTACAATAAAACTAAATAAACATCTCTGTTGTGCCATTCCATCTCAATCGTATTCATCTCGATGGTTAATTGACCACCATTTTCTTCATTAATACTGAACCGATTCTGTTGGCCAATGCGCATGTCGTAGTCGAAGGTTGAACCGACAATACCGGTTTGCTCGTGGGCGAGTAGTTTCTTTGCCGCAGGATTAGACAACTGAATAACATTCTGATCATCCACCAGGATTATACCATCTGTGCTGGCATTAATGATGGCCTCAAAATGACTCTCTTTTGCCCTTAACTTGGCTTGCATGAAGTGTCTTTCGATGCTATAACGAATAACTCGTTTTATCATTTGAGCATTTAAATGGCCTTTGTAGAT
This sequence comes from Calditrichia bacterium, assembly GCA_050633245.1. GTDB lineage: Bacteria > Calditrichota > Calditrichia > RBG-13-44-9 > J075 > JBOEGD01. Next base: position 222,972 of record JBOEGD010000002.1, on the reverse strand, counting down.
ATAATCCTGAATACCTTCAGACATCATCTCTATAGCAAGTTGCTCATCTATATTTCCGGTTAAAACAACAATGGGTCTGTCGTTAATATATTCATATAGGCGACGAAATGTGTCGACCCCGCTACTTCCGGGAAGGGTAAGGTCTAATAAAATGATGTCAACCTCGCACTTACGGGCGAGTGAAATACCCTCAGCAATCGTCTCTACCCATTGAATAGAAAATTGCGCTTGGTCTTCTCCTTCCAAAATACTTTGAAAGTAGGCCACATCGCCGGGATTGTCTTCGATAAGTAATATCTGTATTGTTTCTCTACCCATCTCATGTCCCCCGGCGAAAATTAGTCTTTACTATTAGCTTAACCTGGCCTGCAGCGTTTAACGGTGTCGTTGCATTATAATCGGTGATCTTGCAAATATCTTTAATTCTGGCACAGTGTGGTTCTTTTTCTAAGCTTGACAGAAAGAACGTCGTTGGTTTCTCTTTAAAGGAGATGGCTAAATCGGCAAAGCTTGTCCCTAAAACACATTTTTTCTAAGTACCAGATCGGTGGTGGTCGATTCTGTTAATCGTTGAGGCGAAAATTGGTTTCGACTACATGGAAGTAAACCAAATGGAGACATGATGTCTGATAATAAGTTTGAAGAACTGACAATGGTATCCAGATTAGAAGAGCTCGAGCTCGAACTTGAAGAAGTGAAGGCCGAACGGGATGGGCTGCGCAGTAGAGCCGCTGCGCTTTCAGAAATCTTTCAACATTCTCTGGATATCAACATTATAATTGATAATAGGAGCACTGAAATCCAGTTTGTCAGCAGCTGTGTTGAACATTACTTAGGCTATGATGCAAATAGTCTTTTGGGGCGCCCTTTTTCATCTCTTTTTCCTGAAAATGAGACTGTGGAAAATGTCGATCAAATTATGCACCGCACCCATTCCTTCGATGCTGTTCTTACGGATCAGAAATTTGCGAATTCCGGTGGACGTGTAATTTTAATGGATCTGACTGCTTCATTAATTGAGTGGGAAGGCAAGCAAGCGACCCTGATTAACCTGCGCGAAACGAAAGAGCGCCGTCGTGCTGAAAGGCAAAAAAACCGACTGATCCACAAACTGGAAGACGCCCTTTCCAAAGTGAAGCTTCTAAGTGGCTTTTTACCTATCTGTGCGCATTGTAAACGCATTCGCGATGATCAGGGATTTTGGAGCCAGGTTGAAGAATATATTCGTGACCATTCTGAAGCCGATTTTAGTCATGGTATCTGTCCGGAGTGTACTCGTGATCAGTTTGCTAAGCTAAATGCTGAAAACGGTTAATTAGAACCAACTAAGTAGCCTTCGTCGAGCCTTAGGCAAGCGAAGGTATTACGCAGCCTTGATTGTTGCTGCGTTTCAAGAAGAAACGACTTTTTCTTTACAATACTCATGGCTGTTAATGCTGCCCTATAGGTAATGCTTTTCTTAACCTGCGGCAATAGCCCTTGATCTGCCTGCATATCTTTAGTTTATTGTATCAGTAATTTCTAAAAAATCTTCCTCAACATAATGCTATACCAGGATAAGTCTACGTGGATCAACAGGACCTGAAGCAGGCTTTGCTTACAACTTTTGATGATCTCGAGTTATCACAATCCGAACGGTATGAACTGCGAGACATCCTTCAAGACCTTCATTTTGATACGGAGAAACTAGCCTTCCTACGCAATCGAGCGCTTGAGATTGTTCGGGAAGAACTACCGGGAAGCAAGGAACACAAGGTTTTAAAGTGGCTTGGTGAAGTTATAAAACTTCTTGATGGTGCCCGCACTCCAAATGTTCGCCCGATTTCGAAAGCCTTTTTCTCGCCCGGAGAAGACTGTTTGGAAGAAATTCGAATTCAGCTGGCCAGCGCAAAAAAAACGCTGGATATTTGCGTGTTTACCCTCACCGATGACAGACTGACGCGAGCGGTAAAAGCAGTAGCTGCGAAAGGATGTAAGGTTAGACTGATATCCGATAACCTAAAGCGCTTCGACGCCGGCTCGGATACCGAGCAGCTGGCAAGAAATGGTATTGATGTTGTGTATGATCGAGCTGAAGATCACATGCATCATAAATTTGCAATCGTCGATGGGGCTATTCTCATCAATGGCAGCTTCAACTGGACGCGAAGTGCATCCAGGGGGAACTATGAAAATATTTCTGTGACCAACGATATTCAACTCCTGCAACGGTTCAAAGCCGAATTTGAACGGCTCTGGCGTTTATTTAAATCGCTTGAATAAAAGAGTAAAAATTTTGATGTTATAACATCTATTTCAGGATCAACACACCTATAGCTCCGGAGGAAAGAATGAGTAAATTTCAGGCATTCAATTTTCGCAAATGGATTGATGAACATCGTCATCTGTTAAAGCCACCGGTTGGCAATAAGATGGTTTGGACTGAAGCAGAAGACTTTATTGTTATGGTGGTCGGCGGGCCGAATTCCCGTAAGGACTTCCACTTCAATGAAGGTGAAGAGTTCTTTTACCAGATAGAAGGCGATATTACCCTCAAAATTATGGATGGCGATAAAGAGGTTGATATTGAAATTCGCGAAGGTGATATCTATCTACTTCCCCCACGCATACCGCATTCACCACAAAGACCAGCTAATACAGTTGGCTTGGTTATAGAGCGCAAGCGTTCGAGCGGAGAACAGGACGGTTTTCAGTGGTTCTGCGAAAATTGTGGTAATAAGCTATATGAAGAACATTTTGAATTGACAAATATTGTTACTCAGCTACCGCCTATCATGGAACGTTTTTATACAACAGAGGAAAAGCGGACTTGTGCCAAATGCGGCGAAGTTATGCAGCCACCGGCAAAAGTAGCGTCCTGAGAGGCTGATTAACTATGCTGAAGATTGACATTCACACACACATTATTCCGGAAAACATTCCCAACTTTCGTAAGATATTCGGATACGGTGGTTTTATTCATCTCGATCATCATAAACCTTGCTGTGCTCGAATGATGATGGATGATACGTTCTTTCGCGAGATCGAATCGAACTGCTGGGATCCTGCTGTGCGAATGAAGGAATGCGAAGAACATAATGTTCACGTTCAGGTTCTGTCGACCATTCCCGTTATGTTTAGCTACTGGGCGGAGCCGAAGGATACGCTTCAACTGGCTACTTTTTTGAATGACCACATTGCAGGAATCATAAGCCGCCATCCCACGCGCTTTATCGGGCTGGCTACTTTACCGATGCAGTCTCCTGATCTTGCCATAAAAGAGATGGAGCGTTGTGTTAAGGAACTTGGGCTGGCGGGCATTGAAATTGGCACTCACGTGAATGATTGGAATCTTGATGATCCGAACTTGTTTCCTATTTTTGAGGCAGCCGCTGAACTGGGGGCTGCTGTTTTTGTTCATCCATGGGATATGATGGGCAAGGATAGAATGCCAAAGTATTGGCTGCCCTGGTTGGTTGGCATGCCGGCAGAAACCTCGTTGGCAATATGCTCAATGATTTTTGGAGGAGTCTTTGAAAAACTTCCTAATCTTAGAGTTGCCTTTGCACATGGTGGCGGCTCTTTTCCCGGAACAATTGGCAGGGTCGAGCACGGATTCAACGTACGTCCTGACCTGTGTGCAATTGATAATAACGTGAATCCCCGAGAGTACTTGGGGAAGTTTTATGTCGATTCTCTGGTTCATGATCCAAATGCCCTCTCGTATCTTATCGAGCTTTTTGGTCACGAAAAAATAGCTCTTGGCACGGATTATCCTTTCCCCCTCGGGGAGCTGTCTCCCGGTAAACTTATTGAAACGATGCCCGGGCTTAGTGCCGATACCCGCGAATGGTTATTTGCGCGTAGTGCTCTGGAATGGTTGCAAATCGAATCCGGACAATTTCTGTGATGACAATACTTTCATGCATCATAGGTGCGAACCGTTTTCTTATCGATACGTCTGCAGGAACGGATATCTCAATTCCTCTAATATTTAATGGTTCGCAACCCGCCCATTTCGGCGTTCCGCCGGCAACCGCATCCGTTTTTCAAGACGGCTCTTTTATTGGTGATACCAGAAAAGGCGGCGGCTGTAATGTGCGCACCTATTCATTTATTCCCCATTGCAATGGCACACATACCGAAACTGTCGGTCACATTCTATATGAAGCTGCTTCTATTGGTTCACTTAATGAATTGCTTGTTCCCACAACGCTTATCAGCGTTTCGCCAACTTTAGCAGGTGAGGTTAACGATAGTTACACACCCGACAAGCAGCTGCAAGATCTGCTGATTACCCGTTCGGACATAAAAAATGCACTCGATGCGCTGGGAAATGATCTGGACTGGCTGGGCGGACTGATTGTCCGAAGCCTTCCAAATGATGAGAGTAAAAGAGAACGAGATTATTTGAAAGAGGCCCCGGCCTTTTTTTCATATGAGGCGATGCAGTTTATTTCGAAGCTGCCGGTAAAGCATCTGATTGTCGACTTACCTTCAGTAGACAGACTGTATGACGAAGGCCGTTTAAGTGGCCACCATACCTTCTGGAATGTCGCAGAAAATCAACAAGCGTTGACTGAAGATGTACGCTCGGATAGAACAATTACCGAGATGGTATACGCACCGGATTCTCTTGCCGACGGCCACTATTTTTCCAGTATTCAGGTACCCAATTTTGTTGAGGATGCCGCTCCCAGCCGCGTCCTTTTATATCCGGCTTGCCGCGAAAAATAACTCCCTTCCAATGCCTTAATTCTCGACATCAGGTGTAATTTTCCACTCTGCGTATTCACTAAACATCTCATTTTCTGTATTAAATCGGAGCATTTTCGATAATTATCTAATGTGAATTTCGGCATTAAAATTGCTTTGTATGGAATACAGTATGAACGGGAATTCAGGGACGAATTCTCCTCCTGACTGTGCGATACGGATGTCGTTAATAACACAGGAGCAGCAATGAGCATTGAAAAGCAGGAAGAAGAAGTAAAAGGCGGAACGCAAAAAGAAAAGGCGAAGATGCAAAAGCTGCTGAGTTCAATTCGAAGCAGGTTGAATGTAATTAGTACGACAATGTATTTATTAGAAGAATCTCTGGTTTTAGAAGAGGCGGCAAATAAACGCTACTTCTCTAAAATGAAGAAGGAGATGGAGACTGTGAGGCAACTAATTAATCATTAGAACGTGTATTGCCGGAAAGGCCGAACTACAGAATTTAGGCGTTGTGAGTTCTCCTTCCGTTTTTACAATTAGATTGTTGATAAGAAGACGTATCGACCGATCGATCCAGGAGATATATGAAGCGCGAAGACATACGAATTCTGATTGTTGACGATGAGAAGCTCATCTGCAAGCTGTTTCAGCATTCGCTCAGAAAAAAAGGATACCAAACAGACATTGCCACTGATGGCGAGGAGGCATTGGGCCTTTGCCAGCTTAACGGGTATCATATTATTATTACGGATTTAAAAATGCCAAAGTTGGATGGAATGTCTCTGCTAAGAGCGGTAAAAGCAGACTGGCCTGATACAGAAGTTATTGTAATTACCGGTTATGCTACGATTGAATCAGCGATTGAGGCGATGAAGGTAGGGGCCAGTGATTTTATTCTCAAGCCCGTTAACTTTCAAAATGTTTTTCTTATCGTGGAGAAATGTTTTTCACATTTGTCCACTCGCCTCGAGAACGCAGAGCTTCGGCAGGAAAACAATCGTCTGCAGGAGTTGAATCTGCTGAAAGATAAGTTTCTTTCTATAACGAACCATGAAATGCGGACGCCGATTATGGTTTTGAAAGGATATCTTGAAATCCTGGAGCTTATGCCGGACGCCGATTTAGAAGAAAGGAATGAGATCTCTAACGTCTTGCGCAAAACAGTATTTGAAATGGAGGAGTCGGTCGAGCGTATGCATTTGCTGTCACGTTTGCGCAAGCAAGAGTGGTATAATAACGGCGAGACGGTAGACTGTGCCATCCATATTCGAGAAATTGCCGGAGATATGGAACGCTTGTTTTCACATCGATCGCTTTCTCTTGAAATCGACGTGACTGAGGAATTGCTGCTTATCAACGGTTCCCTCAGGGGATTGCGAATAATTATTCGGGAGCTTCTACAGAATGCACTGAAGTTTACACCTGATGGAGGCAGCATCTTTGTTCGCTCAAAACGCGTAGATGATACTATTGTATTGAGCATCGTAGATACCGGGATTGGAATTCCGGCGGAAGAACAGGAAATAATCTTCGCTGATTTTTATGAAAGCGGAAATACTGCCCATCATAAAACATCAAAGCACGATTTTCTTGGCGGTGGTCTGGGAATTGGGCTTGGGCTTGTTAAGGAAATCGTTAGCAGTATGTTCGGAGAAATAAAGGTCGAGAGTACAAAAGGGCAGGGGGCGTGTTTTGATATTTTCTTTCCTGCTGCCAAAATAGTGGATAAATCTATAGCTGTATAGCTCGGACTATTAATATGCCAGGGAGGGCAATGTGGCAAAAACAGCCTATATAGAAGACAGTGTAATTCTTGCACTTCTTGAAGTACTTGATAGCGATTTTTTACAGGTAGATCGCAATGGTGTTATACAGCTGACGAAACCTGTTTCAGAAGACGCTAGTCTTTTACCGGCCGATGCTGCTAATACCTACCTATGGGATGTTTTTTCTCAGGAATTTTCGCAAAAATTAATGAAGGCCATGTCTGCGGCATTCTCTTATGGAAATGTCCACACTGTACATGGCACCATTCACGTTGCAGATACACAGTGTAGGACTGAGGCCAGTGTTTTACGCTGTGGTGAGTGGGAAGCAATAATTCTGCTCAAAAAAGTCAATGAAATACAGCAAGTGCAGCAAACGGAGCAGCAACTCAATGAGAAGATACAGAAGGTCGAGGAGAAAATAAAGACGATCTCCGGCTTGATTCCGATGTGCTCATGTTGTAAGAAAATTCGCGATGAAAAGGGCTTCTGGGAGCAGCTGGAGGTTTATATCCAGAGCCATACGAATGCGCAGATCACCCATACAATGTGTCCAACCTGCGAAGCAGAGTGGTATAAGTAAACACGGTATACTATAGGTGAAACATACCGATATTTTCAAGTTTGACATGTGGAGGCAACTTGAAAAGAAATCGCGTTGTTTCCGCAAGATCTTCTACCTGAAGCACGCCGCCATTGCGATTCTCGCTGTGTTGTGGGGGCGGTACCTGAACCAAGCCGGGCATTAACGTGTGCACTCGAATACTATATTCACGAACCTCTTGCTGCAACGCTTCGCCAAATCCCAGAACACCAAATTTACTGGCACAGTACGGCCCGGCATTGGGATAACCATATTTTGCTGCCTGAGATGCAATGTTGAGGATAAACCCGGAACGTTGAGCAATCATTGTAGGCAGCACGGCTTTAGACATTAAAAACGTGCCTTTTAGATTGGTATCAAGTACGGCATCCCATTCCTCTTCGGTACAGTCTACTATCTTGGATTGTACACCAAGACCTGAGTTATTAACCAGAAAGTCTATCGAGGCAAAGTTATCGCGAGCAACTTCAGAAATATGATAAATATCGGCTTTGTTTCGCAAGTCTCCCTGCACATGAAGAACGCGAGCATTACCAATCTTATTGAATTCTTCACTAACCTGTTGTAGAAGCTCTGCCCTTCGAGATGCGATAAGAACGTTAACGCCTTCTTCAACCAGCATTCGGGTAATGGCTTTACCAATTCCACTACCGCCGCCGGTTACAATCGCAGATTTTCCTGAAAGTTGAACAGAATTTGTATCCATATTTTCTACCATTATTTGGTACCGCCGGGGTTTATTGCAAGACGCTGCCACATTTCCACAAATTCTTTGTGGTTCTGCAGTTCATGTAGGGTTGCAAACTGTGTAATGAGCATTCCCATCTCTTCGACACGCTTTTTTAGTGCAGGACTTTTTATGTTTCCTTCTTCATCAAACGCCTTCCACGCCTCCGGCATGGAAATTTGCTGAGGCAGTACCCAGGCGTGTAAATTCCGGCCAATGGTGCGGAGACTATTTAGGGCATTAAGTGCACCCAGTTGCCCACCGGAAACGCCGAGAAGTCCCAGCATTTTGCCTTCAAATTCCGTAAATCCCATCAGATCAATAGCATTCTTTAAAACACCGCTTATGCCGCCATGATATTCGGGCGTGCCGAGTAAAATGCCATGAGCACTTCTCACCGTTGTGCGTAAACGCTCTACATCTGCGGGATAATCGTCTTTTCCATCCTCATCGAAAAAAACCAGGTCGTAGGATCGCAGGTCTATTAATTCAGTGTAGGCCCCATTTTCTCTGGCGCTGTTTAAAGCAATTTCAAGAATGCGTCTGGTGTAGCTGTCTTTTCGCAGGCTGCCGCAGATGGCCACAACTTTTACCTGCATTCGATTGTCTTTCTGTGACACGAGATTCTCCATAATGCCTTAGTGTACTGTAGTACGCGAATGCGCTAAACATACGAATCGTGTGAGTTGTTCAAAAGATGTTTTTTTGTGGGGGAAGTTTAGTCCGGAATGAGAGGCGCCGGGCGGATTCGAACCGCCGAATAGAGGTTTTGCAGACCTCCCCCTTAGCCACTTGGGTACGGCGCCTTGCGTTGTGGAATTTTGTGGAGCCGAGGGGAATCGAACCCCTGACCTCTTGAATGCCATTCAAGCGCTCTCCCAACTGAGCTACGGCCCCATTCAACTAGCGGAGCTAAATGTAATACTTACTTCCTCTTTTGTCAACTGCTAAGTCACAAAATATTCGGTGCTTTGTTAAATTATTTTAATAGCATCATTTTACGCGTTTCAGCTCCCAGTTCGGTGCTTAAACGATAGAGGTACAGGCCGCTGGCAACTTGTTCACCCGCAGCGTTTTTGCCATTCCAGCGGGTGGTATAACGTCCGGCGGTTTGCTGTTGTTTAACCAGCGCTGCTACTTTTTGACCCAGTAAATTGTAGACGTTTAGCGTTACGCGTGATGTCTGCTTAAGCTCATAGCTGATTGTCGTTTCAGGATTAAATGGATTCGGATAATTCTGGCTCAGCTTAAAAGTTGTTAAACGTTGCGATGGTTTGGAAATGCCCGTGAGAATATCGAAACCGGATTCGTATGCAGTCTTTAAGAAGTCAGCTGTTGAATCCAGTACGGTAACGCTTTTAAGGTAATCATCTCCACGATTTCCCAGCGCTGCGATAATAACTTCCTGCGTATCATTTAGCGCCATGTTAAATGGCCCTGCATTTAAGGCCATTATCCGATCTCCCGAGGGAAGGTTGTTACCCAGAGCATCGACATCGCCAGTCCCGGTTTCCGGGTCTCCGCTAAGCGGGAAAACCGTCGCTTGGCCGCTGTTTGGCCCCGACCCTGCGATATAGGGCGTATCGTTCAGATTTGCTTGCAGCCCCTGTAGTTGCTTATACCATTGGATTGTGCCGTCGTACGTACCGAGATTTGGCTGTGGAATAGAACTGCCGAGGGCGGTGTAAACAAAAGAGCTCATACGAACATTGCGAAAATTCAACAATCGACGAAAGTCGAAGTCTGCAGTATCCCCGCTGCTGGGCATGATGGGTCCCTGAAGTAGCTGATAGCCATATGCTGGTGGCGTGTTCATAAATTCAGTATCAGAGGGCGTTCCATTATAGGCAAAGGCCAGATCGCGGGTTGTATCGCAACCAACGACATCATCGATATAGTTTCCAATATCAGCGTCCGACCATTGGCTTAAGTACATATTTTCTATGCGTGCTGTTGCAGGCGTTGTGGGCAATGCCCCCTTGTAAATCAATCGATAGCGCTTGAAAACGGCATCTGCTATAACCCCCGGTCGATCGAATGACCAAACGGTCGTTTGCATTTCCAGACCAACAGGTCGGGAACCATACAAAAACTTTGTGCGAAGGGTATCGAGATCATTACAGACGAACCAGATGGTTTGATCCGCATTGGGAATGCCTGGCTCGTCTATCCCCGGATCCCAACTGCCATTCTGATTGACGTCAACAAAGGGTGCACCGAGGTTAACCGGCCATTCATCCCAGTCCTGCTGATATTGCTGTGAGACTTCCTGAATCTGCTGAGCCGTTACCTGCGAAGTATCAATCTCATTTACGGTTGCAGCTTCCATTAACAGTGTTAGAGGGTCAAGGTTTTGCCAGTCTGGGCGAATGCGATAGACACGGTAGAGCGAATCCGGTCCCGTAGCTGCGACACCTGAGGACACGATGTTTCCCGGCTGCGTTCCAATTCGATGCGTTTGCCCGCCGACCCGCAGATCTGGTGATTGTCCATCAAGAACGTTTCCGCCCCAAACAATCCCGTCCTGATAAACCGTTCCGGCAACGTCCGCCGGAAATCTTATTCCAGAGCGATTCGTTGGAGAATTGGCAGACTTGCCGTCATTGCGAACCCACATCGAGCCATTCGCGGCAGTGATTACCGAAGAATAGGGAGCGATTAGCGCAGGTTCCAGAGGAACTTTCTGCAGGGAATCGGCACTTTCCCGGGAAAGAAGCCATCCGGCTGCAAATATCAAAAGGGTAACTGCGATCCTGGGGCGGGCTGTGCTTCGCATATCTCTCTCTCCATAATAGTAATGATCTGTTTTGTAAACGCTAAAACTACGGAGAGATCCCAAAAAAGTCGAAAGGTTTCTAAAAAATCACCTCTTTTATCTGCTGAGGAGTGCTTTCTGAATAAACGATTGTCCATCGGCATACAGGGAAATGAGATAAATACCGGACGGATAATTACTTGCGTCGAAGAGCAGTTCGTGTTCACCTGCTTGTTGTTCTCCGTTTAACAGCGTGACGAGTTTTTTGCCCAGCACGTTGTAGATTGATATGTGAACCGTTTTGGCTGTGGCAAGCCGATAGCGAATAGTGGTGGATGGATTAAATGGATTCGGGTAGGTCGGAAGAAGCTCTGCACGCTGCGGAGTAGGGGAGAAGACGGATGAAATACCGGTAATTGAAGTTGTGTTGCTGCTTTGTCTTTGATGGTTGAACTTGAACATCGGCCATGACGATGCTGCCGGAATGCCCGGGGTATCAAAGACATACACCGTGCCGTCGTGCGACGCGGTGATAATTTCCGTATCACCATCATTGTCAAAGTCTATAACTGTGGGCGTTGTTTCCAGCGTGCTGAACGTTTCATTTATCTGAATTGGAAAGTCGGGGATTACATTCCCCTGATAATCGAAGGCCCAAAGTTGGGCATAGTCACTGCCCACACCATTAGTGCCGCAAATAATATCTGCCAATCCGTCTCCGGATACATCCTCTAGTACTACAGACTCTTCAACCCAGGTTGCAAATACCGGTTTCGGAAAACCGGGTATAATCTGGCCGCTATTGCTGAATAGCCAAACCCGGGCAGAATCTACTGCTTCTACAGTGCCGTAGGCGATCTCCGGAAGCCCGTCTCCGTTTACATCGGCGATTGCCGGAACGCCGTTCTTTGACCCGCCTCGCGTTAGAACAGCCGGAAACCCCGGCAGGGATTGTCCAGTGCCATCGAAGGCGTAAATGCCATTTGCTCCGGTATCCGGCTTAATGCGTATCAGGATATCCAGCGTGCCATTCATATCTATATCATAAAGAGCGGGACTGGCATTAACATCCGGCCCAACCAAAATTGGAAACCCACTGCACACGCTTCCATCGTGGTTAAACGCGAGCAGTTCGCCGGCTATGTCGTTGGCAGTACTTTGACCGCTTCCGACAACGATCTCCATTAAACCATCGCCATCGATGTCGCCTATTGCCGGGGATGATTCGGAATGTTGCAGCATCTGTTGTGGCCAGCCGGGAAGCTCTGTCAGATCCTCATTTAGAACATGGATTTCAGCAGGACCTTCCGGGACAGCGCTGGGGTATTCATAGGTTACAAGCACTATCTCATCACGACCGTCATCGTCAAAGTCGTATAATGCCGGCTCATTTGTCCAAATCCAAGTGCCCAATTGATGTGGAAAACCGTTTAACGGCAGGCTTGTGTATTGATTTGCGCGCAGCAACCCAACCGCCTGCCCCAATACGGCTTCCAGAATACCGTCACCATTGATGTCTCCGGCGGCAGCGCCCTCACGCGAGGCGGTGCTCCAGCCATTGTTTAAAGGTGATAAAGGATAGCCCAAAACAAACGTGCCGTTGTTTCGCCACATATACATGAATCCCTCTATGTTGGACAAGAATAGCTCCAGATCGCCGTTCCCATTGAAGTCTGCAACGGTAGTCGCCTGTCCATATACCGCTGGCCAGCCGCTCATGATACGTGGCCAGCCAAATTGGAGCGGATAGTTACTATTTGCAGAATATGCCGGAGTTTTTTTGATATATGGCTTGTTGGATAAAACCGTGTAGCCATGGTATTTAAGCTGCTTGACTAGCGATGGGCTACCGATAACTGTTACGTAGCCATTCTCATTGAGCCACTCAACTTCCAGCCTTCCCTGTTTGTTTGTAAACGACTTTATATCTGGGATGATGTGGTTCTGTGCGATTAATTTTTCAATGGTTTCGGCACGATCAACTTTTATTTGTATCATACGATCGTTTTGAGCAGAAAGGATGGACATGGCACAGCATAGAATTAGCATGACGTGTTTCATTGCGGCTCCGTGTATGTGGGTTCTTCTAAAGTATACGGAAGTGCGAATAGATGATCAAGTGAGGGGATTCCGGAGAGCAGGTTTCGCTGCACGTCGTGCAGCGAAGAGCGAATATATTAAAAGCGGAAGTTAATTCCGAGCCCGGCCTCAAAGCCAGTCATTGAAACGTCATTGTTGTAACTCGCCGTCCTGAAGCGCAGCAGAATAGGCATGCTCATGTCTTTCGAGAAAGAGAGCTGTGGGCTAAGTGCAAATCCAAACATTGGGCCGCCGGAGAATGTGGTGCCGTTATCCTGGTAGAAACGTGAGTCTACAGAATAGCCCAGGGTAAGCAATTGCGAGATGCGCTGTGCGAATGAAGCTATAAGGTGAACGCTGCCGGGAATCGTTTCGGTATCGGAAGGATTAGGGATGGTTAACAGCTCGTTTTTGGCTTCTGTTCGAAAAATCCCCTTGATCTGAAGAATATTGTAGCCGAAGTAGTGCTTGTAAGCGCTGTTAACGCGCAGACGATTACCGGCCTGGAACACGTCTTCTGAGCCACCGCCATCCTGGCTAAAGCTGTCTTTGCTATAAAGTCCGAACGTGACGTCTGTGGCAAATTTGGCAACTTGGTTAATTCGATAATCAAAGCCGGCTGTTGCCAGAAACTCATCGCCGGGATTTAAATCAACATCTTCCTGGTCATCGAAAGGTGAAAAAGCACCGCGATAGGTATATGATAATCCGAAGCCGAGAACAACGGACTCACCAGCTGGTTGCGCAATAATCACGCTTGGCGAAAGGTTCAGTCCCTGGCCGAAGGATGGAACCCGAAAACGAAAAGCCGGATTGCTCAGATCTGTCAGCGTTAAATAGTCACCTGCTACAAAGTCTCGCTTGCCGGTCGGTAAATTGGCTTTTAGTCCAAAGACGGCCCGAATGTTCGGCACGTATATATTTCCGGCGAGCTGTACGTCGTTTATTCCAAAGAAATTGTCTATTGCAGCTGTGTTTGTTGTTATAACACCGTCATTGGAGACATACGCCTGCATTCCGCTGATAGTAAAGTTTACCCGTTCGTTTACGGGGACATAAAACGAGACTAAATTGGAAGTTTCTGAGAGTGAAACGCTGCGATTATCAAGTTCAACATTCCAATTCTGATAGATCGGTGATATAGTCAGCGAACGCCTTTTCTCAAAAACTCCGCTTTCGTCTGCAAACAGCGTGGTGCACATCAGTGCTGTTAACAGGAATAATAGGTAGCGCATTGTACGATTCTCCATTGACACTTTTCTTTGCATGAAAACGATCTTAGTCATTTGCTGGTGGATCGGGCGGAACAGGGAGTTCTGTTAGTCCTGAACCGAGTATCTCTTCACCCGGATTGCGAGTATCTTCTCCCGGGTTGAATGTTGAGCCGATCGTTGAGCCAATGGTGTTGATACGGCTGCCGATAAGGTCTTCCAAACCACCAACTCCCGGTGAATCTTTTCCACCGCCACCTTTGTTGCCGATATTCCCGGCGGTATCGGCTGCGTCTTCTTTGCTGCCACCAGCTTCAGCCAGACTGCGGGCCCGTTCAGCGCGCTGTCGGGCCAGCTCAAACTTTGGGTCGATCTTCAAGGCCGCTTCATAGTGTCCGACTGCAGTATTGTAAGATCGATCATCTTCACGTTCCAATCCTTTACAATACTCGAGAAATGCCTTCATGTCTCGCGTTGGAACCAGCATGATTTGTTCACGTTCTGCGGGTGTGGGCTGAATACCAAGCTGCTTAATGATATCGAATACGATTTCTTTTTCAAGTTCAAAGAGGCGAGTCAGTTCATTCTCACGATTGATAATTGCCGGTTCCTGGCGCTGTGCAAGATCCCACGACGAGGCATCTACTATTAGCTGTTCGGAACGCAGCACGTTGAATACGCCGCTTACCACGCGTGATGCGCCCAACAGGCGACCGGTGCGTGGACTGGTTGCGGGATCGGCATAGGTGTTTTTTGCAAAGTCGAGTTCACGAAGCACTTCCTGAATGCGAATACGCTCTACGAGAGTCAATGAAGAAATGCGGCCGAGGTCGATAATTACCATCTCGCTAAGCCCGACCCCAAGTGGAGCAAATCGTTCTTCAGACCCGCGATACAGCATTGGAAATACCGCCAGGGCATCAGAATCGATGGCACCGGCACTTACTGAATCCTGCAGAGATGCTTTTACAATACGTTTTGCTTCTGCAGCAGCCATTTCCTTTTTAATCCAGTGATAACGCCCTTCCATTAACCTGCGATAAGGCGAAGTGCGGGGCGTTTTTGTGTAGTTGCGATAAAACTTGAGTGCAGTATCTTCCTTGCCGTCAAACTCCATGGAGAGGCCAAGATAAAACAGTGTCTTCGGATCGTTAAGATCTTGCTTGGCAGCTTTTTGCAGATAAATTCGGGCATCTTCATACTGTCGGGTTTGAAAATAGATTGCACCGAGGTCCCGCAGTGCTTCGGCGTTTTGCGGATTCTCTCGCAGCTGCTCATTAAGCTCGCTGATTTCTTCTTTATAGTCATCGACATTCTCCTGAAACTTCACTGATGTACAGCTTAGTATCAGCGTAAGAAAGCAAAGCAGAGAAAAGCGCGCAATTATAGCGGGTGCGTTTGCAGACATGTAAATAATCCTTCCACAAAGAGTGGCGGTGAGAGGGCCACTTAGATTAGTATTCCTGAGTTGAAAACCGGGAAATGACAAAGTCTTTCCCGAAGGTATCGACTTTGTCATTTAAGTGCAATCTTATTTAATATGTCTCATTCTCAGAATAGATGAGCAAGTCCTTGATGCTGTCGGATTTCAATTTTGCCTTTTCGTATCCTGGGTCGTGTTCTAATGCCTTTTGGAATTTCTGATGCGCATCGGCATATTCTCCGCGTTCAAGCAGCTCGAGACCTTCTGAATAAGAAAGAATGGCTTCCAGCGAATTGGTGGTCTTTGACGGGCCGCTGGCTTTACTTAGCTTTCCACCATCAATTGCCTTGCGGATCTTCTGGCTCAGCTGTTCGGTCAGGTCGAAAAACTCTCCCGGCTTGCCTTTCACGTCGGTTGTGAAGAGGATCTCGCTGCTTTCTACCTTAACCAGGCGAGCACTAAGCCAGATCTTATCGTCAACAATGATATAGCTGCCAAATACTACGACATGTACGCCAAGTTGCTTACCGGCGCGAACGGCGCCTTCCATACCATATTTATTCTGAATTTCGAGTTCCTGAATAATCCACTGTAGTCGTTCACGCTCAACAACTTTTAGGTCTGTTTGGCCATTGAGGCGACTGATCAGGATATCGGAAAAACCCTTTTCCATCGGATCAAACTTTTCTTTATCCGTGATGGAGCTATTGCGAAAGTCCATAATGGCAATTGTTTTGATACCCGGATCTTTACGCTCAAGCTGATACGAGTTGGATTTCTTCTTACGCGCCTGATAATATACTTTCATCAGCGGTGGGGATTCGCGATCTGGATCAAATTCTATCAAAGGTGGTTCCAGAACAATCAGCTTTTCTAATGCAGCCTTTGCTTTTTGATTGTGGCGTGTGGCAACATAACAGCGTCCCAAATAGCGCAGCGCATCTTTGCGATGCTCGAGGTCTGCGCCTTCATCATCCGCAAGTGGTCGCAAGGCATTGATCGCCGCATCGTAATTGGCAGAATTATAATTCTCAATCGCGTCATTGAGAATGTCTTCGGACTGAAACGTCGTTAGTGCATCGGTACTTGTAATAGCAACTCCTAATACCATGATAGCGGCAAGAAGCGCGATGAGTGCCAGCTTGCTCTGTTTCAAAATGGGTTTCTTACGCATTTTATACCTCCTGAAGTTCTTCCTGAATAGTTGATCTGAGTTAAGATACATTCTCGCGGTCAGCAAGAACTGTGACTCGGCGCAACTGGGGGAGTTTGGAAGGGGGTAATGTGATCTGCGTCTACTCTTTTTCGAGTGTAAACACCAATTTCTGTGTTTTTGGCTTGTTTCTGCGAGGTGTTACCGTAATGACTTTATCGTCTTCAACGGTATGATAACCCAAACGACGCACCGAAATTCGGTAAGTGCCCGGCCCAAGCGGGTAATTCGCTATCGGGGTTGGCACTCCGGTATTTTCACCATTGATAACAAGATATGAAAAAAACGAGCTGCCGTTTTCATCCAATGATTGAATATTTAGAAAAGATTCAAAGTAGCAGGTAAGCGACTTTGTTTCTCCCCGATCTACAGACAGAGAAAAGTCGCGTGACCCGTATTGCGGGTGAACAAAACGAACTTTGTGCTCACCTTTATCAACTGCAACGGATGCGGTAGCAGGTTCATCGTCTGAACGGGCTTTATGGCCACCATTAACAAAAATACTTCCCGATGGCTCCAGGCGTAGCTCAAGCTGGCCGATATTACTCGGTGGCTTCGCAAGAAATGGATCTTTAGTGGAGTTTTGGGTACTACCGGTGCTTCCGGTTTGCGGCTGCCGGGTTGTTACCGGTACTTTAACAAGAAAAGCGGACATGTTCTCCGGTTGATCTGCGCTAAGGGATATTGTTTCACGAAACTCTTCGAAGCCGTTCTTCGACAGTCTTACAAGATAATCCTGCGTTGGCAGGCTGTCACTGGAAAATGGTGTTTTGCCAACCTGTTTGCCGTTTAGCCATACGATTGCACCTGTAGGGTCGGAATCAATTTTCAGGCTTCCGTAGACCGAAGCAGCTCCTTCGATGAGTGTCGGAGAAAACTCCACGCTTTGACCGGCTTCGAACAGGACGTTCTTTTTTTCCCAATAACCAAATCCTGCCTTTTCAACGCGAATATCAATAATGTTGGTTTCGACGCTGTCTGTTTGAAACGGGGTTTTTCCTTGAGGAATGTTGTCAAAATAGACCACTGCCCCCGAAGGTTCCGAACGGATATCCAGAGAAGCAAACTTTTGCGCGGGAAATATGAATTCCAGTAGTGGAGGACCAACAAGCCAACCTGCCAAAGCTACCATTACGGCAATTATCGGAAGCGCTACCCACTTAAGATTTACCGGGTTCTGCGCGATATCTTTCAGAATGGTAATTGTGGGGGCCATTTGTTGGGTTCTTCCAACGGTCCCTTGTTCATCGCTGCTTTGTTCGAAGCGCTCTACCGCCTCCAGCATTTCTTCGGCTGTTTGAAAACGTTCATTGGCGTCTTTGCGCAGCGACTTCATAACGATATCTTCTAAAACCTGCGGAATTGCGCCATTGAATTGTGTTGGCGGAGGCGGTTGATCTTCAACGATCGCCTTTAGTACGGCATAGTCTGCACCTTCTTTTAGAAAAGGCACACGACCGGCAAGCATTTCATAAAGAGTAATACCCAGAGCATATATATCACCGCGATGGTCTACGTTAGACAAGCCGCGAACCTGCTCGGGAGACATATATTTTACCGTTCCGGCGACAGCCTTGGTAACGGTGATGTCGCCATGCTGCTGGAATTTCGCCAGTCCAAAATCGGTAACTTTAACCGAGTCGTCTTTAGCAATAAGAACGTTCCCGGGTTTAATATCCCGGTGGATCACACCAACTTTGTGGGCATGGCCAATGGCAAGAAGCATTTGCTTGAAGATGGGGAGGGCTTTTGTCCAGTGCATGGCACCGCTTTGCCGCAGCTTTTGCGCCAGTGTTGCACCATCGACAAATTCCATGACAATAAAGAGGGTTTCGTTGCTCTCTCGAAAGGCGTTGACGCGAACGATGTAGGGACTTTCGAGTTTGGCCTGGAGTTTCGGCTCTTCAAGAAAGCGCTTGAGAAAGTTCTTATTCTCAATAAGGCGCGGCTCAATCATCTTTAGGGCAACATGCTTGTCCAGACTCTGATCGAGAGCCTTATAGACTGTTCCCATACCTCCACGTCCAATAACGCCGAGGATTTTGTAGTTGTCAATGGTTTTGCCGACCAGTTTCTGCATGAAGCGATACTACTCCTGTAACAAAAAACGAATCTACTTTTGGTAGCTTCGATTTGTATTTCAACTGTTTCTATTCGAAATATACCCTGCAAATATATACGCAGGGCAACAATATCGCAAAAATCAACCTGTATAATTTTGTCCGGAATCACTGCTTAACAGGCGGTGAGTTGCAGTGCCGGATTTTGGGAGGCGCTCCATCTACTCAATTTCACGTCTGGATTCCTACCAGACGCTATTTCTATGCTCGAAGCAGCTTAGTATTCCTCATAATCTGGAACGGCCGCATGCTGGGAAAGTTTCTCCATATAGGTATTTACAAAAAGTGGTCGGAATGCTTCTTCCTCTTCCTGATCGCGCTGTTCGGCAAGCAGTTCGCGTAGTTTCGTTTGCAGGAATTGATTTACTCTGGAATTTACGTATCCGGGAACAACCTTCATAAAGCCACTGTGTTGAGAATACTCGCGTTTTAACTTGTCGGGATTGAGAGATTCAAGCATGTGCAGCATGCCATCGTTTAGATCCGTTTTGTAGACATCCAGTAACGCTTGATATTGTTGAAGTGAATCGTCTACCTGTTGTTTCACCTGTTGAAAGCGATTCTGTGCTTCTTCTTCAGCTATGGAATTGGTGAAGAGAAATTCCTTGAATTCTTCAACGGTCATTACGTGAATAGAACTTGCGAGACGACTCATCGGCAACCCTAAGAAATTATTGCGGAAATTCTCGGAAGAGCGGACGATGCTTATCATAGAGCCTGCAACCATATCAAGAGTTTGTCCAATGCGCAGCATTGTAGATGTGTCGGATGGAAGAATCATCTCAGACTGATCAGGTGTGTGAACGGCAGGTGCTTCAGCTTCAACCTCTGCTTCTGGCTCTTCGTATTCCGGAGATAGTACAATAGGCTCAGACTGCAGAACATCGGAGGCAAAGCCGTTTTGTGGAACAAGTTCCCGTCCGATAATCTCACCAACAGCGCCAATATCGATCCCGGTCATCATCTCATGGAATGCTGCCCGCAGGGCAGAGTCCCTCATGCTGGGATCGTGCACATCATATTTACGTTTTACTTTGTTTAACAGATTTGCGATAATCTGCATGTCTTCCCCAAAAGGGTTTTCAAGCAGAGCGGTTTCTTCCTGGTAGGCATTCGATTCAGGGGCAGCCTGAACACTCGTGTAGCGTATGATATACTCACTGATTCTTACCTGATCTCCGCTGCGGAGCAAGCATGGTTTATTCGGCGTAATCTTACGATCATTCAGAAACGTAAAATTGCGACTTCCACAGTCGATAAGATGGTAATCGCCATCAATAAACTGGATTTTGGCATGTTGACGAGAGACAATTTTTTTGCCATCTTCCAGAAGCAATGTGTTAGAGTTGTCTCGTCCAATTGTGATCACCTCTTGACCAAAATCTCGTTCGACGTGCCAATCGGGATCTGAATTCTTACTTATGGTCAGTTTGGCAATGATATTCCCGGACATGGAAAACACTCCTGATTATGTTACGGACCTCGTTCTGCGTTCACCGCAGATTTTGTCTATCTTCCGACAAAATTAGCAACAATTTGTCGTCAGTACGCCCAATTTGCTGTGTTTCAAATCAAATAAATTCACATTATTAATTCTGATACCGGGGCGCATCTAGCGCATCAATATCATTTTACGTGTTTTGGACGCCCCATTTGCGGTCAAGCTAAACAAATATATGCCTGAACTTAAGTCGTTCGCATTAAAGGTGTACTCATGTACACCCGCCTCTAAAGCGCGATTGTTGTAGATTGTCGCAACTGAACGCCCGAGGATATCGCTTACCTGAAGCGTTATTTCTGAACGCTCCGCCAGAGCAAAGCGCAGTGTTGTCGATGGGTTGAATGGATTCGGATAGTTTTGATCCAGTGTGAATCCTTCCGGTAAGTTCTCTGAATTGCTGATACCGGTAAGCGGAATTTGTCCACCAGACAACGCTACAATCTGTCCGCCGTCTGCAGCACCCAGGATTTCAAAAGAATTGCTGTTGTCCATGTCTGGAAGGATATGGGCAATTGTTGCCCCCTGCAATTCACCGCTATTCATTGGATATTGCAGCAGGACTTCGCCATTTGCACCATTGAGTGCATAGAGAATGTCGTTGCGGCAGGCCACGATCACATCGTCTATATCATCTTGATTAAGATCCGGTATAGTCTCGGCACTCCAGCTGAAGTTTCCGAAGAAGCGCGACCAGAGAACCGCTCCGTCGCTTCCGCTCAAGCAGTAAAAATTATTGTCGAAACTGGACACCAGAACTTCCGACAGGCCATCGGCATTCAGATCTTCCAATAAAGTGAGTTGATTAACCCCGGAGGACAGATTGGAGAAATTCCATACTTGTATTCCGGTTTCACCGTCGATGCGATAGACATTCGAGAAAAAAGCGCCGGCGATAATATCGCTGGTTTCACCCGGCACTTCATAGCGAATAAGCTCTTTACCTCCACCGGCTGAAGCGCCAATTACAAAAGTCCAAATTGGTGTCGGTAATCCACCGGGGCCTTCAGAGTCCAGACCTAACAAGACATATGAGTTTTGAATGCCTTCGCCTGTTGCAATGACAAGATCCGCAGTATTGTTTCCGTTTACGTCGCCAATGGTAGCTGAGGCACGCAGGAAACCTCCGATAAAATACTTCCAAAGCTGTTGCCCGGTTGGACCGTCAAAGCAATATACGGTTCTTCTTCCGGCCAGGCCGCCACCGACAGTCGCCGAGCCTGTCGCAACAATGTCGTTAATGCCGTCGTTGTTGAAATCGGTGTCTGCAGTGATGGATGTAATGTCTCCCAGCGAAAAGCTGTCAACAGCATTTGTGCCAAATTCCCAGATAATACTGCCGGTCGTGCCGTCAAGAGCATAAACATGTTCATTGCCGCCGCCGGTGCCGATTACCACATCTTCATTGCCATCGCCGTTCAGGTCGTTCGTGATTGCCAGAGCCTTTTGCTGATGCGGCGAAGCGTTGGTTGAGCCAATAGAACCGGCACTGAAGTTCGAAATATAGCTGCTGAAGCGCCAGACCTCGGCGGCTGAACCTGAACTTGCACCGTTTAAGCAAATCGTCCAGTAGTTTTCGGAGGAGATAATAACGTCATCGAGTCCATCTCCGGTAACATCATCGATCGATTTAAGAGCCTCGACCCGATACTCCTGAAAGCTGGTGACCGGGTTGTCCGGAATTTGGTAAGACCAGAAAGGTGTCCCCAGCCCAAATGGGCCCGCCTGTCCCGCACCCACCAGTGAAACCTCAGAGATATTGGCTGCCGGATCATTGCTCGTTAACAAAAGCGTATCGCGGTAAATCAGCGCTTCGCTTGGTCTGAACCAAACGGTAATGTCCAGCGTGTCGTCGGGAGCAATTGATGTCGGTAGCGATGGTGTGTCCACCCAATATGCCGGGTCTGCAAGCGCAGTGGCCTGTAGTTCAAGAGGCTGTATGCCTCGGTTGTAGATTCCAAGGTTCCAGCTGGCAAGTCCCTCATTGGGCAGCCAAACCTGACCGAAATCATGTGAAGCGGCGGTTAACCCGGCAGTTGGATTACTGAAAAGACCTTTTCCACGAAGATCAACCGTTACGTTTGGGCTCACCGGATCGCTATTGACAATTTGCATCGTTCCAACTCGCAAACCGTATGTAGAAGGCGTATAGATAACGCCGAAGTTATAAGAATCGCCAACCGGGATGGTTTGTGGAAACGTGCTGACATCGCTTGAAAAGTCGGGATGACTAAAATTTAATGCGCTGATGGCAAGGGGGGCAGTTCCAATGTTAGACACGCTGATCTGAAAGGTTTTGGGTTGGGCAATCTCCGTAAGACCAAAATTGAAGTCGGTATTTGAAACCCCGATTTGTGGCGTGCCCCCTGATATGTCAAATTGATACAGGATGCTGTTGGTATTGTTATAGCTTACCAGCCAGTAATATTGACCATCAAAAACCATGTCGCGCGGGGAAAGAGTTGGATTGTCGATGAAATTCCCGGTGAAGTCTCCGGTCGATACATCGTATTCGTAAATCTCCTGGCGTGTTGCACCGAAACCGGTGTCTTCGGCGCACCAGAAAAATTGTCCGTTAAAATCGATGCCCATTGGCTGTTCACCCTGTGTGATAATGGTGTCGCGGGTAACGCCGGTGGTATCCATTTTTATGATAACATCTCGACCAATCACGTTGCTTGCATAATACTGAGTGTAGAAAATGTGATTATCGTGAAAGGTCATTCCACCGATATAATTGTTCTCCGGACTGTTGATCGTTTTGGTTACATCGCCGGTAGCAGGATTCATGCGATAGAATTTATCGGGATGTTCGGCGGAAGGCAGGTCCATAAAAACCCATAGGTCATCGCCGTCGTATGCCAGTGCCTTCACGGTATAAGAACCACTGGCGGGTTGGTAAGGTACGTCAATGGTTCCGGCAACGCTGCCGTCGGATGGGTTTAACTTCCAGATTTTATTGCTGTTGGTGGAAGACGTGCCGACCCACAGGTGACTTCCATCATAGGTGATGCCATAGGGATAATTAGGAGCAGGTACCGTCTTGATAACCTGTTGAGCAAAGAGAGAAGGCATCCAGCCGATAATTAAAACACAAAGAATGATTGAAAATAGACGAGAGCATTGCATGATGACACCCCATATCCCGGTGATTATCGCACGATTTAATGTGATGTTAAAATTAACGGTTTTTGGGTGGAATAGGCAAGGGGAGAGAACAGAACGCAGAGCACAGAACACAGAATTCAGTAGCGCGGGTTATAACCCGCGCTACTGAAGCAATTATTCTTTTGCTAATGCGACAAAGATCTTGGTGTTCGAACCGGTGAATATCCAGACCAGGTCATCGAGATCATCATTATCGAAGTCACCGCTGAACAGTTGATACTGTGACCAGTCCGTTACTTCCGGATGCAGTTGATTCACCCGTGAGAAGTCGAAATCATCATTGATGCTCAATCCGACATAGGTGCGATTGATGGTGTCTAAGTGGTTTAAAATGATGTCCTTTTTCCCATCTCCGTTCACGTCTGCCAAATGAACATCGCCCCCCGCTTCCTCCAAATCCAGGTCGAAGGGAGTGGCCGATGTGGCAAAGGTTCCATTGCCGTTGGAGGGGCCGGTATAGATGCGAATTCTGGGGGTAGTTCCGCTCATATAAAAACTGCTCCAGACATAGTCTGACATCAAATCACCATTTATGTCCCCCATCCGATTGGTAAAGTTTCCCCAGCCGTTGTTCTGATGGAGTTGGGCGTTGTAGAAGGAGAACGTGCCGTTGCTGTTAGCAATACCGCCATGCATTGCGTTGCGATTATCCAGGACATTCCAGCAAATATCTGCTCGACTATCTCCGCTTATATCGGTTAAAAATGGAATATATGCTTGCCAGCCATTACCGCCGCGATCCTGAAAGGGGAGCAGGTTTAAGGTGCCGTCACCATTTGAGAGACCAACATAGGTGCGATTACCACTTGAATACACATAGTTCCAGACAAGATCGTCTTTATTATCACCATCTACGTCACCAATTAGTGCCAAATAATTGCTCCAGCCTCCATTGGGATGTTCTACTTCGTCTTTGAAGTCAAACGATCCATCACCATTTGAGAGGGCTACATAGGTGCGGTTTTTGGCATCGGTTAGATTCCAGACCAGGTCGTCACTGCCGTCACCGTCAAAATCGCCAACGAGAAGATCAAAAATTCCCCAGGTTTCGGTTGGAGCCGCTGGATGGCTAACCGGGGAACTCATACTAAAGGAGCCGTTCCCGTCTGAGAGAGCAACGACCGTTTCATTGCTGGTGCCAGACAGGTGATTAAAAACAAAGTCTCCTTTGCCATCACCGTTAAAATCGCCCTGTAGCGTGGTTGCGGGAGTTGGAATAGACAGGGCCATGCTTTCTTCTGGCAGGAAGTTGAACGTACCGGGAATGGCTACTTTGGCCTGGCATTCAGTGATGTTGAAATCGGTTGCTTCAGAAACCTTTGCAATACTGCCATCGCCAAGGTTTTTAAAGGTGTAGGAAAGTGGCGCAGCGCTTGTAAGAGGAGCGGAGTTTGTGAAATACTGCGACCAGTCACCGGAGCGAATCATGGAAATTGTTGCTTCCGCGTCTCCACCCAGCGAGGTAATAGCTATTTTAGACTGTTGCAGGATGCTACTCTGCTTTGCCGAGAGGCTGGCGCTTCCGCCTCCGCCAATACCATTATAGGCAGCGTTGAGTGTGGCGCGCATGTCGGTTTCGGATGCCGTGGACGTCATGGAAAACATCATCATGCGGCCATAAACTACGTTTGCTACGTAGACCGGAATATTGTCATTACCGATACGGCCGAGATTTATTTGTTCCTGAAGTTTGGCTTCGGTAAAGTCTTCACTGAAGAAGGCGCCCGGTGTTTGCGGTGGTGCAACAACGACTTCAAACATCTTCTGATAAAAATGCGCAGTAATGGTTGTTTCCGAGGCGTCACGACTAAAATCCCCGGAAGCAGAGGCGCTAAATCCCATGTAGTTGCCGGAAAGCCCAACGGATAGTCCGAACGACTTTTCAGAGTGATACACTTCTTGCTTAAAGGAAATAGTACTTGGCGTGGCCAGGCTCTCAGCAGTCGCATTGCCAACCATCGAGCCGATGGCCTGGGCAACGGTAGACTGCGAAGGTAAATCTACTGTGCGAAAATTATCGTTGTTTGCCAAACCCGGAATAGAAACATCAATTGGGCTGCGTTCAGCGATGGTAATGCCCAATAGGGAACCGAGTCCATTTGCATAACTCTTGCCTTGAATGAGTGATCCCGGCCAAAGCACATCGATGTCAGGGCTATACATGACGATCTGTTGTGGGTTGTCGGTAACCGTGTAGGGGGTGGATATGCACTCATATGTCACGTTTGGAATAATGGTGACTTCGCCGCTGTCGCCGATGGCCTCAACGTCCATTGTCACGTCTGGAAGCTTTTCAGAACTGTCGGTTGCCGTGGGGGGAACCGGAGCCTTTAACGGTGAAAACTCTGACCAGGCTGGTAACTCGGTCAAAAACATGTTCACGTCATCCGTTGGTGGATTCTGGTCACTCGGTTGTGCAGGATCTTTGGTGCATGAAAACAGCATGGCCAGCAACAAAAATGCGATTGTTAGTTGATGCTTCATTGTACTTCCTCCTGAGTATCCTATAGATATAGTATTATTCTTCTCTCTGCTTGCTTCTGAGGAGCTTGGGTTTGCTCTCATTTACTAACGCAGGAAAAAATGAAGGAAGTGCTAATTTTTTTTGAATTATTTTTGAAGCGCGACGTGAGTAGGCAGTTAATTCGCGTCAGACTGAGCGGAATCGAAGTCAGAGCGAGCGATGTCTGAAAGGCAGGCAGTAGGCAGAAAAGAAGGGCAGAAACAGGCAGAAACGCAAGAGGCAAGTAGGCGGTTAACCCGCGTCAGACTGAGCGGAGTCGAAGTCAGAGTGAGCGGCGTATATTTTGTTGCTAAGCAACAATTAGCTGACTGAGATATTGCAGAATCGATTCATAGTGAATAACGCCATTGGAACGCTGTGGCTGAAATGCGATGTTATAAGACTGCTCACCTTCGCGGTTCAGGTTCATGCGATAACGTGCTTCGGTCATAAGCGTAATAAACGATGCCACTTGATCATTCGAATCATTCAAATCCAAAACAAAGTTATAGCCCGCAGCTTTAAGTTTGTTTACTACTTCCGGTTTGGGAAGCTGCATATTATTCAGGTCGTTTTTGCCTAGCTTGTCGACATCAAACAGCTCGACTCGCCATTTTGGATAGTGTTTTTTCAACGACTGCACAAAGTTAGACGCCCGATCGAGGGATTCCAGATTACGAGGTAAAATAATCAATACCTTTTTAATCGTATCCGATGGTACGGGGAAGGAGAGCGATGAATCCAGTCTGCGGGCAATGCCCTTGGTCTTCATCTGAATAAAGTAATCAGTAACGCGGGTTTTGATTGTCTTCATAATATGTCATTCATCTTTTGAGTGAGTCGAATAGTCTTTCATGCCGCTCCATAGCGTTTTCAGACGCTGTAGAATTGCATTTTCGCTGCCAATCGCTTTTGGAAAATAAAACTGTTTCTTTGGCAGCTTTTCCGGTAAGTATGATTCTTTCGCGAAGCCACCATCATGGTCATGAACATACTGATAATCTTTTCCATAATCCAGTTTTTTCATTAGCCCGGTAGGCGCATTGCGCAATTTAAGGGGCACCTGCACATCCGGCGCTTCGCGAACCGTTTCGATTGCACGTCTGATCGCCATATATGCAGCATTGCTCTTCGGAGCACTGGCCAGATAGGTTGCCGTTTGGCTGAGAATAATCTGACATTCGGGCATTCCAATATAGGTGACGGCAGTAAAGCAGCTGGTTGCCATTGTCATTGCCTGCGGATCGGCATTACCAACATCTTCCGAGGCAAGAATTAACATGCGTCGCGCCACAAATTTGGGATCTTCGCCTGCTTCCAACATACGAGCCATCCAATAGACGGCTGCGTCAGGATCGCTTCCGCGCAGGCTTTTTATAAATGCCGAGATGAGATCGTAATGATACTCACCGCTTTTGTCGTATTTAAGAACTTTTTTCTGAGCAGAACGCTCGAATGTTGCGGCATCGAGCAGAAGAGGCGGTTGTTGTTTGCCTAGAAGCGCCACAGCTTCCTCAATAATATTTAGTGCGCGTCTGGCGTCTCCCCCTGAAAGAATGTAGAGTGAATTCCAGTCTTCAACCTTGACCTGCTTCTCAATCAAAATGGAATCGTTTTTAAGAGCACGCTCGGCGATGGCTCGAATGTCATTGTCTGTAAGCGATTCCAGCTTGTAAACCTGACAGCGAGAAAGTAAGGGTGCGATGACCTCAAACGATGGATTCTCTGTTGTTGCGCCGATTAAAACCAGCGTACCATCTTCAACGACATGAAGAAGCGCGTCTTGCTGTGCCTTGTTGAAACGATGAATTTCATCGATAAAAAGGACCGTTTTGCGCCCGGTAAACTTGCGATTTTTCTCGGCTCGTTCAATGCTCTTGCGAATTTGAGCAACGCCTGCGGTTACTGCGCTGATGCTAAGGAAGTCTGCTTTTGCTTCTTTAGAGATCGCTCGGGCAACGGTGGTTTTTCCGACACCGGGCGGACCCCAAAGAATGAATGAGCTGAGTCGTTCCTGTTTAATTGCTTCGCTGATCGGGCTTCCTGCCCCAACAATATGTTGATGACCGATAAGCTCGTCGAGAGTCTTCGGTCGCATTCGCTCCGCCAGCGGTGCAGATGTGGCTGGAGACTTTTCCGGTTCGAGTTGTGAGAATAGATCCATGCAAAAATGTACAACAGAAATTCAGGAAATGGAAATGAAATGTAGAGCTTAAAAGTGTAAGGCGCGAGATGCGAGAGGTCGTGCTTTTATTGCGTGCAAAACAGTCTGCAAAATTAAGAGCAGGCTGTGTTAATTCTGTAGACTGATTCGCTTGACGTAGAAAAAGGTGTTGTTCTTTTCCGTTGTAGAAATTTCCACAGCATTGTTACCGGGCTTTATATAGCGGGTAATATCCCATTCCATGCGCTTTATGTTATTGGTTTCAAGAGGCTTTGGCGAATAGGTATAGCTGATGACTCTGCCGTTCACCTTAATGCTGATATCGAGATCTTTGCTGAGGCGATGTGCATAATATTCTTTTGAGCTGGCAGCATCCAGCATCAGAATAAAGGATTGTTCATGATCGAGCACTTTCGGTAGCTGGAAGCTCATTTTCAGGGCGTCATTCCCCTTGCGATCGCGATAGGGAAAAGCGAAGCCGAATTTCCAGAAATAGTCTTTTCTCTTGTCGAAAAATACGACTTCAGGGCCAGCTTCCTTGCTTGCAGAAAAAGCGCGGTTATCAAAGGTGTAACCGGTTATCAGGTCACAATTGTCTACCTTCACAGCACCGTTTGCAGTAATTTCAACGTCTAGTTTCATCTCGGGGAAATAAGCGACTTCAAGCTGCTTTGGATTGTTGCCCAATGAAATAATCTGAGGCTTGGGCGTTTTGTAGCCGGCTACTTCTCCGAAAGAAATTGTTTGCTGACCCATTTTTACCAGCTGTTCTACTTTACCACGCCCGAATTTCTTGCCGTTTACGAAAATATCGCCTGCAACCGGAGTGGTTACAATGCTCATTTTCTCATGCGTTTTAATCATTTCAAAATCTATATCTGCTCCACCACTGCCTGTGCCAAGCTGAATCGTCTGCTCTTTGGGAGTCGACTGATAGCCTTCTTTTTCGAGCGCAATGGTGTAGGTTCCGATGTTCAGGTTTGCAAAAACATAATCAGCATATTTACCGGTGTCTTCGCCATCCATAATAATTTTGGCTCCGCGAATATTGGTGCTGATACCAAGAGTTGTTCTGGCATTCGTTTGTACCGGAGAACGCTGCACTTTGGTATAGGTGCGACGCTGTTGTACAAAGTCTAGCCCCATTGTATCACCAGCGCTGATTGTAATGATTTGCTCACCAGGATTAGAACTGAAGCCATTCTTCTCAATTATAACTGAATACTGGCCCGGGTTCAGGGGGATGTAGGGGTGTTCATCCAATGTTCCACGGAAATCATTGTCGATAAAGATCTTTGAATCATCATGCGTGGCAGAGATTTTCAAAATGCCCTGATTTTGATCGCTACGCGGAAACATGTTGATAAACACTTTAGTAAGGGAATCTTTTTTCACCGTTACAGTGGAATACTCAGGATTGCTGAAATAGCCTGGCTTCTTCACCGAAAGCTTGTATGTTCCCGGATTCAGCTTGGATATTTCCGACTGAGAATAGCCGGATTGCTCATCGTCAAGATAAACACGGGCGCTTCTGACGTTAGAATCAATTAAAAGCTCACCATAGGGTGTTTCCGTTTGATTTACAAACGCATATCCTGCCACGGCAACCAGTAAAACCGCTACCGTCATCATTGCACTTAACAGACGCGTATCCCAATGTACTTGTTCGAGATTCTCCAGGTAAACCGGAATGTTCTCAATTTCTTCGTTGGTAAACTCTTTTTCCAGAACCGCCGGAATCTTTGAAGCTGTAGCGGGTGAAACGCCACCGGAGTAGGTTGATTCGAGATAGCGACGCAGCTGCAAACGCAGTTCTGTCTCTTGTTGAGAAGATGAATTCCCGGTGCGATACGTTCGAGCACCAAATATTTTCTTTAGCTTAAGAACATTACTCTCTTCATAGTCGAAGAACTCGTGCTGATTTTCTGCATCATCAATATTCAACCACTCCACTTCGTTCAAGTGATTGAGATAAGCATGAATTGATTGCGAACCGGCAAAGAAACGTTGAAATTCTTCTGCCTTGATGCGCTGTATATTGGCGTAGGTCAGTTGTGTATGTTGCGTCATGGATTAACTCGCATATTCAAAATATGTAAATAAGTAATACTGCATTCCCTGGCAAAGTTTTCCCTGTGATACACGGGAACATAATCGGAATTATAATCGGCTCAAATTTTGACATAGGTTAACTTTTTGTCATTAGTTTTTTTATTCAGCGATTTAAGAGCCTTAAAAACAACAAATCCACACAAAATTGCGTGGATTTGCTTACTTGCATGCCAGACCGTCGATACATTCCCTGATCCGACCTTATTCTAGATAATACGTAAAAATGAGATTAATTTCGTTATCACAGCTCACAATTATGTTGATTTTTACAGCCTCTCCAAATTGGCTTTTACCTTGGCCAGCTTTTCTGTGAAAGACTGCAGCTTATTACGGTCAGTTGCGACAACTTGTTCCGGAGCTTTTCGTAAAAAGTCTTCATTCGATAATTTTTTCTCCAACCCCATAACCTGCTTGGTTAGCCGTTCAATTTCTTTTGTCAGGCGTTGGCGCTCCAAATCGAGGTCGATAAGGTCGGCCAATGGTATAAACAGTTCGGCTCCATCAATAACCAAAGAGACTGTGGATTCGAGATCCTGCCCTTCAAAAAGCGGTTCGAACTTATCTATTTTCGCCAGCTGCATAATATAACCCGCGTTTCCGAGGAGCATGTTTTCCACGGTTGTGTCGTTGGTGCGATACAGCAAGGTCGCCTTGCGTGCCGGCGGAACGTTCATCTCGGAACGCGTTGTGCGAATAGCGCTAATCGCTTTTTGAATAAACTGCATTTCCTTCTCAGCTGCTTCGTTTAAGTATGCCGCCTGAGCAATTGGCCATGCTTCAGTGACGATGCTTCCTTCCTGGTCAGATTTCAGCTGTTGCCATATTTCTTCAGTGATAAACGGAATGAACGGGTGTAGCAAGTGCATACAGGTGCGAACGATATGTTTTGCCACGCTGAGCGCTGTTTTACGCCCCGCCGGGTTGTTGTCGTCAAAGAGTCTTGCTTTAATCAACTCTAAATACCAATCGCAGAATTCATCCCAGAAGAAATGATAGATTGCATTAAACGAATCGTTCACCTGAAACTGTTCAAGCCGGTTTCCCACCTGCTCAATCACATGGTTTAAGCGGCTGAGAATCCATTTGTCGGCAAGTTCAAAGTGTTCGCTATACGCACTATAATCTTCCTCGGGAGCATCGTGAAGATGCATGCCGAGAAAACGATAAGAATTCCAGATCTTATTTGAAAAGTTCCTGCCAACCTCAAAATTAGACTCAGACAAATTGATGTCCTGTCCTTCAGAACTTAGCATAATCAGCGTTGAGCGCAACGCATCGGCACTATAGGTTTCGATGATCTTAAGCGGATCGATA
This sequence comes from Calditrichia bacterium, assembly GCA_050633245.1. Classification (GTDB taxonomy): domain Bacteria; phylum Calditrichota; class Calditrichia; order RBG-13-44-9; family J075; genus JBOEGD01. The sequence goes on along the minus strand of JBOEGD010000002.1, from coordinate 191,620 downwards.
CCGTTGCCCAGTGACTTACTCATTTTACGACCCTGATCATCACGCACGATTCCATTCAAATACACATCAGAAAAGGGCTTTTCGTCCATAAACTCATAACCGGCGATAATCATGCGTGCAACCCAGAAGAAAATGATGTCCGGGCCGGTTACCAGGGTATTTGTTGGATAAAAGTAATCCAGCTCCGGCGTTTTCTTTGGCCAACCCATGGTGGCAAACGGCCATAGCCAGGAGGAGAACCAGGTATCCAGCACGTCTTCGTCCTGACGCACATTGTCTGTCCCAAGCGCTTCGCGTGCTTCCTCAATCGTTTGCTTGGCAACGCATTTTCCAGTGGCATCATCATAGAACACCGGAATGCGGTGTCCCCACCAAAGCTGGCGGCTGATACACCAGTCGCGAATGTTTTCCATCCAGTGAATATAGGTTTTTAGCCAGCGATCACCCGGGTGCAGGCGAATGTCGTCATTTAACACTGCTTGCAGAGCCGGCCTGGCAAGTTCTTCCATTTTTACAAACCACTGGCTGGACAGATAAGGTTCGACCGGAACGCCCGAGCGCTCGCTGTGGCCAACGGAGTGGGCGTGTTCTTCAATCTCAACGAGTTGACCCATCTTGTCGAGCTCGGCAATGATTTTCTTTCTGGCTTCAAAGCGATCGAGTTTGGCAAGCGATTCGGGAATTGGCAGCTCATCGGTTATTTCTGAACCATCAACTTTTTTACACACGTCATATACTTTGCCATTGGGATCCAGCATCAGGATCTGATCGAGATCGTGCCGCTTGCCCATATCGAAGTCATTCGGGTCGTGTGCCGGCGTTGCTTTTACAAAGCCTGAGCCAAAATCTTTATCTACATGTTCGTCCGTGAAAATCGACACTTCGCGATTTACAAAGGGAATAATAACTGTTTTACCGACTAAATGTTGCTTGTCGGTGTCATCGGGTGCAATTGCCACACCGGTATCACCCAGCAAAGTTTCGGGTCTTGTTGTCGCTACAACAATACTCTCATCGCTGTCTTTCAGAAAATAGCGGATGTGGTAGAGCTTGCCGTTAACGTCTTTGTGATCGACTTCTTCATCTGAAAGGGCGGTAGCTGTTTGCGGATCCCAGTTTACAATACGCTGTCCGCGGTAGATGAGTCCTTTGTCGAACAGGCGAATAAACACTTCCTGAACCGAATGGGTATACTCTTCATCGCGTGTAAAGCGCTCACGCCGCCAATCGCAGGAGCAGCCCATTTCTTTTAGCTGGCGGATAATAGTGCTTCCGCTCTGTTCTTTCCATTCCCATACGCGCTCTATAAACTTCTCGCGTCCGAGATCGTGGCGAGTAAGCCCTTCCTTGGCAAGTTGTTTTTCAACAACACTTTGCGTCGCAATACCGGCATGATCGGTACCAGGCAGCCATAATGCCTCAAATCCGTTCTTGCGGCGATAGCGAATGAAGATATCCTGAACCGTATTGTTAAAAGCATGGCCGATATGTAAAACCGACGTGACGTTCGGTGGCGGAATAACGATGGTATAGGGTCGTTTATCGGAGTTGACTTCTGCATTGAAGCATCCGTTGGTAAGCCAGGTTTCATACCAGCGTTTTTCTACGCTCTTCGGGTCGTATACTTTAGAGATTTCAGGAGTGCCGAACGTCTTCTGTGTTGCCATGATTCCCCATCAGGTTTGGGTGTGCAGATGAATTTCTTCACCGCTTGCTTTATTCATCGAAAAGCATCAAATATAATAGCGCATTGGTGATAGTGCAAAAGCATTGTGAAGAAAGATGGGGGTAGGGGGTAGGTCGTCCCTTGGGGACTTGATAGGTCGCTCACTTCATTCGCTGGTAGGATTCTGTCCAATGTCCAATGTTCAATCATAACTTATCAATCATAACTTATCAATCATAACTCATCAATCAAATGTGGCCACAAAAATACAAACGACATTCGAAACGTTCATCTGCTACGGAGCTGTCCGGGCTTTCTGAAGATGATCTTTACGGCATTTCTGACACGTCAGGCGGTTCCCTGTTGCTACTTGGCGTGCTGCCGGTTAGTATCATTAACGGCTATCTCGAAAAAGCGGGTGTTTACACTCACCTGGAGGCTCTTGGATACAGTGACTTCTACTTGTCATTAGACTCGCGAGACTATTATTTGCAGCGACTGGCGCTATATAGTTCCAGTCCTGATGAGAATGAGCTGCTGGGGGAAGTTGTATTAAAACGAAATGCGGCCGTTCCGCCCATGTTGGTCGATGCGCTGTCTGACTTTTACCAGCCGGAACTACTTCAAATAGAATGGCTGATGTTTCGGCACCCTCTGGGAGAATTTTCAGATGCTCGTCCGCCGCTTCCGGGGCAAGAGTTTCCCGGGCTTGGTTTGGGAAAAGCCGTATTGACCTTTTTGCTGCTTCTTGGCCGTCGCTGTGGGGCAGTGGGGATTCTAAATACGCCGGAATATTACCATAATGCCGAGATGTATGCTCGCGCTGCTTATTTTGTCGACCCCGGTTATGAGGCCGTGAGACGAAGGTTATCTCGTCAGTTTTTGAAGAAACTTGGGCTTTCTCGTTTGTCCTGGGCAATAGATAGTGGTTGTGTACTCGAGAATGCCCAATCCTTTCACTGGCCAATTGCTCCGCAGCTACTACCGGTGCACCGGAAATTGCGTAATTTTTTTCGAGGAAGAGCCTATAAAAAAGCAGTAGGGGCTGCAATGGATGGGCAGGCTTATTTTCTTGACGAAAATTGTTTAAAGCGCTTGCATTTATAGTGCTTGCCGTTTACATTCGGTATTGTATATTTTCGGATTGATAAAGGAGCAGCAACAAGATGAAAATTAAAGCCATAAATATGCGCAAAGGAAACGTAATAGAGCACAAGGGCGATCTATATCGTCTGACAGAAGTGTCTCATATTACTCCTGGTAAAGGACAGGCATTGATGGCTGTTAAAATGAAGCGCGTATCCGATGGAATAAAGGCCGAAGAACGTTTTCGTCCCAATGAGTCTGTCGAAAAAGCATCACTCGAAAATAAAGAGTTCCAGTATCTCTATTCCGATAATGAAGATTATCATTTTATGGACATGGAGACCTATGAGCAAATCAGTCTGACAGCCGAAACGTTGGGCGATAGTGTTTATTTTTTGCTGGAAAATACGATGGTTAGCATCCTGTTTCACGGAACCACGACGATTGATGTTGAACTCCCCACTTCTGTTGAACTGAAAATTGTTGATACTGAGCCGAATCTTAAAGGGGCTACCGTTACCACGTCATACAAACCCGCAACGCTTGAAACGGGATATGTAACGCAGATACCGCCGTTCATCGAAACTGGTGAAACGATCCGCGTTGATACTCGCGATGGAAAATATTTAGACCGGGTTAAGTAATGTTGATGAACTTTTTTGACGAATGTGAGTCTAAAAAGAGCAATTGAAATAATGTGGGTCTTATGTATCGCCCCGGGCCCGATGTGAGAGATTAATCGTTAAGTTACATTGGAGGTATCACCAAATGAGTAAATGGTCAAAGCTGATGGTTCTGGTAATGATTCTGCTAAGCGTATCCGTATTCGCTCAGGATGAACTATCCAACGACGTAAAGAAATTGTACAATGAGGGCAATCTTGCATTGAAATCGCGGGATTATGATTTAGCTCTTGAAAAATATAAAGCAGCCGTTGCTTTAGACGCAAACTTTGCCAAGGGGCACTATTGGGCAGGCGTTGCGAACAAGATGAAGAAAAACTATTCCGATGCAGAGGCTTCTTTTAAGACTGCCATTGCCAAGGATAAGTCCTATGTAAGAGCGTATGTATCGCTTGGTGATGTTCAGGCCAGAGCCGATCGTTATAATGAAGCAATTAACAGCTTTCAGGCCGCTCTGAATATCGATGCCACTGCGAAAAAAGCACATCGTGGCCTTGGTTTGGTTTACATGGATATGAAAAACTATGCCAAAGCTATTGGGATGTTTACAAAGGCGACAGAAGTAAATGCCAAAGATGGTCTGGCATGGCGCGGTCTTGGAATGGCAAATGCTGAAGAAGGCAATCGTGATGCTGCTGCTACCGCATTGGAAAAAGCCACGTCGGTAATGCGCGCCAAGTCTCGCAAGGCAGACGCTTACTTACGTCTCGGCGATATTCGCCTTGAGCAGAAGCAATATGATGCTGCCGGAGCCGCTTACAAGTCCTGCCTGCGCTTTGCTCGCAAGAGCCGCGTAAAAGGTGGAGCAAATTATGGACTTGGTTTTGTTTCCCGTGGTCAGGGCAAGCGCAGTGAAGCACGTAAGTATTTTGTGCAGGCTTCCAAGGACAACAACTGGAAACGCGCTGCAGACTATGAAATTGATCGAATTGATAATCCGCATAAATACGGTGAATAATCACATTAATAGAAAAGGATCGGTGTAACGTCTATGATTCACGTAAAAGTTCGCGAAAAAGAATCTTTTGAAAAAGCACTCAAGCGCTTTACCAAAGCTTGCGAAAAATCTGGCCTGATGGCTGAAATTAAGCGTCATCAGCACTACGAAAAGCCAAGCGAGCAGCGCAAACGCAAAGAAAATGCAACGCGCCGTAAGATTCGTAAACTAATGCTGGAACAGCAGTAAGAATTTTCTCCGCTTTCACAAGCGGAACTAAAACCAGCGTAACACCGATCTTGAATCCGGGATGAATTTTGTTTTCGTCCCGGATTTGATGTGAATGTTATGCAAAAAGGATCTCTATACTATCATGAGCTTAGAAGCAAAACTAACAGCAGATATGAAAGATGCGATGAAGTCCGGCGATAAAGCTCGCCTGACAATTGTTCGCATTTTGCGCTCCAAGATTAAAGACGCACAAATCGAAAAGGGCGAAGCTCTTACCGATGAAGATGTCTTAGTGCTCTTGAAGCGTGCTGCAAAGCAGGGTCGTGATTCTATTCAGCAATTCCGCGATGGCGGACGCGAAGAGCGTGCCGTAGAGGAAGAAGCTGAGCTGGCTATCATCGAGTCTTATTTGCCTGAACAGCTTGGTAAGGATGAGATCGTAAAAGTCGTTGTAGAAGTTGTTGAAAGTCTTGGCGCTGCGTCCATGCAGGATATGGGCAAGGTAATGGGAGCAGCTATGGCTAAGCTGAAAGGCCAGGCCGATGGAAAGCTGGTTCAACAGGTTGTGCGCGACACACTAACTGCTCTTTAAAATATGGCTCCACTGGATTTAGGAATATTAGCCGTTATCGGCGGTTACTTCATTAACGGTATCCGTAGAGGATTCGTGCACGAAGTACTCGGCCTGATCGGCGTAATTGCAGGATTGCTTGCCGGCATTATGTTCGGTTCCAATCTCGCCACGTGGATTACCGATTTTTTCCCATCATTTGAAGGCATTGCGCTTCATTTGTTTAGCTTTACGATGCTTTTCTCTACGTTTTATTATCTCGCCCGGCTGGTTGCAGGACTCGTAACATCAATAGTTGAAAATCTCCTCCTCGGTTGGCTAAATAATATTGCCGGAGGAACAGCCGCAGCCTTTAAGGGAGCTCTCATTCTTAGCCTGTTGTTCATGTATTTGTCCTTCGTTCCATATCAGAAGGCACTTGAACCCTATCAGGCTGAAAGTCAGCTCTACCAACCCATCTATCAACTGGTGCCAAAATTATACGACTATATTGGCTCAGACAGGTTGCCGGATAAGGTGAAAGAGATATTTAATAAGGGTAAGGAAAAAATTCGTGAAAAAGCAGTCGAAGACCTCAAAAACGACTTCAAAGATCAACTTGATGAACAGCTCGGAAATGATTAATTCCGGCTCTGATCGCATAAATCACCTCAGCCACGATCCCACATCACTACAGCAACTCGGTTTTAATAAAGTACTGGACGCTCTTGCTGAACAGTTAGCAACGCCATTTGGTCGTGATAAGCTGCAGGAGCTAGACTTTTCGTCCGATATTGGGCAAATTCGCGGTTGGCTCGATGAAGCCAGCGAGATGGCTGGATTGCTAAACGCGGGTTACCATGTGCCGATTGGCGGTTTTTCTGACATTAGACCAGAGTTGCACAAATCTCGTCCTGAAAACGCCTACCTCGAACCGGAAGCACTTCTCGATATAAAAAGCTACCTGCAGATGTGCGGTGAATTATCTCACTTTTTTCGTGAAAAACGTGCCGAAGCACCATTAGCAGCACGCTATGCCGATCATATGCACTATCATCGAAACATTGCCCGGGAAATCGAAGCAACAATAGATCCATCCGGCGAAATTCTTGATAATGCCTCACCGGCACTGCGAAAAACCCGGATAAAAATCCGTTCACTGGAAGGCGATAACAAGCGCGCGCTGCAAAAGGCACAAAAGATCTATGGCGATTTCAGTCAGGATGAGATTGTCACGCTACGCGATGGGCGTATGGTGCTCGGAATTGTGCCGTCTTTTGTGAATAAAGTGAGTGGTATTGTACACGGTACCTCTTCTTCAGGGAATACCGTTTTCGTCGAACCAATGGAAACTCTGAAAATCAGCAATGAAATTCAGAACCTGCGACTTCAGGAACGCAATGAAATTATCAAGATTTTACGCTTTCTGACCGGACTGGTGCGCGAAATTCGCGATGACATCGCCTTCGGACTGGAAAATCTTGCCATATTGGATTTAATCCTGGCGCGAGCACGATTTGCGGTCAAGCTCGATGCCAGTGCTCCTAAAATTTCAACAACTTCGAAGCTGATGCTAAAAGATGCTCGCCACCCGTTGTTGCTGCTGAAAATGCCGCATGAAGAAGTTGTGCCGCTCAGCCTTACCCTTGGCGAAGACTTTTCGACGCTGGTTATTACCGGACCAAATGCCGGTGGTAAAACGGTGTCGATGAAAACGGTTGGTTTGCTAATTCTAATGACGCGTATGGGCATGTTAATTCCGGCGCACCCGGATAGCGAAATTCCTTTACTGAACCAGATTATGGTGGATATTGGCGATCGACAGTCTCTGGAAAATGACCTCAGTACCTTCTCTGCACATGTTGTGAGACTGCGCGATATCCTCGAACATAGCGATGAACATAGCCTGGTGCTGCTGGACGAGGCCGGAACCGGAACCGATCCGCGCGAAGGTGCTGCGCTGGCAATTGCCGTGTTGAGTGAGCTGACGGAGCGAAATATATTGACGATTGCTACGACGCATCATGGAGAATTGAAAGCCTTTGCACACGATAATGCATCTGTAGAGAACAGCTCGATGGAGTTTGATCTTAAAACGTTGTTGCCGACGTACAATCTACGCGTAGGCGTGCCCGGCAGCAGTTATGCCTTTGAGATTTCCCGTCGTTACGGCCTGCCAGACTCATTAATTGATAAAGCACGTGAAAGGGTAGGGCAAGAGCGCAATCGCCTGGAAGACCTGATCTTGAGCCTGGAAGAAAAGCTGCAAAGCCAGGACAAAGAGAGACGTGACCTCAGCATTAAGCTCTCTAAAGCAGAAGCGATGACAACTCTTTATGAAACGCAGGTCGAGAGTTTAAAGAAGAACAAAAAAGAGCTCCAGCGTAAGGCTGCGCTTGAGGCCGAGCAGGTTCTGAAAAACGCAAATGCGCTTATTGAACGTTCGGTGCAGGACATTCGCGCCAGCGGCGGATCGAAGACGTCTATTAAGGCCGCGCGCGAAGCGCTTGAAGCGAAGAAGAACGAAGTCGATAAGCTGATTGCCGTTGAAAAGCCAGCTGCACCCGATAATCGGAGCCTGAAAAAAGGCGATGTTGTGTTTATCGAATCGCTGAAAGAAGAAGGTGAACTGCTGGATAATGTTGGTGAAAAAAAGCAGGTTCGCGTTCTGGTGAACCATATCAAAATGAAGCTTGATGTTGCAAACTTACGTGGATTAAAAAAGGCCAAGCCGAAAACCAAGGTCATTAAGCAGCGTAAGGGCAGCGATATTGATAAGCCGCTTAGCGGCGTTGGCATGGAGCTGGATGTGCGTGGTCTTTATCCTGAGCAGGCGATAGAAGAGACCAATCTATATCTCGCTGAAGCGGTTAGCAGTGGCTGGAAGGAAGTGCGCATTGTGCATGGCAAAGGCACCGGTGCGCTACGGACCGAAATCAACCAGTACCTCTCCCGTGATAAACGTGTTGAGTCCAGGCGTATGGGTAAATATGGTGAAGGCGACAGCGGTGTAACCGTTGTGACCCTGCGGGAGTAGCTCTTTCGTTTATAATATTACTTCTGGACTTTTTGTCCATCACTTCCAATCTTTTGATTAACCCCCTCATTCAAAAGAGCATACTACTCGCTCCTATTCTTTTGTACGTGCAGGTTCCGCTAGCGACTCTGAACACGAGGGTTTACCTTGCCCAAACACTAATGAAGAGGTCTTTCATGCAACCCAAATGGTATGTATTTATCCTAATCACCGTTGTGCTATTTCCAGCAAAGATGCCCGCACAGAACTACCAGCTCGAACACCTACAGCAGTTCGTCGGCTGGCAAACCAATCTGTATTTGGGTTGGAACCTACTCAATGCCGGTGATCTAAATAACGACGGCTTTGATGAATATATTTCCTGGAGCGTAAATCGCGATAGTACGTTACTGTTTTATGGTGCTTTCCCTGCTAATACGCGCCCGGAAATTGTGTTTCGTGAAATGGGTCGATTTGGGTTCGGTGAAATTTCTATTGATGCAATGATTGCTGACCTTAATGGGGATGGTATTCAGGAATTTATTCAGCCCTATTTTGGCAGTGGAACAACAACCGTCATACACCATTTGGTGGCGGGTATGGACAGTGTGCCGGATCTAATCTTGGGTTATGGTGCTGAAAATGCAGCCACAGGAGACTTAAACGGGGACGGGTATGATGATGTGATCCTGGCAAGGCCAGATAGCTTAAACTATACAGGTTTGATCCGAATTTTTATGGGCGGTGATCCTTTTGACCTGCAGCCGGATTACGTATTTGAAGGTGACTCCATCTGGTTTCGTTTGGGCTGGGACGTGACAACCGGGGACTTAAATGGAGACGGGTATGATGATCTGGTCTTAATGGGCAATGATGGGGGTTTTGGGCCTGGCTTTGAATACATCCGTATCTATTTTGGATCCGCTACTTTTGACACCAACTACGATTTGCATATGAACGATCCCTCGCAAGACCCTGAAACGTTTGGCTTTATTCCTTTGAGGTTGGAATCGTTTGATTACAATCTGGATGGTTATGAGGATCTCTTTGTTGGAGGGGGTTTTATCTATAATGGTGGAGCTACTTTCGACACTATCCCGGAATTCCACCTGATATGGCCGGATTCTTCTTTCGATGCTTATGCCGCAGCATTCTATTTCAATGTTGGTGATTTAAACAAGGACGGTTATCCGGACCTAGGAATCGGCATGCCCAATATGTTTGGCACGAAAGGATTGACTCACATCCGCTTGGGCGGCAGCAGCGGCTTTGATGAAGATTATCTGATCCTGGAACCCTCTTCGGGGTCTTTTTTTGGCCGCGGCATGGTGGGGGTCCGTGACCGTACCGGGGACGGGGTGGATGATTTAATCGTTGGGGAACCGGGGTATAACTTTGGGGAATTCCGCGGACGGATGCACTTTTTTGCCGGGGACAGCACCCTGCAAAGCAATACCGTCGGCATTGAGCAATTATCTGATGACGTGCCAACCGGATTTGAGCTACTGCAGAACTATCCCAATCCCTTTAACGGTAGCACCACCATCCCGTTTTCGGTGGTTACAGCAAGCGATATTGAGTTGCAAATTATCGATATTCAAGGGCGTCTTGTGCACAACTACCGGCAGAGGAGCGTTGCGCCGGGAAGCTATGAGTGGCGGTGGGATGGGCGAAACAGAGAAGGTGAGGCAGTGGCATCGGGGATTTACTTTTACCGGCTCCAACTCAATGAAAAAAGCAGGGGCATTCAGACGCGCAAGCTGATATATTTGAAATGACACAATGTATGATCCTAAAGGAATGGTATGCCAGCTGGAATAATAACGCCTGCAGATTTCAAAAAGCACCTTCACAGCGAGGTATGGGGCTCTGTTGCGCAAAGCATTTGTAACCGGCATGGTCTCTCAAGCCCTCAGTTGGTGCGTTCGAAGGATGGTGAAAACGTCATTTTCTTTGTTGGAGAAAATCTTATCCTCAAAATATACGGGGGCTTTCGCGACGGCTTCGCGCGTGAAAAAGCGGTTTTGCTAAGTGTCCAAACTGCTTCAGATACGATTACACCGGAAATATGCTTTGAAGGGGACGTTGACGGTTGGAACTATCTTATGATGACGCGCCTGAATGGAAAACTTGCAAAAGATGTTTGGCCAGAAGTGTCTTTTGGGAACCGGATTGATATTGCCACTGAATTGGGATTGTTACTAAAGCAGTTCCATAGCCAAGCCTCTTCCACTACATTGCCCGCACTGTATCAAGATTGGCAGGGATTCCTTCGGCGACAGTTCAAGAGCTGCATTGACCGTCAACGGGAGAACGGCGCTAACCCGGAGTGGTTAGAGAGTTTGCCAGAATATATGTCCGACAGAATCGACCTTCTCGACAGCAAAGAGAAGCCCGTATTGCTTCACGGCGACATTCATCTCGGCAATTTGATGTTGATACAGAATAATGGACGCTGGCAGATTAGCGGTTTATTTGATTTCGGAGATGCGTTTCACGGAAATGTCGAATACGATTTTGTTGCGCCGGGTGTGCTGATGATACAGGGGAATCGCGAGCTACAGCGAGCCTTTCTACTTGCCTATGGATATGAAGAGTCTCAATTGGATGCCGAACTACGCGCCAAACTGATGCTGTTGACAATACTTTATGAGTGTAGTAACCTGCGAAAATATGCTCTGCGTCTGGCTCCGGAAGCCGTCGACTTTACGCTGGCTGAATTAGAAGCCGCTATCTGGAGGTTTTTTTGATCAATGTCTATTGAAATTAGAGATGCTCTTGAGGAAGATCTGCCACTCTTGTGGGAAATACGCAGTAATCCACTCGTGCTGCAAGCGAATTACCCCATTGCGCGCGGTGAAAACATCAGGAGTTGGAAAGAGGCGCTTTTTAGCAAGCCTCCGAAGAAATTGAAACAATCTAAGCTGACATCTGTCTTGTTTGAAGCAAGGGTCGTCGGATATATATCGCAGTACTATTTTACTGTTGGCGGAGAAGACGTCAGATATTGCGGTTGGGATCTTTTACCTGAATTTTGGGGAAAGGGGATTATGCCGGACGCTCTGAAGCAGCTTTTCGATATACTCTTCAATGAGTGCGATGTGGCAAAAGTAGTTGCCGATTGCTTTCCTGAAAACAAGCGATGTATTCGCGTAATGGAAAAACTTGGCTTCTCCTCGACACATGTACCATTACTTGAAAAGATTTTTACCGCAATTTCTATGGGAAAGCATTATAAAACGGTTCGTTTTCAGCTGCACGTTACGGATTGGAAAAGTGGAAGCGGCTGACGCGATTTTGGCTTGATGAAAACTCTCCTCACAACATTTTTCCATTAATCCATCTTGTTAACCGTCCTCAATTTTTTGTATATTTCTTCCCGTTCGTAAACATATCACCTCCAACCGGGGAACAGCATGTCTCGCAAAACACTTTATTTGATCGATGGCTCCGCTCAATTTTATCGCGCTTACTTTGCCTTTATTCGCAATCCTCTCATTAATTCCAAAGGTGAGAATACCAGCGCCGCATATGGCTTTGCGCTATTCCTGAATAAGCTGCTGAAGGATGAAAAGCCGGATTACCTGGGTGTGGTTTTCGATCGCAAAGAACCCACGTTTCGCCATGCCATGTATAAAGAATACAAGGCCACGCGTGAGAGAATGCCGGATGAAATGCGTGAGCAGTTTCCCCGCATTCTGGAGCTGATAAAAGCATTTGACGTGCCGGTAATCGAATGTCCCTTTCACGATGCAGAAGGCAAATATGCCTACGAAGCCGATGATGTAATTGGCGCACTTGCAAAGCAGGGAGAAGAAGCCGGCCTGGAAGTTTATATGGCCACCGGTGATAAAGATTATATGCAGTTAATTACCGAACATGTAAAGATGTACAGCACCAGACCGGGCAAAGATCGCGAAATTTTTGATGTGGCGTATGTGAAGGAAGAATATGGGCTTACGCCTGCTCAAATTATTGATTATTTAGCGCTGATGGGAGATAGCAGTGACAATGTTCCCGGTGTGCCAAAGGTTGGTAAAAAGACTGCTCAGGCGCTACTGCATGAGTACGGGTCTATCGAAGGCGTTTATGAAAACATTGACAACATTACCAAGAAGGCAGTTAATGCCAGCCTGCGGGAAAACCGTGAACTGGCCGATCTGTCTCGTGAACTGGTAACGATTGTTACTGACATGCCGGTAGAGCTGAATCTGGAAAGGCTGAAGGCCGGAACCTACGATGCGAAAGTGTTGCTGGAGCTGTTTCAGGAGCTGGAATTTAACAGCATGGCGCGCGCGCTGCAAGAAGGTGAGGAGGATGCGCTTCCGGAGTTGGCAGGTTATGATGAGAAAAAGCAACAGTATCACTTGGTCGATACGCCGGAGAAGCTAAAGGGGTTTGCAACAGACCTGGCGGAACAGCCGTTTTGGGTGTTCGATACCGAAACAACCGGCCTTGATCCCTGGCGCTCAAATGTGATTGGTTTCGCATTTTCCTGGAAAAAACATCAGGCTTATTATGTGCCGATGACTTCGGAGGCAGGATTAACTGAAGAGCTTGTTGTCTCTACTCTAAAGCCATTGTTTGAGGATGCAAATATCCGCAAGGGCGCGCAAAATATGAAGTTCGATGCCCTGATGATTGCCCAGCATGGTATTAAGCTGCGTGGTGCGGAATTCGATACCTTGCTTGCTGCCTATTTGGTAGATCCCGGTGCGCGACAGTTAAGTCTGGATGCGCTGGCCGAAAAGTATCTATCGTATAAAATGATCTCCATTGTTGATTTAATCGGGAAAAAAGGCAAAAATCAAAAGTCGATGACCGATGTGCCGCTGGATCAGCTGAATATCTATGCCGGTGAAGATGCAGATATTACCTTTCAGCTTGCCGAAAACCTGCGTGATGAATTGAAGAAGGTGGGTGTTTCCTACGTAATGCATGAGGTGGAAATGCCGCTGGTCGATGTGTTGATGAAGATGGAAAGCAGTGGCGTTTGCCTCGATACGGAATTCCTGGCAGAGATGTCGAAGGAGCTGGGTGAGCAAACCGTTGCTCTGCAAAGTGAAATTTATGAGATGGCCGGTGAAGAGTTTAATACGAATTCACCACAGCAATTGGGTGCCATTCTTTTCGATAAGCTGGAAATTCATGTTGCATTAGGCAAGCGAACGCCCAAGCGAACCGCCACCGGACAATATTCTACAACAGAAGCCATTTTGCTGCGTTACGATAAGCATCCAATGGTGAATAAAATTTTGGATTATCGCAAGCTGAATAAGCTGAAATCGACCTATGTCGATGCGCTGCCGAAGTTGATTAGTCCGCGCACCGGGCGTTTACATACCTCATTTAACCAAACGATCGCCGCTACCGGCCGGCTTTCCAGTAGTGATCCGAACTTGCAAAATATTCCAATTCGTGGCGAAAAAGGACGTGAAATCCGCAAGGCGTTCGTGCCGTCAGAGGCCGAACGCGTGATGTTGTCTTGTGACTATTCGCAGATTGAATTGCGCATGATGGCACATATTTGTGGTGATGATGCGTTTCGCGAAGCCTTCGAGCGCGGAGAAGATATTCACGCTTCCACTGCCGCTGCAATTTTCGATGAAAAACTGGAAGACGTGACGACCGATCAGCGTCGCAAGGCAAAGGATGTGAACTTTGGAATTATATACGGTATTTCGCGATTTGGCCTGGCCTCGCGCCTGGGGATTTCGCCGCCGGAAGCAGAGAATATTATTCAAAGCTACTTTAATCGCTTCCCAAAGATCAAAAAGTATATGGATGATACCATTAACTTCGCGCGGGATCAAAAGTATGTAACCACGTTGCTTGAGCGTCGACGCTACGTGCCGGAAATAAACAGCACCAATCGCAATGTTCGGGAAGCGGCAGAACGCGTCGCGGTTAACAGCACAATTCAGGGTAGCGCTGCCGACCTGATAAAGTTGGCTATGATTCGCATCCACAATGAGCTAATCGAGCATAAGCTTGAGACGCGAATGATTCTGCAGGTACATGACGAACTTGTTTTTGATGTGCCAGAGGGTGAGCTGGAGCAGGTTAAGGAGCTGGTTGTCAGGCAGATGGAAGGTGCAATGGAGTTGGACGTGCCGCTAAAGGTTGATGCTGGTGTTGGAGCGAATTGGTTGGAAGCGCACTAAGCCGCGCTCGTTACTCTTGTATGAACGATGTCTCTGCTACGCCGCTTTGGTGCAGCAGGACACATCGCGTTCAGTTTTTGCCATTAGACGGCTACCAGTTCTTCAACCGGATTGTGAATGGCATGCATCCAGAATAACAGCGTTTGCTGCGCCTGGTATGAGTCCAGCTCCGGAAAGCTGAGCCTAAGCTGCGGAACGGCTAAAAACATATCCATAGTTACTTTTTTGTCCAGGTCACTGAGCAAAGTCAAATGCTCATCGCGAATAAATTGTGGTCTTTCCATCATCAAACTCCTTACAGAATATTTATTTGTGTAGACTAGGTATCGTCACAAAACCGCGCTTCTTTAGTGACGTACTGCACAATCACGCACATGATTATTTTGGTTTTTGTGTGGAAATTAGTGTGAAACTACACTGAAGGCAGGTGTCAGGTGTCAGGTGTCAGAAAAGATGAGCGGAAGAAAACAGACGGGAACTAACAGACGGCAGGATTAATTGCCTAATTGCCTAATTGCCTAATTGCCTAATTGCCTAATTGCCTAATTGCCTAATTGCCTAATTGCCTAATTGCCTAATTGCCTAATTGCCTAATTGCCTAATTGCCTAATTGCCTAATTGCCTAATTGCCTAATTCATACGTGGAAGAGCATAATGAATGTGGGACAGGGCGAATAATGAGAAAAATCTGTCTCTGACTGTTTCTGACTTTCTTTTCTGCCCAACTGCCCAATCACATATCTAACTCGAACTTTATTTAGCTGGAAAGTCCGCTCGTTCGGTAAGTCGTCTTGCTTGCAGAAGATGGCGTTGAGTGTGAGCTACCTGCAGCCACAGGGCTTCTCCAATAGAAAAACGCAGCAGGCTGGTGATTGGCGAGGCCAGCTTGGGCTTGTTCAGGTTCCATTTGTCTGCTGCCAGAATCATCGCCTGAATCTCGTCGTGTGCGGTGCGAAAGGCTTCTGCGAAGTCTGGATTGCGCTTTACTGTGGGACGAAATATGCCGGGCGCAGAGAGCTTCATTGCGGAGTTCGGGCCCACCGTTTTTATGAACCAGCGCGCGAAAAGACCGGCTTTCATCGGTGCATCGCTTGTCATATTTTTAGCCTCGGCCTTCGCCAGTGCTCCTTTGATGTTCGGAAGATAGGCCATTGAAGTGTTTGTAATATGATCCAGGCACTCGGAAACGCTCCAGGTTCCTTCGTCTGGCTTCCAGTGCAGCTGCTCATCTGTGTAGTTTGCCAGCAGATTTTCTACCGTCTCGCGGGAAATCCGATTGTGTTTATACAAGGCCTGCAGGTTTGCTTTGCTTATTGCGGGCTGGTCAGACTCAACCGTTTTACTCATCTTCAGCTCCTGATTGCTTTGATTTGCCTTGAGAAAAAAGTAACAAGCTTTTATAAAAGACGACCGCCGTCAAAGATTGTTTCCTTTAAATTAACATTCTTATAAGACGGGCTGAGTGTCTTCCTGGCTGGATATTGAATTCTGCGCCTCGGGTTCGCTTGTTGTATTCGACTTGAAGAACCTGTGTATTAAGGCAGGTAAGAGAAATGCTGCCAGCATTGCAACCAGCGCCCATGTAGGAAATTCAAATGCAAATCCCAGATATGCGATCAGGTAGTAGCGCGGCAGTCGTCCCAAAAACATGGCTGAAATGTAACGCCAGAAAGGATAATGGCTGACAATGCTGAGGAATTTCAGTGGATAAAAGGGGAGAGGCAGTGCGTTTGCAGCCAGCAATATCATAAATGGGCTCTTACGAAAGTAGCGTCTGGCCCGTTGATAAAAACTACTGTCTTCTATGCGGTCTTGAATAAAATTGCGATTTAAAAGCGGTAACAGCAACAGGTAGTCGAGTAAGCTGGCTATAGTGTAGCCAATAGCTGCTACCAGAGTAATGTAAAGTGGACTGGCATATTTGGCCGCCACAAGAAGTATCGGTTCCTGCGGGATCAATCCCACAAGCATGTGCGAAGGAATGCTGAACAATCCGTAGGTAATAAGACCCCGATAATCGGGGAACAGGCTTAGCAGCAACATGCCCGTAGTTAAGGATGTTGCGACAATGCCGATAATGATTGTCCAGTTGATTTGCTTACTGGTCATTTGTCTTGGCGTCATACGTTCCCTTTTTCTATCCCAAAAAACTGTACAATTTAACACAAAAATCCTGAAATCGACAAAATTTAATTTAAACTATTTAGGCGATCTGCTGTCGATTGTTAAATAAAGCTAAGAAAATACTGAAATTTTTTGGCAAATTTAGCCTGCTCATCCCGGCTTTTCTTTAGGCTGCATAGTATTAGACCAACAGATTCCCGGTTTGTAACATTCCCTTTTTTTTATTTGAATCTGCTGCGCTATATCGTATTATTAACGCCGGAGTTGATGCCCAGGATGCATTCTTACAAATAAAAATGGAGCCTACATGTTGCAAACGGTTTTGCATAATCCCACTACAGAACCAGAGGAAGGGCAAATTGCTCGCTTTACGTTAAAGAATGGTTTACAGATTGTTCTACTGAAGTCTCATGCTGCGCCACTGGTTGCAATCGATCTTTGGTATCGCGTGGGATCTCGCAATGAAACACCTGGTAAAAGTGGCTTTGCCCATCTCTTTGAACACATGATGTTCCAGGGGTCGGAAAATGTTGGGAAATCTGAACACATGAAGCTGGTAGCAGATGTCGGCGGAACAATGAATGGCTCCACGAGTAAGGATCGCACCAATTATTACGAGGTTATGCCATCCAATCAGCTGAAGTTGGCATTGTGGCTGGAAGCCGATCGCATGCGCTCCTTAGCTCTAACGCAGGACAATTTTGAGAATCAGCGGGATACCGTGAAAGAAGAGCGTAAGAGCCATGTTGATAATGCTCCCTATGGTTTAGCATTTTTAATGCTGGATGATTTAGCGTATGAAAACTGGTCTTACAAACATTCAGTAATTGGGTCTATGGATGATCTGGATGGAGCCAATCTTCAGGATGTCGTTGATTTTCATCAGCGATTCTATTGTCCGAATAACGCCATTCTGGCAATTGCCGGAGATATGGAAATTTTACCAACACTTCAGCTGGTGCGCGAACAATTTGAAAGCATTGCCACCGGCAATACGCCTCCCGTGCCTGAACTGGCAGAGCCTGAGCAAACGGCAGAGAAGCGCAGAATTTGGTACGATCAGTTCGCACCGCTTCCCGCATGGATATGTGCTTACCATGTGCCGAAAAAGGGTACTGCAGAACACTACGCACTGGAACTGGCGGAAAAAATGTTATTTGACGGTGAAAGTTCCCGCCTCTATCGACGCCTGGTTCAGGAAGAACAGTTGCTAGTGCATCTCTACGGTGGCCTGGATAATAAGCACGGCCCCGGTACGCTGATTATGTTTGCTCAGCTAAAGCCGGATGTTTCAGCTGCGCAGATTGAGGCTGTTATTGCCGATGAACTTGCGATACTGCTACGTGAGGAGATTCTTCCACGTGAATTGCAGAAAATAAAAAATCAGTTTAAGATGGAGTTTGTTTCCAAGCTTGAAAAAGTGTATTACAAAACTGAAATGCTATGTTATTACACCATGGTATTCGATGACCCGGCTCTTATATACAACGAGCTGGATAGGTATGACAAGGTCTCCGAAGCTGACATTAAACGTGCTGTTCAAACTTACCTGAAACCGGAAAACCGCAGCATAGTTGAGGTCTTTCCGGCCACAGAAACCTCCAAAAACGAGTATGTGCCAAACGTATGATAAATAGACGCCTGCAACCACCAATTGATGAAAATATGCTGGAGTTTCACCTTCCCAACGCCGCTGTGAACACTCTGCCCAATGGTTTAACCGTGATCAGTTTCGAACGGTCTGATATTCCTAAGATCTATTACCGAGTGGGTTTATTGGCTGGTGAAAAACTGGATCCGCAAGGGCTGTCCGGCAGTATGGACATGATGAGCACCTTGATGAAAAAAGGAACCCGGAGTCGAAATTATCAGCAGTTTGTTGAAGAAATCGACTTTACCGGTGGATCATTGGGGGCGAGTACGTCTAAAGACTTTTTTTATGGCTATGGCGAATTTTTAAGCGAATTTGCCGAAACCGGACTCGAGCTTCTTGCCGATATGTTCTGCAATCCGGTTTTTCCGGAGAAGGAAGTTGCGCTCGAACTGGAACGCGCTATCGTAAATTTAGAAAATGAGAAGAGTTCTTCCGCATATATTGGACGGAAATTTATGGCGCGTCAGCTGTATTCGCCGCATGCGTATGGAAACTTTCCCGATGCGGAAACACTGGCCGCAATTAATCCACAAGGCCTTCAACAGCTTCATCAAGCCAATATAAAACCCTCGGGTTCTTTCGTTGTAATTGCCGGAAATATATCCGAGAAGCAAGCGATGGATTTGGCAGCGAAAGCATTTTCCAACTGGCAGGGTACGGCTCCCATTATAGACTTGAACACGGAACCAATCTACGTGCCCGACGTGCTATTTATCGATCGCCCCGGTTCAGTGCAGAGCAGCGTATCTTTTGGTGTTCCGTTGTTCGCTCGTAAAGATGAACGCTATAGCCGAACGCTGGTTAGCAATCAAATTCTTGGCGGCGGCAGCAGCGGACGACTATTTTTAACGCTGCGGGAAGAGAAGGGGCTTACTTATGGCGCCTACAGCTCGCTGGATGTCTATTGCGACACGGGAAGCTGGATTGCTTCAGCCGAGGTGCGTAGCGATTCAACCGGTGAAGCCATTGATGGTTTCCTTGATGAGTTTGCACGCATGCGCGATTCACGCGCAAGCGCCGCCGAGTTGCAGAGCGCCAAGCGCTATTTGGCCGGAGCTTTTCCGATGCGTTGTGAAACGCCGTCCGGCATGGCAAATTTATTTCTTCTACAGTCGCTCTATGGCTTCAGCGATAATTATTGGAATCGCTATCTGGATGATCTGGAAACTGTTACTGTGGAAGATGTGCAGCAAACTGCACAAGAATTCCTTACCGAGCAGCGTATGCAAATCGTTGTTGTTGGGGATGCCGAGACGGTTATTCCGCAGCTAGGGCGATTTGAGACGTTACGTGTGGTAGATATTGAAGGAAATGAAAAAAGTGCTTAAACGGATATCCTGTATATTCAAAAAACGACATAAGTTTTTGCTCCTATTGATGGTGCTCTTTGTCGCCAGCGCGCTTCATGCAATTGAACCGCCTGTCGACCCGGTGGTTGCGGAGCTTGAGTCTCAGATTCAACAGGGAATGGAAGCAACGATCCTAAACGATTTCGACACCGCCTTAACAACCTTCAGCGATATTGTTGAACGGTACCCCGAGCACCCGGTCGGATATTTTTATTATGCTGCGAGTTTGCAGGCAAAAATGCTGGATGCCGAAAATTTTAGTCGCGTATCAGAGTTTGAAAAATACCTGAAGCTCTGTCGCGAAAAAAGTAAGGCAATCAATCGCTCCGGCGATAAAACATGGCCGCTCTTTTTTGAAGGAAGTGCCCACCTCTACAGCAGCTTTATGAATAATAAGAAGGGCAGTATGTGGAGCGCTTATCGCGATGCCCGGGCCGGTGTGAAGGCTTTAGAAAAGGTGATTGAGCTTGACAGTACATTTTATGACGCCTATTTGGGGGTTGGAAGCTTTAAATACTGGAAGAGCAGTAAGGCGCGCTCATTAACCTGGCTGCCGTTTATCAGCGATGAACGCGAACTGGGGATTGAGATGGTGCAAAAAGCCATGGCAAAGGGACGTTTTGTGCCGCTTGTTGGCGCTGATCAACTCGCTTGGATTCTTCTCGACAACGGGGATCATGAAGGCGCGCTAAAGCTGGCGCTGGATAATCATGCATTGTATCCAAACAGTCGTTTTTTTAAGTGGACGCTGGTGTCTATTTACCGTAAAGCCGGGATACCGCATGAAACCGAGCGGCTCTTCACAGGTCTGCTAAAGGAGCTTCGTGCCGATAGCCTGAATAATCATTACAATGAAACTATCTGCTTATTGCGCCTGGCTGAGATCTGCGTTAACCGCGGAGATTATCAGGATGCAGAAACTTACCTTGCTGAACTCTCGGCCTTACGGCTGAACAAGGAAATGAAGAAGCGGACAAAAAACAAATATGAAGAAGCTGCGGAATTACGTCAGCGCATAAACCGAGAGCGAGCGGCTGGGAAGTAATTCGGAGCACAGAACACAGAACACAGAAAAATGAACGGGTGAAGGGGAGAGCGGGTGAGTGGGAGATGTATAGAATTGCCTAATTGCTCTATTGCCTGTTTCACTTTTCACTTTTCACGTTTCACGTTTAAGAACTCAGAATAGAACTGAGTGACGCAAAGACTTTTGTCGTAGACTGCCGACTGCCACTCATAATTCACAAATCACCAATTCCCACACGGATCACAATAAGATGTTGATTTTGGTGCGAATATAGTCTAAGTTTTATGCCTGACTCCTTTCGCTGTAGAAGAATTCATATAGCCGAGTCTTTAAATCGCCGCAGACACACTTTTTTTGACAGCCTAAAGCGATTAAAAACAATATTTTCCTTCTTCTGTTTGTCTGTCTGGCCATTTGTCCGGGCAGCGCAGAACGGTTATATTCAGCAAAAATAAAACGATGTGGGTATTATGGCCGAAGTAGTAGCAGTTGCGAATCAGAAGGGTGGAGTAGGTAAAACAACAACGGCAGTGAACCTGGCTTCATGCCTGGCGATAGCCGAAAAGAAAGTGTTGCTCATTGATATTGATCCTCAAGCGAATGCCACTTCCGGACTGGGAATTGACACGCGGGATCTTGAACATAGCATGTATGATGTTCTCGTAAACGAAGAGAATATCGAAAATGTTATCATGACTACCAAGGTGCCGAATTTAAGCCTGATCCCTTCGCACATTAATTTGGTCGGAACCGAGGTTGAGCTGGTTCAGGTTATTGCGCGCGAAAAGATCTTGCGTGATGCACTTCAGGGTCCACGTGATGAATATGACTATATTATCATTGATTGTCCGCCATCACTGGGTATTTTGACGCTAAATGCACTTACCGCTGCAGACAGTGTGCTTATTCCGATTCAGTGCGAGTATTATGCACTTGAAGGACTAAGTAAGCTGTTAAACACCGTTAAGCTTGTGCAAAAGCATCTGAATAAGCGCCTGGATATCTACGGTGTTCTACTGACGATGTATGATGGCCGACTGAACCTTTGCATGCAGGTAGAGCAGGAAGTTCGCAAATACTTTAAAGAAAAAGTCTTTTCAACCACAATTATGCGTAATGTGCGTTTGAGCGAGGCTCCGAGTTTCGGGTTGCCTATCATTATGTTTGATGCAGCGTCTACCGGGGCACAGAATTACATGAAACTTGCAGAGGAAGTTCTGCAGCAATGAAAAGTAAAGCCCGCCTTGGAAAAGGCCTTGAAGCACTAATCCCGGCGAGCTCAACGGATGACCGTTCAGCTCCTACGGCCTCAATCTCCGAGCTCGATGTTGCGCTCATTGAGGCGAATCCTTTTCAGCCGCGCATTATTTTTGAAGAGGAGTCGTTTCAGGATCTCAAGCGTTCGATCGAGGAGAAGGGCGTTATTCAGCCGATTCTGGTGCGTTCTATTGGTGAGGGACGTTATCAGGTTGTTGCCGGAGAACGACGATTACGTGCATCGCTGGATTTAGGCATTAAGCACATTCCGGCCTACGTAAAGCAAATTGACACCGATGAAGAAATGCTCGAGATTGCGCTCATTGAGAACGTGCAGCGTGAACATCTCAATCCCATTGATCTTGGTATGGGCTATCAACGCCTCATCGATGAATGTGGTCTGACACAGGAAGAAGTAGCCAAAAAGATTGGTAAAGATCGCACCACGGTTGCAAACGCCATCCGTCTTTTAAAGCTTCCGCCGAAGCTGCAGGAAAGTTTACGTCACGGCGAGATTCGTGAAGGACATGCCAGAGCATTGCTTGGTGTGTCTGATAAAAAGAATCAGGAACGAATTTGGTTAAAGACCATTAAAGAATCTTTGTCCGTACGCAGCGTCGAGCAGTTGGTGCGCAAGCAGTCGGACAAGCATAAAAATAAGCAAGATAAAGCCGTCAACTCCCGCAAGTCTTCTTATCTGGCAAAATCAGAAGACAAGCTGCGTGAAAAGCTGGGAACGATGGTGAAGGTTCGCCCGAAAAAAGAAGGCGGAACCATAGAAATTGTATTTTATTCCTCCGAAGACATGGAACGATTAATGGATATCTTTGAGGGGATCAAACTATAGTATTTGTCGGGGTCATCGTTGCGAAAAAAAAGTAAAAAAACGCTGAATATTCTGCTTATCCCTGATAATGAGGCAACCCCAAAAAACTTCCGGATTCGCTACGCTTCTCTTAATGCTCTACTGATTGGGTTGGGTGTATTTGCAATTGCCATGCTTTATGGCATTGTTACCTATAGCCAGGTTTATCAGGCAGCAACTGAGAAAAACACATTGGAACTGGAAAATGTTGATCTAAGGGACCAGCTGAAAAAAGTGAATCAGCTTGAGACGGAATTGAATCTGCTGCGAAGCTATAACGATAAGGTTCGCAACAGTTTACAAGGCTACGTAAAGTTTACCGATGGCGGTAATGAGCCGGTTATATCAGAGAGTGAATTGATTAAGCCGGACGCCCGAAACTCGTCATTGTCGAAATCTGTTCCGCTTAAAACACCGGTTAGCGGATTTCCCTCACAGGAATATCGCTGGCCCTTTCACTACGGAATTGATATTGTTGCAACGGAAGGAACACCGATTCATGCTGCGGCTGATGGTGTGGTTATTTTCAGCGGTTGGACTTACGACAAAGGCTATACCGTCGCGCTTTATCATACCGATGGCTACCTGACCTTTTACCGTCATAACCAGCGCAATCTGGTTGCGGAAAATCAGCAAATAAAGCAGGGCGAAGTTATTGCTCTGCTGGGTAATAGCGGAGAAGGATCTTCGGGACCTCATTTGCACTATGAAATATGGAAAAATGGCAAGCCGGTTAATCCACGGCTTTATTTGAAAGATTTAGATACCAATGTAGGAGAATAAGCATGGCTCTTAAGATGAAAACCAGCGAAGGCAGTTCTGATCAATTAAACCTCATTGGCTCAGGAACCTATCTGGAAGGCAAGATTGAAACCAAAGGCAGTATACGTATCGACGGCAAGGTTAAAGGCACCGTGAGAAGCAGCGAGCGCGTGACCATCGGCTCTACCGGACAGGTAACCGGCGAACTTTATGCCAAGAATGCGGTCGTTGGTGGTAAAATTGAAGGTGATGTTGTTATCGAACAAAAACTGACCCTTGAGTCCACCTCATCCCTGAACGGAAATGTAAGCACCGGTAAGCTGATTATCGATGAAGGTGCTTTCTTTAACGGCAATTCCCAAATGGGTGGCGGTAACAAGCTGAACCTGAGCAACAATGGCAAGAAAAGTATTTTCGACAAAGACAACTCGAAAGAGAACGTAGGAAATGTCCAAAAACAAGGAATCAAATAATTCCGATTCCGGGCAGTCCACGCCTTCTTCACATCATAAAGAGCTACGTCAACTGGCACCGTATTTAAATATACCCTACACGTTTTTGGGGAGTATGTTGCTGATGTATTGGTTAGGGACGTGGCTTGATGCACGCTGGGATACCGGCTCGTATATGAGTTTGACAGGCATTCTTTTGGGATTAGCAGCCGGTTTTTACCATTTATTTAAAGTTGTACTAAAGTCTCCAGGCAATCGAACGATTAATAAATGAATTCAATTCGATATTTTCTGCTCTGCACTGCAGTGCTTTTTTTTTGTGCCGGTATTACGGCACTGGCGATCTACCAACTTGGTGATCTTGACGACGGTATTGCCGCTGCAGCAGGCCTTGCTATCGGATATGTGAATGCGCTTATTGGCTACGCTATCATGGCGTGGGGCATCAGGCGTTCCCATAACGAGTTCATGGCTTCTGTCTTCGGAAGTATGATTTTGAGATTTTTGTTGATTTTTGCCCTATTATTTGTTTTAATATGGGCGCTCAAGTTAAGGGAGCTACCGCTAATTAGCACACTGGTGGGCTCCTATTTTGTTTATTTGGGACTTGAAGTTGTTTATTTGCATTTATCTACGAATGCTGAAAGGAAAGCAAAATGAGCTTGTATAAGCCCTATGGGGGCGACGAAGGCGGCCATGAAGATGAAACGCTGAACGATTGGATCGGGCATCACCTTCAGGATACGGATACCTGGCTGGGAGCACACCTCCCGAAATTTGAGCCGGTAACGCTATTTGGCATTCCATTTGATTTTTCTATTACCAGCCACGTTTTGATGATGTGGATCGCCAGTTTTATACTGATCTCCGTTTTTTGGGTCGCGTTTCGCAAGCCGAAGCTGGTTCCGCGGGGAATCGCTGGTGTATTGGAAACCCTGGTGCTTTATATTCGCGATGAAATGGCAATTCCCAATATGGGGAAAACCCTGGGCACACGCCTGACGCCGTTGTTGTCGACATTTTTCTTTTTTATCCTCACGATGAATCTAATGGGGCTGATTCCACTGTTTACTACTGCAACGGCGAATATCGGAATAACCGCCGGTTTAGCGCTTATTACATTCTTTGTAACGCAGATTGAAGCCATTCGTTCCAATGGCGTAAAGGGATATCTTGCACATTTGGCACCAAGCGGCGTTCCGCCACTGCTTTATGTGATTATTGTTCCGATTGAAATTCTTGGATTGTTTACCAAGCCTTTTGCTCTGGCCATGCGTTTGTTTGCCAATATGATTGCCGGTCACACGGTTATTTATGCGCTGCTTGGTCTTATTATCGTGCTTGGGACGATTTACGTTGCTCCGGTATCAATCATTTTTGCACTGATAATCAACTTTCTGGAACTGTTTGTTGCGTTTCTACAGGCTTATATCTTTACGATGTTGAGTGCTTTGTTTATCGGCATGGCAGCACATGGCGATCACTAAGCGCTTTTTTTTAATATGACTTTGTGAAAAATGTTTCTAACTTTTATATAGCTATTAATAATTTTGAATTAACTATCAAAATCCTATGATTCAATTGAAAAGGAGATAAGTAATGACTGCAACTGGATTGGCTTGGTTAGCTGCCGGAATCGGCGCTGGTTTATCCGTTATTGGAACGGGCTTGGGCATCGGACGTATTGGTGGACAGGCAATGGAAGGAACTGCTCGTCAGCCTGAGGCTGGTGGCGATATCCGTACATCGATGATTATTGCTGCTGCTCTTATTGAGGGTGTGGCATTCTTCGGTCTGGTTATCTGCTTTCTGCTTAGCGGAAAGGCCTAAATCTACATACCCAAACGAAAAGGATGAACCATGGATCTGTTAAAACTAAATCCTGGTATGCTCGTCTGGTCTTGGGTGACGTTTGTCTTCCTGTTTATTGCACTCAGGGCTGTTGCATGGAAGCCTCTGATGAATGCTGTTAGCGAACGCGAGCGCACAATTAGTGACGCGCTCGAAAAAGCTGAGAAAGAACGGGCAGAAGCTGAAAAGATGATGGCTGATCATCAGGTTAAGCTGGCATCGGCTCAGGAAGAAATTCAGCAGATGCTCAAAGACAGCAAGGCCGTTGCCGAAAAGGCAGCAACTGACATTAAAGAACAGGCCCGGCAGGACGCCGATAAGCTGGTAGAGCGGGCAAAAGCTGATATTGAGAAAGAACGTCAGGCTGCAGTTGCTTCTTTGAAAGAAGAAGTTGCTGGTGTGGTAGTGGATGCTACCCAAAAACTGCTTGGTGTTGTTGTCGATAAGTCGAAGCATGAATCGATTATCGATGATGCAATTGCTCAAATTGGCAGCAAAAACTAAAAGGAAAACTCCGTGAGAAGGTCTCGTGTTGCAAAGCGCTACGCCAAAGCACTCTTTGAGCTGGCGCTCTCGGAAAAGAAAGTTGCTGCTGTAGCAGCAGATTTGGACATGCTGGAATCCAGTTACCAAAACGTTGAAGAACTGCGTGAGGTAATTGCGTCTCCGGTAATCGCCAAACACAAGAAACAGGATGTGGTCGAGAAGGCTTTTAAGAAGTCAATTCAGCCACTCAGTTTCGAGTTCTTGTCCGTCCTGATCAAAAAGGGCCGCGAGGCCGAGCTTATACAGATCATCGACGAATGTCGTCGCATGATCGACGAAAGTAACGGGGTGGTGCGGGGCACCGTTTCAAGTGTCGTTCCTCTGTCTTCAGGTCAGCTTGCTGATTTGAAGAAGAAGCTGGATTCCATGACGTCGAAAGACGTCCAGCTCGAGCAGCAGGTCGACGAAAGTTTGCTGGGTGGTTTTGTCGTGCAAATTGACGACATGGTTTATGACAATAGTCTTAAACACCAGCTCGGCAAGCTCAAAGAAAGTTTATCACAGTAGAAAACACCATACGCAATGAGGAAAAAGACATGGCCGTTGATGTAAAACCGGAAGAAATCTCTGCTATTATTAAAAAGCAGCTGGAAGGTTTCGAGAAGAAGGCCGATGCTTATGAAGTTGGTACCGTACTGCAGGTAGGTGACGGTATTGCGCGTATTTACGGTTTGGAAAGCGTAATGGCCGGGGAGCTGGTTAGTTTTGACTCCGGCGTTAACGGCATGGTTCTTAACCTTGAAGAAGACAGCGTCGGTGCGGTAATTCTCGGTGAAGACCGCGAAGTAAAAGAAGGTGAAACTGTAAAGCGCACGGGGCGCATCGTTCAGGTTCCGGTAGGTAAAGAGCTGCTGGGACGTGTGGTAAATCCTCTTGGACAACCACAGGATGGGCGCGGACCGATTGACGCCAAAGAATTTCTGGAAGTAGAGCGTAAGGCACCGGGCGTTATTTTTCGCCAATCTGTGCACGAGCCGCTACAAACCGGACTTAAAGCTATCGACTCGATGATTCCTATTGGCCGCGGACAGCGCGAGCTGATTATTGGTGACCGACAGGTGGGTAAAACCGCTGTTGCCATCGATACCATCATCAATCAAAAAGACACCCACAAAGGCGATTCGCCGGTATACTGTATTTATGTTGCCGTCGGACAAAAAGCCTCTACCGTAGCCCGTGTTGTAAAGACACTGGAAGATAACGGAGCAATGGACTACACAATTGTTGTGCAGGCCAACGCTTCCGAGTCTGCCGCGCTACAATATATGGCTCCGTTTACCGGCGCCACGATGGGTGAATACTTTCGCGATAATGGTATGCATGCACTTATCGTTTACGATGATTTGTCTAAACATGCCAATGCTTATCGCCAGATGTCACTGTTGCTGCGTCGCCCGCCGGGCCGCGAAGCCTATCCAGGTGACGTTTTCTATCTGCACAGTCGTTTGCTTGAGCGCGCCGCCAAGGTGAGTGATGACAAAGGTGCCGGTTCATTAACCGCGTTGCCAATCATCGAAACTCAGGCCGGTGACGTATCTGCTTATATTCCAACCAACGTAATTTCGATTACCGATGGTCAGATTTATCTCGAACCCAACTTGTTCTACGCGGGTCAGCGACCGGCTGTGAATGTTGGTATCTCGGTAAGTCGTGTAGGTGGTGCTGCCCAGATTAAAGCGATGAAGCAGGTTGCCGGAACGCTGCGCCTCGATTTGGCTCAGTATCGCGCTTTGGAAGCTTTTGCCAAATTTGGTTCTGACCTTGATAAAACAACGCAGGATCAGCTGACACGCGGTGCGCGTCTGGTTGAGTTGCTGAAGCAGGGACAGTATGTGCCGATGTCGACTCAGCAGCAGGTTGTGTTGCTATATGCCGGAACAAAAGGCTATCTGGATGAGATTCCTGTAGAAGCCGTAAAGCGTTTCCAGGAAGAATTTGTCAATTATCTCGAAGCCAAGCACGCCAACGTACTAGGTGATATTGTTAAGGAGCAAAAGCTCACCGATGCAATTACCGCTACATTGGACGAAGCGCTCACCAACTTCCTGAAAACCTTTAAGGCGGAAGGATAAGAGCGAATGGCAACTCTACGAGAAATACGCGGTCGTATCAAGGGTGTGAAAAACACCCAGCAGATTACCAAGGCCATGAAAATGGTGGCGGCTGCCAAGATGCGTCGCGCTCAGGATCGCATGCTGTCGGCAAGACCGTATGCGACCAAAATAAAAGAGCTGATTCAGAATCTTGCGGCAAGCGTGGACAATCCAGATTCTCCACTGCTTTCCGTACGTCCCGAAGAAAAAATGCTGCTGGTTGTTGTGGCAGCTGATAAGGGACTCTGTGGTGCCTTTAACAGTAATGTTATTAAGGCCGCACAGCAGGAAGTCAGCAAGCATAGCGATAAGCAGGTTAGTCTGCTTTGCGTTGGCAAGAAAATTCATGAGTTTTTTAGTAAGCGTGACTACAGCGTTTACAAAAGCCATGTGCAGATATTTCAAACACTCGACTTTACCAATGCGCAGACGATTTGTAATGAAGTTGTAGACGCATTCGTGGGAGAGGAGTTTGACTCCGTAAAGCTTATTTATAATGAATTTAAGTCCGTTGGCTCTCAGCAACTGGTCGTCTCTTCATTATTACCGGTAAACGTAGATGAACTCGAAGAAGTATCATCAACGGAATATCTCTACGAGCCGGGTCAGGTTGAAATTTTGAAAGCGCTGCTGCCCAGATATTTAAATACTCAGATCTGGCGTGCATTGCTCGAGTCATTTGCTTCCGAGCAGGCGGCCCGAATGATTGCCATGGAAAATGCCACGGAAAATGCAAACGATCTGATCCGCGATCTGACGCTGCAGTTTAACAAGGCTCGCCAGGCAGCAATTACGACCGAGATTCTCGAGATTGTCGGTGGTGCTGAGGCCCTCAAAGCCTCATCCTGATAAGCTTTCTGATATCCAAATGCGACATTTGACGCATTTGGTTTTTTCCAGTGTTACAGAATGACAAAAGATAAAAGAAAAGGAACCTAGATATGAACAAAGGGGTCATCAATCAGGTTATTGGACCTGTGGTTGACGTGGAATTTCCCGATGGGAACCTCCCGGCGATTTATAATGCTGTCCGTGTTGAACGAAAAGGTGATGATGTACTGATCCTGGAAGCGCAGCAGCACCTCGGTGAAAATGTTGTACGCTGTGTGTCAATGGACAGTACGGACGGACTGGTTCGTGGTCAGGAAGCTGTGGATGCTGGAGAACCGATTTCTGTACCTGTTGGTGAGGGTGTTTTAGGACGTCTCATTAATGTAACTGGTGATGCAATCGATCAGAAAGGTGAAATCCCGGCTAAGGAAAACTGGCCGATTCACCGTCCCGCACCTAAATTTGAAGATTTGGCTACCGATACCGAGATCCTGGAAACCGGAATTAAGGTTATCGATTTACTTGAACCGTATTCCAAAGGTGGTAAAACCGGACTGTTTGGTGGTGCCGGTGTAGGAAAAACGGTATTGATTCAGGAACTGATCCGCAATATCGCTACCGAGCACGGCGGTTACTCTGTTTTTGCCGGTGTAGGTGAGCGTACGCGTGAGGGTAACGACCTGTATCACGAGATGAAAGAAAGTGGCGTTCTCAGTAAAACGGCTCTGGTATTCGGTCAGATGAACGAACCACCGGGCGCCCGTCAGCGTGTGGCTCTTTCCGCACTGACCATGGCAGAATTCTTCCGCGATAAGGAAGGAAAAGACGTATTGCTGTTTGTTGATAATATTTTCCGCTTTACTCAGGCCGGATCTGAAGTATCCGCTCTGCTTGGACGTATGCCGTCCGCTGTGGGTTATCAGCCAACACTGGCAACGGAAATGGGTGGTTTGCAGGAACGTATTACGTCGACTAAAAAAGGATCAATTACTTCGGTACAGGCGGTTTACGTACCGGCGGATGACCTTACAGACCCCGCACCTGCTACAACATTTGCTCACCTGGACGCTACAACGGTTCTCTCGCGTTCAATCTCGGAAATGGGAATCTATCCTGCCGTGGATCCGTTGGACTCAACCTCGCGTATCCTCGACCCGAATATTATTGGTCAGGAACACTATAGCGTGGCACAAGCTGTTCAGGAAACGCTTCAGAAATTCAAGGATTTGCAGGATATCATCGCGATTCTCGGTATGGATGAGCTTTCCGATGAAGATAAGCTGGTTGTTCAGCGCGCTCGTAAAATTCAGCGATTTTTATCTCAGCCGTTCTTTGTTGCGGAAATCTTTACCGGTACGAAGGGCGAATATGTTCCTCTTGCCGAAACAATCCGCGGCTTTAAGGGCTTGGTGGAAGGTGAATATGATGATATTCCCGAGCAGGCGTTCTATATGAAGGGCAATATTGATCAGGTTCTAGAGGCTGCCAAAAAAATGCAGAGCTAGTTAATTGATCTGAATCATTTTTTTATTCTGGTTTTGAACAAAATTACTAAAGTCTAACACTAATACAGCGATTATATTTTTACCAAAATGGATAAAAATTTAAAAATTGAAGTTGCGACCCCTAGTGAGAAGCGAAGTTTTGAAAATGCCGTTAGTTGTTCTGCCCCGGGAATTCTGGGGCAGTTTCAAGTTCTAACGGGACACACGGCTCTCGTAAGCGCACTAGGTATTGGTGAAGTAAAAATTGAGTTCTCTGACAAAACTCAATGTTACGCGGTAAGTGGCGGTTTTGTAGAAGTTCTGGACAATCGTGTTCTATTTCTTCTCGAAACAGCCGAACAAGCTGAGGATATAGATTCCAACCGCGCCGCAGAAGCGAGAAAACGCGCAGAAGACAGACTGCAAGATCGGCGTAAGATCGACGCAGCGCGCGCAGAAGCAGCTATGGCAAGGGCTACCAACCGTCTTAAGGTTGCAGCCAAGCGGAGCAAGTCTACCTCAGCGTAACATAATTTGTTGATTAAACTGCAATCCATCTAACGATAATAGTGGTGTGACGATTATGAGGCGTATTCTCCTTGTTTCGATTCTTTTACTGGTATCTTTTTCCACTATTAACGCCTTACCTCCTCAATCATCTGATAAAGAAGAGTTACAGAAGCTAGTATCGTATGTAACCGATCTTGAGTTCCAGGCTGAACTCAATCGGTACGTCTACGACCTGTATCTCAGGTATGGCGAGAGAAAGATATCCGAAGAAAAATTCCTGCTGAATCTAATGCGTCTGGTTAATGATGAGATTTCCCAGCGACTGCGTAATCCAAATGAGGCCAAAGAGAAATACCTCGATGATCTGCGTGGTATGCTAAGCGAAATTGACCAACTCAAAGACCGCCTCAATAGCGCAAATATCAGCGAACTCGATACCTTTGTGGATGAACTTGAGAAGCGCATCCGCTATACCGTGAACATTCGCGATGTAAACTTCAAGAAGAAGAAGGTGTTTGAAGACGCACTTCAGATTCTTTACGTTTCTGAAGAGATGATTCGGCTGGATACTCAGCAAAATCAAGGTGAACTCACGCAGCGTATCGGAAACTCCAAAAGCAGATTACTCAGCAGCTTCGGCGAGGTAAATAATGATGTACCTGCCGATGAAGGTCCGCGAGCCACAATCTACGATTTGTATGTGGAGTGGAAGCGTACCGATGAGGTGACGCTGAACGTGCGTTTTGCCGACGTGCAGTTAGCGCGACGTAATCTGCTGAAATCATCAACTCCGGATGAGCTGCTACGCATGTTCAACAGCCAGTTGAACGTGGCCTATACGCAGTTTAACTTCGGGGACTACGACCTCACGGAACTCCTGCTCGGAGACCTG
Organism: Calditrichia bacterium; assembly: GCA_050633245.1. Classification (GTDB taxonomy): domain Bacteria; phylum Calditrichota; class Calditrichia; order RBG-13-44-9; family J075; genus JBOEGD01. Next base: position 159,590 of record JBOEGD010000002.1, on the reverse strand, counting down.
ATAGAGACATTTTCCGGAATGGGTTTTACCAATCTGGATGATGTGTATTTCTATCGTGGCGAATCCAACTTTGCCCTCAACCGCTTAATGCATGCTCAGGAGAATTACAAGTCTCTCATTAATGAGTATCCGTCAACCGGTTACATTGCAGAAGTTTACAGTCGTCTTGTCCAGATAAACTATACGCTGGAAAATCCACAGGAAACGGTGCGCTACGCCGGCCTCTATCAAAATGTGGCAAGCAGCGAACAGGCAACCTATTACGATGTGCAGTTTCTGATGGCCATGGCATATTATCAGCTTGGCAATATCGACCGCACGGTGGAAACCCTGGCAAATGTACCTGATGGACATGCCTACTATCACCTGGCGCAGTATTTTACCGGAAATGCCTATGCCGACGGTCAGCTTATGGATGATGCCGTGCGCAGCTATGTACAGTTGTCTACCGACGAGCGGACGCCGCCTTACATTAAAGCCCGTGCTTACTACAAGCTAGGCATTCTGGAATACGAGCGTAAAAATTACTCCGAAGCCATTCTATATCTAAATGCAGTCGACCCGCAATTTACTGCCTACGACAACGTGCTGAATGCACTTGCCTGGACGCATTTTGAGAATGAACGCAGCAAAAGCGCTGGTGAGATTAAGGATTTCTCTCAGGCTCGCCTGTATGCACGGACGCTAAATGAAGAATATTACAGCTCTCCATATAAGATGGAAGCTACCGGGCTACTTGCCTATATTAACCAGCTTGAAAATGAGCCACTGGCTGCCATCGATCTGTATCGCGATGTGTATCAGACCAAGGTGAAACGCGGCTCTATAGATGAATATCTTGGTGAGCGCGAAATGGTTGAATCGCAATTTCGCGAAGCACTTACACTTAAAGACAAAGCACTGGCTGCAAATGATAAGGCAACGTATTTGAAGGCTGATAAATTGGTGCGTGAACTCGAAGAGCGTAAGCAGGGGCTTGATGTTGCTGAAACCAGTGGCGCAGGTCTATCGGTTTATCGTGAAGTGAATTCACTTATCACGCAGCTTCGCGAGCTGAACTCATTGAAACTGCGCGCTCGTGAGATGCAGAATGAAAATGCACTGATTCGAATTGATACGCTGGAATATCGTCTTGCTTCTGCACTTCGTGAATTTCCACCAGAGATCCTGGAGGAAGCACAGAGCGTTAACTTGTTCGACGATTATCCTGTAAGTAAAAGTGTTGCAGAGGAAGCAGCTATGCACGCCGACATCATGCGTAAGCGTGAAGAGATTACCGGCGAAATGGCATACATTGACGGAAAGCTGCAGCAAATTCAAGACCGCATTAGTATTGCCAAGCTGGAGCGGCAATATGATATGGTTACCCGTCTTGAAGAAAAACATGACCGTCTCGAGCACATTCGCAAACGATACGATCGCGTGCTTGTTGAAACGTATGCCATCGAAACTCAGGCAGATCCCTACCCGGAATTTAATCGCTGGGGAGATCTGGGAGCTTTTGGCATAATTAATGTATACTTTGATCAGAAGCAAAAAATGCAGGGACGCCTCCTTCAGGTAGCGGATGTGTTGGATCGTGTCAATAAGCAACTGGATAACCGTAAAGAGGTTATCGAAAGCAAGATCAAGAAGATCGAAGCCGAAATCCGTTTCATGACGATGAAAGCACGTCGTGAAGAGCGGGCCAGGCTGCGTGCTGAACGCGAGCGTTCCTTCCGCGAGTCGTATTTTGATACGCGGGAATCGGAAACGGAAGAGGAGAACCGCTAACCCGGAAGTGCTGAAATTATGAATATGATGCTGAAGAAAATCCGGCTGACCTTGATAGGAGCCTTTATCCTGAGTGCTCTGTGCGTAAATTTTACACAGGCTCAGGAAGAATTTTTGGGAGATTCCAGTCTCAATATCTACTCGGTAGAGGATCTGGTTAAAATTCGAAAGATCCTTGCTGGTGAGCGTGAAAAATTACTGGATAGCCAGGAAAAAATTCGTGAGCGCGGTGTAGACGTGACGCGTGAGTTTCTTGGTAAAACCAAAGAAGAAAACTCGAATCAGGATAAAATCCTCATTCGCGTTGCTGAATATTATATCGAAGAAGAAGATCTCGAGTTTGAGCGTCGCTTCGACGAATACGACGAGAAGTATCTTGAATACGAACGCCAGCAAAAAGCCTTTGACGGTGGAGAGCTATCTGTCTCCCCGGCGGAACCGCTGCAGCCAAAGCAGAATTACGAGAAGGCTATTGCAATCTACGATCTTATTATCAAGAACTTTCCCGAGTCGGACCTGGTAGATGATGCGTATTACAATAAAGCATATCTTCTTGAGGAAATGGAAGAGACTGTGGCGTCGCGTCAGATCTTCCAGACGATTATCGATGAATATCCGGAGAGTAAATATGCTCCGGAAGCCTATATGAAGCTTGCAGAAAGTTTTTTCTATCCCGAGCCCGGCGATAGTCTTTCTACCACAATCCTGAAGCTGAACAAAGCGATCCAGCTCTACAAGAACGTGTTGGAATACAAAGATTCTCCACGTTACGACGAAGCCCTTTATAAGCTGGGCTGGAGTTTCTATCGACTTGCCGGTGAAAACCCGGATTATTATACCGATGCCATTATTCACTTTATGGCGGTTGTGCAAGACATAGATAAGCTGAAGGAGCTTGACCCTACCGGTGAGATTGTTCGTGCAGACGTAAAGCCGGAAGCTTTGCAATTTATTGCAGCATCGTTTATCGACCCGAACTACAAAAAAAGCGGTGTAGATAATGCCCGAGGTTTTATCGAGAAGCTCGATAGACCACAGTTCGGGATTGATGTTATGGAGAACATGGGAGATCGCTACGCGAAGATCACCAAGTGGGATGAGGCAATCAGCGCTTATTCCCAGCTGCTGGATATGTATCCGGGTCATGCTTATGCTCCGCGTGTGCAGAAAAAGATTGCCGATGCGTTTATCGCTGATGAGCAGTATGTGCGCGCCTTTGATGAACGTAAGATGCTGTTCGAAAGCTATAATCCGAAATCCGAGTGGTATGCGCAGCTTGAGCAGCGCAACATTCAAGGCCGAATTGCAGCCCTGGACGAAGCCTATCGTATTACCGAGGAAGCCTTCCGCACAAATATTAACTATTTGTTCACCGTTTCTTCCGAGCGCGAGAGCGAAGGAGAATCGGCTGTGGCGAACTATGAAGAGTTTGTAAACCTTTGTAATCGCTATCTGGAGAATTATCCGACAGATGAAAATGCTTACGAGATTAACTGGGCGTTGGCTTTTGTACTCGATACGAAGCTGAGCCGCTTCGAAGAAGCATTTACTGAATACATACGTGTAAGTAATGACTATCTGGAAACCAATCATCAGCTCGATGCCGCAGTAAACGCAATTAACGCCGCCGATACGCTGGTTAAAATTGCCCGTGCCGCTGATGATCCGACGATTCTTGCCGGAGATCAGCTGGCGAATCGCCTTCCTTCGAAAGATCTTTCTCAGGAAGAAAACTTGCTTGCTGAAGCCTACGACAACTTCATTAAGCTGTTCCCGGATTCTCCGGAAACACCTTCTGTTCTGGCTGCTGCCGGTGCACTGTATTACAATCACCGACAGTTCGATCTCGCGAAGAAATACTACAAAACCATGGTCACGAAATTCCCGGGTGCCCAGCAGAAAAGCATTGGCTTAATCTCGCTGATGAACAGTTACTTCTTTTTGGGACAGTATCGTGATGCTGAGGTAGTAGCGAAAAAAATTCTTACCACTCCGGATATTCCGCAAGAGCAGGTTGAAATTGCTAAAAACCGTATCGGTGAGTCTATCTATAAAAATGGTGAAAAGCTCGAGCAGGAAGAGCGCTACCTCGATGCCGCGAAAGAATATATCCGCGTGTATGAGGAAGCCTCTGAGTACGTAACCTTTGTCGATCTCTCTTTATTTAAGGGCGCCAGAAATTATGAGCAGGCCGATGAATGGCTCCGTGCTATTGAAACCTACGAACTTCTGGTGAATAACTTCACCGAATCGAAGCAGGTATTGCCGGCACTAAACAACATTGCTGCTGACTATAAAGAATTGGAAGATTTCCTGAATGTTGCTCGCACCAATGAGCGCATTTACGATACATTCCCGGGCACCAAAGAAGCTGAGAACGCTTTGTTTAATGCAAGTCTGTTCTACGATAAAGCAGAAGCCTGGCAGGAGGCGATTCGTGCGAACAACGTCTATATCAAGTCCTATCCGTCTAATCCGGAATCGAAGGACCTGTTGTTTGAAAATGCAAAATATTATCTGAAGCTGGACGATTTGGCCAGCGCCAATCAGATTTACGAAGAATTTGCCTCGCTCTACCCAAATGACCCGCTAACGGTTGAAGCATTCTACAACCGTGGTGTATACTATTTTGATCAGAGTGACTTTACGCTTGCCAAAGCAGAGTTTAATAAGGCTATTGACCGCAGCAATAACTTTGCACGAGCCGGTCGCGATCCAAATTTGTTTTATTCTGCGGAAGCAAACTATAAGCTCGGTGAAATCCTCTATACCGAATACAAAGCTATTTCTCTCGGCTATCCTCAGAAAGAACTGCGCAAACTGCTCGATCAGAAGCGTAGCAAGCTGGACGAAGTTCAGGAAACCTTTACCCGTGTAATCGGGCTAGGCTCCATTCGCAGCTTTGAAGCCATGTATCGCATCGCTGAATCTTATGAAGAATTCGCTAACGCGATTGCCAATCAGGAACTCGATCCGAGTCTGGCGCGCGACAAGCGTTTGGTCGAAGAGGATCGTGTCTTTAAGGCAGCCGTGCCGGCCTATGACCGCGCTGTGGAAGAGTATAAAAACGTGCTGATCAATCTGCCGGTTCTGGCGGAAAAACTCGAGATTAGCCTTGATAGCTCTAATGTACGCACTGAAGAGACCGTCAATGTGGACTCTCTTATCGCGCTACAGGATTCTGCGCTTGTTAAGAAAGAGATTGAAGCAGATAGCAGTACTGCTGTTGCGCTGAAGTGGTATGATCGCGCGAAAGAGAAGATCTCTTTGATTCAATATCAGGTTGCTGAAAAGTCCTCCGACTTTGTTACAGAGTATCTACGGGTTGAAAACCCGAATAGCGGTATTCGCGCATTGGTGTTTGAAGATCAGGTGTTGAAACAGTTGGTTGCACCGCAGGTGCAGACCACCATTGAGGCACATCTGAAAAACATTGCCGTCTCGGAAGAGTTAAAGCTGGAAAATAAATACGTTGAAGAATCGAAACGTAAAGTGTTATTGGCTCGCAACATTCTGGCGCAGGAATACGAAGCTTTGTTCCAGCGGGCTGTGGACATTTACGAAGTATCTGTTCCGACACTCGACCAGCTGATTGAGGGTGGTGAAGAAAGCCGCACTCAGGATGGCATGGACTACTATGATTTCCAGGACAATTATTTGATGCAGCTGACGTTCTTCACGAATCAGTTCTCGAAGATTGCCATGAATCAGTATAAGGTGACACTGCAGGTTGCTCAGGATAACAATATTAATAACGACGCCAAGCAGACGACCCAGCAGTCTATGTTCAACTTCGGTTATGAAGCTGGCGAGACGCTGCAGAAACTTGCTGAGTTGCCGACCGCGAAGAGTGAGTATTTTATCACGCGTTTCGACTCGACTCAAAATGAGAACTACCAGCTTGGTAGTACCTTCTTTGACGATCAGGCATTTGAGCTGAAAGGCTACTCTGAAGAGATCTTTGGTTTTGTCTATGACATTAGTAAAGAACTTGAAATCGAGAACGTGTGGACTCGTCTGACGCTGGCTAAGCTCGTTGAAATCGATCCCGCAACCTACCTGGAAGATTTGCCGAAAGAAGAAGTGGTCGTGCAATCCGATACGTCATGGACAGCAACTACGGCATATAGCCCGGGTTGGAACCTGGAAGAGTTTATCGACACCGGTTTAGGTCGTGTAGCTCAGGTTGATCTGCCGTTTGACGTAAAGTCGCCGGTTTTCGATTCACTTCAGGTTGCTCCGCAGGCGGTTTGGGTTGCCTCACTGGCCTCTGGTAGCACGGGCGGTTTTGGTGGAAACCCACTGGAAATGCAGGATCGACTGAATAGTGATTCCCTGTCCGCTTCCGGTCAGGACTCCGTTCTGTTTCCACCTGATGCAGGTGCCTTAAGCGATTCTGCCATGGCCGCACTGGCTGGCGACACGCTGACGGCGTATTATAGAAAGCGATTTTATCTGTCTAACAACGCAATTGATGGGTATATTGCGGTTTCCGGTGACGACAGCTACCGCCTCTATATAAATGACATTTACATTAATGGTAAAGATAACGATTCATTTGAGCGGGCAGACGTGATTCGCTTCTCAACGTTCAGTGAATTTCTGAAGCAAGGTGAAAACCTGATTTCTGTTTCTGTGACGGATTTTGATGGGGAGCCGCGATATGGGCTTAAATTCCACCTTTCCGTAAAGCTGCTTCCTGGCGAAATAACTGACACGATTAATAAAATACGTCAGACGCAGCAAAGCGATATCAATCCAGCTACGCTACGTAAAACTGTGACTTTAAATAAAAATCGCATTGTCGATTAGAAAGGCACGAGCGATGATAAACTCAATAATGAGAATTGGATTTTTTATGCTTCTGTGTGGTGGCGTTCTATTTGCCCAGGAACCACAGGAGCCTCAGGAAGAACCGCAGCAGCGCCGTCGGGCTAACAACCCGCAACAAGTGATTCAACTTGAAGCGCAAATTGTAGATACGCGCGTCGAACTGCCTCAGGTGCAGATTCTCGACAAGCGTAAGAAAATCGATTTCGACGAGGTTAAGGTAGAAAAAAGCTTCTCATCCGAACTCTCAAGCAAATCCGAAGAACTGAAATTCACGCCGAATACAAGCGGCAAGATTAATTCGATTGATGATATCCAAATTCTGATAAATAAGAAGCGATTTTAACCGACGATTACATTATTTGATTGTTTAATACCAAGGAGAAATTTTTTATGGGAACCCAGTTTTGGAACGAGTTTTTTAAGTCATTTAGCACATCTTCGGATGGCTTCGCGTTCATGTGGTTAATCCTGTTCTTTCTGGTGGTTGCTGTTGCGATTGCTGCAGAGCGAATTTACTACGTAATGGTTCGCTCTAACGTAAACTCTGATAAGTTTATGATGGAAATTCGCAAGTATGTAACCAGTGGTAACATTAAGCGCGCTATCGAGCTTTGTGAAGCCGGAAAGCAGAAAGCCCTGCCGTATGTAGTTTTGGCTGGTCTAAAGCGCGTCGCCGAGAGCGAGAGCCTGGACTTCCGCTCTATCCAGAATGCTGTCGATGAAGGCACACTGGAAGTGATCCCGAAACTGCAGAGACGCACCAATTATCTTTCGATGATTGCCAATATTGCCACTCTTACCGGTTTGATGGGAACGATTTACGGTCTGATCATCGCGTTTGCCGCTGTAGGTAGCGCAGAGATTCCGGACGACCAGAAGACTCGACTGTTGGCTTCAGGTATTTCGACCGCGATGAACACTACAATTTTTGGTTTGGCAGTAGCGATTCCGACAATTGTAGCATACAACGTAATTCAGAACAAAACAGCTCAGATTATCGACGATATGGATGAGCATCTGGTAAAGCTAATTAACCTAATTACCGGCAACCGTTAATATTAAGATTGGATAGAAGCTATGGCATTTAAACCATCCATGCGCTCGACCAACAAGATCGCTGAGATCCCGTTGGATATTCGGCCCGTCATGAACCTGATGGTGGTGTTGATTCCGATCTTGCTGTATAGCGCTGAGTTTGTAAAACTGTCTGTCCGGGAATTGAATCTCCCGCCTGCAAGCACAAGTGGCGATAGCCGCGCTCCGGGCGAAGAGGTTGAGAAGGAAAAGCGGTTTCAACTGACAGTAATCCTGTCTAAAAACGGTGTCTATGTTGGTAACCGTGCCGGATATCTTACCGGTGAGGCAAGTACGGAAAGCGACCCAACCATTGGCATTAATACCGATGGCTCTTACGACTTTGCAGAGCTTCAGACGAAGCTTGGCGAAATAAAAGAGGCTATTAAAGGTAAGGGTTTTGTCGATGATAAGAGCGTAATCATTTCTGCTGAGGCAGACATTGAATACAAGCATGTTATTAAGTTGATTGACTTCATTACCGTATATGAAGACTCAACCGGAACTGAGCAAGAACTGTTTCCGCAGATAAATATTGGACAGGTTATCTAACACGACTTTATTGATAAGGAAATAACCGAATGGCATTTGTACCATCAAGAGCTAAAAAGCACAAAACCAGCACCGATGAAGAGCTAAACCTCACATCGATGATGGATGCCATGACCATTATTCTGCTGTTCCTGCTGAAGACGTACTCAACGTCGGGAGCTATTATTTCGCCTTCCAGCGACTTGAAGCTGCCTTACTCGCTGAGTATACAGTCTCCGGAAAAGGAACTGACGGTATCGATTACCAGAGAGAATATTTTGGTATCCGATGAAGCGGTCATGGAAGTTGGCAGTATTGATCAGAATCTCGCTATCATAACGCCTCTGTTTACCGAGCTTGCTCGCCGAGCAGAAGAAGCAAAGCGAAATGAGGTTAATTACGCAATTCCCTTTACTCATGAAGTAATTGTTGTTGCAGATGAAACCATACCCTTTCAAACCTTGTTTAAGGTGATATATACGTGTGGCTCGTCGGAATACAACAAGCTACGCTTATTGACTATTCGAGAGAAATAAGCGTATTAACAGGATTTTATCCAGTAGTCAGAGGAAAAATTAAATGAATGTAAAACGTCCAGGTGCCGGTGGCTTTCGACTGGCCGGATTCCCGAAAGAGTTCGAGAGGAATCTGTTCGAATCGTTCGACAAGCGCTACTATAGCATTTTTTTGCTAAGTTTCCTGCTCTTTTACGGATTCGGCTTCTATGTTGCCTCGCAGGATTGGCAGCTCAGTGAAGATCAGATTACTGCTCTGAAAGAGCGTGTTATCCAGAAGGTATATACGGATATCATCATGCCGGAAGAACCTGAGCCCGAACCAGAGGATGAGCAGGGATCTGGTGAAGCTCCCGTTGAAGAGGAAGAAGAAACCGATGTAAGCGATAAAGGTCGCGAGCGTGTTGAAGAGTCTCAGACTCAGAAGGTCGAACGACGCAAACGCACACAGGCATCTGCTGAAGAACGCTCTCGCAAGATGCAGCAGGAAGTTGCGAATCAGGGTATCCTGGCTATTGCAACGTCTGCTGGTGGAGCCGGAGCCGGAAACGTCGCGTATAACGACGTGCTTCAGAACCTGGAAGGCGGAGGCGTGGGTGATATCGGCGCGGTTGTCGAAGGAACGTCTGGTATTAGCGTAGCCGGAGACCCCGGAGATCGCACTCGTGCAGCCAAAGGTTCTGGTCAGCGTAATGACGGGACAGGTGTGAATATTGACGGAATGATTAGCGGTGAAACCGTCAGCGGTTCTTCTAACTTCTCACGTCGCGGTAAGATCAATCTGAAGTCCGAGAATGTGCGTCTCACTCAAGGTGCCGGTTCGCGTGACTCCGAGACGATTACCGCAGCGATAAACAAGCAAAGCGCGACTATCGAATATTGTTACAAGCAGCGAGCTAAGGTGAACCCGAATCTTAAAGGACGTATTGATTTGGAAATCACTATTGCACCGCGCGGACGCGTAAACCAAGCGACTATTCTGAACTCCAGCTTGGGCGATAAGAGGCTTGAATCCTGTATTGTTCGCAACATTAAACGCTGGCGCTTTGGTGCTGTCGATGATGGCGGACCGGTTAAAATTCGCGTGCCTTTTATTTTCTAAAAGAATTCTCCATCTTTGGTATATAAAAAGAGAGCCTGTGCAACAGGTTCTCTTTTTTTTTGCTAAATCTACTCGTAAGAACTTTACACTTGATTGCCCGCCTTGTGGCATGTATATTTTGCGGCTTCAGACAAAATTCCATTCAGGAGATTCTATGAGACTCAAGCGCACACACTATTGCGGCAAAGTGACGCTGGAACAGAAAGAAACAAATGTTGTTGTCAGCGGCTGGGTTAGTAACTGGCGAGACCTTGGTGGCGTATTTTTTATTGATTTACGCGATCGCTATGGCATCGTTCAGGTAATGTTCTCGCCCAGTGAAAAGGACGTCTATGAGCGTAGTAAGAAGCTGCGGTCAGAATTTGTGATTGCTATTTCCGGCAAGGTTATGCCACGTCCGGGTGACAATGTTAATCGCAATATGGCTACCGGTGAAGTTGAAATTTATGCGGAAGACCTGGAAATCCTAAACTCCAGTAAAACGCCGCCGTTTGAAATAAAGGACTATGTTGAGGCATCTGAAGATCTGCGCTTGAAATATCGCTATCTCGATCTTCGCCGCGAGCGCCTGCGCGATATGATGGTCTATCGTCATCGCATTGCTCAGGCCAGCAGACGATTTTTCTCGGATGAAGGCTTTCTTGAAATAGAAACGCCGATTCTTACCAAAAGCACGCCGGAAGGTGCGCGTGACTTTCTCGTTCCTGCCAGACTTCAGCACGGTCAATTCTTTGCACTGCCGCAGTCTCCGCAAACCTATAAGCAGATTCTGATGATGGCCGGGCTCGATCGATATTTTCAGGTTGTAAAGTGCTTTCGCGATGAGGATCTGCGAAGCGATCGGCAACCGGAATTCACTCAGATTGACGTAGAAATGTCATTTGTAGATGAAGAAGACATTATCGATGTGGTCGAACGCTTTATGGGGCAACTCTTTAAAGATGTGCTGGATGTAGAGCTGGAAATGCCGCTGCCGCGTCTTACGTATAAGGAATGTATGGAACGCTTTGGCTCCGATAAGCCAGATACTCGCTTTGGTCTCGAAATTCAACACCTGAACGATATATTTAAGTCGACCGAGTTTAAGGTTTTTCGCAGCGTTCTCGATGCCGGTGGACGTATTGGTGCTCTGGTTGTGGAAGAAGCTGCCGATTTCTCGCGTAAACAAATTGACGATCTGACGGAGTACATGCGGTCGTTGGGAGCCGGTGGCCTGGCCTTTATCAAGTATAAGGAAGGTCAGTTTGAAAGCGGTATCAGCAAGTTTGTTACCGAAGAAGAACGCAAGGCGCTTACCGAACAGTTAGGATTGAAAAACAATGCCTTACTTCTGGTTGTTGCCAATGTAGCCAGTGAAACCACGCTTACACTTCTCGGATTCCTGCGCAATCGTCTGGCAAAGCAGCTTGAGTTGATCGATGAATCTGCACATAGTTTGCATTGGACAATCGACTTTCCGATGTTTGAATATAGTGAAGATGAGGAACGCTACGTCGCACGCCATCATCCGTTTACCTCCCCGAAGCTGGAGCACATGGATATTCTGGAAAGCAATCCGGGTGAGGTACTGGCACGTGCCTACGATCTAATCTACAACGGTAATGAAATTGCCGGAGGAAGTATTCGTATTCATACCCGCGAGATTCAGCAGCAGGTGTTTTCCGCATTGAAAATGGGCAAAGAGGAGTCTGAGCTGAAGTTCGGCTTTCTTCTCGAAGCACTTGAGTATGGTGCTCCGCCTCATGGCGGTGTGGCCTTTGGTTTCGATCGGTTGGTTATGCTGATGGCGAATGCCAATTCCATTCGCGACGTCATTGCGTTTCCGAAAACAGCAAGTGCTGTAGGGCTTATGGAAAACACCCCCGGACCGGCTGATGAGCAGCAGTTAAAGGAGCTTGGTATTAAAATCAGCGATAAGAAATAAGTATATTAAATAGGATGGTTGAAGGATAATGAATGTCGGTTCTTGGTTTTTGGGCCTTATTTGCGATAAATTTTATAAATAACCTAAATTTATCGTTTTAGCCCTTGACAACTATGGGCTATTTTCGTTATTTTTTTGCCAATAATCTAATCCAGAGGAGGCCACGAGATGGCTTTGGCTAAAAAAATGAATACCGTAGTGATGGCTGTTTCCGCTGCTGCGCTGATCTTCGCATCAGGATGTACGAGTCATCCTAATGAAGATCAAATCCGCGCAATGGAAGAAGCACGGTCTGCGGCTCTCTCCGCAGAACAAAAAGTTGCAGATTGCAATAGTGAAAAATCGGCCTTGGATAGCAAGCTGTCTAATACGCAAGCTGAACTACAGCGCGTAAAAGATGAAAAAGCTGCTATGATGGAACGCCTTTCGTCTTGGCAAGGTGAATAATAATAGCAAACCAATTGGAGACAGATGATGATGTTTAAAGCATTTTCCGTAACGACCTGTTTGCTGGTTTTGCTATTCGCCTCAAGTGCGTTTGGCCAGCAATACAGCTATAATTATGAAGAAATGAAGATGGAAGAGTACACTGCCGAGTTAGCAAAATGGCAGAAGAAACTTGCCGATGCCACTGCCTCTATTGCAGAATGTGATGCCGCCAAAGCAGCAGCACAGACCGCAATTGATGAAGCAATGGCCGCCACTGATGCAGAATGGGAAGCCATTTATGCTGCACTTGGCACTGATAAAGCAGGTTACGAAGCCTACATGGCAGAATTGACCGCTCTTGAAAATGATGTAAAAGGCTTCTTGGCACTTTCGCCGGAAGAAATCTATAGCCGTCGCGCAGAGCTACAGGGTTTTAAAGACCGTCTCGCCGAGCTACAGAAAAGCAAAATTAGCCTTGGTCCCGACCCGTATGCTGCTATTCAGCGCATTCAGGGACTTATCGATCAAGCTGAGCAAAAAGGACAGCCTTCTGCAGCTGGCCGTTACGAAGTTGTTCGTGGCGATTACCTCTGGAAAATTGCCGGTCGTCAGGAAACCTTCGGTGATCCTTATGCCTGGATGAGAATTTATACCGCTAACCGCGAGCAGATCAAAGATCCCGATCTAATCTATCCGCGTCAGGTATTCCGTATTGTTCGTCAGGCTGGAATAGGTGAACATGTCGTTGCTCGTGGTGAAGCTCTAACCAGCATCGCTAAAGGCTATGGCAGTGCATTCCGCTGGCAGTCGATTTATGAAGCCAATAAAGACCTTATCGGTACCGATCCGAATCTGATTTATCCGCATACTCTGCTGAAGATTCCCGGCCGTTAATCGCGTCTGACATTTTTAATTCTTAAAAAGGCTCTTGGCTTTTGCCAAGAGCCTTTTTATGTTTATGCTGGTTCTAATACTCAAGGAGCGTATGAATACAGATTCAGAACAGTTTGAAATTCTTTTTACCGTCGATAAAGTGGATCCGATTGTGCTCTACGGTATTGGCGATCAGTTTTTAAAGCTGATTGAGCGTCACTTCCCGGTTCAATTAATTGCCCGCGGAGACCAGCTGAAAATTCGTGGTCCGCAGGAAGAAGCCAATCAGGTAGAAAATATTCTTAGCGAACTCACCTTTATTGCCAATAAAAACGGACAGCTGATTCGCGAAGATATTGAAACGTTAATACACATTGTAAAATCAGATGTTGTTGGCAGCGCACCGGAAGGAAGTTCGGAACGCGAGAATGCAGCAAATGAACTGGATGAAGTCGTCCTGTTCACAAAAAACGGCTATGTAAAACCACGTACCAAGGGACAGCATCGGATTGTTCAGGCCAGTAGGAAAAATGATCTTGTGGTAGTTGTTGGTCCTGCCGGAACGGGTAAAACCTATATGACCGTTGCACTTGCTGTAGCTGCATTAAAGGAAAAACGCGTTAAAAAGATTGTCTTGGCGCGTCCGGCGGTAGAAGCGGGGGAGAGCCTGGGTTTTTTACCGGGAGACTTTAAAGAGAAAATCGACCCTTATCTGAGACCACTCTACGATGCTATCGGCGATATGATGCCCCGCGAAATGGTGAAAAAATATATGGAACAGGGGATTATTGAAGTGATTCCGCTGGCGTACATGCGTGGACGCACCATCAACAATTCCTTTGTTATTCTGGATGAATCGCAGAACGCCACCTCAATGCAGATGAAGATGTTCCTGACGCGTTTGGGGGTGAATTCCAAAGCTATCGTTACTGGTGACGCCACCCAAATTGACCTTCCTCCAAGAATGGTGTCCGGGTTAATTGAGATCCTGGATATCCTGCGCAATATTGACGGCATCGAATTTATTCACCTCGATCGCGCCGATGTCGTGCGACACCGATTAGTCCGCGATATAATTTTAGCATATGATGAACATAATAAAAATACATCAGGAGAAGACGAATGAGTAAATCTATTCGTGACGTTGTTATAGTTTCCGCCGTCCGTACGCCGGTAGGTAGTTATGGTGGAACATTATCCTCTGTACGCGCACCGGAACTGGGCAGTATTGCCATAAAGGGTGCTCTCGAAAAAGCTGGTGTGAAGCCGGAAGCTGTAGATAAGGTGATTATGGGAAATGTGCTCGCTGCCGGTCTTGGACAGGCTCCCGCGCGCCAGGCTGCAATTTATGCCGGTCTCCCAAAGAGCGTGAGCTGTTTGACTATTAATAAAATGTGTGGCTCTGGATTGAAAGCTGTAATGCTGGCCAGCCAGGCCATTGCCATTGGCGATGCCGATGTCGTTATTGCCGGTGGTATGGAAAGCATGAGCAATGCACCTTATTTACTCGAGAAGGCACGTTTTGGCTATCGTATGGGGCACAATGAGGTAGTCGACAGTATGATCCGCGATGGCCTTTGGGATGTCTATAACGATTTCCACATGGGAAATGCTGCTGAAATGTGCGCAAGCAAATATGAATTTAGCCGTGAAGCACAAGATGAGTTTGCTACTGCCAGCTATAAGCGGGCGCAAGCTGCACAGGAAAGCGGCCATTTTACTGAAGAAATCGTTCCGGTTGTTATTAAGGGACGCAAAGGCGATACCGTTGTTGATACCGATGAAGAACCGGCACGTGTTAAGTTTGAGAAGATTCCTTCCCTTCGTCCGGTGTTCGACAAGGAAGGCACCATTACTGCGGCGAATGCCTCAACAATTAATGATGGTGCGTCGGCAATTGTGGTTATGGCAGCCGAGACGGCAGAGAAACTAAACCTGACGCCAATTGCCCGCATCGTAGGATACAGCACGGCCTCGAAGGAGCCCGAATGGTTTACTACCGCACCGGTAGACGCAATGCAAACGGTTTTGAAGCGTAATGACCTGTCGGTTGATGATATTGATCTCTTCGAAATCAATGAAGCTTTTGCAGTAGTGACCATGGCTGCAAATACATCGCTGAAAATCGATCCGGCGAAGGTGAATCCGAGTGGTGGTGCCATCGCTATTGGACATCCGATTGGTGCAAGTGGTGCGCGTATTTTTACCACGCTACTACACAACATGCAGCGCACTGGCGCAAAACGTGGATTAGCTACCCTTTGTATTGGTGGGGGAGAAGCAGTAGCCGTTGTTGTTGAAGCAACTGCATAATTACATTCGTATTGGATTTACAGTTTAAATCGGCTAACTTCCATCCCTTTATTTTGGGATGAGGGCAGCAGCGCCTGGTTCGATAAACAGGCAAATAAAGATTTTCTGTTCTTTGATTAATGACATAATCGGTTGATTGGCAACCCCATTGCGGCATGCGGGACGTATGCGGAGTGATGAAATCGTATTCAATGCATCCGGAGATCCGGGCGTCTTATTCAGTTAATTCTGAACGCTATATCAATTGTATTGATTAAGCGCACGACCCCGCGTTCAAAAGTTCAGTAAAGTGCTGGATAAACGGATTTTAAGCAGCTAGAGGACAACGTAATGCTCTCTCGTCGATTGGCACGCAGGACGGCCTTGCAAATTCTTTTCACCAATGATTTTTTGCGTGAAAATATCAGGGATGTGGCTTCGAAGGTGTCCGAAAGCCTCGAGGAACGGGTTATCCCGTTTACCATGGATCTCGCAGTTATTACAACGGAACACGAAGATGAGCTAAATGATCTCATCAAGAAGCATCTCCGTAACTGGGATTATCAGCGCGTTGCTGTGTTGGATCGTGTATTGATCCGTATGGCACTTTGCGAAATGATCCATTTTCCAGACATCCCCGTGGAAGTGACCATTAATGAAGCATTGGAAATCAGTAAGGATTTTAGTAACTTGAAGAGTCGGAAATTTGTGAATGGCATCCTCGATTCCATCTACAAAGAACTAAAAGCCGACAATAAGTTGCTGAAAAATATCCCTGTAAAGGTCGCCCTCAACCGCAAAAAGCAACCCCAGCAAAAAGGCAATACCTAGTGAAATATGCCATTATCTCCGATATTCACGGCAATGTTGAAGCGCTCAAGAATGTATTAACTCATCTAGAATCGGAAGAAGTATCCAGTATTATTTGCCTGGGAGATGTTGTAGGTTATGGCCCAAAGCCAAATGAATGCGTTGAACTCGTTAAAGAGCACACCGATGTGTGCTTGATGGGAAATCACGACCATGCCGTTCTTGGCCTAACCGATGTTAATCACTTCAATCAATATGCACGCGACGCTGTTCTCTGGACGCGTCGCACGATGACGCAGTACAATAAATCCTATCTCGAAAATATGCCGTTTATTTCCACTGCTGGCGATGCCATGTTTGTGCATGCAACGCCGGTTCAGCCCAAAGAATGGCACTATATTTTCTCTGCAGAAGACGCTCGTCGCAATCTGGACGCTATCAAACAAAAAGTTGCTTTTATAGGACATTCGCATATTCCGGTTATCTTCTCTTATAACGAAGGCGTTATGGATGAGGAGGATATTACGTTAGATCTGAGCAAGGATCGCTATATCGTCAATGTGGGAAGCATCGGACAGCCACGCGATGGAGACCCGCGTTCCTGCTTTGTAATCTATGACAGCGATACCACTTCATTGCGCTATGTTCGTCTCGAATATCCGGTTGAAACTACCTATCAGCAAATAATCGACAGCCAACTTCCGTCCTTTCTCGCTATGCGTCTATTCGCGGGGCAATAGTCTTTTCTACCCAAGAAAAGTATTGCGTACTCATCCCTAAAAGCCTATTTTTGTAACTTGATTTACGCAATCTCATCTAAGGTATTGGTGAGTGCCAGACGAAAATTAGTATGCAGGGAGATATTCTCCCGAATCAATAGAGGAAAACATGGTAACACAGCTTTTTAAGAAAGTATTTGGTAGTAAAAATGACCGCGAAGTCCGTAAAATGGACGGTCTTATTGATGAAATCAATGAACACTTCGCGTCTTATGCCAACCTGAGCGATGAAGAACTACAAGCAAAAACACCCGAGTTCCGCGGACGCCTGGAAGAAGGCGAAACTCTTGATGATATTCTGCCCGAGGCATTTGCAGCCGTCAAAGAAACCGCTCGTCGCCTTTGCGGTAAGTCCTTTATGGTGGCCGGTAAGGAAACCGTCTGGGAAATGGTGCACTTCGATGTGCAGCTAATCGGCGGTATCGTTTTACATCAGGGAAAGATCGCCGAGATGGCAACGGGAGAAGGTAAAACGCTGGTAGCCACGCTGCCGCTCTATTTAAATGCGCTTTCCGGTGAAGGTGCGCACCTCATTACCGTGAACGATTATCTTGCTCAGCGAGATGCTGAATGGATGCGACCAATCTTCGAATTTCTTGGCCTAACCGTTGGTATTATCCTAAATAACATGGAGCCGTCGAAACGTCGTGAAGCGTATATGAGCGACATTACCTATGGAACCAATAACGAGTTCGGCTTTGATTACCTGCGCGATAATATGGCAGGCTCAGAAGAACTGATGTCTCAGGTCCGTGGCCATAACTATTGTATTATTGATGAGGTCGACAGCGTACTGATTGATGAAGCGCGAACACCGCTGATTATTTCTGGTGCCGTTGAACATTCCTCACATGAAAACTACAACATTGTAAAGCCGATTGTCGATAAGCTGGTAAGGCTGCAAAATCGCTATGTAACTGAACTGATCGCCGACGGCGAGAAGCTTCTGGAGCAGGATGAGTTAGAAGAAGCTGGTTTAAAGCTTCTTATCGCACAACGTGGCGCTCCGAAAAACAATCGCCTGCGCAAACTGTATCAGCAGGAAGGTGTGCAGAAGCTGGTGTTTGAAGTAGAGAATGCCTTTATTCGCGACAAGCGTTTGCATGAAGTTGATGAAGAACTGTATTACAGTGTAGATGAGAAGCGCAATATTGCTGACCTTACGGATAAGGGACGTGAAGAACTGTCTCCAAACGATTCATCAGAGTTTATTCTTCCCGATTTGCCGGAAGAGTTCAGTCGAATTGAAGGAGATGAGGAGCTTAGCGAAGAGCAGCGTCGCGAGCAAAAGAATGAACTACAGATTGAATATGCCCGAAAGAATGAAAAACTTCACAATATATCACAGCTTTTGAAGGCTTATACGCTTTTCGAAAAAGATATTACTTATGTGGTTCAAGAAGGCAAAGTTCTGATCGTAGATGAGTTCACCGGTCGCATTATGTATGGCCGCCGCTTTAGTGACGGGCTGCATCAGGCGCTGGAAGCGAAAGAAAATGTAAAAGTCGAGAATGAGACTCAAACTCTGGCCACGATTACACTACAGAACTACTTCCGATTGTACGACAAGCTGGCCGGAATGACCGGAACGGCTGAAACGGAAGCAAATGAGTTCTGGGATATTTATAAATTGGACGTGGTTGTTATTCCAACCAATGTGCCGATTGCCAGAGCAGATAATGAAGACTTTATCTATCGTACAAAGCGCGAAAAATACAATGCTGTTGTCGATGAAGTCGAACGACTGCATAAGCTTGGACGGCCGGTATTGGTCGGTACCATTACGGTTGAAGTGTCTGAGGTGCTTAGCCGTATGCTGAAGAGGCGCCGCGTGCCGCACCACGTGCTAAACGCCAAGTATCACAAGCAGGAAGCCGAGATTGTTCAGAAGGCCGGTCAGCCGGGAGCGGTAACAATCGCTACCAACATGGCTGGTCGTGGAACGGACATTAAGCTGGGAACGGGTGTCCGTGGTGAACTCGATACCGATGGAACAGGTGCTGAGGAAGCGCCCTTTGGCCTGCAGATTATCGGCACAGAGCGTCATGAAGCACGACGTATCGACCGCCAGTTACGCGGACGTGCCGGTCGTCAGGGCGACCCCGGATCCAGCCGATTCTTCCTTTCCCTGGAAGATGATCTGATGCGACTGTTTGGCTCCGATCGTATGATTAAGGTGATGGATCGCCTTGGTGCAGAGGAGGGTGAAGTTATCAGCCACTCCATGGTTACCAAAGCAGTTGAACGTGCCCAGAAGCGCGTAGAGGGACAAAACTTTGGTATTCGTAAGCACCTGCTTGAATACGATGATGTGATGAACAAGCAGCGTGAGGTTATCTATGAGCGCCGTCGTAGTGCACTTAAAGGTCTGAACGATCGTGAAAAAGTGAGTGAGCTGCTGGAAGACTTTATAGAAGCTCAGTTCGAGATATTCCTCAGTGAAAAGCGTGGGCATTCCGACTGGGACTTTGAAGGCCTAAACGACATGCTGGTCAGAACTCTGATGATTGACCTCAATACCCTTGGCGAAGATAAGCTGATGGAAACGGGGCCGGAGGAGCTGCGCGATTATATTCTGGAAGAAGCGTTTAAGATTCGCGACTATAAGCAGGAAAAGGTTGGAGAAGACCTGCTGCGCGACTTTGAGAAACATATTACACTTCGTGTAATTGATGACCTCTGGAAAGACCACCTTCATCAAATGGATATGCTGAAAGAGGGAATTGGCCTGCGTGCCTATGGTCAGAAAGATCCGCTTATTGAGTATAAGCGCGAGTCCTACGAAATGTTTCTGGATCTCAATGACAATATCAATCAGAAGATTTTGGAAGTGCTTTGGCGAACACAGTTTGTTGAAGCACCGCAAGATCGCCGCGACCGCCGTCGCGGAACACCGTCGCGTATGGTTACGCAGCATAAAGATGCAACCAATATGGGCTTCAATGCGCCTGCACAGACACAGCGACCACCGGGAACACCCCAGGAAGGCGAATCGAGAGCCGGAGGTGCCAAACAGCCCATAAGAGCAGACAAGAAAGTTGGAAGAAATGATCCGTGTCCATGTGGAAGCGGAAAGAAATATAAAAAATGCCACGGTAGTGGTGGAGCATAAACTGCCGCAGCATTATTGCGAATTAAAAAGAGCCTGTTCATTTTGAGCAGGCTCTTTTTTTGTTCGCGATAGATGTTTGGAAAAGGGCTAGTATTTTGCCAGCTCAGTTGTTACTTGCTGAAGCAATACCGAGCGGGTTCTCTTCGGCAGGAAAGCGCTTTTAAATCCATCAATAATAATATTCTTGATATCGTCCAGTTGAAAACCAAGATGTTTGGCAGCAAGATAATACTCATTGCTCACTGTGGTATCTGATATAAGGCGATTGTCGGTGTTGATGCAGACGCGCAATCCGTAATTGTAATACAATTTTAGCGGATGTCTTTCCAGAGAAGGGGAGGCGCCGGTTTGAATGTTGCTGAGCAAGCAAATCTCGAGCGGAATACGATGATCGTTACAGTAGTTCAACAAGTCGCCATTCTCAAATAAACGGGTTCCATGTCCAATACGATGTGCACCGCAGTAGTGAATCGCCTGATGAATACTCTCCGCGCCAAAAGCTTCTCCGGCATGAGCGGTTGTATTGATATTGTTATTGCGAATCAGATAATAGGCTTCCTTGTGGTCCTTGGCGGGATAGCTTTCTTCCTGTCCGGCGAGGTCAAAAGCCACCACACCGCGATTTTTATATGCGACGGCCAGTTCTGCGAGCATTAGAGAGGTCTCCGGGTTGATGTTCCGCATGCCGCAGATTATTACGCCGGTTTTAATATTGAAGGCCTTTTCAGCATCTGCCAATCCCTGCAAAACGGCATCCACAATAGTTGTGAGGCTCATTCCTTTTTGCGTATGCAGGATGGGGGAGTAGCGAACCTCCATATACCAAACGTTCTCTTTTGCCGCGTCTTCTGCCAGCTCGTAGGCAACCCGGTAGAGTGCCTCGGCTTCCTGTAAAACGGACAACGTGATGTCGAAACCCTGCAAATACTCACCGAGGTTTTTACAGTTCTTGCCAGTCATTACATATTTGGCCAGAGCCTTTGGGTTTGTCGAAGGCAGCTCGACGTTTTGTTTGGCAGCAAGGTCGATAAGAGTGGGGATGCGCAGGCATCCATCGAGGTGTACATGTAAATCTGTCTTTGGAAGCTTTTCCAGAAATTGCGGTGTTAATTCCATTGATAGTCTTTCAATTTGCCTGCTGCATATTGGACACACAGCAGGCGAAGGGGGGTTACTTTATTTCTGAGGTACTATCGGGCACAGAAGGCGTCATCGTGCTGTCTTGCAACACGTCCTCTGTTTGCGGGACCAAATTGCTCATCGCTTCTTTGCCGTTAGTCTCACCTTCAGCCATGGCCTCTTCCATGCTGCCGTTGGTGCTCATCGGAGTCTCACTGGTCGGTAGCAGACCGTCTTGTTCGAACTCTCTGCGCATGCGAACACGATCCTCAATAGAAGCGATGTTCTCTTCTGCTTTATTTGCCCATTCGGTTTCGCTGTAGGTGCTCATAGTGCCTTTGTAGGCGGTAATTGCTTCATTGTAGTTTCTTAGCCTCTCATGAACCTGACCAATCTTAAACTGCGCATATCCCTTTGCGGAAAGGTCTTCACTATTTGGATATTTGATTGCTTTATCAAAATAGTTTATTGCCGTAAGATAATCTCCTGATCCTTCACCGGTAAGCTGCTCGGATATACCGGCGCTTTCCTCATAAAACTCGGCGATGGCATTGTAAACGTGGGGCACTTTTGAAGGAATCAGATTTTCACGCAGTAATGAGTAGAGAATGTCAAATTCCTTCTCATAGTTTTCCAGCTTGCCGTAGGTCTTACTCAAACCGATAGCGGCATCAATATATTCACGACTGGTGGGATAGTTGTTATAAATACTCCCATAAGCGCGAAAAGCATTTTCGTAGCTTCCTTCGGAGTAGTATGTATCACCCAATTCAAGTAGACTTGTTGGAACCTGCTCTTCGGGGATATTCTCTTTTACCGTTTTAGAGCTGCAGGCAGAAAGGAAAATTAATAGAGTTGCGACGAAAAAAAGGCGCATTGAAAACCTCCTGAAATGGGTAGCATATGTCAATACCGTCTTGCCGCTCCGCTCCATCGCCGACAGTTTGTGACTACCTTGCCACATTAAGACGTTCTTCTTCATAATAAATACTGCTTTTGGATCGGGCAAAGTAATCTTTCGGACATTTTTACCGATCCTGTTAAATAGTCGGCGTGCTTAAAATGAACTTTACAGCAGGAATTTAAGATCCGTTTACCGTTCCGATTTGTCAGATTGCATTAAGTGATACCTTTTCTAAGCGTATCGGAGATAAATATGGTGAATTTACCTGCTGGATAATCCGTTATGAGTCACATTATCCATTTTTTAAAGTAAAAATTATCTTTGCGGCTTATGAGACTCTACTTGTTGAGAAGAAATAACTTAACCTGAATGTAGGGGCATAATCAAGCAAAATTCACTAATCCGGCTTGCAAAAAAATTGCATAGTAGATATATTGATAACTTCTTTTTAAGTTCCTTATGAACGCATTTGTAATGGAATTATTACTGACAAAACAATACTAAAATCTTTAATAAAACGAACAATTACCTTCATCCTGTAAAGGGGAAACATATGTCTATTCGCGTAGCAATTAACGGATTCGGAAGAATTGGGCGCCTTGCTTTCAAGGCAATGCAAAATGATTCAGATATTGAGATTGTTGCTCTTAACGATCTTGCTGATAATAAGACAATGACTCACCTGTTGAAGTATGACTCTATTCATGGTCGTTATCCCGTTCCGGTCTCGCTGGATGGAGATACGCTCATCGCGGGTGACCGTCGCGTTAAGATGTTCACCGAGCGCGACCCGCTGCAGCTGCCGTGGAAAGAAATGAATATCGACGTTGTTATTGAAGCGACTGGTGTGTTCGCCAACCGCAAGGGGATGAGTCTGCATTTGGAAGCTGGTGCAAAGAAAGTGCTGCTTTCTGCCCCCGCAAAAGATGAAATGGATGCAACGGTTGTACTGGGTGTGAACGACGAGATCTTGAAACCTGAACACAAGCTGGTTTCGAACGCGTCATGTACCACAAACTGCCTGGCCCCGATGGCAAAGGTTTTGAATGATACTTTTGGTATTCGCCGCGGCTGGATGACAACGATTCACGGATACACAAATGATCAGCATACTTTGGATGCACCACACAAAGACCTGCGTCGTGCCCGTGCTGCAGCTCAGAATATTATTCCTACCACAACGGGTGCTGCAAAAGCGGTAGGTCTGGTTATTCCGGATTTGAAAGGCAAGCTGGATGGAATGGCAATGCGTGTACCGGTAGCAGACGGCTCTTTGGTAGACCTGGTTGCCGAGCTGGATAAAGATGTGACTGCCGAAGAAGTAAATAATGCGCTGAAAAAGGCCGCCAGCGGACCGATGAAAGGTGTTCTTGAAGTATGTGAAGACCCGATCGTTTCGACTGATATTATCGACAATCCACATTCCAGTATCATTGACGCACTTTCTACCAAAGTAATGGGTGGAAATTTACTGAAAATTGTTACTTGGTACGATAATGAGTGGGGATACTCCAAGCGTACAGTAGACATTTTGAAAAAGATGGCATCACTGTAAACCACTCTTCTCACTTACTTCTATAGTTTCTTTCCCGAAGGTGGATTATTCACCTTCGGGAAAGCTTATGAAAAACACAGCCGGGGAACTTGCAATGGCCAAAATGTCTATTGACGATTTAAACCTGCGTGGAAAAAGCGTGCTGATGCGCGTAGATTTCAACGTTCCACTAGATGATGACGGAACTATTACCGATGATTTGCGCATTCGCGCTGCTTTGCCGTCTATTCAAAAAATTATTGCCGATGGTGGGCGCGCCGTTCTTTGTTCTCATCTGGGACGACCCAAGGGAAAAAAAGATGCAGCTTATTCCCTGCAGCCTGTTGCTGAACATCTGGCGATGCTGTTGGATCGGCAGGTTCGTTTTGCCAATGATTGTGTTGGCAGTGATGTGCTGGCACTAAAAAAGACGCTGCAGGATGGCGATGTGTTACTGCTGGAAAACCTACGCTTTCACGCTGGTGAAACGTCAAATGATGCTTCTTTTGCTAAACAGCTGGCTGAAGGCTGCGATTGCTATGTGAACGATGCTTTTGGCACAGCTCACCGCGCCCATGCCTCAACCGCAGGCGTTACGACTCATTTTGATACCTGCGCCGCGGGATATCTGATGCAGAAAGAACTAAAGTATTTGGGCGAAGCTTTGGAAAACCCGCAGCGACCGTTTGTTGCTATTCTCGGGGGAGCAAAAATCTCTGGTAAGATTGATGTAATTGAACATCTGCTTGGCAAGACAGACGCGTTGGTGATTGGCGGCGGTATGATTTTTACATTTTATAAAGCGCATGGTTGGGAAATTGGTAAATCGCTGCTTGAAGTTGAGCGCTTGGATATGGCAAAGAGTATTCTGGCAAAATCACAGGATAGTAGCACGTCTCTGGAATTGCCGGTTGATGTGCTTGCTGCCGATCGATTCGAAGAAGGTGCGGATACAAAAGCTGTAGCCGTTCACGAATTTCCTGCTGATCGCATTGGTGTGGATATCGGCCCAAAATCCATCGAACGCTTTAAAGAGATTCTCTCAACGGCAAAGACGATTGTCTGGAACGGCCCGATGGGCGTTTTCGAAATTCCGGATTTTGCGAAAGGGACCGAATCTATAGCCCATTTTTTAGCTGAGATAACCGATAAAGGCGCAACCACTATTGTCGGAGGCGGAGACTCTGCAGCAGCAGTGAAAAAATTTAACCTGGAAGATCGCTTGTCGCATGTGTCTACCGGAGGTGGGGCATCCCTGGAATTTCTCGAAGGTAAAACGCTTCCAGGCGTAGCCGCGCTAACCGAAAAATAGACATTTGTATCACCGACATTTTACAAGGAGTAGAAATGGCTCAAAAAATCATAGCCGGAAACTGGAAGATGCACAAGACGATTCCGGAAGGTGTGCGGCTGACGAAGCAATTACTTGGCAGGATGGAAAAGAAGCCACCTGCGCAAACTCGTGTTATTATCTGTCCACCCGCAACCGCTTTGGCAAAAGTCGCTGAATCTGCCAAGGGAAGTAAGCTGCTTACTGGTGCTCAGAACATCGCCTGGGAAGCCGAAGGTGCGATAACCGGTGAAGTCTCAGCCAAGATGGTGAAGAATGCCGGTGCAAAATACACGTTGGTTGGACACTCTGAACGCCGTGCTTTCTTTAAAGAAGATGCCGGAATGTTAGCGAAAAAGATAAAGCTGGCACTGGATAATAAGCTGAAAGTGATTCACTGCGTAGGTGAGACCTTAGAGCATCGTAAACAAAAGCTTACGCGAGATATCGTTTTGAACCAGATAGAATGGGACCTGAAGAATCTGACTCCTGCCAATATGAAGCAGTTGGTAATAGCTTATGAACCTGTTTGGGCCATCGGAACCGGTAAAGTTGCAACCCCGGAGCAAGCTCAGGAAGTCCATGCGTTTATTCGTGAAATGCTTGACGCACTCTTTGGCGAAGGCGTTGGTAAGAAAACCAGTCTTCTTTATGGTGGAAGCGTGAAGCCTGACAATGCCGCCGGTTTGCTAAGTCAGCCTGATATCGATGGCGCGCTGGTTGGCGGAGCCTGTCTCGATGTCTCAAGCTTTTGGAAAATTATTCAGGCCAGCGAAAAAATCACCTGATCCACGATGAATGGAAAAAGACGATGCCCAATCCGTATGGAGCAGAAGAAATAAGTGCCGCTGATGCGGCACTGCAAATGGAAAACGAAGCTTCTTGGATTCTGGATGTGCGAGAGGAAATGGAGTTTCGTCGCGCACGTATCAAACATTCCAGAGTGATAGAGGTTCCGTTGAGTAAGCTTGCAAGTGAAGGCCCGGATAGTTTACCAGCTGAATTAAGCAAGGACGCGCCGGTTATTGTGATGTGTCACCATGGTATTCGCAGTGCACAGGTAACGGTTTGGCTTTCAAATCAGGGCTGGAGCAACGTGCTGAATATGGCTGGAGGCATTGCCGCATATGCCAATGATGTAGATAGCTCGGTAGGGCAGTATTAAGCAAAAGAGGCTGCTCAAAATTGAGCAACCTCTTTAAAATTCGTTTTCTGCTTACTTTGGTCGAGTAAAGTCGCACATAATAAATGAACAGCGTTCTTGTTCTCCATCTGAAACCAGCGTTGAACCGCACGTTGGACAACGCTGAACATCATACTCTTCATTCGTGTGACATTCATCCGCATCGTCCCACATTCCCTGCGCAACATAATCGAATTCCATTTCATCTGACGAAATCATTGATACTACCTCCCTATGGTATAAATCCCTATAATAAGCCCACCTGATGACGCGTGTACGCATCCCATTCGCACTGCTCTCAGGCATGAAAAAATAACTGGAAATTTAATAGATCACTGGGGCTTTAATCGGTATTGCTACTATCGACGGCAATTGCCAGTAATTGAGTATTTTTTTATTACTTTTTTGAACAATTGCATCAGGGTTTATTATCGACCCGTTTTTTCATTCCTGTATGCCCAATTTGTGTGATAGCGTTGAATGGTAAATGTTTTCCTGAACGACTAGTTTTTGCTATTACTTTTTC
Organism: Calditrichia bacterium; assembly: GCA_050633245.1. Classification (GTDB taxonomy): domain Bacteria; phylum Calditrichota; class Calditrichia; order RBG-13-44-9; family J075; genus JBOEGD01. Next base: position 132,947 of record JBOEGD010000002.1, on the reverse strand, counting down.
GATTGCGCCTGAAAGGATAAATATCATTTTATCTTACTAAATGTCGATATATATTCCGACCTCTCACAATGGGATACAACTAAACGACTTATGGAGGACGAGCCTTGACAGCACAGAAAACGGTGGTAGTGGCATTGGGTGGGAATGCAATTTACAAGCAGGGCGAACAGGGAAGTATTCATCAGCAATTTGCGAACACGCGTAGTAGTATGGAGGGCGTCGCTGATATTCTTGAACAGGGACATCGGGTTATCGTTACGCACGGCAACGGCCCTCAGGTTGGTAACTACCTTATACGTGTCGAACACGCCGGAGATATTGTGCCGCTGGTTCCGCTCGGGGTTATTGTTGCCGATCTGCAAGGGGGAATCGGCTATATGATCGAACAATGTTTACAGAATGTCCTTCTGAAACGAAGTTTCTCGATCTCGGTTGCCTGTGTGCTTACACAGGTTATGGTAGACAAAAACGATCCGAGCATGTCCGATCCTACTAAATTTGTTGGCCCCTTCTATTCGGAAGAACGCGCTAAAGAGATTATGAGTGAGCGCGATTGGAATATCAAAAAAGATTCGAATCGTGGCTGGCGTCGCGTGGTTCCATCTCCCAATCCATTGTCGATTATCGAAAAAGAACTGGTAGAGTCGCTGCTGGATCAGGGCAGGGTGGTTATTGCCGCCGGTGGTGGTGGAATTCCTGTGTACCGTGAAGAAAATGGTTGGCTCGAAGGTGTAGATGGTGTAATTGACAAGGATCTTTCATCTGCGGTATTGGGTAATGACGTTGGCGCTGAAGATTTGCTGATAATGACAGGCGTTGAAAAAGTGGCTATCAACTTTGGTCAACCTAATCAGCGGGAGCTGGAAACGATTACGGTAAGTGAGGCGCAGCGTTATTTTGATGAAGGGCATTTTCCTGCCGGCAGTATGGGGCCGAAAATTCGTGCAGCTATTCGCTTTCTTCAGGGGGGCGGAAAGCGGGTTGTTATTACGTCTATCGAAAATTCAGCCGCAGCTGTTCGTGGAGAAGCGGGAACCGTACTTGTAAATGACTAACCTTCTAAGGTTTCTGTTGAGAAACCATTGACAAATTCTTAAATTGGAAGATTCGATACAAATTTCGACTATATAGATGACTGTATATAACTTAACAGGAGAACCTCTATGAATATTCATGAGTACCAGGCCAAAGAGATTCTGGAGCGCTATGGGGTAGCAGTACCGCGTGGCATTGTAGCTTTTTCCGCTGATGAAGCTGAAAAAGCCGCTCGGGAGCTGGGTGGCGATATCTTTGTTGTAAAAGCGCAAATTCATGCCGGTGGACGCGGCAAAGGTGGTGGTGTAAAGCTTGCTAAAAGTCCCGAAGAGGTTCGCGAGTTAGCCGACAAAATGATTGGTATGAATCTGGTTACCCACCAAACTGGTCCCGAAGGCAAAGATGTTAGCCGTGTATTGATTGCCGAAGGCGTCGATATTGCTCAGGAACTCTATCTGGGAATCGTCCTGGATCGCTCTGAATCCAAGCTGGTAATTATGGCATCTACCGAGGGTGGCGTGGAAATTGAGACCGTTGCTGAAGAAACACCGGAAAAGATTATCAAAGAATATGTAGAACCCTCCGTTGGTTTACAGGCATTTCAGGCTCGTAATATTGCCTTCAAGCTTGGGCTAACCGGCTCGCAGGTTCGCAGCGCAAGCAAGTTTATTCTCAGTCTGTACAAGGCTTTCGTTTCAACCGATGCTGCCATGGCGGAAATCAACCCGCTGGTCGTTACCGAGTCTGGCGACGTTATGGCTCTGGATGCGAAGATCGGATTTGATTCGAATGCACTTTATCGCCACAAGGATATCGCTGAGATGCGTGATGTGAGCGAAGAAGATCCGCTGGAAGTAAAGGCCTCAGAATTCCACCTGAATTATATTAAGCTGGAAGGAAACGTCGGCTGTATGGTTAACGGAGCCGGACTGGCGATGGGAACAATGGACATTATTAAGCTCGCTGGCGGTATGCCGGCGAACTTCCTGGATGTAGGGGGTGGCGCTAATGTAGAAACAGTGCGCAACGGTTTTGAAATCATTCTGTCTGATCCCAGCGTAAAAGCGGTATTGGTTAATATCTTTGGTGGCATCGTTCGCTGCGACCGTGTAGCCAATGGAATTATTGAAGCTGCAAAATCCATTGATATTAATGTGCCTATGGTTGTGCGTCTCGAAGGAACAAACGCTATTGAGGCGCGGGAGCTGCTAAAGAACTCTGGTATGAGTTTTGAAGTCGCTGCTTCTCTGGAAGAAGCTGCTGAAAAGGTAGTTGCCCAGATTAAGTAAAACCATTATCGCTAATGAACTTGAAAATGAAAATTTGAAATAGGAGCAGACATGAGTGTGATTGTAGATAAGAATACCCGCGTTTGTGTGCAGGGTATTACCGGCAAGGAAGGCTCTTTCCATGCCCAACAGATGCTGGATTATGGCACCAAGGTTGTCGCGGGTGTTACACCCGGCAAAGGTGGCAACACCGTGCTGGATAGCGTACCGGTATTTAACACAGTGCGCGATGCAGTAAAAGAAACCAGGGCAAATGTTTCCGTGATCTTTGTTCCGCCACCATTTGCCGCCGATGCTATACTGGAAGCAGCAGATGCCGGAATTGAAACAGTGGTATGTATTACTGAAGGCATTCCCGCAATCGATATGCTGAATGTATATGATCGCCTTCGCAATATGCCCACTCGCCTGATTGGGCCAAATTGCCCGGGAGTTATTTCCCCCGGAAAGTGCAAGGTGGGAATTATGCCGGCCTTTATTCATAAAGAAGGTTCTATTGGCGTTATCAGCCGTAGTGGAACGCTTACCTATGAAGCCGTGCATCAGTTGACTACTGAAGGACTTGGACAGTCGACCTGTATTGGAATCGGTGGCGACCCGGTTATCGGAACCCGCTATATCGACGCGCTGAAGCTTTTTAAAGATGACGACGAGACTGAAGCTGTAATTGTAATCGGTGAAATCGGTGGAACAGCAGAAGAAGAAGCAGCCGAATGGGTGAAGGCAAACTTCAACAAGCCGGTTGTAGCGTTTATTGCCGGACAGACCGCACCTCCCGGAAAGCGCATGGGACATGCCGGCGCTATCATCAGTGGCGGAAAGGGAACTGCTGCCGAGAAAATGAAGGCGTTACGTGCAGCGGGTATTACAGTTTGCGAAAGCCCTGCCGATCTTGGGCGCACCGTTAAGAAAGCCATTAGCTAGATAGCTTTTTCTTATCAACTCTTTAAAAATGATCCTGTCGGACCTTCGGCAGGATCATTTTTATTGGAGGATTTGATTATGGCAATTTCACTATTATATTTGATGCTGTTTAAAATGAAACGAATACAACTGTCATATAGTCGACGCTAAACCAGGAGACCAAGAATGTCCCGTACGTATACGATGATTAAGCCGGAGTGCGTTGAGCGCAATCAGGTTGGTGCTATTGCTGATCGCATCGAAAAAGGTGGATTCAAAATTTTAGCCATGCGCATGCTTCGCCTAAGCAAGCAGGACGCTGAAGCGTTCTATGCTGTTCACAAAGAACGCCCGTTTTACAATGACCTTACCGAATACATGAGCGGCGGCCCTGTTGTTGCTATGGTTCTGGAAAAAGATAATGCTGTCTTGGCATTTCGTGAGTTTATCGGTGCAACCAATCCTGCTGATGCTGCTGAAGGCACTATTCGTAAGGACTTTGGTACCAATATCGAAAACAATGCAATTCACGCCTCCGATTCAGATGAAAATGCTGATATCGAAATAAACTTCTTCTTTGGTGGTCGCGAACTGTTATAGTCTGTATATTTAGGGCAGCGTAAAATGATAATTGTCATTGCGCTGCCCCCTCTTTCACCGCAAATTACGCAAACGATACCAATGTGTCGTGCGCTCCCGCTTCCACGCTGCAAGAAAGGTATTTCTCTATGCGCCGTTGTCTCCTCATTATTACCCTGTTACTATTCGCTTCCTCCTGTAATCAGCGAGTTAGTACGCCATCTCGAATGCTTCCGCCTGCTGATCGCATAAATGTTGATCCCTTTGGAACAGAGTCTACTCTTGATATTGTCAGCTGGAATATTGAGCAGTTTCCCAAGTCTGATTCTACCATTGGTAACGTGAAAGAAATTATTCGCGATCTGGATGCTGATATTTATGCGATTCAGGAAATTCGCGACAGTGATGCCTTCTTTCGTTTGCTGGATAGTTTGCCGGATTATGATGGGCGCGTGGGATTTGGAGCGACAAACGGTTTTCCGCTATGGCCGGGAATTATTTACAAAAAGTCGATTGTTACGCTGCAAAGCGAAAGCTATATCTTTAGCGGCGAGTTTAACTTTCCGCGTGCGCCCTATGTCGTGGAGCTACTGGCGGAGAAAGATGGAAATCAGATTGATTTTACAATGATGGTGCTGCATTTGAAGGCTCAGGGGGATGATAGTTCAGAAAACAGACGTCGCGGTGCTATTATTTCAATGGAGCAATATATTAGCAATCAGATTGCCAGTGGTGGTGATCCGGACTATGTTTTAATCGGCGACTGGAATGATGAGCTGGAAGATCAACAAAGCGACAACGTATTCCTACCATTTTTGAATTCACCATCAGAATACGTTTTTCTAACCGAGCCATTTGCCGGAAGTAGTACAGAGTATACTTTTATAGGCGGCAGCTTTCGCTCGTTAATAGATCATATTATGATAACAAGCAGTATTGACAATACATTTTCTTCACACGTTACTCAGATACTAAAAATCGATGAAGCGTTTACCAACTATGAGCCGGAAGTATCCGATCATCGCCCAGTCGCGGTGCGTTTGCCCGTTTTTTGATTGATGAAGGATGACTTATTATTTATGATTTAGAAGATCATCTTACTCAATCTTGTCAATCGAGCTCTTAAGTTGTTAAATTATCAATCATCATTCATAGATATTAGTTGAATCAAAATTCATTATTCATGACTCATCAATTCCAGGGGGTTCTTATGTCAGACCGAGGAGCATTAGAGTTTATCAAAGGATTAATTGTTGGTGGTGCACTTGGTGCCGTAGCTGCACTGTTGTATGCACCGCAGAGTGGGAAAGAAATGCGTGAAGAGCTTGGTGGAAAAGCCGGAGACCTATACGACCGCGCGCGTCGTGAATATGATGATCAGCTTGTAAGGGCTCGCGAGAACTACGATGCCGCTAAAGCACGTATTGCCGACCTGGAAGCCAGTGCTTCGCACTTTCGCGGAGATCTTGAAGAAAATCTCAGCGAAACGGGTGAGAAGCTGCGCGAGACGGGCGAAAAGTTTCGTAATGTTGCCGGCGAAGGAAAGAAAACGGTTGCCGAGGGTGCATCTCGTCTGAAAGATGCTCTAGGAGCAGCCAAAAGTGCCTATCTGAAGGAAAAGCAGGGCGATGACGCTCCGGCAGAAAACGGTGCAGAAGAACCGGCTGCGGCGAAGAAGCCGGCAGCAAAGCGCACGCGCAAAACTAAAAAGTCTGACGACTAGGCCGCGATACTTGAGAGAGGTATACGACTATGGATTCCTGGGAAATAATTCTTGCTGTAGCGGTTCTGATTATTGCGCTGGCAGTGTTTGCGCTGGTCATGTTTATGATTCCAACAATTGTGCAGTTGCGACAATCCTTGCGCCGTATGGAAGAGGTTACCGACGGGCTAAACCAGCGATTACCGCAGCTGCTCGATAACGCTAATCGCATTTCCGGTGACGTGTCTCAGGTGACCGGCAACGCACGCAAACATGTTGAAGCCGTTAGCGATTCTGTTAGTCAGGTTCGCAATTTAATAGGCGATCTGTCTGGTGTTGAAAAGCATTTTCGCGCACGATCTTCGGATGGAAACGGCCGTGTTCGCAACTGGCTTGCTATCCTCCGTGCGGCTGAAGCCTTTTTCAGCGTTATGACGCGGCGAAAGAATCAGTAAGACATGCATTATTTTTGGCATAATTATTATGAGACATGTATCAATTCGCACAAATTAATTTTCAACTAAGTTTTCTCCGTCAAGCGAATGCGAATCGTTCGTCGTCATCGCTTTTGTTTACAACTGTTAACTTCGAATTCGCGACACTTTATAACAAGATTGGTCTATGGCAGATATTGGCTTAAATCAGAATCTCTCGGTTGGCTCGAGAGAATTCCATCTCCAGACGGCAACAATTCTGGATGAAGGCATCATCCGAACGGAGGTGTTCCAGAAGGGGCGCCTGTTATTCGTAGAGAATCATCGCTACGAACGTCGGGATGGAAAAGAAGAAAAAGGCGTCGAAGCGCGTCTTCGTCGTATTGTTGATCAATTTCATCAAGCCATTATCGAAGAAATTGACAGTCTGTTTGAAATCTCCGACCGCGTATTTGATGAGAATCAACCCGCCCCGCACGAGAAAATTGGTCTCGTGTTTTTATACATGCACATTTTTGATAAGGCTGAGATGCACTTTAAGCGCGCTATCGAACTTCAGTCGGATCGTAAAAGCAGCTATGTTTACTTAGGACGCTGTTACTATTTACAAAAGCGCTATCAGCAGGCAATCGAAATTCTGTCGCAACTGCCGGAAGGCAAGTCCGATTATCCCGATGTTCACAATTTGATGGGACTAATTATGACAGAAAAGCGCAACTTTCGCAAGGCTTTCGATTTTTTCAAGCTCGCTTTGAACCAGAATTCGTCCTACATCGAGGCTTTCTTCAATCTTGCAGAAGCTCTTATGCAGCGTACGGTTTCTCTATTACAGAGCCAGGAAAGACAGGCAGAAGTAAAAAAGAGCACTGATTTTATAAAAATAATGTTGAAGAAGATCCATACGCACGGAAATGCGGAAGATCGTCAGCAAAGCTCTATGATCTCTAAAGCGCTTCTGCAGAATGATATGCATAAAGCGCTTAGCCTGATCCACGAGCATCGTGAAAAGAACTATGTCCGTCGCGTTCCCCCTGAAGTGATTGGCTATCAGTTCTACCTGCGTCTTTTCTATAGCGAAGAAGAACTTTCTTCAGAATCTCTTGAAGGCTATGAAGAAAAGATCGCTTCAGCTCTGGAATACAATCCTTCCTATGCCGATTTGTGGCATTATCTGGCACTGATTCACTTAATGCAGTGCCGCCACTACTTCCTGGCTGGTCTGGATAACTTTCGCGATGCCACTCGGATTAATCCGAATTTTGAAAAGGCAGTTAAGAATCTGCGTTTGGTCGAAAACGACGGCCGGGAGTTTTTATCATTAATCAAAACGATTGTTTAGAGCTTAGGACGGTTCATAGTAGTTTTTGTCCCGGTGACAGCAATCACCGCCTCCATCTATTTCCGGGAATATCTTGTTTGCTGGTTGTATGAACAGCAAAATTGGCCTTTTTTAGGCTAAATATACATGTACGCAAAATGACTCTCTGACAGGAGTATCTATGAAACACGTATTAATGGTGGTCTTTTTTGGCATACTTGGTTTGCCATTGTTTGCCCAAAACTCCATGAGTGTGCAGCGCAGCGAATTGGCATCCGGTATCGCAATTGATATCACAGTAGGCGACCTGGACAATTCACAGCAGCTGCTCTCTATTGCCGATAAAACCGGACAGGCTGTGGCGCTTCAGGAACTGTGGCTCGATGATCGTCAAATATGGTTGAAGCGTTCTTCCGATGACGTAACCGTTGCCGGTTCCGCCCACTGGATGGATGATGAAGCATCTCTGATTATTGACTTGGATGGACTTAAAGACTTGCTGGCTCAGGCGCAAACACTTCGTTGCGTGGTAGTATTGCTGGACAGCAAGGAAGATACATATAGTTTGGAAATCGGTCAGACCGATAGCCGGGCAGATGCGCCGGCACAGTTAATTCGCTCGATAGAAATTGATCTTAAGTAATGGAACACACCATGATTCGTGTGATAAAAAAATCGTTTATTATTGTCGCCCTGCTCTGTGCATTTAACACGGTTGCGTTTGCGGAGATTATTGGAACACCCAGTCCTGCCGGCTATGCCTGGGCTGATACCGGTAATGTTGAATTTGGCTGGATAGAAATTTCAGATGGAACGGTCATCGGCAATGTCGGTGATGACAATGAAGTGTATACCGTAAACCTGCCGTTTACTTTTGATTTTTATTCGCAGTCATTTACGACCATGTATGTCAGTACAAACGGTTATGTTACGTTTACTGATTATGGTAATAACAGCTTTCCTAGCAATGATGCATTGCCTCCGAACACTGATCCTGATCAGTTGATTGCGGTCTTTTGGGATAACTTGGTTTTGAACGGTCCGGTAAACGGGCAGATTTACAGCAAAACGATTGGCACCGCCCCGTACCGCAAGCACATTATCGAGTGGAGCAATGCTCAGCTGAATTCGAGTAGCGGAACCCTCACTTTTCAGGTAATTCTATATGAGACGACAAATCTGATCAAAATGCAATATCTCGACCTTGGAACAGGGTTGAATGATGAAATAGGTCGAAATGCAACCGAGGGGATTCGCTTTGGCGCTGATGTAGTAGAATACGGAACCAACGATCCGGTCCTTTCGGAAGGTTTGGCGATGCTGTTTTTCCCACTGTCGAATCTAAGTGGTACTGCTGCCATTGTTCCGACATCTGCTGAAGCCGGAACGAATGCACAGCAGTTTCGTTTAGAAACAACATCTCTTACGGCAACGGCTTCTTTTGTTGATAATGGGAAAGCCGATGTGATCCGCATTGACAATCCGTTTTCGTCTCCCATCTCGATAATTGATACTATTCTTGTCGATGGAAACTCGTTCTTTTTTATTCAGCGAAACACAGCTCCGACGGTTGCAGAGTACAATTTCTTTCCAAATCTGGCGACCTGGTTTTACGATACAAATAGTGACAGCTTGTTTATTCGCCTTCCGCCACTGAGTATTCGCGACGACATTTCGGTGAGTTTTCGGGCAAATGTGCCGACAACAACCGGTGCAACAGCTGTAAACTTCGATGCCTATACCTATCTCAATGAAGCGGGAAGAGCCTCGCTAAGTACTTCATTTAATGTAACGTCATCATCACAAGTTGAAAGCTATAGCGTCGTTCCTGCGTCGGCAACAGTTGCTGCGGGCACTCCCTTAAACTTGACGGTCACAGCTCTCGATCAATTCGATAATCCTATCAATAATACGGAGTCGGTTACCTTTCGCGCATTGGGAAGTTCAACTGCGACTTTCTCACAGGACACCGTCGGCTTTGCCGGTGCAACTAACTTTGTTCGAACGGTAACAGATAATGTCGTTGGCAATTTCAATGTCCGTGTTTTTGATATTACAGATGCCAATAAGGATGCTGTTTCCACCAATATTACCGTGGTTCCGGCAGCACCGGCAGCATTTCAGATTGTTTCATCTACTGATTCCATTGAAGCCGGGGCAACACGTCGTCTCCAGGTGCGATTGGTAGACGCCTTTGGAAATATTCATCCGGACAGCACCGTTAGCTTTCAAATTCTTACCGGCGATGCTCAGTTTACAACGGGTGGTACCTCAACCACAGATGCTACCGATGCCACGGGTGTCGCTGAAGTCGATTATCGTGCCAGCACGTCTACTGCGGTTGGTAGTGACCAAATTCAGGTGAGCTTTGGTGGCGTAACCACTACCATAACCATTCCGCTGAAGAGTGGTGAGATAAGTTATTTTGAGATAAACGTAATTGGCTCATCCACGGTGCTTGCCAGCGCACCGCTAAATTTAGAGGTGGTGGCGAGAGATGTGTTTGGCAATGGCGTGGTCAATTCAGAAAGTTATACCATGTCCGCCGTCGGTTCGGCAACTGCGACCTTCAGCCCGTCTAACACCTATACCTTTAGCAATGACTCTGTCGATGCAATTCAGGTTTCGGATAACACCGCTGGAACGTTCACCGTATTGGCGCAGCTGGACAGCGATAACAGTCGTTCCGGCTCGTCCGAACTGCTTACTGTAACGGCCGGGCCTGTCGCTGAACTGCGGGTTCGTAGCGAGGCAGGAAATACTGGAAATGATCTTGGTGGCGTGAATATTTCAATAGCCTCCACCGAAACGTTGAACCTGTATGCAGCTGGTTACGACCTGTTTGGCAATTATATTGAAGATATTGCAACGGTGCAGTGGGCGGTTGCTAGCGGAACGCTTACGCCTTCTCCACCGCTTACATTTCCTTTTACCGGTTCCTCAATCAGCTTTAGCCCGGCAGCCAGCGGCAGCGGGGTGTTGCAGCTGAGTATCCCGGGGAATCCCGGTGTTGTTGCCGAGCTTACCGGAACGATTACCGTTAATGCCGGCGCTTTATCCTTTGTTAAAATTCAGACAGATAGCCTGGATGCCGGTACCGAGGTTGGCAATGTACCATCGCTTGATGTGGGAGCCACGTTAACCGTTTTTGCAGTTGGTTATGATAGCGATGATAATCGAATTGGCAACATTAGCAGTAATTGGACAGTTAGTCCGACCACGCTTGGTGAATTTCAAGGCGGTTCGGCAACACAGAACGCCGTAGACAGCGTTGTGTTTACCGCTACCGGAACGGGAAATGGCGTGATACGGGCTGAAGCTGTTTCCGATGCGAATGTATTTGATCAGACCGGCGTCATTACAGTTAATGCAGGAACAGCGGCCTCAATTTTAATTCGTAGCGCTGCCAACAATGGTGGTGTCGCCTATGAGGCAACACCATTAACTATCGATACTGATACCACAATAACCCTTTTTGCTGCTTCCTACGATGCGTTTGGAAATTATCTTGCCGATGTTTCGGTTAGCTGGGCTGGCATTGGATTAGTCGGAGTGCCTGCCGGACCAGCCAGCTCGATAAATTTCTCCCCCACAACAACGCAGTCCGGGCAGATTCGTACGATTAGTGGACTGGCAGATGATACAACAGCTACAATAACGGTGCAGTCTGGAGCGATTTCACAGATTCGCATTCAGGATGGCGCAACCGGTGCGGCTTCTGAAATTGATACGACGACTTTAAGTGCCGGTACCACGCTAACTGCCTTTGCAGGAGGTTATGACAGTGATGGGAATTTTGTTTCGCTCGTCTCTTCCAATTGGGCGATTGAAGGTGATGGCATCGGTGTACTTTCAACGAGTGGTCCCGCGACGTCAACTATGTTAACAGCACAGACTGTCGGAAATGGACGCTTGCGAGCAACACAGAACGGCGGCTCTTTAACAGATCTGACCTCTACACTTAGTGTGGTTGCCGGCGCACCTGCGACGCTAACAAAGATTGCTGCCTCTGATAGTCAGGCAGCGCCTATAAATAGCGAATTGCCCAGAGATATAGAGGTCTTCGTTGAAGACGCTTTCTCTAATCCGGTGTCCGGTATAAGCATAGATTTTACGCCACTTGCCGGCGGTTCCGTCAATCCGGTATCGGCTGTTACCAATGCTGAAGGAATAGCTGCAACACGATGGACCGTGCACGGAACTGCAACCACAGATAGTCTCTCTGCACAGTTCTCCGGTGGTGTTACTGTTCCGAACAGCCTGACCTATTACGCTCTCGTCAGTGCCGGCTCAGCTTCAACGCTTGCCTCCGTTGGAAGCACTACGGGCACAGGAACAGTTGGGGCGACGCTCGGAAACTCCTTTACCGTTCAGGTTGAAGATGCTAATGGAAACCCGGCAGAAGGAGTCTTGGTAAGCTTTGCAATCACCAATCAACCTTCCGGAGCAGAAAATGCGTCGCTGAGTGTCTTCTCGCAGGCGACAAATGCCTCAGGTCAGGCATCCACACAGTTGACGCTGGGAAGTAGGCTGGGTGCGTACACAGTTCAGGCATCTACCGCTACAACAACACCCACGTTTATTAACTTTACCGGAACGGCGAATCAACCTGCTGCCGTAGATAGTATTGTTGCCATCTCTGGTGATGAACAAAACGGTACTGTCGGGCAAACGTTAGGGAGTCCGATTGTTTTCCGAGCGATGGATAGTTTCGGAAATATTGTCTCAGGAGCAGCAGTGAACTTCAGCTCTCCGCAAGGCGGTATCATCACTCCGCCGTCCGGCACAACCAACGGCTCCGGTGAAATTTCTCCGACCTGGCAGCTGGGCAATACCGTCGGTACTCAAAGCTTAACGGCAACGCTGACGGCGAGTCCGACCCGAACGGCTACGGTTACAGCAGATGCGGCTGCCGGATCGGGTGTCTCATTAAACTTAATTTCGATGCGTCAGATTGCCAGCGACTCTGTTGCTGCGGTGCCGGGAGAAAACATCTCCGTTATTTTAGAAGCACGTGATGCTTTTGGAAATCTGGCTCCAAACACCATTATTGATTTTACCAGTGCTGCAGGATTTAACGTTGGTTTTGAAAATCTACAACTGACAACTGGAGCCGATGGGCGTGTTTCCAATATTGTAAAAACTGACGTTGCGAATACGGCCTCATTTTATAATGCAACGATAAGTGGTGTTACGACTCTTGAGCTACATATTTTTCATCTTCTTTATGTGGCGAATAGTCTCTCGCCAGCTTCTGTCTCCCCGGACAGCGTGGTGAGCTTCCAGTTGTCCATTTCGAACACCACGCCTGCTGCCGCGTCCAATGGAAATGTTGTGCTCGATCCTGCTGCAACGCTTTTTCAGTTTGAAGACGGAACGAATAGCTACAGCGCGGCCTTGACTGGGCCGGTTACGCTCAATGCTGGTGGCAATACACAGCTTACGTTTACCGCAACTCAGGTTAATCCGAATTTTGCTAACTCCAGCTATGCTCCGATTGTTACCCTGAATGGGTCGAATGTTTATGACGTTCTTTCAGGCCAATTGGTCTTGCCATCCAATTCATTGCGGATTTTCAGCTCTCAGATTACAGATATTACCGCAGCGAATACCGTTTACGCACGCGGAACGGTCTTTGAAGCATTCATGACGGTTAATAATGATGGCCCGGACACGGTGAATGTGAATACTGCTCTAGTAACGATTTCGGGATTTCCGCAGAGTTCTATTTCAGCATTTGTCAACAACCCGACTCAGCTCTTGCCGAATACGCCGAACAATCAGTTTGGATTTACTATTACCGTTCCCGGGAATGCCACCCCCGGAAACTATATCATTGACGGGCAATTTAGCGGAACGACAACCTCTGGGACAGTTATATCGGATGGTTCGGCAAATAACCCCTGGAATTTTGCTGTCGTGCAGAATGCTGATCTGTCGGTTTTGGGAGTATCGCCAACTGTTGTGACGAATGGGGATTCTTTTTCCTTCTCAGCGGAGCTGTTAAATCTGGGTGGATTAACAACGGTTCTAAATGACACGAGCTCATTTCTGGTGTTTGGTGATGATTCTGTTGCGCTATCCCAGAGTGCTTCGATTCCTCCGGGTAGCGGGCCAGGGGATGCAGTAACACTGGCTTTCGATCCGTATGTTGTTCAATCTGTAGCCAGCGGCACGCCTTATCCTATTCAATTGGTCTTATCTGGAACTGAAAACGGCGCTCCATTCAATGCGACAATTGCCTTTGCGGGGAGTGGCATGCTGGTTCAGAACTCGCCAAATGTATTGGTTTCATTCTTTGGTATTCAACCAGATAGTGCGACGCAGGGAACCGATGGTGTTCTGGCATCCGTTGTGTTAACGAATAGCGGAGCTTTAAACGCCTCGGCTACTTTGGCGCGGCCGGACAGTATACGCTTGTCGACTGTAAACGGCGGACTTGGTGGTATTCTGCCGATCAGTGAAGACAATACTCTGTTCCCACTGACGCTTGCTGCAAATGCCAGTAGCGACACCATTAACTTCGTCATTCCAATTAGTACAGATTACCAGCTTGGATTAGAGACGGCGCAGATTTCCTATGGTTTTTCGGACGACAACTCCGGCTCGGGGCAGACGGTCGATCCATCTCCGACAACGGCAACATTCACGGTTCTCAGCTTGCCGGAAGTCGTTCTGGTAAACGCCAGTAATGTGCTTACTCCGCAAACTGTTACTCCCGGATTGCAAAATGTAGACTATCGCTTTAGCTTGCGAAATGATGGACAGGGTTCGGCCCTAATTAATGCTGGAGATATTTCACTTGCATTTAATAACGGACACACTGCAACCTTAACTGCGCCGACTATTCCGCAAACTTTGGATGAAGGCGAGATTGAAGAGTTCGTTTTTAACATTGATATCGATCCGAATAGTAGCATTGGAAATGACCCGATCGATGTGACAACTCAGTTTACAGATGAAATTTCAGGCGATTCCTATAGCGTTACTTATGATGGATTGGATACTCTTAGAATTATTACTGGTGCGGACCCAACGTTGCTACAAATCCAGTTTGTGCAAATCACTCCGGAAAATGCAACTCAGGGACAAAATGGTATCGGCGCCAATGTGCAATTAAAGAATCTGTCTCAGAGTACGGTTCAGGTAAATACGCTGAACCTGGTACCCGAACGAACGGGAATCACGTTTATTCGAAATACGCCTTTGGGAACGATCGCTGCCGGAGCGACAGCACTCTATAATTTTACGTTGAATGTTGATGCAGGTATGACGCCAGGCACGGTTGGAATAGACGCCGGGTACACCGCGACCGACCAAACCAGTGGACAAGCCTTATCAGATAGCGGTGCCGTAGTACCCGATACTCTGAATATCCTTACGCCATCGGCTTTTGCCTTTGGAGCTATCACTGTTTCACCTTCATCCGTCGGAGAAGGACAGACCGGTGTGTCGCTGCAAACGACACTCACGAATAGTGGTCAGTCTCCGGTTAGCGTTAACGGGTTGAGCTTAAGTTACGATGTGGGCGGTGCAAATATTACCGATGTATTGGTAATTCCTTCCTTGCCTGTGCAGTTACCGGGTGGAGAGACCGTTGCCGTAGAATTTACGCTGGATATTGCCAATCCATCCAGCTACTTTGGACCGGTTCAGGCCTCAGCCACGGCCAGCGGTCTCGATCTGACCAGCTCAACTGCTGTTAACGGTGCTTCCGTTACGCCAGGAAACTTTACGATTGTTCAGCGTGCTAATCTCTCGGTGCAGAGTATTGTATCCGTACCGGATAGCGCAGCCTTGGGCCGTACTGATGTTGCAGTAACCGTTCGCGCGACGAATACCGGTCAGGGAACAGCCTTGCTGACTGGTTCAACCTTGCGACAGGGAAACAACAACTTCCCAACGTCGCTGCAAACCACCGGTTTTCCCTTTACGCTTGCTCAAGGGGCAACGCAGGATCTTCTCTACTTTGTGGATGTTCCCGACAATATTGTGTTGAACGGACCTGACTCTACAATCTTTTTAGGGGCACGTTTGCAGGGGAGCGATGTCAATACTGGCGCTGCTCTGGAAACTATTCAAGATAACCTTGAAACGCTTACCGTTTCGGAACCCTCCGATGTGGCGTTCGATACGCTGCTGTCTGACCAATTTTACAATACCGGCGCAACGGCTCGTGTTGTGGTAGATCTGGTTAACAATGGTGGTTCGCGACTGGAGCTGGACGGCAATACACAACTTCGCCTTCAGCAAACCGATGACGCTACGGTAAACATCGGTATTCCTATTGATCTTGTTACATCGGATACGACGCTTAACCCGGGTGAAACGGTGCGTATTGAGTCGCAGGATATCGTGCTGACGATTCCGGGAACCTTCCGCCTCTTTATTGATGTAAATGGAACGACCTTTGGCGCAGCCTTTTCTCAGGAAGTCAATTCCTCACAAAATATCAGCGTTGGTGGCGATCTTTTTGTCAGCCAACTGACTGTAATTCCAAACGAAGTTTCACCCGGTGACACCTCTATTTCCATTGCCCTGCTGGTTCAGAATAATTCACTACCTGCAACCGTCGAGTCGGTGGACTTGACTCTTGCCTATGCCGGTGGGGGCGCATTGCTCATTCCGATTACTCGTGTGGATACTGTCACAGAAATTCCGCAGGGAACGGCGACCTTTCGCTGGGAATTTGATCTGCCACTGGTCTCGCCCGGTGCAATAATCGCATCGGCAGACTTTGTGCTGAACGGTGGTGCCGAGCAGATTAACTATACCGACCCGGGAACTTCGTTCACAATTGTCAGCGGAATTGACATTGCTTATGTAGGCGGCTCCATTTCTCCTGACTCTGTTGTAAATGGAGAAGTCGTCTCTTTTAGTGCGCGCTTTAGTAATAGTGGTAACACAACGTTGCTGGTCGATCCGTCTACGTCAACACTGTCATTCACCGATGGCGGTAACGCTTACCAGGCACTGGTTGATGGTAACTTTACCATTCGAGGAACGCAGGACATTATTCCCGACACCAGTATCATTAACTTTACCAGCGTAGCGCTTGATACCGGATTTGCTTCCGGAATCTACCCGGTAAACTATTCGATACGCGGCACCTTGCCAAATGGTGATGCCTTTGAGGGATTTGATACCACTGCTGCAACCGAACTCACAGTTCTACCCGATGCTGAAATTACCGTTGCAGGAATAAATATTATTCCGAATGATATTAATCGCGGACAGACGGGAGTTCAAATTGAATATACCCTTCGCAACGATGGCGGCTCTCCAGCATCAATTAGTGAACTGACCGGCGTCTTTTCAGATTCTGATAATGTTGATATTACGTTCTCGTGGCAGCCAACGGGAATTAGTCCGAATTTTCCTGTTGTGATCTCTCCGGGAGCAACCGCTACGCTAACGCGTGATTTTACGGTTTTAAACAGCGTGCCTCTTGGAGACATAACGGCTTATGTAACCGGTCGTTTTTCCGATACGCGTAAGCCATTGCAGAGCGCTACCTATGCCGACACAACAGTTGGCGACATGGTAAACGTCACGACAAAAGCCGGACTGACTTTTAGTGGTATTATTACTGCGCCCGACGGTGCACTTGATGCAACGGTTTCAACCTTTCAGGAGTTCACCTGGTCACTTACGGTCGATCGCGTTCCCGGAACCGGGGCTCTGGTGCCGAATGATTCGACTGAGCTGCGACTCGATTTCTCAAATCGCGGTTTCTATTTTAATGAACAGCTAACCGATTCCACTGAAAATATTGTGCTGTTCCCGGACACAACGGTTGACGTCAGTATATGGGCTGGAAGTGAACCCCGGTTTGGTGGGCTAGAGGCTGTGGTTATTGACACATCCCGTGATGCAAGTTCCGGAGAGCCTGCAGTATTGAATACACGGACGCTCACTCAGCCGATGTTAATTGAAGATCGCGCAGATCTTACTCTCGAGCTTCTTGCACCGAGCCTGGTTGATACCAGTAACTTTACCGCCAGGGCAGTTGTGCAAAATATTGGTACCGCAGGTATTGTTCCAAATTTGGTCACAGTAATATTAGATACTTCCGGACTGAACGGTATTCGCTTGAGCCCGATGACGAGCGACACCCTCGCTGTTCAGTTGGATCAGGAAGACGGAACGCGAGGGGAAGTACTGCTGACCTTCGATGGACTTTTTGAATCGACGAATGATACGCTGATCGCATCAATTGCAGCTGATACGGTTGTCGATGCAAATACCTCGGCGATCGCGTTTAAGTCTTCACCACTTGATACCGCTGTCATTACCGTTATCAATCAGGTTGCTGCTATTTCGAATGAACGAATTTCCGAGCCTGCCGGTGCGAGGGACGGTGTGGTCTCTACCAGCCAGGAGTTTCTGGTAAAGGCAGACTATCTGTTTAATCCGACCGTAGTGGACACAAATACCATTAAGTCGCAAATTATTGTCCCAGATGGATACAATGGCGGAAATGACACACTCGAGACGCCGCTACCATTCAGCAATGGCTCAATCGAATGGAGTGTTATTGCTCCGGATATAGCTACTCCGGTGCAAAATATTCAGCTTAAGTTCACAGGTAAACGTATTGCAAGTTCTGACTCGATTATTATTGATAATCTTCTTATTCCTGTCCAAACTGTTCGCCGAGCGGAACTGTCTGTTGTTGGCTCAATACTGGAACCGGGTGGGGCGCTGGATGGTGTGGTGAGCACTGAGCAGTTCTTCGATATAAAAATTGAAATTCCGGACTCTGGGCAGGCTGGAACCGTAATTGATTCTACTAATCTCGTAACCGTGGCACTTCCATCCGGCTATAAATTCTCGGATATGCAAACTGAAACCACATTGATGATTGCCACTGACGGCGCGGACACGCTTCGCGTTCAGGCACCGGATACCGCAACAACATCCTCCGGACAGATTGAATTTACGCTCGTAAAAGCTGCCCCGGATGCAAATACCGGTGTGCCGGCAGAAGTTATCGATCAGACCGACAGAGTCGGAGTGGTCACCGTTGAACGTGCTGCACTGACACTTTCGTTTGATACCAATACTCAATTCTCGCAAAATCAAACGAATATTCCGGTCAGTGTTATCCTGAATAATACCGGAACAGCGATTACGACTCCCGATTCGGTGCTTGTTCGCTTTGCAGTGGATACCTTAATGACTATCGTTGGTGGTACACTTCCTGAGGAACGTGAGATAACTGAATATATCAAGCTGACTAATAATGTCGGGCAAGCTACGTTCACGCTCAATGCGCTTGCCGACACGGGGGATGTAAATTTTACGACAACGATTATCGATAGCGATGTGCAGGATCAGAATAACAACTTTCCGGATACGCTGGCATTTTTTGAAACGCCTGAAGTGATATTACCAGTTGTCGTCGGTAGCGGTGCCAGCGTGCAGGTTGCGCTCGCCGAGATAATCGAGCCTGCCGGTGCCGTAGATAACACGCTCTCAACCGGTCAACGATTTGTTCTGAGAGTAGAAGGAGCCTATACCGGAAATATTGCGCAGGAAGATCTGATTGCCGAGCTGCTGTTGCCGGCGGGGGCAGGATTTCTTGCCGACACGCTGGTTAAAACCTTCAAACCAGATACAACTGTTTTTTGGGAAGTCTTTGCTCCACAGGTACTGCAAAAGGACGTCTCAAAGACGGATGCAATGCCTAATACCGAAGAAGAAGAAGAAGCGGTGAAAGACGGCGAATCTTCAGATAAGAAAGCGGCACCCTTTACGTTGAAGATTGCCATGCGCGGTGAAGATGGAAATAATCCGGGCAGCGTGGTTGTTGATGAATTAGACTTCGTTCTTGAACTTGTTGAACGCGCGAATCTGGTACTCGAAAGTGAAATTGTCAGTGGAGTTTCAAATAATACCGTGAGCTTTGGACAGGAATTTGTCTATCAGTCGGTGGTTAGGAATAATGGTGAAGCAGAAATTGGAAACACGCCACAAGGTCAGATCAGGCTCGAGCTGGGTGATAGTTTGCAAGTTGTTCAGGGAGATGTTCAGCAGCCATTTGCAATCGGTGATTCATTAACCTGGACAATCCGGGCAGCTGTAAGCACACAAGCTGCAAAAGTGAAAGACGATATTCGCATAAAGAGCGAGCTGCACGCAGATGTTATTCGTCGCCTACAGAGCAGTCAACAGGTAAACGAAGGTGGTGGAAGTGCGTCCGATTTGCTTGAAAAACAGCAGCTGGAAGCAGATATCGATGACCTCTACACACAACTCAGTAAATTTGCCACGCAGTCTTTTGTGCGCGCGATTATTGATCCGGTGCCTTTTGATGTGAATACCGATGCGGCCGCTTTTGTAAGCGTAGGTAAAGATTCGATCGGAATAAACATCGATGAAATGCCGGAAATCAGCGTGCTGTCTGTCGTTGCTCCGCAAACCGTATCAACGGATCAGAGTTTTAATGTGGACGTGACGATTGAGGCGCCGGGTAACGTGATTAACCGGCAAGCGACTCTCTTTTTGCCGGAAGGCTATCAATATGCTACGCCGGGTGATTCGATCCGTGACTTTAGCGGAGCGACTACCCGATGGCCGATTATGGCTCCTGAGAATTTGCCGTCCGGATCGGAAAGTGGCACGCTGAAGGTTCTGGTTACAGGAATTGACCGCAACAACAGTTCTATCATAGTGAAAGATTCTCTTACGGCATCTGTTACCACCGAGAGACGTGCGCTTATTGATCTGCGATCGACTACTGGACAAAATCTACTCCGTATTACGCAGCAGCAGGAATTTGTTATCAATGCCGTTATTAAAAATCTTGGTGTTGCCGACGTGAATGGAAATGGAGCTGTCCAGCTTCGCGTGAACAGTCCTGAATTTCAGTTAACAAATGGCAGCACAGCTGTTCAGAACTTTACGATTGATAATGCAATCGATTCTGCTATCGTAACCTGGCAGCTGGTTGCTCCGGCAGATACGAATATTAATACTGAAATTGGTATTGGCTTCCTGGGATTGCCCACAGATAACAATACCAGTGGTACTGTCGATGTGCAGAATGACTCGCTGACATTTTTTATTAATATGATTGCGGGACAGGTCTTTGTCGAGAAATTTAGTGTTGAACGTGAGAACAACTTCTTCCAGGGTGAGCCTGATGTGCCGGCCTTTGGACTGGAGTTCACAAATCCGAACCGAAATGAGACCACCCAAATACGCAACTTCACGTTATCGCTGCGTGACGGGGCGAATAATGAACCTATTCTTGACCCGGAAACGCTTATTTCACGCGTGCGCGTGGTAAGTGAAGATTTCTACCTAAACTCTCTTGCCGGTAAAACCCCCGTGCAGGACGTGTTTGGCGAATTACAGATAACCAGTGCTACGGCAAATCCATTTGTCGTAGAGTTTAATCCATCCGCAGAGGTTATTGATAATTTGCCTACACGCCTGGTGGTGTTGATGGACCTTGCATCTGGTGCACCGAGTCGTAAGTTTGCCATGCGTCTGGACGATGTGCGTGCGGAGCAGGAAGTGGGCACCTTTGCTTCCAGCGTTGAAGTAATCGATAAGATCCTCGATGCGCCGCTGAATCGCCTGTCGCTGGAATTTCAGTCCAGCTTTATCACGGTGATTGATGAAGAACGGGAATCACTGTTCCGCAATTACCCGAATCCATTTGGGCAGAGTACCAACTTTGCTACCGGGGCAGCCGATCAGGGACGCACCCGCTTTAACTTCTGGATGGAATCTGCCGGAACTGCTGAGCTGCGTATTTATACGCTGGTTGGTCGACTGGTTATTGCACTGGATGAGGTGACGCTGCCGCGCGGAATGAGTGACGGTGATCTTAGCTGGGATGGCATGAATGGCCAGGGTAAGCGCGTCACTAACGGAGTGTACGCCGCTGTGTTGCGTCTGCGATTAGACGGTGGACAAACCAAAGAGTTGAAGACAAAAGTTGTATATATCAAGTAAAATACCTGAACAGGTCGATATATGAGTGAGATGATTATGACGAACAATAAGAGAAACCTGAATCTGACATCAATGCTGTTGATGCTGGCTTGCTTGTGCATGCTTTGCTGGATGCCTCTGCTCGCGCAAACCGGTGATGGCGGCACGGAAAGCCTTATTCATGAGGCTGGAATTGGTTCGAAAGCCTATGGACTTGGTCGAGCCTATGTTGCGCTTGCTAATGATCCAACCGGAGTTTTTTGGAATCCGGCAGGTTTGGAATATGCGCCGCAGGTTTCGTTCTCTCTGTTTCACAGCCCGCTAATTTTAGATGGCACCAGTCTGGACTTTCTCGGTTTTCTCTATCCAACGCTGAACTTCGGGTCGATCGGTATTGGTCTTACTCGTATTGGTGTGAATGACATTCAGTATACCGATGAGAATAATATTCTGGGAACCAATGGGGCAGACTTCACCTACTCGGAAATTTATATCGCTTACGCGAAAAAGCTTCCGTTCAGTATTACGCCCGGGGTTACGTTTAAAGTGCAGCGTCAGTCGTTCAGCGAAAACAATATTGACGGTAGTGCCTTCGGACTCGATTTTGGACTGCTTTATCGCCCTGATTTTGAAAATGCACTAATGCGCAATCTTTCCATTGGCGTTCATTATTTGAACGCGATTCAACCTCAGGTGAAGGCTGGGCCCAACCCTGAAGATGTGGCTACCAAGCTGACCTTTGGGTTAATGAAAACCATTCCGGTTGGCGTCGGTGGGAAAATGAATGTTCTGTTTGATGTTGCTCAGTGGGAAGTTTCCGGCACCAGTCTGCATATGGGCGTGGAATATGGCTTTCGTGATTTTGGAACGCTGCGCGCCGGGTTCGATCGCAATGCGCCAACTTTTGGAGCCGGTATTCAATATCGCTTTATGGACATCGATTACTCTTTTAGTAACTTAAGCGATGAAGGTGCACTTCCTCCGGGACATCGTTTCTCGGTCACGTTTAACCTTGGCAAAACGCGTGAAGAAAAAATTATTCTCGCTGAAGAAGAACGTCTGCGTCGCGAGCGCGAGCTCGTAGAGCGAACGAAGGAAGAAGATCGCCAGGGTCGAATTGTAGACGGCATGCAGAAGGGACAGGAGTTCTTGAAGGATGATCGTTTCTTCGATGCGTATTCAGAGTATCAGAAGGTCATTACTGATGATCCGTTTAACAAACAGGCTCAGGCCGGTCTCGATAGTGCGAATGCGCTTATCGAAAAGCAGTTTAATCGACGTCAGCAGGAAGCTATTTCTCAGGCGGTAGATGCGGAGCTGGCGATAGAAGATCAGCGCTACATCGAGCTGCACTTTGAAAAGGGAAAACTCTTCCTCGAGAAGAAGCAGTATAACGATGCCCTGAAAGAATTTAATCTTGCACTCGAACGTCGGCCGGATGATGAAATTATCGAGGAAGCACTGCGCACAACGCAGCGTCGCTTGAATGGTGAAGTCCGAACGCTGGTTAGCCAGGCGCGTCAGGAATTTACTCAGGCCAACTTCTCGGATGCTCTCAGACTGCTGAGTGAGGCTTTAATTCTTGCTCCGGAATCACCTGAATTGAAAGAAGAGATTAATATTCTTGCTAACCGTATCAAGATTCAGGAATACGTGCAACAGGGTCTTGCAATGTTCGATACCGGCGACTATCAGGCTGCTCTTGGTGTGTTTGAAGAAGCGCTTAAGCTCGACCCGTCTAATGAGGCCATTCGCCAGTATATTGAACGCTCGCGCAGAGGGCTTGGTGGAACCACCGGACCAGATAAGATGGAGCCGGCAGACGAGGTTGTTTATCGTAGCGGAACGGCATTGTTTCTTAAAGGTCGCTATGAAGAAGCCGCGGAAATCTGGCGCGGACTCGCTGAAAAATATCCGAGCAATGAAAAGCTTCAGAATGCAATTAAAACGGTCGAAGATCGTATAAAACGCACTAGAGAAAATCAGTAATTCGTCAATAAAAAATTTGGATCACCGGGGTATACTCTTTATGTTGAATGCAACCGGTGTTCCATATCCACTTTATCTTTTATTTTACCGGACTTTAGACGGTTTTAATTAAAGAGCATTATACCCGGATTCTATGTTTAAAAACGTCTCAAAAGAAGAGCTAATTGTCCCAGCCTCTATGGCCTATCTCAAAGAGATACGGGACTTTATTGAGCAAAACGGTAAGAAATACCGACTTGCCGATAAAGTCATCAATTCTTTTAAGTTGGTTGTAGATGAAGCCTGCACGAACGTTATTCGTCATGGCTACATGGATGTAAAGGACGGAATGATTACCATTCGCGTAATTATCCGTCGTCAAAGTATTACTATGGTTATTATCGACCAGGGTAAACACTTCGACCCGCGTAAAGCACAGAACCCCGACCTGCAGAAATATGTAGATTATGGTAAAAAGGGTGGTCTTGGTATCCTGATGATGCGTAAGCTCATGGACGATATCCAATACAACCTTACACGTGCCGGCAACGAGTTACGTCTTACTAAGCACCGCGAAGCTCCGGTTCATGAACAGCCAATTATGGCCTGGTTCGAGGGCTTGTCACTCCGCAGAAAATTCTTCTTGTTATCCGGAGCTCTGGGAGCTTTGCTGGCACTTGCATCTTTTATTTTTCTTCAATATCGTACGTCCAGCTCGGTGCGCAGCGATGTGTATGCTGAAGCAACGGCGACAGCCAGTAATTTTGCAGCCAGTAATTGGGATCTACTGCTGGAAGAAAACAGCCCGTTGCTAAATGAAAATGCTCAGATCGTCAGATCGAGCAGCAACACGCTGCTCGAGCAGGCGGTAATTACCAACAGCGAGCTGGAAATTCTTGCCGTATCCCCATTTGCGGTTGAACAGCTGGGCCAAAAATTTGATACCGGTATGCTGAACGTACTGGAAACCCGTGAAGACGTTACGATTTATGAAGCAGCCGGCGACTCAACACTACTCTACTTTATTGCTCCGGTAAAGCTACAAAATGTTGATGACGAACCGCTAGGCTATGCAGTCGTTTCGGTGAACGAAAATAAAATTTCAAATCAAGTGGCATCCGAACGCAATCGTTCGCTGCTATTTGTGCTTATCCTGTTTTCTCTGATAATGGCGATTGTGGCATTTCTGGTAATTCAAATTACCCAACCGTTTCACAAGCTGGCAGAGTGGGTGCGCCAAGTTGGAACCGGTCAGGCCGATCAGGATGAAATTGATATCGATGCCGGTGATGAGGTAGGAGAGATAGCCGTAGCATTTAATGAAATGACCAACAAGTTTCGCGAAGCGCAAACCAGCGTAATCGAGCAGCAGCGCATGCATAAAGAATTGCAGGTCGCACAGGAAATTCAGCAGATGCTGCTGCCAGACGACTTTCCAGAAGTTGTTGGTTACGATATAGCATCTTATTATCAATCTGCCAAGGAAGTAGGCGGAGACCTATTTGATTTTGTTGAAGTGGATGATCAGTCGATCGGCGTATGCGTGGCTGACGTGTCTGGTAAGGGAATTCCGGGATCGTTGGTTATGACGATGATTCGTACCTCACTGAGACTCGAGACGCGTGGAAATAGCAATCCTGCAGATATTCTGGCCAAAGTAAATCGCTTTGTCACAGACGATATTCGTCGCGGCATGTTTGTAACAATGTTCTACGTTATTCTAGACTCACGCGAACGCATTGTGTCTTTCTCCAGTGCCGGACACAACCCGATGATTCTATTTCGGGGAAAGAGTAAAGAAACATTCTATCTGAATCCATCAGGTTTTCCGGTTGGTATTACGCTGCCAGACATTAAGCTGTTTGGCGAGCGCATTCAGGCCGATCGCATTCGTCTGCATCCGGATGATGTGCTGGTACTCTATACTGACGGTATTACTGAGGCGATGAACCAGCAGCGCGATCTTTATGGGGAAGAGCGTTTTCTAAAAGCCATCAGACGCTATGGTAGTCTGGACGTGGTTGAGTTTGTGAAAGCCATTAAAGCGGATATTATGAACTTTACGCAGGGCTTTGATCAAAATGACGATATCACCCTGGTGGCGATTAAAGAAAACATGGCAGCTGTCGATGTTAAAGTGAATACGTTTCAGAAGCTATTCGAAGAAATTAAAAATAAAGAAGATAGTCAGACTGTTGCAGACGTCTGTAAAGAAGCCGGTGTTTCACCGACAACTTTTTACCGTTATCGCCGCATTTTGCAAGAAGGCGGCTACGATCTGCTTCGCGAAATGCTTCATGGCTATACAAATCTTGGTTTAAGACATCTTAGTATTGAAGTTAAGACAAAGATGTATGATATTATTCGTGAATTTCCCGAGTTTGGACCAAAGAAAATCAGCGATGCATTGAATACGGAGAAATACGGTTTTACCGAGATTTCCTCAAATCTGATTTATGAAGAGCTCAAGCGCGCCAAACTAAATACCAAGGAAAGACGTGCTGCTTTTGTCGATCGTGGTGGCAAGCAAAGGCTTAAACCACCGGGAACACCGCTGCTTACGCTTGATGGTGAAGTGCTGGTCGGATTCCGAAGTGAAGATAATGCCGGATCCGGATCGCCATTTATGCCGGAGCTGCCCCCGGAATCTCGCGCTCGTGAGAAAATGATCTCGGCCCGTGGTAAGAAACTTGAAGAGGTTGAAATCTCTGAGCCGGATCCAGCTCAACTGAAATCAAAAATGCTGCCTTCGCCACCAAAGCGGAACGGTGGCCTGCTCGATGACGAGAGTGACGACGAATAAGAACGATCGCTCAAAAAAAATGTATATATGAATACGAATATAATCTTATGTGTTAATCTGTAACAACGTCGAATAAGACGGAGGACGAAATGGAAGGCATTCAGGTCTCGACTGAGCCTGCCGGAAGCGGCAGTCAGCTATCTGTAATAAAAGTCGGTGGCTATATTGATACGACAACATCTTCCGAGGTTGAGCGTTCCCTCAATGGTCTGCTAAAGCAGGGACGCTATCAAATTATTATCGATCTTGGCAATGTAGATTACATCAGCAGTGCCGGATGGGGTATCTTTATTAGCGAAATTAAGGCAATTCGAGAAAATAATGGCGATCTTAAGTTGGTTCGCATGATTCCAGATGTCTATGAAATCTTTGAGCTTCTCGAGTTTCATCATATTCTTGATGTATATGATTCACTTGATGAAGCCATTGGTAAATTTGAGGAGTCGCAGTTTGTAGAGGTTGTTACCGGACAGCCTGCAGCTGAACCAAAGGCACCGACTCCTCCCCCGGCACCAAAACCGCAAACGCCTTTTGGTGGCGAGATGACACCCGGGCAGCCAATGGAGCCGATAGCCGGAGAGCCAGTCGCTTCCTCTCAGCCAGTCGAGCCGGTTGCAGAAGACGTATTCGAAGATCGCTCGGAAGAGTCAATTCCGCAAGTTCGTCGGAACCTTGGACCGCGTGATCTCGTAAACATGTCAACAGAAGACAAAATTCGCCATATTGTAGCGCGTAACCCGGATATTGGCGCGTTCAAGATTAACAAGCGTTTGAATTCTGCGGATTTTGGATTCACAAAAGTTGGCTGGTTTGGTGTTCGTTCACAACTCAATAAGTTGGGATTGAACAGTCGTAAAGCCAGAAACCAGTTCGCCAAGCGTCAAAACCGATAACGCCGGTCCGCATTTGCGGAGCGGTTACAGCAGGCAGAACCATGAAATTTGCAGCACCCGCTCTAACCTGTTTAATCCTCTTTATCCTCTGCATAGATGGATTTGCACAGTCTCCGGTAACCGTCGTACGTCTTAAATACGATGGGGGTGGTGATTGGTATGGCAATCGTACAACGTTCGTGAATTTATTTCAGCATATGCGTGACAACGCCAATGTAAACGCGAACGAAAAAGAAATTGCCCTGTCCATACTCGATAGAGACCTCTTTAAGTATCCCATTGCATATATAGCCGGGCACGGAAATATAAAGATTTCCGATGCCGAAGCTGAACGCCTGCGAGAATACCTGCAGGCAGGTGGCTTTTTATGGGCAGACGATGACTTTGGAATGGATAAGCACTTTCGTCGTGAAATTAAGAAGGTCTATCCGGAAAGCGAGTGGATTGAACTGCCGTTTTCGCATCCCATTTATCATTCCTTTAAAGATTTTCCAAACGGTTTACCCAAAGTTCACAAGCATGATGGCGGCCCGCCAAAGGGATTTGGGCTATATGTTGATGGACGCATGGTGGCGTTTTACAGCTACAATACCGATATTAGTGACGGCTGTGAAGATGCAACAATTCATGAAAATCCACCTGATGTGCGTCGTTCAGCTCTTGATATGGGAACGAATATCCTGCTTTATGCGTTATTGAATTGATCGAGAAGAAGCAAAAAGCAAAAATTATTTACTTGCTACTCGCCTCTTACTACTCGCAATCAGTTAAAAATAGAGAAAACCCATGCCGCCAGAACAATTAACAAACCTATTTCACCAGGTGAAAAAGAAGCTCTTGTCTGCCAATCGCGCCTTCTATTTGTTGAAGGCAGGAACGGCGGCGCTTTGGTTTCTGTTTGGCTGTCTGGCACTTTTACTTGCTTACACGCTTACCGGAATGTTGGTAGAATTTCCCGTTGCTCTGCGTTTTAGCTTTTGGGTGTTGTCTGCGCTTGCCTTGGGATATGTTGGGTATCGCTATCTCCTCCCGATGCTCCGGAAAGCCTTTCGTCCCGCCGAAAACGATTTGTATGACACCTCCAGAAAAATTGGCCGCGAAAACGTTTCGGTTAGTGATGCGCTGGTTAACTTTCTACAGATATACAGCGATCGGGAAAGTAGCTCTCCCGATCCTTTTAAGAATCGTTCGCTGGCTCAGCTCCACGACAAAATTGACGGTAGTGATTTTTCATCCATCCTCTCAACAGACGAGCTGCTTCGCCCCCTTGCGAGGCTTGGCATGTTGCTCACTGCTTTTCTGTTACTCTTTATGGCATTTCCCTCTTCCATAAGCCGCTCTATGCTCAAGGTGCTACAGCCGACTAAAAATTTTGAAATGACCCTCCCGGTAACGCTTGTCAATCAAAGCGGTGATAAGTCTGTTCTGAAAAATGAGCCGGTTCAGCTTGGTGGATCATACGAGGGGCTGCGGCCGGCCAAACTTTGGGCGGTAGTTGAAACGCTGCATGCCGATGCAGATTCGATGTCGCAGGAAAGAATGGAGATACCCGCCCAGGCGGGAAATCGCTTTTCTTATGAGATGAATTTTGTGCGAAGCAACTTTCGCTATTGGTTTGAAGGACAGGTCGATGTCGCTGCTTTTCGTAATCGCATGGCGGTAAGCGATACCGCAGAAATTGAGGTAAAAGAGCGCCCGCATATTCGTGAGCTGCAGGCGAAGTTGAGTTTTCCAGCCTACACCCGACAGGAGGATGAATTACTCGCGCCGAACGACGGTGAGGTTACAGCACTTGTTGGTACTCAGGTCGCCATTGAGGTAACGGCAAATAAATCTCTGGGCAAAGCGTGGCTGGAATTCAGCGATTCTGCGCGCTTGCCACTTACCATACGTTCGAATCAGGCCACGGCTGAATTTACCGTGCGTGAAGATGTGCAGTATCAAATTCGCATTGAAGATCAGGAAGCGATTTCCAATTATCAGCCGGTGAGCTATGCCGTCTTTGCGCTTCGCGATGAAGCGCCTTATGTAGAGATTAGTGAACCGGGCAAAGATCTTGATCTTGGCGATGAGATCGATGTGCCGATTTTGGTGAATTTGCGAGACGATTATGGCTTTAGCCGTTTGACGCTGAATGGACGGCATGTTCGGGCCGGATCCGCAGGTGATACCGCAAACTTCTCTGTAAAGTTGCCGCTACAGCGTTTGGATCGCAATCGCGCTATTTCTGATTACAAGTGGAACCTCTACGACTTCTATCTGATCCCTGACGATTATATTGAATATTATGCCGAAGTGCGGGATAACGATCGCATAACCGGGCCAAAAAGTGCGCGAAGCAAAACGTTTATTATTCGCCTTCCTTCTGTCCTCGATGTTTTTGATGAAGCGGAAGAAGTGCTTTCTGAGAAGCTTGATGAAACGGACGAAGTTCGTAAAGACACCGAAGAACTAAAGGAAAAGCTGGAAGAGATCAATCGCGAGATGCTCAAAGAAGATGAACTTTCCTGGGAACGTAAGCAGGAAATCCAGGAGCAGCTCGATCAGCAAAAAGAATCGTTTGAAAAGCTGGATGAAATTCAGCAGGAGCTATCTGAGATGGTCGAGAAGATGGATCAGAACGATATGCTGAGTCCGGAAACTCTCGAAAAGTACATGGAAGTTCAAAAGATGTTCGAGGAACTCGCCACGCCCGAGCTGCTCGAGGCGATGAAGCAAATTGAAGAAGCCATGCAGAATCAGGATATGGAGCAAATGAAGCAGGCGATGGAGCAATTTGAGTTCTCGGTAGATGAATTTGAGTCCCGCGTGGAACGCACCTTTGAAATCTTTAAGAAAATCCAGCAAGAACAGAAAATGGATGAGCTGGTTAAACAGGCTGAGAGCCTGTTGGAAGAGCAAAAAGAAATTAACGAGCAATTGAGTAAGGAAGATGTCGACAAAGCTCAGCAGGAGCAGCTTGCCCGTAAAGAAGAAGCTCTGAAAGAGAATGCCGAAAATCTTTCCGAAAAGCTGGAGCAAACCAGCGAAGAGTTCAAGCAGGATATGGCTGATATCTCCGAGAAACTTCAGGAAGCCGGCGAGTTTATGGAGCAGCAGCAGGTGCCACAACAAATGGAGCAAATGCAGCAGCAGATGCAGCAGGGGGATATGAAGCAGGCTAAGGAGAAAGGCAAGGATGTACAAAAGAACCTTGAGATGCTGCAAAGCAAGATGCAGCAGAGTCAGCAGGAGATGAATCAGCAGGAAAAGCAGCAGATTATGCAGGCCATGCAGAAGATTCAACAAGATTTACTGAATACGTCTTTTCAGCAGGAGAAACTGGCGCAACGTTCTCAAAATGCCGACATGGCGTCTGAATCCATTACCGATATTGCTCGCAATCAGTCTCAGCAGCGCGAGAACCTGAACAATGTTGTGAAGGAATTAATCGACCTGTCGAAAGAAACCTTCTTTATTTCACCTGATATGAGCAAGTTGATTTCCTCAATGATGGAAAATATGGATAATGCTCTGAAAAGCCTTGAGAATCGCAACACGCGTTCGGCGGGTCGTTCCCAGATGAAGGCAATGGGCGACGTGAATCAGGCCATAATGAGTATGCAGGGATCGATGCAGCAGCTGTCGCAGTCCGGTTCCGGAACCGGATTTGAGCAGTTTATGCAGCAAATGCAGCAAATGGCCGGTCAGCAGGGGCAGCTCAATCAGCAGTCTATGAGCATGTTTCAAAAGCAGGGGCAGGGTCAGAAGCCTTCTCCTGACGCTATGGGGCGCATGGCTGCTCAACAGGGAATGATAAAGAAGAGTCTCGAATCGTTGAATCAAAAAATGGGGCGTCAGGGAGATGTGCTGGGACGTCTGGGTGAAATGGGCAAAGAGATGGAGAAAATCATCGATCAGCTCAATCGCCAGAATGTAGATCAAACGGTTATTCAAAGACAGCAGCGTATATTATCTCGCATGCTGGATGCTCAAAAATCGATGCGTGAAAAAGAGTATTCACAGAAGCGTCAGTCCCAGCGCGAAGATACCAAACTGGCGAAGTCGCCTCCGTCCATCAAACGAGATTTGCTGGAGCGCGAGAATAAATTGCGCAAGGAAATGCTGGATGCGCTGAAGGAAGGCTATTCTGCCGAATACAAAGAGTATATTAAGGCGTACTACGAACTGCTTTCCCGACAGCCGCAGGCGGAAAACTAATACCGGATTGCAATCCTCCCGCTGTAAATCAATACAACTCTCTGGTTGAATTCACTTTCTCACCTGTCTATATTGCTTCCCGGAGAAACGAAATCCCCCGATATGAAGCGACTGCCAATCACCAATCTTTTTATTACCCTGTTTGTGGTACTCACAACACCCTCGCTTTTTGCCGATTCTACCACATTTGAAATTCATCTGGAACGCGATGCAAAACCCCACCCTCATATAGAAGGTTTGAACTATCATTCACCACAAAAGAAGCGTCTTGCGTTAGCCTTAAGTGGTGGGGGAGCCAGAGGATTTGTGCATGTCGGTGTTCTGCTTGCTTTAGAGGAATACAATATCCCTGTCGACATGATCGTTGGAACCAGTATGGGAAGCATTATCGGCGGTCTTTATGCGGCTGGTTATTCACCCGAAGAGATTCAGCAGTTGGCTTCAAAAATAAACTGGGAGGAAATTTTTGCCGACCAGACTTTTCGCGAGCAGCAGTTTCTTTCTCAAAAAAGTATTCCAAGACGACATTTAATTCAGGTTCGCCTGGCGGGGTTGGCGCCGGAAATCCCTTCCTCGATTTCTCATGGACAGCAAATATTCCAAACGCTCTATAATCGTGTATTGAATGCAGAGTTTCAGGCGATTGAGAATTTTGACGACTTGCGTATCCCATTTCGCGCGGTTGCAACAAACCTGATAACAGGTGAAAAGGCCGTCATTTCGCATGGAAACGTTGCAGAAGCGATCAATGCCAGTTTGGCCTTTCCTCTGCTCTTTGCACCGGTTGCAATGAACGGTCAGCTGCTGGTTGATGGCGGTATTAGCGAGAACCTGCCTGTTTTAGCTGCCCTTGAAGAGGGCGCCGATCGCGTTATTGCCGTCGATGCTACTTCTGACCTTCGCAGCGCAAAGGATATTGCGCTTCCCTGGCAAATTGCTGATCAGGTCACCTCAATTATGATGAACGAGCCGACTGAAGTGAGTCGGAATGCTGCTGCAATAGTTATTCGTCCTGATTTTGCCCAGTACAAATCCGGCAGCTTTGGTGCTGTCGACTCGCTGATTCGCATTGGGTATGAGGCAACGGTGAGACAAATTGATGACATACGAACCGCCGTTCCCGTTTATGATGAGGTGAAGAAACAGAATGTTGCCGGCACGGTTGCAGAGCTGCGGTGTAATGGCGGTGCGGATTCGCTTTTTGCTGCGCTGCGTTCAAATT
Organism: Calditrichia bacterium; assembly: GCA_050633245.1. Lineage (GTDB taxonomy): Bacteria > Calditrichota > Calditrichia > RBG-13-44-9 > J075 > JBOEGD01. Next base: position 100,654 of record JBOEGD010000002.1, on the reverse strand, counting down.
TGAAGCTCAGGGTGGGGGAAGCCTTTTCGCAGTCAACTGTCCTGGAAGATTTACGAACTCTTGATGGCAGCGGCTTTCTGGAAGATGTATTCGCACGCGTCACGCGCGATAGCAATGTGGTGGCGGTTGAGTTGGTGCTGCATCCATTTCCTAAGGTCAAAACGGTGCGCTACCGACACAATGGCTATCTGCCGGATTCGCTATTAAAAGAAACAACGGAGTTCTTGGCCGGAAAACGTTTACACATGCCGACGGTGAAAAAACGACTGGAGTTACTGCAGCGATATTTAGTGGGTCGAGGCTATTCGTTTACGACCTTTGAGGAGCTAAGATTTAACAGAGAGAGCGGAGAGCTTTACATTCGTATAGACGAAGGAATTATAGACGAAATTATTGTTACCGGCAACGATGTTACCCGCGACTTTGTTGTGCTTCGCGAATTCCCTTTGGTAAAAGGAGCGGTCTTTCGTGCAAAGCCGGCACTGCGTGGAATAAAAAACATCTACGGAACAAGTCTGTTTCATCGTGTAACGATGCAGTTAGACTCCCAGAACGGTACAAAACGGCTTACGCTGGCAGTAAAAGAGCGTCGCTATCTTCTCACACGCCTTGGTGCGAACTACTCTCTGGATCGAAAAAGTGACGCGTTTGCAGAACTGGTTGGAGACAACTTTCTCGGCACCGCAACAAAGGCATCACTGTTTGGCTCAATTGGCGACTTTCAGCGTTCCTGGGAAGCTCGTTTTTACACGGTTAGACTCTTTCGCAGCTTCTTTACTGCCGAGGCCCGTTTTTACTACAAAGAGCGAATTGATCGCATCTATGAGAATTTCGAGCGTCAAAACGATTATTTGCTAACCAGACGCGGCGGGCGTTTTTCGATTGGTCAGCAAATAGATCGGCTTGGTCTAATCTCGGCCGAGCTCAGGTTGGAAAGTATTAATGTTGAGCCGGATCAGGCGCCTTTACCCAATCGCGCGGACTTCAGGCTTCGCACCTTTACGTTGAGGTCGGTTGTTGATAAGCGAGATCGCCTGCCTTTTCCAACAAAGGGAATTTACAATCGCTGGTCCTGGGAAACCGGTAATCAGAGTCTGTTGGGCAGTACGACGTCCTTCAGTAAAATCTTTGTTGGATTGGAAGGGTACTATCCATTTTGGGAACGATTTAACTATCACCCCTATTTCCGGGCTGGAAGTGCGGATCTCACGCTGCCATTTTCCGAGTTTTTCTTTCTGGGAGGGAGACAGAACTTTCGCGGGCTCGTGGAACATGAATTGTTTGGTCGTCAGTTTGTGCAAGGTGGAGTAGACATACGCTATACGCCGTCTTTGAACCTGCCATTCGAAACATTTGTTATCGCTAATTATGCGCTGGGGGCTGCCTGGCGCAGGCCGGATGACCGTATACTTCGCACAGACTTTCTGCATTCTTTTTCGGGGTCGTTGGTCATTAATTCCTTATTAGGTCCTCTTGAGTTATCCTATTCAAGATTAGTTGGAAAACGCAATCAACTTTACTTTTCATTAGGGTTTGACTTTTAGAATAGAAAATAGTAAGTTTAAGCCACTCTACAGTACAGACGAGCGCTGCCGATGGTGATAATTACTGTAGAAATAATGCTTTAACGAATAAAGATAATGAAATTGACTAAACGACTAATACCTCTTTGTTTACTTCTTTTTACGCTTTCCGTTCTTGCGGATGCCGTAATTGTTGAGTTCAGTGCTGAACCCGATCGCAATAAAATTACGTTGCGATGGACAACTGGCACTGAAGACAACGTTGGGCAATATGTTGTTGAGCGTGGTTTGAATGAACAGGACTTTACTCGCCTCGGTAATGTTTCGGCAACCGGAAGCGATAGTCAATATGAGTATGTAGATGAAAATCTTAGTAACGTTTATTCAGTTTATTATTATCGCCTACGCATTGAAAACACCGATGGCACTGTCCAGCTAACCGATCCGATTTCCGTCATTCCGAATATCAGTAGTTTCTCAAAAACATGGGGGAGCATTAAGGCACTGTTTCAGTAAGCAGAAGTCTACCATGCACTTACATGTTCTTTTTTTCTCAAAATTAAATTAATTTATTTAAATTCTAAGACAGGCGGCACGACGTAACTGCGCTTAATTTATTTAGATATAAAGCATTATGAGAGTAAAATATTTAGCTATTCTATGATTAGCTATTGACAAAGAATTTTTTGAAGGTTACTTTATTCACAATGTGACCTGGAACACAGGAACACAGCACAAAAAAGATAAGGTCTGGGGATTCGTTCTAATGGAGAAGAAAAAGTTAATATACATCAATCAGAAGACCTCTGATGTAAAAGAGTTTAACGTTTCTTTTCGTTTTATTGCTGCGATTTTAGGGGTTCTGGCCGTTCTAATGATTATCTTCTTTAGATATTCGGTCGCTTTTGGCGTAAACTTTACCCAAAATTCTCAAATAACCCAATTAAAGAAAGAAAACATGACGTTGAAGTCGGAACTCGAGCGCATTAGCGGTTCGATCGCCGATATCCGCAGCAGTATTGACGTAATTGAAGATAAAGATGATCTTATTCGTTCCATGCTGGATTTGCCTCCTATCGCATCTGATGTTCGTCAGGTAGGAATTGGAGGAACCAATCTCTCTACAACCTCCGACATGGAGCTGGGAGAGCTTTCTTTTGGTAATGATCTGATTGAGAATCTGAACGTGCTGGAAAAAATTGAGCGTGAAATTCGCCTCGAAAAAGCAAGCTATCAGAAGCTACTCACTACCGTTGAGCGTCAGCAAGACTCTCTGCGCTACCTACCTTGCCTAAAGCCGGTTGTTGAAGCGTACATTTCCAGTGGCTTCGGTAATCGACGCCATCCAATCCGCAAGCGTATGCACTTTCACCGTGGTGTGGATATGGCCGCGACGCGCGGTACACCTATTATTGCGCCTGCCGATGGTTTTATTGTCTCAGCTGGACGTAATGGCGGTTACGGAAACTATGTGAAGATCAATCACAAATATGGCTTCGAAACCTGTTATGGTCACCTCAATAAGATTTATGTGCGAAACGGACAGTTTGTACGTCGTGGAGACAAGATTGGTGAGGTTGGAAGCACCGGACTGTCTACTTCTTCGCACCTGCATTACGAGCTGCTTTATAACGGCAAGCACTTGAATCCGGTGAACTTCTTTTTGAATGATATGACAAAGTAGCGCGCGCCAAATGATGTTTCGGCGCGCAAATCTGGCGCGCCGTGTTTTTATCCTTCCTTTTTTACTTTCAGCCTAAAAACTCCCACACTTCTTTCGGTATTAGCTGTTGTTTTTGCTACTTCAAATGCTTACTTTTTGCAGTTATTTTTGTTCAGGAGATAAAATGAGTGTTTCTTTAAAACAAGTTGAACACATTGCCAGTCTGGCGCGACTTTCTTTTGACGATAAGGAGAAGCAGCAGCTGTCTGAAGAACTGTCTTCTATAATTGGCTATATCGAGCAGCTTAAGACTGTGAATACAGACAATGTGGAGCCGCTTAGCCATCCTTCTGAGATCACAAATGTTCTTCGTGAAGATGTTGTTGAGAGCTCGTTTAGTCAAGAAACAGCTCTAAAAAATGCACCGGCAAAGGAGAAGGGCTTCTTTAAGGTGCCAAAGGTAATTAAATGAGTGATGCGGTAGTTGTTATACCGGCCCGCTTCGGGTCTACCCGCCTTCCTGGAAAACCACTACTCTCACTCGCTGGAAAACCTATGATTCAATGGGTTTACGAGCGGGCATCCGAAATCTCACCCCAAATTGAAATCATTGTTGCAACCGATGACTCTCGAATAGTCGATGCTGTAACGGCGTTCGGCGGAAAAGCAATGCTCACTCCATCCAATATTGAAACCGGTAGCGAGAGAGTAGGTTTCGTTGCGAAAAATCTGTCTGCAGATATCGTAATCAATTTGCAGGGCGATGAGCCGCTCATTTCTCCAAGGGCCGTTGCAACAGCGCTGCAGATGATGCGCGAGGACAGAGCACTAAATCTTGCTACGCTTGGAACGGGACTCAATACCGAGGAGGAATGGCAAAATCCTTCGGTGGTAAAGGTGTTGTTGAATGAACAGAAAGATGCAATTTATTTTTCCAGGGCACCAATTCCGTATCATCGTGATGTGACGTTTAAGCCTATTTCCGGGCTATTAAGGCATATTGGCGTGTATTTGTATCGCCGAGACTTTCTGTTGGATTATCTGGATTGGCCTGCCAGCCCGCTGGAGGAGTCTGAGAAGCTTGAACAGCTGCGAATTCTTGAAAAAGGACACCGTATTCGAGTCGTGCCGACGGATGATTTTTCTCCGGGAGTCGATACACCTGACGACATTAAAATAGTGGAATCATTGATAAAAGAGAGAGGACTTTTCAAGTGAAAGCGTCTATACCTGAAAAAACCAAGTTTGTATTCGTAACCGGGGGCGTCGTGTCTTCTCTCGGGAAAGGGATTTCCGCTGCGTCGTTGGGGCTCTTGCTTAAAGCACGAGGACTGACGGTTACAATTATGAAGTGCGACCCGTATATCAATGTCGATCCGGGAACGATGAGCCCTTATCAGCATGGTGAAGTATTTGTTACAGAAGATGGTGCAGAAACGGATTTGGACCTGGGACACTATGAGCGCTTCATTGATGAGGACATGGGCCAAATTAATAATATTACCACCGGTCGTATCTACAATTCGGTGATTTCTAAAGAGCGGCGCGGCGATTATCTGGGCGCGACGGTCCAAGTTATTCCACATATTACAGACGAAATAAAGCAGAGTATCATCTTGCTGGCAAATTCATCGCAAGCCGATGTAGTTTTGATTGAGGTCGGAGGAACCGTCGGAGATATTGAGAGCTTGCCATTTTTAGAAGCAATCAGACAATTCTGTCTGGAATGCGATTACATGCAAACGGTTAATATTCATGTTACGCTATTGCCGTATATCAGTGCAGCCGGTGAGATAAAAACGAAGCCGACTCAGCACAGCGTTATGCGCTTACGAGAGATTGGAATTCAACCGGATTTTCTTATTTGCCGTACGGAACATGAAATTGACGAAAATGCAAAAAATAAAATTGCCCTTTTCTGCAATGTGCGACCGGAAGCGGTTATCGATGCTGCCGATGCTGAAACGATCTACGAGGTGCCTCTACAGCTTGCGAAGCAAAAGCTGGATGAGCTGGTTGTTCAAAAGCTTCGTCTTGCCAGCAAACAACCGGATCTTTCTGCACTTGCTGGTGTTGTCGAAAAAATTAAGTTCCCCGATGAGGAAGTTCGAATTGCAATTTGCGGTAAATACACTCAACTACCAGATGCCTATAAAAGTATTCTCGAATCGCTTATTCATGCCGGAGTAGCAAATAACTCACGTGTAAAGCTCAAGTGGGTAAACTCAGAGGATGTGGAAAAACATGGTGCTTCCCGCTATCTGGAACGTGTTCAGGGAATACTGGTTCCCTATGGCTTCGGACATCGTGGCATAGAAGGAAAGCTACAGGCCGTTCAATTTGCCCGTGAAAATAGCGTGCCGTTTTTTGGCATCTGTTTGGGGCTGCAAATTGCCGTGATCGAGTTTGCACGCAATGTCTGTAAAATTAAGGATGCAACCAGCGCCGAATTTGATGAAAACACCAAGAACCCGGTGATTCACATTATGGAGGAGCAAAAAGACATTAGCGATATGGGAGGCACGATGCGTTTGGGAACCTATCCATGTAAGCTCGTTGATGGCTCACTTGCAAATAAAATCTACGGCGAGAAAAATATTGTCGAGCGCCATCGCCATCGTTATGAGGTCAACAATGCGTATCGTGAAACCTTTAAAAAAGAGGGTATGGAATTTAGCGGCGTGTCGCCTGATGGAAAGCTCGTTGAAATTGTTGAGATTAAGGATCATCCTTTTTTTATCGCCTGTCAGTTTCATCCGGAGCTAAAAAGCCGTATTTTACGTCCGCACCCGATCTTTAAAAACTTTGTCCGGGCTGCACTAGACTATCGTAAAAAGAATGAAGGAAAATAAATGGCTGTCGTAACATTCTCAGACTATCGCGTAGGTCCGGGGGAGAAACTTCTCTTTATTGCCGGCCCCTGCGTTATAGAGAACGAGGCTTTGGTAATGGAAACCGCGGAAGCGCTGCTTCGCGCAACGGAAAATTTACCGGTTCAGCTGGTTTTTAAGTCCTCATATAAAAAAGCAAATCGCACATCAGTGCACGGCTTTACCGGATTGCCGTTCGATGAGGCGCTGGGCATTTTACGCAAGGTTCGCGAGACATTTAATGTGCCTGTTCTAACAGATGTTCACACAGCTCCGGAAATAGCCGCGGTTGCCGATGTGGTCGATGTTTTGCAAATTCCGGCTTTTCTTTGTCGTCAAACAGATCTCCTGGTCGCAGCAGGGGAGAGTGGCTGCGTGGTAAACATTAAAAAAGGCCAATTTCTTTCACCGGAAGGAATGCATCACGCTGCGGAGAAGGTGAAGTCTACCGGCAACAATTCTGTTATGTTAACTGAACGCGGCACCACTTTTGGCTATAGTGATTTGGTTGTTGATATGCGTGGATTAATTACAATGGCAGCTTCAGGTTGTCCAGTAGTTTATGATGCGACCCATAGTGTTCAAATACCGGGTGGCAAGTCGTCTACCAGTGGTGGCAGACCAGAATTTATTTTGACTCTTGCCCGATCTGCTCTTGCTACCGGTGCAGTGAACGGCGTATTTATGGAAGCGCACCCCGATCCTTCAAAGGCACTCAGCGATGCAGGATCTCAGCTTAAGCTGGAAAGCGTTCCCGAGGCTTTAAGGCAGCTGCTACACATTTACCAGACGGCTCAGGAGCTAGGCAAGGCATGATATCGCAACTTAAAGACAGCTCTGAGTTATTTCGTCGCGCGCAGAATATTGCCGCTTTGGTATTTGATGTGGATGGTGTGTTCTCCAAAGGGGAAATCGTCTACCTTAACCAGGGCGATGAGTCAAAACAATTTGATGCGCATGATGGCTTTGCCATAAAGCTCGCCAGAGAGGCCGGGCTGAAGACAGCTATTATTTCAGCCAGCACCAGCTCTGCTATTCAACGTCGTGCGGACTGGTTGAAGATTGATCACGTCTTTATTGGTCGATATGATAAAGCCAATGCCTATGATGAGCTTCGTGAACTCCTTCAGCTATCCAGTGAAAATGTATGTTACATAGGCGATGATATCGCCGATATCCCCGTTTTGCGACAGGTTGGATTAGCTGTTGCCGTGCCGAATGCGTCGTTGCAAACAAAGCAGGCCGCACACGCACTTACCCGCCGTTCCGGTGGAATGGGTGTGGTTCGTGAAACTATGGAATTTATTCTTAATGCACAGAATAAACTCGATAGTGCGTTAGAACATTTACTGGCAACGCTATCAGATGTATCCTGAAACTATGGAACCGGAGAAACAGCAGATGTCCGTATCATTAGAGAAAAACAACAGTCTGGCTATTGCCCGAAAGGTCGTAGAGCTGGAGCTTGCCGGTGTTCAGCAGCTGTTGGATGAACTCGATGAGTCTTTTGTGGAAGCTGTAGAGATGATTTATAATCGCAGTGGCCGAGTCATTGTTACCGGCTTAGGCAAGTCTGGTGCGATAGGACGAAAGATCGCCGCCACCCTGGCATCGACCGGCACGACGGCTTACTTTCTTCATGCTGTAGAAGGTGTTCATGGTGATCTTGGAATGATCCATCGCGATGATGTGATTGTCTGCTTGTCAAAAAGCGGCAATTCCGATGAGCTTGTGAACCTCATGCCTGTTTTTAAACGGATAGGCGTTCCAATTATTTCCATAACCGCGAATAACGAATCTGCCCTTGCAAAACATAGCGATCTGGTCTTACCAATAGGCAATCGTGAGGAAGCGTGCCCACATGATTTGGCGCCGACGACCAGCACGACTGCCATGCTGGTGTTGGGAGACGCGCTCGCTATCGCTTTACTTGAAAAACGCAAGTTTAGTCGTGAAGACTTTGCTTTTTTACATCCCGCCGGCACGCTCGGCAAACGATTATTGATACGGGTAAAAGACCTGATGGAGACTGGTGAACAAATTCCCCGGGTATTGCCAAATGCAACTATGAAGGAAGCAGTGCTCGAATTGGCTTCCAAACGCGGTATTTGTGTGGTTGCCGATACTGAAAATTCAATTAGCGGTATTGTTACCAATGGTGACCTGAACAGACTGGTACAGCAGACCGAACATTTTTTTGCCGTGCCCGTTTCAGAAGTAATGAACTCTGATCCCAAAATGACGTATGAAGACACATTAGCCTATACCGTATATAAAAAGATGGAAGAACATCGAATTCTGGCGGTACCGGTTATAAATGATCAGGAAAAGCTGGTCGGTGTAATCCATTTGCATGATATTATGCGAGCAGGGATAGTTTAGATTGATGATTGATGATTGATGATTGATGATTGATGCGGCAAGTCAGGTGAGGATTTCCAATTATGCTACACAACCTGATTCACTTTGATGAACCTTAAATTGCGATTCACGATTCACGATTCACGATTCACGATTCACGATTCACGATTCACGATTCACGATTCACGATTCACGATTCACGATACTATGAAAACACTACAATATATATTCTTATTCTTGATGCTTCTCTCTGTAGCCTGCACGGACTATGGTGCTGAGGAAGAACAAGACAAGCCTAAACCCGAGGGAGCCCCTAAAGAATATCCGGTTCAAGAGAGCTGGGATTCAAATATTACGCTAACCTCGAAAGGTAAGTTAGTCGCTCAAATAGCCGCTGGCTATATCGCGAATTATGCCAAGAAAAACGAAACGCATCTAGAAGACAGTGTGCAGGTCGATTTTTACGATTCTGATGGCAAGCACAGCTCTGTTCTCACTGCTGAAAAAGGCGTTGTCGATAACAATACCAAGAATCTCGTTGCTACCGGAAATGTAATCGTCGTTTCCGATAGTGGGGTCGTGTTACGAAGCCGTGAATTGAAATGGGACAACCGGAAAGAGAAGATCGTTAGTGATGTGCCGGTAACAATTACCACTGATACCGATACGTTGATTGGCGATAACTTTATTTCTTCTCCCGACTTAACAAACTACGAAATTCGTAATGCCCGCGGACATTCTAAACGCGGCGTGCCGTTGGATCGATAGATGATGTATCATAAAATTACCTTTCTTACATGTGTTTTTCTGGCGTCGTTTGCAACGTCTCTTCTGGCCCAGAACTCTCGACTCGAGCTTGTTCATGCCGACCTGTCGCGCGGACTAAAGGTCGCCGACAAGGAATTGAAAATCCTGGAAGGCAACGTACATGTTCGCCAGGATACTGTGGATTTATATTGCGATACTGCGACATTTTATCCCGATGAAAGTCGCCTCGAGTTAACCGGTAACGTGCGTATTCTCCGCAATAAAGAGACGATGACCGCCAAAGAGGTAACCTACTTTTCCCGCCGTAAACTTGCGATTGCGAAAAAAGATGTGCATGTCTGGGAGCCGGGACGAGCACTTTACTCTGAATACCTTGAATATTACTACGACTCTGAACGCGCCTTTGCCCAGACCAATGTCCGCCTGGTTGACGAAGGATCGCGAACGACAATTCGCTCGGAAAAAGGCGATTATCGCCCATTGGAAAACCGCTGTCTCGTTGAAGAAAAAGCCCATCTGATGCAGGTAGACAGCACTGGAAGCGATACGCTGCATATCCGCGGCAAATTCCTCGAATACTTTTTTGCTCCACGGTCTGAGGCAATTGCCAGAGGAAATGTTGTTATTGAACGGCAAGGCCTGGTCGCAAATTGTGACTCGGCTATTTATTACCGCAATAAGGAACAGGCCGATCTTAGCGTCAACCCGCAAGCTCAGCAGGAAGAAAACCTGCTGAAGGGAGATCAAATTTCACTTTTTTTTACAGAGATGAAAATCCAGCGAATTGAAGTAACCGGAAAAGCAATAGCCACGTCCCTGGCCGATTCACTTACCGGGAAGACCAACATGCTTAGCGGTAAGCAAATCTTTGCTTTCATAAAGGGAAGCATCGTCGAAGAAATGCGAGCGAGCGATAATGCTCGAAGCATTTACTATCTTGAAGATGATGGAACCGGACAGGGCATAAATACCGCTTCCGCTGATACCATCCGGATCTACTTTAAAGAAGGCGATCTGAGTCGAATTGGTGTGCAAGGTGGTTCGCAGGGGATTTATTATCCGGAAGATTTTAAGGGAAAAGTTGAAACGGAATATTAATCTTTCCTTACAATCTGCGTCTGAATTATGTATCTTCAGCAACTATTTAAACAGAGCAATTTGCCATGAATGAAACGACAACAAGCATACTTCAATCGGATAACCTGGTAAAAATCTACGGTAAACGCACCGTAGTTAATCAGGTTAGCATATCCGTGCAGCAGGGGCAAATTGTTGGTCTTCTCGGACCAAATGGCGCGGGTAAAACCACAACTTTCTACATGATCTCCGGGTTGATTCCCCCCAATAAAGGCGCTATTAAGCTGGATGACAAAGACATTACCAGCTTGGCTATGTACAAACGAGCGCGTTTGGGCATGTCGTATCTACCGCAGGAAGCATCTATCTTTCGCAAGCTCTCGGTTCGTGAAAACCTGTTGGCAATTATGGAGGCGCTGAAATTCCCGAAAGCCAAACGCATGCAGCGCTGCGATGAGCTGTTGGAAGAACTTCGCATCACGCATATTGCCGACAACAAGGGGTATAACCTTTCCGGTGGCGAGCGCAGACGTACCGAGATAGCCCGTGCGCTGGTTAATGAGCCGAAGTTTATTTTGCTTGATGAACCCTTTGCTGGTGTCGACCCGATAGCCGTTCAGGATATTCAAGGGATCGTGCGTAAGCTGCGCGAAAAAAACATTGGTATTCTGATAACCGATCATAATGTTCATGAAACGCTTTCCATTACCGATCATGCCTATTTGATGTTCGAGGGCCGTGTTCTGAAAGATGGAAGCAGTGAATTTTTGGCAAATGACGAAGAAGCACGCAAACTTTACCTTGGCGAAAAATTCCAGCTAATGCGCGACTAACCTCACAAACCGCTTCCTGAACGATTCCTCCCGTACATTTTTTTTACCTTTTGAGCTTTGTTTAAAAGTTTTTTATCTTATTTATTCGAAACAAAAAATTGTCAAACTTGATCAATATAAATATAAACTGGAGATAGAGAGATGGACGCTATTACCGAAAAATTAGCCTACAAAGTCAAGGATATTTCCCTTGCCAATTGGGGTAGACTTGAAATTGAATTGGCCGAAGCCGAGATGCCAGGCCTGATGGCTCTTCGTAAGCAGTATCGCGAAAGCAAGCCGCTGAAAGGCGCTCGTATTGCCGGTTGTCTGCACATGACCATTCAGACTGCCGTACTGATTGAAACCCTTCTTGAACTGGGAGCTGAAGTTTCCTGGTCTTCCTGTAATATCTTTTCCACTCAGGATCATGCTGCTGCCGCTATTGCGGAAGCCGGTATTCCGGTTTATGCCTGGAAAGGCATGAACGAAGAGGAATTCGACTGGTGTATCGCTCAGACGCTATTTGCATTTGAAGACGGCAAGCCGTTGAACATGATTCTTGATGACGGTGGCGACCTCACCAACATGGTTTTGGATCATCATCCGGAGCTGGTTGGCGGGATTAAAGGACTTAGTGAAGAAACAACGACCGGTGTGCACCGCCTATATGAGCGCGTGGCAAACGGAACGTTGACTATCCCTGCTATCAACATCAATGATTCGGTTACCAAATCGAAATTCGATAACAAGTATGGCTGTAAAGAGTCTTGCGTAGATGCTATTCGTCGTGCAACAGACATAATGATGGCAGGTAAGGTTGCTGTTGTTGGTGGATATGGCGACGTAGGTAAGGGATCTGCCGCTTCACTGCGTGGCGCAGGTTGCCGAGTTATCGTAACTGAGATCGATCCGATTTGTGCGCTTCAGGCCGCTATGGACGGATTCGAAGTAACGACAATGAAGAAGGCACTTGCTGAAGCTAATATTGTTGTAACTGCAACGGGCAACAAGGATATCATCAGCGAAGAACACTTCCGCCTGATGGGAGATAAAACCATTGTTTGTAACATTGGACACTTCGATAATGAAATTGATATGGCCTGGTTGAACGGTACGTATGGCGATTCCAAGGTTGAGATTAAGCCGCAAGTAGACAAATATACTGTTGATGGCAACGACATTATCGTTCTTGCCGAAGGCCGTCTGGTGAATCTTGGTTGTGCAACTGGTCACCCGTCATTTGTAATGTCGAACTCCTTCACCAACCAGGTTCTCGCTCAGCTAGAGCTGTGGGAACATAGTGATCGCTATGAGAACAAGGTATATATGCTGCCGAAGCACCTCGATGAGCAGGTTGCACGATTGCATCTTGCCAAGATTGGTGTTGAGCTCGAAGAGCTTAGCGATGAACAGGCTGATTATATCGGCGTGAAGAAGGAAGGCCCATTCAAGCCGGAACACTATCGCTATTAAAAGCAGTTAAGTTTTTAAGGCCGTTTGAACGCAAGCCTTTTGCTTTAGAGTAAATCTATGGCAAAAGGCTTTGCTTTTTCAGTGAAATTGAACGATGTTTAAAAACGTCAATTTTACCGAGGTTCTTATGGCAGGCATCCTGATTTCCAAAGAAAATTTTATCACTACTTTATCTATTGATAACCCCACCGAAAAAAACGCTCTAACCAATCAACTTCTTACCGAGTTAAAAGCTGCTGTGCTGAGTTGCTATGAGGACGATTGTAAAGTAATCGTGCTTAAGGGGGTCGATGGAAACTTCAGTGCTGGTGCTTCTTTAAAAGGAGCCCGTGACCTGTCTAAACTGGATTTAGAGGATGATCTGCGAACCTATCACAACCCGCTTATTATGGCAATGCGCAACTGCCCCAAGCCGATTATTGCGCAGGTCGAAGGCGTTTGCGTTGGAGTCGGATTTAGCTACGCGCTGGCATGCGATCTTGTGTATGTTGCAAATGATTGTCGCATGAGCATGATCTTTACGCAAATTGGACTTTCTGCTGATGGTGGGGGAAGTTACTTTCTGGTGCAGCGCCTGGGCTATCACAGAGCGTTGGAAATGATGATGACCGCCGAAATGATTTCCGGTGAGAAAGCTGCCGAGATTGGAATTGTAAACGCAGCGTATCCAAAGGAAAATCTGGCTGAGGCGGTAGCAAAAATGACTGACTTTCTGGCAACCGGCCCCTCGATGGCACTTGCGGCAACCAAGAAAAATGCACGGGTTGCTGAAGAGGGGAGTCTGGAAGATGTTTTGGATATGGAAGCGGTGAATCAGGGACACAATGGACGATCTAAAGATTTTCTGGAAGGCGTCATGGCATTTCTTCAGAAACGCAAGGCGAACTTTCGCGGAGAATAATTTTACACTACTACGCTTAACGAATGGGAGAGTTGTATGACTATCGATGAATTGAAAGATCAGGTTTCTAAAAAAGCGGCATCTATTGAGCCACTGGGAACGACAATTAAAATGGTATTAGACGGAAACGTTATTTTTATAGACGGTGGTGGTGAGGCCAATATTGTTTCGGCTGAAGACAATGCTGCAAACTGCACGATCACCACGGATATGGCAACGCTCGGTGAAATGATGGGTGGGGACCTGAATCCGATTTCTGCCGTAATGGGCGGACGCGTAAATATTGATGGTGACATGAGTGCCGCGATGAAGCTACAGGAAATTTTTTCATAAGCTGCTCGACCAGTATAAATAGACTAAAAGGCGATGCAAAAAGCTGTCCGATTGAGCGAAGTGGAAGCCCTTGTGATTATTTTTAAGGCACCTCGACTCCGCTCGATGTGACAAGACTAAATTAAGTGAAAGTTTTAAACGAAATTTGAGATCACAATGAAAGCTGTTCTTTGTAAATCTTATGGTCCGCCAGAATCTTTGGTACTTGAAGATATTCCGTCTCCCAAACCCGCTGCCGGGCAGCTTCTGCTTGAGCTGAAAGCATGCGGTGTTAATTTCCCGGATACGCTGATAATTCAGGGAAAGTATCAGTTTCGTCCCGAACCACCGTTTTCACCCGGTGGTGATGTTGCCGGAATCGTTAAAGAAGTAGGGGAGGGGGTAACACGCTATAAAATGGGTGACCGCGTTTTCGGCGTTGTTATCTATGGTGGCTTTGCTGAAGAGGTCCTTATTGATGAAAAGAGCTGCTTTCCAGTACCCGATGGAATGGATTTCGTTACGGCCGCGTCATTTATGCTGGCTTATGGCACATCCTATCATGCGCTGAAAGATCGTGCAAAAATTCAGCCCGGCGAAACGCTGCTGGTTCTTGGCGCGTCCGGCGGGGTTGGGCTAACTGCGGTTGAATTGGGCAAGATGATGGGCGCGCGGGTAATTGCTGCTGCGTCTACTCCTGAGAAGCTGGAGCTATGTAAACAGTATGGGGCAGATGAAATAATCAACTATTCGTCCGAAGATTTAAAGAGTCGCGTTAAGGCGCTAACTGATGGTAAAGGTGTAGATGTTGTTTACGATCCGGTTGGTGGCGAATATTCCGAAGCTGCACTGCGAACAATGGCGTGGAAAGGCCGCTTTTTAGTCGTTGGGTTTGCAGCGGGTGATATTCCGAAAATCCCTTTAAATCTGGCGCTGTTGAAAGGTTGCGAAATTGTCGGAGTTTTCTTTGGTGATTTTATGATGAAGCATGAGCCTGGAAACGGTATGAAGAATAGCATAGAATTGCTGCAGCTCTTTTCTGAGGGAAAAATAAAACCGCATATCCATAAGAAATACCCACTCGCCAATGCGCCTCAGGCTTTAATTGATATGACGAAGCGACAGGTGATGGGCAAGGCCATTATTGTGATGAATGAAGAGGGATAAGACCATGTATGAATCATTTTCAGTTACCATAGAAAACCATATTGCTCAGGTTGCATTCAACCGTCCCGAGAAGGCAAACTCGCTTCATGTAAAGGCCTGGGAAGAGCTAAAGGCCGTTTTCGAGGCGCTTCACGAAGATAGCAGCGTGCGGGCAATTGTTCTCAGTGGTGAGGGAAAACATTTCTGCGCCGGAATTGATCTATCCGTTTTGATGGATATGCAGAAGTATCAGAGCATTACATGTGAAGGCAGAAAACGCGAAAAGATCCGGGAGTTTATCTTCAAACTTCAACACGCTATTACTGCGATTGAAAATTGTCGTAAGCCGGTGCTCGCCGCTATCCACAAAGGATGTATTGGTGGCGCAGTTGATATTGTTGCCGCATGCGATATGCGCTACTGTACGGAAGATGCTTATTTCTGCATCAAGGAAATTGATCTTGGTTTAGTCGCTGATATCGGTACTCTGCAGAGACTTCCTAAAATTATTTCTCCGGGAATGGCGGCAGAAATGGCCTATACCGGGCGCAATGTAGATGGCAAAGAGGCAAAGGATATTGGCCTGGTGAATCGTGTCTATGCAAACAAGGAAGCGATGATGGCAGATGTTACCGGGATTGCTGCAACGATTGCTGCCAAATCGCCACTTTGCATCCGTGGAACCAAAGAAATATTGCTCTATACGCGTGACCATAGCGTGGACGAGTCGCTAAACTATATGGTGGCCTGGAACGCCTCAATGCTGCTTTCCGACGACCTGATGGAAGCTTTTCAGGCGAATATGGAAAAGCGCAAGCCCGTTTTTAAAGATTGATAGCGATATGAAATAGCAAGTGAGGGTTTGGCTAGTCTTTTTGTCTCACTGAGCAGAGTCGAAGTGCCAAGCCATTCATTCCTCCCGTGGTAAATTGCATGCATAAAACTTAAACCTGGACAAATTGATGCCCTACAAAATTGAAGACGTTTTGCAAAAGGCGCAAGCCTTCGTAGAAGAAGAACTTTTTCCTCTGGAAGAGAAATATTCTATACACCATATGGATGCCGAGTTACATGCCAGGCTCGAAGGGCTTCGCGAAAAGGTGAAGGCGCTCGGGCTCTGGACTCCGCAAATTGAAAATCATTTTGGCGGTTTTGGCCTTTCTGTTTTCGATCATGGTTTGCTAAGTGAGGTGATGGGGCAAAGTCCGTTCGGACACTACGTCTTCAATGCACAGGCGCCAGATGCAGGAAACATGGAAGTGCTGATTGAACATGGCACACCCGCACAGCAGGAAAAGTGGTTAAAGCCGCTGGTTTTGGGGAACACGCGTTCTTGCTTCTCGATGACCGAAAAAGACTTTGCCGGCTCCAATCCGGTGAATATGGGAACAACCGCTGTTTTGGATGGCGATGAATGGATTGTAAACGGGCACAAGTGGTATACGTCAAGTGCCGACGGTGCTGCTTTTGCAATCGTCATGTGTGTTACCGATCCTGATGCCGAGGTGCCGCATAAGCGTGCCAGCATGGTCATCGTTCCCGCGGATACACCAGGCTATGAAGTTGTTCGCAACATTCCAGTTATGGGAGATGCCGGTCTGGGGTGGGGGAGTCACTCGGAAATGCGCTATACCAACTGTCGCGTGCCAAAAGAGAATCTGATTGGCGAACGTGGTGCCGGTTTTAAAATTGCCCAGGGACGTTTGGGGCCCGGACGAATCCATCACTGTATGCGCTGGCTTGGCATCTGTAAACGCGTTTTTGATATGATGTGCAAGCGCGCGGCAACACGCGAGATTTCTCCCGGCGTGCCGCTGGCGAGCAAGCAGACGATTCAGAACTGGATCGCCGAGTCTCAGGCCGAAATTCAGGCCGCACGACTGATGGTTTTGGAAGCTGCAAAGAAGATGGACGCTGTGGGCGTTTACAAGGCACGTATTGAGATTTCGACTATCAAGTTTTTCTGCTCAAAAATTCTTTGTGATGTGATGGATAGAGCCCTGCAGATACATGGATCACTCGGTATGAGTGATGATATTGTGTTGGCAAGCTGGTGGCGGCATGAACGCGCCTCGCGCATTTACGATGGCCCGGATGAAGCACATAAGAGCAGTGTTGCCCGACAGATTTTGAAGCAGTATGGAGTAAAAATATAAATGTCTGATAACTGGATTGATGCTGCCGGAGATATTCGCCAGGAATCGGAGTTTGATGTCGGTGCACTGCAAAAATACCTGGCTGGAATGCGACCGGAGTGGGATAGCGAGCTGAGCGTAAAGCAGTTTCCTGGTGGACACTCCAATCTGACGTTTCAAATCGATGTGGCGGGGGATGAGATTGTTTTGCGGCATCCTCCGCGCGGCATAAAGATCAAATCCGGTCATGATATGGGACGTGAATATCGCGTAATGTCTCATCTGCATCCCGTGTTTAAAAAAGTGCCGGAACCGTATTTCTTTTGTGAAGATGAGTCGGTCATCGGAGTGCCGTTCTATGGCATGCAGCGTGTTCGAGGCATCATCATGCGCAAGCGACTTCCGAAAGATATGCCCCGCGATGAGAAGACCATCTCGACCATTGCAGAGACGTTTATCAATACGCTGGCTGAGCTTCATGCCGTAGATTATGATGCTGCCGGATTGGCAGAACTTGGCCGTCCGCAAGGCTATATCGAGCGGCAGGTGCATGGTTGGACAAAACGCTATCGCGCAGTTCAGACAGGTGAAGTAAAAGAGATTGAGCAGCTCATTAAGTGGCTTGCTAATAATATTATCCCCGAAAGTAATCACTCCTTAATTCATAACGACTATAAGTTCGATAATATTGTCTATTCGGCAGACGATTGGTCTGAGATTTTAGCACTATTGGATTGGGAAATGGCCACGTTAGGTGATCCGCTGATGGATTTGGGAACCAGTTTGGCGCTATGGGTGCGTCCACAGGATGCCGATGATGTTTCCAAGATGACCATGATTCCACCGACCATTTCAAGTGCATTTACGCGAGCGGAGCTGGTGGAGATGTATTTAAAGCGTAGCGGTGGTAAAGAAGGTGATTTTGTATTCTACTTTGCCGTTAGCTTATTTAAGATGGCGATTGTTATTCAGCAGCTTTACTATCGCTATAAAATTGGAAAATCAGATGATAAACGGCTGGCGCATTTCGGTGACACTGCGCGCTTGCTGTGTGGACTTGCATTACAGTCGATTGCCAAAAAGCGATTGGACAATCTGTTTTAGATAGTAGGTGAAATTATTCGACGCTAGTGATGGTCACCATGAGCGCTTCGGTTACGCTCAGGACAGGCTATGTCGAAAGGACCAAAGTAAAAGCACAGATATTCAACAGCGCTCAGCCTGACAAGATTAGGAAAGCCTTTTTGTCGAATAATTTTGTCTCAGCAATTAGGGAAAATAGATGAAAACGATAAACGATCTTTTTAAGGTCATTCAACTTGAAAAAATAGAGAACAACATTTTTCGTGGTGATAGCATTATTACGCCCTGGAAACGTGTTTTTGGTGGACAGGTATTATCGCAGGCGCTAAATGCCGCAATTCAAACTGTTGATGGCGATCGTTGTGTTCACTCTATGCACGGTTATTTTATTCTGCCGGGCGATGTCGAGCTACCAATAGTTTATGAGGTCGACCGTATACGAGATGGGGGCAGTTTCGCTACTCGTCGCGTCGTGGCGATTCAAAAGGGCCGCGCTATTTTTAGCATGGGGGCGTCCTTTCAGCTCGAACAGGAAGGGCTGGATCATCAGGTAGACATGCCGGACGTGCCGGGCCCGGAAGACTTACCGTCCGATCAGGATACGCTGCGAGCGTTGGGGGACAAGCTACCGGCATCCTTTAGCTGGATGCTGATGGATCGTCCCATTGAATTTCGCCCCATTGACCCACTCGACCCGCTGAACCCGGAAAAACGCCCGCCACAGCGTCACATCTGGATGAGGGCCAAAGGCAAAATTCCGGATGACAAATCTTTGCATCGCGAGATCCTGGCTTTCGCTTCTGACTACAACTTACTGACGACCTCGCTTCGCCCACACTTCGACAAGGTCACTTACGCCGATCTGCAGCTTGCCAGCATTGACCATGCGATGTGGTTTCATCGTTCTTTTCGTATGGATGACTGGCTGCTTTATGCGCTTGACAGTCCCAGCGCCTCCGGGACGCGGGGTTTTACGCGTGGTAGCGTTTATAGCCGCTCCGGTGAGCTGGTTGCTTCTGTAGTGCAGGAAGGATTGATTCGTCCGAAGAGATAGGGAACGGAACAGAGAACAGAGATATGTGAGCGGGTGAAGGGGAGAATGGGTGAAACTGAACTTAAGACCCAATATTATCCGCGTCCGGCCGAGTCCTTCGACATAGTTCAGGGTAAACTCCGTCGAGGTCAGAGCGAGCGAAGAGAATAAAGCGCAGAGCTTCTGTTCATTCCCTCTCTCTTTCTCCCAATCACCCGCTCTCCCGCTCATCTTTCTGCCCGTTTCTCACCTTCGTTTCTGCCTAGTTGCCTAATTGCCTAGTTGCTCGAAGTGAATCTCCTGCATATTGTGATTTTCTCGCTTCATTTTCCTCCGATTTTATAATATCTTATACAATTACTCCCCGTTTTTGAAAAGACGTCCATCTCAGGATTCTCTTTTCTTTTTGATTATTTCGAAAATACATCCTTAACGACAACATAAACGCTAAGATACAGTACGGAACCACGTATGAACGCTCAACTCCGAAGACGAATCAGTAGCATTTTAACCCAACAATTCAACGATGATAAAAAGCGTCGCACTATTTGTACTACTGCCTTCTCCGACCATCCAAATTTGCTGGGCATGATCGACTTCAGCGGACCGCCTATGGATTTTTCCTCTCACCTAATTAGTGTTCTGAATAACTATGGTCGCCTTGATTCAGGAAGATCTGCTCTTGAAGAATTGCTGCGTACTATTCAGGACATGGTTGGGAGTGAAAAGAAAAACGAAATTGATGAGATTGTCTCGCAAATCAATACTAAAGCTGAGTTTAAGGAGAGCAAACAACTGGACTCCAAAGTCCGTATTCTGGTGCTGTCTGCCAATCCAAGGGATAGCATGCGGCTGCGAATTGGTGAGGAAGTGCGGGAAATTTCTGAGGGGCTTAAGCGCTCGAAACATCGGGAACGATTTGAACTGACCTCACAATGGGCAGTGCGTCCGGTTGACCTGCGTCGAGCCTTGCTGGATTTCGAGCCGACTATTATTCACTTCTCCGGACATGGCACTGACGGCGAGGAGAGCGGTATTTTTCTGGAAGACAATAACGGATTAAGCAAGCTGGTGCAAACAGAAGCTCTGGCAAATCTGATTGGCATTCTTTCTGACCAAGTGGACTGTGTCGTGCTCAATTCATGTTATTCCATCCTGCAGGCAAAGGCGGTTGTAGAGCATATCTCCTATGTTATTGGAATGAAGGATGCGATTGCGGATCGGGCGGCTATTCTATTCTCAACAGCTTTTTATGACGGGCTTGGCGGTGGTATGGACATCCCGAAAGCATTTGCGCTGGCGAAAAATGCCATTGAGCTGGAAGGGATTAGCGGCAAAGATCTCCCGATTTTGCTCGATAAAGAAAGCAGTGAGCTGAAGAATGAATTGCACAGGCAGACACCCAAGGCCGTGCGTCCAAAAGATTTACACGAAACGGATCAACCTGCTTCAGCGGCGCCTGCCGGAGGGCGAAAAGTCACCATCATTGCCTCCCCTTCTGACGATGCGGCAGCAAGAGAAATGTACCGTGAATTGAAATCGCGAGGCTATTCTCCCTGGTATCAGCCAATTGACCTGCTACCGGGACAATCCATCCAGCCAACCGTTCGTAAAAACATCCGTGAGGCGGATTACTCAATTGTGTTTTTTTCCAGACAGGCGCTTTCTGCACGCGGAGAAATTCATCGCAACTATCGTTCTGCACTCGATGCCTTGCAGGAACGACCTGAGGGGGACATCTTTCTGATCCCGGTGAAGCTGGGCGATTGCGAAATCCCCTTTGGTTTTGAGTCTTATAACTACGTGGATTATCGAAATAAAGCCGTGGCAATCGAAAAGATATTCAAAGCACTTGGTGCTGGTTAGAAATTTCTGGCGTTTTAAACGGATCACCTTATATAATACTGATTATAGCTATGACTCAAGATATCCGAACCCAAATTATCGCTATCTTCGCGCAACAGTTCTCGTTGCAAAATCGTCGCAGAACGATTGTGAACAATACCTTTGCTGGTTTTCCAAAGATGTTGCAACAGATTGAATTGGAAGGCGCTGCCGATGAGTTCTCCAGCCGGTTATACGATCTGCTGGTGAACTTCGGAACGCTGCCCGACAGCCGTATGGCTCTAGTCGCTCTGCTGGAAGAAATAAAATCAAAGCTCGGCGTCGATAAGCAAGAAAAAATTGACCGGGTAATTAAACTGCTTACAGACAAAGGTGATCCGAAGTCCTCACCGATAGATGGAAATAAGGTTGATCATGTAACCAAGATGTTTTTTAGACCGGAAGATTTTGAACAAGCTGCCAGTTGTTATGTGAAACCGGATTGTCAGGATATCGATCCTGCTTTTGGGGAAAACCAAACTGAGCGAAAACGGTTGTTTCAGGAAATGGATCATTGGTTACAAAATGCTGCAAGCAGCAATAAGCATATTCTGTTGCTTGGCGATAGTGGTATGGGAAAATCGGCTTTTCTGTTAAACTATTATTGGCGATCTGTGCAGAATACAGCAGCATCCGACCATAAATTCATATTAATCCCGCTGCTGATAAGCAATGATGAGCGTTTTAATCTGGAAGCGATTGTTGAAGGAATCGAGAATAAAGACGAAACCATTTTATTACTTGATGCACTCGATGAAGATCGCGCTGCGTGGGAACGCAATATAAAGATTGAAAACCAGTCAAAGGATCCAGTAACAGTCAAAAAAGATCCCCAACATCGCAAGCGAGTCTATCAACTTTGCAAGTGGGCCGATGCCTTTCGCGCATTTGTGATTACCTGTCGCACCCAATTTTTTCCGCGTGAGGAAGAGGTGCCAGACGAGACGGGCCGCTTGCGATTTGGGCCGGTTGGCGGGATTGACGGCACAAAAATTTACAGATTTCGCAGAAGTTATCTATCGCTTTTTGATGAGGGGCAAATATCTGAATACTTACATAAGCGTTTCCCAGATGATGTCTCTCTAGCGGAGAAAGCAAAGCTGTTGATTGAGAAAATTCCGGATTTAACGTGTCGACCGTTAATCCTGTCTTATTTGCAGGACCTCGTAGAGGAGGAAAAGGAATATCGCTATTCTTTTCAACTGTTTGAGGTGATTGTGAAGGCCTGGCTAAATCGTGAAATTTTTGATAGTAATGAGCTTTATAGTTTCTCCAAATGTCTCGCTATTGAGTTATTCCACAACGAGGATAAGAGTGATGGTGGAAAGTCCATCGGTTTTCTATTTGCTGAAATAGATGAGATTGCTAAAAAATATGATATTAATTTGGATACTTGGCAGTTAACTGGTCGGTCATTGCTCAATCGCGATGCGCTGGACCGCTTCAAGTTTGCCCACCGCTCCATAGTGGAGTATTTGTATGTTGTTCGCTGGCTGGAGATGACGCCTCGAGAAAGACCTGGAGTTGGTTGGACAGATCAGATGAGGCGTTTTCTGAAAGATATTCTTCGGCAGCGTTTTTCGGAGTTTGTAGAGGTCGAATCCTGTTTATTAAATCATGGTATTTCTGCAGAGGTATTGAGTGCTGAAGAGGTAAGGAAAAAAAATCTTCGCTATATTCAAATAGGTCCACCGAGCTCGGATGTTGAGCTTGATAATAATTCTTTCGAAGCAGTTTTTTATTTCGAAAGTAATAATGAAGATGGAGTGATTCTGGATATTTGGAGTGGCTTGATGTGGCAGCAAGTCGGTTCTGATAAAACTTTGACTTACTCGGATGCGGAGAGATATGTTGCTGAATTAAATAGCAATAGGTTTGGTGGTTATGCCGACTGGCGGCTTCCGGACACAGAGGAATTGCTCTCGCTTCAGGAACCAGTTAGCTTGCCTCTATATATTCATCCGATTTTTAATGACTTGCAGTGGTGGACTTGGACGGCAGATTGTACCAGTGCCGAGACGGTCTGGCTCGTCGATTTCAATCTCGGATTTTGCGCAAACCCTATCATTGAGCACGATAGCAGCATTTATGTACGTGCCGTACGCTCAGGGCCTTAATGATTTGGTTCTTTGTATTATTTGATGATTTATCTTCGATTTATTGCTGCGTTGTCACGGCTGGTTTAATCGGCCGTATTGAGGTTTGAAGTACTCAAATAAAAGATTAGACAACGCACTTTTATTTGGCTATCGTTCAAAAGAAACTTATGATTATCTATGATAAACTCCAAAAACCGTATATTCCTTTGCCACGCGCGTGAGGATCACGCTGAAGCTTTAAAGATGTACAAAAAGCTGAAGGTTGAAGGCTTTGATCCCTGGCTGGATAAAAAAGATCTTTTGCCCGGGCAAAACTGGCGTATTGAGACACCGAAAGCGCTGAAATCAGCCCGCTTTGTTATAATCTTCTTCTCCAAAACTTCTGTTTCTCATAAGGGATTCGTGCAAAAAGAGTTCAAGCTGGCGCTGGATACACTGCAGGAGATGCCGGATGGTGAACTGTTTATCATCCCGGTGAGGTTGGACAATTGTAAGGTACCTGACTCCTTCGCGGATATACACTATTGCGATTTATTTGAGGAGGATGGATTGGACCTCGCGTTCAAGACCATTCGTAGTGTATTAGGAGAAGCCGAACTACCGAAGTCTGTTAATAAAAGTAACCCAAGTAAGGCAGAAAATATTGGGCTGTCACTGGAAGACCATCGGGAATTTAAGCAGCTCAAAGAAAAGTTGGAGGAGCAACAGGAGGCACTCGAAGCTTTGCCGCAGGAGGCCAGTAAATCTGTGCCTGACTCCGCTAAAGTGCCTGAGGGCGTTTCGTCTGATGAAGTCGTGAAGCTCCGAAAAGAGTTAAAGCAGAAGCAATTGGAGTTAGAGCGTTTAAAGGAGGCAAAATCAAGAGAAAATCAAAGCCCTCCTTTAACTCCTTCCAAAAAATTAGTGAAGGTTTTTAGGTCTAAACCAGAAAACAAACTGTCTGTTGATGCTGTTAAACAGATGCTGAAACAACACGGTTTTTATGATTCAGACTTTAATCCAGTCAGGAAAAGATTTGTTAACGCATATGAAGAAAAAGGCGACATCGTTATCGACAAAGCCAGTGGGTTGATGTGGCAACAATCGGGGTACGCAAAATATTTGAGCTATTCTAAAGCTGAAAAATACGTTGCCGATATGAACGAGAGCAAATTTTCTGGCTATTCAGATTGGCGCTTGCCAACACTGGAAGAAGCGATGAGCCTGATGGAGTCTAAGAGAAAGAATGGTGATTTATACATTGATTCGGTGTTTGACAGTACACAGCGATGGATTTGGACGGCGGATCGAGATAGTACCGCGGGGAAGGCATGGACCGTCAGTTTCCGCTACGGCTACTGCCCTTACGGTCGCGTAGCCAGTTTCAGCTTGCATGTCCGTGCCGTACGTTCCGACTTGCCTCGAGTGTAGTTGGTGGGGACATAAATGATTTGCTTTTTTTGTTTAATTGGTAATTTATCTTCGATTTACTACAGCAATGTCACGGCTGGCTTAATCGGCCGGGCGATAAGCCGACAGAGTAGTTTTTAGGAGACGCGAAGCATCGCGCCTTTACTGATTTTGAGTCTTTTTATGGGCTTGGTGGCGGTTTCTCCTGAGACGTGAAGCATCGTGTCTTTTACTCCAGCCTTTCAATAGACGCAAAGCATCTCGTCTTTACGATTGCTCCTCCTTCGTTGCTCTCATGCATGTTTTGCGTACTATTTTGGCTGCTTCTCACCGCCTCTGATCATTTCTCACTTTCACCTCTTACCATAGGCTTACTGCCCAATTGACCAACCGCCTTACCATCATTTACCATCTTCCCGATTCGATTTTTATTTTGTAATTCAATCCATCCTGCCTATTTTATTTTAGTTCAACCGTCCAAATTCTATTTTCACCAAAAATCCTAAGGGAGAAACGATGCTCAATCGCATTCTTGCTTTTTTGCTGCTTGTTGCATGTTCAATGACAGTTACCGCCGAAGACTGGCCAAAGTTCCTCGGGCCAAATGGCAATGCCATCGGTGATAATACCCCGCTTAACGTAAATTGGGGTGAAGAAGGTCCGAAAGTGCTTTGGGAAACTGAAGTCGGTGCAGGTTATGCAGGACCGGCTGTGGTGGATGGCAAGGTCTATCTGCTCGATCGTGTGAGTGGAGAGAAAGACGTGCTGCGATCTATCGATTTGAAAACCGGTAAAGATGTCTGGAGTATCGATTTCCCTTCAACCGGAACGTTCGATTATGATGGTTCCCGCGCTACGGCGACGGTAGCAGGAAACCACGTTTATGCAATGGGCGCGATGGGCACGCTGTATTGCGTCGATATAAAGACGCAGAAGCTGCTGTGGAGTCATGCCTTTATGGAGGCGGACGCTCAGGAGCTGCCGCGCTGGGCATTTAGTCAATCTCCGCTGGTGTATAAAGATCTGGTGATTGTTTCTCCGCAGGGCGAGAAGAGCGGCACCGTGGCATTTAATCGCAAAAGCGGCAAAATCGCCTGGCAAACGCAGCAGCTATCGGAGAGTAACGGCTATTCTTCTCCATCACTTGTTACTATCGATGGTACCGATATGATCGTCCAGGTAACGTCGTCTAATTGGGAGCCGGCTGAAGAGGCTGTTGCAGCGCGTTCCCTTGTGCCCGGCGGAGGCGTGGTTGCGCTTGATCCGATGACGGGTAAAAAACTTTGGAGCTTCGCGGACTTTAAATGTGGCATTGCTATTCCTCCTGCTGTAAAAGTTGGTGAAAACAGATTATTCCTAACCGGCGGCTACAATGCAGCGCAGGTAATGATCGAAGTGAAAAAATCTGACGCTGGTTTCACCGCAAAAGAGTTATTTCGTCTCGAAGAACCAAAAGTGCAGATTCACCCCCCAATCCTCTATAAAGATCACCTCTATTTCAACGGAAATGATAATCGCACCAATAATGGTCTTACCTGCATGACGCTTGATGGCAAAATTTTGTGGGAAAGCAAGCGCAAACCGAATTTCGGACGTAGCGCCATGCTGTTGGCAGATAACAAGCTATTTATGATCGATAATCGCACCGGGGACTTTGTGGCGATTTCACCATCTCCCGAAGGCTATCAGGAGCTGGCGCGGCATAAGCTGTTGACTCGTCCCAATATTTGGGCCCCGATGGCAATTGTAGAAGGCATGTTAATCGTGCGCGATCAGAGTAAGATGATGTGTCTTGATTTGCGTAAGTAGCATTAACATGGATGAGTGGGATAGACAGAAACATGGATGAGATAGATAAGAACATGGATGAGTGGGATAGACAGAAACATGGATGGGATAGATATGAACATGGATGAGATAGATAAGAACATGATTCGAGCATGGATAAACAGGATGTAGTGAATTTAGTAAAAGACTAAACTCTTCGATGTCTTGATGTTCTGAAATAAAAAAAGCCTCGCCGGAAAGTCCGGCGAGGCATCTAGACCGATAGGGAGCATCGGTATCAAAACCCGGTGCTAGCGAGTTGCACCGGAGGCTCCCATCAAATTGCTACTATAGATAGGTCACCTCCTTTCCTCAGGGCACCATAATCACATCGAACGCTTCCCTGACAAGTCGCCCGATGTAGCAGAATTGTAAACCCAATATATGTTGCACTGTCCGTGAAACGTAATAAAAACCGTGAAACATTACGATAAAAATCGCTGCTGCAATTCCGGCGTTGGAAGCATGCAGCTATCCTGTTTACCAAACCAGTTGTAGCGGTTTTTGGCAATCCAGTTATAAACAATGTCGCGGATTGGCGCTGGTATTATGCTGAAGGTATAGAGAAGCGGCCACAGACCACTGAGATGCCGTGCTATACGCAGAGCAGCGGTCGAGCGAGTATGCAGACCCTTTTTATCGATAAGAACGATCGAGTCCGGCAGAGATTGTCCACCGGTCTGCTTTTTTAGCAATTCCGCTGCCTCATCCGACTGCAGTGCGCCAAACTGAAAATAACCGGATGGATCACGCTCAATAATAAACGTGACTGAGTTATTGCACAGATTGCAAACGCCGTCGAAAAGTATGGTTGCTTTTTTCATAGTTTATTGTTTTTTCCGAAGAGACGCGATATTCCGAGCCAACCCTCCCCCTCGACTTCGCTCGGGGAACGGAAAATGTTGGCCAATGCCGTCTTTTATCTGCCGTCATTTAGCTTATCAATTCAACGATGCTTCATCATTCTTAGTTTCAGCGCTGTCTCTTACATACGTGTTGAACCAATTAATCAGATTCTCCATGTAGTGCATTTGATGAGCCCGTTCTGCAAGACCATGGCCTTCACGTGGATAGGTGACCAGCTTGGTCGGTACGTTTTTCAGCTTCAAAGCGCCATACAGTTGGATGCTCTGCTCCGGATGGACCCGGGCATCAATATCTCCGTGAATAATGAGCGTTGCCGTTTTTGCATTGTTGATGTGATAAATTGGAGAACGATCCATATGCAGTTCGCGCTGCTCGTACCAGTAGTGATTCCAGTGAACCAGCGCCATCTCGTGAGGAATATCCGTGGTTCCGGAAAAGGATATCCAGTTGGTGAGACCGGCACAAACGGCCGCTGCTTTAAAGCGATCGCTGTGTTTAGTTGCTGCCCAGGCAGAAAAGAATCCGCCATAAGACCAGCCACCGGTACCGACGCGACTTCCATCAACCATGCCTTTTTCAATCAGCATATCAATTCCTGCCAGCACGTCGTCAAACTCTTTTCCGCCCAAATCATCATGATCGGCTTTGCTGAACTCTACGCCGTAGCCACCGCTGCCGCGATAGTTTGGTTCGAGCACGAAATAACCTTCTGCAGCCAATAGCTGAGTAGGATAAAGCATGCGCGTGTTCCAGCCATTCTGACTAACGCCTTCCGGTCCACCATGAATTTGCAGCACCAGCGGATAGCTGGTTCCGGAGGTGTAATTCAGTGGATAGGTAAGGATACCTTCGATGTCCATGCCGTCTTCGGCTTTCCACTTCATTACTTCCTGACGTCCCAGTGCTGTTGTCGCAAGAATTGGATTGTGATCAGTCTGCTTTTTCAACAGACCGTTCTTGACGTTGCCGATAAAAAGCTCACGCGGGTGTCCCGGCGTTTCGCCGACGACTGCAATCGTTCCGCTTTTTGCATGTAACGAATGACTGCGCTTAATAATATTGTCGCGAAAAACCTTGCGCTTGCTGCCGTTTGCAGCCAGGATGCTGAGAGTGGTTGTTGCGCCCTCTGCAGCCTGCAATAGAATATTCTTGTTGTTCATCCAGCTAATTGTGGATGCAGAACCTTTTATCAATGAAGCTCCACTAATGTTTAGTGCCGAGCCGCCATTTGCCGGAACGGTGAAAACCGTCTGCGCAAGCGGGTCGTTTAGCGATGTGGCGCCGAGAAATGCCAGACGCATTCCATCCGGTGAAAACCGCATAACGCCAAGCTTGCCTTCTGTTTCACAAAGCTGAATGGTAGAACCATCAACTCGTGAAATGCGCTGAAGCGTTCCGAACATCATCGACTCGTCAACCAGCGGCTTGTCGGTGGTCTGAATAGCCAAGTGTGTGTTATCCGGAGACCAGGCCATTGCCCAAACGGCAGTGGTTTCACCGCTTATCTGCTTGCTCTCACCGGTTTTGGCATTCATAACATAAAGGCGCGGATATTTGTAGTTTGTATCGTAATCTTTCCAATCCTCACCGCGAACAATAGCTGCTTTCTCGTCAGCCGTCTTGGCATCGGTAGAGATATACGCCAGCCAGTTTCCGTCTGCAGACCAGCTGTAATTGCTAATCGCCGCACTATGATCCGTCACGTTATTCATCATTCCACCAGCGACCGGAATGCTATAAACCTGTGTAGTAGCACTATGAGTTGTAACCTTGGCCAGAAAATAGAGATGCTTGCTATCGGTACTCCAGCTGAGGCGGCTGCCGGAAAGCGGTGTACCGATAAACTGACGAGAATCGCCTGACTTGATATTGCGAACCCAAACTTCAGATTTCGCACGAGCCGGTTTGCTGGTATCCATATTCGGCACGGTAACCGTATAAGCAACCATCTTGCCATCTGGTGAAATAGACGAACTGGAAACGGCCTTAAGGCCCATCAGCGTTTCCGGAGTGAGTTTGTCTTGCGCATACAAACTAATACCTAACACAAGAGAAACGATCAGCATGCTGCTAAGCCTGCGGTAAAATAGAGGATACATAATACTTCCTTTCAATAATGAATTAAGTCTTACCTAATGCATCAATAACTGCCTCTGCAACCTTTTGCGACAATTTGCCGCGGGTTTGCAGCTCTTCCAATGTAGCAGTCCGAATTTTTTTTAGTGAACCAAACGTTTTTAACAAATGCGTTTTGCGCGACGGTCCAACGCCGGCAATATCATCAAGGGGGGAGTGGAGCAGCCTCTTTTTGTGCTGCTTGCGAAAATGACCGACGGCAAAGCGATGCGCTTCATCCCGCACCTGCTGCAACAGCTTTATTGCGCCGGAACGTTTCGGGATATTCATTGGATCGCTGTTTCCTGGTACGAACACATCTTCCATACGTTTAGCCAAACCAACAATAGGCTGATTTTCAATGCCCAGTTCCTGTAGTGCCTGAACGGCGCTGTTGAGTTGCCCTTTTCCACCATCTATCAAAATAAGATCTGGAAGCGGCTGGTTTTCATCCAGTCTGCGACGATATCTGCGCCAGACTGCCTCGTGCATCATCGCAAAGTCGTCCGGCGTGTCTTTGGAGCGAATTTTGAAAATGCGATACTCGCTTTTGCGCGGGAGTCCGTTCATAAAGCAAACCATCGAGGCAACCGCGTCGGTTCCCTGAATATTTGAAATATCAAATCCCTCAATGCGCAACGGAGGTTTTTCCATGTTAAGATTCTTTTGCAGTTCTTCCACGCGATAGGGGACTTTGTCTTTTGCTTTCAGCTTTTGAATCATCAGTTCACCGAGTAGGAACTTTGCATTCTTCTGGCAGAGATCGAGCAGCTTTTTCTTATCTCCTTTTTGCGGGACGAATAATTCTACACGATGGTCGGCAGTTTTTCCCAGCCAGCTTTCCATCACTTCTTTTTCTTCGCCAATATCGCTCGGAAGCAAAATTTGCTTTGGCAGATAATCTTCAGACAGATAAAACTGTTGCAGAAAATCAGTTAGAATGTCGGCCGGTTCGGTTTCTCCGGCACCTTTTAAATAGTAATGTTGTCGACCAATTACCTTACCGTCGCGGATTTTAAACACCACCATGCAGGCATCGTCATCTTCCGTCGCCATAGCAACAACATCGCGGTCCTCCATGTCGTTCAGCTGAACCTTTCGCGGCAGAAAATTATAATCGGAAATCATCTGAATCTGATCACGTAAACGAGCAGCCTCTTCAAAGTGCATCTCAGCGGCTTCTTTTTCCATCCGGCTTTGCAGTTCGCGAATAAGATCTCTGGTTTTACCCTTCAAAAACTTTTCTACCTGCAATATCATGGCCTGGTAGTCTTGCTGACTTTGAAGACCTTCACATGGTCCAAGGCAACGTTTAATGTGGTACTCAAGACAGAGCTTCACTTTTTTTGCTGCAATAACCTCGTCATTGAGAAAGAACCTGCAGGTACGGATGGGGAAAATCTTTCCAATGCTTTTTATGATATGGCGAAGATGTTTTACATCGGTGTATGGACCAAGATATTTAGAGCCATCTTTGATGATTTTGCGCGTAACGAAGACGCGTGGAAACGGCTCCCTGGTAATGCGAATGTAGGGATAGGACTTGTCGTCTCGCAGAACCACATTATAGCGTGGATGATGTTCTTTAATCAGATTTGCTTCGAGGATTAATGCCTCGACTTCAGAATCGACGATAATAGTTTCCAGGTCGTCGATTTGTGGAACCAGCCGTCTGGTTTTGGGATCGAGATTGGTGGGATCCTGAAAGTAACTCCGTACCCGACTGCGCAGGTTTTTTGCTTTCCCAACATAAATAACCGTTCCCTGCTCATTTTTGTGCAGGTAGACTCCGGGTTGGGTGGGTAGGTTTTGAAGCTTCTCTTCCAGCTTGGCCGAGCGTTTGGTCATTGGGTTTTCCATGAATCATCTAACGAAAATCGTGCTGCTATTAGTCAAAGGTAGCAACTACGATTTATCAATCATAATTCATTAATTTCCAATGTGCAAGTGTTGCGTGAACTATACGGGGAGGGGGAAAGTGTAGTGTAAGCTGAATGCTTTTTCATTGCAGGTTAAGGAGAGCTGTCCATCATGACTTTCCATGCATGAACTTAAAAAGCCAGTATCCAAGCGAGCAAGTGAAAGTTGTTTAATATTGTCGACATTCGCACTTATTTTTACCGGTAACGGCTGTCCATTGGCAAAGAAGTCGCCATTTATGGTGATACTGAACCCGATATGCTTGCCTTCATAAAAACTGGTTACATGCATGCTATAGCGATTCAGGCGTTCAGTGTGACTGCGGAACAGGTGATAACATTCTGCGAGTACCCCCGTGAATGCCGCGTAGTTGCTTTCGAACTGCGGTACCTGACGATCCAGCTCAAATGTTGTTTTAACCTGATGTTTGAAGAAGGAATCGGCCTTTAGAAATTCTAGTTCATCGCGCAACAAGCGGTTAAGACTAATTGGCACAATACCGTGTCCGCCTTCATTATTCACCTTGCTGCTGATATTCTGAACCATCTGATGCAGTGAATTGCTGACGCGGATCAGTGCTTCCAATCCGGTTATGTCGGGATGTTGATGCTGAAGTAATTCGGCACGTCCGATAATAGTTCCAAGCGGGCCGTTTAGGTTGTGAAAAAAACCGGGTAGATTTTTGGCCTGATAATAATATTTCTTATCTAATGGATCTCGATCCTGCACAAAAATGACAACGGAACCGGGTTTGCCGTTCGGCGGCTCTACCCGCCACAAAGTTTCCTTGGGATCTGAGGCGATACCATCTGGAGAACACCAGCGAAGCTGTCTCAGGTTTTGATAGCCTGCAATATCAAATAGGGAAGCGTCCGGACTGAGATCGTTTGGTACTAGCAGATGGTCGTGGATGTTAAAGTCGCTGCGATTTTTCTCTGACCAGCCGTGAAATCGGGATCCGGTTGGATAAATGGCACTAAGAACACCATTCGCATCGAAGGCGAGTGCCTTTAAGCCTGCAAATGTCAGTACGTCTTCATTGAGGTCCAATGGTGACCCGAATGAAGTTGGCATCGTTAACTTCATAAGTCCCGGAATACGAATGATAAATGATGGATGAAATGGGGGCAAGACATTCCCCCGGCAGCACTGTAAAGATGCTAGGGATTTGCGAAAGTCAGTGTGACAAATCGCACCATTTAAGCAAAAATATCATTATAGACGAGCTGATACTTTCTATTTTGGTGAACTAAGTAGTTCGACATGAATATTTCATATAAACTTCATTATCGAATTTGGTCAGGCTGAGCGGAGTCAAAGCCTTAATGAGAGTTTTTTAGCACCTCGACTTCGCCCGGTGTGATAAAAATACGATCAAGTCAGCATCTAATAGGCATTTTCAGGCAAAAAAAAGGCTACGCAATGCGTAGCCTTTTTAGAAAGTCAGATAAAGGTCAATTCAGGAGGGGCGCACGAAAATTGGAACAGCACTACAAGGCTCGCCCCAAAAAATTCGCTTCACGTGCGGTGCTAAATTTGCCGCAAGCACCATATAAGCCCATGTAGGAATCGGAACCGTGTCGCATCCGGTAATCACTACCTTGGCGTCTTGATAGTCCGACTGCCAGTCGATTTCCCCAACCTTCTCGCGAAAGCTTTTCTCTCGCAGGATTCCATTGTCAAGAAAATCAGTGATATCAATGGTCAATGTTTTAGCTACAGCCATGTTTGTTACTCCTTATGCCGAAAAAGACTGGCCACAGCCGCATGTTCGAGCTGCATTAGGATTACTCCACTCGAAACCGGTACCGTTCAAACCATCCGTAAAATCCAGCTCACTACCGTCGAGGTACATTACGCTAAATACATCAACAAACAGCTTTACGCCGCCATCGAATTCAAAAACTTTGTCGTTTGCAAGCGGCTCAGCCTGAAATTCCATGAAATAGCTAAGGCCTGAGCATCCACCAGACTTTACGCCTACGCGCAGTCCCTGGCCATGCTTGCTGTCCATTTCCATTAATTTCTGGATTTGCGCAACAGCGCGTTCGCTTACCTTTACATCAACATCTGTACCAATCATGTATCCGATCCTTTCGTGCGTTTTCGGAATACAATTATCGCCATATTGGGCAATTATCTTTTGTGCAATTGCACAAAATTTATTCTCTGCTTTAAACTAGCCAGAAAAGCACTGAATTGTCAAGCAAAATCAGGCTTCTCAGGCTACAAACATTTTGATGTCGGAAAGAGAATGAAGTTACAGAAAATCGAGGTTAGAATAAATAGGTTAGTTTTAGCGATCCACTGGTAAAGTTTTGCTCACTTAGCGAGAACGGGGTTGAGCTGTTGCTGCGGGTGCGATTACGTGCGCGATTTGGAGCGTAATTGAGAAAAAGCAGAAGCTTTTTCCCTGCAGGATAAAGCAGAGATAATCTTGGTGTAAAGCTGCGAAACTTTCTCACCCTTACACGTTCCGGGCGAAACGACCATTCATCGCGAATAAAAAATGAAACACCACTGGTTAAATGCAGGCCAAATACATTGCGATGCTTTAAAGAAATACTGATAAAATGAGCAGACAATTCTTTTAAGATTTGCTGCGAGAAGCTATTCTTAAAAAAAGCACCGTTGTCTTCCTGTTCCCATTGATAAATGCTGCTGATCTCCAGGTTCTTTGTAATCCCCACGGCAAGTGAATCAGAGTAAATAAGTTTGCGAAACAGGAAGCTGTTTACGTTTAGCAGCAATTCGTCGAAGTCGAACACCGTATAGTTGGCCAGAATTTTCAGCTTACTCTGATGCGTCCAGCGCCTTCCCAGTCGATGCTCAAATGCGCCACTCAATTGAAAAATGCGATTCCAGCTATTGTTTTGGCTACGCCCTGAACGCAGGTAAATCTGATGAAACAGATAAACATTTGCGTTAAGGGTCAGTTTGTAATAGGGGCTGATGCGCCAGGCGTAACCGGTATCGACTATAAATCGTTGTTCGTCGCGATCTTCGGCATCCATACCGTCGTTTGGCGTATTGTATTCATATTTTGCGAAAGAAAGTCTGGCCCAATAGCGCTGTTCCGGTGTCACTTTAAATTGAAGAGAATTTGAGAAGGCAGTTTGAAGTGAGCTTATATCGGTAAAAAGGCCCGGATTATCGCGATCGGTCTGCGAAAAAATAATCCCGCTTTGCAGCTGCATGCGCGGTGTGGCATAAACGTATTGAAATTGATTCTCAAGAGCGAATTCTTCCCGTTGTAACAGCGTGTCGGGATTACTTTGATCGAGTGCGCGGTTACGTAAAGTGGTAAGCAGAACAAGATTAGCGGAGGGAGAAGTGCGATACGTTAGCTGGTTGAACAGAAACTGGGTATTGATAATAACCTGTTCCTGTGGCGCCTCTATTCCACGCTCCAAAAATGTAGCGGTTGGATTTAGGAAATAGCGGCTTTCGGAATATTGGTAGCCGACTCTCAGAGAATCACTGGCGAGTTTTGAGAAGTTCGTGTTCCAACCGGTAAAGAGAGAATGATCCTGGTTTTTGCGGTCTGGAAAAAATCGAACCTCGCTACTGAGATCGGTAGAGTTGCGATAGTCTCCCATGTCGAACTTGCTGAGGCGGATGCCTAATCGAGTATAGATGGCCTGATCTCTATTGTCGAAGGCCTGCTCGGTTGTCCAGCCGAGCGCAGGTTTAATGAGCACGCGTTTGGATGGTTTATACATGGCTTCCTGCGCCAGAAGATGTTTATTGAATTCGACGGATGTGTTCTCATCTGAAAAGATGCGTGAGTTTAAGTAAGAACGCAAACTAAGCTTGGGATTAAGCACGCGCTCCCAACCTAAAACGAAGGTGTTCTCATCCTTCCAACGCTCATCCGAGGCATTCTGCCGATAGAGATTGCTGCGAAATTGATTCTGAATTCCCAGTGTGGAGTTTTGACCAATATTGTAATTGCCGTTGAACGTTGTTAACCAGGACCAGCTAATAAAGCGTTTATTTAGCGTAAGCGTGTATTCGGAAGGTTGTTGAGCGATTAATAAGCTGGCGGGGAAAAGCAGCAATAGGTAGAAATAAAGCAGGCGACTGTGCGCAACAGTTGTGCGCACAAAATCGTTGGTGCTACTCAGGAATGATTTCGTAAATCTCTTCATTGGCACGCGTCAGATTGTATTCTTCACGCGCGACCTTTTCGATATAGTCCAGATCTTCTTCGAGGCGCGCCACCTCTTCACGTAGCTGAATAGAACTTTCTTCAAGCTGTTGCTTCTGCTCTACAAGAGCAAGTTTTTGTTTGTGGAGTTTGTAAAGCTGTAGCATGCTGCTATTACCGGTGAGGAAGGCAGATAAAACCAACAGGACGAATACGGCAATCAGCGTCCATGCTGCCATAGATATTTCGAGCGACTTACGACGACTTTTCCTGCGCTTTGCTTTTGCCATACTAAAATCCTTTTGATTGAAACTGATAAAAAATAGGCAGCTAGGGACAATTTTGCAACTGGAATGTTAGAAATCTGAACGCGATGTTTTTTGAAGAAAGCTTCTCTCACTCCGCTGTCTATCAGCGGAGTGAGAGCAAGTAACCTTAGCGCAATATCGATTTACCGGCAAACTCAGCAGTATCACCCAGCATTTCTTCAATGCGCAGCAGCTGGTTATATTTGGCAATGCGATCGCTGCGGGAAGCCGAACCGGTCTTAATCTGGCCGGCATTAACTGCAACTGCTATATCGGCAATGGTTGCATCTTCGGTCTCACCGGAGCGGTGAGAAACGACGGTTGTGTAACCAGCGCGATGCGCCATCTGCATACAGTCAAACGTTTCGGTCAGCGTTCCAATCTGATTCACCTTCACCAGAACAGAGTTACCAACGCCTTTTTCAATACCATCAGATAGACGCTCTACATTGGTTACGAAGAGGTCATCACCAACCAACTGAACTTTGTCTCCCAATTTATCGGTTAAGAGTTTCCAACCATCCCAGTCATTTTCATCCAGACCATCTTCTATGGATAGGATTGGGTAGCGTGAGCAGAGATCCGCATAATAGTCGGCCATTTCCTCGGAGGTGAGTTCACGATTCTCAGAAGCGAGGTTATAGCGTTTGGTCTCTTTATTATAGAGCTCGCTTGCAGCGACGTCGAGTGCGAAGTAGATATCCTCGCCCGGCTTGTACCCCGCCTTCTCGATAGCCTCGGTAATTACCTGCAGTGCTTCTTCATTAGACTTCAGGTCCGGTGCGAAGCCGCCTTCGTCACCCACAGCTGTGTTATAGCCTTTGGCAGAAAGAACTTTTTTCAGGTTGTGGAAAATCTCGGTGCCCATTCGCAAAGATTCGCGGAATGAGAGGGCATTAACCGGCATCACCATAAATTCCTGCAGGTCGACACTGTTATCTGCATGCTCGCCGCCATTGATAATGTTCATCATCGGGACCGGCAGCATCTTGGCGTTAATTCCGCCGAGATATTGAAACAGCGGCAGACCCAGTGCTTCGGCTGCAGCCTTTGCCACTGCCATTGATACGCCTAAAATGGCATTTGCACCAAGATTGGCTTTATTGGGAGTGCCGTCGAGAACCAGCATGGTTTTATCGATGGCGATTTGATCGGTCGCATCCATACCGACGATTTCTTCATAGATGGCTTCATTTACATTTTGTACCGCTTTTAGTACGCCCTTGCCGAGGAAGCGCTCCTTGTCTCCATCCCGTAGTTCAACTGCTTCGTACTCACCGGTAGAGGCACCGGACGGAACGGCGGCAGAACCGAGAATTCCGCTTTCGAGTAATACTTCAACTTCAACTGTCGGGTTTCCGCGACTATCGAGTATCTCGCGGGCATTAAGGTCAATAATCTGAGTCATTTTTTCTCCTTTTATATATATTGTTTTCAGAATCGGGTTTGTAACAGCGAGAGTTGAGCAAGACGCTGTAAAATTCAACGGAAAAAATAAGCAATACTTGCGTTGATAGCAAGGTTCTATAAACCTCAAATTTACGATTCCGTTTTAAAATCGTCTCCGAACTGCGTATATTGTAAGGATGGATATCCAAGTTTGGAAAAGGATACATGTGGATGGATGTTTTTTGCAGGGAGAACAAGGATGAAAGACTGTATTGGGATTCGCAGGGAAACGAAAGATAAAACAGAACATCGTGCGCCGCTGACACCTGCTCAGGTGAAGCGTTTGATAGATGAAAATTACTTGACGGTTATTGTTGAGCCTTCTGATACGCGTGTCTTTTCGGATAAAGAATACCGAGCCGCCGGAGCCAAAGTTAGTAAAGACCTATCGAGCTGCAATTTGATTCTCGGTGTAAAAGAAGTTCCAATTGCTGATTTGCTGCCGAACCAACGCTATTTGTTCTTTTCACATACCATTAAAGCTCAGCCCTACAACATGAAAATGCTGAAGGCGATAGCCGACAAGGGCATCACGCTGATGGATTATGAGCTGATTACAAATGACGAGGGCCGACGTTTAGTATTCTTTGGCAACTTCGCCGGCTATGCCGGATTGATTAATACGCTGTGGACGGTAGGGCAACGTATGAAAAAACTGGGTGTTGATTCTCCGTTCACCCATCTCAAGCAAACCAGCACATACGATTCGCTTGCCGATGCCGAAACAGCACTGGATGAACTTGGTGACAAGATTATCACTGACGGACTTCCGGAAGAGCTGACGCCGTTTGTTTGTGGGTTTACCGGATATGGCCAGGTTTCCAAAGGTGCACAGAAAATGTATAAGTATCTTCCGGTCATTCACCTGCAGCCGGATGAGCTGGCAGGTTTCTATGAGCGTGGTGATTTTTCTAATCGTCACGTCTATTCTGTAGAGTTTTATGAAACGGATATGTTTGAACCAATCGATGTGGTTGAACCGTTTGATTTGCTTACCTATTTTAGTGAGCCCGAGCGTTATCAGGGGCGTTTTGAGGAGCATTTACCATATTTAAGCGCAATTGTAAATGGAATCTATTGGGCTCCTGAGTATCCGCGTCTCGTTACCCAAAAAGGTTTGAAGGCTGCCTTTAAACAAAAGGGTGGCATTCCTCTGAAGGCGATTGGTGACATAACCTGCGACATTGAAGGTTCAATTGAGATGACGGTTAAGGCAACCACATCTAGAAGGCCGACCTATGTTTATAATCCCGCCAATGGGGAAGTGACCGATGGCTTTGACGGCAAAGGCGTGGCAATGATGACGATTGACAAATTGCCTGCCGAACTTCCACGCGAAGCGACTGAAGCATTTGGCGATTCGCTCCTGCAGTTCCTGCCGGCACTGGCCGCGGCAGATTATGATGATGAGATCGAAGACCTGGAAATTGATGCTCCGATGAAGCGGGCAGTAATTACCCACAATGGTGAGTTGATGGAACGCTTTGAGCATTTGCGTGAACATATTGTGTAAGAACATGGATGGTCAGGATGAAACCGTATTACGGCATGGATGGTCAGAATGAAACCCGTTTTGCGGCATGGGTGAATACGACCATGGATGGACGCGATTAATAAGATGTAGAATTGAATTAGTTATGGTGTAGGTGTCGAGCAATATCTCGACACGGTAAAAAAGCGCAGGTTAAGACCCGCGCTTTTTTGTTTAGGTAAATGTCGGACAATTAAAAGACAATGTTGAAGTTAATATGAGTAATAAGCATCAACAGGGGGATAGAAGACAAATATGATAACCACTCACGACTCGAAAAACAGTTCCATTTACCAGTCGAAATAAAATATTGTACTTCCGACAAAATAAATGCCAAACTAATGGCAAACCAAACCATCGACAATCCGAAAGCACAGATAAAAAAGAGCTCAAGCCATGTGAAATCATCGTAGAATTTCCATATTATTACGCCAAGGAAGAGTAACGCTGCAAACCAGGGCTGCTCGACAAAGCTTTTATTGATCTTCATCTTTATACCCTCGACAACGTTGCCAATGCAATGATCCGTCTCCTGCTTCTAGCCAACCTCTAACTGTCCTCCAGCGGCAACTCACGAACTTCTTCCTCAAAAGCAACATTATGCAGCTTCAATTCCTCTAATACCGGCAGATAAATTGTCGGCAATGTTGGAATATGACAACCGGTTAGTGGAAGCTTGCCGGTAAGGATAAGCTTGGTCGCAATTGCGGCCGGTAATCCAACTGTTTTAGAGATCGCCGTAAAACCACCCGGCTGACCATAATCGATAAGCGTTGTTTTTATATGCTCTCTCCTCGGCTTGTCGCCCGGATAGTCTGCGTAGACTTCGTGAATCAATATGACCATATCACGTCCGTTTGGCGGTAGCGGTAGCTTCTTGACCAATAGCTGCGTCAGAATATCTGCGGCAGTAGAGACCTTTCCACCGATTATTTCATCCGAAAACAATCCCAGCCATTTCAGGTTTTGCATAATTTTGCCGGTTGGATTGATATTCAAGTAATTCGCTACACGTCTTTCCAAATTTGAACCGGAAAGATGAATCG
Organism: Calditrichia bacterium; assembly: GCA_050633245.1. GTDB lineage: Bacteria > Calditrichota > Calditrichia > RBG-13-44-9 > J075 > JBOEGD01. The sequence continues at coordinate 60,909 of JBOEGD010000002.1, read as the reverse complement.
GCAGAAACATCTGAGTCAGTTCGCGATAGCTCATTTCTGCGGCATTTGGAATAGGCATATTGTCATTTGGGAAGCCGAGCTTTATAACTTGATTCCAAGTTTCACTCCATCCCGGATAACGCAAGGTTCCGCGGATAATTGTGTGCACATTCGGCAAGCCAAACAGATTGCGATAGATTAGGGAGTTGCGGTTGGCAATGGCCTCAAATGTGCCAAGACCTTCAACTTCTACCGGCCAGGTGCGATTAAAAACGTTGTGGTGCGACAGCAGCTTGCGCTTTCCATCCTCCATATAGAGCGCACCGACTTCTCCAGCACGGGCAACGTTGCGCGCGTTCCATGTAATGCAGTAACGCAGCGGATTATCTGCTACTTCCGGTGCGGGAAGCCCGGCACCATAGGAAACGAAAGACGAAATTTGTCCACCATTTTCCTGCACATAGTGAATCAATTTCATTGCAGACATATGATCGATACCGGGATCGAGTCCCATCTCGTTTAATATCAAAACGCCGTTTCTTTGTGCATCTGCGGCCATATCTATCACCTTCTTATTGGCATAGGAGGCCGAAACCATGTGTGTCTTGCAGTGAATACAGTCGTGGGCGACAATGTATTGAAAGACTGGTGACAGGAAGTTCACGACTACATCGGCCTGTTCGATCTGCTGTTTACGCATAGCAGAATCATTGACGTCGAAGCGAATCGCGTTGCCATTTGGGTGAGTGCCGATCGCTGAGCGAGCTTGTTCCTCATCGAGATCTCCGACCGTTACAAACCAATTGTTCGCGATGGATTCTTTTAAAAGGTAGTCGATTAGGTAGGGGGCACTTTGTCCAGCCCCGAGGATGAGGATTTTTTTCATTTCAAGTCTCCAGAAAGGTATTCGCCATTAGTAGGTCGTAATAACTGTTTCGTCATACAAAACATGAAAACTTAGTAAATATGGCTTGAAAAAAAAAGACTGTTTTGCCGGAAAGAAATGATAATGAGCAACAGTGATTTTAATAAGCGCCCGTTGGCTGAGAAGATTTCAGCAGGTAATAAACCTAAGGAAAAAAAATAAGAGCCGGACGCCTCAGCTCTCGCTTTGGTTTCCGGCTCTCTGGGATGGAGGGAGGGGATTTTATAACTGTTTTTGCTAATCGACTATTGGGATAGTAACAGTCGCTTTGCGAATTAACTAATTACAAACTACGTGCCAATAATTAAATGACGTTTCGATGCACATGTGTTTTTTAACAACCTAAATGAGTGTAAAAAAAATGCACAATAATGGGAAAGTTCAAAGTTCAAAGTTCAATGACTGGTGATCTGCCTTTCTTTTCTGGCCTTCTTTTCTGACTTTGGTTTCTGACACCTGACACCTGACACCGGTTTTTGCCCGCTCATGATTACCTTGGCACAAAAAAGAAGTTTTGCTATCTTACTTGGGAAATGCTCTAAAGCAGAGGAATAGAATGAAACCAAGCATCTCGAAGCTAACCGTTCGCTCGTATGAATGCGACTCATATGGCCACGTTAATAATGCAACCTATGTGAATTACCTTGAATTTGGTCGCATGGAGTTGCTTCATCGGCGAGGAATTACTCTGAAGGCGCTAAAAGAAGCCGGGGTCATGGTTCTCATTCGTCAAATCGAGATTGTCTATCATTTGTCCGCAGAACCGGGCGACGAACTCTATCTCAATACGTCTGTTAAATCCAACCGCAAGGTGGGTGGTGTTTTTGAACAGGTATTGAGACGAAGCAGTGATGATAGGCTGGTTGTAAAGGCAGATGTCACCTGGGTTTGCGTGAACCTTAAAGGTCGCCCCTGCCGTATTCCGGAAGTCCTGCAGGCAGCATTAGGCCTGGATTCCCCAATCGAAAGCTAATAGCATGGAGTTGACGCACCGAGTGGCAGTTACTGCCTACATTATGCGACAGGATGCCTTTCTGTTGTTAAAACGTACAAATCCGCCGTTAGTATGGGGACCACCGGGAGGTCGCCTCGAGCTGCACGAAGAGCCTCTTTCTGGTATGAAGCGTGAGGTACTGGAGGAAACCGGACTCCGCGTAAGGTCTCGTGGAATTGTCGACACCTGGTTTGGGACAGTGGTTGGAATCGGTCAACTTCTATCCATTAACTATCTCTGTTGTATTTCGTCCGGCCAGCTCCGCCTTTCAGAAGAACACAGTGATTTTCGCTGGCTGACTCTGGCGCAGTTGGGCTCTTCACATTCAACCTATTTGGCAGACAAGGATGGATTTCAGCTAAGTGATTTCGAAAAGGTTGCCCATTTTTCACGTTTTCCAGACTCCCCTTCGTATTAATTCCAAAAAAAATGTATTTATGACCGCCGTCAATGTCGCGCGTTGGCAGATTTGATAATCTCTATACATATACCATACTGGATTGCATGGTTAGCCTCACAAGGATTTAGTGCTCCCCTCATACTCTAGACGTTTGAAGCAACTTGCTTTGTGTCTTGTATTTTGGCAGACGCAAAGTGTCGTAATTCGCATCACCTTGAGTGTTGGAGGGGTCGAAAATCTCATCATCTTTTTTGAGAAGGCCGGCTGACAAAACAGAAAAATTGCGGTTTTACGCAACTCTTGCAAAATAATCCGGTATAAACAATCGTGGCACTATAGTTGCTTTTTGAGAAGAAAAAGGAGATTTGTTATGATGAGATCATCTGAGAAACTCAGAATGATTCTCGCCTTCAGGGAAAAGAAGGTCAAGGAATTCAAACGGCCCATTTCTTTCTCTGAAGCGATATCACTCTGGCTCAACGAAGGTGTCCGACGTTCAGGGAGTTCACACGCTCCAAAAGACGCGTATATTTAATTGATTTTGCTGGCGCTAAACCGCATGCTTAATTTACCGTGAATTAGTAAAGGGGAAATACCATGGATTTGGGAAATAGTTTTTATCATTCGCAACTGGAAGCGATTCAGGAATATTATGACTCTTTATCTGACGAAGAACAGCAGGCCATTTCGCTTACAGAAGCGATTATTACTTGGTTTACTGAAGGACACGCAGAAAAATTCAGACAAGAATATCTTCGTATGCACGAAGTCGTAGCCTGACAACCCGCCAGGCCTTTCCTGATAATGGCTGCTTCTGTTCAGGTTTGCGCGCCGAAGACATTCGGTTCGTAGGTTGAATCATTCATAGTACGCAGTAACTATTTGGAAAGGCCGTATGCAATAAGTATGCTGTTACCATCACATTTCCGGCAAAAGATGGTAATGGCTGTTCAAAAAGTCTTTATATGGAACGATGCAGATTGTCCCCTCACAAGTGTTTCCACCACTATCTAAATCCAACACATTATTGAGTATACAGATATAGACATTGCAGAAGTGCAATAGCCAAGAGGGGGGATCTAATTGATTAGATAAGGGCTGCGAGGTCTTTGGGGTCACCACCGGGCACATCCAAACATTCGAAATTGACACCTTCGTCCATCAGAAGCTTAAAAAGGGATATTTCCTCTTGGTTCATAAACAAGTAGCGAAGGATTTCAGATCGACCCGGTTTGAAGTGAAGACCACCCAGGTTTACTTTTTTCAGAGAGGGGACGGCGTTGCACAGCCTTAGCAAGTCGTCGGGACTGTTAAGCAGAACGATCGCATTCGAGCTTTCCTCGTGCAGCGTAGGCAGCAGTTCTGCGGTTTCGGCGATCGTCAGTACATCGGCATTGGCACTCGTCGGCGCGGCGAGTAGCAGCAGCTCTTTTTCCCAGTCACTCGCAGCAAACTCATCATTTGCAACGATAATGCGGTCGAAAGAGTATACCGATCCCCAACCGACGACAACTTGTCCGTGGATTAATCGATCATCCAAACGAATAATGGTGGAAGAGTTCATAATATGAAGCCCACTACTTGCCTTCAGTCTGAATCGGCAGCGTAAAATTAAAGGTCACGCCACCAATGTCATTATTTTGCGCTTCGATGGTGCCATTGTGCGCCTTGATTATCAATTTACAAATATATAAACCCAGACCATGGCCTTTTTGAAATGCAGCAGAATCTTTAATTCGATACGACTTTCGGAAAATAGACTTCAGCTTATCTTCCGGAATTCCGCCACCGTTATCGGCAATTGAAAAGCCGGCCATACGTTTATTTTCATGTATTGCGCTGATGTTTATTTGCGATCCTTCCGGAGAATATTTGATTGCGTTTTCGATAAGATTGACAAAGATTCGTTGAATTTGAAAGGCATCTCCCTTCATCAATGGGAATTTTGCAGGGACTTCTTTTCGGATCTTAATGTCTTTTCTATCGGCCTGAACCCACAGGTTCAGCATGGCATTCTCAATGACCTTCCTTATGGGGAAGATGTCCTTATCCAAAGTAAACGAGAACTGTTCGCTCTTGTAAACCTCGTTCATATCTTCAAGCATATCAAGTGTCTGATCGCCTAATACCATTGCCTTTTCAAGCATATTGCTCTGTCCCTCATTAAGTTCACCGAAGGTGTTGTTTAGCAAAAGTTGAATATAAGCAATAAGGCTGTTAAGCGGTGATCGAATATCGTGAATTAACATCGCGGCCAGCTCGGTTCGCGTATTGGCACGCTTCAAAAACTCACCCATGTTTTTTACGAACGATTCCATTCCAACGCTGTCATCAATGGCGTTCGCGCCAAACAACAGATTGTGATTGTACGATTTTATGGAATCTTCGCTTCCAACATTAACGACTATAGATTGAGGATTTCTGCGATTGATGTGATTAAAGAATAGCTCGTAGTTGAAGACCTGATCAGGATTATCAATAAAGCAGATATCGAAACTGAACTTGTCCGGATCTATATACCAGCTTTCAAAATCTGCAGTTCTCTGGATACTGAAATTGTTCGATTTCAGCAGTCCGGTGAAGTGCTCGATAAATGTTTTCCGGTCGGAAATTAACAGGGCGTTGTTTTTCATTATTCCCGGATGCTCACTTTCCTGTGAATTCGGGTTTACGTTTTTCCAAAAAGGCCGATGTGCCGATCTTGGCGTCTTCTGTTGCGCAGGCTGCTCCAAAATTTGTTGCCTCTATTGCCAGCGCGTTATCGAGGTCTGTTTCCAATCCTTTGGTAACGCTTTCTAAAATGAGTTTTGCCGCCACAGGAGCGAGCGAGGCAATTTTAGATGCCATTTTCTCTGCCCTTGGCATCAGATCTTCGGCGGTTAGTACCTCATTAACCAATCCCAGTGATGCTGCTTTTTCAGCAGTCACCATTTCACCAGTTAGCATAAGCTGAAGCGCTTGTGCTTTGCCGATTAGCCTTGGCAAACGCTGTGTTCCACCATAGCCAGGGATAACTCCAAGCGTTATTTCCGGAAGACCGAACTTTGCATTGTCTGATGCAATGCGAATATGGCAGGATAGGGCAAGCTCGCATCCGCCACCCAGCGCAAATCCGTTAACTGCAGCAATGACCGGCTTGTCCATTTTTTCGATAGCCCGAAATACCTGCTGTCCTGCTGCTGAAAAGTCTCCTCCTTTGCCTTCCAGAGCGCTGATTTCCTGAATGTCTGCCCCGGCGACAAATGCTTTTGGGCCCGCGCCTGTTACAATGACCGCCCGAATAGCGCTATCTGCGTTCATATCCTTCATGATGTTACCGAGGAGCTGAACGGTTTTTGAATTCAGGGCATTTAGCTTTTCAGGACGATTAAGCGTGACTATGGCATAGGTGTCGCGTTTTTCTGCAAGTACTGTTGGCGTGCTGGACATGCGTGCTCCGAGATTACCGGTTTGGTGCATAATAAGAGTTGCAAGAGGTGTACTTGCAACTTCTCTTCAAATCATTTTATTGCGCAGAAACATATTGTCTGACAGACGCATATTGGAATATACTACACCGGGGGTATTCCGACAATGTAGCAGTGTAATTATCAGACAATTTCTACATAGCTTTGCGCACCCAGAATTAGTCGGTGAGTTTGTGGCTTCGGCTTGGCGCGAGTGACATCTACATCACTTCCCAAGATACTTCCTTCGATGCGTACACCTACGTCCATAATACGACAATTATCCATTAATATGCTGAATTCCAGCTCACTATTTTGAATTCTTGTATTGTGATAAACAGATGTAAACGGGCCAACATAGCTGTTCTCGATATGACAGTCTTTGCCGATTATAACCGGCCCGCGAATATTACTATTAACGACCGTTGCGCCTTTTTCGATAATTACTTTTCCGGCAAGATGAGATTCATCGTCAACTGTGCCTTCTATTTTGGCCGGGAGATTTTCTAAAATCAGGCGATTGGCTTCAAGAAGATCATACGGTTTCCCGGTGTCTTTCCACCAGCCTGTAATTTCAGAATAGGAAATGTCATAGCCTTTGTCGAGTAGATATTGATGTGCGTCGGATATTTCCAGTTCACCTCTCGCACTTGGCTTAATATTATTGACGGCTTCAAATATTGTGCTGTCGTATACGTAAATGCCGGCTACGGCATAATTGCTTTTAGGCTGTTCCGGCTTTTCTTCAATGCCAATAATTCTGTCACCGTCGAGTTCCGGGACACCAAAGCGCGAGGGGTCTTTTACCTCCGCCAGGGTCAGGTGGCAATTACTGCCATTTTTCTCGAAGGCATCCACAAAGCGTTTAACGCCACCGACAACCATATTATCACCAAGATAAAAAACAAATGGATCCGTCCCAATAAAGGATTCCGAGATTTTAACAACATGTGCGAGTCCCAATGGTGCTTCCTGGGGGATATGGGTGATTTTTACGCCCCATTTATCTCCGTTGCCAATAGCATCTGGTACTTCATCGCTATCCGCATTTACCAGAATACCTATTTCCTTAATGCCGGCTTCGACAACCGCTTCGATAGCGTAATGGAGAATAGGCTTGTTTGCGATCGGAATAAGGTGTTTGTTCTGGGTATGCGTAATAGGCCGTAAACGCGTCCCGCGTCCACCACTTGTTATAAGGGCCTTCATATATCCTCCTGGCTTTTCGGTTACCATATTTTGCAGCAAAAGATAGGTAAGTTTGCCGCGCTTTGCAAACATCAATGCCATTCCAAAGTGCCGGAATACACAGAGTTTACTCCTGACTATCAAATAACTGGAAAAAATGAATTTTTATTTGACTTCACCTCCAGACTCTTATATATTTTTGGCGGTCGAGGGAAAAGACTGCTAAAATAAAAACTCAAAGTCATTAAAAACAATAATTTAAAAGGAGAAACGCATGAAAATCCGACCCTTAGGAGATCGCGTTCTTGTAAAGCCGCTCGAAAGTGAAGACACAAGCCCGGGTGGAATTATCCTTCCTGACACGGCAAAAGAGAAGCCGATGCGTGGTTCTATCATCGCTGTTGGCGCTGGTAAAATCGACGATAGCGGTAAGACTATCAAGATGGAAGTAAAAGAAAAAGATGTTGTGCTCTACGGAAAATATTCCGGCACCGAAATTAAGCTTGATGGGACAGATTACCTCATCATGCGCGAATCAGACATTCTTGCGATTGTTGGTTAATAAAAAAATATAATGGAGAGTCATCATGGCTAAAACAATTGAATATAGTTCTGAAGCCCGCGGTAAGCTGAAAAAAGGTGTAGATCAGCTTGCTGAAGCGGTTAAAGTTACCTTGGGCCCGAAAGGCCGCAACGTAGTTATTGAGAAAAAGTTTGGCGCACCGACCGTAACGAAAGACGGTGTAACGGTAGCGAAAGAAGTTGAGTTGGTAGACCCGGTTGAAAACATGGGCGCTCAGATGGTTAAAGAAGTTGCTTCCAAAACCAGTGATGATGCCGGTGACGGAACGACGACTGCCACTGTTCTTGCTCAGGCCGTTTTCAACGAAGGCCTTAAGAACGTTACTGCAGGCGCAAATGCCACTGAAATCAAGCGTGGTATTGAAGAAGCGGTACGTAAGATTGTTGAAAATCTGCGTAAGATGAGCCGTCCGATCGAAGGTAAGACCGAGATTGCTCAGGTTGGCGCTATTTCTGCCAATAACGACATGACCATTGGCGCTTTGATTGCAGACGCGATGGAAAAAGTTGGTAAAGACGGTGTAATCACTGTTGAAGAAGCAAAGTCTACTGAAACTTCTCTGGAAGTTGTAGAAGGTATGCAGTTCGACCGCGGTTACCTTTCCCCTTACTTTGTAACCAACCCGGACAACATGGAAGCAGCTCTCGAAGACGCTCTTCTGCTGATTTATGATAAGAAGGTTTCCAACATGAAGGACCTTCTTCCGGTACTTGAAAAGGTTGCTCAGACCGGCAAGCCGCTGCTGATTATCGCAGAGGATGTTGAAGGTGAAGCACTGGCAACTCTGGTTGTTAACAAGTTGCGTGGCACGTTAAAAGTTGCTGCTGTTAAGGCTCCGGGCTTCGGCGATCGCCGTAAGGCAATGCTTGAAGATCTGGCCATCCTGACCGGTGGACGTGTAATTAGCGAAGAGACCGGCTTTAAGCTGGAAGCTGCAACGCTACAGGATCTTGGTTCTGCCAAGCGCGTTGTTATCGACAAAGACAACAGCACAATTGTTGAAGGTGCTGGCAAGTCTGTTGATATTAAGAGCCGTATCGCTCAGATTCGCAAGCAGATTGAAGCAAGTAGCTCAGATTATGATCGTGAGAAGCTTCAGGAGCGTTTAGCGAAGCTGGCCGGTGGTGTTGCCGTTCTGAAAATCGGTGCTGCTACTGAAATCGAAATGAAAGAAAAGAAAGCACGTGTTGAAGATGCACTGCACGCTACCCGCGCTGCGGTTGAAGAAGGCATCGTACCTGGTGGTGGTGTTGCTGTACTTCGTGCACTGGGTGGCCTCGAAAAGCTGAAGCTGGAAGGCGACATGCAGATCGGTGTAGACATTCTCCGTCGCGCACTGGAAGAGCCGATTCGTCAGATTGTTCGCAATGCCGGACTTGAAGGAGCTGTTATCGTTCAGAAGGTTAAGGACGGTAAAACCAACTTCGGTTTCAACGCTGCTAAAGAAGAATACGAAGACGATATGATCAAGGCCGGAATTATTGACCCGACCAAGGTTACTCGTACCGCTATCGAGAACGCTGCCTCTGTATCGGGTCTGTTGCTGATGACCGAAGCAGTTATCTCTGATATTCCTGAGAAGGAAGATATCCCGATGCCTCCAGGTGGTGGTATGGGCGGTATGGGCGGCGGCATGCCAGGCATGTATTAATCGTTGCCGAGATGCAGAATTGTGCATCTCTTACTGTTGCAAATGTTGTTTGTGAAAAAGCTCCCTTCGGGGGGCTTTTTCCGTTTATATTGTAGCAGAGACGCAGAATTCTCCGTCTCTGCTACAATATAAACGACATTACTGGTAGATTATGGACTTCTCTCTATCTGATATTCAAAAAAAATATGATGAAGGTGCTCGGCAATATAATCTAACCGAGAGAATTCCTGATTGGCTTGGGCTGGGCAGAATAAGAATGCGTCTACTGGCACATGCCAGGGGAGAGGTGCTGGAAACCGGTGTCGGAACCGGATTTAATTTGCGGCACTATCCAGCCGATATTCATTTGACTGCTGTCGACTTGAGTGAGAATATGCTGGCGATCGCCAAAAAACATGCTGATTCTCTTTCACTAAAGGCCACCTTTAAAATTGCTAATGTGCAGGAACTGGAATTCCCGGATAATTCATTTGATACGATTAGTGAATCTCTTTGTCTCTGCACCTACCCCAATCCGCTGAAAGCACTTAGCGAAATGGCTCGTGTGTGCAAGCCCAACGGACAAATTCTGTTGATAGAGCATGGATTAAGTGATCGCAACTGGCTGGCGCGCTATCAGCGCTGGCGTGCCGATGCTCAGGCTAAGCACCTTGGCTGTAACTGGACGCGCGAACCGCAAGAGCTGATGAAGGCCGCAGGCTTTAAGATTCTTAGTGCGCGAAGACATGCATTTGGCATGTTCCATGAAGTAATTGCTCAGCCTGGTTCCGATAGTTGAAATAAAAGAGGAAGGCATGAACTGGTTTCAAAAGACAATCCGACTTGCACCGTATCCGCGAGGTTTCCACGTAATTACAGGAATTATTCAGCGCGAGTTGCCTGAGATTCGAGAATTCTCTATCGGTATGGCACATATCTTTATTCTGCATACATCAGCATCTCTTTCACTGAATGAGAATGTGTCACCCGATGTACGCGCGGATATGGAAGCCCATTTCAATAAGATGGTGCCGGAAAATGCACCCTATTATCAGCATACTCAGGAAGGCCCGGATGATATGCCGGCGCACATTAAAGCCTCACTTCTGGGAAGTAGCCTGATGTTGCCCATTCATAATGGAGAACTCAAGCTGGGAACCTGGCAGGGCATCTATCTGTGTGAGCATCGTGATCACGCTTCCGGACGCCAGTTGGTTGTAACTCTCAACGGAAAATAGAATCAATACCCAGGAAAAGTTTATCGCACTTGCTCCGTTAGCCTTTGCCTTCTAAATTAACCTGCCCGCTTTTGCCCGATTGCCTGACACGCTTGGGGAATGTTTATTAACCCCGCATGTAAGAATAACTTTCACAAGCGGGCTTTTATAAATAGACATACGTTCCGACCATAGAATTATAACATTGCCGGAAGGATCTACATGCAAGCCGATTTTGATTGGAAAGCAATTACTCGCCAGATTTTTATTTCACGCCATCTGGACGACATAGAAGAAGATGAGCTGGTCCCGCAAAAAAAGGTTCTCTATCAATTCTCCGCTCGTGGGCACGATATGTGTCAAATTTTACTGGGAACGCTATTGGATCATCCCAAGGATTGTGCCGGTGCGTATTATCGATCCCGTCCATTGTTGCTGAGCCTGGGCTTAAATTTGGAAGATGCTGTTTCCGCGCCGATGGCTAAATCCGGTAGTTACTCTGACGGTCGCGATATCGGTGTGGTTTGTAATCTGCCTTCCCAGGGAAAGGCTTCTGTATTGCCGATGGCTGGTGATGTTGGTTCACAATACACGCCGGTAATTGGTTGGACGCAGGCCATTCTTTATCGCAGTCAGGTGCTGAAACAAGCTGCTTATGATGGAGCAATCGGCGTGATGTTGGGAGGAGAAGGATCTGTTGCTACCAGTGGGTTTTGGGCCTCACTGACTATTGCCACCACATTAAAGCTACCGGTATTATTTTACATCGAAGACAATGGCTATGCGATATCAGTTCCCTCCGATAAACAGACGCCAAACGGAAATATCGCCAGAAACCTTGCCTCCTTTGGAAATCTTGAAATTATTAGCGGTGATGGAACTCATCCTACAGAAGCGGCCTCGAAAATTCACCAGGCAGTAACAAATGTTCGCAGTGGGAAGGGACCGGTGCTGCTTCGCTTAACACTGCCGCGTCTTTCCGGGCATTCCGGGCAGGATACGCAGGCGTATAAGACTGAACGTCGCATTAGTGCCGAGATTGCAAATGATCCCTTGAAGAAATTAAAGAAGTTCGTAATTCCCGATATTATGTCGGAAAAGGAGTGGAAAGCGCTTCATGCAGAAACAGAGCGTGAGGTTCGCGCAGCCGTTAAAGCAGCGAGCAATCGCCCAGACCCGGAGGTCAGTGGCATACGCAAGCATCTATTTGCAGAATATAGTGCCTCTGGCGTTGCCGATGCCTCAATCGTCGGTGGGCTCGCCTCGGAGGGGATTGTGCCACCTAGGGGCGTCGAAACGGCTTCCCCCGAACCAGCGCGGATAAATATGTTGACCAGTATTCGCAGAACCATTGATGCAGAGATGGAAAGAAATGATCGCATTTTGGTCTTTGGTGAAGATGTGGGCCCAAAGGGTGGCGTGCATGCTGCAACATTGGGATTACAGGAAAAGTATGGCGTTGAGCGTGTTTTTGATACAAGCCTGTCGGAAGAAGGCATTATTGGGCGTGCCGTCGGAATGGCACTTGCCGGACTTATGCCCGTAGCTGAAATTCAGTTCCGTAAATACGCTGATCCGGCAACCGAACAGCTCGACAACTGTGGGACCGTTCGCTGGCGCACCAATAACCGGTTTTCGGCACCCATTTTAGTGCGCATGCCCGGCGGATTTGCCAATAAATGTGGAGATCCCTGGCATAGTGAGTGCAATGAAGTAATGTGGGCGCATGGCATTGGCTGGCAAGTAGTTTTTCCATCGAACGCTGAAGATGCAGCCGGACTACTTCGCAGCGCATTGCGCAGCGATAACCCAACCATTTTCTTTGAGCATCGTGCTTTACTGGACGGTGTTTGGTCCAGACGACCTTATCCCGGCGATGACTATGTAGTGCCGTTAGGCAAAGCGGCAACTATTCAGGAAGGCAACGATCTAACAATCGTTTCATGGGGAGCAATGCTGGAGCGATGTATTGATGCTGCCAGGGAAAGCGACATTTCCTGTGAAATTCTCGATCTGCGCACGCTATCGCCCTGGGATAAAGAGTCGGTGTTAGAATCTGTTAAGCGCACCCGCCGTTGTCTGATCGTTCATGAAGATAATATGACCGCCGGATTTGGTGCAGAGATCGCTGCCGTTGTTGCCCGCGATGCGTTTTATGATCTCGATGCCGCGGTTGAGCGCATGGCACCACTGGACGTGCCAATTCCGCATAATGTGCATTTGATGGAAGCCGTGCTTCCCAATGTAGAAACGATTTCGGAAAAGATTGTGGAGATGGTGGACGGTTAATACAGGTGTCAGGTGTCAGACAAGAGATGCAAGGCAAAAGACTGCAGAAGAAGGGCAAATCCTACATTCTTTGCCTGTCCTGTGGCAGTGAGCGGTAGAAAATGGTGAGAAATAGTCCGAGTAAGGCAGTAAGGCAGTAAGGCAGTAAGGCAGTAAGGCAGTAAGGCGGTAAGGCAGTAATCACCTGGAACTCAGAATACAGAACTCAGAACTTCGTAGGAAAACATGGCAAAATTAATAGACATCAAGCTTCCGGAATCTGATCAGGAAGGTACGCAGTCAATACTCGAAAACTGGATGAAACAGATAGGCGATCGCGTAGAGGCACATGAGCCACTGGTAGAGATTAGTACCGATAAAGTTTCGATGGAAGTGGCGGCACCGGAGGCCGGTGTATTGCGAGAAATTCTGGTTCAGGGTGGTGAAGAGATCACGACCGATGCGGTTATTGGACGAATTGAGATTGGCGCAACACAATCTGCTCCTGCGGAAAACGTCGCTGATAAAAAATCCCAAAAGATTGAAAAACGTGCTTCGAGGCGTAAAAAGCCGGTTGCCGGTATTGATGCAACGTTAAAGTTGACGCCTCGTGTTCGCCTACTTTTAGAAACGCATGATATTGATCCAAAAGCGCTTAAGGGAACTGGCAGAGGCGGACGAATTACTGCTGCTGATGTTGAAGAATGGTTGGCTGACGGCAATTCGGGAAGGAAGAAGGCCCCTGCCAATAAAGCTGCCGCAAAGCCAAAGAGCGGTATTCCCGGCAAGATGGTAAAGCATAGCGCAACGCGCTTGATGACGGCACGTCATATGGTAGACAGCCTGCTGCAAACCGCACCTCATGTTACCGCCATATTTGACCTTGATATGACAAGCATGCTGGCAGATCGTAAAAAGCGCAAACCAGACTTTGCTAAAAAAGACGTTAAACTAACTTTTACCGCTTACTTCGTTCAGGCTGCTGTGAAGGCCATGCAGGCTGTTCCTGAGACCAATAGCCGCTGGCATGAAGACGCATTGGAAATCTACGAGAGCTGCAATATCGGTATTGCCGCAGCAACCGATGCCGGGCTGGTTGTACCGGTGCTACATAACGCGCAAAAGCTGGATCTCTTCGAAACAGCGAGACAACTGCAGGCGCTTACGACTCGTGCCCGTGAAGGAAAGATGAAGAAAGAAGATGTGCAAAAAGGAACGTTCACCATTACCAATCACGGTACTTCCGGTAGTTTAATTGCCACACCAATTATCAATCAGCCGCAATCGGCAATTCTTGGCATTGGTAAGATGGAAAAACGGGTAGTTGTAGTTGAAAAGAATGGTAAGGATGTTAGCGAAATCAAGCCGATGTGTTATGTGACGTTAACAATTGACCACCGCGCTCTGGATGGGTTTCAAGCCAATCAGTTCCTGACGGCATTTGTGAACGCGCTGCAGCTGTAGTAGAACTCCGAGAATCAGGAATCGGGAATCGGCAGTTGGGAAACTACTGTTGATTGACCAGAAGCAGATTTGAGCTTGAAACAAGTAGAGAAATATTGCGTTTCTTTACTTAAAACAGCAATCATGTAATCCTACCCCAACATTGCGAGGTTTCTCATGAAGTATTCTGGGCGATATATATTGCTCATCATTTCTATTCTGCTGAGCTTAAGTATGATGCTGCAATCCCAGCCGGGAGAAGAGGCATCTTCCGATAGGCAAGCCATTCTCAAAACGATCGAGAACTTCTACATAGGCGATCATACCGGTAGCCTTGAATACAAAAAGAAGTCACTACATCCGGAAGGCGCTTATCGTTATGTAGATAAGGCTGGCGTTTACAAGGAAAGTCAGTTTAGACTGGTAGAGAGCAAGGGCGACACCATGTATGTGGAAGAGCTGTTGAGCATCGAAATCTATGAAAATGTTGCTTTGGCAAGACTACGCCTGGAGAATCAGCGGCGTGAAGAAGCGGAATACAAGCTAATGACCCTTCATAAATCTGCCGAAGGTTGGCTAATTACCAGCATTTGCTGGGGCTGGGGCGTGACGCACGAATGAATTCCAATCTGAAATTTTTTGATTTTAAGACGAATGCTGAATCCGATTGTGGTAACGTGCTGGTAATTGAAACATCCAGTAAAAAATTGGGATGGCAGGGGATAATTTTGGAAAAGGGCGAGTCTCCGCATTTCTTCCCGCAAAACGTGTATACACCATACTTTTATTTTGCGCTGGCCCTTGAGGCGGACTTGGAGTGGAATGCTTCGATGGGTGGCAGGATGCAGCCTCTCAAAACCGTTCCCGGTGATATCTGGATAAATCCACCCCGGCAACCATTTACACACGATATTTCCGAACCCTGTTTTTTTATTATTCTGGCAGTAGAAGAAGATGTGTTGTTGGAATCTGCAAATATAATTGCTAAGAAAAACGATCTTAAGTTTTTGAACAATTATAATGTGCGAGATGCAGGATTAAAAAATATGATCGAACTCTTTTATTATGAGGTAGAATCTGATGGTAAAGGTGGAATTCATCATCACCAGAATCTGATGTCGCTTCTTTCAAACTATTATATCAATAATTACTCAAATGCTGAAAACCTGAAAAACGCCTCACTGAATACGTCAAAGATCAGTCAGGCGGAATTTGATAAACTTGATCGATTTATTGAAGGGAATCTGGACCAGCCCATACCAATAGAGAAACTTGCCGAGATACTCAATTACAGTAAGTATTATTTTCTGCGTGAATTCAAAAAGTTTAGTGGCCATACGCCGCTACAGTATATTCTTGAAAAGAAAATGCGCCGTGCTAGAGAGTTGCTTTCCGAGCCATCTAATACTATAGCGAGCGTCACTTTTGATTTGGGATTTAATGATCAGAGTTACTTTACAAACGTTTTCAAAAGTCATTTTGGAATTACCCCCGGTCAGTACCGCAAAGGTCTATAACCTCATCTCTCATTTCTCCATTTAGCAATATCTCACAAAACTTCCCGCAACAATATGCAAGAAAGTCGCAGGTCTATGCGCTAAACTGTTGTTGTAAATCTAACTAAAGGAGAAGATAAAATGGTCTATTCTCATCAGTTACTATGGGCAGGCTTGATCGTAATCCTGCTGCTTTCACCCAACAAAATTGGAGCGCAAAATATGGCAAGTGATATTCAGGATCGCAACTCCGTGCAGGATCAGATTACGAATCTGTTTGTTTATACGGATCAAGATCAGTGGGATAAGCTAAGGGCTATTTTTGCAGAGACTGTTTTACTTGACTATTCGTCATTTTCCGGTCAGAAAGCCAGTGAATTAACATCAGAACAAATTGTAGGTGCCTGGAGTGGCTTTCTACCTGGCTTCAGAGCAACGCATCATCAGGTTGGGAATTTTCAGGTTCAGATAGATGGTCTTACAGCTCACGTTTTCTGCTACGGAACCGCCAGCCACTTTTTTCCAAATAACTCCGGGCGAAATGTATGGGTTGTAGTGGGAAGTTATGATTTCGAATTGGAAAAAAACAATGAGACATGGCAAGTAAAGTCAATGACGTTCTATTTTAAATATCAGGATGGTAATGTCGACTTACCGAAGATTATTGAAAATGAGCATAAGGAGGAGAAATGAGGATCTTCACTTTTGCAATCCTGGTCTGCCTCATACTCTGGACTGCCTGTACCTCTCCTGACTTAAAGAAGCTGGAGGAAGATCAAATATCCAGAGATGCTAACATCGAAACAGTAAGTAAGTTTTTTAAACTTCTCGAAGAAGAAAAAATAAGAGATTTCATCGACTTGTTTGCTGAGAACGGGAAACAGGTTAATCCATATCACTCGGGTTTATTTCCGGCTGAAATTGTCAGCAGAGATAGTCTTTATGCGTTCTGGAAAAATGTGCCGGACAATTTTGACGGCATGCAGTTTCCAATTGAAGAAATTCTTCCCTTTCAGGATCCGGATAAGATCGCTGCAAAACTCACCGGAAAGATTAAGCTAAAAGGAAATGCCGCTATCTATGAAAATGAGTATCTATGCATTTTTTATTTCGATAGCGATGGTAAGATTATGGAATACTACGAGTATTTTAACCCGCTTACAGCAGCCAGAGGATTCGGTTTATTAGATCAAATAAATTAAGGAGAATGCCATGAAATTAGTATGGCTTATAAGCAGTTTGATTATCATCAGTATTATGAATATAAAGGCAGAGGTGAAAATGAAAAAGGTATCATTTGAAAGCGAGGGAGTGAAACTACATGGTAATCTGTATTATCCGACGGATTATCAGGATGGAAAAAAGTTTGCAGCTCTGGTTGTCTCTGGTAGCTGGACTACAGTAAAGGAGCAGATGGCCGGACTGTATGCCGGGAAGCTTGCTGAAAGAGGATATATTACTCTGGCTTTTGATTTCAGGAATTTTGGTGAGAGTGGGGGAGAGCCGCGCTTCTACGAAAGCCCACAGTTGAAAACGGTAGACATAAAGAATGCTGTTTCCTTTCTGGAGAGACTGCAGGAAGTTGACACCGAACGGATTGGAGCTTTTGGGGTATGTGCAGGTGCCATGTACACACTCTTGGCTGCATCGGAGGATAACAGGATTAAGTCCGTTGCCACGGCTGCCTCGTGGCTGCATGATGCTGAGGCTGTAAAGCTCTTTTATGGCGGTGAGGATGGTGTACAGTCGAAGATTACTGCAGCACGTACCGCCATGGAAAAGTATGAGCAAACAGGTGTTGTAGAATATATTCCCTCTATTTCTACAACCGATAAATCGGCAGCAATGTATGGACCTTACGATTACTATTTAAACCCACAGCGTGGAGCGATTCCGGAGTGGAGTGCTGAAAAGTTTGCCGTTATGAGTTGGGAAGCCTGGCTAACTACTGACCCAATGCCGAGTGCGCAGAATCTGACAACACCAACGCTGATGATTCATTCAAATGGGGCAGTGCTCCCGGAATATACAAAAAGCTATTTTGCAAATATTGCTACTAATGATAAAAAGCTACACTGGATGGATACAGATCTGGATTCGCCTTTCGACCAGTTTAGCTACTATGATCAGGAAGGGCGGGTGAATGAATCCGTTGTGGAGGCGAGTAGGTGGTTTGATCAAAAAATGTAAGGTTCTTAGGTTGTCCTTCGTTTAAGTCAGATGAATGTTTTTACATCTTTTTGAAGACAGGTTCACAGCGGTTTTAGCCCTTTGATTGAGTGATGAATAGCTTTTTCAAAGGGCTCTTTTTTTAGGTGTATCACGTGCTGCCAAATATTTTAAAAAAAGGATGCATCTTAAGAAAAAAGTGTTTTATTGACGTGGTAATTTGAACCTAGAACATCATATTGAATTCATATTTAAAGGACTTATCATGTCAGTTTCAATTAGATTTATCTTACTTGTTTGCGTGGCCATCTTTGGTTTGAATGCCTATTTTTATTCCCAACAATCCGGATCGAAATCTTTGACAGACCGACAGGCTGTTGAAGAAATACACCACGGTGATTCCGCTGGCGATCAGGACGATCAAAAAGTGGAAGATGGTTATATCAGCGTAGACTGAGACAGTGCGCAAGAGTAAAGCCGGTCCAATCTTTCGACGAACTTGAAGTGTCGAGTTTAATGAAAATGCGCTGCCGGCTTAACTACATCAGTTTGAATTCTTTTCATCCCTCAAGATAAATATTTCTTGAGGGATGATTTTTTTAGACATCTTCAGTAAAGCACGCTGGAACCAATATGGACGTCTTGTCCTTCCGATTAAGAAGAAATCGTCTGCATACGCTGCTCTATATCGTCTTCAATTTCGGCGAGAAGAAAGTCAATAAAGCGCTACTTTATTAACTTCATCGTCTTCACCAAGATCTTGTCTCCTGCTCTAAGTCGATAGAGATATGTTCCGGAAGGAACCAACTGTCCCGCATCATTTCGACCATCCCAGATCGCTTCGCCGCTGCCCCGTGTCCACTGTCCATTGATAAGGGTGCGAACCTTTCTGCCGGTTACATCATAAATTGTGAGGTACAAAGCGCTGTTAGCTGACGCCTGATATTTGATAACCGTAGTTGGATTAAATGGATTAGGGAAGTTTTGCTCTAGTGCAAATCCCTCCAACAGTTGCTCTCCATCATCGATCCCTACCGGATTCTCACCAAAATCGACATCGCTGGTAGAGTAGAAGGCTTCGGGGCTGTCCGAGCGCTGCCAGACACTATAGATTACATGCCGACCTTCACGCTCGGGAAGGACAACGTCGATCTCCACATAATTTGCCGCCGGACTTTGTGGCGTACGAACCAGCAGGGTAAGGCTGGACCATGTCAATGGCTGAGATGGATCCCAGCTGTCTTTGGTTATGTAGACCTCATAGTATTCAGTAGCGTGAGGGGCGCTGTTAGACCAGATCACCTTAAATGGCCCCGGGCTTACCGGAGTAGAAACCCAGTCGGAGCGCACTTGATCCATGCCCCCATACTTCCCCGGGCGGCCACCACTCGCCAGGTTTCCATCAGGCACATAGTTTTGATGATTGCCGGCAGCCTGGGCCTGGTTGATTTCATTCCAGTCATAAAGAGGTTGAGTGCCGTGTGACGCCACGGCGTCAATACAGGGTTGAGATTGAGGGTTTTCAGGGTTCTCCTGATAGCAGTTCCAGACCCGGCTCGGCGGATCAACAACTGTTCCGTGAGCGTAGATAAATTGCGTTGCCAGCAATGGTACCATCAGCAAACAATATGGTATGGACAGCAACCAGGCAGAGCATATTCTTCCTGTCAAATTCATCATACTTATCTCCTTTTTGCGAAGACTATTAACCCTTACCCGAACAGAACTATTGTGCAGGTTCTTCACAGGAATGACTCAATCAAGAGCAAGAATATTCCAGGAAAATCACCTTCAAATTATCCGGTCAAGCAATATCGTAATTTACATCCGGGGGAGACATATAGTAGAACGATACCGTAACCCGTATTATGCAAGTGTTGAGCCAGTAGAGTGGGGGCTGCCTAGCTCCAGAGAGTTTAACCCACCGATACAGCGATGTAATGGCGCAACAGATTCTTTTTTGACGAGATTAAACATAGGGGGCTAAGCTTGATCCAATTAACGAGGTAGAGAAGGTTCACACTTATGCTAAAGTGTGAACTATACTTTGGTTAATCTATTGTATTCTGCTATATTCAAATCAATATATGAACAAAAGTTCACACTTTTCTAGCAGAGTGCACCATGTCTACCTACCAATTAAAGGCCTCGGCCTACCACTTAAAGCTCCCCGACATCAAAAAACTCATCTTTGCAACTCGCTCCTTCCGGAACCGCTGTCTTTTGAAGACGCTGTTTTGGGCAGGTCTGCGACGCGAGGAAGCAGCACAACTGGATATCCGCGATATTGACTTTGAGCGAAAGCGTATTCAGGTGAGAGGGAAGGGGAATAAGATTCGCATCGTGCCGATTATTGATGACGAGTTCTTAAGCGACCTGCAGCACTTGCTTGCCGGAAGAAATTCCGGGCCGGTTTTTCAAAACCCCAGGGGTGAGCATTTAACAATTCGCATGATCAACAAGATCACACGCCAAGTAGGAGAGAAGGCCAGCATTACAAATCCAAATCCATCCTTGAAGCATATCAACCCACATCTGTTTCGCCACTCGATAGCACGCTATCTGAAGAATAAGGGATTCTCTGCAGAGTGGGTGCAAAACTTTCTTGGTCACTCTTCTTACAAAACAACCATGGATATGTATGGAACCATTTCTCTTGATGAAATGCAAGATGAGGCAGTAAAGCGATTGGGGTAGGGATCGCTCTTTGGACAACTACTAAAAATTCACCTTGCTTTTTTAACTATTAAATATGTAGCGTTAATAACTCCTCATTCACTCTACAAATTAATCTTTCCTAACAACAGGGGCTTTGCCTATGTTGCGTGTTATTGCTATATCATTTTCTTTATCATTAACCTTAATTGCTTGTAGTTGTACTGATTATGTTCCAACGCCACCGTCACCAGAAGTGAGAGTTGATACCACTAGTCATAACTTCGTCTGGAAAACAGATACACTCGGCCCCTTAGGCACGTCACTTAATGATGTTGAATTCATCTCCGATTCTGAAGTTTGGGCAGTGGGGCGGATCCAATATGTTGACTCTATGGGAAACAATAACCCCTTTGGGTTGGCAAAATTCAAAAACAACTCATGGTCTTTTAATAAACTTGAGGATGAACCAAATCGTGTGGTTGTGGGAGCTCGCAAAATATGGGCTTTTGGCAATAATGACATTTGGTTCGCTGCAGGGAGTGTCTTTCATTGGACAGGTGGTCCATATGCACCTATATCTTGGTTAAGAGATACCTCAACTCCTGAAATTGCTATTAGTATTTGGGGCGACACTTCAGAACGCATATTTGCTGTTGGCTCTGGAGGGCTTTTACTTTCTTTTGATGGAAGTTCCTGGACACGACACCCACGTGCTGGCTCTGCTTCTCTTTTAGATGTCTATGGAAAAACAAGCGGTGATGTTTGGGCCTGTGGGTATAGTACTAATCCCGGTCGACAAAAACGTCTGCTATTCCGACAGATTATGCCCTTTTGCAGAATTACCCCAATCCATTTAATCCGACGACACAAATCAAGTTTGAAATACCAGAAGAAAGTTTTGTTCAGTTGATGATTTTTGATATCAATGGTCGTCATATTACTCCTTGGTATCTACGCAGCTTGAAGCTGGTCGATATACAACCAATTGGGATGGGAAAAACAGTGCTGGGAAGAATGTCGTATCCGGCGTCTATTTTTATCGCCTAGTTGCGAATGGTTTTGTTGCTACAAAGAAAATGACATTTGTTCAATAGCTATTATTTCAAACTTCACATTCCGCACATATTTTTATGTGCGGAATGTGAAGGAACGATATCCCTTGGTCACTTGCTTATCATTTTTTGAAGTAATACAATAAGGGTAAGAAGCACTGTCTCAAACTTCTCCTTGACTTTTCAATCTTTCTTAGCTGATTAAAAACAGGAGTAGCCTTAAAAATAATTATACACAAACCCTCATTTACTTTCACATCTATTCTATTATCTGGAGGAAGCTTATGGCTTCTGCTCAACGGTTGATAATTGCCTGCGCATTTTTGTGCATGCTCTCTCTATCGTCTTATGCCTCTTGGCCTACGGAGGTCGACTCGGCTGTATATGTCGACAATGGCATCTTCCCACGAGTAATAGTCGATCCAATTGATCATTCGGTTTTCGTCGTTTATATCAATCTGGATCGACTATTCGTGAAGAAGTATGATCGTTATGGCGACCCGCTGTGGGGGGGCAATCGCATTACGCTTGCAGACACTACTGAGATGTTTGGGCGCTTTTCATCGAATATTATAAGCCAGTGGGGTGCGCTTGTGCCTGATGATAGCGGCGGATTGTTTGTTGCCTGGCAAGACTATCGCTTTGCGATTTATGATGAGTTTACAGCACTTACCAATGATATCTATATTCAATACATAAATCGTAACGGTAATACAACAATGGGAGCTAACGGTAAACGTATAAACAAGAGACGCGATGACGGGCACCTGCTCGGAGACATGAAGAGTGATTATCATGGGGGCGTTTATGTTGGCTGGTCACGAGACTCGACGGAAACGATGAGTGTCATTAAACGGATTCAAAGTAACGGTAATATCACTTGGGAAAGATACCTTGATGAAAACTCTATAGATATTTGTGCAACAAACTCTCAAGGTGAAGTCTTTGTCAATCTAATATCTCAATTTCCGGGTAAAAGGCAGAAGTTGGATATAAATGGCGATTTACTCTGGCCGGACACGTTGTTGGGACTGATACCAGATGTTGTTTCTTATAGAAGTGGTCGAGCATTTAGTAATAAGAACGGAGGTGTCTATGGCATGTTCCGTATTGGGTATGAGACACGTTACAATCGTATTCTTACAACAGGTGAAAGAGTTTTTGGTGAGGGTGTAATATTACCTGCTACGTCACCACCTACATATATTGTGCCAGATGAAAAACTAGGAGTTTTCTATCAATCAGGTCAAGCTAGCAGTGTCTTGAGACGTGTTAAAAAAGATGGTTCGCTGGCATGGCCAACAGACACGATTAAGTTTTGTCCAAATACTGGATGTAGTGGTGTTTTTGGAATCGTTCCCGATAAGGTTGGGGGAGTCTTGGGTATATGGTCATTAGGCGGAGTAGGCTCAGGTATTTCATTTCATGTGCAACGGGTTGATAGCACCGGTGAGAAACTTTGGGCTGCAAATGGAATTGAGGTCTATGATAGCTCATTTGAAATAGAGCCTTCAGCCGATTCAGTAATACCAATCGTGTCAGATGGTAGAGGTGGGGCTATTATAAATTGGGTGCTTTCATACCTTGGACTACGAATTTACATCAAACAAATCTCAGTAAATGGTATCCTCGGGGAAGTCATTACCGGTATTGACTCAGAGAACATATCATATCTCCCACAGCTTGAGTTGCATCAAAATTACCCCAACCCATTTAACGCGACAACCCAGATCGCTTATCGTTTAAAGCAGTCCGAGAACGTTAATCTTTCCATTTACAACCTGCTTGGGCAAAAAATAACAACTTTGGTGAATGGACAACAAACAGCAGGTTCTCATACGGTTGTTTTTGATGCCGCAGGCTTACCAAGCGGTATTTATTTTTATCGATTATTCATGGAGGACTCCATATCTCTTTATAAGAAGATGCTCATCATTAACTAAAGGCCCGGGAGGTTTTTATGTATCGGACGTTGGGACAAACCATCATCTTAATAATCATCTTAATATCTACTTTTACCAATTCTTCTTTTAGCCAGGATTCAGGTTTTACCTGCCATTTTTCAGAGAATTTAACAGCGTCACAATTAGCCATATTGCAAGAAGGAGCACCCATTTTGCAAGATACGACCCTTCGGGTTGCGATTCTTTTTGTGCAATTTGCAGATTTTGCCACTAATGCTGATGCTCGCGGTAGTGTTGGGTGGAACGATATTAGCCCTAGCGCAAGTATTATCGAGAAAAAGTATCGGTATCATCATTTCTGGGATATGTATTTTACAAAAGGAACGTATATAGATACAAGCACAACTGACCCCGAAATACATCCAGATGAGTTTTCCCATGATGCTCTTGATCTTTTTACTTACGGTTCTCTACGAGACTATTATCTGGAAGTGAGCAATGGTAATTTGGAGGTCCTGCCTGCAGTCACACACCCGGCCGTGACAGACACTATGTTTCGTAGTGGCATTATTAATCGTTTCGATTCTACTGACGGCAGTATTAATTGGGCAACCCTCTCAAAGACACTTGCAGATTACAACAACGCTGGAAGCGTGGATGATGTTGAAGACATCATGGATGATGCAATTGAATTAGCTGGAGACTTGTTTACTGCCGGTAGCTTGGATGTAGACATCGATGATACTGACAAAATTGACCGTGTATTTATATATGCTGCAGGCAGTGCGACGGGTGGACTGGCCAGCGATGTTAATGGACGTTACTCTATTTGGCGGGAGCGAGCGAAAGCAACGCCTACGTCTACACAGTATATGAATGGCTTTGGCGGGTTTGCTCATGAACTGGGTCACCAGATTGGTTATCTGGACCTTAACGACCAAGGCGACAACACAAAACCAGAAGGAGTAGGTGACTATAGTATTATGGGCACCGGAACAGGGGAAGGACGTACCTTGCGTCCGACACATGTAGGTGCCTGGGAAAAGCTACAAAGCGGGTGGTTAGATTATGAGCTTATTGAGAGTGATAAAATCAATTATATATTAGAGCCCGTTGTGGATACCACATTGGTTGATACGCCTGAAGTCGCCATCCTGTTTGGATCAGGTGTTGTACCTGAACCTGAGAAGTGGACGGAAGCAGCTCAAGAGTATTTTATACTGGAAAACCGATCTACTGTTGGATTTGATGAATCACTAAAATTGAACGATCCTAATTTTTTAGGTGGTATGATTACGTGGCATTATTCCGGTTATCAGGACTTTGCTAATGGGCATAGAATAAGAGTTGTTGAGGCAGACATTACAGCAAGCCTACCGGAAGGGAATTTAGGAACGACTAACACCATATATAAAGATGAGGGGAGGACATCCGACTTTTTTCCAGGGGCTGACAATGTCACTGAAATTGATGATAACACGATTCCTTCGCTTAGGTTAGCATCTGGTTTCTATTCACACTATCGTCTGGGTGGAATAAGTTTCAACTCTACAAATAGCAAGATTGAGATTGATTCACTACTTACGAAAACCCTGATTTCGGAAATATCGCAGAATACTACCTGGAGTCAAAATACGACTTTAACAAAAGAAGTGATTATTAAAAATAATGCGACGCTTACCGTTAATCCAGGCGTTGTCATTACAATTGACCCTTCTTTGGTCAAGACGTTGCGAATTATTGTGGATGATGGTGGGCATCTGGCTCTCAATGGAACTGTAGAGGACCCTGTAATTTTTAAGGCCGTTTCTGATACAGGTAGCTCAGATTGGAATGGAATCGTTTTCAATTCAGGCAGTACGTTTGATTTGTCTTATGTTACGATAAAAAATGCGACCTATGCCTTAGACCTTCGAAACTTATTAGCCGCATCCTTGTCCTATCGAACGTTACGGGGACTTACTATTGAGAATTGTATTCGGGGATTCGATACAAAACAAGAACCAACGAATCTACGATTCGCAGACCTAACCCTTCGTGCAATTGAAGACTCTCTTGTTTTAGATGGAGATGATGCTGAGTTGGATTCATCCTATCTTACTGAAGCAACAATAGAGTTTAGAGCCTCACCTGTTCTTGTTAAGAATTGTGTTATTGATTCTGGCAAAATACGGATAAATACCCCCCATACTCAGGAAAACTTTGTAGAGAAAAACGAATTTAACCGCCATGGTAAAGTCATTCTCTTAGGAGTTGGTGAAACAACGATTAGAAACAACCTATTTCTTAATGGCAGCCAAATAAAGTTACAAAGTGTTCCGGCTTTTGTATCCCCAAGAGTTATTAATAATGTATTTATTGGTGTTAATAAACAAGGGGAAGCGATCAAGAACACAGCATCAAAAATGGAAGTTGTTAACAATACTTTTCTTTATTATGAATACGGTTATTTTTCTGCTGCTGATCTTCCCGCAATAAAATTTAGTAACAATATATTTTATGAGAATGACAAGACGTTTGTACCTTCAACCAGCACAAGCTTTACCTATAATATAGTTGACAATGACGATTCCCCCAGTGGTCTTGATACGACAAATATTCTTGCGGATCCTAAATTCGTTGATCCTGTAAACGGCAACGTACATTTACAATCCATCTCACAGGGAATAGACGCGGGACATCCGGATTCTTCCTACTCCAATGAACCTTCTCCGAACGGCGGGCAGATAAACATCGGAGCTTACGGTAATACAATTGATGCCACCCTGACTTTTGATCATATCCTGCAAACGGATCTGGATAATGATGCAACTTGGTCGGGCCACGTGAATATTCTGGAGTCTGTATCCACCAATGGTAGTGATCTTACCATTTCGCCAGGAACAAAAATTTTTTTTGATGCGGGAAAGTCGTTGACTGTAACAGCTTCTCTATTTGCTGATGGGCTTGCCAGTTTGCCCGGGCCTGATCCGATTGTATTCAGCGGATACCGGGAGAATGATGTGATGGGCGGTGTCTATTTGTATCCTGAGAGCAATGATACGCTACACCTTGAGTATTGTCACTTTAAACGATCTGGTACCGGGCTGTATGTCTCGGATATAAACGGTTCGCACAATACGTTTGACTATCTCCTCTTTGAGGATGACACGACCGGGTTTTATAGCAAGGATTCTGATCTGAGCATTACAAACTCAACCTTTACAAGCAATGAGACCGGCATGATTGTAGATGAAGGAGATGTAACGATTTCATCCGGTTCCTTCAACAATAATAGCGTCCAGGGGCTGCATCTCTACTATGCTGATTTTGATGTAAGCAATTCTACTTTTGAGGACAACTTAGGGCGCGGTGTTTATTTCCAGTATAGCAGCAACGGAGATTTTACTGATAATACAGTCCGCTACAATGGTAGTGATCCTTCAGAAAGCATGCTGAAAGGAGGAATTGTTTGCTACCAAAGCTCACCAATAATTAAAGATAACGAAATCACCTATAATGATGCCAATGGTATACTCTCTCTAAGCTCATCTTACCCAACCATGACGGGGGATGGTTATAATCTGGTTGCACAAAATGCCGGAAACTCTGGCAGTGCTGCAGCGGAGATATTCGTACAAGATATTTCATTTCCCCTGCTGGATCGCGGAACCAATGATATTGCTGATACAACCGGTGGATATTTAATTTATGGAGATGAGGATCCACGGGAAAGCCTCCTCTATGTGCGATATAATTATTGGGGTGAAACAGACTCTTCCTCGATTGCTGGTAAGTTGCATCGACCCGGTGGGTTTGTGTTTTATCCATTTGATTTAACATCGAATACCGGCAGCGGTCTTTTCAGTAAAGAAGGCAACCTGGCTGAAGCAGACTCTATAGCAGACTTTTTTGAGCGGGGTCTTGCTGCTGAACGCAATGGCAAATACGCTGATGCAGTCGCACACTATGATTCGTTGATAACTTTGTATCCAGCATCTGCCATGTCTAAGCCTGTGATGGACAGGCTCTATCATGTGAAGCTTGCAAAGGGTGATACGCCACTCCAGCTCCAAACCTATTACAGCACATTTATTTCTCATTTCGACACAGCACTGGCCACTGTTGCACAACGTTTGGCCATTCGCAGCCTCACCGCCGATGGAGATTATCAGGATGCAATTACTGAACACACAACATGGAGCGTGAACACACCTTTTGAGAGCGACTCTATTTACTCTCAGGTAGACATTTTATCGAATCAGTTACGTGCTTCTGGAACACCCATTGGGAAAATGAAGGCCGGAAAAGAAAAAACGAAACACCTGAAGAAGCAACAAGCGTCCTTCGAGGAAACGAGGATTAAAACTGATGCGCTGCTCAGTAGCTTAATACGAAAAGGCGGTGATGAGGAAGCAGCAGTAATACCGGAGAAATTTAGTCTGGGACAGAATTATCCAAATCCATTTAATCCGACGACAACGATTACCTTCCAGGCACCGACTAAGGGCAACATTCAATTAGAAATTTTCAATGTTCTCGGTCAAAAAGTGAAGACGCTATTGAATTCCGATGTTGATGCAGGTGAATACAAACTACTCTGGGATAGTCGCAATGGAAGCGGAAATCGTGTTGCCAGTGGGCTCTATTTCTACAGAGCATATTTTACTGATGAATCAGGGAAACAAATTGTAAAATCAAAGAAGATGATTCTGTTAAGATAGTGAGACATATGATACCGATGTAATCAACAGTCGTTAGTCCAGGGAATCTCTCCCCCGAACACCCTGCGTATGAAAAACATGCGCGGGGTGTGAAAATTCCTCCGTTTAATGACACCGTGTTTTGAACAAGCAAAAAGCCCGTTTTAATGTGCTTTTTTGATAGATAGTTTTATAGAGGTTTTTTGACACCTAACATTAGTTCAACATTTCTTTACTCTCCAGCAATTAAGGCACCAACGTCAATTGGCTCTTCATATTCGAATACACCGCTTCTTTGCTAAAGGGAAGCGTCCAATTCTCGCCGCGTAGATGAGGCTCCAGAAAGTCATCGTAGTGCGGGCTAAAGGGATTGCCGGACTGCCCCAGGTGAATGCTCAATGAGAAATCATCGAGATCGGCCCAATCCATAACAAAGCGCATGCTTGGTCCGGCGTAGCTGCGGTAGGTGTCGGACTTGTCATTATAGCTGCCGAAGTTGGCCATTAAACTGCCATCACTGCCAGCCATTGGAAATGGACCGCGGCTGAGATTCAACCAATAATCGAGGATACCGACCTGTTTGCCAACTGGGTGATCAATCTGCAGGGTGCTCATCTCGCCATAAGCCTTTTCGTCATATGTATCGAGCACATAGCGCAGTGCACGCGACGAGATATCAATGAGGTTTTCCTGCTTATCAGTTGTGCGTTTATCGTCTATCAGCGCGTTGAGCGGACGGCTAATCACTTCCTCCAAAGCATCGCTGCCACTTCGCCAGGCATCGCCGAGATCATCTTCAAATACCTCACGGCTCATGAAGTGCCACCAGCGGGTAAAAACCGAAGGTAGTGTTTTGTCCAGATTCATGCCACCATCCCAGGACGCAATATTGGCAGCAAGATCTTTTTCGCCCAGTTTCACCGCACCATTCTTCATCAGCCCCTTCCAGCGTATTGCAACCCCGGAAATCAGATTCATCTGCATTGGCGTCATGTCATTTGAGGAAAACGTTTCGCGAGCGGATAGTTGCTTGCTTATCTGCGTAATGCGGTATGGATCGTAAAAACCCGGGATAGTTTCACCCGTTTCAGGAGAAACTATCTGGTTATTGCAGGTCGCAAGCCAGCCTTGCTCCGGGTTGAGCGCATAGGGGTTTTCCTCAAGCGAACGGTAGCCAGAGTGTATGCTGCTGGAATCGGTACTTAGCTGTGACAAGCTGCCTGAACTCGCAGGAGTTTTCGGTACGGGTGCACCCAGCTGATAACCAATATTGCCCTCGATATCCGAATAGGTCCAATTCACATCGAGAGCTCCCAGACCAGTAACCGCTCTGCGAAAGGACTGGAAGTCTTTTATTGAATGTAGTGATAAGCCGGATTCCAAAACTTTTGCAGTGCTGAAATCATAACCAGCCCAACGCATGGCATAAACGCCGGCTGAGTCTTTAGAAGTAACCGGGCCATCCGGCGTAATCAGAATAGGAATACGTCTTGGCTCCGGCTCATCTTTCACCGGAATTTCTTCATATATGGTTTTCAATGCAATCGTCCCATCCTTAGACTGAACGGTCATTGTGTCGTTCCCGGCATAGGGATAATGAATGCGATCGATAATGTCAATTGCAGCTACGGTAAAGGCATATGAAATGCGTCCATTATGTCCCATTGAAATGAATGGAATCCCCGGTGCGGTAACGCCGACAATATTTGTTTCAGGTGAATGTAGTCCGACCACGTACCAAAATCCCGGAATGGCATTTATTTGTAAGTGTGGATCACTGGCATGCAGTGCAGCACCAGAACTGGATTTGTGTGGAGAGATAACCCATGAGTTTGATGCCATCGACATGCTCAGCGGTGTATGGTTTGGGGTAGGGAAGAGGCTCGACAGGAATCCGTCCGGTACGGTAGAAGGAGACCACATTTTATATTCACGTAGTACGGACTCAACATCCTCGCCCAGTTTTTCGATCAGTCTGCGATGGCGGCCATCATGGTTTTGCAGAGAGTGTGAATACCAGGTTTGATAAAGCGTTATGGTTACGCAATCGAGCGGCGTCCAGTCTTCGGGTTCAGCCTGCAGGATAATAAATTCCGGAGGAAGAATCGTTTTGGAATTTTTCCAGGCATTTATTCCTGCGCAATAGGCCTTCAGAGTATTGTGGGCTTTTTCCGGGAGCTCCCGAAAGTCTGCCTCGGCTTTCCGTGAGAAGCCAATTGTTCGCTGCCATGTGTCGGTTCCCAAAGCTGCAGGGCCAAACAGTTCGGAAAGTTCACCTTTGGAAAGCCGCCTCACCAATTCCATCTGAAAAAGACGCTCAGACGCATGGAGCCAACCTAAGGTGAAAAAAAGATCATCTTCATTGGCAGCCCAGACCTGTGGAATACCGCGTGCGTCGAAGGTAATATCAACCGGTGTCGAGATGCCGTCCACGCTGATCTCGCCGTCATAGTCAGCTGCCGAAAAGCTCATTAGCCAGCGTCCACCAAACCACAGAAGTAGATTGAGTGCAATAAATCCTAATAGAGAGTAGATGAGGAATTTCTTCATTGTGTGAGAGCTTTCAATTTTTTACACGTGACTAATACTTTTTCTACACCTTAATAAGGCAATAAGGCAATAAGGCAATAAGGCAATAAGGCAATAAGGCAATAAGGCAATAAGGCAATATCTCACTGTTTTTGCCCGTTTCTCATTTTGTTTCTGCCTGTTTCTGCATTTCTTTTCTCACCAACTGCCGTCTTCTAACTGCCGTGTTCTAGCTGTCGTCAGTTGATTGCCTTCTCTCAATATATCGCGAATACATGACTTAGGAAAGTCCGCTAGCCAAGTAGCGCTTGCAGTGTAGGGGCGTGGATAACATGTTTTCCTTCAAAGGTCACAATTTCACAATGAATGCCGCTTGTCTTAAGTATGTTGGCCACAGCTTCACGATTTGCGCGAGAAATAAATTGGTCTTCTGTTCCAGCAACCAAAACAGGATTCATAGTGTTTATCCGCGAGCTCTCCATTTTCAAGTCAATTTCTGGTGGAAGAGAGCCTGCCCACATGATGAGCCGATTGACTTCTGCTTTGCCACGCAGTGCCCAACGGCAGGCAGCCGATACGCCCTGAGAGAAACCAATTAGTGTTATCCTAACGTTCTTTTCAGTGCCGACTTTCGCCGAAAGTGCAGCGTAAAGTGAATCCAAATAAGCAATGTAATCTTCCATCTCATTTAGACGATCTTCTTTGGTCATCCAGGTTGCGCCGACGCGTCCGCTTTCCGCCGAAAGATAGAAGCGCGATAGTGCCTCAGGAGCGATAATACAGCGACTTGGCTGTTCGAATGGTGCAAAGTGCCGAATGAAGTAGCTTGCCAATTGTCCATAGCCATGCAGCGTAATCCACAGCTCTTCAGTGGTATCATTTATTTCACCGATTTGGTAGTAGCGTGCGGTTTTTTTTATTTCAATATGCTGTTCACGAGCGCCCATTTACTTTCCTCTATTGTGAACCTAAAGCTAGGCTGTGGCGGCTTTTCATGCAAATCGGAAGATTTTTGTAACTTTCTAAAACCCGCAGCGTAAGCAATAATTGTGTGAGCGTTTTGAGCGATTTTTCAACCCAAACCCAAAGGAGAGCCCATGCTCAGCAATTCACAACGATCAGGAATGCTGATCGCCACTATCATTTTATTTGTTACACAAAGTCTTTTTTCCGGTCCACGCAAAGACATTGTTGAAACCGCCAGCGATGCCGGTAGTTTCACGACATTGCTGGCTGCTGCGAAAGCAGCCGGTCTTGTTTCTGCACTAAAAGGGAACGGACCGCTGACAGTTTTTGCACCAACTGATGAGGCATTTTCCAAGCTGCCGAAAGGCACTGTCCAAAGCTTGCTGAAGCCTTCTAATCGCGATAAGCTAAAGGCCATTCTGCTCTATCATGTGATTGAAGGGCGAGTTGATGCCGCTACAGCAGCCTCGGTTAAGTCTGCTGCTACATTGAATGGGCAGCGCTTTGACGTAACCTTTAGCAATGGCAAGCTGATGGTCGATAAGTCGAATGTTGTAACCCCAGATATCAATGCACGCAATGGCATTATTCACGTGATCGACAGAGTGCTGATTCCGGAGTCTAAGCCGCTTCTGACGATAGCTTCTGAAGCGGGGACTTTTAACACCCTTGCTGCGGCAATCAAAGCAGCCGGATTAGTCGAAACGCTTTCCGGTGAAGGGCCATTTACCGTTTTTGCCCCGACAGATAAGGCATTTGCCAAGCTCCCTAAAGAAACGCTACAGTCATTGTTAAAGCCGGAAAACAAAGAGCAGCTTCAACGAATCTTAACGTATCATGTTATTGCTGGTCGCGTATATTCCGACGAGGTGCTGCAAAAAAGTAGCCTGCGCACGGTATCCGGTATTCGTGTTTCCACAGGCCTTCGTGATGGACAGTTAAATATCGATAAGAGCCGCGTTTCAGCTGGTGATATTCAGGCCGCAAATGGCGTTATTCATGTGATTGATCAAGTGCTGATTCCGGACGAGCGTCTCTCCACAATTCGGCCGGCTATGGAATATATTGAGTTGGCAATCGATCGCGGTGTGCCATTGTTTAATCATGGACAGCAGGGTGCCTGCGCAGCAGTTTATGAAGTAGCTACGGAAGGACTATTGCAGTTGGCGAACTTATCGACGGATGTGAATACTCTTTTGGAGCGAGCACTAGGCAAGGCGCGTTCTACGAGCTCGGACAGTAAACGTGCCTGGGTACTGCGAGATGGTTTGGATGCTGCTTATAACGTTATGAGTGAGCAAATGAACATGTCTTCACGATAGAATAATATGTCCTTTGGCAGTTTCACTTCGAGACTGCCAGAGGCATAACTAAATGAGTTCACAAATCTGATCGACCTCCACGTATTCCTCAATTAGCGTCTGCGCCTGGCGAATCTTGTTCAATTCATCAGCACGAAGCTTAAAGATCGAATTGTTAATTCGGGTTGCCACGCTGAACGAGTCGCCCTCTACCAGCATCACCGGAATGCGACTTTCCTTAATCAAATTCATAATGCGACTATGTGGCTTGATGCCGTCGGTAAATACCATCGCAGCAACGTTGCTTCGGCTGGAAGATTCCAGTATGTTTCCGCAGAGGGCTGTAACGATGATGCCATCGCGGTCACCAGGCACAATGAGCAGTGAATTATCGGTCAGCGATTCAACAGCATTGTGTGGCTGCATATCACCAATAACGAACTTGTGGATCGGATTGCGTAGCAATGCCGGATCCTCTGTAATTGGCTCGGCATCGAGGTCTTCTGCCAGTTCTGCAACCGAGGGTACATTTAGCTCGTTTACCATGGGAATTACGCCAAGAACGCGCAAATCATGTCTTGCGAATGCCTTGGTAACGATGTTCTTAATTCGATCGTATTTCTCTGGCATCACCTTGTTCACAATAACGCCGACAACCTCAACCCCCTTCGCATCGAAGAGTGCTTTGTTCATGAGAATCTCGTCAACCGGTTTTCCGACTCCACCAGTCGATACCAGAATGACTTTCGCCCCCAGAAGACGCGCAACCTGAGCATTCGAGGCATCGAAAACTGAGCCGACTCCGGCATGACCAGTGCCTTCAATCAAAACAAAATCCTTGCCTTTTGAGAGCGAGCTATAGGCAGTGGTAATCTGCTCAAAAAGTTCAGCCTGATTGCCATTTTCAACATAATTGCTGGTGAATCCTCTGGGAATGGCGATCGGGCTCATATCGGACAGGTTATCAGATAAATTGTAGGTTTTCTGAATAAGCACAGCATCCTTGTCAATCTTTTCACCATCGACAATTCGATATTGCTGTCCAACCGGCTTCATGTACGCAACGTTTTCGAAGCGTTGCTGAAAGGAGTGGAAAAGACCAAGAGACGTCATGGTCTTTCCATTATTCTGCCGGGTCGCGGCTACAAAAATATTCTTCATATTCACCTGATCCTGGTTTGTAATTTACCAATTCATTCAATCGTGTTTGCGATGTCTCAGGACTGAGGGTTGGTTGCAAAAACCGTTAATTCAGTGATAAAACCACGGTCATCCATTTCCAGAGCAGAGCAAATGCTATGGGCAATATCTTCCCCATGCAGCTTGGTTGGATTGTAAGGTCGTTTATCGCGACCAGAATTCGCTACAAACTCGGTTTGTACCTCGCTCGGATTTACCAGAATTACCCGGATGTTATTGGAGCGCAGTTCGGCGCGCCAGCATTCGGTCATCGCTTTTAGGGCGAACTTTGTGCCGCAATAGGCCGTTCCACCGGGGAAGCCACGCGTTCCTGCAGTAGAACTGATATTCACAATATTCCCGCTGTTCTGCTTTTTGAAGAAGGGCAGGGATGATTGCGCCATCATCATTGCGCCGGTAACATTGGTCGCGAATACCTGCTGAAACTTTTCTATATCGATGTTTTCCAGCATATCGAAATAACCATAACCGGCATTGTTGATTAAGGCATCCAGCCGGCCGTGTTTTTCTGCTATGTAATCGAATACTCGTTTCACGTCTTCCGGCTTCGAAACATCGCCTGCAACTGCCTCAAGGTCATGTTCTTCAGCAACCTTTGCCAATCGCTCTTTGTTGCGAGCGGTAATAATCACTTTTGCGCCTCTTTCGGCAGCCATGCGAGCGGTATCAAGACCAATGCCCAAACTACCGCCGGTAATCAAAATAACGCTGTCTTTAAAATTCATTGTGTATCTCCTTTATGTCAATTGTTCATTGTTTGCCGATTCCATTATAAATCCATTCCACTAAGGTGTTGCCGACTTGCTGGAGGCTTTCGGGACTGCATTTATCCGGCGTGTCGTCAACTGTGTGCCAGTACGGGTAATCAAAATCGATAATATCAATCATTGGAATACCTGCCTTAAGAAAATGATAGTGATCGTCCATAATTGGTTCGCCCACCTCAACTACAAAGGCCGATGCTTTCGCGCGTTCGGCTGCACTCCATAACTGATCCACAACATGTGGTGCATTGGTTACGGAAAAGCCTTCTTTGGGAAGCCGTAAGTCTGCATCGCCTACCATATCCAAGAGCACACCATAGGCGGGACGATAGCCGGGATTATTTTTTACAAAATACTCCGATCCGATACAAAACGGATTAAGCGTATCAGACTTTAATGCTGCACCCGAATCACCGAGATCTTCCAGGTCGAAAAACACAATATCTACGCCGAAATCAGGAGGATTATCTTTTAGGATACGAGCCATCTCCAGTAGCACGGCTACACCTGAGGCGGCATCATTCGCTCCGGGGACCGGCTTGGTGCGATTTGCCTCATCCGGATCGCGATCTGCGAAAGGACGACAGTCCCAATGGGCTCCCAAAATAATACGAAAATTCTTTTTTGGCTGAATATTAAATGAGGCCACGATATTTCGTCCCGGCCAACTCTTTGTGCTGTCTTTCTTATCCTGATAATTGAATTGCTGTTCGTTGACTTGCCCGGCAAGCGCCTTGAGCTCACTGACAAGATAGTCACCACAGTTTTTGTGTGCCTCTGATCCGGGAACGCGCGGACCAAAAGCAACCTGCTTTTCCAGATCGGCGAAAGCGCGCTGTCCATTAAATGTCGGGATTGAATCGCATCCGCCAAGAAGCATGCAGAACAATATGGCATAGCAAAAAAGTGGAAGGAATGCTGCTTTTTTCAATTTGTCCTCTTGATTCACAGAGCTAGTTGGAGAATAAATCATTAATCAGCTGTCTTACCTCATGTAATGAAGGCATAACATGGGCGGCAATCTTGCGAGTTTCCGCATCGGGCATTTTGATGTCAGGCACCATAATGGGTGTCATGCCGGCGGTATGGGCTGCCTTAATGCCTGCTTCGGAATCTTCCAATACCATGCAATCAGTCGGGTTGGCATTAATGCGTTGCGCGGCGAGCAAAAAAATATCTGGCGCCGGTTTGCCGTTAGCTATTTCGTCACCGGTTACTACGGCATGAAAGTGAGGACGAAGACCGGTTTTTTCAAGTTTATCGTGGGCTGGTTTATGCGAGGTTGACGTCGCAACTGCACGCGGAAGTTTTAGCTTATCCACCAGCTGAAGCAGTTCGCTTACTCCGCTTTTTATCGGGACGCCATGTTTTGCATAGTGAGCGCGGGTTAGTTGGACGCGTTTTTCCCGAATGTCATAAAAAGGGAAATCTTCGCCGTAAAATTCTGAAAAAACACGCTCCGCTTCTCGAACAGTTCTGCCGATAACGAGCCCGTACGTCTCGTCACTCATTTCATAACCCCATTCGCCGGCAGCTTCGATCCAGGCATCGCAAGACAGTCGCTCGCTGTCTATCAACAGCCCATCCATGTCAAAAATAATAGCTTTAGGACTGTTCATCCTGCTTGCCTTGCTGTTCTTTGTAAAAATTAACCAGAAAACTGCCTTCGTTTGGAGTCAAATCAAAACGCATTGATGCTTCATTTATCAGACTGGAAAGATTAGGCTCTTTATCATTTTGCAGTTGGTCGGAAATCCATTTGATCGCCTTGCGAATAGAATCTCCCTGCGGAATAATTGTGCTCATATGGGTAAACTCCCTCTATATTTGAGTAGATGTAAAATTTATCATTAAATGTAAGTAGAATCAGAGCGAAATAACATGCGAAACTGATTAATTTTCGTAGTTCAGCGCAAGAAGAGTGTGCATGGTCATGCCGGTGCGCATACAGTCTTCGTCAAGCTGGAATCTGGCATCGTGCAGCGAATAAATGCACCCTTTTTCTTCATTACGTGACCCAATGAACATAAAGCAGCCGGGAATCTTTTGCGTATAGTAGGCAAAGTCTTCACCGCCAAGGGTTGGCTCGGTAGGATAGTTGATTTCATCTTCAGATAAAAATCCTTTTCCAACACGCAGGATGGTTGCCACCGATGCAGAATGATTAAATGTAACCGGGTAACCCTCGGTATATTTAAACGTATAATCCGCACCATGTGCCGCTGTTATTCCACTCAGTAGCTCTTCCAGGCGACGCCTAATCTTTTTTTGAACCGACAGATCAAACGTTCGAACCGTTCCGGTAATTTTAGCTGATTGCGGAATGACGTTATGTGCGCTGCCGCTATTAAATTGCGTTATCGAGACAACGCCTGCATCAAGGGGACCAAGATTACGAGAGACGATGGACTGTGCAGCATTTACGAATTGGCTACCTATAATTATAGGATCTGTTGTTAGCTGTGGAATGGCGGCATGTCCACCATTTCCAATAATTTCAATATCAAACACATCGGGTTGCCCGAGAGCCGGCCCTTCGCAAATACCCAGCATGCCGCTTTGCAATGCAGGCCAGACGTGCAGGCCAAAAATTTCATCGACGCCTTCAAGAACACCATCGGCAATCATTGATAGTGCTCCACCGGGTAGATTCTCTTCATTTGGTTGAAAGATAAACCGTACATTAACTGCGAGATGTTCCTTCATGCCTGATAGTATTTCTGCAGCACCAATGAGCATCGCGGTATGGGAATCATGTCCACACATATGTGAAAACCCATCGCGTGTGGATCTATAGGGGAGATCGTTTTGCTCAAGAATAGGCAGCGCGTCCATGTCTGCACGCAGCGCGATACGCTTTGTGGCGCCCGGTATATTTAAATCAGCATAGAGTCCGGTTTTTCCGATCCCTTCTTTCACCGCTAATCCGAACTTTTGCAGCTCCGCTGCTGCAATTGCTGCTGTGCGATGCACGTCGAAACCAACCTCGGGGTGCATATGAATATCGCGGCGAATGGCCACAATGCGCTCAAATATACCATTGACTCTTTTCTGGACATGTTCATACATAGAGAGCTCTTCTTTTTAGAGTGAAACGTGAAACGTGAAAA
>JBOEGD010000002.1:0-22946 GCA_050633245.1 Calditrichia bacterium | reverse complement strand
GTGAAACGTGAAAAGTGAAACGTGAGAATGGCAATCGCGCAAATTTATTTTATGTCCCCTCAATGCCAAATAAAACGACTCGCCACTTATTTCTTGCTACTCAAGACTCACTGCTGCGCTTCGACCACCATACTATAATATGACTTGGTATCCAGAAAAAAAACATGCCACCGAGATCACTCCATAAGTCAACCATATCAGCATTGCGAACGGGAGAAAAAAACTGGAATCCTTCATCGATAATCGCCACCAGAAATGGCAGTAAAATAGCAACGGGAAGTGGAATACCCAAAAAGCGCCAGGTTTTGCCACGAAGCCAAATATGCAGCCAGAAGGTAACAAGCCCAAACAGGATGAAATGAAGCACTTTATCTGCATACTGCCAGCGCAATAGATGAAAGGGAAGATAGTTTAGATAAGCCATCTGTGTTACGACAACGACAATGCCTATCTGTGGCCACACTAACCAGCGCCACCGATCGAGACCTTTTTTTCCCAGCAGCATTAATCCGTATAATCCGGCTCCAATTGAGCTTCCTAAAATAATCCCCCCAACAACATCAGACGGCCAGTGATGCCCCAGGTAAATACGGCTTATGGCAATTCCGGTTGCGATTGCCAGTGCCGCCAGTCCGCTTAAGAAACGCCGATCATAGAGCCATATACACATCAGTAGCGCAAAGGCCGCCGCGGTATGTCCACTTGGATAGGACGGAAACGCCGGCTGCTCAGCCAATAAGCGTACATCATCCGGGCGCGGACGCATGCCGAGGTATTGCAGCAGAAGTGCACAGGCAATGGAGACAACAAGAGCAACTAACATTGCGCTGCTGAGCTTCTCGCGTTGGCGGTACCAGTAAAAAAGTAGCGGCACGATAATGAGCACTGGTGCAACGTAGCTGAAGAACAACATCAACCAGTCCAGCTCAGGAGTTGCAATTGCGCGATTGAAGTAGCTTAAGAAGCGTTGATCCATCAGGAGTAATCTCAGTTTTATCGCCGGACACGACGGTAAATTCTTAAAATTTTTTGCTCGATCAAAGTACATTTTACAGAACGATAAATTTGAAAGGTGCCACAAAAGTGTATACTGCACGTGTTATGCAATCTGTATATAAGACGCTGTTTATAATGTGCTTAGGTTTTTTTAGGTTGGCTGTTTGGAGCATAATGTGGCCATTCAAGAGGTATGGTTAAATGATTTCTATAGTTTCTAAGATAAATAAAAACAGCTATTTAACTGTCTGTCGATGAGGCTGGCAAGCGAATTGTATTGTTAAAAGACAAATGGAGAATTGAATAGCAAAGCGTTGGATTAAGCTTTTATAGGAGATCATCATGAAAATCAAACGAATCGTTGTTCCGCTCGATTTTAGCACCTTTTCTGAAGAGGCATTGAACTATGCAGTCTCGCTGGCAAAAAAGTATAGTGCGACGCTCTATGCGTTTCACAGTATTGTGCTTTTCCAGAGCGAGCCGGAAAGCCATAGCTTTTCGCGCGATTACGATCAGTATCTAAAGCTTCAGGAAGATGATAGTCGTGCGCTTATCGCAAAATATCGAACCGAGGCCGAGAGAAAAGGTGTCTTGTTGACATCCGAAGTGCGCCGCGGGTATTCAGCAGCCGAAGAGATTTTACAATATGCTGATGAGATAGCAGCAGATCTGATTGTTATGGGTACGCATGGGAGAACAGGATTAAAACGCTGGTTTTATGGTAGCGTAAGCGAGCGCGTAGTCAGACTCGCTAAACAGCCGGTTATTACCGTGCACAAAGATACTGGTTTTCCGAAAAAAGGAAAGATTTTAGTTCCTCTCGATTTTTCGGAATCCTCGAAAATGGCTGCCGCCATGGCAACAAAGCTGGCAAAAGACCTGGGACTGATACCGGTGTTTATTCATGTTGTCGAATACGAAATTCATCCGGCTTTTTACAGCGTTCAGGTTGCTTCGGCGTTTATGGTAGACAAGGATTTCGAGACACGTGTTGTTGAACGTCTGAAGGAATTCGCTGACTACGATGGAGATGCCGTCTACATCGTGCGAGAAGGACGCGCATGGAATGAGGTCGTGGATTACGCTAAAAACGAGGATGTTGCACTTATCGTTATGGGCACGCGCGGCTTAACCGGGCTCGATCATTTACTCATTGGCAGCAATGCTGAACGCGTAGCACGATTCAGCACAAAGCCGGTTCTTTCTGTTCGATGTACAGAGGAAAAAAACGAAGAAGATGTTGAACTTGTTGAGCGGGAAGGTTCTAACTCATAATGCAGAAACGCAGTGAAATCCTGGAAAAATTTAATCATAAGTTTGTAAACGTGGAAGAAGCTGTTTCACACATTCGCAGGGGTCAACGTGTATTTGTTGGCTCTGGAGCTGCAGAACCGCAGCTACTGGTAAAGGGCATGGCCGCACGAGGGGTGGATCTGGTGGATACACAAATCGCACACCTGATGACGCTTGGTGAAGCTCCTTATGTGGATAAGACGATGGGGGAGATTTTTCGTCATAATGCCCTTTTTATTGGTGCGAATGTGCGTAGCGCTGTGGCAAGCGGGCGAGCGGATTATACGCCGGTTTTTTTGTCGGAAATCCCTCGCTTGTTCCGCCGCGGTAGACTTCGTCCGGACGTTGCCTTAATTCAAACCACTCCGCCGGATCGCTTTGGATACTGTAGTTATGGTGTTTCTGTAGATGTCGTAAAAGCTGCTGCAGAAAGTGCAGACCTGGTAATTGCCGAAGTGAATCCGAATATGCCGCGAACGCATGGAGACAGCTTTATCCATGTAAATAACATTGACTATCTTGTTGAGAATAATGCGCCTCTGTTAGAAA
Source organism: Calditrichia bacterium (assembly GCA_050633245.1). GTDB lineage: Bacteria > Calditrichota > Calditrichia > RBG-13-44-9 > J075 > JBOEGD01. The sequence continues at coordinate 20,108 of JBOEGD010000002.1, read as the reverse complement.
CGGGTGTTATGACAATCGATAAGACCGCAGAAACAATCGGGCGCTATGCTGCTGGTTTAATTGGCGATGGCGCTACCCTCCAAATGGGAATTGGTAGCATACCAAATGCCGTTTTACAGTGTCTTCACGAACATCGCGATTTGGGTGTTCATACCGAGATGTTCTCTGATGGCATTATCGAACTGATTGAAAAAGGCGTTCTGACCGGCGCGCGTAAGACGCTTTTACCCGGTAAAGTGGTTTCTGGATTCTGTATGGGAAGTCGCAAGCTTTATGATTTTGTCGATGACAACCCGATGTTTGAATTTCGCTCGGTTGAGTTTACAAATGATCCCTTCATTATCGCAAGAAACGACAATATGATCTCGATAAACTCCGCAATAGAGATCGACTTAACCGGTCAGGTCTGTGCCGATAGTATTGGGCATCGTTTTTATAGCGGAATTGGCGGGCAGGTCGATTTTATTCGCGGCGCAGCGCGTTCAAATGGCGGAAAATCTATTTTAGTGCTTCCGTCCACTGCAAGCAAGGGAACGCGGTCGAGAATTGTTGAGCAGCTGCAGCCCGGAGCAGGCGTCGTAACAACGCGTGGAGATGTGCACTATGTCGTAACGGAATATGGTGTTGCGGATCTTTGGGGTAAAACCGTTCGCGAGCGTACGCTGTCACTTATTGCTATTGCCCATCCTGACTATCGGGAAGAATTACTAAAAGCAGCCAGGGAAAGACTGTTGTTGCCGGCAGATCAGTTTATGATGCCCAGGGCAGCCTATCCACTGAAGTGGGAGTCGCAGATGCAAGCCAAGGATGGTCGCGAGATTTTTATCCGTCCCTCACGTCCCTCCGATGAGGAAGTGCTTAAAGGAATGCTTTACTCGCTGGATGAAGAGAGTATCTACAAGCGCTTTCTGGCCCGTATCACGGCATTTCCCCATAAGCACGCCCAGGAAATCGTGAACGTTGACTACCAAAGCAAGATGTGCTTGCTTGCCGTGGAAATGCGCGATGAAGAAGAGGTGATATGCGGAGTGGCGAATTACTCGCTGGATCTCTCAAGCAATCTTGCAGACGCAGCTTTTCTAATTCGCAATGCCTATCAGAAGCAAGGAATAGGAACCGAATTAATGCGGCAGTTGATGAAAGTCGCCTCATCCAATGGGATCAAAGGGTTCACGGCTGATGTACTGCCAAATAATAAAGCAATGATGATGATTTTTCAACGAAGTGGTTGCGCGATAAAAATTTCTCATACTGCAAACCTGAATCATATTGAGCTGATCTTTGCTGCAAATGAATAGCAGAATCTCGAAATATTGCTCGAAAGCTGTAATAGATTAATAACCGGAGGTATTTGATTATGGAAAATATATTAGAGCGACTTCTACAGCACCCATTTTTTATCGGCTTTCCGCCGGAGGATGTAAAGCAGATTGCGGACCATGCCAGAGAGACACAGTTTTATGCGGGTGAACGAATTTTTCAGGATGGAGATAAGGCGGACACCTTCTATCTGATCGAAAATGGATTAGTCGCATTGGAGGTTGGGGTTGCAAACTATGGCGCAGTTACCGTGGAATATATCCATTCTGATGACGTTTTAGGCTGGTCTTGGCTTTATCCTCCTTTCCAGTGGCATTTCGATGCTCGTGCCCGGCAGGCTACCAAAACAATCGCATTTCCAGCGCGCATTATGCATGAGATTCTTGAAAAGGATCTGGAGTTTGCCTACAGGCTTTCCAAGCGGGTTGGATTGGTCGTTATTAACCGTCTACAGGCAACGCGTCGGCGCTTATTGGAATTGACAGCTTCTTTCCCGGCTCACAATAAGGAAAAGCGACCGAATTGGCAGGTGTTAATCAATGAAGACGACGAAGATTGATTATAGAAGAACCTGAATAAGCAGCATCAAACAGAAGCCGCTTATGAATGCCCACGCGGTATGATGCGCACTTTCGCTTTCCAGGGCATCGGGGATTATTTCGATAATAACCAAAAAAATCATGGCTCCGGCGGCAAACCCCATAAAAACCGGCATCAATGGTTGAAACAGCCATGATGCCATACTTGCAGGAACTGCCGCGAGAGGTTGTGGAATGCTGGTTAAAACGGCTGCCCAAAATGCCCGCGGAATCGAAGAACCGGCAGCGCGTAATGGAATGCCAATTGCCAGTCCCTCAGGGATATTGTGAATTCCAATTGCAACGGCCATGTAATTTCCTAATTGATTGTCGTAAACTGCTTCAGACGCATATCCAACACCTACCGCTACGCCTTCAGGCAAACTGTGGACTGCCATTGCAATAAATATCAACAGTTCTGCCTTCGTTCCCCAGCGTTTCCAGCTTTTTTTTTCGAGCCTTTCTCGGGATAAGTATGTATTCGTCAGCGAAAGAAAAAGCGCTCCCATGAACATACCCAACAGCACCGGCCAGGTATCGCTAAAGCGTATTTGATAAGATGAAAGTGTCAGGCCGGGTAAAATCAAATTGTATACCGATGCTGAAAACATCAGCCCTCCGGCCAGTCCGTATGCCAGTCCGGTATGGCGCGCCGGGTCGATTCGTTTTATCATAAGCGGCAGCACCCCCAGCCCACAGGCAAGGCTTGCGAGTAGTCCTGCGACCAGACTCTTTAACACGATATCATATGGAATCATACTGAAATTTGTCATATAATTTAATGACACGCAACTGCTCAGAATAAATTTTAACTTGCCAAATGAGAAAAAATAACTATTTTGAAAGAATACATTTTTTTAAGCGATCGTTTAATAAGCTTCAAAAAGAATACAAGAATTCGTAACTTCCGGGAGACCTTATGAAAACAAAAATGGATCAGGCCAAGGCTTGGCTGCCTCGCTATACCGGTATGCCAATTGACGGTTTCGGCGACTATATTCTTCTTACCAACTTTGGTAATTATGTGAACAAGTTTGCAGACCAGTTCGGTTGTGATATCTCAGGAGAAAATCGTCCGATGCAGGCATCTACAAACAGCGCAGGTCTTAGCATTATTAACTTTGGGATGGGTTCGCCCAACGCCGCAACGATTATGGACTTGTTAAGTGCTCGCGATCCCAAGGGCGTCCTGTTCCTCGGTAAATGTGGTGGGTTGAAGCGCTCAACAGAACTTGGCCATTTTATCTTGCCCAGTGCTGCTATTCGCGGTGAGGGAACCAGCGATGACTATATGCCGCGCAAGGCTCCGGCTCTTCCAGCATTTAAGCTGCACAAATATGTATCTCAGCTTTTGGTAGAACAAGATCTCGAATACCGCACCGGTGTGGTTTATACCGCTAACCGCAGAGTGTGGGAGTGGGATAAAAAGTTTAAGAAGTATCTTCGAAGACTCGCTGTAATAGGTATTGATATGGAGACGGCGACACTCTTCGTTGCCGGCTTTGTTAATCGAATTTCCACTGGGGCGTTGCTATTGGTTTCGGATGTGCCAATGATTCCGTCCGGTGTGAAAACGGAAGAGTCTGATCAGGAAGTTACGCGTAACTTTGTAGACCTGCATCTTCAGCTTGGCATTCAATCTATGACCGGAATCGGTAAAAGCGGTGAGCAGATCAAGCATTTTCGTTATTAGACGACGCTGGTAAAATTTTTAATATAAGGTCTATTTATGAAGCATGATCATAGCCCCTCCAGACTTGAAGCCTTCAGCGATGCGGTCTTTGCATTTTCCGCAACGCTGTTGGTTGTCTCACTGGATGTTCCGGACACATTTCCTGCGCTGTTGGAAGACCTGAAAGGTTTTATTGCCTTTGGCCTGAGCTTTTTGGCTCTGGTTCTGATTTGGAGCATTCATCGCTCCTTTTTTCGTCGCTATAGAATGGATGATCGGACGACCACTGTTTTAAATTCGTGCCTGCTTTTTGTAATCCTCTACTATGTTTATCCACTAAAATTTATGTGCGAGTCGTTTATTCAGGGGTTTTTTCCAAAAAAGAATACGCCTCCTGTTTTTCAGAGTGCCGATGATTTAGCGCTGTTGTTTATGCTCTATGGTGCGGGATTTATTGCCATTTTTATTTGTTTTGCATTGTTGTACCGCCATGCAGCCAATAAGGAAGACATATCTAAAAAAGATCGTTTGGACGCTACCTTTTCCAGCCGTCACTACGGTCTCTTTGTTTTAATCGGCACCTTGTCAATAACGTTGGCATTTTTTCATGTGGGGCTAACTTTCGGTTTCCCGGGAATAATTTACGCGATACTGGGTCCTGTTTGCCAGATTCATGCAATGTTGTTTTATAAAAAACAACGGTAGGCACAGAACGTATGAGCAGGCAGGTTTCAAGGTGGTTTATAGTGGTTTAAAAATGATCATTTTTTTTCAGAAAAGTTATCTCTGCCGGGAATAGGGTACATAAAGAAAACATTGTTAAAAAGGGCTTACGTTTTGGATTACTTGAAAATAGCACAACTTGCGCTGCAGAACAAACACATCCATTTTTTCCTGGCCCTGTGTTTGGGGACGGGGTTAATGGCGCAGGAAATTAAATCCCTCTCAAACGACAGAGGTTTGCCTGATATTGCCTATGTTGGTGCGTTAAGTGAAGGTCGTGCACTGTTTCGCGTTGAACACCAAAATTATTCCAAATATGGCTACCTGGATAGCACCGGGGAAATTGTTATTGAGCCAAAATTTCGCCAGGCTGGGGATTTCTCTGAGGGGCTCGCGCGAGTCCAGCTCAGTCGGTTCAGCTTCTTCAAGTCTGCTTTTCGTTGGGGGTTTATTAATCGCTCGGGCAATACGCGCATTAGAGCTGAATATGATAATGCAGGAGATTTCTCTGAGGGATATGCTTATGTCGGAGTTATTAGCGGCTGGTTGACAAACCGCAAAATGCGGTATGGCTATATCGACAAGCGCGGTAAGCTAATTGTGGATCTACAGTTTGAGCATGCCGGGAATTTCTCTGAAGGCCTGGCGCCGGTACGCAAAGGGGATAAGCGGGGCTATATTAATGCTTCTGGTGAATTCGCTATTGAGCCACGATTCGATTATGCAAACTGCTTTCGTGATAGTCTTGCAGCGGTAAGGGTGGACAGTCTTTTTGGCTTTATCGATCATTCTGGCGAATTCGTTATCGAACCCCTTTATCCGGAAGTGCGTGATTTCTCAGAAGGTCTCGCTTTGGTAAAGCAAAATTCACAATGGGGATATATTGACCGCAGTGGAGAAGTAAAAGTTCCTGCCAAGTTTAGAGAGGCTCTATCTTTTCTTGGGGGGATTGCTCAGGTAACGGATGACTTTGAAACCTATTGGATAGACAAAGACGGCGAAAAAGTTTCACCGTCTAAGGAACAAATGCGAAACCGTTCAGCGCGCCAGTAGCATCTTGCCGGTTTTAGAAAGGCCATCTTCGAGTTTTAACTCGTAGAGATAAACACCACTCCCTACAGGGTTCCCACTCCCGTTGGTGCCATCCCAGTTGATTTCTGTATTAATTTCAGTGTTACTCACAACATTTTGCCAGCGTCGGATGAGTTGACCGACTGTATTATAAATGGATAGTGAATAATCCTGACCCAACTGCGAATATCTGAGGTTGAAACCAATTCGAATCGTTGTTGAAGGATTGAACGGGTTCGGATAATTGTCGAGCAAGGTAATACCCTTTGGCAGAATCGTTCTTGTTCCATCCCGATCTTCCAAACTGGAAATAACCGTAAGGTTTTCAAAAAAGACAATCCCTCCGCCATCAGTACCACAAATCAGATCGAGATCGCCGTCATTGTCTAAATCACCGGTGGTTGGATGAACGTCGGGGTGCACGAAGCCTAAATCAAATGATGGGTCGAGCTGGAAGTCCGGGACCTGCGGGGTACCGTAATTGCGACATAGCGACAGCCCCTGATCATCGCTACCGATAAGAAGGTCGGCATCACCATCGTTGTCGAGATCAGCCAGGTGTGGCGAACTGAATGAGCCGACATCCAGGCCAAGATAGTTTTGGTCTTCAAGTGTAAACACCGGGTTGGTTGCTGTTCCGGTATTGCGGAAAAAGTTTAAATTGCCGCTGAACTCGCCGCTAATCATATCCAAATCACCGTCGCCATCCAGGTCGGCCAGCGTGGGAGCATGATCGTTACCGATATCAATACCACCTAAATCCTCATCCAGTCGGTTCAGGTTGGGATTTGTTGGCGTTCCATCATTGCGGTAATACGTCAGGTTGCCTTGCCATTTTCCAAGCAATAAGTCGATGGTTCCTGAATTATCCAGGTCGTAAAAAGCGCTGGTATAATTCAAGTCGAGCCGCTTGTCATAATCCAAATAGTTTTCACTTCGCAGGCGAAAACTCGGGCTGGAAGCACTGCCTTCATTTTCGAAATAGAAGATACGGCAGTTGAGCAGATCGGGCGCATCGATGTCTTCTTTGTTTGACAGAAAAAGATCCAAGTCGCCGTCTCCATCCAAATCCGCCAGAGCTGGTGCAGCGCTGCGGCCGATATCCAGACTGCTGATCAGCGTTTTGGTTGCGAGATTAAAGTTCGCAGCAGCCGGTGTTCCAATATTTTCATAGAAGTAAAAGTTGGCTTCCTGATCTGCAATAAATGAGATCGCACCACCCTGAATCCCAACAAACATATCGTAGTCGTTATCTCCGTCGAGGTCGGTAAATCGCGGTACGTTAAATCCGCCGGTAGATAGAGGAGCACCCGGCGGATAATTCTCTACAATTTGGGAGGTGTCTATCATTACATCGGTGCAGGTGCCCTGGTTTTCGAAAAAGATGATGCTCGGTGCAAACAGATCGCCCCAGAAGAGATCGAGGTCGTTATCATCATCGATATCAACCCAGGTTAGCGAATTGGCCCCGTGCCGTTCGTGATTGGTCTTTAAATCGCTCTTTCGCGCACCGCTTTGAATATAGAGATCCTGAAACGTCTCCGTGATCAGCTTAAATATCGGTAAACCATCGCCATCCAAACCGATATTTTCATAGTATGAGACATAACCACTCTGTCTGCCTAGGAACATATCTTTATCATTATCGCAATCTATGTCGGCCCACTCGGGTACGCTAAATCCATCAACAAGGATAATGTTACCGGTATCATCTTTCAGGCTATCCACAACTCGCACAAAGTTAGGATTTGTCGGGTCGCCTTCATTGCGAAATAGACTGATAATGCCGAAGGGGCGTTCCGCAAAAAGATCGATGTCATTATCGTTGTCTATGTCTGCAAATTTGAACCAGGCTCCGATAGTCAGATTTTGATAATCATCGGTTTCCCAACTATATGCCGGCACACTTGCGCTGCCGGTATTGCGCAGAAATACAAGGCGGTTCGCCCGATCCTTAATGAACAGATCAGGATCTCCGTCAGCATCAATGTCTACAAAGTCCGGTAGCGGTGTATTCAATCCACCAATCATAGACTGGGCGTATGGAGTGCCGTCTAACTGTAGAATCGGAAACGGATTAATGCGTTGCTCAAACTGCCAATCTTGCGCCACAAGTGGTGAAAGTATGCATAGCAGAAAACTTGTAGTGAGGATATAGCTGACAAATTTCATTGAATGCCTCTTGATGTAAAAGGCCCTCAGCCGCAGGGCGAGAGTCTGATGCGAAAATCCTGCCAGACCGTCGTTATGCTTAACAACAGTCTGGCAAGCAATATTTTTACTGCTCGTAAATGGCTATTCCTGAAGGAAAAGGGCCAATTTCGATGATTTTCTCGAGCGTATTTGTTGCCGTATTGATAACGGCTACTGCTCCGTGATTTGAATTGGAGCTGTCGGCGAAAACAAATGCCGGGGTGTAAAGTTGCGCTACATTGCGATTCGAAACATAGACAAAGTCGTCGTCCGGGGCAACAACTAATCCATGCGGCTGTGCCAGGCCATCACTACCGTCACCGGCACCAATGGTTGCCTGAATGTTTCCGGTTGTAGCATCTAATACGGCAATTTGGTGCGAACCGTTATTGCCGACATAAATTTTGTCTCCTGCCGTATTATATTTCGGATGCCATGGTGCGGTTCCACCCGTATTAAATGAATCAACTACCGTAATATTGGCGGGATCGCTGATATCCATAACCATTAACTCGCTGGTTTGTTGGCTGGAGGCGATCATACGCTGGTCTCCCGGGGCAACATTGATCTGCACGATAGTGCGATTGGCACCTGATGGAAAAGCAAAAGCGCTGCCGCTTGCCGGATCGGTATCCGTATCAAAAACGCCGATGGCATAGTCTACCAGACTTGCGCTGTATACATAGCGTCCACCTTTGTCGGCAACAAGGCCGTGAGGGCGAGTAAAAGGAACTGAAATATCGGCCAGCGTCATGGTTGAACGCGTAATCACACCATTGGTAGAGGGAACATTCGGAATGCTGAGCGTATGGCCTACATAGAGCAGGTCTTTAGTCGGGTGCATGGCCAAAATTCCAGCTGCAACAAAATCCGCCTGACCAACTAATTCGTTTGCACTGTTGAACTTCAGTACCTTGCCGTCGCCGATCAGAGAGACATACCATGCGCTGCCATCAGGCTCGACGGCAATGTCGTGTGGCTTGGGAGTTGTAGAGAAGCCAAGTGCGGTGAAATTGATATTCCGGATAACCACGTTAGCATCTGTGTCGATGATCGATACCGTGCCGGCATTTTGATTACAAACGTAAACGCGATTTACTGAACCTTCATAAGGAACTTCACCTGCATCATTCTTGGCACCTTCATTAATCCAGCGCGTTAAGAACGCTGTTTTTACGCTGTCTAACTCTGTAGTGCTTTCCAATTTGGTTGTCAGCTCAACCAGAAGGCTGTTGTCAGCATCGAATGGAATAACGACTTCACCGCGTTCCCAGCCTTTAATTAACTCACTCCAGGAAGACATATTGAGTCCGGTGGGCATAATGCTGTTTGTCGTAAGAATGCCGCTATACTCATTCAGCAGAGGCTGAACATGGGTTGAATAGTCGATAGTTGTAATGTTCTCATAATCAATCGGTTCGGTTATCGGACTGGTACTCTTGTCACAGGAAACGGCAATTCCGGCAAGAATTAAAAGCGTGATAAAAAATAAACGAAATGTACGCATCTTAAGTGTTCCTTTTAGCATAATAGCTTTTTTGCGGTTGAAAGAATAATGAATTGAATATCTAACCGCATAGCCGAGGTGGCGGAACCGGAATGTCTCGGTTTAAGTCTTCGGAACAGTGTAAAAGCCGATCGTTTAATATGTATTCAGGCGTAAAGAACGTTTTTGCAAAACATACTTTATCAGACAAAGTCAATTTGGGAGAGTTTATAATGTCATGAATGACGTTAGAAGAACAGCAGGCCTCCATAATTTCAACTTGTTTGATGAGCTTACAGCAAGACTTCGGGTGGCACTCACCACAGCAGGAGACCGGCTCTTCGGAAGGGGCCGGAGTTGACTGAACAAAATTTTGCGGACACAGCATGAATATTGCGAGCACTATCGCAATAGATGCTGTGAAAACCGGATTGGGAGTTGAGTATGTATTCATAAAATTAATCTCGTGACTGCGTTTAATATATACGACGCAGGGGCAAGCTAAAATCGTTTTGTGAAAAAAGGTGTAAGAGCACTTACAATATTTTTTCTACGTTGTTTTATTGCAATGGTTTTATAGATTTTGAAAACTATTCAATACAATTTCTTTAATGGAAAAACCTGATGATCTCTCCAGTTCAAATTTGCTGCCAGCTATCTACCAAAAGAATGCAAGTTTTAATGACAATGTTATTTCTTGTCTTTTTTAGCCTGCAGTGTGCGTCCCAAAAATCCGCCGATGACTTGCGATTCGACAAATTGCGTGACCATGTAAAGTTTCTTTCCTCAGACGACCTGAAAGGCCGTAAGCCCGGTTCACCTGAAATAGAAATTGCGGCAGCTTATCTTGCTGCGGAGATGAAGGCCGCCGGCGCCGATGCGCTTGGTGAAAACTATCGCCAGTCATTCGATGTCATTACCGGAATTAATTTGGTAGGTGAAAATAACTATGTTGTTACTGCAGGGCGCTCTGCTCCAACAAACTTTGTGGTCGGTGAGACCTACACGCCGATTGGGCTATCAGCAAGCGGCAAAGCCTCTGGTAAAATGGTCTTTGCCGGATATGGTATCAGTGCGCCTGAGAAAAATTATGATGATTATGCGAATTTAGATGTCTCCGGAGCGATCGTTGTTGTTTTGCGCGGCTTCCCGCTTGTTGATGGTGACCCGCATGGTCCACTGGCGAACTTTGCCGAGATTCACTATAAGCTGATTAATGCGCGCGAAAAAGGAGCGGCCGCAGTAATTCTAATCGATACGCATGATATGCGCGACGATTTGATTACACTTGCACCGCCGGAGATGAGCAATGTTAATGGGATGCCGGCAATTCATGCAAAGCGCGAGATTATCGCTCCCCTATTTGGAGGAGAGGAAATTTTACTTGCAGCAGAAAAACAGATTCTCGATACGAAAGCGCCAGCCAGCCGCAGCTTAAAGCCTTGGGGGGCGTCTTTAAGTGTCGGTGTTGAGCTGCTTAAAACTCAAACGGTAAATGTTGTCGGTCGTGTGAGCGGCACCAATCCTGACCTGGCAGACGAAGCAATAATTGTAGGCGCTCATTATGATCACCTGGGTATGGGAGGCGCAGGTTCACGTGATGACAGCGGTGAACCCAAAATTCACAATGGAGCTGATGATAATGCCTCGGGCACTGCAGCAGTATTGGAGATTGCCCGGATGGTTGCAAAGAACCCGCTGCCGCGCCCGGTCATTTTTATGGGGTTTAGTGCAGAAGAGATGGGACTGTTGGGATCGTCACATTATGTAGATAATCCACTCGTAGATCTTGACCAAAGCATCGCAATGATTAATCTTGATATGATCGGCCGAATGGAACAGGGAAAGATTATTCTTAACGGAACCGGGACGGCAAGCGAGTGGCCGGCGATGCTGGATTCATTGCAAAATAAATATAACTTTCAGATGACTCGAAATAAAGATGGCTACGGGCCCAGCGATTACTCTTCATTTTATAGCAAAAAGCTGCCGGTTATCAGTCTGTTTACGGGGTTACACGACGATTATCATCGTCCGGGTGATGATTGGGATAAAATCAATTATGCCGGAATGGATTCGCTAACCGAGTTTACTCATGACATCGTATCGTATATCGCGATGATGGCAGAAAAACCGACATTCATTGAAGCAGAAGAATCACCTCGCGCCAGAAGCAGTATGTCCTTTCGCGTTCGCATGGGAACGATTCCCGACTATAGCGATCATCCACAGGGGCTTCGCATAACCGGTGTTAAAGCAGGAAGTCCGGCAGAAAACGCTGGCTTAGCAGGTGGAGACATTATAACTGCTTTTGGTGATCTGAAAATAAAGAATATTTACGACTATACGTTTGCCCTTGGCAAATTTGCCCCCGGAGATACCGTGGTAATTAAAGTATTGCGGGAAGAAAAACAGATTCAGTTTACCGCAGTGCTTGAGGCACTGTAAATCATTGATGGGAAAGATCTTATGATTCGTATTCTATTTGCCTTGTTTTGCCTGACCCTTTTGCTGGATGCCCAGCCAGAGCAGAAAGACTCGCCGCTAACCATACCGATGATTATGCAGCGGCCAGTAGATTTTATTGGCAGCCTGCCATCAAATATTTATTGGTCTGAGGACAGCAAAACTATTTATTTTAACTGGAACCCGGAGAGTGCCGAATCCGATTCTCTTTATGAGGTAGCTGCATCAGGCGGAACACCGCGTAAGCTCACTTTCGCTGAGCGACAAAAATTACCGGCAAGACAAGGTTCTTATACTGACTCTTATAGCCATAAGGTCTATTCCAAAGACGGCGATCTGTATATTCTGACCATTAAGAGTGGCAAAATTCGTCGTATTACTCAAACCAATGAATCGGAGAGAACTCCGACTTTCCTGCCCGGAAATCAACTGAAGGTGGTGTACCAAAAAAGCGATAATCTGTATCGCTGGGATGAACGTACCGGGGCAATTACTCAATTAACCGACTTTAAAGAAGGCAGCAAGCCGTCGTCGAAGAAGCCCATCGGTTCTGATAATGAAGAGTGGCTGAAGCGACAGGAAAAGAGTCTCGTTGGCGTGTTGAAGAAGCGAGAAGAAAGACGTGAGTTGGCCAAGCAGCGTCGCGAGAGCGAAAAGAGCGGTCATCCAAAGCCTATCTTTCTTGGTGATGAAACAATTGACGATGTTAGTTTAAGCCCTGATGGTCGCTTTGTTACGTTTCGTACCGTGAAGGAAAATAGCACCGCAAAGCGTACCAGTGTTCCGGACTATGTGCGCAGCAATGGGTATACCGAAAACCTGCCGGCGCGTCCCAAAGTTGGCAGTCCTCAAGATACCTACCGTTTTGGCGTTTACGACACAGTGGCAGATACGGTGTATTTTGCCAGTCCGGCAGACATCCCGGGAATTGACGACGCACCGCATTGGATAACGCCAGCTGATAGCGTTAAAAAAATGCGGAACGTAATTATCTACGGCCCATATTGGTCAGATAATGGCAAACGAGCTGTTGTTGTCGTACGTGCGTGGGATAATAAGGATCGTTGGATTATGCGCTTTAACCCGCTCAGCGCCAAACTCGAGCCACTGCACCGCGAGCACAATGATGCCTGGGTGGGCGGACCGGGAATCTCGGGCTGGGTATTTGTCCCCGGAAACATTGGTTGGTTGTCAGACAATCAGCATATCTGGTTTCAATCTGAAGAAAGCGGTTACTCGCACCTTTACAAGCACAATGTGTTGAATGGGAAGACCACTGCGCTAACCAGTGGAAATTTTGAGGTGACCGATGCGCAGCTCTCTCGAGATAAAAAACGTTGGTACTTAATGACCAGTGAAGTGCATCCCGGTGAGCGGCATTTTTATACTATGCCGATAAATGGTGGAAAGCGAAAGCAAGTTACCTCACTCAAAGGCAATAACGACGTGACCCTTTCTCCCGATGAAAAGATGCTCGCTGTGCGTTATTCCTTTACCAATAAGCCCTGGCAGCTTTTCGCGATGCGCAATAAGTCTGGCGCTAAAATGAAGCAGCTTACCAATGACCTGCGCGATGGCTATAAAAACTATTCCTGGCACGTTCCGGAAATAATTTCATTTGAAGCCAAAGATGGAAGTAAGGTTCCGGCTCGTATCTATCGACCCCAAAATCCAGAGATACAAGGGCCGGCAGTAATTTTTGTTCACGGTGCCGGTTATTTGCAAAATGTACATCGATGGTGGGGACCATACTATCGCGAGTACATGTTTCACAATCTGCTGGTCGAGAATGGGTATACTGTTCTTGATATAGATTATCGAGGCAGTGCAGGGTATGGTGAAGAGTGGCGAACCGGAATTTATCGCCACATGGGTGGAAAAGATCTGGAGGATCATGTCGACGGTGCGGCACATCTTGTTAAAGAGTATGATGTCGATCCACAGCGAATTGGCATCTACGGTGGCTCATATGGTGGATTTATCAGCTTTATGGCGATGTTCACCAAACCGGGCGTCTTTGCCTGCGGGGCAGCATTAAGACCGGTGGCAGATTGGGCTCATTACAATCATCCCTACACTCGCAATATTCTCAATGAACCACAAACAGATAGCCTTGCTTACGTGCGCAGTTCGCCAATTTATCATGCTGAAGGCCTTGAGGGGGCACTGCTGATTTGCCATGGAATGATCGATACCAACGTTCACTTTCAAGATGTTGTTCGCCTGACGCAGAGGCTGATAGAGCTGGGGAAAGAGGATTGGGAAGTGGCTCTGTATCCTCTTGAAGGACATGGATTTGTCGAACCAAGCAGCTGGACAGATGAATATCGACGCATATTCAAATTATTTGAAGAAAACTTAAAATAGATGTTGAGTCCGGCCGGATAACGCTCCTATATTTATCTCATACAATCTACACCTGACTTGATCAGTGTAGATTGCTTCATCTGAGGAGAAGAGGCCCATTCATGTCCCAACACGACGAGACCATTCTGGCGCTGCGTGAAGCACTTGCTGCGACCGCAGATAATCTGGTATTGCGAAAGCATCTCGCAACCCTTTTGCTAAAAAACGGCGACTTTGCAGATTCTGAAAAAGAATATCGACAGGCCTTGTTGCAGGCTCCCGAAGACAATGAGGTTCGGATTGGTCTGGCAGAGGCATTCTATCGTCAGCAGAAGAGCTCTGCAGCATTGGTGATACTTGAAGATATGGTTGTTGCCAAGAATGTGCCTGCTACTGCACTCCTGATTGCCGCCCGCTTGCTACAGGATTTAATGGAGCTCGACAAGTCTCGCGAAGCCTATCTCAAAGTTCTGGCCATCGATGCCTCTCTTGCAGATCCGATGCTGGAAAGTCAGCTCGGAATAGAAGTTGATGCAGAACCCGAATCCGGGAAACCATTGGAGCAACCGCCGGCAGAAGAAGAACCACCTAAAATTCGACTTGGTGGTGTTGAGGAAGATTCACAACCGGAGGCCGATATTGAACGTCCGAATATCTCCTTTGAGGACGTTGGCGGGATGGAAAAATTAAAAGAAGAAATTCGGATGAAGATCATTCATCCGCTGCAACATTCCGATATCTATCAGGCATATGGAAAGCAGGTTGGTGGAGGGATTTTGCTCTACGGACCACCCGGGTGCGGTAAAACCTATCTTGCCAGAGCGACCGCCGGAGAGGTGGACGCGAATTTTATGTCAATCGGCATCCATGATGTGTTAAATATGTATTTGGGGCAAAGCGAACAAAACTTGCACGAACTTTTTCAGCTGGCTCGGGCAAATTCTCCCTGCGTGCTTTTTTTCGACGAAGTTGATGCGCTTGGTGCCAGCCGTAGCGATATGCGTCAAAACGGTGGTCGTCATCTCATAAATCAATTTCTCTCTGAAATGGATGGTGTAGAAAGTTCAAATGACGGCGTATTGATTCTTGCTGCAACAAATGCCCCCTGGCATCTGGACTCTGCCTTTCGCAGACCGGGGCGCTTCGACAGAATTTTATTTGTTCCACCGCCGGATCAAGCTGCGCGTGCCGCGGTTCTGAAAATTATGCTTCACAAAAAACCTCAGGAAAAGGTAGATCTTGAAAAGGTAGCGCGTAAAACCGAAGGCTTTTCCGGTGCCGACCTAAAGGCTGTTGTCGATATGGCAATTGAGGCCGTTCTTCACGAAGCGATGAAATCCGGTACGCCCAAACCCCTTTCAACAAAGGACCTTTTAAACGCCTGTAAGCAATTAAAACCAACCACCAAGGAATGGTTTTCCACCGCTAAAAATTATGCTCTGTATTCGAATCAGGGTGGAATTTATAACGATATATTGGCCTACCTGAAAATCTAATACTTTATTGATCCTCAATAGTTTAATTTAAATGGTTTCCTATGACAGCACACATTGAGCGCGCTCAGCTGCTCATTCAACAATCTCGATATGAGTTAGCGGAAGAACAACTACGATTAGGCCTCGCAGAACAGCCGGACAGCGCAGTGGCCCATTCGCTGCTCGGAATTGTTCTTTCCGCACAGAAAAAGATAAGAGCGGCTCTGCACGAAGCGGAAAAGGGAATCGTGCTCGATCCCGATAATTCCTATTCCTATTACGTATTGGCAGCAATCCACCACGACCATGAACAGCTGAAACAAGCTGATGAGGCCATCCAGCAAGCGATAGGGTTAAACCCTTTTGAAGCTGAATACTTTGCGTTGCGTGCGAGTATTTATCTGCAACAAAAAGACTGGAAAGACGCAGTAGAACTGGCTGAAAAAGCTTTGTCAATGGATGCCGAAAATGTAGAAGCCTCCAATATTCGTGCAATGGCACTCGTAAAGCTCGGTCGCCGTTCAGAAGCAGGTCAGACGATTGACAATGCTCTGGCACGCGACCCTGAAAATGCGGTAACGCATGCCAATCAGGGTTGGACACTTTTGGAGGGCGGAGATCATAAAGCGGCGATGGAGCATTTTCAGGAAGCGCTACGTCTCGACCCCAACCTTGACTGGGCTCGTGAAGGTATTGTTGAAGCACTAAAAGCAAAGAACCCAATCTACCGCGTGATGCTGCGCTATTTCTTTTGGATGTCTCGTTTGAAATCCAAAATTCAGTGGATGGTCATACTTGGTGCAGTGTTTGGTATTCAAGTGATTGAATACTTAAGCGAAACGTATCCTGGGTTTGCTCCATTTGGAAACACAATTTTTGGATTATACATCGCGTTTGTCTTGCTTACCTGGATTGCCGATCCGGTTTTCGATTTACTGTTGCGGTTGAACAAATTCGGGCGTCTGGCTTTATCGGAAGAACAGTTGAAGGCTTCGAACCTTGTTGGTCTTGCCTTGTTTTCGGGAGTCTGTTTATTGATTGCCGGTGTAATAACCGGCAATGTCGGCTGTTATATCGGTGCGGGCTTCTCGGCTGCCATGATTGTCCCGCTATCCGGGATCTATCGCGCGCGTCCGGGAAAGTCTCGGGTTTTTCTCGCAGGTTATGCTATTGTTTTGGGTTTGCTAACTATTACCGGATCGGCATTGAGAATTATGGGCTCTGAGGCGGGAAATGGTTTGCTGGGGTTCATGTTTCTCGGATTAATTGCCTACTCATGGATAGCCAACTGGTTGATAATGAGGTCGTAGTGGGTAGGTCGCTTGGCCTCCGGCCTACGCTTTTAAGGGGGTAGGTCGTCCCTTCGGGACTGGTAGGAGGTAGGTTGCCCTCCTGCAGCGGAGTTAAGTGATAATCAGAAATCAAAGTTTTGCAAGAAACTTGCGGATTGCATCCCAGGTTTCAACTTGAGAAAATACATTGTTGTGGCCGGTATGTCGCAGTGGAAGCCACGTTACCCTGTCACCACCTGTCTGAGACAATTGCCTACCATGTTCAAAGGGGATAATACCGTCGTTCTCACCATGAATCAGCAATAGATTACAATCAATGGCGTTGATGCTATTCACTGAATCGTAGGATTCTTTTAACCAACGATTGACTACCCATTCTGGATAATGTTCTTTTGCCACATCGGCCAGCCGCGTCCAAGGACTAATTGCAATAATTCCGGCAACATCATTTTTTTGACGCACCGTCTGAAATGTCACACCAGCTCCCAGGGACCAGCCCATAACAATGAGTGGATTTGTTGGATATTCTTTTCGAATCCAGCTATACGCTGTAATTGCCGCCTCAACACAGTTTTCTTCAGAAGACGTGCCGCTGCTATTACCATAGCCGGGATAATCAATAGCGAAGTATCCAATATTCAAACGGGAGAGACTGCTTAAGATACCACCCATCTTCATGGTTTCCAGGTTTTCTCCATTGCCATGAAGAACCAGCAGCATCGCTGTGGTGTCATTTGCCGGGGGCTGAAGCCAACCTGAAATCGTATTGTCGTTACTTGTTGCGAGAACTTTTTCGACCAAGTTTTCAAGTGGTGTAGTAACGGCGACCGCAGGTGCAGGATATAGTAACTTTTGTAATAGCGAAGGTAAACTTCGATCAACAATAACAACTAATAGAATGGCTATAAGTAAATATATCATTTTTCGCATTTCCGACCTTTGAAGTATATCGGTGGTAGATCGCTCATTGCAGTCGCTAGTAGTTACGACCTCCTACCAGTCCAGAGAATCGGGACGACCAACCCCCTACAAGCAAAGCCGAAGGCTGAAGCGAACTTCAAGCTGTGAAGTTGCGGCCTACCCGCTACCAGTTCCAAGGAACGAGGAACGATCTATCCACTTATTCAGCCCTTAGTTTTCCCACGCCTTTACGCGATCTAATGCCTTAAATAACGAGTCCTGCAGAGATGAGGGATTAAAAAACGTTATGCCTCGTCCGGCTCCTTCATTTAACATATGTGTCAATTGGCTAATTGCATGAAAGCGCTCATAGGCCTCACGCGTGCGATAAATAGGAATCACCGTTTTGTTGGTAAGCAGCGGATCAGGGTTCTCCGGCAACAGGCCACGCTCAATAGAGCGGTCGAAATCTACCGTGCCGGGAATAGGGGAGAAGGACGCAAGCCGGATGCGAATACCAAGACTGTTTGCGTATAAAATAGTTTCGATGACTTCTTCATCCAGCTGTCCGGGAAGAGCCATAATAATATAGGTCTCGATGTCGCTGGGTTTATATCCTGCCTTCACCAGATTTTTTACCGCGCGAGTCATCTCACCCGGTGTAATCTTATTGTGAATGTCCCGCATTCGCTCTTTGGCAACCGATTCAAGGCTGAGGCGAACTGTCTTAAATCCACAATCATAAAACAGCTGCGCCAGCTCTTCATCCACAAAGCGAGCGTGCAGTCCATTTGGCGTATGAAAGCGCAGGGAACGTTTGCTTTCCTTCAGCTTATAAAGCAATGGTTTAATACGCAGCTTGGGTTGAAGCAGTAATGCATCATCATAGAAGGCAATATCCTGAACTTTGAACCTCTCCGACTGACCAATTAGCTCTTCAGCCACAGCATCGGGATCACGTTGCGAAAAGGCCGCGTCTATTTTGTAGGTTGCGCAAAAGGTACAGCGAAATGGGCAGCCACGTGAGCTCATCGCAACCAGGTAGCCCAAATGTGGGTAGAGGTCGAAAGCAGGGTAGGGGAAGTCGTCTATGTTTGTAGGGTGTTCTTCACGCAAGTGCGGTAATTTCAGAACATCAGATAATATATCTGCAGCAGCGATCTCACCCGGACCGGTTACCAGATAATCTGGTTTGATCACCTGCTTTGCATGATCGGGCATCAGGGAAGCATAAATGCCGCCGAAGAGTAAAGGCACATCCGGATAGACCTCACGGCAAATTTCTGCGGCAAGAACAGGTCCGGGATACCAATAGGTCATTGCCGAGGTAAGTAGAATGGCATCCGGCTTCGATCGATTCTTTAGTTCATTGCGAAAAACTTCTTCCGGTAACCCATAGCGTGAAAACTTGCGAGGAATAAAGTTAATGGATTTAGGTGTATCTACCTGTTCGTCGTGAAATGGACCGATTCCGTAGCGACGCTCTTTGGCTTTTTCTTTGCCCTGAAACTTAAGCAGTGCAGGATGAAAGCGATCGAGACAGTCTATTAAATCTACGTCGACACCTCGTTCACGAAGATAAGATGCAACGTAAAGCAGTCCAAGTGGCTTGCTCCAGAGATCATACGCTGTGAAGTCGTAGATCCAAGGATTAATGCAGAGAACTGTAGGCTTCTTCTTGCTGCTTTGTTGCATTGTGTTTCCATTGTATTTTCGATACAGGAGTCAATATATATAGGTTGCTGTCCATGAATGCAAGCGCTTTTCCTGCATAAGTTTGAGAACTTTTCACCATGCCTCTTTGATCTTTCGGTTTAGAATCCTATCTTCGCAGGAAGTTCAATTAAACGAGGCACAGGATGAAGCGAATTTGTTTATGGTCAGGCCCACGAAATGTCTCCACTGCGTTGATGTATTCGTTTGCCCAGCGTTCAGATACCAAGGTGGCGGATGAGCCGCTCTATGGCCATTATTTGCGGGTATCTGGTATGAAGCATCCGGGCTATCAGGAGGTTTTGGATGCGCAAAATACGGATGGAAATGCTGTGCTCGCGGATTTGATGTCTTACGCTGAACGCCCGGTGTTTTTTATAAAGCATATGGCTCATCATCTTGTAGATGTCGATCGCAGCTTTCTTGCTGATACCGTGAACGTGCTTTTAGTACGTGACCCGGAGCAGATGCTTCCATCTCTGATCAACCAAATTCCAACTCCCAACCTACGCGATACCGGTTTGGCAATTCAGGCGGACCTCTTTCGAGAGCTACAGAATTTGGGGCAGATGCCGGCGGTGTTGGATGCAAAGGCCACATTGCTGAACCCTGAAGGCGTTCTTAAAAAACTTTGTCAACATATTGGCCTTAGGTTCGATCCGGCAATGCTGCAGTGGCAAGCTGGTGCACTCGAGGAAGATGGCGTTTGGGCACCGCATTGGTATCACAATGTCCACAAATCTACAGGGTTTCAGGAATATACTGAAAAGACCGATCCTTTTCCTGAAGAGCTGAGGCTCTTGCTTGCCGAATGTAAGCCTCACTATGAGTTTTTACTGGACAAAGCAATATAGAGAACACAGAACACAGAAC
>JBOEGD010000001.1:407231-424451 GCA_050633245.1 Calditrichia bacterium | reverse complement strand
CGGGAGATTTTGACGACTTACAGAAGAAGAAATTGAACAATTAAAAACAAAAGTGGACTCTCAAGATGTTTCAAACATTGACATTGAGTTCACATTGAATCAGTTTAGTTCGCTCGCGGAAGTATATGATTCTCTCGAATTCCAAGATCAAAGAGAGCTGGTTCGCACAGTTTTAGATGAAGTTGTAGTCGGTGATAAATGGATCGATTATTCTATTTATGCCTTCAATCATGATTTTGTAACTACGGACTGCACGGGCACCCATGCAGTTGTTACTACAAAGGAAGTAAGTGTAGTAAAATCAAGTGGCGGGTTTTTAAAAGGCTTAGTATTTGATAACTTATTTGAATGATTTTCTCAGAAAACCTGGGACAGAGGAGAGCTTTTAATTCGGCAATAACAGAATCAATTTCACTCATCCAGATAGAAGCTAAAGTGAATCATCATGAGGTTTATTTTTATTTTAAAATAGCACTATTTTTCGGGGGGATTACCATTCTATCACACTCATCCCCTAACTTCCCGATCCAAACCTCGATACTGGATCGCCTCGCCCACATGATCGGGCAGGATCTTCTCGCTGCCTGCCAGGTCTGCAATGGTACGGCTGACCTTCAGGATACGGTCGTAGGCACGAGCCGAGAGCCCCAGGCGCTCAATGGCAGCTCGCAGCAACTTTGAGCCTTCTTCGTCGATTTTACAGAATTTACGTATTTCTCGTGGCTGCATGTCAGCATTGCAGAAAAGATGATTTTGCCTATCGAAGCGCTTTGTTTGCAGCTCACGGGCTTGCTGAACGCGAGCGCGGATGACCTCCGACGATTCTCCGCCGCCCTGCCCCACCAACTTTTCGTACTGCACTGCCGGTACCTCGACGTGAATGTCGATGCGGTCTAACAATGGACCGCTAATACGCTGCATATAGCGTTGAACCAGCGGCGGAGCACACTGACACTCGCGCGTGGTGTCAGTGTAGTAGCCGCATGGGCAGGGGTTCATCGCCGCTGCCAACATAAAATTCGCCGGATAAGAAATAGTTAATGCCGCACGGGCAATAGTGACAGATGAATCCTCTAATGGCTGACGCATCACCTCCAGCACATTTTTCTTAAACTCCGGAAGTTCATCTAAAAACAAGACGCCATGATGACTCAAGCTTACCTCGCCCGGACGCGGATACTTCCCTCCTCCGATTAAGCCGGCATCACTAATTGTATGGTGCGGTGAGCGATAAGGCCGGCCGGCAATGATCGCCTGATCAGGCGGCAGCAATCCGGCAACAGAATAGACCTTGGTCGTCTCCAGTGCTTCCTCCAGAGTCATAGAAGGAAGGATAGTCGGTAAGCGCTTCGCCAGCATGGTTTTTCCAGACCCTGGTGGACCAACCATAATGATGTTATGTCCGCCAGCAGCAGCAACCTCCAGTGCTCGCTTCACGTGCTCCTGCCCCTTCACGTCATGGAAATCTACCAAAGAGCGACGCTCATTCTCAAACATCTGCTTAACGTCTACCACACACGGTTCAGGATCGGCATCGTGATTCAGATAGTCTACCGCTTCTCGCAGATTTTGCACCGGATAGACGGTTAACTCTCGCACCATGGCTGCTTCCGGAGCGTTCTCTGGTGGCACAAGTAATGATTTAATTCCTTTCCGGCGCGCCTCCCAGGCAAGCGATAAGACGCCATGCACCGGTCTCAGTGCGCCATCAAGCGCCAACTCCCCGATAATCCAGGTCTCAGCTAACCGCGTTTCTGCGACAATTCCACTTGCTGTCAGAATACCAATGGCAATGGGTAAATCATAACCGGAGCCTTCCTTACGAATGTCTGCCGGAGCAAGGTTAATGGTGATGCGGCGGTTTGGAAACTCATAACCGCTATTGCGAACTGCTGCAATGACACGCTCACGGCTTTCCCGCACTGCAGAATCTGGTAAGCCAACAATCGCAACCGTCATCAATCCCCGTTCAAGGCTGATTTCTACCTCAACCGGATTCGCATCTATACCCAACAATGCGGCAGAATATATCCTTGCTATCATTATTTTTCCCCCAGTAAAGCAAATGAAGCCTCATCACCCTGGCTTTCGGTTCCCTATATCATTCACTTAGAAAAAATGTTGCGTTTTTTGAATATTTTTTTGTTTGGCTTATTACTGGCTATTCCCGGACAGAATATGTATTTTGGGCTGGAAAAACGCTTAAGGAGCACTATGTCTGTTCACCCATCTATTGGCGTGGCAAATTCTGTCTCGGCAAATCACAACTTCGATCCACTCGATGCCCTGGCCTATGCCAAGCAAAGCAACTTTGACTCTATACAGATTTATTTAAATGATGACCTTCTTTCAGATGAGAAGGAATTGAAAAAGATTAAAAAGGCAAATTTCCCCAAGTCTTTTTATCATGCTGAAGGTCTATATAATACTGAGTTTGCTGAATCTGATTACAAGAAAAAACTCTATAGCTTTTTAGCGGAAATAGAGACACCAAATTTTATTTCGCATTTTGACGAAACATCGAGTATCGATTCACTCATAAAATTGACTGAAGAACTCTCTAAAGGCGGCGTAAGGATTTATCTGGAGAACTACTTTTCGCTGGACGGAAAAGAGGATGCCGAGAAAAACTTGAAAAAGTATCTGGCACTCTTCACGTTATCTTCCAACTTTGGTAACCCCATATATCCGGTGTTGGATATCCCTCGATTGTTTAACAAAAAAGTGGGATTTACAGTGCAGGAAAGTATGGAGTGGACATTCCAGTTGGTCAATTTCTTTGGCAATCGACGTATGCCCATTCTTTTTCACCTAATCGATGCAACGACTGATGATCAGCCGCGCTCCAGCTTTTGTACTCTTGGAGAAGGCTATATTCCCTACGATGAGATATTCAACTTCCTTAAAAAAACCAGACCGGCAATAGAGTCGATTATTCTGGAGTATGAGGATAAAATCAATCCGTTAAATTCGCGTGAATTTATTCAGAAGTATTATGGGGGATAGGAATCGGGAATCGAAATAAAAAGACGGCAATGAAATGACGGCAATGAAATGACGGTAGAAGGAGTAAAAAACCGGCGACAGTAAGCTACAAACTGCCCATTCACTTTTTCATCGCCTCTATAAAAAAACGCCGCATAAACAGCGGCGCCACAGACTTTGAACTCTGAACGTTCTTTAAAAGATATATTTCTGCGTAATAACGTATTCGCCGTTTTCGTATTTTACGCGCGGAAAATTGCGCCAGCGCCTGATAGTTCGCTTAATGCATTTTAACACCCGCACATCTTTCACATCCGACTTCAAAATACGAACACTCTCACCGAGCACATACCCTTCCGGATGAATATTGAACTTCACTTCAATATTTCCACGAACGGTCGGATCATCGCGAAATGCCCGCTCAATACAGTGCTTCACAAATTTTTGGTTGTCTTTGGCAATCGTAATCGTCTCTTCGTAGTTCCTTAAGCCTTTAACAATTTCGAAATCCGTAAATTCCGCACTCGCAATGTCAATCTGACTGCCTTCACCATTTGCGGTAAATTGCTTGGTGCCAGACTCATATGCTTTTTTGCGCGTATTGTAAGGTTGAAGTGGAGAGTAACGTTCCGAAGCTCCGGGAGAGATGATATTCGGTATATTCTGAATAGCATTTTGCACAACCAGACTTGTCTGGGAAGGCGTTTTCAGAAAGGAGGATAATGACTGATCATATTCAGGCTTTTTCTCTTCTGCCAATGCCGTTCGCTTGCGCACCCTCGGCTTACCCTTTATTGGACTCTCTTCACGGTTTTCTTCGCGAATAGCATCAGATACAGCCTCGATGATATCTGAATCATCATCTTCCAAAGCGGAAACATCTATTCCATAAATAGAAAGATTTATAGGCTCATTGCGCTGAGGCAATAGAGGCTGCTCGGCATTTGCGTATTCGGCAACAACCCTGGCAATATACTTTTGCTTTATTTGAGATTGAATACGGTATTCCGGATAGCTACTGAAGTAGCGTACCGAAAAAAAGGTAAGCATAAACAGAACAAACGCAACGGGCACAAGAAACATCAAAATTCTGACATTTCCCTCTGTCCATATCGGCCGGCGAAAAAATACTTTCGTGTAATCATATTGCTTAAAATTCATATGTCGCACTACCATCCGGGTTTCTGGGCTCTGATAAAATTATAGACATACCGTCAAGTTGACAAGATGATTTAAATCAACAAATAATTCTGAGTATTCTAATAACCCGAATGACCTAATTCCTTTTTGGTGGCACATATCCCTAAATTATTGACAGATAATAGGGCATCTATTTGAATATATCAACAGTAATTTTTCTTCATGCGCCCACGGGGCGATGAAGTTGTTTTTCTGAAGAAGCAATTAATGTCGCTGCTGTAACGTCACTCGTCACATTAACGGTCGTGCGAATCATGTCCAACAGACGATCTACAGCCAGGATTAGCGCAATGCCTTCCAGTGGAATTCCCACCTGCTGCAGCACCAATACCAGCATAATCATACCGACTCCCGGCGCGGCTGCGGTTCCAATCGAGGCCAGCGTGGCTGTTAAAACAATGGTTAACTGCGCCCCCAGATCCAGCGGAATGCCATAAACCTGTGCAATGAACACCGTTGCCACACCCTGATAAAGAGCCGTGCCGTCCATATTTACCGTTGCTCCAAGCGGGAGCACAAAGCTGGAAATCTCATTCGAAACCCCAACCTTTTCCTCAGCGACTTCCATTGTTACCGGAAGAGTTGCACCGCTTGAGCTACTACTGAACGCGATAAGCTGCGCCGGGCGAATATCCTCCAGAAACTGCCAAAGTTTTACACTGGTAAACCGACTTGCAATTAGCGGATACAAGATCAGCATCACACTAAGGCCGAGGGCAACCGTAAGCGTATATTTTGCCAGAACGGTAAGGATATCTATTCCGAATACTCCTATAGCATCGGCAATTAACGCAAAAACTCCATAGGGAGCTAATTCGATTGCAATTGTAACAATCTTGATCATCACTTCATCGATTCCCTCAAAGAAGGCCAATACCGGACGCGCCTTCTCTTTTGGAATAAGCGTTAGCGCAATTCCGGTAAAAATAGCGAAGAAAATAATCTGTAGCATTCTTCCATTCCCAAGCGCGTCGAATGGATTTTGGGGAATCATATTTAAAAACGTTTCAACTGGTGTCACCGTATTCTGCTGAGCACTCGCAACCTTGTCCCCCGCCGCACTGCTATAGTTCTGAAGCAAGTCTGCCTTCACTTCCGGATTAAGGCCGGCTCCCGGCTGCAGAACATTCGCCAGAACCAATCCAATCGTAATTGCAAAAGCCGTCGAAATTAAGTAATAGCTCAGCGTTTTTGAGCCAATGCGCTTCATCTTATTGATGTCGCCTAAGCTGGCCGTTCCGGTAATCAGAGAGGATAAAACCAAAGGCACGACTATCATTTGGATTAAACGAATAAAAGCCGTTCCCACCGGCTTTAGCTCAACGATACTCTCTCGAAAAAGCCATCCCGCGAGTGCCCCAAGAACCATACCAAGAAGAATTTTTGTATGCAGCTCCATTTCGAAGAGCTTTTCAAAAAGGAGATAGAGCGCAAAAAGGATCAATGCACCGCGAACAAGCTGTACAAAGGTCGAATTGATACCGGAATAGGCTTCCATCGGCATACTGTAAAGCGTAATCGCGACAATAGATGAGACAGCAAAGAGCAGCCAGGAACGCGCGTCGAAAGTAGACATACAAATCTCCTAAATGACAATAGGGTTTCCCGCTAGCCGGGAAATGTTTTTAAAACATAACTCTATTCCCTGTTTTAACAAAATTTTGCCCTCCTAAGTTGCTTTTTCGCGTGGAAAAGAACTCTGCAATTCGTATGTTTTTTCTTATAAACGTTCATTTTTTGTAATCGAGGAAAAACATGTCTACTGCCTACTTCACTCATCTTGAAAGTTCTGCCAACCAAACAACCTATGCAATCGATAAGCTTTGGAATCTTTGTCCGAAGACAGGTAAGCCGCTGCTTGCTCGCTATGATCTGGACTTAATTCGCAAGAATGTCACTCGCGAGCAGATTGCCAAGCGTCCGCCAACGATGTGGCGCTATCGCGAAGTGTTGCCGGTAATCGACGATTCGTTCGTGATCTCTTTGGGTGAAGGATGGACTCCACTAATCGAAACGGAGCGCTTGCGCAGACATCTGGACTTTAAGGGCCTGTTCATCAAAGAAGAAGGCGTTAACCCAACGACGTCCTTTAAAGCACGTGGATTATCGATGGCCGTGTCGAAGGCGAAAGAACTCGGGGTTAAAGCAGTGTCTATTCCGTCTGCGGGTAACGCCGCCGGTGCGATGAGCGCCTATGCCGCAGTGGCCGAGCTAGAATCGCATGTATTCATGCCCAAAGATGTTCCGGAACCATTTATTGCCGAATGCCGGGCACTTGGTGCAAAAGTAACGCTGGTCGACGGTCTGATAACCGATTGTGGTAAACTTGCTGCAAAGGAACTTGCTGAGTATGGTCGCTTTGATTTGTCTACACTAAAAGAGCCGTATCGCTTGGAAGGCAAAAAAACAATGGGTTATGAGGTTGCCGAACAGTTTGGCTGGACACTACCGGATGTGATCATCTACCCAACCGGAGGTGGAACCGGACTTATCGGCATGTGGAAAGCATTCGATGAGATGGAGGCACTTGGCTGGATAGACAGCTTCCGTCCGCGTATGGTAAGCGTTCAGGCTGCAGGCTGTGCACCAATGGTTCGAGCATTTCAAAATGGCGATAAATTTGCCACGCCGTGGGAAAATGCTCATACCAAAGCAGATGGGCTACGTGTTCCGGCTGCAGTTGGCGATTTTCTGATATTAAATGCCGTGCGAGAAAGCAATGGCAGTGCAGTAGCCGTATCGGATAACGAAATGATTGATGCGGCCAACCTGATCGGTAAAACCGAAGGCCTGTTCGTCAGTCCGGAGGGTGGTGCAACGCTCGCTGCTTTTAACAAGCTGCGCTCCGACGGCTGGATTAAAGAGTCAGATCGCGTGGTGTTGTTTAACACGGGTAGCGGTCATAAATACTTTGGGGCGTTTTCGCAATAGCGGGTAGGTCGCTTCGACCTACGGCCTTGCTGGTAGAAGATAGGTCGTTCGCCCGAGGTATTGGGATCACTGGTAGAACACTACAACCTCAGGCCTTATAATTGTAGCTCATTTACCACGTTCACATGTTGTACCGATCAACTACCAGTCTCGAACAGAGTGAGA
The DNA here is from genome assembly GCA_050633245.1 of Calditrichia bacterium. GTDB lineage: Bacteria > Calditrichota > Calditrichia > RBG-13-44-9 > J075 > JBOEGD01. Next base: position 417,170 of record JBOEGD010000001.1, on the reverse strand, counting down.
GACGATCTACCCACTACTCGCCATAAACCCAGGCTATGAAAAACTGATGGCAAGCACATTAATGAACAAGATCCGATACATCATCTCTCTTGCCCGCCCTGTTAACGTGCTGATAACCGCATTGTCCATTGGCGTTGCAGGGCTAATTGCAGGAATTGGTGATTATCATATCCAGCTGCTGCTGGCCATGTGTTCTGCCGGACTGATTGCAGCCGCGGCCAACAGCATTAACGATTACTTTGATATCGAAATCGATCGGATTAATAAACCGGATCGCCCTCTACCGGCAGGCCATATATCTGCCAATGCCGGGAAACAGATTGCACTTATTGAATACGCTGTTGGAAATAGCATTGCAGCAATAATATCACCTGTTGCTCTGGCAATGGCACTCTTCTTTTCCGCACTCACTTTTCTCTATGCTTCTCATTTTAAGCGGCAACCAATTTGGGGAAATATGGTTGTTAGTCTCTCCACTGCCGCCGCTTTTATTTATGGTGGAGTGGCAGTTAACAGCTTTCGGGAAACTATCTATCCTGCGACCTTTGCCTTTTTCTTTCATTTTGGCAGGGAAATCATAAAGGATATGGAGGATATTGAAGGTGATCGCGCAATGGGCGCACGAACGCTGCCGATAGTCTTTGGCTTCAGTGCGGCGAAAAGGCTTATTTGGCTAAACTTTATTCTGTTGGTGCTCGCAACATTACTACCTTTCTATTTGCAGCAATATGGCATCACCTATATGATAATTGTGTTAATCGGCGTCTATCCGGTTCTTGGTTATTGTCTTTTTTCAATTCAACAAAATACGTCTTCAAAACAACTCAACTTTTTGAGTAATCTGCTAAAATCGGATATGGTTGTGGGACTTTTGGCCGTATATTTTAGATAACAGGGAGCAGAAGTCAGAAGTCAGAAGTCAGAAGTCAGGGGACAGGGGCGAGAAGCGAGCCGGAGATTAACAGAATTGCCTTATTGCCTTATTGCCTTATTTTCACTTTTTACTTTTCACTTTTCACTTTTCACTTTTCACTTTTCACTTTTCACTTTATAGCCTGGAACCTAAAAAATGAAATTCCTTACCGAACTGCTAAAAATAAACGACAAGAAGATCGTCCTGGCAAGCCAGTCACCCAGACGCGTACAGCTGCTCCGTGATATCGGATTGTCATTCGAAATTCACCCGGCCGGTGTAGATGAGAATCCTGCAAGCTATCACGATGAAGTAGACTATGCCCGGCAGAATGCTGCCAGCAAAGCTTATTGGGTGCAGGATCGCGTTACTGCTGACCTGATTATTTCTGCAGATACCATTGTGGCGATGGAAGGTCAGATATTTGAGAAGCCGGCATCGCGAGAGGAAGCAACGGTAACGCTTAAACAACTAAGTGGCAAAACGCATCAGGTGATCTCTGCCTTTTGCATGCTCAGCGACAATAGCGAAATCATCAACCATGCCGTTACCGATGTGGTCTTTCATTCATTCTCCGGACATGAGATTGAAACGTATCTAAACTCCGGAGAGGCCTTCGATAAAGCTGGAGCTTATGGTATTCAAGGATTGGCATCAATTTTTATTAAGAAAATAAACGGGTGCTATTACAATGTAATGGGATTTCCAATTGCGCAATTCTATCAGCACTTGAAGGGGCTGAAACTTTAGGCTTTAGCCGCTAAAAAGCACCTTGCTAATCTCACTTTTAGCATAGTTGTAGATATAGAGGCGGATGCCGGCAGAAGATGAGGCGCCATCAAGTACAAGCATTGACGTGGCACTAGTTGGTCGCGCAGTCTCAGAGGCGTAAAGCACCGTATTTGAACCATCATAGAAAATCAAATTACCGTCGGCCTGCATATAAAGTCTTCCCGGCATACTACCAACTTCCGGATTTTCAATCGCCTGCCAAAGAATCTCTTTTTTGTCTCGTGTTTGAAGAACAGGGCCCAGTCGTCGGTGATTGAACAGAATAATGCTTCCATCCAAAGCAACAATCGACTCACCGGGAGCAAGGAATTCCTTACCACGGGTATCCAGCCGATGCACGTCCATAATTTCACCCATGAGATTGGTAAGCATCAGGCGCTCCAGAGTACGTTGATCCCAATGATAATCGTCATAATCACGTAGCGTCAGTAAGAAATACAGCTTGGTGAGAGCCGCAACAGACGTCATATCGAATGCACCGATCGCACCGCTACTACCCAGCCAGGAACCGGCGGCATAAGATTGTGAATCCACTACGCCATTGAGGACCTGCGAACAGTCGATTAGTATGGTGCCATCATCATGCGCTTTTTTGAGGGTTTGAAAAAGTGCCCCTTCGTGCGGATTTTCGGGATTTCCCGATGGAAAATTACCTTCACCATAAGCCTGCAGAATTACTCCTTCAACACCTTGTTCCAGCGAAGTCGACAGGAGTGAGTTTAGAAACGAGTGGTTTCTACCATTGGTATTTCCAAATGAGGCCGGGAAGGCTAAAAAAGGCATCACCGTTGTTTCATCGATATGGGCAGTTATGTAGTTGAGCTGCTTTCGCAAAAGCTTACGCGCTTCTGCGTCATCAAGTGAAATTGTAGCAGTCGTTGGAAGATGCTGAATATGATCATTTTGCAGAAAGAAGTCCGTGCCATTGGTGCCGAGGGGAGGAAAGTTTGGCGAAAGGAACGCATTAAAATCCGACGCGCTGGTTTTTACAGTTCGATTTCCGCGATAAAGTACATCATTAAAATACAGACATACTTCCTGAACCCCGGCATGCGCAGCTGCAAAAGCGCCACACACATTTTGAAAGGCATCGGTGTTGAAAAGAAGCTGTAAGTCCGCATCATCGAGTTCTTGAAATAGCGGAAGCTGAGCACCGGTAAACACAACTGGTCTGCTAAGTACGGCGTTAGGATAGCCATCGCTGTTCAATCCGGTTAATAAAAACGACATCGCAGAAGCCGTCCAGGCCATCGTATCGGTGCCGTGCAAAACAACGAAGGCATCGAAATCCATATAGCTTTCAAGAATCGCCGATGCCATAGTACACCAATCACGAGGCTGTACGTTGGTGCTGTCAATGCTCAAACCAAAGGGAATAAAGCGCATCTCACAGGCAGGATAGCGTGACACAACTACCGGAGCAAGGTGCTTCATAAAAGCGGCTTCAAAGCGGGCTTCATCAAGAGGAACAAGCGGCTCGCTAATGCAGCCGATAGTTCCGCCGGTATAGAGGATGCCGATTTTCATTCGCTATTCCAAGTTCAGCGGTAAGAAATATCCGCGGCTACTAAACAATGTTCCATTAGCCAGCTGAGCATTTGCTCCACCGATCAAAGAGATTTCCTTTTTTATCTCACCTGAACTTATATCTAATACTCGATAAGTATATTGCCCATTTATCGATGCAACCGACCGGCAGCCAACATAATCGGTAAGTATATCGACATCAGGCCTTTGCACGAATTCTGGAAGAGCAACCTCCGAGACAAGTGAGTTCGTTGCAAGATCATACATCTGAATACTCTGATTTTGAATCAAGACATAGTGCAGATTATCTGGGTGAAACTTAAAAAGGTCCGGTGAGTCTATAATTCTCAAAGCAACAAGCTGGCTTCCATCAAAATGATAAAGAGTTGCAGGCGAAGGGCTAGATAAGACAATATAGTTACCATCGGCGGAGACTTCAGAGATAAGGGATTTACCATCAAATTCAACTTCAACCATACCGGTATTTAAGTTTAAGAGAAACACCTTATCAAAAAAAAATGTCGGTGAAGAAAATGTAAACCCGGAATACCAAATTCGACCGGTGTTATCTGGATGTAATCGATCATCGCCGAGATAGGAGTTATATCCAACGAAATCAAAGGTATTGAACTCTTGTATTTGCTGTATTGTAACCGGATCGACAGAAGAAAAATATTTTCTGTCTTCAATGTCACTGGAACTCGGTCTCTGCTGATATGCAAGAAGGGCATTTTTACTAAAGTCTGGTGCCACCTGATGAGTCGTTAGCGAATCCATGGTCGAGGCTTGATATTCAATCGCTGTTCCCTCTCGATACATAAAGAGTCGATCACGCTGAGGTATGTGTCTTAGATAACGATGCGAGTTAATTTTCTCTCCAACCACTGCCGGCTGTTGCTCTGAGAACCGTGAGTTAGAGCCACGTACATTTGATTCTGTCCAAATCACGAAGTGAATAGGATTACCAAACAACGGCTTGGAGAAGGAAAATGCTGTTGAATCTATATCGGTGATAATTGCAATATCTTGGTAGGCAGAGCCAGGCGATTCATCAAGGTATACCTGCAAATGATATGCAGCAAAAGCAGAATCGAAAACACTTCTCCGCCACGAAAAGTTCATCCCATAATCGCTGGTAACTTCAACTGGATTTAGAAGAGGATCTGTGTTACTAGGAGATCGCGGCTGCGAGGCGGCTTCCTGATCAGCTGCCTTTACAACAACTCGATATTCTTGATGATCTCCACCAACAAAAATTGGGTGTCGCCAAGTCGTCGTTTTGCTGTTAACAATTGTCGTCACCTGCCCCCAACCGACTTCATGCTTCAATTCAATTCGGTATTCCTGGAAATTAAATATGTCATACGGCTCCCAATCGAACTGTAGTTTTCCATCTATAGGTGCAAGTGCTACAATCTCACTTGGAGCTGGCGGGTCATTATTAATTACAATAATTCGCGATATCTCTTCGACAAACTGCTGTCCTTGAGAGCTTCCATTTGCACCCCTTGTTGTATAAAGAAGATATCGCAACGTATACGTACCGCTGGCAAATTGAATGCTTCGAAAAGTAAGTGGCCCTGACTGGTAATTGTAGACTGCACTATGCCGGACATCGTCAAGAAAGCACACTAGCGAATCCGAAATATTGGTGGTGTCTATTTGTGAATTCAAGTCAATACTTACAGTTCCCCAGACAAACAATGTATCCGTGGAGTCGGTGAACATAAACGTATTCCCGCTTACCACCGGCTCTTCTTCAGGCTCAGTAGCACTCTGACATGCGGCCAGGAACAGAGCCAGAGAAACTGTCAGAATGAATAATGTAACTTTTTTCAACGTTCCCCCATTATCCGGATTTATTCGCATCATTGGCTCTCACATACTCAACTGACTGAGTCACTAATTCTACAAGCACGTCCTGATCCACGTCTTCCAGCTTTTTGATATAAAGGCATGATACGCCGGTTTTGTATTTTCCAAGCTTCGACATCAACTCATCATATTGTGCAAAGCCAGCCATGATGTACATTGTGAGGTTCTGTTTACGCGGAGAGAAGCCGGTTACAAACCAGTCTCCTTCCCTGCCGCTTTTGTATTTGTAGTGATAACTGCCAAAGCCAACAATACCACCGGTCCACATCCTGGGCTCTTCACCAGTTACTTCGCGCATCAACTCGAAAATTCTGAAAGAATCTTCCCGTTTCTTTTCATTCTCAATTGCGTTCAGAAATTCCAGTACGCTGTCTTCATTAGGTTTGGTTTTTACTTCAGACATAAGTCCTCCTGTATTTAGGACGCTCATTACATTCGCTGATAGGCCATTCGCTGAGCTCATTGGTAGATCGCTCGTTATACTCGCTGGTTGGTGATTACTTCCTACCAGCCCGACAAAAGAGGGCGTCCTACCTCCTAAAGTCCCGATCCATCGGGACGTCCTACCCCCTGGCGCCGAAGGCGCGTTCTACATATTCCTTCTATACTGCCCACCAACGGTATAAAGCGCCGCACTGATCTGTCCAAGTGAAGCGACCTTCGCGACTTCCATTAATTCCTCAAAGACATTGCTATTTTTAACAGCAGCCTTTTTTAAGCGTTCCAGAGCCGCAGCAGTATCAGCCTCATTGCGCTGTTGAAATGCCGTGACCGCATCAATTTGCTCTTTCTTCTCTTCCGGTGTTGAACGAGCCACTTCTTTCGGCATCTCCACGTCACCACCCTTTTTATTCAGGAAGGTATTCACTCCGATAATCGGTAGCTCACCACTGTGCTTCAGCGACTCGTAATGTAGCGACTCTTCCTGAATCTTATTGCGTTGATACATCGTTTCCATCGCACCCAGAACGCCACCACGATCCGTAATGCGGCGAAACTCGGTCATGACTGCTTCTTCTACCAGATCGGTGAGTTCTTCGATTATAAAGGCACCCTGAAGTGGATTTTCATTGGTTGCAAGTCCCAGTTCTTTGTTAATAATTAACTGAATAGCAACCGCGCGACGCACCGATTCTTCTGTCGGCGTGGTAATAGCCTCATCATAGGCATTGGTGTGCAGCGAATTACAGTTGTCATAAATGGCATAGAGTGCCTGCAGCGTGGTGCGAATATCGTTAAAGTCGATCTCCTGCGCATGCAGCGAGCGCCCGGAAGTTTGAATATGATACTTCAACATTTGCGAGCGCGCATTGCCTTCATATTTATACTTAATGGCCTTTGCCCAAATTCGCCGAGCAACGCGACCAATAACCGAATACTCCGGATCGACACCATTGCTGAAGAAAAAGGAAAGGTTCGGCGCAAAGCTGTTAATGTCCATACCGCGACTGAGATAGAACTCGACGAAGGTAAATCCATTCGCCAGGGTAAAGGCCAGTTGTGTAATCGGATTTGCTCCGGCCTCAGCGATGTGATACCCCGAGATCGATACCGAATAGAAGTTGCGAACGTTTTTTTCGACGAAATAACTCTGAATATCCCCCATCATCCGCAGCGCAAATTCGGTTGAGAAGATGCAGGTGTTTTGCGCCTGGTCTTCTTTTAAAATATCCGCCTGGACCGTTCCGCGAACGGCGGACATCGTTTCGGCTTTTATCTTTTCATACACATTCTTCGGGAGCACCTGATCGCCGCTCACGCCAAGCAGCATGAGTCCGAGTCCATCGTTTCCTTTGGGCAGATTACCTTCGTAACGCGGACGCAGTTCGTTGCGATCTTTATAAATTGCATCAATTTTATTTTCTATTTCTTCCATTAAACCGTTTTCAAGAATGTATTTCTCGCACTGTTGATCAATAGCTGTATTCATAAAAAACGCAAGCAGCATCGGAGCCGGCCCGTTAATCGTCATTGATACAGAGGTCGTTTTCTTGCTGAGATCAAAACCGGAGTAAAGTTTCTTGGCATCATCAACTGTTGCAATAGAAACACCGGAGTTACCGATTTTTCCATAGATATCCGGACGATGCGCAGGATCTTCACCGTAAAGCGTAACCGAGTCGAAGGCGGTACTCAAACGAGCGGCAGGCATGCCATCACTGAGATAGTGAAAGCGTCGGTTGGTGCGTTCCGGCGTACCCTCACCGGCAAACATGCGGGTAGGGTCTTCACCAGTACGTTTGAATGGATACACGCCAGCCGTATAAGGAAAAGCACCGGGAACGTTTTCGGTAAGTGCCCAGTTCAGGATATCTCCCCAATCTTTATAGGATGGCAAGACCACCTTGGGGATTTGTGAATGACTCAATGACTCAGTATAGTTTTCAACTTTGATCTCTTTACCGCGCACCGTATAGGTAAAGAACTCATCGCGATACTTTTGCTTGGTTGCCTCCCAATTATCCAGCACTTCCTTACAGTCCTTATCCAATGAACGATCGAATTCCTGATATAACGTTTCGAGCTCACCAGCATCTTTATCCTGAGATTTCAACAGGTCAATCGTCCCTTTTAGCTGATACGCTTTGCGCGCCATATCGGTTTGTTTTTCCACATAGGCCTTAAAGCGTTCATGGAGTTCAGCTATCTCGGCAAGATAGCGCACGCGTTCCGGTGGGATAATGTGAACCTTCTCGCTCATCTCGTCAGTAATTTGATAGCCCGACTGCCAGTCCAGATTCAATTTTTCTACTAACTCATCAATTACAGCGCGATAAAAACTATTCGTTCCCGGATCGTTAAACTGCGATGCGATGCTACCATAAACCGGCATATCGGCTGGCTTTTGATCCCACAGTCCGCGGCCACGCTGAAACTGCTTCTGCACGTCGCGACGGGCATCGAGAGCACCGCGCTTATCGAATTTATTGATGGCAATGAGATCGGCATAATCAATCATATCAATTTTTTCGAGTTGAGTAGCGGCGCCGTATTCAGGCGTCATCACGTAGACAGAAACATCTGAAATTTCCGTAATTTCAGAATCACTCTGTCCAATGCCGGCCGTTTCAACTATAACTAAATCAAAACCAGCAGCCTTTAACACATTCACTGCGGGAACAATCGTGGTGTTCAGTGCCAGGTGGGCCTGACGCGTGGCAAAAGATCGCATGTATACTCGCGGATGATAAATGGAGTTCATGCGAATGCGGTCGCCAAGGAGTGCGCCACCGGTTTTGCGCTTAGACGGATCGACCGAAATTATGGCAATGTGCTTATCTTCAAAATCTGTAATAAAACGTCGAATCAACTCATCGGTTAGTGACGACTTCCCTGCACCGCCTGTTCCGGTAATACCAAGAACCGGCGTACTGCTTTTTGCCGCTTCTTTTTCCAGACGCTCAACAACGTCTTGCGCTTTTTCAGGATAATTCTCGATAAATGAAATGGTTTGGGCAATTGCACCGGGGTCACGCTTTCCCAACTTTTTGAGCTGGCCGTTTAAAGAGGATACGGTTATGTAATCGCTTTTACTAAGCAGATCATCGATCATTCCCTGCAGACCCATATTACTTCCATCAGCTGGCGAGTAGATGCGCGTGATACCGTAGTCATGAAGCTCGGCAATCTCTTCGGGAAAGATAGTTCCTCCACCTCCGGCAAAAATACGGATATGTCCGGCGTTGCGTTCCTTTAGCAAATCGTACATATACTTCAAATATTCAACATGCCCACCCTGATAACTAGTAAGCGCAATGGCCTGCGCATCTTCCTGAATGGCACAGTCCACGATCTCCTGCACGCTGCGGTTATGGCCGAGGTGAATCACCTCTGCACCCGAGCTCTGCAGTATGCGGCGCATGATATTTATGCTTGCATCATGCCCATCAAACAGTGAAGCAGCGGTTACAATTCGAATCTTGTTTTTTAGGTCGTATTTTACGGTATCCATATAGGTCTCATCGTTTGGGGTAAACATGAACACATGGCCAATTCGGGTGGCCCTATTATTGTGATCGAGACGCACTGTTGCATCTTAACGTAAAAATATACGTTGCGCTTAAATTCAATAGCAATGAGAATATGAATTGGACCGGCCAGCTATTTGCGTAATTGCGGCAAAGCTGATATGTTTAATTGTGTGTGGGTTAAATCGGGAAGAACAATTCGAGGGCTTTTCTTAATAAATAAGAAGTCCAAAACCCATTATTCAAGCAGGAGAAAGCATGAAAAACTTTATCGTTCCGGGAATTGCAGCAGGCGTTGCATTGTTTATTTGGGCAGCTGTTTCATGGATGGTTATTCCATGGCACAATGCTACAATCAACAACATGCCCAACGGAGAAGAAATCGCGGCTCTAATGAAAGAAAATCTAACCGAACATCAGGTGTATCACTATCCGGGCTTTCCGTTAGAACAAAGTGATTCTGAGATGGAAGCCATGTTCAACAAGATGAAGCAAGGCCCGAACATGCACTTCATGGTCTACAATCCCAATGGTGTCGATCCGATGTCTCCAATGTCTTTCCTTGCCGCGCTTATTATGAACATTCTTACCGGAATCGCTGCTGCCTGGCTGTTGCTAATGGCACTACCCAAACTGAACGGAACGATGGAAAAGGTTCTCTTTATGTTAACAGTGGGAACTATCGCAATGCTGGTTGGTCCGCTGGCCAACTGGAACTGGTGGCATTTTCCGGCAGATTTCACGCTGGTCATGATTGCGGATATGGCGGTCTCGTGGGTTATTGTGGGATTAATCTTGGCAAAGATGGTGAAACCAACATAAACATGGACATGGATTAACAGGATTTACAGGATTGGTTGCGCG
>JBOEGD010000001.1:304486-407189 GCA_050633245.1 Calditrichia bacterium | reverse complement strand
ATTGGTTGCGCGGGTTCATTACCCGCGCTTTTAACATGGATGAAAAGGATTTACAGGAATGGTTGCACGGGTTCATTACCAGCGCTTTTAACGTATCAAATCAATACGTAATTAGCGATTTTATCGGATAGTCACCCAATTTATCGCGACCATTTAAGAAACCCAGTTCAATAAGGAAGGATACACCCACAATCTTACAACCAAGACGCTCAACCAATTTACAGGCGGCGGCTGCGGTTCCCCCGGTTGCCAGCACATCATCGACAAGCAACACATCATCATCCTGCTTCAAGGCATCGAGGTGAATTTCAAGACTATCGGTTCCGTATTCCAAAGCATATTCTTCAACCAGTGTTTCGGCCGGTAGTTTACCCGGTTTGCGAACCGGTACAAATCCAATATTCAGCTTGTAGGCAATAGCAGCACCAAAAATAAAGCCACGGGATTCAATTCCAACCACGCTTGTAATACCGGAATCGCTAAACGGCTCGTACATGGCATCGCATGCAGGGGCAAACATGGCACCATTTTTTATCAGCGTTGAAATATCTTTATATTGGATCCCTTCAATGGGAAAGTCAGGAATATTGCGCACAAAATCTTCAAAATTACTCATGGACATAAGAACCATCTCCGCTTATCAGAAATCAATATTAAATTCTTCATGGTGGTCTTTGGCTTCTCGCCAGGCTGTATCAACATCTTCAACCTCAGAACCAATCGGACCGCGAGTTAGATCGCGCACCAATTTCTCCAGCTTTTCCTTATCTCCCTCAGCATATGCCTCAACAGTGCCATCGGATAGATTTTTGACGTAGCCGGTAAGATCATAGTTTCGCGCCTTAACCATCGTATAATAGCGAAAACCAACACCCTGCACTTGGCCACGAACGCGAATCAGTACTGCTACCGGCTCTACTTCTTCTTTTTTCTTCTTCATAACAGGTCTAATTTAAAAGTCTGCATTACGTGGTGTTCTAGGGAATGGAATCACGTCGCGAATATTTTCCATGCCAGTTACATACATCACCGCGCGAGAGAAACCAAGTCCGTACCCGGCGTGCGGCACCGTGCCATAACGACGCGTATCCAGATACCACCAGTATTCTTCTTCCGGCAGATTCATTTCCTTAATTCGTGCTGTTAATACATCCAGTCGCTCTTCCCGCTGGCTTCCACCGAGTATCTCGCCGACACCGGGTACCAGAAGATCCATAGCTGCAACAGTCTTGTTGTCATCATTTTGGCGCATATAAAATGCTTTAATGTCACGTGGATAGTCTGTTACAAATACCGGCTTTTTGAACACCTCTTCCGTTAGATAGCGCTCGTGTTCTGTTTGTAAATCAGTGCCCCACTGTACCGGATAATCAAAGGATTTTTTTGCCTTCTTTAGCAGGTCGATGGCTTCGGTGTACGTAATCCGCCCGAAATCTGAGTTGACTACAATATCTAAACGTTCGAGTAAGCCCTTGTCGATGAAACGATTAAAGAACTCCATTTCCTCAGGTGCCTTTTCCATAACATAGCTGAATATATTGCGCATCATCGCTTCAGCCAGATCCATATTATCAGCAAGATCCGCAAAAGCAATCTCCGGTTCCATCATCCAAAACTCTGAAGCATGGCGTGTTGTGTTCGAGTTCTCGGCACGAAAAGTAGGTCCAAAAGTATATACATTGCGAAAAGCCATGCAGTGAGTTTCTACGGCCAGCTGTCCGCTAACCGTCAGATTGGTCTCCCGGCTAAAAAAGTCTTTCTTATAATCCACTGCCCCGTCTTCAGTGCGGGAAGGATTTGCCAGATCCATTGTAGTTACATGAAACATCTCTCCGGCACCTTCAGTGTCGGATCCCGTAATAATTGGCGTATGCGTATAAACGAAATCCTGCTCTTGAAAAAAGCGGTGGATGGCATAGGATAACAGTGAACGAACGCGAAATACGGCAGAATAGGTATTTGTTCGCGGTCGCAAATGAGCAATCGTGCGTAAGTATTCGAAGCTATGTCTTTTTTTCTGTAGCGGGTAATCGGCATCCGCAGCGCCAACCAGTTCAACAGAAGTGGCCTGCATTTCAAACGGCTGTTTCGCTCCCTGAGACTCCACAATTTCGCCTTCAACAATCAGTGAAGAAGCAATGGTAAACTTGCCAATTTCAGTGAAATTATCCAACTTCTCATCAAAAACGATCTGCAGACCTTTGAAAAAAGACCCATCGTTTAATTCAATAAATCCAAATGCTTTTGATGAGCGCAACGTGCGAATCCAGCCTTTTAGACAAACCTTTTTGCCGATATACGCTTTCGGATCGCGATAAATCTGTTTTATTTTAACGGTTTCCATGTCCATTCCTTTTTCACATCAGAGATTTCGCAAGAATATACAAGGGAAAATAATAACCAATAGCCCCGCTGAAATCAACCCTTTTCTCTGTCATAAGCTGCTAAGCAGGCTCTTTTGCAATAGAGGTTAAGCCTTGTAAACCGCTGCGTAAATGCAAATCTCGTTGTGGAAAAGGAATTTCAATTCCGAAGGCCTTGAATTTACGAACGATAGCACAGTTTAGTTCATTGCGAACCGGCTCAAAATTTTCAGGTCCTGAAAGCCAGGCACGTAGCTGCATGTTCCAGGAAGAATCGCCAAATTCACGAAGGTGAACCTGTGGTTTCGGGGTCTTGAGCACCTGAGAGTTTTCTTTCGCAACCTCCTGTAGTGCTCTAATAACAGCGTCTAAATCGGAGTTGTAAGAAACGCCAACATTAATATTCAAGCGCACACGCGGATCTCCGTGAGACCAGTTCGTAACAGTCGAGGAGACAAATTCATTATTGGGAACGATAATTGAGATATTGTCCAGCGTTCGAATGGTTGTAGAGCGGATATTAATCTCCAGCACATCACCAACCAGGTCATTCACAGTCACTCTGTCTCCAACAGCAATGGGCCGCTCGAAAAGCAAAATAAGTCCTGAAATAAAATTCGATGTTACATTTTGCAGTCCAAAACCAATACCAACAGACAGGAATCCAAATATGACAGCCAGCCCGCTAAAATCGATTCCGACAAATTGAAAGGCTACCAGCACGCCGATTATCATCACAACATAGTGCACAATACGAGAAATGCTTGAGCGCAAGCCTTCATCAATATTTGCGCGGCCTACGATTTTAGAAAGAAGAATGCGGCGAAAAAAACGGGAGGCAACATAAAAGAGCAGCAACATGCCGGTAAACAGCAGCAACGACAGCACCGTAACAGGCGTTTGATTGACTTCAAAAAGTTTGAATAAAATGATGTCCTGAAAAAAGCTTGGCACCTTTTCAAGTGCAGCGGGATCTGGTTGAAGGAAGATTAGCATCTCGACCTCGGGCTTAGGGCATTAGAAAAATTAATTTTTTGGGCGGATGTAATATACTGAATGAAATAGCAATCGGGGAAGGCATTTGTAGCGTCGCATAATTATGCGACGCTACAATAACTTGTATTATGACGACCGGCGACCGGTCAAAAAATCTTCGGCGAGGTCTACATCATCCGGGCTACCGATAAACAATGGTACACGCTGATGAAGTTCGTGCGGTTTGATATCCATAATGCGGCGCTTGCCATCGGTGGCTCTACCACCAGCCTGCTCAATAATAAAGGCCAATGGGTTTGCCTCATACATCAGACGCAGCTTGCCATTGGGATTCTTCACATCGCCGGGATACATAAAAATCCCACCCTTTAGCAAATTACGATGGAAATCTGCTACGAGTGAGCCGATATATCGACTGGACTTTTTGTGATTCGGGTTTAGCAGGAATCGCATATAGTTTCGCATTCCCTCATCCCACATGTTATAGTTCGCACCGTTAGCACTATAAATTTTACCAGAAGCAGGAACCTTCATTTTTGGATGTGAAAGAATAAAGCTACCGTAAGAGGGATCGAGCGTAAAGCCATGCACCCCGGCACCGGTTGTATATACCATCATTGTGCTGGAACCATATATCACATAACCAGCGCACACTTGACTGTAACCAGGCTGTAGAATATCTTCTTCCAGCGAAACCGGCCCTGTATCGGCAGAGGTACGTCGAAAAATAGAGAAAATAGTTCCGATACTCACATTGACATCAATATTTGATGAACCGTCCAGCGGGTCGAAGCAGCATATATATTTACCCATTGGACGATCGTCTGGAATAGGTAAGAAATCTTCATTTTCTTCGGAAGCCATCGCACAGAGATTTCCACCGAAGGCCATAGCGCGTATCATCACTTCGTCGGCATAAACATCCAGCTTTTGCTGATCTTCTCCAAAGACATTCTCTGTTCCCACATTGCCAATAATATCTAACAGGCCGGCCTTATTCACCTGATGTGAAATCAGCTTTGCACCAATGGCAATATCCGAGAGCAAATTAGTAAATGCACCAGTGGCATCCGGATACAATCTTTCCTGATCGACAAGGTGACGATTTAAGGTCATTACGAATTCACTCATGGAATCCTCCAGAATAATAGAATAGTCGATAGCTGGTACCACATCATATTAGGCAATACACATTTTGTAGGTATCGGCACCAGAGTGGCATATGTTAAAATACTACAGCGATAATTTTTTGACTGGATATGCAAGAAGCGCTACACAAGATATAGCGCTCTTCATATATATAAAAAAGAGGCAGAATTATCAACACAGAAATAACTTTGTGAAAAAATTAACGCAAAGAGGCGAAAAGAAAGCAAATCGAAAATCATCGATTCGCTTTCTGAAGTCTATCGGTTAACGAGGTAGTTCAAAGCTGGTAAACAGGCGGCGTCCATCTCGTTTTAAATACATCGCGACTGTCTGTCCCGGCTCCAGCTTACTCATCACTGCCATAAAGTCATTTAGGCTGTTGATTGAATTGCGATTGAGTCGGTGAATCAGATCACCAACCTGTAGGCCGGCACGTTCGGCAGAACTGCCTTCTTCAATAGAGGTAATCACAACACCCTGATCTCCCCGACGTAAGCCGAAGCGCTGTCGCAAATTGTTATCAACACTGCGCAGCTCAAGACCCAGGGTATCGTAGGCGCGATCATCAGACTGCGCATTTGCCAACGGTTGTGCATCGTCCTTATACTCATCGAGAGTCACGTTAATTGTGCGCTTGTCGCCTTCACGATAGATCGTAAACTCCATAGCAGTTCCCGGTGCAGTCGAACCAATTTTTGTCGTTAACTCCGTCGGGTTCTTCAGGCGCTTACCATTAATTGCTGTGATTAAATCTCCAGCTTCCATACCGGCTTTTTCTGCAGGTCCATTTGGCAATACCTGATTAATTAAAACGCCTTCATCATTCGGCAGATCATACATTTCAGCTAATCCCGGCGTTACTTCACCAATACCGACACCAAGCCAACCACGCACGACCTTGCCCTTCTCAACAATATCGTTCATAATCTTATTTGCAAGGTTAGATGGAATGGCAAAACCAATCCCGATACTACCACCCGATCGGCTGGCAATGGCAGTATTAATTCCAATCAACTCGCCTTTTAGATTGACCAATGCGCCACCGCTGTTACCGGGGTTAATCGCAGCATCCGTCTGAATAAAGTCTTCATAAACAGTCAGCCCAACGCCGGTTCTTCCTTTCGCGCTGACGATTCCTGCGGTAACGGTACTGGCAAACTCAGCCTGCAGAGGAGAACCAATTGCCATAACCCACTCACCAACTCTCATTGCGTCAGAATTACCAATCTCTACAGATGGCAGATTAGACGCCTTAATTTGTAGAACTGCCAGATCAGTGCGCGGATCGGTTCCCTTTACCTCTGCTTCGTATTCAGAACCGTCCAGCAGGCGAACCTTAATGTTGTCTGCTTTATCTATCACGTGATTATTCGTTAGAATAATACCGCTGCTCTTCACAATTACACCGGAGCCAAGCCCCTGCATACGCTGATCCTGATTCGGCACCATATTGCGAAAAAAGTCCTCAAAAGGCGACCCGCTAAACGGATTTCCCTGACGAGATTTTCGAAGAGTTTCTGTCGAGATCGTTACAACTGCAGGATTTACCTTCTCAGCCACATCAGCAAATGCGTTGCTCATTGTCATCATCGAGGGTTCAACCGGACTCGGCATTGGAGCAGCAGGGGCATCCGGGGAGGCAACTAAATTATTGGAGACACCTAATCCCGAAGCGAGAACCAATCCTATAACAACACCACACAATACCAGAAGCAGCCCATAACCACGTATACTTTTCTTACTCATTTTCTTTTTCTCCTTATACTTTTGACGCTTAAGTCTTGTCTTAAAACTGTTATATCTACGCCTGTAGTATTTAAAAGGTTCCAGAATATTCGCGAGACATCAATCTTTTTTCCATTACCATTCTCACTTCTAATCCCAGAAAAAACAGATTATTGCGCAACTTCTGTCTTCTTCTTACGCCGCACAATTTTTTTGAAAGTAATTTTATAATTGCGATAATCTATCTTCACCGTGTCACCTTTAACCAGATGACCAGCAAGAATTTCTTTTGATAATTGATCGGCAAGTTTACGCTGAATAACCCGCTTCAACGGGCGTGCACCGAAAGAAGGTTCATAACCAAGCTTGGCAAGGTAGTCTTTTGCCGCATCCGTTAGCTGCAGCTTTAAACCCTGTTCCTCAAGCTGTTTGTGCAGTCGCATTGTTTGCAGCTCCACAATCTCCTTAATGTGCTCACGCAGCAGCGTATGAAACACGATCGTTTCGTCTATGCGATTTAGAAACTCCGGACGCAGCTCTTGTTTAAGCAAGGCCATAACCTCTTCATGAATTTCCCATGCAACGCTATCACGATTTTCTTCAGTAACATGACGAGATTTTTCAAGAATCAGCGGCGCGCCAATATTTGAGGTCATGATAATTATGGTATTTCGAAAGTTTACGGTATTGCCTTGACTGTCTGTCAGGCGACCATCATCCAAAACCTGAAGCAGCAAATTGAAAACTTCCGGATGGGCTTTTTCAATTTCATCTAGCAAAACCACGGAATACGGCTTACGACGCACGGCCTCGGTTAATTGGCCACCTTCATCGTAACCAACATATCCCGGAGGGGCGCCAATAAGACGCGAGACTGAATGCCTTTCCATGTATTCAGACATGTCAATTCGCACCATTGCATTCTCATCGTCGAACAGAAACTCGGCCAGTGCGCGTGCCAGCTCGGTCTTTCCCACTCCGGTGGGACCGAGAAAGATGAATGAACCAATTGGCCTCTTATTGTCGGAAAGGCCGGCTCGAGAGCGACGGATCGCATTACTTACGGCCTCAACGGCCTCACTCTGGCCGATAACACGTTTTTCCAAACGCTCTTCAATTCTCAGCAGCTTTACGCGCTCACTTTCAAGCATGCGCGAAACAGGAATACCGGTCCACTTGGAAATAATTTCAGCAATCTGCTCCTCATCGACCTCTTCCTTCAGCATTTTGCTGTCCTTTTGCACATCCTGGAGCTTACTGGTTAGTTCCTGCAGACGCTTCTCATGAGCTGGAATTTTGCCATATTTTATTTCGGCAACCTTTTCCAGTAAACCTTCACGTTCTGCCTTTTCCATCTCGCTGCGAAGCGACTCAATATTTGCTTTATTCTCGCGAATTTCCTGGATGGTTTCCTTCTCCATCATCCAGTGTCCCTGCAGCTCATTGCGCGAATCTTTCAGATTTGCCAATTCGCGTTCCAGTTTCTCAAGTCGCTTGCGTGCATCACTGCCCTTTTCCTTTTTTAGAGCAACCTGCTCAATCTCCAGCTGTTTGATTCGTCGCTCTATCTCGTCGAGTTCCTGCGGCATCGAATCTACTTCGATGCGCAGTTTTGCGGCAGCTTCATCAATTAAGTCGATTGCCTTGTCCGGAAGAAACCTTTCGGTTATATAGCGCGCGGAAAGAGAGGCAGCTGAAATCAGAGCATCATCGGTGATCTTGACACCATGATGTACTTCATACTTTTCTTTAAGACCGCGCAGCATCGAGATCGTGTCTTCAACAGATGGTTCGGCAACGGAAATCGTCTGAAAACGACGCTCCAGTGCAGCATCTCTCTCAATATACTTGCGGTATTCGTCTATAGTCGTTGCGCCAATGCAGTGAATTTCACCGCGAGCCAGCGCCGGCTTTAGCATGTTCGAAGCATCCATTGAGCCTTCGGCAGCACCGGCACCAACGAGCGTATGGATTTCATCGATGAACAAGACAATGTGTCCACCCGATTCCTGAACTTCTTTTAGAACGGCCTTAAGGCGTTCCTCGAATTCTCCGCGAAATTTTGCGCCGGCAATAAGAGCCCCAAGGTCGAGAGCAACAATCTGTTTGTCACGCAAAGACTCCGGAATATCACCATTGACAATGCGCTGGGCGATGCCTTCAACCACAGCGGTTTTACCCACGCCCGGTTCGCCAATTAATGCCGGGTTATTTTTAGTCCGACGTGAAAGAACACGCATAACGCGTCGAATCTCTTCATCGCGCCCAATCACCGGGTCCAGCTTTCCTTGTCTGGCAAGCTCGGTTAAATCGCGCGCGTAGCGCTCAAGCGCCATGTATTTGCCTTCCGGGTTCTGATCGACAACCCGTTGACTTCCGCGAATTTCTTTTAATGCCGTCATAATCTTAACGCGTTCAACTCCGGCACTCAGCAACACGCGTCCGGCAGGACTATCGTCTGCAACCAATATGGCAAGCAGCAAGTGCTCTGTTGAAATATATTCATCCTTTAGCTCACGTGCTTCTGTCGTTGCCTGAATAAGCACCTGGTTAAAACGCGGTGATGCGTAAATCTGACCAGCAGTGCCATACACTTTAGGGAATTTCTCGATTTCCTGTTCAAGCGTGCCCTGAATATTTGCGACATCACTACCAATTCGTCTTAAGATAACCGGCACCAAACCATCGGAGTCTTTTATCAAAGTGGCAAGAATATGCTCGCTTTCCAGGTGCTGCTGTCCTAATTCACTCACTAAATGTTGAGCTTCTGCAATTGCTTCCTGCGCCTTTACGGTAAATTTGTCCATTTTCATGTATTCACCATCCCTTCTATAACTTCATAACCTACTTTGTATTTTCTATACCAAAATAGTAATCAAATTGGGTGCCAAACCTTGATCTGTCACACAAGTCTATGATAAAAATGAAGATAAAGCAGATTGTTAAAAACAACAGGCACAGCAGCATGTCAGTATTAGGCTGTCAATCTTGCAGACTTTCGGCGAAAATTGGCAGGAACTGTTGCTAATGGGGTGGCGGAAGATTCCAGACGCAAGTAGCGAGTAGATTAACGTGCTGTCAGGCAGAAACAGGCAGAAACGGGCAGAAACAGGCAGTCGGCAATGATGAAAATTACAGATTGAGTTGTATCTTTAAGTTTTTATCACGCCGAGCGTTGTTGGAGTCAAAGCGAGATGAAGTCAGAAGAAAAAGTGAGAAAATACGGGTAGAATCGGGCAGAATTAGAGATAAATTGATCACCGATCTGAGTTCTGTGTTCTGTGTTCTGAGTTCTGAGTTCTGAGCCTAATTCATCAATAATCATTTATCATTCTTCAATGGACAATTGTCAATTCTCTATCCCAAATCTTTCCATCATCGAGTAGAGTCTGCGGCGGGTAATACCGAGCAGCTCGGCAGCACGGGTTTTATTGCCTTCAGCCATTTGCAGAGACTGGCGGATAAGATCCTGCTCCAAATCATCGATTTTCAGCCCTTCGTTGGGAAGAGTAAATGGCCCCGTTTTACTTGCAGCAACAAACTTAGCAGCGGTAATTGTCGATGGGATGTCGCCCGCCGAGATGATACCATCACTGACAATGGCAGCCCGCTCGATGGCGTTCTGAATCTCACGCACATTGCCCGGCCAGTCGTAGTCAATCAGCGGAATCAATGCTTCTCGGGCAATCCCCTTTGCAGTGGAATTTGCAATAAAATGATGAATAAGCGCTGGTATGTCTTCCTTACGCTCGCGCACCGGTGGCAGAGTAATTGGAAATACGTTTAGGCGGTAGTATAAGTCTTGCCGGAATTCTCCTGCTTCGACCATCTTCTCGAGATGCTGATGCGTAGCTGCAATAATTCGCACATCAACGGTAATCTTCTCGTTGCCTCCAAGACGGTAGATCTCTTTATTTTGCAACACCCGCAGCATTTTGGCCTGTGTGGAAAGACTCATATCTCCTATTTCATCGAGAAATATGCTTCCCTTATCTGCCTGCTCGAACTTGCCAATGCGACGATGTGTCGCTCCGGTAAAAGCGCCCTTCTCGAAACCAAAGAGTTCACTCTCCAGCAGATTCTCCGGCAGGGCTGCACAGTTCACGGTAATAAACGCTTCACCTGATCGCGAGCTGCTTTCATGAATTGCTGTAGCAACAAGTTCTTTACCCGTACCACTTTCCCCACGCACCAGCACCGTGGCGTCGTTAGCACTGCCCTTCTTGATCAGGCGATAAATCTCGGTCATCTTTTTACTTTTTCCGATAATTTTCTCAAAGAAAACCGGCGATTCGACCTTAGTGCGCTTTAGACGTTTGTTTTCAGCAACGATCTGCTGCTGTTCGAGTATGCGCTTTATACGAATAGTAAGCTCGTCCATCTCGAACGGCTTAATGAGGTAGTCATTTGCGCCTTTTTTCAGCGCTTCGATAGCTGTTTTTTGAGTGGCGTAAGCGGTCATCAACATTGCTTCTACGGTGGGGTAAAACTTCTTAAGCTCTTCTAATAGCTCGATACCGGTCATACCATCCATACGTAAATCGGTAACAACGACATCGACGGAATGGTCTGCCAGATACTCCAACGCAGCCTCGCCAGACGTGCAGTAGGCTGCTTCCAGATCCTCAAGTTCCAGCGAAGCCTTGATGACCTTACAAAATTTTTCTTCGTTATCTACAATTAAGACGCGGGACATATCGATGTGCTCTTATTGGCTTAAAGCGACAGCACTACAGCAAGCTTACTTCAAAATAGCGCGTAATAGAATTAAAAACCCCTGCTGGTGGCTGCGGGTTCGTTCAAGATTATGCTGCGCGTCTTCGTAGTCAGGCGCCAATTCCAGAGTTTTTTCGAACTCCTTCATGGCCTGTAGATACAGGCTGCGGCTTTTGATAAGATTGAAGGTACCCAAATCATTCCAGTAATCCGGATAGTGACTGTGCTCGGCACGGGTATCGAAGAAAAAGCGCTCGTATTTGTTAATTGTATCCATATCCAGTTCTTTACCACCGAACAAGAAGCGCAGATAAAATTCATAGATTTTCTCACGCTCAGAAACCAAATCTACCAGTCGTAACTGAAACTGTTCGAGCTGTGGTATAATCACTTCATGATTATTGTCTTTTAGTAACTCAAGCAGCTGATTGAACTCTTTCTGCCAGTGATACATATGATACTTCTTCAGATCGCGCACCTGCTTCAAATAAATTGACACACGAGCCGGTACGGCAACAGCTTTGGGATCTTTTACGCCATCAAGTGCAGATTTATACAACACCACACCCAGGTTAAACTGTGCTTCCACATAGCTGGGGTTTAAACGAATTGCTTCTTTAAATAGGGATGTTGCGTTATCATAGTCCCCGAGGAACAGATAGGCAAGACCATAGTAGTTTAGAAAGTCAGGGTATTTTTCACTGACGGAAAGAGCACGCTCGAAGGTATTTAACGCCGCTTTAAACTGGCGAAACTTCAGATAGCTTATGCCAAGAGCCATATAGGCCTTAACAAAACTATTGTCCTGCTCGATAGCCAGCTTAAACTGCTTAATCGCTTCTTCATAGAGGTGACGTTTCAGAAAGAGTACGCCAAGATAGTAATGCGATTTGGGGTGGCGGTAGCGTTCCAGCTTTGCTTCAATATTGTAAAGTGCTTCCAGCTCATCCATAACACCCTGATGAAACTGCTCGGTGATGGAATTTAGAAAGTCATAGTCAATGGGTTGATTGGCATTACGAAGCTTGATTTCATGTTCTCGGGAAATCAGGAACATGCCCTTCTCAAAAACTTCTGAGATTACTTTTCGGTATTCAATGAGTGTTCCGGTGTGGACGTGGAATTCGCGGTTATCAATATCAATCTTATCGTGCAGACCAAAATTATCCAATTCTGAGACCTTCCATTATACTGGCTGTAAGTAAAAGAAACTACGTTCAGAGTGCGGGTGAAGAAAGCTGTTTTTTTGATTTTACCAATTTTTGCTTTACGAATAAAAATATCACGGCAGGTTGTAAGAAGATATGCTGTAGGTCATAAATCGGAAATTGAGAATCGGGAGTTAGGACGCTTCGACCTTCGGCCTACGCTGGTAGTGAGTAGGTCGCCCTCCTTCGTCGGGCTGGTAGTTGGTAAAAATTACCTACCAGCAAGAACAGTGAGTGAGCGTCCCTACCCCCTACAGCGAAGCGACCTATCCACTACCAGCGGCAAAGCCGCGATCTGGGGTTAATTATCAACAGACAAACTGGTTGCGTTTTCTTCTGGAAACACGAATATCAAGCCAATATAAAGAAGCAAGCCAATACCACCGGAGATCAGCGTGGTCAGGATCCAGATTAATCGGACAAGTGAGACATCGATTTCATAGTAAGAGGCAATACCCGAGCAAACTCCAGCGAGCTTGCGATCGTGATGCGGTCGGGTAATTGATGTCAAGCTATCGCCCGCTGAATTCTCATCGTTGCGCGAAAAAAGCAGTGCAACGCCACCGGCAATCAATAATACCGCCCAGATGCTACTCCAGGAAATATCGTCAAAGTTAAAATAGTGCAACATTCCCGTTTCACGCAGCAAAAGCAAAACCCCGAGGCCAATCAGACCCGCGCCCCAAATAAAGCTGCTTTCAGGAGGCTTACGAGCTTCCAAATCCCGCGCTGCGATATCTCGTTCATCTTCCGGTACAATAAACAGCGCCGCCAGATAGACTAAAATACTCAGCCCACCCATCAATGCTGAAATCACAAACAGTACCCGAATAAGCATGCTATCTATATTAAAGTAACTTGCCAAGCCGCCGCATACGCCGCCTGCATAGCGATCTACACGAGAGCGGTACAGCTTCTTAATGGACTTTATTTCATCATTCATAAAGGATTCCTCCACGCAAAATGTTCTCTTTAAAACACGCTAATCGCGCATAATTGTTTCAGCCTATTCTTCATAGGCCTCAATTTTGAGAACTTCATACTTCATAATGCCAGCAGGAACCTTTACTTCAACTTTATCGCCAACCTCTTTTCCGAGCAGCGCTTTGCCAACCGGAGAGGAGTAAGAAATGCGATATTTACTAAAGTCTGACTCTTCCGGTGAAACCAGAGAAAATTTCACCTCAATCTTTCGCGTCAGGTCTTTCAGCGATACCGTTGTATAAATAGCGGCCTTATCGGTTGAAATATTTTTGAGATCGATTATCCGCGCCAGCGAGATTTTGCTTTCCATTAGGCTGATACGCGATTCCAGCATACCGAGCTCTTCCTTCGCAGCATGATATTCTGCGTTCTCCTTCAGGTCGCCAAAGTCTCGAGCCGTAGAAATTTTCTGCGAAAGCTCAGGGCGCTTAACTGTCTTCATCTCGTTAAGCTCGTCTTTTAATTTTTGTAACATCGTTTTGGAAATATACAAGTATTCCGTCATTATTATCCTCCACTTCGAGAGTAGTGTCTTATTTTAACATCAAAAATTTTAGTTTTGGGGGGAGCCGGACTCAACTCGCTCTACGCTGATAATGCCTTTCACTTGATTCATAGCATTAATCACGCGCGTTAAATGAGGGAGGTTCCGGACTTCAACAAATAGCTTACCAACGGCCAACTTATCTCTGGATTTAATATCCATATTTAAAATATTTGTATTGGTATTTGCTATTGCCAGGGCAAGATCACGGATCATATTCTGTCGATCTTCACCCAACAGCGTTAATTGCACATGAAATGTTTCTTCTACTTCAACCGTCCAGTTTACTTGAATCGTGCGGTCTTTCACATCGACCAGACTTTGCATGTTCGGACAATTTTTACGATGGATGGTAACACCGCGTCCACGAGTAATATAACCAATAATGTCGTCTCCCGGAACAGGGTGACAACATTTCCCAACATGAACCATCACGTTGTCCATTCCCTGCACCTGCACGGCATAAGGTTTTTTGCTGCCTGGAAGAATGGTTTTAAAGATTGAACTCTTACGCTCGGCTACCGGTTCCTGATTTATGGCAGACGCCACTTTTTCAAACGTTACTTCTCCTCTGCCGACTGCCGCCCGCAGATTTCGTGTTTCATCAAAGTTCAATTTCTGAGCTGCTTCCTTTAATTTTTCCTCATCCAGTTTAACCTTGTAGCGTTTGCTGTACTTATTGATAATTTCATCGCCCAGCTTCACACTATGCTCAAACTGCTCTTCACGTAAAAACTTTCTCACATGATGTCTTGCCTTGCTGGTTTTCACAAATGTGAGCCAACCCTGGCTGGGATGTTGATTAGAGCTGGTAATAATCTCTACCGCTTCGCCACTTTGCAGTATGTATTTCAAGGGTACCATTTTTCCATTAACCTTCGCCCCAATACAGGTCATACCAACATTGGTATGAACGGCAAAGGCAAAATCGACGGGTGTTGCTCCAACGGGCAAACGCTGCACATCACCTTGCGGAGTAAATACAAATACTTCATCCTGATACAGATTGATCTTCAGGGATTCCAAAAAATCCTGCGCATCAACCATTTCGTTTTCTTTATACTGATCCAGCAGTTGGCGTACCCAATCCAGCCGCTGTTCCATTTCATCTTTTTTCGTGTCAGTCGTTCCATCTTTATATAACCAGTGTGCTGCAATTCCCATTTCCGCAACACGATGCATTTCCTGCGTGCGAATTTGGATCTCCACCATATGACCTTCCTTGTCCACAATGGTGGTATGCAAAGATTGATAGCCATTAAATTTCGGCATGGCTATGTAATCTTTAAATCGCTCGTAAACCGGCGTAAAGCAATTGTGAACAATTCCCAAAACGTAATAGCACTCTTCCACCTTCTCAACAATAATGCGAATTGCAAACAGGTCATAAATTTCTTCGAATGGTTTGCTGCGCACCGTCATTTTGCGATAGATCGAGAAAATGTGTTTCGGACGACCAAACACATCAGCCGCAATTTTGTGAGCCTTCAGATCGGCCTTTATCGGGTCAATAACCGTATTGATATAGGCTTCGCGGACTTCTCTTTTCTGATTCAACCGACTGGCAAGTTCGGTAAATTCTTTATTTTTGGTGTACTTAAACGACAGATCTTCCAGCTCACTCTTAATTTTAGCCATGCCAAATCGGTGGGCCAGCGGAGCGTACACGTCACGCGTTTCTATAGATATTCGGATGCGATTCTTTGCCGGCACGTGCTGAAGCGTTCGCATATTATGCAGACGATCGGCAAATTTGATAATAATTACGCGCACGTCTTTAGCCATTGACAGCAACATTTTGCGAAACGTTTCGGCCTGTCGTGATTCGTATCCGAGGTTTTTTATTCCGCTGAACTCGGTAATTTTGGTTACCCCGTCCACCAGTAATGCAACATCATGCCCAAATCCTTCGGCAATATCTTCACGCGTATAGCCGGTATCTTCTACTACATCATGAAGAAGCGCTGCGGCAATTGTCACGCTATCCATGCGCAGTTCCGTCAACAATAAAGCCACATGCAGACAATGTTCAAAATACGGCTCGCCCGATTTACGCACCTGCTCGCGATGCGCCCACAAACCAAATTCATAAGCGCGCTGAAGCAGCTCTTTATTATACGTCTTGTTATAGTCGGCAATCCGTCCGAGAATATCCGCAAAGAAGGGATCCAGACGTCTCCGCAAGTCCTTATATGTTGCTTCAGAATAATCTATTGCGTGCATATTAACTCTGAGTTTTGTCGACAAAAAAAGGCTATCTACATAGCCTTGGTGGTCAAAACAATTTTTGGGATATTCCTGCGTTCAATAAACGGTAACAATAATAAATACTTTATCAGGTCTGCAAAACATCAGCGGATTATTTTGCTCTGCCCTACTTAAATAAAGCCGTTTACATCTCTCAACGCAATGGAAAAAAACACAAAAGTCGTTATTTTCTTTTCATTGGAAGATGCGCTATAGCGTTATTATTTTGCACTGAAAAGGAAGCTAACGTCTACCTTCACAAAATCCAACTTTTTTTTCGATACCGTTGAAACGATAACATGGAGAACAATAAATGACCCCCTTGCAAGAAGCCGCATTAATTGCGGCACGAGACTGTCTTGGTATTAAGCCCGCCGAGTCTGTATTAATTGTTACCGACACCCCCACCGTCAGCATTGCCAGAGCGCTACAGCATGTCTGCACCGATCTGGCCGGTGAAGTTATGGTGATGGAAATGCAGCCCCGTCAGCTAAATGGTCAGGAGCCTCCAGCTGCAATCGCCGAGGCAATGAAACACGTTAACGTCGCGATCTGTGCGACCTCAACGTCATTGACTCATACCGATGCTCGTAGAAATGCCTGTGCCGCAGGTGCAAGAGTCGGCACCATGCCGGGAATAACCGAAGACGTTATGGTTCGCTGCATGCGAGCGGACTATCACAAAATAGCCCGATTAACCGAACGTATATCCGACATTTTAACAGCCGGAGAAGTTGCAACTATCACGACCCCTGCCGGAACCGATATTCGCCTGCCAATAAAAGGCTACAACGCCAAACCATCGACCGGCCTGGTTTTGGAAAGCGGTGCCTATGGCAACCTGCCCTCCGGAGAAGCCTTTCTAATGCCACGTGAAGGTGAAGCTGAAGGTGTTTATGTGGTAGATGGTTCACTCGCAGGTGTTGGATTGATTACGGATGAACCGATTCGCATCACCATCGAAAAAGGCATGGCCGTAGCAATTGATGGTGGTGAGCAGGCAAAACGCTTTAATGCGATGGTCGATAAAGCAGGGCCACAAGCCAGAAATCTTGCCGAGCTTGGTGTAGGTACCAATGATCAGGCTGAAATTAAGGGAACTGTTTTGGAAGATGAGAAGGTGCTGGGAACAGTTCACCTCGCCCTGGGAAATAACGTATCTATGGGTGGAACGGTAAATGTAGGATTTCACGTAGACGGAATATTAAAAAAGCCCACCCTTAAGATAGATGGGCAGGCAATTTTGATAGACGGGGTAATGCAGGTTTAGGAAGGCAGCTTCAAAAACCTGCTCGTCGCATTTTATTTTACGGCGTTTAATAAAACATCGGCACGTTCTTTAAGCTGGAAATCGTTGTGAGTATCTTTATAACCATCCACCAACGACTGCGCAAGAGAAGCAGCTTTGGCGTTGTTGCCTGCATCGCGGTAGGCAACAGCGGCACTATAAACATAAGCCATAGCGCGCGGGAAGTCTTTGTCAAAATTCGCCGCTTTTTCATAATTTGCAGCAGCGGCTGCAAATTCTTTTTCCTGCATTTGGCAGTTTGCAAGATTTGCATAAGCAGCCTGCGTCATAACGCCAGACCCGGCATAATCACTGATGAATTTGTTCAGATAATTCTTGGCCTCAGCCAGATTGCCATCGTTTAGATGTTGTTCGGCGAGGAAAAAGCAGGCCTTTTGCGCAGCGGCAGAGCTTGAATACTCATCAATAATTGCGCTCATCTGAGCAAGAGAAGCATCTTTCTGTCCCGTTGTCATTTGATGCTGCGCACGAGAGAGTAGCGTTGCAGCAGTCGTTTCAGCGGCATTGCTACTGCTAATCATATAGTATCCCAGCAATAGAACTGCAAGAACGCCTACAACTGCCATGGCAATTTCTTTCATATTCTTTTGCAAAAATTCCTGAGCCTGCATCGTCATTATGACGAACTGATCTTCCTTTAGCTCCTTCTTGGAAATTTTTTTCTTGGCCTTTAACATTGCTTAAGGTCTCCTGTCTGAAAAGTCGATTGTGTATTTTCTGTTTTTCTATTCTATTTCACGTCCATTAATCCTGCTAACAGGACAGTTCCGAATATAATATAGCAAACCAGAAAAAACAATGTGAGAAAAATGGAGAGTAAATTAACGCGGAAGTGTGAAGTCAGCCCCTCTAAAGGGGCATGACGCATGCAAGACATCATAGCTCTTTACCCTGTAGTTAGTTAATTTGAGGGAATTTACATTACAAACCACCTCCCTGTTGTCCACGGCAATCGGCACTTCCGTAAAAGCTTATCATTTGATAGGACAAAATTCACTATTGGTCAGGGGGAGTCGTTCTGTAGGAAGTGATGTTATGGAGCAGGAACGCTAAGTGCGCAAAATTCAGTATATTTGAATGGGTCTCGAATAGATTGATAAACGTTACTGTTGCTGTATTCTAATTGAGGTTGCAAATGAAATGGTATTGGTCATTACTTATCTACAATTGTTACGAGTTGTCCATTTAACACCGACAAAAGCTTGAAAAAGCTCTTTGCCGGTGTTGGAGGGCAGTAGATTAGCTTATTTTCAAACAGGCTCAGGAAGCATCATGCTCAAAACCCGCAAAGCCAAAAAACTCACCAAACATAGAATCCCCGGGATACATCAGATTAAAACCCATTGCGGCGTAGGTAAGAAGGCAGATAGCCATAATAGCGGTGTTCTTGAAGAGAATATTTACCGTGTTTTTTTGCTGGGTCATCCCTGCTTCCAGCGTGGCAAATCCAAGGTGGATTTGGTAACGTGCTCACCAGCGGTATTTATATGTAACGTTTGAAAACGGGCAAATCCATTCAAACGAAACGCATGACGTTGATGAAGTAAAGAAAACGAAGACGGTATCCCGGCTGAACGACACCAGCCGGGTCTTTTTTATTTAATGGAATTCAATATCCATTCCCGCTAGAACCCTTTCTCGCAGCCCCTGCGAAACCACTTTCCACCGTTCAGATTCCCTGCCATTCTCACCGAACGATGCGATAGTTAAACCATGCGACGACATACGCTCGATATACATAATCATCAGCTCATCATCTTCTTCTTCGTCAAGATGCACAAGCCGAATACGCATGACTTCAGAATCGAGCGTGTAGCCGTTGGACTCCATCAACGCGAACACGCGTCCGATATCAGAATCTCTGCTCCAATGCTGACGGGAAGAATCGACCGTGTAGAAATTAACCCCATCGTAGAATTCCTTTCCACCGATCATTGTGCGAAAAGGCTCATCTTCATACTCATACCAGTGCGGCCACAGACTGGGCAGATAACCTTCGTACTGCATCCAGTAGAGACGATTCACGATTTTATTGGAGTCGGCATCAACAAACAGATGAATCTCACAACGGGCAATGTCGTACAAAATAAAGGTTTCTGCGCCAACATAGACAAACGAAGAGTCAAATGTGATGGTGCTTTCTGGAAATCCACTGGAAACCAGCTGATTCGTTTCCTTCAGTTCTGTTTGATACTCCAGATATTTTGAATAATCAGTCTCCCCACATGAAGCCAGCAATAGGGGAAATAGCAGAAGTAACATTCTTTTCATAGGACACCTTGACGTTTATGATATGTCAAGCTTTACGGATACAAGCGCGTCATGTTGCCATAATGGTATGTTTTCAGCATTTTTCTTCTGCAACCGAATACCGGTAAAAGATTCTACCCTGTCATCTGGTAGACGCCGCTTATGAATGATAATGGCCCCTGCTTACCGGAGAGTATCGAATCCCGACAACTCTCCGAAGGGCTATATCGAGATTAGTCCTCTTCTACAAATTTCTCATATAGCGAACTTTCCTCCAGCGTTTTGAATTCCAGTGGCGGCAATTCAATTTTATCGGGAAGAGACTTAAACACGTCTTTCGGACTTACGGTTGTAAAATCGGCATCCATGAAAGCAAACAGCTTCATAGCTTCATCTTCCTTTAATTGAATTGCTTCGCCTACGGCCGAATGGGTTCCGTCGACTATTGTAACGAGATGGCCATTCGTCAAAAACTGCTGAAGATGCAATGCATTTTCATATGGGGTGGAAAAATCCAAATCACCCTGCATCATCAGCACCGGAATGTCTATTGGCTTCTCAAAGCGAAAGTCATCATTCACCTCAGGCGTCGGGGTCAATCCTCTGGTTACTTTATAATATCCGTTCGGATCACCCAGCCACTTTATTGCAGATTCAGAGTTGAGCACCTTTTCACGACGATCGCTGATTCCCAAACTGTTGTCAATAAGCGCCGTAATCATAGATCCACCGAAAATCGATCCTTTGTCATCAGCCGTCTTGTGAGCCAAAAAACGATAGTCTTCACGAAACAGCTCCAGAATAAACTGCGGCAGGTATTCCAATGACTCTCTTCTGCTATTGCCAAGCCGCCCCGTAATGCTTGAACGCACATCGTCTGCTCCAAGCATGACACGAATCGCTTCATCTCCAGAGCCAAGAGTGACTTCGGCGTTCGACTTTTCCAGCCGCGTCACTACCTGCTTAAATGCATCAAGATAACTGCCTCCGGATATGTCTTTAGACAACCCGGCTATCGCACGTTTATCCAGTCGCTCTAGCGCCTTCCAGAGCCAGGCAGCGCTGTCCCATGCAAAATCCAACGGCTCTACGCCTGCCAACATCGCTCGATCAACATGTTGCGGCCAGCGCTTCATATAGGCCAATGACCACTGCGAACCAAAGCTGTTGCCACGCAGGGCAATCTTTTTGTAGTCAAGAGCCTGCCGCAAATCTTCCAGATCTTCACTGATATTTATAATATCGTATCCGGCAAGGTCGACACCCTTTTTTGTCCAATGCTCGATTCCCTGCTTTACCCCCTTCGCATAGCGATTTAGCCCTTCAGTCGCTGTTTCCAGCGTATCCGGTGCAGCTTTTTCTACAGCCCAACGCCAGTCGCCACTGTTTAAACCCGGTGGACGTGAATTGCCGCGCTGGTTTACGATCACCACATCGCGTTTTCTATTCAATGCCTTCAACTCCTTTACCCATAGCTCTGCGCGAATGCCACTGTAATACTTATAAAAGTTTCGATAAGTATACGAACCTCCGGGTCCGCCGGGTAGAATAAAGACAGGCGCTAAGCCAGACTTCTCTACTGCCGGGAAGCGATAAAAATGCACGCTAATGACGCGGCTATTCTCAACAGTGCGATTTTCAGGAACGAAAATAAAACCTTCTTCACCGACGAGATTCACCCCTTCACGCATAAACTCAATTGGGTTTAGCAAAACCGTTCCGTTATCTGGTGCGGCCGGCTGAGCCAGCAGAGTACCTTGAGCGAATAGACTCAAAAACAACGTAGTTTTTAACATGCTTCTTCTCAGTAGCATCAATAACTCTTTCATGGCGATCCCTTTCGTAAACAGTAAAAAATGTTCATAGTTTTTTTAAAGAGCAGCAATTTATCTTTACCTCAAGATAATTATCTTTACATAAAGATATCGTTGACTTCGAAGAAAAGTTTCATTTGATTGAAAATAGGGGAAGCGGTGACCATTGACCATTGACCATTGACCATTGACCACAGGTACAACATGCAAGATTTGATCGATCGCCTTATTGCTGAATGGGAAGAGGAACGTCCGGAACTAAATACAGACGCTATGGCGGTAGTTGGGCGTATCATTTTGTTAGGGAATTTGCTCGAAAAGCGGGCAAGTGCGGCACTAAAGCCATTTGGCATGCATTATACCGACCTCGACGTGCTGGCAACCTTACGAAGAAGTGGTGCCCCCTATCGTCTCACACCAACCGAACTGCTTGGTTCGGTGCTGCTTACCTCCGGAGCTATGACAACTCTCTTAAACCGTCTGGAAAAAGCAGGACACATAACGCGTGAGCCAGACCCAAATGATGGGCGGATTAAGGCCGTAAAGCTAACTGCGGAAGGCAAAGCTTTAATTGACCAGGCAATAAAGGTTCGCTTTCAGGAGGCGACAGGGTCAATAACAGAATTATCGTCAGCGGAATCCAGACAGTTCGAAGCACTTCTCAAGAAATTAATGTCAGCATTAACGAAGTCAGAATAGTTTTTTTGAGGGATAATAAGATAGCTATTTATCGCCAAAGGCCAGCTTCCAACGCGTGCGCGGATTGTCGAAGCGAACTGCCTTGGACTTAAATTTTGAAGAGTCGTAGGGAAAGTAGTTGATGATATGAGTTTCCAGCCAGTCTACCATTGACGCGTATTCGCTATTCGATTTGTCATCGAGCACTTCCAACAGGTGAATATAACCGGGAATTCCACCGCAATCTTCCGGCGGACAAGCTCGCTCGCCATCTACACAGATCGGATATTTTATTCCATGCTTCTGAGCAGATACATCTTCCAGAACAACCGCATGCTCCCAGCCGTCACCAAAATCATACAAGTATGAAAAAGAGGTATCCAAACTCTTACAGTAATCACGAATCGGAATTTCCCAACCGGGCAAAACTTCGGCATCATCAAAACCACTGGCGGGAACACCTATTTCTGTGCGCTCTCCTCTTCCCTTGCCAATTCGAAATGCGTGCAGATGGCAGTCGCACCAACCCATGGCATCCTGAATAGCCACGTGCAAATCCCAAAAGGTATAGTCTTCCGGAACCTTAATTCGCCGCCAAATTGGTGGATCGATATGCTGAAGCGTGATTTTAAATTGATAGCAATTTTTAGATGAAGGCATGCCGGACTCCCGGGGTCTTTATTGCAACATAACACTTCATTCGGAAATGTCAAGTACTCTTGCAATCAACAACAAACAAATCGCCACATACAGCCATTCAACAGAATATATGCCGGGAAAACCTGAGTTCTCAGGCAAGCTTTTAGGGAGTTCTCATCTTAAAATCCGGGCCAGGAGTCGAACGTGTGTATCTAGTTTGCAGCAGTCAGACCTCATATTTACAAGCATAGTGCCCCCGTCACGACCACTTCTTCACCCAAATCTGCGCGGACAATTTCAATCTTCGGCCAAAAGAGCGGTAGAACGCGTTTTTGTATTTCAGCCCTCAGGTTGTTCCAGAATATGTTCCCCATCAGCGATACCCCGCCGCCGATAATAAGACGCTCCGGGTGTAAGACATTCAGCAGATTCCCCAATGCAATTCCGAGCATAAAGCAGGTTTCATGGATTATTCGCAAAGCAACAGAATCACCGTTTTCGGCGGCCAAATAAACTATCTTTGCATCAATTTCGGATATACTGCCCGCCAGATCTTCTAAACTTGTTTTCTCTTTCGCTGCAGCTTCGCGGGCCCGGCGGCCAATAGCCCAGCCGGAACACAAATTTTCCAATTCCACAATCTCTCCATTGGTCGGATGCGGCACCCAGGTATGGCCGATCTCCATTCCCCCTGTCCCCTGCCCTTCATCGATCTTTCTATCAACAACATATCCTCCCCCGATACCGCTGCCGATGGTAATATATACCAAGCGTGAACAGTGGCGCCCCGCGCCATGAACACTCTCGGCTATAGCTGCCGTACTGGCATCGTTTTGCACCCCAACCGGAATATTCCATTCTTTCTGTGCCCATTCGCACAGCGGAAAACTTTCCCAACCATTTATCTGAAAGGATTTAACCGTAACCCCTGTCGCCGCGAGAACGGGGCCACCAAAGCCAATGCCTGCTCGCTTGATGCGGCTCCAACCACTATGTTTTTCCACCAATTCATTTGCCAGCCCAATTAATTGCGCGCGAATTCCAGCAGCACCGTTCTCCGGATCTATTTTTCTACGGAGAACCTGTAGCAGACGCCCCTTGCGAGGCCCAATGCCGACCTGCAGCTTCGTTCCACCGATTTCAACACCTAACATCAAGTCTTCCAATGTTCCTATTCCATATTGTCTGCATGTCTTTGTGCGCTACAGCGGTCATATTTTCAACTTTGAACTCATATTACCGATTACGTAAGTTATGCATCCAATCCGCTATGTGTAATATAAACAACTTTAAAATAACTATCTGTCACAAAGGATAATGATATGAGCTATAAGGTGTTTCTGACCGGTTCCGGCATCGCAGCCGAGGCAGTAGAATTTTTGACCAATGAAGGTTGCATTGTTGAAGTTGGCGATGCCAGTGATAGCAGTGAAGACCTAATTCGCAAGTTCAAAGCGTTTAACCCGGATGGCATTATTGTGCGACAGGGAAAGATTACTGCCGGGGTTCAGAATGCGGCGCCAAACCTGCGAGTGATCAGTAAGCACGGCGTTGGAACCGACAATATCGACAAGGACGCTGCTACGGAACGTGGTATTCCGGTTTTGTATACGCCCTATGCCAATTTCGAATCTGTCGCCCAACACGCGCTTGCACTTATATTAAGCCTTGCCAGACGTATTCCTTCTGAAGACAAACGTATTCGCAGCGGTGTTTTTGACAAGAAGGGCTACAGTGGAGAAGAATTAACCGGTAAAACTCTGGGTCTGATCGGTTTTGGAAATATTGCCCGACGGCTTTCCGAACTGGCGGCGCCTTTTGGCATAAACGTTGTTGCATATCATCCGTCAAATTCCGCGGAAGAATTGCAGCCGCATGTATCCAAGGTAAACAATCCCGAGGCACTCTTTGCACAGGCAGATATTGTGAGTCTACACAGCCCCCTCAATCCGGAAACCCGGAATTTGGTCAACAAAAACACCATTGGGATGATGAAGCCCGGTGGCTACGTTATCAATACTGCACGCGGCGGCATTGTCAATGAACAGGATCTGTATGAAGCCTTAAAGAACGGACGGTTGGCCGGTGCAGCACTAGATGCATTTGAAGCAGAACCGCCCGACATGAGTAACCCGCTCTTTACCTTGGAAAACATCATCTTCACGACCCACATCGGCGGCATGTCGAATAAGTCGTTTAAAAATATGGGATTTCAGTCGAGCGAGAACATGCTTTCCGTGCTGAAGGGCAAAACACTCAATCCGGCTGTGGTAGTAAATAAGCAGGTGCTTTAATCAAATCCTGAAGATAGTTCCAATATAAAAAAGCGCCGTTTCGGAGAAATATCGAAACGGCGCTTTTTCGTTGTAAATACAAAAACCTACACTGCATACTGGTGTTTTAGAACTTGCGTTCCTTAATCAGATCTTCATCCATGTGTGACTGCCGGACATACTGCGCAAGAATGTGCATCAGCGACTGGTGCACATCTTCAATAACGCCATAGTTATCTGCCGTCACGTGTAAATTCACGTCTGCGATGCCAGCCGATCTGCCGCCTGAAAAGCCGGTCATGGAAATCACCTTCATACCGTTTTCCTTTGCCCAGGTAGCGGCACGAACGATGTTCTCGGAATCACCGGATGAGCTAATGGTCATCAGCACATCGCCGGGTTTTCCCAGGGACTGAATTTGATAATGAAATACATCATCGTAGGAAATGTCATTGCCGATTGCGGTAATAATCTCTACGGTTGAGCTTAAAGAGACGACCCGCGGGGTTAAGCGAGTATCCGTTTGCACCAATTTACAGTGATCACAAACGAGATGGTTGGCAATAGCCGCCGAACCGCCGTTCCCACATGAGTATACCATGCTGCCTTCTTTATAAGCCTCGGTAAGAATATCGGCAGCCTGCTGCATTTTTTCGCCATCTACGGTAGCAGCAGCCTCAGTAAGCTTGGCAAAATAGCTCTCGGTATAGATCGCTGCACCGCTGTATTTCTTGTCTGGAAAGGTCATGTTTACCTCTTTCTAGCCTTTTTTTAGTCCTGCTCGAACTGCGTCCACTTCTTCCTTAGCTCGCTTGCTCAGAAAACGATCATCACTTTGCAGTGAAGTAAATTGAAAACCTTGTTTAATCAGGTCCACAGCAACTTCTACAGAGTTGGTGTGAATACCGGCCGGAACCTTATGACGTTTACAGGCATCAAGGACCTTTGCCTTTGCCTCTACTACAACTGGATCTTGCTGGCCCTTACGCGGTTCTTTTCCAAACGCCATTGATAAGTCTGACGGCCCGATATAGATCGCACTGATTCCTTTAACCTGCAAAATCTCATCGATATTGCGAACAGCGGCCTGGGTTTCAATCTGCGGGATTACCAGCGTTTCCTCATTGGCATCGACATGATAGTCGCCACCGCCATGAGTCGCGCCTCCGGAGGAGTATTTGGCTCGGATAGGACCGAAGCTACGCACACCCCAAGGTGGATATTTACAGTAGCTAACCAGTTCTTCGGCTTCTTCTGCATTGTTGATCATCGGGCAAATAATACCATACGAACCGGCATCCAGAATCTTCATGATGCGTGCCGGATCCTTCCAGGGAATGCGTGTTAGCGGAACCACATCCATCGTTGAAATTGCCTGAAGCATGGTAACAGCCGTTTGGTATTCAACCAGACCATGCTGCATGTCAATCGTAATTGAGTCGAATCCCTGATGAGCCATAACTTCCGCTGAAAATGAGCTGGGGATGGAACACCAGCCATTTATAACCGCACCACCACTGGCCCAAATTTCTTTCACCTTATTTTTTCGCATTGCTACTCCTCACTTGCAATCAGGGGTTTAATGTCCCGGATTAGATTATGTAAACAGGATAGTCATTTATATATCAGAATATTGCGTTTTCAATGGGCATCAGGGCGCCATCAATACCTTCACGTTCGTATCATTTTGCCTTAGCACCAGCCGCAGTGGTATTTCTTCCACCGTACCATCGGTTTTTGCCTGGGCATATTTTTCGTGTTTATCTGCGCCTGAGAACAGCAGATATACCGTCGTACTGTTCATAACCGTCGGTGCAGTGAGGGACATCCGGGCAACACGGTCGCCTGTTGCGGGAACACCTACACACCGTCCTTCGGTAACGTGAACTGCCGGATCTCCGGGGAACAAGGAAGCAAAATGGCCATCCGGCCCCATTCCAAGGTAAGCTGCATCAAAGGGTAGAGACATGTCTTGCAGACGCTTCTCACAGTTTTCCTGCCCGCTCATAGGTGTGTCTTCCCCGCCATACATCGGCACGAAAACAGCTTCTTTTGCCGCGCCTTGCATCAGATAGTTGCGAGTAAGACCTTCATTGCTATCGGGATGATCCGGGGCAACCCAGCGCTCGTCAATGAGCGTAATTGTCACTTTGGACCAATCAATCTCCAATTGTCGCAGCTTTTCAAAAACCAGTTTTGGTGTTCTCCCGCCAGAGACAGCCAGCGACGCTTGTCCTTTTTTTGCTACTGCATTCTTCAGATCAGCACCCAATAGCTCGGCAAGCGCATGTGCAGCTGCCTGCATATCGGGATACTGTTGTTCTTCAATCGCCATTCATTTATCTCCTTGTTAGCGCGATAGCTTTTTATTAACCGGCGGGGGGATAGTTTTCGGAGGGCAGTGTATTGTCATCCAAACCGGCAATTGCCGACCGTCCCATTGCCAGAATTGCCTCTTCCGAGCTCCCGCCGATATGAGGCGTAGCCAGAAAATTCGGCAAACACAACAGCTCCTGATCAACCGGTGGTTCCGGATCGAATACGTCAAGAGCTGCACCGGCCAGGCGTCCGTCCTTCAGCATCTGCTTCAGTGCCTGTTCATCGACAAGGCCACCACGGGCGGCATTTACCAGAATGGCATCTTCGCGCATCAGCGCCAGGCGATCGGCGTTTAGCATCAGCCGCGTGCTCTTGTCCAGAGGAACGTGCAGCGTTACGACATCTGATCGTTTCAAAAGAGTTTCCAGATCAACCGCTTCTACATCATACTCGGCATAGAATTCCGGAAAGTCCAGAATGTCGTGTGCCAGCACCTTACAACCAAAGGCTTTTAAAATAGTGGTAAGATCTTTGCCAACATGCCCGCAGCCGATAATTCCCACCGTACGTCCAGTCAGACAGCGCCCCTTACGGTTTTTCCAGGTTCCCGCGCGCAGCTCACGATCGAGCTGCGGAACCAGATGCAGCAAAGATGTCATAAATGCAATTACGAGCTCCGTTACCGAGCGTTTGTTGACTCCGCCACACCAGCCAAGCCGCACACCATGCTTAATCATCGCCTGCTTATCCAACATATCCGTCCCAACGCCATATTTGCTGATCACTTCCAGCTCCGGCACGGCCGATAGAAAGGCCTCATCAATTGTTTCCAGAGCAGTGATCATTTTACGGCGACCTCGGACAAAGTCAATGAACGTTTCTCCCTTTAATGCAAGCCCCTCATCATTAAACTTTACATTGGAGTAACGTTCTTCCAGCTCCGCCCGCAAGATCGGGTGTTTTGAAAAGGATCGGGATGCAACGCCAATTGGGGTATCGTTTTTCATGAACCGTTACCCCTTTCTTTGCTTAAGCTTTTCACTCTGCTCGGCCTGAAACTTATCATCCGCAGAATATATTCCGAAGACCAGCTTCATCGTCTCATAAGCGTCACGAGTGGTACCATTTTTAACAGGACGATCATTGTAAATACAGTCGACAAACTCTTCCAACTCAAGCTTCCATGAAGGATCGATGTTGCAAAAAGTCGCTTCTTCATGCGGATTTCCAATCGCGTATCCGGTATGTTTTTTCGCATGATAAATCCATTCATCGCGATAACTTCGAGTTGAGGAAGGCATACCGTCGACAATCACATAGCCATCCTCCAGAAATACTTCAATCAGAAAACGGTGTTTCCACTGCGTAAAAGAGCTGTGCAGCATGGCGATTCGTCCCTGTTCATCACGCAGAAGTGCAAAGGCGTTATCCTCCAGAGCAGTATCCCAATAGGCAGTGGTAATCATGCTTTTTATTTCGCTGAACTCACCGCAGAAATGTCGGAAGAGATCCAGCATATGAATGCCCTGATCGAACAGAATGCCGCCACCGGATATCTCCGGATCATCGCGCCATTCGTTGGGATTTCCAGACCCCTCAGCCTTACCGTAAATACCGCGTAGCCATAGAATTTTACCGTAAACGCCACTTTCAATAATCTTTTTTGCTTCCATAATACCATAGTGATAGCGGTGATTAAAACCAACCTTTACAACCTGATCCGGATGGCGTTTTTCCGCCTCTATAATCCGGGTAATGTCTTCCATATTCCTACCGGGTGGTTTTTCCACAAATACATGTTTACCAGCTTCCAGAGCAGCAATGCTAACCTCCGGAATGTAGCGATTCGGCGTGCAGACAATTACGGCATCTACACCAGAATGAATGACGGACTGATAATCAGGCAGGAGTTCGATATCCTCAAAACCCTTGCGGTTTAAATCCGTATCCGTTCCGGAGACCAGGATCGTATTTTCGTTCTCGCGAACGGTTTTGGCGCGAATACCGCCCATTTTACCAAGACCAACAATGCCAATTTTCAACGGTTCGTTCATGTTTTCCCGCTTTGTGTTTTCAACTGTTATATTCTGTGACAATTCAGGTTTCACGTATTGCTAAATCAGGAGATTCCGGCTTTTATCTCATAGACCTCATTGGATCGCATCTCTTTCACAGTAAAAAATCTGTAAAGTGTGGTAAAGCCGCTCCTAAAATAGTCGAAAAGCAGATGCTAAAGTTTAACGCGTAATTATATTTGCCAGAGAGAAAATGGATTGCACAATTTATTTTCAAATTCTGAAAAGAGTAAGGAAAATAAAAACTTGTGTCAGCAACGCAATCATTTGAATATTTTTGGGTTTGTCTGGCTATATTTCAGAATGAAAAGCCACTCCCAGCAAAGGCATGGAAGCTTAAAAAAAACACGACAGCAACGATCTTACTTTTTAAAAGCGAGCGACTGTCGTACGTAGTCTCTTTTTCCTGCATAAAGTAATAAACTTCCTCAACTTCACCAAGCGTCTATCGAGAAAGAAATATTGCAAAACAGCTTGTCCGGTTTGACTGGCAAAATTTCAATTTTCAGCCATGAGAGATGTACAATGTGCATTGATTTACAGTAACGGCTGCAAGATAGGATAATCATCGGCGCTTCCATATGACGGACATCAATAGGCAGGCAGATAATGCATTTAAATGGTTCTCATTCGATTTCAATAATTTGAATTAATAACGGAGGCAATTACGTAAAACTATTCCAAAGCGCGGAGGGAAATTCTTAAAATAAACGTAGAGTTATCTTTTAAATAATTCGGGAGCTCAGAATTGAAGGCTCCCAAATCATCAGTCATACTTCATCATTATTCTTCAACATCTGTTCGGCAAAAACACGATCGGTCTACCTTTACATCAGCGCGTTTCGCTGATTCAGCAAGCTGCTCTTTCAGCCTGGCAGATTCCTCATCCTTTCCCTGACGTTCAAGACATTCTGCAAGGCCCTGCAACGCCCATACGTTTTTAGGATGCTTTTTCAAATCCTTACGGTACACCTTAGCCGCTTCTTCGGTCTTATTCTGCTCTAATAGCAGAGCGCCGAGAGCGTGTCTTGCCGGCTGCATCCAACCCCAGGGCTCATCGTAATTCAACGCATCATCACGCTGCACGGCTTCGCGCAGCAAAGCAAACGCCTTGTCGAACTCACCCTTGCGATAGGCAATCTCGCCCGCAGCCATTTTTTCTGCAACATCCAGAATACTCAGCGAGGTATTGTTAAAGAGAATGCTGGTTTCCGGCACTCTGGCGCGTTCTTTTTGAAATGCCTCATACTCTGCTTCTGCTTCGGGAACGCGATTAGTTGCGGCATATGCAACGGAACGGGCATAGTAACGCATGGCGCGGGAAACCGGTAGATAATCAGCTGGTTCAGGTTCAGCAAGTATATCTTCCCAGCGTCCAAAGCGAATGAGCACATGCAGTGCCGTCGGCATAAAGGCATCGAGAAAATCTGACCAGTCTTTCAGCATTGTTTCTGGTACTTGCTTAGGTATTTCACGCGCCGTTTTAAGCGCCAGTTCGCTTTGGCCGTCAAACATGGCACCATAAACCAGGAAATGATAATTGTGAATGCGGTAGAGAGAGTAAAAGTTCTCGGCCCCCTCACGCTCAAGATAAAGTTTGTCTGCTTCAATTGCTTTTTGATTTGAGCTGATGACCTTCTCATAATCCCCAACCAGTACATAGATATGTGAAGGCATATGAACCAGGTGCCCAACACCGGGCATCACACCTTGCAGGCTATTTGCGGCCTCCAGTGCTTTCTCCGGGGTTGGTGATGCCTCCATCACATGAATGTAAAGGTGCGACAGCATCGCATAGTCCGGGCTTTTTTCTAAAGCTGATTCGAGTAGAGACACAATCTCAGGCGTTTCCTCTGCCGGCTCCCCGTCTGCTGACCAGTGCTTCCAGGGGCGCAAAATCATCAGAGATTCCGCGAACAGACCGGCAATAAAGGGATCTTCCGGTGAGTTTTGATGAAGATTACGCATAGCATCGGAATAGGCGGTGTTCATCGGCTGTCGATCGTCAGGTGCATTTTTTGAATAGCGCTTTGCTAATGCTGCAATCAGCTGCTGTTCTGATTCAGGAGCTTTTGTAGCGAGCTGAGCTGCAATGTTCACCAGAGAGTCGGCGCGTGCAATGTCTGCGGCCGGAATTTCCAAATTGTTAATATTTGGTCCAAGAGCATAAGACCATCCCCAATAAGCCATCGCTAATTGTGGATCTTCCTCGATAGCCTTCTCGAAGCAGCGCGCGGCTTCTTCATGATTAAAGGCATAGCACATGGCCAATCCGCGATTGAACCAAAGCTGCGCGGTTTTTGACTTAGTGGTTACCGGCTGAACAAAGTTGCCGATATCGTAATACGCCTCTACCTCCGATGTTTTAACTTCTGAAGCGGTTTGCGTGGCGAAGACCATATAGCCACAGGTAAGAGCGATAAAGGTGACAATGATCCAGGTAATTGCGGATGATTGCTTCATTTTAAGATTCCTCATATAACATTTTAAATAGGGCAGAAAACTTAGGTAGACTTTGAGAAGCCTGCCATACTGCGATTTAATTTGACTACCTAAAGAGCACACCTGAAAGCACAAACTCTCAAGTTATCTCAAAAATAATATATTTTGCAAAATCAGACGAACTATTTACCAGGATTCGAACGTAAGGCATACACACTCCACTTTCGAATCCACAGTCAGGGATTAGCAATTATCAATTAGGTATTGCCCGCAAAACAGTTCCTGCTCTTTTTTCTGTAGCGGATGATATTGCGCTGCCTGCACGTCACGGAAAAGCTGTTCAAGCTCCGAAGAACGGAAGTAACTCTGCCCTCCGAAAATCTCTACCGCTTTTTGAACCGTATTCATTGCAGAGCTTGCTACCACCGTTTTGCGCGACAGAATTTCATGTCCCTGGCTATTCACAGGCTGGAAATCGAAGTCGTTACAAAGGCGCAGCATATCTTGCAGCATTACCTGAGCGGTTACCAGTTCATTGTTCATAGCACCAAGCTGACTTAAGGTATAGGATTTTTTAACCTTTTTAGCACGTTCCACTGCGATCTCTGCTGCGCGTTCGGCTATCCCCACGTACACCGCCATAATCAGCGGCATTGCCACGGTGAGAACGACATTCCAAACCGGATGAAACTCACCCCGCGCACGAGATAAGGCGATTACCTCATCAGGCACAAACACGTCTTCCAATTTGATGGAGTGTGAGCCGGTTCCGCGCATGCCCATGGTATTCCAGTTATTCATTAACGTCACGCCTTCCGCACTAAACGGCACCGGAAAGTGCAGCACCTGCGGGCCATTATCCGGATCTTCGTAAACAGCGCTGGTTACCATAATGTCTGCAATAGCGGATTGGCTGGCAAAGTGCTTCATACCGGAGAGGCGATAGCCGCCTTCCACTTTTTTCATCTCACCATTCGATGACAGCCAGTCTCCTGCACCGGTGCTGACCAGCACGACCTGCTTGTCGGCAACCTTACGCAGCACTGCCTCTCCGCCTTTACCGAGGCGATATTTCCAGACATTTGCAGCAATGAGGTGCTGATGCATGGAAAGTGCCAGAGCCGTGGATGGGCTGTAATGCGCAAGGATTCGCAGTATGCTTGCCATCTCTCTATGCGATACCCCCTCGCCTCCCAGTTCTTTTGGAACCAGTGCCGCAAAATAGCGATGTTCTTTTAAGCGAAGATAATTTTGCTCTACGAATTCTCCGCTGAGGTCGGTTGCTGCTTCACGGGATGCGAACTCTCTGCCAAGCTCATGTGTTAATTCGATCCAGCTAACATCTTTTTGGTTTAATACTGTCTGCATGGTCATACTCCTTTTAAATAATCTGCTTTTATGATTTGAATAAATTGACTTTCGCTTATTCAGTTTCAACAACTATTAAAAGCTAGCAGACTGGGGAGCGAATCTCTTTCAACTATGTTGTAGTCATTTGCACATATGTATCATTTTGAGGTCAAGGTCCGATTTTCTACATTAAACAGGTCCCTGAGCCATAATCAAGACAAGCGCAATCGGATGAGCAGCTACTGTGTGGAGGGTGATATCGTATTGTTGGAAAATACGATATATAGACCAGAAATGCTTATTGCTTATTACGAGAAGACCGGTTGGAATGCCCAG
This sequence comes from Calditrichia bacterium, assembly GCA_050633245.1. Lineage (GTDB taxonomy): Bacteria > Calditrichota > Calditrichia > RBG-13-44-9 > J075 > JBOEGD01. The sequence continues at coordinate 373,772 of JBOEGD010000001.1, read as the reverse complement.
TGTGATAGCATGAGAATAGAGAATATTTCAGAATTATCTGATGGGTTTATAATATCTGAAAAGAATTATTCGAAAAAAAGTTTTAGAAAGCTATAAATAGAGAGTATAAAATGAACTTAAAAACAATGCTGATTGTGATTGGTTTGATTTTTAACCTTTCCGCGCAGAGTAATAATGAGGCATCAGATAAGACATCGAACAATACGATTCAAATCGCTATCTCCGATAGTGCGAAATATGAAAGCCATAGCTCATCCGGCACTTTTGGTTTGTTATCGGTAAACGGTGTATTTGTTGATACAGTTGACGTAATATCAGTTATAACCCTCACATCAAGTGGTCACGTCATTTATCAGAAAATAATTTGCGGCAAAGGTTACGACGTCTCGCCCGGGGCGGTTTACGGTTATCCCGTTGACTATTTGATTTATGACGTTAAAGCTAAGACAAAACAACCCGTAGCAGCTCATCTACCGAAGTTTAACGATTATCTTTCTTCACCCATTGAGTATAATGAGCAGCTGTATTACTGGGGCTTTAGGTCAACCGACTCAGAAGGCGACGTACGAGCCTTCGCCATGCAGCACTCATTTCATACCGAAGAGACAGACTCGCTTTTCCTTTTTGAGGTATTCCTTGAAACAGACAATCCTGGTTTTTTCGGCTGGCCGATTAAAGAAGAAAACGGTATACGCTATGCGCCTGAATATGGTGACCATTGGCTGGTTGATTTCGAGAAAAAACTTATTCTTCAGAACTCTAAAGTAAAGATAGAATAAACTCATAGTTTTTGTATTCGAATTCAGTAGGTAGGCTCGCCTTGCTATTTCTTAAGGAAGATAGTAATGGAAGAATATCATATCTATCCTCCAAAATTATCATCGACAGACAAAATGATCATAGTTGACTCAAGTGAGATTTACCAGAGTTCAGAGCAATAAATACCCCACTTCACGGAGTCGTCTCTATTGAATAAATCTCAAGTTAATTGCACGGAATGAATCACAGACCTCAGCAAATCTCCTCTTTAACATTTCATACAGACATTTGCACAGATCAACCAATATTAAAGGAAACCATCAACGGGGGTTTCTCATGGGAAATAAGCACCTTTCCACTCAAACGCATTCCTCTGGGGGGAATGCGACACCTTCTTAACCGTCTGTCGCATCTTCCAGTTCAAAGCGAAAAGTCTTTGTATCGACCGGCTGATTCTGTAAAACGCGAAAGGTGCAGCATCCATCGCCTTTCTGGAATTTCTTTTCGCGCTTGAGTCTCACACCCAGCAGCCGACTTAAGGTAGATACTGTTACGCTGCACATCATGGGGTAGCTATGTGCCACGTTTAAAAAGGGGCAGTTCCGCTCCACAAGAAAAAGCTCACCACCCTTTTTCTCAACCTTCATATATGGATCGCCCTCAAGATAGATTTCCTGCAGGGCAGCTAATCGCTCTTCAAGCGACAAACCTTCCAAGCGCGGTTCCCATTGACGAACGCGCGTTTCGGTTAGAGCCGCCAGCAATTTTTTTAATGCCTCCATACCTAAATTATCAGCCGTTGTTCGAATCAACTCCATTGCAAGTTCATCATATTGCTTCTCAAAGAGATGATCACCGGCAGTGGATAAAGAATAAAGCTTCAATGGCCGACCACTTCGTACCGTCTCAGGACGTTCCAGTCGTGAGATAATCCAGCCATCCTTTTTCAATTGAACAATTTGCTGGCGAATGGCCTCATAACTAACGTTATTTTCTTCAGACAACAGCGCGATAGTTGCAGATCCGTTTTGCTTAAGATAGGAAAGAATTGAGCGACGTATTTCGGGAAATTCCTGCAGATTCAATTGACTCATTTATATCCTTATTTAGCCGGTCATGTCTAATACACGATCAATTTCTTCAAGTTGAATCAGGTGTCCGGATTTGTTTACCTTGGTGCGCAAATAGTTTTCATTTAGCGGATTAGCCGCAATAGTCGTTGGAATTCGCTCCGCAACCTCGATCCCGAGCTGCTGTAGAGCTGCAACTTTATGTGGATTGTTGGTCAATAGCTTGATCGAGTTAACACCTAGTTTAGCCAGCATATCGGCTGCGACATCATAGCTGCGCAGATCATCAGGAAACCCAAGCTTCACGTTCGCATCAACGGTATCAAGGCCCGCTTCTTGAAGTGCATATGCGCGTATCTTGTTTCCAAGACCTATACCGCGGCCTTCCTGCCTGAGGTATAATACAATGCCACATTCACGTTCGCAAATGTAATTCAAAGCGAACTGTAGCTGATCTCGGCAGTCGCACTTCAGCGAACCTAAAACTTCACTGGTCAAACATTCTGAATGCAGGCGCACCGGAACATTATTTTTTCCCTGCGGTTTTCCATTTAAAATCGCTAAATGTTCTTTAGCTGTTTTGGTATCTCGAAAAACGGACACTTTTAAATTACCATAAATCGTGGGGAGGTTAGCCTCTGCATAAAGTGCAATAGTTGATTCATTCGTCGTAGCCATTCAAGATTCCTTAAGCACAATAGTTCAATTCACAATCGTTTATTTCAATACACACAGCTTCATTCTGGAGTCTCATCACTATCCTCTGATTTATTTAGGCCGATACGATGGTGATATACCAAATGCCCACCCAACCAACCACCTACCTGAAGAGCAAGAAATCCAAAGAGGGACACGGCCAATATCAGGAACATCATTTCAGGGGGGGGAATAATCACCGATCCTCGTAGAAATAAACTTGCAGCATAAACCGACGCGGCAAGCATAACGGCCATCATATGCCAGGTTGCGGTTTGTTGAGCCGCTTTCCGCTCTACAGGAACATTCATGAATTCAATGAGACCGGTAATGCTGGCCGGTAATGCAAATAGCAAACCGGCAGCGATACTCCAGAAGCTTATATGCCAAAAGATCGCTTCACCAAGCCAAAGCGCAAGTATATCCCACACTAAAGATATCGACCAGAGCGCTACGGGAAAGTGGGTTAATGGTGGATGAATGGGATGTCCGAATAATCTGGCGCCTGATGCCATGGGGGCTTCCTTTTTAGAGTGTTGAAAAGAGTAGAATTACAAATGCTGTAACCGCGAGTAAGCCATGTGCCGCAACCAAAGCCTTGGGATGTTCTACTTTGCGTAAGTGGAACGAAAACAATGCAAATCCACCAAGGGCAGCCAATACGAACAGACCCAGAGCCCATCCTGCCATTCCCATGTTTTCTCTGCCAAATAGGGCCGCAATAAGTAGCACCAAACCACCTGCAGCAACAACACCATGGACAATGGACAATGGCATGGGTAGTTCTTTTCCCTGAAAAATATTCATTGCCAAAACAACGCCGCCGACTGCAGCAATACCAAAAAGAATCAACGTCCAGCTTAACATAGGCATCCTCTTTTCTGTTATGTGTTATTTAGGAGTTCGTGATCTGTTATTCGATTATAAATCAATTCAACAAATAACACAAGCAAAAACTTGTATTATTTGTTTCAATGCCGCACCAAACAGCACTTGCCTTCCAACTACCCCACTTCTATATTGAAAGTATCACACCACTTTTTATGAACTGACATTTTATTGTTTTTCAAAAAAACGCTGCGAGGATTCGTATGAGCTGGATAAAAGTCATAGGCTATAATGATGCCGATGCGAAACTAAAACGTATCTACGACAAAATTAAAGGTCCTGGCAACAATGTAGATAACGTCATGTCGATTCACAGCCTGCGACCTCATTCTCTGCTTGGTCATATGACACTCTACAAAAACGTATTGCATAATTCGAACAACACTCTGCCGAAGTGGTATTTGGAAGCGCTGGGTGTTTATGTAAGTAATCTAAATGCCTGCGACTACTGCGTGGAGCATCACTTTGCGGGGTTTAAGCGCCTGTTGACAGATGATGCTCGCGCAGAAAAATTCCAGCAGGCGGTTGATCAGGATCAGCTTGCGAATTTCTTTTCCGGTAAAGAGTTGGCCGGAAGCCAGTATGCGCGAAAGCTAACCCTGGAACACAACAGCATAACTGAACAAGATATTCATAGCCTGCGGAAAGCCGGTTTTTGCGATGGCGAGATTCTTGAGCTGAATCAGGTAGTAAGTTACTTCAACTATGTGAATCGTACAGTAGTTGGATTAGGCGTGAATACAAAGGGCGATATTATTGGTCTTTCACCGAATGACAGCTCCAATCCGGATGATTGGAGCCATAGCTAGATTTTTGAGAATTAGCTAAGTATTGCGGGAGTTTATGATGGTTCATTTTCGAGTGACTCTACTGTTCGCTGCATTGACCTTGCTTCTAATTCAAACCTCCACTCACGGCCAAAGCAGCTTTCCTTTGGAAAATGCAAATCAGTGGAGTTTTCAAGTGTATTCATCCGGGCAATTGTCTACAGGAGCCATTGAGGTTGTTAGCGATACTGTCTTTTCAAACGGCCAGGCCTATTGGCAATTGGTCGGTCCCGGCACGACTGGATTCGATGCAACCCTCGGCAGATTTGTCCGGGTAGATTCGCAGTTCATTTATTTTTATGATGAAGCCGTCATGCAAGAACATCCGATTTACAAACTGGATGCAATAGTCGGAGAGACGTGGCCCGTTTCATGGGGACTTTTTACACAGGTGACAATGACTGCAATGAACAACATTTCAATATTTGGCGAAATAGTAACCCAACGTTACTTCGTTCTCGATGGACTCGCCATTTCTCAGCTATCACTCCTCGAAGGCTTTGGCCCTGGCTTTATAGGACATTTTGGCGATCCACCTGTTTCCCCACCAGAGTATTCACAATTGCTAACCGGCTGCATTCTTTCGGGAATCCAATACGGAACGGTCGTCGGCATAAGCAGCGAAGCGGAGATTAAACCGGACGGTTTTCAACTATTTCAAAATTATCCCAATCCGTTTAATCCCAGCACCACAATCAAGTATTCGATTCCAATTGGAAGCCAGGTTTCACTAAAGATATACGACACCTTAGGTCTTGAGGTGACAACGCTGGTAGACTCGTACAAAGCTGCTGGCGCTCATGCCGAGATCTGGAACGGTAAAGATTCTCGCGATAAAAACGTTGCCTCCGGTGTCTATTTATTTACAATGGTTTCGAACAGGTTTATCATGACCAAAAAAATGCTGCTACTTCGTTAAGTTACATTGACTATTAGTACTATAGCCTTTGTATCACCCCTCTGGAGTTCTTAAATCTGTTCGATAAGTTATTATACTAATGATTCACGATTCATCTAACTCTTCACAACGCTCGCCGTATATGGAAACGTCATTTCCTTTCCCTTAATACGCTCAATAAGCTTCCGGTAACGATCATAGTAGTTGTCAGCAATACGCTTGTCATCCACTTCTATACGATCTGCCTCCATATGGAAATTGAAGTATTTTTCATTCTTTCCGATTAGGCCATCCTTCTGTAGCTGACGTCGCAATGCATTGATAATCGTGTCCATCTCATCAACTTTGGGTGCAATTGTTTCTCTTTTGCTATCCAGTTGAGCTTTGCGTGTCCTTAACTCCTCGGATAATTGCATAACATGCTGTTGCAGTTTATCAATTTTAAGAGAGGTATTTTCCTGCATCTTTTGCAGCTGCTGGCGCTGTTCCTCAATCAGCTTGCGGCGAAGTTCAACGCTCTGCTGCCTATCATTTTGGGATTGTACAGTGGATTTTTGAGCTTGAGAGCGTTCCTGCTTCAATTGCTCCTGCATCAGTTCGAGCTCAAGACGTTTTTGCTGAATCGCAAGCTTCCTCTCCTGAACCATCGCATCATGATCTGCTTTCAATTCTGCTTCGCGTCTCATTAACTCTTCCTTAGAGGTTTCCAAAACAGCAAAGCGACGCTGCCATTCCGCAAATTCCTGCGAGTTTTTGTCGTAACGATTCTTCTTACCATCTTTCGTTATTTCAACATAGTTGCTGGTAATTCGAACTTTTTGATTTTTGCTTTCGAAAAGCTGTTCTTTATTATCTTCAGCGGCCTGAAGTGCAGTCAGCGCCATGCCAACGAGGCAAATCAGCGTAATAATCCCGACCGTCAATTTGTATTGAGTAGAAATTTGACTGGATGAATAATCCTTAATCATAGAAATTCTCCCTTTTAATTGTGAAAATTTACGATAGAATGGCACAGCAGCCGATAGTTGAACGCCGGGGAAAAGTATCTCGTTTACTTTTAGCAGCGTTGTGGCGTACGCCTTACGGGATACTCCCGGCAGTTCCAGCACCTGTTGATCGCAAATGATTTCGCGATTGTCGTCTATCAGACGATCACTTAGATGAATGAGTGGATTGTAAACAAAGAAGATACGCGTTAGCTTTTGTAGTGTATTGTAGATAAAATCATTGCGGCGAATATGGATAAGCTCATGCCTTAAGATCATTCGTATCTGCTCGCCTGAACACTTCGCGCGTATCAGTTCCGGAATCACGATTAAAGGCCGGCGCCAACCAAAGCTAAACGGGGTAATCGCAAAGCGAGTCAGCAACATGCGAACCCTCTTCTTCAAGGCGATCTCGACAGACAGCTCATCCATTATTTCCTTTAAGTCGCTTTCCTCTTCACCGGCAAAACGGAAGAGCTGAAAGCACTGCAAAGCAAATTTACCAAGCAGCAACATTATTATTCCGGCTATAAAGAGTAAGGCCGTAGAAAAAAGTTGATTAACAGGCTCCGACTGAATGGGGTCGACAGCAATTGGCGCAATGTCACTTAGCATCGGCGTTTCATAGAACAAGTTATACGTCAGCTCATCGGAGACGACGGCTGAGCTCGCCCCATCCATATTTAACAGCAGCGAGACTACCAGTCCAATTGGCAGCAACAAGTGAAACGTCATGAAAGCTCGATAGCGGGTTATTGGATTTCCATTGCGCAGAAGAAGAAACAAAACCGTAAAGCCAATGCTCCATATCAGGTTGATCTGCAGTAAATAAAAAATCCAGTCGCGTGAGGACAGCAGATATTCCATTATTCGTCATCCATTTCGTTTAGCATTTTTTTAATCTCAGCCAATTCGGATTTGCTGATTTTCTCTGATTTCACAAGTGATTGCACCAGATCCAGTGCCGACCCGGCAAAGACACTTTCCAGCGTGCGTTCCAGCAGACTGCGTCGCAGTTCTCCCGGCTGAATTGCCGGCGAATACACAAACTTTTTGCCAACGCGTTTGTAGGCTAAATATCCTTTGTCCGCTAAAATCTTCATTGTTGTCATGACTGATGTATAGGCCGTCTTCCGATTCTTGCTAATATCGTCCACTACCTCCTGCACCGATGCTTCTTTGCGTCGGCAGACAATATTGTAGATTTCCAGCTCTACATCGCCTAAACGTTTTTTTGACATTTTACCCCTTCCTACTAATCTATTAGTTAAAACTAACATACTAGTAGAAAGCTACAATGTCAATAAAAAAATGAGAGGCGATCTTTTCTGTCACTTCAAGCGTCGTTATGTAATAAACCTGTTGCGGTGTAGAGATAGGCAGCTTCAGAAAAAATGTCCCTTAATTCTCAGGAATTACTATTATTGTTTGTAATTACTACGAGAAGGTGGGCTACAGTTCAAATTGGAAAAAGGATGCTATTGTGAGTAATACCTTTCAGCTTGGCAAATGGCTGGTGAAGCCGGACTCAAATGAACTAGTTTCCGAAAATCAGACGCAACAACTTGAACACATCGTGATGCAGCTGTTGGTCTACTTTACCGAAAACAGCTGTCGGAACCTATCAAAGGATGAGATTCTTAAAGGAGTCTGGGGCGATGGAATTCATAGCGAGGAAGTCTTAACTGTTGCTGTGAGTAATCTTCGCAAAGCGCTGGGCGATAGCGCCCATAAACCGCGCTATATTAAAACACTTCATCGATTTGGCTATCGCATGCTTTTGCAGCCACTGCCCGCGGAAACAGTTGAAGCAAATAATCATAGGTCTTTACTTTCGCAGCTTGAGCAGCGCGTTGGACTCCGCTTTCTGGTTATCTCCGTCATTGTTGCCTTATTCTTAACGGTTTTACTCGTTCAGGTTGCAGTGGAGGTTCTTGTCCTTATAAGCCGCTGGTAAAAGTTGATTTTAACAGCTTTCCTTAGAGTTCCTTGGAAGAATTAACAAAAATCACGGCCGACATCTCCGTAGTTTATGGCGTAGTTAATATCTCCACACACCATACAACGGAGTCTCTTATCATGTCCCTTTCCATGCGATCTATTTTGCGAAGCATTGCCTCAATTCTCGTTGGTTACTTCATCCTGGCCGTTTCGAATATGACCTTTGTGGTCATGAATTATGTGCAGCCCGTTTTTAATTGGGATCCAGCTATTAAAATCATAGCGAGTATCCCATTCAACCTCCTCTTCTCTCTGCTGGGAGGTTATGTTGCGACACGCATTGCCGGGCATTCCGAAACAAAACATGCAGTTGTTTTGGCGACCATCATGGCGCTTGTTACGACTATTTCAATCATCATTGCTGTCTCAGTAGAGCCAACCTCTTACAAAATGGTCTACTTACTCACAATGGTTCCGGCAACTATTTGGGGAGGTATTTTACGGGAGAGACAAAAAGACGGTTATCCTCATTAAGCGAGAACATTTGGGCTTGATATGCATAGCAATAAATACAGCACAATTTTTGGCAGGAATGAGTTGCTCCTGAAGAAGCCACTGGCTAAATTTTTGTATCGTTAACCTGCTATCATACTGGAGGATAATCATATGATTTTTTCTCATTCTTCTGCAAACAAAAGTAGGCTAAATAATTATCCCTTCACCTTTTTGCTTGTTTTTATTCTACTTATATGCGGTTGTGAAAGCAAAAAGTCAGAGACGCAGAAAGAAACCTCTGAAGAATCATCTTATACCGCAGCGATTAAAATGGTTCTGGAGAAAGACAGTGCACTGGGTGCCATAAGAAATAATGCTCCCAAAGATACGACTCTGGCTCAGACAGTTCGCAACTATTCGAAAGCACTCAGGCAGATCGATTTCAGCAAATGCCCGCAGGAATTCACGAGTGCATTTAAGGCACATATTGAGTCTTGGGAAGCCTCAATAGAATTCCTGGAAACATACCCTGCGCTTCGTGGTGAGCTGCATGAAGCATTCGACAGTATCCGATCCCGCGGAGAGGCTGACAGCATTGCCTTAGCGGCTATAGAAAAACCGATATGGGATACCTGGAAAATAGCAGAAGATTTTGCCAAAGCTTACGGAGCAAAAAACGATTCTCAGCACTAAATCGCCGACTCAATGAAGGCTTCATGACTATTCCGCTCTATTCGGCAAAAGCTTGTCAACCGTTCCAATATGGATGGTATGGTAAGGATGGACAGGAAAAATCATCACCTAAGCCGTATCTTGATCCAGCTTCTATCATCAAACGAGAGGTTTCCCTTAATAACTCCCTTTGTCGATTTAAGATCGCGAAATAATAGTGGATCCCTTGCCAGCAGCTTTTGCAGGTGAGCTTCTGCTTTCTTCAAAGACTTCTTCAAGGCAGGATAACCATCCGATGCGAGAATAATCGATTTCGTTTTCTTCGGCACGTTGCGAATATGAATATCTTGCTCCAGAACCGGCAAACCATTGATTACAGGATAGCCATAGGGCTCCACCTTCCGATTCGAGAACATGCTCATTTTTTTCAATAGCGGCAGAATAAATCTACGTCCCGAATCTTTCTCGCGTAGTTCTTCAATAGTTGCTCCGTCTTTCAGGGCAATCTCCAGCCGCAGAGCTCTTACCTCCGCCAATAGCGTATCGAGATATTTTTCAGGCATGTAAATATTCCCACCTATGCGATAGCGACAATCACCGACCGACCACAGCTCACGACGCGACAAGCTCAGCGCACAAAATGATGCTGATGGCGTTTCAACTTTTCCTGATGCAATGGCCTCAGTCAAACCGACATTTTTAAACGCATCATCGACTCGGGATGTTATGAATTCCACTGCTTCAAAAGCATTGGCCTTGCTATTTAGTAAATGCAGCGACTCGTCAATTACCCGCGCAACCAGCTGACCGCCGGTCTCACGTCGCCACTTTCTATTCGTCCGAGAGGTCGTTCCGTCAATCACTGCAACATAATTCTCGCTAATATGTACGCGATCTTCACAGTTTTTCATATCACCGGTTTTGGGCTGAATGAACTGCTCTAGAATCTTAAACGTAATCTTTTTGGAAGATGCCATCAGATGCCTTGGGTTGAATAAACAATTAAAGCTTTATCAGATTAATAATGACGCTGAATCCCCACACCTCTGGATAAGTTGTGATTCGAGTGTCTTTAGCTTACATTCATCAATCAATTTCAGACAATGTACTACATTCAATCGATATCCGATACGACGTGGTGCTTTTCAAATAATCGAACTTTAAGCGTAAAGACCTTAATCATGCACTCTCCTTCTCGCACTGGTTTTATAAAACCGCATCTACTGTTACTCACCTCTCTCTTCTTAATTCTGATTTCCAGCTGTAAATCGGGGAACGATCCGGAAGACCGTGGAGCAGATTGCGCTGCGCCCAACATTTTTACTATTGTAGATGAAATTCGCCCGACCAATCTATCAGAACCATCCGGAATCGTATTTCACGAAATTCGAAATACACTATATGTGGTTGAAGATGAAGGCGATGTCGTCGAGGTTGCTCTCGATGGAACCACGGTGGACCGTGAGCAAGTTCGACAGGCAGATTTCGAAGGAATAACGGTTGATCCTTCCACTGGCCTTCTCTATATCGTCATCGAAGATGAAAGTCTGGTTCTGGAAGTTGATCCGGGGAATTTTGACGTTGAGGAAGAATATCTTATTGACTGGACCCTGAGCGGCTCGCCGGTAATTAATTCTGAGGCACTTGCAATTGAAGGAATTACGTTCAGACCGGACAGCCAACATGTTCAGGGCGGTGTTTTTTATCTGGCTAACAAGAGCAGCTTAATCGATGATCCGGATAATCCCTCGGCTATTTTTGAAGTTGAACTTCCAATCAAGGACCAAAGTAACGGAAGCACCGGGCGCGTGATTCGCAGCATCCCGCTGCAGCTTGGCAGCGTTTCAGGACTTCATTACGATGCGGTAACGAATGGTTTTCTTGCCGTAAGCGATAATCGCAACGCCGTATTCTCTCTGGGGCTCAATGGAGACATTCGCTCGTGCTATAGAATCCCCGGCACACAGCAGGAAGGCATTGCCTTCGACACGACAGGCTCTGCCTATATCGTTGACGATGCAGGCGGCCTTATTTATAAGATGAGATGATTAGACCTGATTGGCGTGAACATAAAACAACAGTACGAGGTACAGTTTGAAATCTATATCAACAATTATGTCACGCCGAGCGGAGTCTAGGCGTTGAGACAAACATTTTAACAGTCTAGTCAACAAAAATGTGCACTTCGATGGAGTTTATATGGAGCGCGGTCAGGTGCACATTTTCGTCTCTAAAATTTAACCAACCAGACATTCCCATCACTTAATCATCAAGAGCTTTCTTGTCTGGGTAAACCGACCCTCTTTAGCTTCAGTAGATAAACGGTAATAGTAGATACCGCTGGACATACTCCGGCCATTATAATTTTCTCCGTTCCATGCGCTCGTATAAAAACCCGCTGGTTTCACAATGTCTTCAAGTCGAGTAATTTCTCGTCCGGCCTGATCATAAACAGCCAAACGAACGCGTGCCGCTGTGGGTAATGAATATCGAATGGTTGTTTGCCCGTTAAATGGGTTAGGGTAATTTTGATGTAAGAAAGACTGATCCGGTGAGAGTTCATCAGGGTCGTCTATACCTGTCACTATTTCTTCATCCAAATTCGCATCAAACACACCATGGTAGCCATCGGTTTGCTGCGTCAGAGGAATTATCCGATTGACGGCATCCGGACTTGATGCCCAGGGATCATCAGCAATATATGGATCTCCCTCAAAGTAGAGTTGCGTAACAAGAATAACGCCACCGGGTGATACAAATCGAAGGTGAATATGCTGTGGGCGGAATTGATTACCGTTGAGGTATGCTCCGGGTCGAATCGTCTCGAAAGCATATTGCCCTGCGGAATTTGTCAACATCTGGCCGCGCAGGTTAAACGCATCTCCGGCGGGAGTACAGGACTCAAAACGGCCGTAGCATCCTGAATCATTGGCAGCCCACACGTCAACAATCGTCCCTTCCAAAGGCGTTGTGCAATCGTCTCCATATATCGTTCCGGAAATAAACAGGCGACTACCGGGTTCATTGGAACTAGCAAGGACCGTACGCATCGGAGCACCGGGACTGTAGAACGGCCCCTGAATGTCATCGGTTGTCAGATCACAGGAGTCGCCGAAAGCCAAATATGGAAAGAATGTTGCTGAAATGCCTGATAGTGTAAGGAAACGAATAAAATCCCGACGGCTGACATTATAATTCGCAAAAGACGGCGAGTCGTTTTTAATCTTTTTCACAATTCTTCTTCCTCTCTTGTTGAACTGAAATTAAGCGAAAATCTCAACATGACAAAACAACAGGGTTCTCCCCATACTAAGCTCCTGCTGTGAAGAAGTTACCTCTTATAGTAGTCAGTATCAGTGAGTCAACGAACAAATCCGGGAGACGGAGCCGTAAATCCCGCCTTCATCGGTTACGACTCCGTAATTGAGGATCTCACTATCAATTTGGCAAAGCCGTATGGAATAACATTCATCTTGCTATAAAATATAGACTTGTTCGCGGTGAATAGAGCTATGAACAGTCTTTATAAAACAAGCTAAGTGGTAGGAAGTGACACATAAAATGAGAACTCACAAACGTTCTCGAGAGTTCTTTCCCAAACATATGCATCATAATTTAACAATCATAATTCATACATTACTTGTGCCCCCTGCGGGATTCGAACCCACGACCTTTGGATTAGGAATCCAACGCTCTATCCTACTGAGCTAAGGGAGCTGATAATTGATAATTGATAATTGATAATTGATAATTGATAAATAATAAACACCGATCACCGATCACCGATTGAGAAATAATATCGGCTGAGAATTGACCTTTTCAAAGTCGATCTTTGAAAAAGTAGCCTTTTCTGAAGACTTACATGCACTTACCTTATCTGGCACATCACAATAAATTGAAGTTTCGTTGATTTTGATATTCTCTGAAAACTAGAAAACAAATCGTTTTGTTTGAAAAACAGGAGGCAATATTATGGCTCTTATGAGATTGTGGCATGGAGAAGTTGCTATTGAAAAGGCTGACGCGTACGAACAGTTTATGATTGAAAGAGCAGCTCCGGATTACAGCGCTGTTGATGGGTTATTAAAGCTTTATTTTCAACGTAGAGACGAAAACAAGACCGCACATTTCCTGCTTGTAACCATTTGGGATTCATTAGAATCCATCAAAAAATTCGCAGGCGATAACCCTGAGCTTGCAAAGTATTATTCGGAAGATGATGACTTCTTATTGAAAAAAGAAAAACACACCACCATTTATGAGGTCTTTTACGAGAAGTAAAATAATGAGCTAAGCTCATTAAGGAGACATATTCTGCCAACTGGTTTTGCCCACGCCGGCAAAATCGACTTCGCTCAGGGGGTATATCGATCCCCGAGCGGAGCCGAGGAGCCGAATGCCGATAGAAAAACACTATCGGCACCCGAACAATAAATAAACGTTTCAAAATTAGAACTTACCACTATTTCCCCACTGCTCTTTAGGCAGAATAACTTCCATATTATCCCAATGCTCAACGATCAATCCGTTGTCCAGACGAAATAGATCGAAGACGGCATACTCATCATCGCCAAGCGCCATTTTGGAATAACTGGCCACAAAGTTGCCCTCACCGATCACCTTGAATACATCGAGATATTGCATAGAGAGCCCTTTTTTGCCTAACTCTTCAACAAATGTAGCCAATCCTTCCAGACCATCGCCCACTTGTGGGTTGTGCTGGATATAAGTCGTTTTAGATATATAATCCGTTAACTTGTCAAACTTGCCGTTTTGCAAAATATCCGTGAGGAATCCTCGCACAATAGCTTTGTTTTCTTCTGTCTTATCCAAATCCTGAATTTCGGTGGGACCGTCAATTTGACTATGGCCGGAAACTGTGGTTTCTGCAACCGAACCAATAACATCCCAATGTTCAATGATCTTTCCGTTCGCATCGGTATCGAACATATCCATTGTTATCCACTTCGCATCGCCATTATTGAGCTCCTGATATACATGAACAAATACATATTGGCCATCTTCCAAAGCCCGAACAATTTGGATATCACGTATTGGGTTACGCGCAATAAAGGGCTCAAAGAACTCAACAAATCCCTCAATTCCATCCTTCACTCCGGTACTGTGCTGAGTATAGCGATCACCGGTATATTTGGTAACGGCCTCTCTTGCATTACCATCCCGAATACCTTCCATGTACAGATTGATAGCATTTTGTTTACGATTGCTCATGTCTAAGCCTCCAATGAGATTTGGTGCAAATAGTTTTTATTCTGAGTTTAATATGTTAATCAGCTCTTAATTTAGGATAAATTTCTGCAACAACTGGAAGATATCAAGATAAATAGTGGATTAAAATGGTAAAAATCGGTAAAAAGGCAGGGTGTTATTGGTGAGAATTTCTAAACTGTTTCGGTGACATTTTAACTCGGCTTTTGAAAAACTTTACAAAATTAGTCGGTTCACTAAATCCCAACTGAAATGCAAGCTGCTTTACCGATAAGGTTGTGTGGGTGAGTAATCGCTTAGCTTCCAGGATTATCCTGGCATCAATAAACTCCTTTGCCGTTTTATTGAATACCTTAACTGTCATTTTACTCAATGTTTTGGGTGACCTGGACATCATGTCGGCGTATTCAACTACATGGTGGCGCCTTGTATAATTCTCGTCAACCAGTTTAATAAAATGTCGGAGATCAGAGGAAATATTCTCTGATGTATTATCATTTTTTCTAAGTCTTTCAGACTTCAAAATCAACAGCTTCAATAGACACTGGAGAATCTCTGTCTTCGCAAAGTCATTTTGCTTTTGATACTCAAGCGAGATGTCTTCAATAGCCCTTAAAAATTCAACCTTGTTTTCTCCCTTTAATAAAATCTGAGGTGAATACAACGTAAAATCAAAGGCTGTAGATTTCTGCAACTTCTTCAACTCTGATTTGGCCTCATATAGAAACTCTTCTGTAAAGAGAATCATTAAACCATCGTTTTCCGGTTGAACATCAAAATACTGAATTTGATATTTGGAAATAAAAAAAATCGTTCCCGGTTCATAGTGATAGGTCTCGAAATCAATAAAATGCTTTCCCGTTCCTTTCGTTATTAACAAAATCAAATAAAACTGCAGTCTGTGTGGACGATCCAGAGAATGGTCCAGAGTACGGCGGAACAAATCATTCAGGGATAGGATTTGAAACTCCAAATCCGGATCGGTTTGTTTTTTAAAATGCATGTCCTTTACATTGTGTTTCACCTTAATCTCCGATTGTTATCCCGACTGCTCTGCTCAAAAACGCTCAGCGAAATTCGACTCCCAGAGACAACTGAAATCGATGATTCAAGTTTCCCTCACTCGGATCGATAATGGCATTCCACCAGCCCGTTACCATATCCTGCAACGCAAGACGCAAGTGCAAAGACTCATTGAGCGGGATGCTCCCTTCTACGCCAAGTTGCAGCATCTCCTCTGCATTGGCGCTACTTCGAAAACCGGGATCGGTCTCAGATACATCATCAAAAACGACAGCGCCAAGCCCCAGACTGATGCCGACCCTTTGACGTTCCCCAGACCGAGCCAGGCGTAGTCCGACTGCAGCAATGCCCCAGTTCCGGTGCAGATCATCCACGCCTACCGGAAAATCGGTGCGAGCTACGGTTACGTTCAGGAAGTAAGACAGTGTCTGATTCGGCAAAAGTGTTACTGATCCAGACAATCCGGGTCCTGCTTCGGTACCGTTCGAGAATTCGGTATCAAATAGCACCGAGGCAGAACCGGTCCACCCTAACGACTGGGCGTTTACGATATTTGTTGTCGTCCATAGCCCCATGGTTGATCCAAGCAGCCAGATCAACAGGATAATCCTGGCAGGTCGAAATAATGAACCACCCAGCAAATCGTTCCACAAACGAAGCCAAGTCCAAAAAGCTTCCGCTGATCGATTAAAACGACCTAAATATCGTACTTTGCCGATATATTGAATTTTGTCCATCATACTCCTCAATCGATTCCCTCAGACTTGCCGGCATAAACGAATACTAAAAAGCAAAGAAATGTATTATGATCGGTGATTGGTGAATAAATTTCTCTTGCGTAGCACAAAAATAAGCAAAACCTTCACGCTTCACAGTTAAAAAAGAATATCAACTGAAGCTATGTGTTTTCAAAATAGAAGTTTGGAAAAAGAGTATCTGATACAGGGAATAGTATTTCGAGAAGTGGTTTAATACGTTTTGAAGATAGATCGCAGAACTGGTGCACGATTTATTAAGCTTTCCGGCAGTAAGCAGAGCTCACTGCCGGAAAGTCAAAGTTATTTCATCATAATCATCTTTTGAGTCCAGCGATAGTCTTCCGCCTCAAAGCGGTAAATATACATACCGGAAGAAACTGCCTGCCCGGAGTCATTTCGACCATCCCAAACGACATTATAGTAGCCTGGCTCGAAGTTGTTATTCACCAACGTGCGAACTCTATGGCCGAGAATATTATACACAACCAGACTTACAGAACTCACTTGTGGAACCTGAAACTTGATTGTGGTAGACGGATTAAACGGATTCGGATAATTTTGGCTAACCGCAAATTCATGAGGTACTAAAGCACCATCCCCAATTCCTGTGGCTATCTCAAACACGGCAGTAACTGTAGTATTTTCGGTAATCGTTAGCACTTCCGGGTTGGTATTTCCAGAGAGTGCACCTTGCCACTCAAAAAAGACCCAGCCACTATCCGGAACAGCAGTCAAAGTAACTTCCGTGCCAATGTCATACACGCCACCTTCCGGGTTTAGGGTAACGGAACCGTTTCCAGCTGTAGCTACCGATAAGGTTGCGTTTGCAGGAAATGCTTCCCAGCGCAAATCACCCATGGCCCGGCCATCGTCTGCCGCTCCACGAACCGGAGAGGTGCTGCTGAGTCGATAATCGTAAACTGAAGGATCATTATATTCAGGATCAACACCCAGCATGCCCGCGCCAACGCTCGAATTTCCTTCTAAGCTAAACCCTCCAACATTGAACGTGTCTGTATAGGAAATAGTGGAATTGCCATACAGCCGAATGGATGCGCCAATTGAACCACCCTGATTGCTAATAATACAGTTTTTGATCTCAACATCAGTCACATCGCGCGGATAAAGCACTCGCTTATCTTCAGCATAGCTGATAGAGTCGAAGGTACAGTGAGTAATTCGCACCACCGGATCACTGAACTCAATATAGATCGCTTCCCGACCAATCTTGGTAAAAGTAGTGTTGGTAACTTCCAATGAACCAATATCAGGACCACCGGAGGCAGTATTTTCGCGTAGCAGAATGCCTTCGCGTTGTGCTTCATCGAGGATGCAGTTTCGCAGAATAACCGAATCTGCTGCGGTATTTGCATGAGCCTTGACAATAGACTCGGTGTAGTAGCGCATCTCGCAATCTTCTATTTTCAATTGGAAACGGAAGGCATCTGCAGGATCGTTTATATCCTGAGAACGCACCGCATTCTTGGCATGCGCCGGACCGCCGTCCATCATACGACCATCAAGACATAAGCCATTCAGCACCAGCTCGCCGCCTGCCTGAATTTCGAACAAACGCGCTGCAGTCGTTGCCGGATTCGTATTGCGCACAATCGGCTTTGCTGCCAGGCTGTCTTGAGCACGAATCACCAATACTTTGTCAATAATGACTTTATCGGTTCCGGAATCGCTATAGATCCCTCCGCTGGTCACCAGCTCAAGCGTATCGCCATCAGCTGCGGCAGCTACAGCCATTCGCAGCGTGCTATCACCGGCAACAACCTGATAAGTCATTGGATCAGGATCGGTAATCGGCTCCCAGCGAAGATCGCCCATGGCACGGCCATCATTGGCCATTCCTAATACCGGAGACGAACCACTTAGCGTGTAATCATCATTTAGCGGGTCGGTATAAAGCGGATTGGCAGCGAGCATGCCCGCGCCTTCCGTAGCATTATCGTTTAGTGAAAGACCAGCGATTCGAAAGGTATCGCTATAGGAAATCGTGGAGTTACCATACAGGGCAATGGCTGCAGACTGCGTTCCACCTTGGTTGGTAAAAATACTGTTTGTTATCGTCACGTCAGTCACATCGCGTGGATACACCATGCGTTTGTTTTCTCGCCAGCTGATTGAATCGAAGGTACAGTGATTGATCGTCACAACCGGATTGCTAAACTCGATGTAGATCGCCTCACGGCCAATGCGCGTAAAGGTGGTATTGCTCACATCAAGGTTATCGACCTTTGGACCGCCGGCAGTGGAATTCTCACGCAGCAGAATCCCCTCATTGCGGGTTTCATCAAAAATAGAGTTGCGAACAACGACCGAATCAGCAGAGTTATTGGCATGCAGCTTCACGATGGCTTCGGTGTAGTAACGCATCTCGCAGTCTTCAATCTTCAGGCTAAAGCGAATGGAGTCTTCGGGCACGTTAATGTCTTGCCCGCGCACTGCGTTCTTGGCATGCACCGGACCGCCATCGACCATACGGCCATCGAGAAACAGCCCCTGAAGCGTCAGCAGATCACAGCCATCCCGAATTTCAAACAAACGTGCGCTGGTCGTACCGCCAAAGGTATTGCGCACAATGGGCATATCCGCCAAACCGGCTGCGGCGCGAATGGTCAGCGTTTTATCGATGACAACCTTATCGGTGCCCGGCTCACTATAAACACCCCCGCTGGTCACCAATTCAATGATATCACCTGAAGAAGCACCTTCAACGGCCAGTCGCAACGTGCTGTCGCCAGCCGCTACCGATATAACTGTCTGTGCATTTAAGTTATTTGCCAAAGCGCAGCAAAGAATCAATGCAATCACAGAAAAGAAATTCATTCTCAATTTTGCCATTATTCCATCCCTTACATGTTTAATAGCTGTTTATTTAAAAATCCCGAGTGTATTGACGACTAGACATAAGTATTAAAGCGGTAAACGTTTTTAGGTGCGTAACAATAAGATGAGTCACGAAAGCTTGCCAAAACATTTAGCAGAGGTTAAAAAGACTAGGCCTACTATTCTAATGAGAGTATTTCTTGTTAAGAAAAAGAAATTCAAAATTTATATGACATAAAATTTATATGACATAATATGTATTACAAATTTATTTGTCAATTTTTTTTTGTGCTTTAGCAACATTATGAATTCACAGTTCAGCAAATTTCCTTTTTTGCGCTGCTATTTATCTCCCTCCTGGCAAGGTGCACATTGACTCACATATCACCTGCTTCGTTTGCTTGAACGATCTGAAACCGGTATCTTTATTATTATTAAATTGGGCTGGTATCATTAGCACTATCACCCGCATTCAAGTAGACAATTTTACCAGGACTTTTTATGAATCTCACAGGTCTCGATTGGTCAATTATCATCGCATTTTTTGTTCTATCGCTCGGCGTTGGACTCGCCGTGGCAAGGAAAGCCGGCTCAAGTAGTTCGGAGTTTTTTCTTTCCGGGCGTAATATGCCGTGGTGGCTTTTAGGTGTCTCAATGGTCGCTACAACCTTTTCTGCCGACACGCCGAATCTGGTTACCGATATCGTTCGGCAGAACGGCGTTGCGGGAAACTGGGTGTGGTGGGCCTTCCTGCTAACTGGTATGCTAACCGTGTTCGTCTACGCCAAACTGTGGCGACGCTCCGGGGCTTCTACCGATCTTGAATTTTACGAGATGCGTTATAGCGGAAAACCCGCAGCGTTTCTACGCGGCTTCCGGGCCATCTACCTCGGCGTGGTGTTTAACGTGCTTATTATGGCAACCGTAACGCTGGCAATGATTAAGATTGCGGGGATTTTGCTTGGCCTGAGTCCTGTTCAAACCGTTGTTATCGGAGGCACCATCACGGTTACTTATAGTGCTCTCGGAGGTCTGCGTGGGGTGATTATCACGGACTTCTTCCAGTTCATCATCGCTATGATTGGTGCTATCGGCGCAGCGGTCGTTGCCGTTCAGCATCCCGATGTAGGTAGTCTGTCAAACCTGCTAACCCACGAGAACGTGGTGGATTCACTATCTCTGCTACCATCATTTTCTGATACCGATATGGTTATCTCACTACTTATTATACCGCTGGCAGTGCAATGGTGGAGTATATGGTATCCCGGTGCCGAACCGGGTGGTGGTGGCTATGTAGCTCAGCGCATGCTATCTGCCAAGTCGGAAAGACACGCCATCGGCGCAACGTTTCTCTTTAATGTCGCTCACTATGCGCTGCGCCCCTGGCCATGGATTATTGTTGCCCTCTGTTCGATGATTGTTTTCCCCGATCTTCAGTCGCTTCGGGAAGCCTTCCCAAACATTGACGATAGCATCGTGGGGCACGACCTCGCTTATCCTGCCATGCTCAGCTTTCTCCCGCAGGGTCTGCTCGGCCTGGTCGTTGCTTCACTCATCGCAGCATACATGTCTACCATTTCAACACACCTGAACTGGGGCGCATCCTACCTGGTAAACGATTTCTATAAGCGCTTCATCAACCCAACAGCCTCAGAAAGCCAACAGGTAAATTTTGGACGGCTGTCCACGGTAGGATTAATGATTCTGGCCAGTTTATTTGCACTGGCGCTCAGCGATGCGCTTGGTGCATTTCAGATTTTGCTGCAAATCGGCGCAGGCACCGGGCTGCTGTTTATTCTTCGCTGGTTCTGGTGGCGAATCAATGCCTTCAGTGAAATCACCGCCATGACCGTCTCCTTTCTAATCGCAATCTATTTTCAGCTCGCGCATGAGCAGCTCGGCTTTGAAGCGATTCCCAGCCAAACGCAGTTTCTCTTTGGCGTCGGTATGACCACGATTTGCTGGATTATCGCTACCTATCTAACGCGCACGACAGACAGAAAGACGCTATTCAGCTTTTATAAGCTCGTTCAGCCGGGCGGTCCCGGATGGAAGGGTGTTATGGATCAGGCAGCAGCATTAGGTGAGAGCCTTGAGCCAACGGGTAGAAAATGGGACGTTCCGCAGGGTGTATTAATGATGCTCCTCGGCTCGGTAGGCGTGTATGCCGCCTTATTTGCAACCGGTTCACTTCTGTATGGAGAAACGACACAGGGCAGCATGCTCATCATGCTCTCGCTAATCTGTGGTGGTGGAATTGCCAAACTTTGGCAAAGCATGGTTACTGATTAGCCTGGAGTAAGCAATGTCGCCCTCGGTGTGACTCGGGGAGCGACGATAATAACATTAGTGAACTGCATGTGGAGAAGAACATAGAATCCCGAAAAACATTCACCGTCCTTGCTCCGGCTCGCGTCTGTCTATTCGGCGAGCATCAGGACTACCTGAATCTACCGGTTATAGCCGCTCCCATAAGCCGCTATATGAAATTGGAAGTAGTAAAGACCACAGCCGACTTTATCGATATCAAAATGATCGACCTGAAGCAGTCACGGCGAATCCACTTAAATGACGCTTTCGAGCCGCTGGAACCCAGGGATTACATTGCCTCCGTAATGCGCGTATTGAGGAAACGGCAGTGCCTGCCCTCTTCCGGAGCGACCGTCTCGATTGCCAGTAACATCCCAATAAACGCAGGTGCATCCAGTTCAAGCGCACTGACCATTGGCTGGGCGACAGTCTTGCTGGAGCTGGCAGGTAAGCGCTCCGCCATTAATTCCAGGGATCTCGGGTTGATCGGTTACGAAGCCGAGGTGTTGGAACATCAGGAACCAGGTGGAATGATGGATCAGATCTCGATTGCCTCATCGGGCGTTATCCACATTGACACCCAGAGTTATAGTGTTACACCGTTACGCAACACATTACCCGGACTTTTGCTGGCAGAGTCGTTAGAGCCGAAACAGACGCTTGAAGTATTAAAAAACATTAAAGAACCAGTGTTACAGGCTTTTCAAACCATTGCCGCAGCGCAACCATTAAATAGTATTAAAGCCCTTACCCTTCCTATTATCAATGCCTATTGCAGCGAAAATTCTTTGAAAAATGTAAGTCTCTTGAAAGCTGCTGTACGCAACTACAAGATAACGCGCGAAGCGCTGCCTCTGCTCCAGCAAAAGATTGTGGATATTGAACGTATCGGACAGTTGATGTACGCTCAGCATCGCATTCTGGCAGATGATTTAAAGCTGAGCACACCCAAAATTGAGCGCATGATTTCTGCGGCACTGGAAGCCGGAGCATATGGTGCCAAGATAAATGGCTCCGGCGGAGGTGGCACGATTGTCATTATCGCACCTCAGGAAAGATCGGCCGAAATTTCAGAAGCCGTTAATGCTGTTGGTGGAAAGGCTTATTCGGTAGATGTCGATAAAGGAGCAAGAATCACTTATGACGGTTAACACGCTGATCATCTTAGCTGCCGGTATGTCTTCCAGAATGAAGGCCTCGGCAGATACGGCCGGGCTGGATGCAGCAGACATTAAACAGGCCGACACGCTTACAAAAGGCCTTATCCCAGTTGGCGAGACAGGGCGACCGCTACTCGACTTTATTTTTGATAACGCCATCGCCGCGGGGTTAACCAACATTATTCTGATCACCGGGTTTGATAATGCAGTGTTCAAATCGCGCTATGGGAATAAAAAGCGCAGCAACAATTACGGCAAGATTGTCGTATCCTACGCGGTTCAACGTATTCCATCCGGTCGCAGTAAACCACTTGGAACGGCTGACGCTGTTTTACAAGCCCTCCAACAATACCCGGAGTTACAAACAAGTGAATTTCTGGTGTGCAATTGCGACAATCTATACTCGGCCAAGGCATTTCGCGCACTTGCCGAAACGCCACATCCTCACGCCTTTATTGCTTACAATCGTATGGGACTGCAATTCTCATCGGAAAAAATAGCGCGCTTTGCCTTATGCATTTTAGATGAAAGAGACTTCCTGACGCAGATTGTCGAAAAACCCGATCCCGCACTTCTTCCGGACTATCAGGATCGGCATGGTGTTATCAGAGTCAGCATGAACATCTTCAAGTTCAGCGGAAATCCTTTTCTACACCACCTCGAAAAGTGCCCCGTCTCTACAGGACGCAATGAGAAGGAACTCGCAGCGGCAATCACCGGACTAATTGAGGCACATCCTTGCACCATGATCGGAATCCCGTTCAATGAGCACGTGCCCGATCTTACCGAGAAAAGTGATATCGTTGTATTTCGAAACTATCTTCGAAAAGCATCTTCCGATACATCCGACTAACCTATGATTTGCAAGGGGTCTGTATTTTGCCACTCACCACGCGTAAAGTCCGGAAACTGCTGCGGCATACCATCTTCTTTAACTGACTTTTCAGACAAAATACCAACGGATGTCCAGTAAGCGCCTTCATACACATTCTGATCGAGAGGTAAACCGTTGGTGAGGCATTCAAAAATACGATAGCGCATCACATAATCCATACCACCATGTCCACCGGCTTTTTTAGCGGCATCGCCTATTCGCTTCCAAAGTGGATGTTCATACTTTTCATAGTAAGGCTGCAGATCATCGCCTTCCGTCCAGTGATGAAAATCGGATTCCTCCAGAGCAATCCGGGTCGGAAATCCGGCAAGCGTACCTTTGGTTCCCTGAATGAGATTCAGACGGCTATAGGGCCGCGGACTGGTTTCATCCCATTGCACAAGGATGGTGCGTCCACGAGCAGTCTTAACAATGGTATTATTGATGTCGCCGCAGGTAAAATCGAGTTTGTTCCACTTATGATCTGCCGGATAGTTTGCCTTTGCATAGAGTTGGCGTCCACGTGCCGGACTGGAATAAGACACCAGAGATTTGAAGGTATCGTCACTGCGCGCCAGGTTCATGTATTGCGCTACCGGACCTAGTCCATGCGTAGGGTAAAGGTTGCCGTTTCGCTTTGCATAGTGCAGGGTTCGCCAGCTGCCGGTGCCGTAATCTTCGTTCTCCATCTGCCAGCGCAGTTCGTGAATATAGGCTGCTTCAGCATGCAGGAGTTCTCCGATCGCATTTTGTCGACACATGTTCAGAAACATCAGCTCGTCGCGGCCATAGTTCACATTTTCCATCATCATACAGTGCTTTTGAGTTTTCTCGGAGGTATCGATAATCTGCCATAACTCTTTCATGCTAACCGCCAGCGGCACTTCCACCATCGCATGGGCACCGTTATTCATGGCATCAATTGCCTGTCTGGCGTGCCAGGCCCAGGGTGTGGAAATAAATACCAGATCGAGCTTTTCGTTTTCCAGCATGCGTAGATAGTCATTCTCGCCTTTGGTATAGGTCTTAACACCGCTCACCTGTTGCTCTTTGAGCTTGGCCAGATTCTTTTCAACGGCCGGTAAATGCGGATCGGCAATAGCGACGACCTCTGCCCCCTCATGCCTGGCGGTCCAGGCCAGGTGTCCACTACCTCTTGCCCCAACTCCGATAAATCCGCAACGCACGTTCTTTAACTTAGGCGCAGCAAAGCCTCCCATATACGTTGCCTTTGTAGGACGTTGGTTGTCACGTTCCTGAGCAATTAATCCACCGCCAAGCATAGCAACGCCGGCTCCTTTTATAGAAAGCTGCAAAAATTTTCGTCTGGACAGGTTCGAGTCTTTCATGGCAGGTCCTCTGTTGGTTTTATTTTGAAGAAGTTAACAGAGGAGGGCTAGATAGACAAAACTTGACGGTTGGTTGAACAGATAGTAATAAAACATCCGCTATCCGCTGAAATTGTGAGGAAAATCGACACTCCGTGAGCCAGAAACCACTTGCAAACTGTAACGACTATGCCAAGCCATAACCAGCAAGCTGATAGACCATACTATATAGGTCGCACTCAGGCTGACAACAGCAATGACGGTCTTCGCTGCTGTGCCGGAAACAAGCAAGATACCAGCCGTCACCAGAAAGCCAACCACAACATAGGCTCGCCAAAACTTCCGGTAGGGACTACTGCCTTCCAAGCCGGATCGGGTCAGTATCCGCGGGCCAAAACAGAAAGTTGTCCACATCGCAACCATGCCCAACTGAAACGCGTTGCTACCAAGACCATTTCCCAGCAAAAACCACTCAACCATCAAACCGAAGAAGGCTGTGCCGGCGTAATGAATTATGTCGCCTTTCCACCTTGAGGAGAAAATTCGGTCGAGCAAACGACTGCCCAAATAAGACAGTGAAATTATAATCGGATAAGCAAACAACGTATAAACAAATGTCGCAGGTCTGATGCCGGCTACCAGCTTTAATTCTGCTTCTAAAAACAACCCGAGAATTAACCCCACTACTAAAAATCGTAAATAGCCCTTCATGGCTTCCTTCCGATAGATGTATAAAGTGAGTCCAAATGCTCGACGTGTTTACCAATCTTACGAAAAGAAACAAAACTTGTTGCGCAGACCCATACGAAAAGCAAAAGCACCCTGCGAGCGTTCGTAAGTCGCCTCCCCTCCTTTCCTGCAGGAACTAAGTGACGCGTTGAAAGAGGCATTGAGCTAAACAAAAATTTCCTCTGGACAGATTCGGATCTTTCATGGTCGCTCCTTGATTGGTGTTCGCTTTTGGAAAGTTAGCAGAGAAGGGTTAGATAGACAAAAATGAGGAAGTTAAATTCCCCAAGCATTTTTCTCAATAAATCTACAATCCAATGCCAAACTTTTGCATATTATTAAAAACCAATCACAAGACTTTTTATGACAACTCTGCTCAAATATCTGATCGCAATCTTAGTCGCTCTGCCTTTGATTGCGCAATGCCAACCACTGGCCGATGAGGATAGCCGCATTGCCGGTATGTATGTTGGCGGTTCTGGTCTCCTTGTCTCTTACATATATATCAAGCCGGATTTAACTTTTGAATTCCGGCTCTATGGCGACTTGTATAACGGCAATGGGTGCACTGGCCAATTGACTCCACTAGGTGCTAATTTTTTTCTTGCCAATAGCATCTCCCTTTATAGCCCGCCAAACCAGCGCGACGTATTTAATACCGGCCGGGACAGTATTTCAATTACTTTTATTGATGCTGAGAATATCAGTCCTATTGCATTAGTCAATGTTAGGGTAGAGTGCAAAAGTGATACGCTAACAGGCTCAGCAGATAAAAATGGGCAGTTTAAGTTGGTGAATTCTCTGCTTCAAAAGATCTCAGCCTTCTTTCCGGGATACAAAAGGATCGAGGACACTATTCATGATCACTCGTTATTGGGCGACTCCATAGTCTACCGGTTAAGCGAAGTAAATTTCGGATATATTAAGCTAGAAAATGAACGATGGCTGATTCAAAACGATTCACTTATAAAGACACTGGACGATACGCTGAACTATAACTATGTGCTTAAGAAATCCGCATTCCCCTCGTCGAATGAGCCCTATTTTGCAAACTCCGACAATGGTAATTACGTCATAGAGATGATCCCTACTCATGCTTATGGTAATAAAGGCACAGGAAACGTTTATCGTATCATCGAAGGCGAAAAGAGGCAGCTATTGTGGTCTGTAGGGTGGTTTGCTCAGAACGTTTCCATAGCGAATGACGGTCTCCATCTGATAAGATTGGAGCCCTGGGGTTCTGATGTAGAACAATTTTCAGATGTTGCGCTGGAGTTCTACCGGAAGAATCATCTGCTAAAAAGATATAAATCAAAAGAAATCCTCGGAGACACGAGTACCGTAACAAAAGATATCGGTCACTATCGCCACACTGCATACAAAAGCAGTATTCCAATCGGTCTCTCCAATGAGAATAAGACCTTTACGCTTGTGCAAACAGATAAAAGCGTCAACGTTTTTGATATTTTATCCGGCCATTTAATAGACAAAAGCTTCGATGCTCTGGCTTTTAGAAATAGAACTGAACTGAACGCACATAAATCCAATCAGTCTAAAATGCTCAGTTTAAAGTTATTGAAACAGACGCCTGCCTTACAGGCGTTTCAAAAAGATTTCAGGATCACCGACATCAGATTTGTTGGAGGTTCTATCGCAGGGCTACACCTCAATGAGAATCGGAAATGGAAGGATGCGTTCAAAGACTGGAAAGGAACATTTGTTCCTCATAAAGAGTATTCCGTGCCCATTGAGGCCAACATAATCTTTGCGACCTCAGATGATCAAACAGTACATGTTGATTTACAGCCCATGCAAATTATTTACGCGATGGATGAAATCACCTTAACGGATCCAGGTTTCGATTCGCTCGACATAAGCGGCATTCGCATGCGAGCTGCCGGCAACAGGTTACACTGGGAGAGTAAAGAAGTCAGGGAATATATGCAGCTGCTTGAAAGATACAATGAACCATCAGCGCCGCTGGATTCCTGGGTATTTTTTATTGTCGATACACCACGCGGGTCTGTCAGTTTTTATCACCCAATGGGAAGCGATATTTATATCTGTAACACAGGACTATTGAATGTCGATTACTGGAAATCGCTGTATTTGCAAAAGCTGAACGTTGTTGATTCATCTGAAAAAGTGTATTATCAGCCCCTAAAGACATATTGCTTAGTTTTAGACAACAAAGGCAACATGAGGTTTTTACAAGCTAAATAATCAACTAAGCCTATCCTAATTGCTTCGAGATAGCATATGGTGAACCGACAACCATGCCCCATACCAACATATCCCACTGGCAAGATTGGCAGCTCGATTATCGCTTTGGCGTCATTCTTATTCTGCCGCCAGATGATCTAGCGAAACCAATAAACGAGCTGCGTGCAGCATACGATCCACAAAGTGCAGCAATTTGCCCGGCACATATTTCGGTTTCTGATCCGTTACAGGAAGAAATGACGGATAGTTTTCGAAAAGAGATCGTAATAATCCTGCAAAATATCGAGCCTTTTGAGCTTCACTACGACAAACCGCAAGCGTCTACTAAACGTGCTGGCGTAGCCTATCCAATTACACCACAGAAGCCGATTGACGAGCTAAAGAAGGCATTGCATAGAGCGAAGATCTTTGGTGATGATGAATTTCAGCGAGGACATATTCCGGCGCATATGACGATTGCAGAATTTATTTCGATAGAGGACAGTCTGAGAATTTGCGCGGAGTTGCATGACACTGCCCCATCCGGCTCATTTCTATGCGACCGGCTGGAGCTGATGATTCCCGACGAGAGATTCTGCTTTCAAAGGCAGGAGACCTTTTATTTAGGTAGTATCCGCTAGAATGAATTGATACGGTTAGATTGCCGAATACTCCGGAACATCCTCCTGCCTTCTCTTAAGACAGATAACATGAAAATATTACTCCTCAGTCAACACTTTCTGATTTGTATTTTGCCAGCCCGGTGAATACGCTAAACCCTTTTTTGAAATCTGAGCAGCTTTACCTTCTGCCAGAGAAAGCAAGTGAACTTTTCGCGTTGACTTCAGCGTATTTGAAACAAAGGTAAGATACTTTTTATTCGCCGATAAAGATGGATTCGCCAACGAGACCGATTCGGATTTATTAAAAACTTTTTGCACTAGTCCACTCGACAGATTAAATCGATAGAAAGCCATGCTCCCAAGAGATCGCTTGCTCCTGCGTGTTGGTTCCAGAAAGTTCTTATTCGACATCATATGATTTTTAGTAATGTGACCAGCTTGAACAAGCACTTCCTCCGAGCCTATCCATGTAACCCAGTAGACCGGAGAGACTAGTTTCTGTTGCGACAGCACGCGGTACGGAGCAGTGGTTTCTATCACATAAAGTTCGCTTTCCTTGGCATAAAACAGCCTGGTTCCGTCTTGCGAAACAGAGATATTCGTTATGCTTTTATCTTTTGAGTCGACTAGTTTTAACACCTGTTTGGTTTTAAGATTTACTTTCATCAGCGCAGAGTCGTTCGAAAAGAATACCGCATGGAGCACCTTGGAATATTCAAAACTCTCGACCTTCGTATCCTTAACAAATCGATGTCTTTTGGAAACGAAATCGCAATGAACCAGTCCGGCAAGATCGCAATAAACGATCTCATCATTATCTACAAAATTGAATTTCAGAAACTTATGTTTTGCATCCGAAACAATAGTTTGGGCGGTTTCTGTAGGCAACTCCGCTGTTCGAATAGCTTTCAAAAAAACGTCGTTTTCCTCTTCATTCTTTTCCCAAAATACAATCAGGCTATCATTGTTGGACCAAGCTGCATACAGCACCTGATGATCTGATTCATAGATCTTTTTTTCGAACTGGCCGGTCGCATTTGTAAGAACAATAGATCCTTTATCTTTGACAAATACAATCAGCTGATCGTTCTCAATACTTGCTTTAGACAATTTAGAACTCCCCGAACAGCCGACCAAAACTATCAGCATCAGAGATAGAGTTAACTTCATTGCATCCCCTCCAAATAAGGTTCAAAAGCTAAGGCAGGAACGATCCAGGCGGGTTCCGGCAGCAGACTTTATTTGAATCATTTTCAATCAGTGTAATAACCTACAAATCTCTATTTAGAAGAACAAATCGTTTTCTTTGCCTGGACTGCCTAAAAAAGTTATTGATATAAGAAGATCAATTATCATCTAATTCTTTTATAACGCTACGACAAACAATCCTTCATACCTCACCAACGAATTTCATTTGCCAAATCCGTTTTTATGGGGTATCGTTTATATATGTGAATTATAAGAGGACAACATCATGAGCAATCCCAATCAGATGAATTATCCCAGTATTTTTAATGATGTTCTTGGTCCGGTTATGCGTGGCCCGTCCAGTTCACACTGTGCAGCGGCGCTGCGCATCGGGCGCATTTGTCTGGATCTAATGGATGGCAAAATCGAGAGCATTGAAGTACGGTTCGATCCACACGGTTCGTTGGCAACCACGCATGAGAGTCAGGGTTCGGATATGGGACTGTTTGGCGGACTGCTCGGCTGGGAAGCACATGATGAACGCCTTACCAATTACCGCGAAGAAATTGTCAAGGCCGGTATTGAGGTTGACATACAAATCGTGCCGCTGGACTACGATCATCCCAACACCTATGCGCTTACGCTAAAAAATTACCGCGAGACCCGCACGCTCACTGCTATTTCAACCGGCGGCGGTATGATCGAGATTGTAGAGATCGACGGTGCAGCCGTTAGCATGGCGGGTGATTACTACGAGACGCTGACATATGTGAAGAAGCCGGAACATGTGCAGGCATGGATCGAAGCCAATATTAAGTGTGATGCCGTTGAGCTGCATCGTGGCAACCACACATACATTGAGATTAAAGGTCAAGCCTTTCCGGAGAGTAACCTTCTAGAAGAACTTGCCGCGATGGAAGGCGTTGTCTGCATCAGGAAGATTGAACCGGTGCTGCCGGTGCTGTCCCGCAAAGACCTAACCGTTCCATTTATCACCTGCGATGAGATGCTCGAATACAATTCCGATAAAAATTTACCGCTTTGGCAACTCGGCCTACATTATGAAAGCGCACGCGGCAATATCTCGCATGAGGAAGCCATTGAAAAGATGCGCTACATCGTATCGATTATGCGCAAAGCTATCGACACCGGACTGAAAGGCACCGAATTTGGTGATCGCATCCTCGGCAGCCAATCTCCCGGTTTTCGTAAAAAGATGGAAGATAAAACCCTCATTCACGGCGATGTATTAAATCGCATTATCTCGTCTGTTTCGGCTATCATGGAAGTAAAAAGCTCGATGGGCGTCATCGTCGCCGCGCCGACTGCCGGTTCTTGCGGAGCAATGCCCGGTGCGGTTCTCGGCGCTGTTGAAGCACTCAACCTTTCCGACGAAGAAGCTATCCGGGCGATGTTTACTGCCGGGCTCATCGGCGTGTTTGTCGCCGCACATGCTACCTTTGCAGCCGAAGTAGGTGGTTGTCAGGCGGAATGTGGCTCTGGTGCCGGTATGTCCGCAGCAGCTCTGGTGGAGATGGCCGGTGGTGGATTATCACAATCCATCTCCGCAGCATCGATGGCGCTGCAAAACTCTTTCGGCATGGTTTGCGATCCAATCGCCAATCGCGTCGAAGCCCCTTGCCTGGGTAAAAATGTACTCGCCGCATCAAATGCACTCTCCTGTGCAAACATGGCGCTGGCTAATTATGACCACCTGATCCCGCTCGATGAAGTAATCGAGGCCATGGACAAAGTGGGCAAGAGTATTCCCAATGACTTACGCTGTACCGCTCTGGGTGGTTTGTCTATTACCAAAACCTCCAAAGAAATAGAAGCGCGTCTCAACGCAGGTGAAAAGATTCCAATCGAAATCGGCATGGTTGGACGGTTTAAGAGTTGTTAGAGTTGCAGGATAAACTTATCTTAATTTACAATTATAAAACTGAGAACTGAGAACTCAGAACTTGTCCTCTGTCAAGCTAGGCACTTCGACTCCGCTCGGTGTGACAACAAAATCAGGCTGAACGGAATCTTCCATTTCATCCCCCCTCCTTCAGATTTGCCAGATTTCCCGAATATCCATAAATTGAGCTATTCTTCACTTAAGACAACTATTTAATACCTCAAACCCCATTGCCACCTCAAGTATAAAACCTGTATGAAAAGAGTTAGAATGAAATTGTTGAATACCGGTCTCATCTCCCTGCTGCTAACTGTTGCGATCCCATTATCCGCTCAAACTCCAGATTTAACGGCAACCAATTCTCAGACAGCTGAAAATAACTTTATGGCTTCAGCGACGAAAGTGAGCATCGCGCCAAAAATTGACGGTGAAGTTTTGAACGAAGAGCTCTGGCAAGCAGCCAAACCGATCCGTAGTTTTTGGCAAACAACCCCCGATGAAAAGCAGCCAGCGTCTCAAAAAACCGAGGTGCGAATTCTTCACACCAATGGCACCCTCTACTTCGGCGTTATCTGTTACGACAGCGATCCTTCTGCAATCATTGTCTCGGATAGCAGGCGCGATGCCTCACTAAGCGAGACCGACTGCTTTCAAATTTTACTGGATACGTTTAACGACGATCAAAATGGTTTCCTTTTTGGAACCAACCCGGCCGGAATTGAATATGACGCTCAAATCAGCAATGAGGGCGAAGGAGGATTCGGCAGTGGCTCGGGCGGATTTAATCTGAATTGGGATGGCGCCTGGGAAGTAAAAGCTCAAATCAACGAGACCGGATGGAGCGCCGAGTTCGCGATTCCCTTCCGCACGCTACGCTTCTCGAATGCAGAGAACCAAATCTGGGGACTTAATTTTCAGCGCAATATTCGTCGACGCAATGAAAGTTCCTATTGGGTAAAACTGCCCCGTCAGTTCAACATTCAAAAAATATCACTCGCCGGAAAGCTGGAAGGGCTGAAGGATATTCAGCAAAAGAATCTCAAGCTGATTCCCTATGTACTTACCGACATAAACCGCGATTTTGAAAACAGCAGCGAATATGATCGACAGGCCGAGTTTGGATTTGACCTCAAATACAGTTTGACCTCCAGCATGACGCTCGACGCCACCTACAATACCGATTTTGCCCAAGTGGAAGCAGACGAGCTGCAAATAAACCTCGATCGCTTCAGTCTTTTCTTTCCGGAGAAACGTCCCTTCTTCCTCGAAAATGCCGGTCTCTTTTCTATTGGTAATCCCGGCGAAGCACAGCTGTTTTTTAGCAGACGCATCGGTATTTCCGATGATGGGGCTCCGGTACCGATTATTGGCGGCGTGCGGCTAACCGGCAAAGCTGCCGGACTAAATCTGGGCCTCATCAATATGCAGACTGATGAGCTAAAAGCAGATAGCGCTGCAGCAAACAATTTTGCTGTCGCCAGAGTTAGCAAAGAACTCCCCAATCGCTCCGCTATCGGAGGTATGTTTATCAACCGACAAGGCACCGGCAACTTCTCTCCCGACGACGACTACAATCGCACCATGGCAATAGATGGACGGCTGGGCATTGGCAAATACGGCTTGTTCTCCGGATTCGCCGCGCTTACCAATACGCCAAACCTGAAGAGCGACGATTATTCCTATAATCTAAAGGCTGAATACAACTCGGAATCCTGGTTGCTGTCTACCAGCTACACCGAAGTAGGCGAGAATTTTAATCCGGAGGTTGGATTTTTACGTCGCAGCGCCTATCGCAATCCGACGTTTCTGATCTTTCATCGTATTCGCCCGGAGAATTTTATCGGTATTCAGGAACTGCGACCGCATATCAGCTATCGCGGTTTTTGGGATATGGACGGTTTTCAGGAAACGGGGTTTTTGCATGTAGACAATCACTGGGAATGGAAAAATGGCTACGAGATTCATACCGGAATCAACTTTACAAAGGAAGGCGTAACCAATCCGTTTGAAATTTTCCCAGGCGTAGATGTTCCGGCAGCGACATACGATCATTTCGAAGCACAGATCGTCGCCTTTACCAATCTGGGACACTGGTGGAGTCTACATCTGCGCGCATTTGTCGGAGGTTTTTTCGACGGTAATCGCACGTCACTCACGCCAACCTTTAAGTTGAGACTGAAAGAAACGTTCACAACTGAATTCATTTTGAACCACAATAATGTCGATTTGCCGGGGGGCGACTTTGAAGCAAATCTCTTTCAGTCACGCTTCTCGTATTCATTTACACCCAAGATTTATTTACAGGGATTATTTCAACTGAACAGCCGCGATGACGTCGGTTCGCTGAACGTGCGCCTGGGCTGGCAGCGGGACGCCAACAGCGGGCTTTTCATCGTCTATAATGATACGCGTGTAGATGAAAACAATCGCTGGAACAATCGCTTTCGTGGTTTGATTTTGAAGTACAGTCATCTGTTTGATGTGCTGCGGTGAGAAACGTGCAGGTCTTCACCGAACTTCTTGATTCCTACCCTTTATTGGCAAAGAGTTCTCCATTTGCAGCAGAAACGCTTTAGCGACCTGATAAGCGGTGCTCCTGAATTTTTCGCTATGATTGATGTTGGTCATCATCGCAACAACGAGCTTTTGCTTCGGGAAGATGAGTAAAAAGGCCGATGAGCCACCGCTCTGACCACCATGGTGCGCAACGGGGAAAGACTCGGGCTCTCCATTGAACTCGGAATAAGTGACGGTTGCATTCCGCCATCCCATGCTGTAGTTCTGCGGATTCATCTCTCCCGAAGAGAGTTTTTGCGGAGTGAAGAGTAACGACACGGTCGCGCTGTCAAGGTAATTATGGGTTAGCAAGGCATTGACCATTTTTACCAAATCGGTAGACGTCGACAAATATCCTCCCCCACCCCATTTGCAACTGAGACTCACACCGAACATTTCATGGTACCTACCCATCATTGGTATGTAAAAGGTCGCCGTATTTGGCAACTGCTTCACATTGCGCTCAGGGGCCGTGTTCAGCATACTCAGATCATCGAAAACCATTTCCTGCATGAATGTCAGAAAATCCTGTCCGCTTGCGCCCTCGATTGCGGCACTGAGCAGTGTGTAGCCGTACGTGCTGTAGTTGAATTGACTCCCCGGCTCGAACAACAGGTCATCGTTTTCGAATAGCGTCAACGACTCGCGTACGCTGTTGTAACGCCGGTTGTTGAACGTCTCGTGCGGTGGAAAAGAGTGGAGAGAGAAGGCTGAATAGTGACGGATGCCCGCAGTATGGCTTGCCAATTGACGCGCGGTGATTGGGAAAGCTTTACCAGGAAAGTAAGGAACATACGTCTGAATAGGGGCATCCAGGTCTAAATCTCCTGACTCGTACAATTTGCCCAGAGCCAGCGAAGTAACGGATTTGGAGACACTTCCGATCCTGAATTTTGTGTTGATCGACACCGGGATAGATTCTGCAAGATCGGAAAACCCTGTTGCCCTTGCCCATAGAACCTCACCGTTCAATCCCACGCTAACTGAAACCGCCGGCAGCCCCATCCCCTGCTTAAGCTCATCGATTTTCCCAGCCGCGGATTGGATGGCCTTTGCATATTCCCGGGCAAAGATCTTGCTGTCTACGGGAGTCTCTCGAGGCATCGTATCGGCTGTGAGATAGACAATGCAAGCAAGCATCCCAAGAACACTGAACAGGAAAAGGGTTACACTTGTAAACTTGTGACGCCGAATGAAAGTTATCATATAATCCGCCTCATTTATTTAAATTCCCAGAGATGATACATTTTAGATCTGTCGGGCGATATGATGCGAAAGGGTTTGCTGCACAATTGCCTCCACAAATTTTTCAGCTAAAAAAGGACATTAACTTTCTCCGAGACCGGTGAAAGAATACTCAAATGTCCTTTTTTACGTTTTCTTCTCTCCCATCCTTATAAATAAACGTAAGTCCGGTTACCATATGAGTTGCATCTCTTTGAAATTTAATATTTGGCAGCTCATTTCTCACTGGAACGTCAAAAACCATTTTATATAAATTCGCTTCTAATTGAACAAGTTTAAGCTTTGGGCCACCCGATCTCTGCAAATACATCTCCCCATCTTCCAAGAGGATTCTTCTCACCCCTCCCCCATACCAGCCGGTATATTCATTCTGGTCACCGGTATTATCTTCCAGGGCTTTGGCAATGGGCTCTCTGGCAGGTCTTTCAAATTTTATCAGGTTATTCTTCGTGTCGATCGTAATGCTTAAATCTTTAACAACCTGATATCCCAGATTAACAAACTGAAAATTTTCTATCAGATTAATTTCGGGGTCTTTAAAAACAATATTTCCAACCTTAATATCACCGTTTAAAGTCGCCTTCCATCTTTTAAAGCTCCCCACAGGTGTACGAATATTACCAGACTCATGGGGGCCACTTTTAAAAGTTAACTTATCTTTCAAAGAATACGGTATTGCAAACCCACCCGGATTTCCGGAATCCAGATGGGCCTCAGCCTGATGTCCTCCCACAGTGACATGAATATTAATCTCATCCGACTTTTGAACATAGGGAACAACCTCCATGTTGCTTCGATCCAATTTCTCCAGTGATAAAATCAGCGTTGATCCCGGATAGTCTATGGTCAGCAAAAATTTTGAAAAAAACGAAGGGCAGATAATACCATCTACTGCGACCATCTCTCGAATGGCGACAGTATTCATTACAACATCTTCAGATATGCTGGTATTGGGAAAGTTAACTTTTGACACTTTTACTCTATTTGAAATAAGAATATTCTCCGAACCCGGAGTTCGTAGAGTATCTTTACCTACTGCCTTAAGCTTTAATTCATCCGCTAATCCTACATCTATAACATTAGTAGTTGAGCCGGTGTCAAAGATAAATCGATAAGGTCCTTTATCGTCTATCGTAAGCTCAAATACGGGTCTTTGGGTACTTAAATCGAAAGGAATCGTTATTTGAGCAGAATCGTTTTTCATAAGCTTCTTTTGACCCGTTATTACTGAAATAAGTAATACCAGACAGCATAGCATTAACATGTTTAACAGATTTCTATTTCTCATTGAAACTCCGGAATTTTAGGGCGTTAATAATTTCAGATAGCTCGTAAATGCGCGCATCGCACTTTCTTTGGATTGAACCTGATCAGGAAGGATAAAATACAGTCGATACATACCGTTTATCATGCTTGTTATAGTTATTGCAACGTCATTCGCATCGATATCGCTTAAAACATGACCAGTATGTTGTGCTTCTTTAATGACATGCCTGAAGTTTCGGATAAAGTATTCAGTCAGTTCTGTTTTAGTAGTTTTCAACTTCACCAACTGAGCGTATTCAATTTTAAACAGGGTGAGTTCTATAAAATCCTGGAATGATTTTGTCTCGAAAAAATGCGTAACGATTTCTTCAATGATTCCTTCAATACCCTCAAGTGTAGAGGTGCCCGAGTTAAACAGGTCACTCAACAATTGGGATAAATCCTCATGCTGCGTATCGATCAACTCATTTAAAATGTCGAGTTTATCGCTAAAGTGCCAGTAAATTGCACCACGTGTTACGTCACTTCGTTTTGCAATTTCATCAAGGGTCGTCACCGAAAAGCCCTTTTGTAGAAAGAGCTCAACGGCCCTTTCAATTATTTGTTTTCTGGTAATTAATGCCGCTTCTTTTGTTCTCTTCATGCTTACTCCTTTTACATACATACTGAATGTATGTAAATTTTGTTTCAAATTTTCCGGAATATTTTTTTGATACAGTGAGCGATCTTAGATGTTTATAAGCGGGTATTTATGCCAACGGGAATTATGGCGTGATAAACGAGTTTTATGTCTCTTCTGACCACCGCTCTCAGGGTGTAGGGGAAATGCTGCTTGATGCCGAAAAAAATCTCGAAAATGAAAAGAACAGGGCCAGAGTAGATGTAACTGCTCCCACGGAAAAGAAATGGGTGCGCACAGTTCAGCTCACCGGCCCGAAGCTAAAGTTTAAGCTATAGCTTTTTACTCCACCAATATCTCATCGACAAATACCCAGGACTTTCCTCCCGGATTGGAATGCCATTCGGGATTTTGCATAATATTTTTAACGGTAACGCGTAGGTAACGCACATTCTGCGAATCAAATTTTGCACTGAAATACTTTAGTGAAGCAGGACTGCTTTCATCAGGTATTGGTATATTTTTATTGACCACCTGCTTAAAATTGCGACCATCGTTAGATGCCTCTACCCGAATCCCTACCGGATGGAAAATCCATGAGCCGTTATCTGCCAAAGCACTAACAATTACGTTAGATACCTCCACACTCTTTCCAAGGTCCAGTGTCGCTTTCAGATTTTCGGCCTCATATCCCAGCCAGAAGAATGTCACCTTTAGGTATCGAAGATCTAATTTCTGTGGCACCGCAGGAATTTGTTCTGGCTCAGAATTTCCCGAACCCGTTCAACCCGTCCACGACGATCAGCTATCAGATTCCGGCAAGATTTCATGTAAAGGTTAAGGTGTATGATCTTTTGGGACGCGAAGTATATGTTCTGGTTAACGATCTAAAAGAAGCCGGCACGCATCAGATTTCTTTCGACGCATCGAACTTTGCAAGTGGTGTTTACTATTATCGACTGGAAGCAGGAGATATTGTGAAGACACAGAAAATGATGCTGCTGAAGTAATAAGGCAGAACGTTTACGAATCTATCGCTATCCGAATCAGCCGCGCTACATTGCTGCAGCTGATTCGGATTTTTTAATTCAAGCCTTTTGCTGATCAACCCGGTTCAATCGGCATGTCGCGATAGCGCTTACCGGTTAACCGATAGACCGCATTAGCAATCGCTGCTCCGATGGGCCCGAGAGGCGGCTCGCCCACCGCGCCCGGTGCATCAGCATTTTCCAGAATAATTACGTCAATCTCTTTTGGCGAATTTTTCATTAAAGCCATACGATAAGCGCCGTAATTTATCGGCCGTAACTGATTGTCTTCCACATACATCTTTTCATAGAGTGACGCGCTGAGCCCCATAATAATAGCGCCTTCACACTGAGCCTTAACCTGATCGGGGTTTACGGCCATGCCGGGGTCAATAACGCATGTAACCTTATGGACTTTAATTTCATTACCTTCAATTGACAGGTCAACGACATGCGCGCAAGGCGTTTGTGCGTCAACCGAAGCAGCAAAGCCCATCGCATGTCCACTTTTAGCGATATTGGTATATCCGCCTTTATCAGCTGCGGTTTGGATTACCTTTTTCAGGCGTTTGCCCGCAGCAGAATCTGATATATGCGACAGGCGAAATTCTACCGGGTCTTTACCTGCCTTCTCAGCGAGTTCATCAATAAACGATTCAATCGCGAAGGTATTGGCCAACAAACCGAGGCTGCGCCACCAGCTGGTAGCGAACGGTAGCTTTACACGCCAGTTTGTCGCCTGATAATTTGGCACCGCGTCATATTGAATTGCCCCACCGCGCAACGCGCCGGCATCGGCACCAAGAACGGTTTCCATTATTGCCGGAAAGAGAGGCGAGCCAAACATCACATCTCCACTTGAGAAGTTATGCTCAAGCGCCTCCATCATACCAGAGCTATTCAGTTTAGCTTTCATAGTATGGTGCGTCGGAGAGCGAAACGTGTCGTTCTGAAACTCTTCTTTGCGATCATAAAAACACTTAACAGGCTTACCAGCGGCTTTGGAGAGCAGTGCGGCCTGAATGGCGTTTGGCGTATGTAGACGTCTACCAAATCCACCACCCAAATACGTGGGCACAATATTCACGTTTTCTTCATCAAACCCCAAACGTGCGGCAACCTCATCGCGGGTAATCTTTGGAACCTGCGTAGAAATATAGATTTTGGCTTTATCTCCTTCGACATGCGCAACGGCACCGTTCGGTTCCAGCTGAGCATGGGCACCAATTGGCGAGCTGTATTTTGCGGTGAAGAAGCTACCGTCATCGGCTGCTTCCGCATCTTCCAATGCTCCATCAGCATCGCCTACTTTTTGAATGCTAAAAGCTTCACCCTTTCCCACCTCTATAATCTTGCTAATGTCTTCTGTTTGCCAATTGCCTTCCACATTCCAGGTCACATCTATTGCCTGCTTGGCAAGATTAGCTTCTACCATCGAACTTGCTACTACTCCGACAAAGTCCTTTTCAACAAGCACTTTTACCACGCCGGACATTTTCTCTGCCTTGGTAGTATCTGCACCTGCAAAAGTGGCTCCAATCTTTTGCGGACGCGCCACAGCACCGTAAAGCATGTCCGGCAAGTCAACATCAATACCAAATATCGGCTCGCCAACAACTTTATCAACCAGATCGAGCCTGGGAATGGGTTGTCCAACATATTTATACTCTGAAATATCCTTGAGTGGAGGTGTTTCCGGTATTTCCCAGCTTTCTACGCCCTGCACCACCTCACTATAACCGATAGAGTTCACCCCATCGGAGATAATTCCCTTGCTTACCGAGAGCGTATCAGCTGGGACACCAAGCTTTTTAGCTGCCTCCAGCGTCAACATCTGCCGCATCGTTGCAGCAAGCTCACGCAGTGGATGCCAGAGCCCCGAAATGGACAAACTGCCTCCTGTGCTAAGACCATCGACATTTCCGGTGGCTGTAGCGGCATGAACGACGGTAATCTGCTCCAGGTCGACATTCAGCTCATCTGCGGCAATCTGCGCAAGTCCGGTAAATGTCCCCTGCCCCATTTCAACCTTCGGGGAATGAAAGGTAATCCGGTTCTCATCCATTATCTCGAACCAGATGAGCGGATCACTGGTATCGCCCAGATAAGAGGGCTCCATTGTTTCCAGCATTTCAAACATTGAACGACGGAGAGAATGCCTCCCGAAATAAGTAGCACCGAACATTAATCCAACGCCACCGGCAAGCGACCGCACAATAAACTGTCGGCGCGAAATCTTGTTTTTCTTTTTTTCATTACTCATGAGTTAAACCGGTTATGAATTCACGTTCAATTTCTTAATTTCTGCGGCGCGATGGATCGCCTTGCGCATACGGTAATAGGTCGCACAGCGGCAAACGTTTATAATATTTTTGTCAATATCTTCATCCGTTGGCTCGGGATTTTTATCCAAAAGCGCTGCCGTAGCCATCATAAAACCAGGCTGGCAGTAACCACATTGAGGTACAATTTCTTCAATCCATGCCTGCTGCACCGGATGTAAATTCTCTGCGGTGCCCAAGCCTTCAATTGTCGTAATTTCTCGTCCATCGGCAAATTTAGCAGCATACGAGCAGGAGCGAACGGCTTCCCCATCCACATGGATCGTACAGGCTCCGCAGGCCGCTTTCCCACAGCCAAACTTGGTGCCCTTAAGGTTCAAGACATCTCGAATAACCCATAAAAGTGGCGAATCACCGTCTGTCTCAACAGATTTTTTCAGCCCATTAATAACAAAAGAGATCTTCATATCCGTCTCTGCTTTCTTATCTAGAAAGTTAGTCGTTGCACATTTCGTTTCCAGCAGCGTTACTCCGCTGGAATCTGCGCCCCGTTTTTAAACCATTTCTTTACTGCTTTAATATAGGCTTCTTTCCCAATTGGAGGCGTCTCTCGCGGATTCCCTTCAGCATCTACACCGGGATCAAATGCCCAAAGCACCAATGCATGATGTGTAAGATGATCTTCAATCTCTTCATGGGAACGGTTTCCATTCCGCGTCCGATCGAGCATTGAAGCGGCAATCTCGCTTCGACTCAAACCTTGCCAGGCCATACTAAGCGGCGCAAGAGACCACTCAGGGGCTCCCGGGACGCCAGAGAAATTATTGTTTTCACTCTGATGGCAGGTGTTGCAATTCGTCGCCTCCACGCCATGGTTCGCCTCTCCGCGTTCTACACCAAACAGGTGCTTGTGGCTATCCTCCCCCTGACGTGGGTAGTTATCTGCAGGATGGCAGTTCACGCAGCGTTTATGGGTCAGCACTGCCATCATGGAATCGAATGGCGTGCTATATTCTGCATTTACATTGGAATCTGCCAAAGAAGTAGTCTCGAACTCCATTGCCATATAATCATTGAAGCCGAAAGCGACAAAGACAGTGACGACAAGTCCGAGCAGCACAATTGAAGATTTCATCCAATAGCTCTCAATTATGTTTGGTGGGTGATAAGTTTTGTATTAGTCAGTAACTCTAACTACTCAAAATTAGTTAGTAATTCAACCATTTTTTGCCGAGAAGTTCTTTTTGGCACAAACTGCTGACAGTAGATTTGAAATTATGAATGCGAGTTCGCGCTCGAATAAAGCACGGGGTTCAATTCTGTATTGATTATCTGGCCGACCTTTGCTCCCGGGCACCAGGTCTGCCAATCCATCCGCTGATTGTCATTCGATGGTTCCTTGAGACGCATATTCTCATCCATATAGATAATCGTCATCACGTTGCGGGGGACTTCCGTGCGATTTGCACCGGCATGATGAAACGTCCAACCATAGTGAAAGCTCACCTCACCAAGTTCGAACGGCTCTACCACATGCTCGAAACCTGCTTTCTTTAGACCTTCCTGCAGCTGCGCTTCACTCTCATCACTGATTGCAAGCTCACGACCAAACTCGGAACGCTGACTTTTTGCAGCAAATGCTAACGGGCCCATCTCAAAAGGCGTTTCCTGAAGTGGGATCCACACGGTGACGGCCTTATCCGATGCCAATGGCCAATAGTATTGATCGGCATGCCAGGGTGTAATTCCACCGGAGGGTTCTTTATAGAGCGCCTGATCGTGATACAACCTCACGCCCGAGACATCGAGCAAATCAGCGGCAAGCTTTGCCAGGCGCCGACTAAAAACGAATTCCTGAACGACAGCGCTTTGTCGCCATAGGTTCATAATCTGGAGAAAGGCCTTTTGGTAAGTATTGCGTTCTTCCATGGGCAGATGCATGGTATTTAGTTCCACGACCTTCCGACTAATCTCACCGCCAAAGTGTGCAAGAGCATCCGACGAAAGGACATTTTGTAACTTGATAAAACCCTCTTCCCGAAAGAAACGCTGGTTCGAGTTTTTCAGTACTATAGGGTTCATCAAGTTCTTTCTGCAGGTCTTTGATAATTATCTCCGTTGCAGTATGCTTATTTCAACAGATCGAGGCAAACTAATCGGTTTTTCCCATGCAGATACAAATAGCCATTGGCAATAATCGGCGGTGCCCAGGCCGGATACTCAATAAGCGCATTGCTCTTTTTGTCTACAACTTTATAGGAAGACAGAATTTCAGCCTGCTCGGGGTTTGCTTTAAACAGCGTAAGCGTTCCGCGCTCCCCCAGTGAAATAAAGTGCCCATCCACATAAACTATGGAAGACATCTCACCTATAGCATGAGACCACATCACCTTGCCGGTGGCAAACTCTACGCAACGCAAAGCCGCGTTGCCAGAGCGCCGACCATTTGCCGCATACAGATACCCTTCATGATGAATGGCGGTAGTCCAATGCAGCTCGAGTGATTTATTTCGACTGCGCTTTTCATCCTGCCAAACAACTTCAAACCCATCCGGCTTCACCTGAATCATCGAACTGCCAAACTCATAAGCTTCGCTAATAAAGACCTTATCATCTACAATTACCGGATTGGAAGCATTCACGGTCTCCAGCTTTTTTGATCGCCATGGATAATGAAAATCAACCTTTCCATCTACCGGGTTGAAAGACAC
Organism: Calditrichia bacterium; assembly: GCA_050633245.1. GTDB lineage: Bacteria > Calditrichota > Calditrichia > RBG-13-44-9 > J075 > JBOEGD01. The sequence continues at coordinate 330,671 of JBOEGD010000001.1, read as the reverse complement.
TAATCCACCTCGTGCAAACCACAAACCCTGCCGCTTGCCGTTCATGGTAACAATCTTGGGGCTCGCATAACTGTCCAGCTCATCGGATGATTTCCAAACAATCTTGCCGGTCTTTTTATTTAACGCAACCAGTCCGCTACCATTGCCCTGTAAACTTCCCTGAGCAGCAAACACATTTTCGTATGGGCTTTCAGCAGATCCGCCAATGGCACAAATTAACAGATCACCTTCAATGACTGGCGTTGCTCCCACGCCAAAGAAATTCTGCACAACGCCAAACTGTTCGGATGTATTTATCTTCCAGATCAGACTGCCATCAATAACGCTCAGGCAATGAAGCATGCCTTCTACACCAAAAATATAAACGCGATTTCCATCTATCAGCGGGGTTGTTCGTGGACCATTATCAAATCCATAAATATCTTCGTACTCAGTTGGATAAGAAAACTGCCAGATTTCTGCAGCGGTTTCGGCATTCAGGCAGGTTAATCGCATCGTATTTTCTTCACGGTCGAACAAAAACAGACGACCTTTTGCGACAGATGGTGCTCCCAATCCCTTGGCGGTTTCTTTTATCCAAACAATTGGCAAACCGCTCTCGGGCCAATCTGTATTCATACCGGTATCAGATGACTTTCCATTACCATTCGGGCCGAGAAAAGTTGGCCAGTCCGAGCCGCTGGTTCGCGTACGCAGATCAGGGACACTTGTTTGCGCATGAAGGAATCCGGTTAGAGTAATGCTTTGAAGAAGTAAAAAACAAATGAACAGATATACCGTTTTCATAGACTGGTGTCCAATTTGGTTATATATATTCAATAAGATCGCTTTCGGAGAGATATTATCAAAGCCGATCCTCATAAAACGACAAAATATAGCGCCTATTTCAGATACAATTTATTAAATTGATTTCAATACGAAAGGAAGAACATGCAGATAGAACACGTAGAGGAAGAGACAAAAGGCTCTTTCCGCATAATGCAGGAAAATCGTGAGGCCGCGCTTATGACCTATTCGCGAGCCGGAGCAAAAATGATAATCATTGATCATACCGAGGTTTCCGATAGCCTTCGCGGAATGGGCGCTGGCAAGAAACTCGTATTTGCAGCAGTAGATTATGCGCGGAAAAACAAGCTGCGGGTTTTACCCCTATGTCCATTCGCCAAGTCAGTCTTTGACAAAATGGAAGAGATTAGGGATGTGTTAAGATAAAACGTGATAAAAGGTTTTAGTGTAGCGACCTACAAGCAAAGCGTCCTACAAACGCAGCGCCTGGATAGCCATATTACAAATTGCAAAAGCGAAATAAATTTCGTAAATAATAAGAGCATAACAAAGATTTTTGCAAAAACAACGCAAGGATTTCCTGATCTAATCATTTATTTATTTTGTAACTTACCCTGCATTTTCCTATAAGATGAATTTGCTTCGCCTCGGAGATGAGTGTTATCAGCGATATGTCGCTCTGTTTCAGTAATTTTACGTACCGATCTTCGTGATTGCCTAAATACCATGCCCCGAGAACTTCCTGGAAGAGAACCTGCAATTAGATGATAACGCAATTTAAAAATACCGCTAAAGCGCTGATTCACCTGGGGCATTGCGGCACTGCTATTCTGGATAAAATCTACTCGGATCAGAATGCGCGGATGAATCGCCCGCCGGTATTTATCCTGGGGCCACCACGCTCCGGTACCACGATTTTGTATCAAAGCTTAATCCACAGCTATCAATTCTCATATATTACCAATCTTGCAAACCGCTTTTATATGTGTCCGGTTTTTGCCAATTTGCTTGCCTTGCGCTTTTTTGGGCGCTATCGCAGCAGCTTCGACAGCCGATACGGTTTCGAAAAAGGATTGAGCTCACCGAGTGAATCCGGCAATATCTGGAACCGCTGGTTTCCACAGGAGAAGCGCGATGGCTACAACTACACTCCAGAGGGGTTCTTGAAGCCAGAATCACAAAAACAGGTCGTCAATATCATGTCCAACCTGGAAAACCGGGATAAGACTCCACTCCTGATTAAAAATGGTAAATCCGGCGTGCGGCTGCAGGTCTTGAAAGACATTTTCCCCAAAGCACTTTTCATCCGTATTCACCGCAACCCGGTAGATATCGCCAGTTCCATATTGGTCAAAAGGCGGCGAAGCAACCAGGACTGGTGGTCGGTCATGCCGAAAGAAATCGATAAAATTCGTGACCGCGGCGAATTCGAGGAGGTGGTGCTGCAGGTTTACTATATTGAGAAAAACCTGGACACAGATCTGCGGCTGTTTCCCGAGGGCAATACACTCTCCTTGCATTACCGCGATCTTTGTGGCAACCCGGGACAGCAACTGGAAAAAATCGGCCAATTTTTGCAGGCAAAAGGCTACCCGTTACAGCGTTCCGCGAATCCGCTGCCTGGGTCACTCAAGTATGCCGAGGCAGTCGGGAATCAACACATCCGGCAAAAGGAGATCGAGCATATCAGACAGTTAACCGAGAATATTTTTCAAAATGACCGATGAGTTAGGATGATTGCCAGGGTAAAGCCATACATTGCGCAAAATGAGTTGATCGAACTGCTGCTACAGACATCGCCGCCTGCAGACCCGGTAACGCTGTTTGAAGATACATTTGCCAGCCGCATCGGCGTAAAAGAGGCGTTTGCCCTCAACAGCGGCCGTCTGGCCCTGCTAACCGGCCTGCGGGCTCTGGACATAAAACCGGGTGACGAAATTATTGTTCCCTCATTTATCTGCAACGCTGTGATAGATCCGATTTTGCAAGTAGGTGCAGTGCCGGTGCTGGTTGACTCCAATTTGCATGACTTCAACATTTCGGTGGATTCTATCGCCCGAGCAATAAGCGGGCGCAGCAAAGCCATTCTGGTGGCGCACTTATTTGGTATGCCGGCAGAGATTGCGCCGATTATGCAAATTGCCAGTGAGAACGCCTGTTATTTGATAGAAGACTGTGCACATTGTATGGACGTGGAAGCCGGCGGCAAACATGTCGGAACCTTCGGTGATATTGGGATTTTCAGTCTGGCGATTGACAAACCCATAACCACCGGTAGCGGTGGCATACTTATTTCTTCAAACCTGGAAATCAGCGGCAAGCTTAAATATCTGACTCAAAAACTGGCGAGAACACCGCTCGAAGAGGAACGCCGGGAATTATTCGCATTGCTTCTTCAGTTCTGGTTATTGGGTAAAGGCAATTATTCACACTTTTTATCTTTTGAGTACGGCAGCGATTTACTGCGCCTCTACCCGGGACTCTATAAAAAAATGCTATCCATGTTACGCGAGAGTTCTTTTGAGTCGATAAAGAAAGAATTGGCCAGGTTGCAGCAAGCCCCTCTGTCGTTTCGCGTTATTCGGGCCATAGGGCGCAGACTAAAGCCGCGAAACAGGCTGTGGGAAACCCGCTTCAACTTGCTTAGAGGCAAAACCGGCTCGGTTCACCTTCAGGGATTGCAGACGGTAGCTGAGAGCAGGAACAAAAATGCCCGTTGGCTTGGCGAAAGGATCAACAGATTAAGCCATTTTAGAACCGCCGTAATGCCAGCAAATGCCAGCGAAAAACTCATTCGGCAAACAATCTTTTACGATGGCCGCCATAGCATAGCGGAAATAGCCGCAAGGGGTCGGGAACTGGGCATCGAAGCCGGTCTTTTCAACTGGCCTTCGCCAATTCACCATTTAAAAAGGTATCAAAATAAAACGCGTTTTGCGAAATCTGATTTGGTAAACTGTGAAAAGCTGGCAAAACAATTGTTCCAGTTGCCAATTCACCCCGAGGTTGGGGAAGTTGAGTGCGAAGCAATGCTGGAGCTGCTAAAAGCATTTGATAAGTGACAGTCAGATCAATCAACACCTATCGCTCCACGGCCAAAGAGCCAATTAATCGAGAGTATTCGGAATGACAAAAAAAGAGCAATATCGTCAGTTATGCCAAAGCGAAACAGGCATCCCACTGTCCTCGCGCGACTGGTGGCTGGATGCAGTAGCCGGAAAAGCTAACTGGCAGGTTGCTATTGCAGAGCAAAATAATCAGATTATCGGCAGCCTGCCATATAGCATAAAGAAAAATGGGCCTTTTCGCATCGTTCAAATGCCTCGCTTTACACCCAGCATGGGAGTCTGGCTGAAATATCCGCCAAAACAAAAATACCATACCCGCTTGGCCTTCGAGCACAAGATTTGCGCCCAGCTTATCGAACAATTGCCGCGGGTCAATCGCTTCCACCAGCGATTTTCGCCAGAGTTTAGTAACTGGCTGCCCTTCTTCTGGCAGGATTACCGGCAAACAACCCGATATGTCTACGTCATCCCGGATATTTCCGATCAGGATGCGTTGTTCAAGCGTTTTCGCGATAATGTCCGCTGGGAGATCCGCAAGGCCCAAAAGCAACAGCTGGAGGTATATAGCGAGAACAATGTCGCCGATTTATTCCACCTGATTCGGCTCACCTTCGAACGTCAGGGTAAAAAGCTGGGTTATTCACAAAAGTTTCTGGAAAACCTGGTTTCCGCCAGTGTAGAGCGTAATTGCGGCAAGCTCTTCTTTGCCCGCGATGTAGAAAAACAGTTGCATTTTGGCATGTTCCTGGCTTGGGACGACAACAGCGCCTATTATATCATTGGAGGCAGCAACCCGGCAGTTCGCAATAGTGGGGCGACTTCTTTGGTATTGTGGGAGGCCATTCGCTTTGCTTCCGGAGTTACCGGGCAATTCAATTTTACCGGAAGTATGATAGAGCCGATCGAAAAATTCTTCCGTGGTTTTGGCGGTGTGCAAACACCCTATTTTTCCATCTATAAAAATGACAAACTGTTTGCCATTCTGGACGCCCTGCGGAAAAGAGGGTGATTGGCAATGCGTTTTCCAAAGCACTGGCTCAGCAGATCGGAGTTTGTGAACAATGTTCTGAAGCTATTGTCCGGTAACAGCCTGGCGGCGGCCATTACTTTTTTGTCTCTGCCGGTTATCACCCGCATGTACTCCAATGCCGACTTTGGCAACTATCAGCTGGCGGTTTCTCTGATTACCCTATTTGGGCTGGTGGCGACGCTGAAGTACGAACTGGCTATTGTTCTACCCAGGGAAGAAGAGGAAGCCAACGAATTGACCGTATTGGCTCTGCTGGTTCTGGCAGGATTTGGCACAACTCTCTTCCTGGCGATTTGGGTTTTCGAACGACCGCTTCTCGAATTATTGAATGCCCGGCAGTTGCAGGGTTATGGCTGGACCATTGCTGTTGGTGCGGTTTTTATCGGGTTGTTTCAGACTTCCAATTATATGCTAATCCGCAATAAACTTTTTGGAGACCTGGCTCGTAAAAACTTGTACCGGGCAATCGGAATTTATGGCGGTGCCATCCTGCTGGGGCTGGTTTCCGCCAACTTCTTCTCGCTTTTTGTCAGCTTTCTGATTGGTGCCTTGGTACCCTCGGTGATGGTCTTTGTCAAACGACCGGTCAACTGGCAGGCCAGCTCGCGCCAATCGCTCCTGCGTCTGGCACGAAACTATAAAAAATTTCCGATGTTCAATACCCTGTCGGTATTTTTGAACAATTTCTCCATGGAATTGCCCATTTTCATGATTTTCGCATTTCACGACCACGAAGTGGCCGGTCTGTATGCCCTAGCCAACCGCCTGATCGTGGTTCCGCTAAATTTGCTGGGCACTTCGGTTGCGCAGGTGTATATGCAGGCGGCTTCCGAATCGTTTAATGCCGCCCCCGAAAAGTTAATGGGCGTTTACAAGCAGACCATTAAGAAATTATCGCTGTTCGGACTGCTGCCTGTAACGGCCGTCTGGTTTCTGGCGCCGGTTCTAGTGGGCCACATCTTCGGAGAGCAATGGACCGAGGCGGGTGTGTATATGCAAATCCTGAGCATCAATCTGTATTTCCGCTTCGTCAACTCTCCGATAAGCGTCACCTTCTCGGTAATCAATCGCCAGGAAGTCGGCCTGATAATTGTAGCAATATTCCTCGCGATCCGCTTCGCAATGATGTATCTTTTCCGGGAAACACCGGAATCGCTGCTGTGGGCCTTGTCGATATCGGGGGCCGTTTTCTACAGCACTTTTAATTATTGTGTATACGTATTTATCCGCAAAAAAATCGACAACCAGCCTTAGCCCGGAGCAAGTGAGAAACGGTTAAGAAAGGGTTGTCACATCGGCACAGGTATAATGTTATGAAACGACCGTGGTATTTTAAACCGATATACTGGACCTTAAACCTGCTGGCCGGGCCGGCCTTTGCCAATCCGCTGTTTCATCCCAAGGGCTTGCTGAAGTGTTTTCTCTGGCAGAAAATATTACGTATTAACGGCCGTGTGCCCTGGCCGGTGCATTTTACATCGCAGGTAAAGGCACCGGAAAAGATCCGCCGCGGCACCCGCAACCCCGGCCTGGCGATCGGTTGCTACCTAGACGGCCGCAATGGGATTATCATTGGGGAGAATACCTGGATTGGTCCACGGGTATCGTTGATTTCCATGAACCATGATGTGCAGAACTATCACTCTTATGTTGAGGCAGATCCCATTGTTATCGGCCGGGATTGCTGGATTGGCACCGGAGCCACGCTGTTAGCAGGAGTACAAATAGGTAATCATGTCGTGGTGGCGGCCGGCAGCACGGTGACCAAATCCATTCCGGACGACGACGTCCTGCTGGCCGGAACACCGGCCAGAATAATCAAACACCTCGAACCGTATAAGCAAAAATAAGCAGCTGCTATAGCTGCTTATTTCACCAGGATCATCTTATAGTCCATCTGGAAGCGCCCGGCTTTCAAACGATAGATGTAAGTACCGCTAGCCACAGCATTGCCTGCATCGTTCAGACCGTTCCAGTTAGCCTCATGGACACCACTTTCCTGCCGCTCATTTACCAGTGAACGAACCCGCTGCCCGAGCATATTAAATACCTCAAGCGACACGTTGACGGCCTTCGGCAGACTATAGGCAATCGTCGTGGATGGATTAAATGGATTGGGATAATTTCGCTCCAGACTAAATTCCTGCGGCAGCGATCCCGCCCCTGGCAAGCCAACCAGACTTCCAACAGTCAGATCCACCGGTATTCGGACGCTGGGTAATTCAGGATCGTTAAGGGTAATCACTATATCCGCCTGCAAAATTGTGTCCGGAAGCATTGGTGCGCGCACTTGGGCAAGAATGCCATCTACATCTCCCGGAGCAATAGAGCCAGAGACGGGACCTGTAATTCGCAGAAAAGAAACGCCACTTCCTCCGATACCAAAAGCGGTAATTTGACGCTGAGTCTGGCCGATCTGGCCGATAAACATACTTCCGCCGGTGGCGGGATCTACCTGTCGTAATTCACTATGGAAGTTTTGTGAGCCGAACGCGGCCAGATATAGGTTTCCGTTGGTTTGATCGAAATCCATTCCCTGAGCAGAGCTGGCGTCGAAGCCGGTAAAGCCCACAATATCAGCCTCACCGGAACTCCTGTCCAGAATGTATAGGGCGTCGCTCTGGATTTCATGAGCATAAATGACCCCGGTTGGCGAAACGGCTATCCCGGCAACAAGCGGGGCTCCGATAGTTTCACCGATAATAGTTGTGGTGCCAGTTGTGGCATCGACCTCATACAGAAACGAAGTACTGTTGTCGGTGCTGCTGGCAAAGAGAGTGTTACTGACGGCCTCATAAGTGAGTCCGCTCCAGGTATGCCCGCTAACGATCAGCATAGTGCCGACCGACGTGACAGATCCGTTGGTAGTATCAACCGTAACCAGCATACTGCTACTTTGGTCGATGGCGAAGAATTGGTTTGCCGGGCCAAAATCACCGGCGATAATATCCAATCCGGTGTTACCGACCTCGGTTACATTGCCAGGACTTTCTGTTCCAAATCGCACCATGGATGTATTTCCTCCAAGACGATCGATGCCATAGCATACTGTGCCTGCAGGCAAAGCGCCTGAAGGCCTTTCACCGGTTATGCGCTCGGTAATACCTGCCGACCACTCCAGGTTTGCACCGTTAGATGGCCCCAGGTTTGAAATAGAAATCGCAAGATCGCTGGAGTCTCCCTGATTCAGAATCAGCTCAAAAAATTCCGGCGCGGTTGAAGCAATCGGGTTAGCAGGTGACAATAGCACCAGATCTTCACCAAGCAGTTCTCCATCTATATCTCCGTTCACCAGCACATCCCAGCGTCCGGCCATTAGAGTGTCTGCCAGATCAAACTCCGCTCGAACAAGGTTGTCGCTCAAAACCAGAATTGATGAAGCTGCAACGACAACGGTATCTTTCTGCAATTCAATAGCTAAAACCCCGGCGCCCTGGGTAAAGGAAGTATTAGCAGCGCTGATATCGGTACTGACCAGCGTGCCGGCCGCCAGATGATCCGGCGAAATGTCTATTAGTAGCGGCTCGCTCGTATCAAACATGGTCACCTTTTGGTTTACCGGCACATCGAGCTTCACAATTCGTCCTCCACTCTGGCCGGGCCAATCCACAATCAGCGAATCGATCAGGCTGGCGCCTGCCAAACCAAATCCGAGAACGGGCGAGTGCTGTGCACTCTGGCCGCTACCGGCCCGCAGTTCGCGAATTTGCCGCAGATTTCCAGCAACAACCGTCACACGTGCCCCTATGCCGGCGGTATTTTGTAATGTCAGACCTTGTAGCTTAACCGCAAGCCAGCTATTGTTATTGCCGTTATTGCGAAAAAAGGCATTCTCGCCAAAGCGATTGGGAAAATAGATATCCTGAAATCCGTCTTCATTATAGTCTGCCACGGCAATGCTGATGGAACGTCCGGTATCCAGCTCCAGTCCAACTGCTAGCTGCACCTGCGTAAAAACTCCTCCGTTGTTCTCATATAGCACATTGCTAAAATTCGAATCGCGAGCAACAAGCAAATCAAGATCACCGTCATTGTCATAATCCAGCCAAGAGGGAGTAAAGCTGTTGCCGGAGCTCAAGTCATTCATCCCAACGCTATCGGTAACATCGGTGAAGCTGCCTGCATTGTTTTGGTACAGATGGTTGGGTTGATTGGCGGCAGTGGCTACAAATAAATCCAGGTCACCATCATTATCGTAATCGCCCCAATCGGCTCCCAACGAATACTGAACGGTAGTAATACCGCGCACAAAACTCACCTCGCTGAAAACACCGTTGGTATTTAGATACAGCAAATCGTGTTGATTGGATGAACTGACGCCGCGACAGACATAGGCATCGAGATCACCATCATTATCAAAGTCCGCCCAGCTAATTGCCCGACTGGGCCCGAAAACACTCATACCGGACTGGTTGCTAACCTCCATAAAGTCGCCGTTGTTGCGATAAAGTAAATTACTACCGTCCAGGTTCGCCACAAAAAGATCCAGATCATCGTCACCATCATAATCGGCCCAGGCCGCTGAATAACTATTTGAACCAAATATAAAGCCGTTTTCCGATGTGGCATCCACAAATATGCCGTCCTCATTGCGGTAAAACGAATCCGAGGTCAGATTGCCGACATACACGTCCAGGTCGCCATCCCCATCAACATCTCCCCAGGAGGCAAAACGACTGAAACGGTCACCCGCAATTCCTGCGGCAGCGGCCTTTTCTTCAAAAATGTCGTCTCCAAGGTTGCGAAAGAGAAGATTATCGGTACCACTGGTATTAGCGATAAATAAATCGAGCAGACCGTCACCGTCGATATCCTGCCAGGAAGTCCCATAACTGTCACCGGAAAAGTTGGTATTGGTCGAATCGACAATATTGGTAAATGTCACTGATTGGGCGAAAAGACCAGTTGACCACAGTGCAAGACACATTACAATAATTCTGACAAAATGACGTTGTTTATCAATAGTCATAGTATTCTCCTTCTATTCCTGTAACACAGCAAATGAATAAACGCGGGCAAAAATCCATTAGGGATAATAGTCAAAAGTTATTGGGAGGTTGTAAAGCGCATGGCAAGGAACACGTGTAGACACCATTCGGCTGTTCAACATAAGCAAAATCTCCCCCCAGAGCTTACAATATGGTGTCTACAGTGCAATTAAATTATAAGAGGAAAATGCAGCTATGTCAATAACAAAGAATATCTACGGTACACCAGTGAGCATACGGCGATGCAGTGACCTAGTACTCCACCACAATCTTGCCAAAGTGCGCGCCCGAGCCCTGATAGCGAAAGGCATCGGCCAGGTTTTCCAGCTTAAAACGACGATCGATAACCGGACGAATATCACTGACATTTAATGCTTTAACCATGTCCTTTTGCATTTCACGGCTTCCTACGGCAATGCCAAAAACTGTAATATGCTTGAAGAAGAGCTTGGGGAAAAGCACCTCGCCAACCGGCCCGCCAAGAATCCCAATTGAACACAAGTTACCACCAACACGAACGGCCTCTACCGATTGGCGCCAGGTTGCTGCTCCACCTACATCCAGAACGTGATCGACCCCGCCACCGGAAAGTTTGTTTATCGTTTTTCCCCACTTCTCGTCATCGCGATAATTGACTACAGCTTCAGCACCCATCTTCATTAATGTCTCCGCCTTTTCGTTAGAAGAGGATGTAGCAAACACTTGCGCTCCTGCTGATTTGGCAAATTGAAGAGCAAATATCGACATCCCGCCTGACCCTTCGATCAACACGCTATCACCTGGTTTTAATTTGCCATTCCACATTAATGCGCGCCAGGCGGTAAGTGCTGCACAGGGCAGGGTCGCTGCCTCGGCATAGCTATAATTTTCAGGTATACGGGTAAGAATTGAGGCTGGTAATGCTGCTTTTTCCACAGCACAACCGTTAACGCTCTCACCGCTGATATAGCGAGAATTTTGTTGTGTAGGCCCACCGATTTGCCAATCCGGGAAAAACAGGGACATCACTCTATCCCCTACCTTCCATTCGTTAACTTCAGGACCAATCCCAATAATTTTACCGGCGCCATCCGACATTGGTACCAGTCCATCTTCAACAGGAATCGTTCCAAGTGCAACCAGATAGTCATGATAATTAAGAGAAGTTGCGCGCCATTCTACCAGCACTTCACCCGGCCCGGGCATCGGATCTGGTTTATCGACCACTCGCAGGTTGTCTAAACCACCCGGCTTTTTTACAACAACAGCTCTCATCATAGCAACCTCTGGCTTTCCACAGCAGTTTGTATCCACGTCGTCAGTATTGACAGCGGATTCGCTTAAAGTAAATGACCTTGGATGGATCCCATTAAATCCGACGGTAAAAATAACACGGCCCGGACAGGCGTTCATAAGATATTATGCCTCTTGCCACAGCCGAGGATGATCTAGTATACGAAAATAAACAAATTGGTCAATCAGCAGACTGTTATTTATTATTTTTCATTCAATGAAGAATTGAATTGGGAGGTTTGCTGCAGCTATATTGACAGAATCAATAGCTACAGCAAGAAGGTTAACCGATGGATCTATTTTACGTAACTGATAATCATGCTATCTGTAATGTTATTTGCCGCAACCCGAACAATGTATTTCCCCGATGTCAACTGAAGGCCATTATTTCCGCGACCGTCCCACACTACCTGATGTTCTCCACTGGTCTGCCTGCTCTCCAACAAAGCTCGAACTTCCTGCCCCAGTGAATTATAAATGGTTACCTGAACATCGCCCGCCTCCGCCAACAGATAGCTGATGATAGTTTGCCCATTAAAAGGATTAGGAAATGCGCTGATCTCAAAACGCTCAGGAATTTCAGTTGGATCATCCGGATTGCTAATGCTCGTTTCACTATCGATCCAGCTGATTGCTGATTCGACGACCGTATCGATACCATTTGCAACATCATCACGATCGAACCAGACATATTCATCCGGCGGCGTACCGACATGCACTAGATACTCATGTGTACTAACAAGATAGACGCTGCCATCCGTAAGAAAAGAAAACCAGTCGCTGTTGCTAAAGGTTATTTGACGACTTGGGCTGTTGCCTCCTGAAGCATTACGTCCAAACAGCCGTGCGTGTGGATGAAACGACGTTCGTATTGCCTCCAGCTCGCCGGAGCTAATGGAATTGGGACCAATCAGCACCGCAATTGGTTTATCATAGAAGGTATTGGGATCGCCTTGAATTACCAGCGCCGATTCGGGACGGAGTGGATCGGGAATCATATCAAAACGATCGGTGGTTCCACTCCGAATATCAAAACCAACCGTTGGAACAGTGGTATTAAACAACAGCTCCAAACCATCTCGAGCGAGGGCACCGCCTCCGGTATTGAAACGAAAATCGAGAATCATTCCGTCGGTGGGCACATGGTGCATCAGCGAATCAATGGCATTGCGGAACTGAACCCGAATATTAAATTGCGCATCAAAGCTCCATGATGTGACGTAGACATATCCAATATTGGTATTATCCACAATGCCCCAGCTTACCCGATCAACGTTACGATCTGGCCAGGTTACGCCGGGCACGTCAATTTGTTCACTCCCCCAGACGGTTGTAGACTGACCGGCTAATAAGTTGGTACTAAAATGTAGCGTATCACCAGTACTATATTTTACAATATCAATCGTATCAAAAAGGTGCCAGTTCAAACCGGCGGCCTGCATTATGTAATAATGATTCGACTCCGGAGTACTGCCGTTCACAGCCAGAAGTAACAATGGAAGCTCTGCTGCAATAAGATTTGGATAAATATCCTTCCACAGCATACCGTCATACCCCAACACTAAGTCTCCGGGTTCCAGGCCAATTGGATGGTTGGCGGCAGCTTTATAAACCAGCAGCGAACTGTCTGGCAATGTGGTCAGTGCCGCCCCAAAATGACGATTCGAGTTTAGTTGCCCAATAACCATAAGAGGCGTGCCCTTATTCAGGGGGGTATTCCGAACCGGGATGTCAAAGATCCAGGTATGCAAATCCATTAGCTGCAGGCCAAAATGACTCATTATTCCGGCAAATCGGCCGCGACTGACCCCCGCAGCAATCTCCGGCTGATAGCGGTTCAAAATTTCATCAATATTTACATCGTGATTCCAGAATCCGCCATATCTGCGATCCACCCAATTCCACCATTGGTTAAAAAGAGATAGTTTCGCCGCAGTTGGAATTCCCTCACCCCACCGCGCATCGATGATCGGCTGCCAATCCGTGACAGTAAATTTTGTGGTGGATTTACCATACTCCTTTTTCCAATTAAAGTCATTTGGGCTGGATGGCGGAGGTTCTTTATGTTCAACTTGGGCAACGGCAGACAGGGTAAACAGAAAGAGTGCAAAAAAGAAGGTTTGCATAATTACTTTCATGGCTTCCTCACTGGTTTCACAATGAATTGACGTTATTGAAACATAAATAATGTGTAAAACAAAAGATATGCCCCAAAGATGTGGTATTTTGAAAGCCATTAGATTAGACAAATTTAACACTGGCAAATTTCCGTTAAATCGCCTATCTTAGACGCTCAAACCCAAAGAGCCCCCATAAAAAGCAGATTTTCGAATCGGAAAGCTGCAAACCGCATGTATTCAAAGGCAGGTTGTATAAATTCACATTGGAGGAAATAATGTTAAAACGATTTAATTTCTTACCGTTGTTCTTAGTCGTTCTGTTAATGACGGCTCCCACTTTTGCGCAGCTGGAATTAGGCGTCCAGGGTGGGGTAAATGTTACAACACTTCGTGGCGAGAATTTAGCTGGCGAAGAGATCGACTTCGAGAGCCGAAATGGACTGGCATTAGGTGGTATTGTTGGCTTTCTATTTGGAGATGCGTTGTGCCTGTATTTACAGCCGATGCTACTACAGAAAGGTGCTAAGTTTAAGGCCGCGAACGCATTCGAGATAGATACCACGCTGTTTGGAAATCCGGAAGTCGCTTTTGAACTTGCTTACCTCGAAGTTCCGGTCATGCTCCGCTTCGACTTTGCAAAGGGGCCGGTAAAGCCCTATCTAATGGCAGGTGGAAGTGTCGCTCTGCATCTCGGCTCTGACTTCGCAGGTGAATTTATCGACTTGCCGGTAGAGGCAGACCTGACCGATGTTATTGAAACACTTGAATTCTCTGCTGATGCTGGTCTTGGTATTCGCTATGATTTTTCGGTGTTTTCATTATTTGCCGAAGCACATTACCAGTATGGTTTCACCGACATCCTAAAGGGTGGTGAGCTCGAGATTGATCTTGGTGGCGTAACGCTACCGGTTACGGTCCCCGATCTCGATATTCGCGGTAGCGGCTTTCGCGCTATTGGCGGACTTTCGTTCAAGATCGGTGGCTAACACGTTTTTAGCCCCTGTCGAAACGACAGGGGTTTTTTCTGCCGCTTATTATTCAGATAAAGCGCACTTATCATTTCGATAATACCCAGCCCCTTAAGCTCTCCCAAAATACGAATTTCAGGCCAATTGCTTCTCTGGCACAACTTGTGCATTTACGCAGACATATGTTCTCACAATCGCCTTTCTGGAGAGTCTTATGCCAATAGAATTTGTGTTAGCCGCAATTGTTGCCGGCATCGCCTTACTACTTGTCTGTATCATTTACTTAAAAATCCCTGCCTTTCCGGCGCTTCTACTCACCAGTATACTTGTCGGTCTGCTCGCCGGGCTTCCCCCAAACGACCTACTTCAATCGATTAAAAACGGCATGGGTGGTACATTGGGTTTTGTTGCTATCGTGGTGGGCTTAGGTGCGATGTTTGGACGTCTGCTCGAAGTTTCAGGCGGAATCGGCGTTCTTGCAACTACGCTATTGAAACGCTTTGGCGAGAGCAAAGCTCCCTGGGCATTAGGTATATTGGGATTTATCGTCGCTATTCCTGTGTTTTTTGATGTGGGATTTGTTATACTCGTTCCGCTGATTGCCGGCATGTCGCGTAAAAGCGGAAGACCAATTCTCTACTACGCAATTCCCCTTCTCGCCGGACTGGCTGTTACCCATAGCTTTATTCCTCCAACGCCGGGACCAATTGCCGTCGCCGATTTACTGGGTGCCGATTTAGGCTGGGTCATTCTTTTTGGCGCATTGGCAGGCCTCCCGGCAATGATTATTGCAGGACCGCTCTTCGGCAAAAAAATTGCAGAAATTATTCCAAAAACAGCTGAGACTATTCCCGAACTCAATAAAACCAATATTGCACAGCCTCCGGGCTTCTGGCTTATTAGTGGAATGATTGCTTTACCGCTACTATTGATTTTGCTAAATACCGTCTCCACGTTTGTTTTGGGAAATACACATCCCGTCGCCGAGTTGTTTAGTTTTATCGGACATCCGTTTATCGCTCTTCTTATTGCAACATTACTTATTATTTTTTATGCCAACCGCCTTGAAGGATATACCAAAGAATCAATAAACGCCATAGCCACTGCCGCGCTGGAACCAGCCGGCATCATCATTTTGGTTACCGGAGCAGGCGGAGTGTTTAAGCAAGTACTTATTGATTCGGGAGCCGGGAAAATTATTGCGGAGAGCTTGGTAAGCTATGCGCTTTCGCCCATCTTTCTTGCATTCATTATTGCCGCAATTATTCGGGTTGTACAGGGCTCTGCAACGGTCGCGATGATTACTGCAGCAGGATTGCTCTCACCAATTCTGGCAGGAACCGAATTATCTGCACCTCAGATGGCTCTGGTGGTGATTGCTATCTCTGCAGGCGCAACAATTCTTTCCCACGTCAACGATTCCGGCTTTTGGTTGGTTAGCCGCTTCCTGAATCTTGATGAACGGGAAACAATTAAAAGCTGGACGGTTATGACAACTCTCATAGGAGTTTGCGCCTTCATCTCGGTCTATGTTCTAAGCCTTTTGGTTTAGGAGGAATTAAAGTGATTGTAATATTAATGGGCGTTTCCGGAAGCGGGAAAACAACGGTCGGGGAACTTCTGTCTGCAGTAACAGGATTACCGTTTTACGATGGAGATGATTTTCATCCGAGCGCAAATATTCAAAAAATGAGTTCCGGTACACCTCTCACAGACACCGATCGCATTGGCTGGATTGATGCCATCGCCGAGCATCTGAATTCAAAACCGGATGGCTCTGCAATTTTGGCCTGCTCTGCCCTCTCGAAGGTGATCCGGCAGCGGCTTGTAGATAAACTTCGGCAACCGTGTCGGTTTGTATTTTTACATGGAAGTAAAGAATTAATTTCGAAGAGACTGCAATCCCGCGAGGGGCATTTCATGAAGGAAGATATGCTCCACAGTCAATTCGAGGCGCTACAGATCCCTGATGACAAAACACTTTCCATAGATATAGAAAAATCGCCTGAAGAGATTACTCAAAAAATCTTAACAGCAATTCAGTTTTAATTGCATTTGAAAAAAGGATCACGCAATGCTTACAACTCATCTCAATCGCATTACACTTGCCATTCTACTCTGCCTCAGCTTTCAACTTTTTTCGCAATCAAATGACGTTGAAGCCCTATTAAAGCGCATGACGCTCGATGAGAAGATCGGACAGATGGTGCAAATAAACGACTTCAACGGAGAGATATCGGACGATCTGAAGGAGAAGTTACGCACCGGAAAAATCGGCTCGATGCTGAATGAAGTGGTACCGGAGGCGAGCGCCGAAATTCAGCGCATTGCCCGGGAAGAAAGTCGTTTGGGCATCCCCATCATTATGGCGCGGGACGTGATCCATGGTTTTCGCACCATATTTCCAATCCCGCTGGGACAGGCATCTGCGTGGAATGCCAAACTCGTTGAGGATGCTGCAGCGATTGCTGCAGAGGAAGCAGCCCGAGCCGGCTTTCACTGGACATTTGCCCCCATGATGGACGTCACGCGTGATCCGCGCTGGGGTCGAATTGCAGAAGGGTTCGGCGAAGATCCATGGCTGGCAAGCTTCCTTTCAGCTGCAATGGTTAAAGGATTTCAAGGTGACGATTTAAGTGCGTCCAACACGATTGCTGCATGTGCAAAACATTTTGTTGGCTATGGTGCTGCAGAAGGTGGAAGAGACTATGATACTGCGATCATCCCGGAGTATTTATTACGCGAGATCTATTTACCACCGTTTAAAGCAAGCGTAGATGTCGGTGCCGCAACGGTTATGACATCCTTTAACGAGATAAACGGCGTACCCGCCTCCGGCAACAAACGTTTAGTGCGAGAAATCCTTAAAGATGAATGGAAATTTCCGGGCGTTGTCGTCAGCGACTGGCGTTCAATGGAGGAAATGATCGCCCATGGGTATTCCGAAGATCTACCGGATGTTGCGCAACAATCAATTGAAGCCGGTGTCGATATGGAAATGCAGAGCGATGCCTACACAGACCATCTGGCTAAGCTGGTTAAAGATGGCAAGGTAGACGTAGCATTAATCGATGGTGCAGTCAGGCGCATATTACAGCTAAAGTTTGATCTGGGTCTGTTTAAAAAGGTGTCGCCTTACAAAACAGAAGCGCACCGGCCACCATCAAAAAAAGCGTTACAGATTGCCAAACAGTCTGCTCTGGAGAGCATGGTTTTACTTGAGAACGACGGTATCCTGCCACTTGAATCAAATATGAAATCGATTGCGGTTATCGGTCCGATGGCAGATGATGGATATGAAATGCTCGGCACCTGGAATCGCGACGGCATACCGGAAGAAAGCGTGACGCCACTGGCAGCGATTCGCAAACATGATGCTAAGAAGCGTTCTATTCACTATGCGCAGGGGCTGACTCATTCGCGCGATAAAAGCACCAGCGGTTTCCCCGCAGCCGTTGAAGCAGCTAAGAAATCGGATGTTGTTTTGCTATTTGTCGGGGAAGAAGCAATCCTTTCAGGAGAAGCTCATAGTAGAGCCTATTTAGATTTACCCGGGGCGCAAAGTGCGTTGATCGATGCCATCGCAGAAACCGGCAAACCGATAGCGCTCGTTATTATGGCTGGTCGCCCCTTAGTTTTTCAGGCCTTCAAAGAAAAGGTGAACGCCATTCTGTATGGCTGGCATCCGGGCACCATGGGAGGACCGGCAGTTTCAGATTTGCTCTTTGGTGTAGAGTCCCCATCGGGAAAGCTGACAATAACCTTCCCAAAAGCGGAAGGACAAATTCCGGTATATTATGCCCGCAAAAATACCGGCAGGCCGCCTCAGGCCCGCAAGCTTACCATGATGGATGATATTCCGGTTCGCGCTTATCAAAGCTCGCTCGGCGATGCCGCACGCTATCTGGACATTGGTTATAAACCAGCCTATTCCTTCGGGTTTGGGCTTTCATACACCAGCTTCACCTATGAAAGTCTACAGCTTTCCGCAGCGTCACTTTCAAAAGGTGAAAACATCATGGTATCTGCAACCATTCGAAATTCAGGCAAAACAGCGGCAAAAGAAGTGGTTCAGCTTTACGTTCGCGATCGCGTTGGCAGCCTCACTCGCCCGCTTCGCCAGCTAAAGGGGTATCAGAAAATCCATTTAAAGCCAGGTGAAAGCAAACAGGTTAAATTTCAACTCAAAGCCGCAGAGCTCGGCTTCTTTCACCCGCAAAAGGGCTATGTCGTTGAACCGGGTATGTTTGACGTGTGGATTGCTCCAAATTCGGATGAAGGGGTTCACGGAGAGTTCAAAATAGTAAACTAGAGCTAATAACGTATGCAACCCCACAGTTAATGCTCTGGGGTTGCCTTAAAATAATCGTGTCAATTCGACCAGACAAAAATTTTCTACACTTCCATTTTCTGTGTATGATTGTTATCATAAGACAACCCAAAATCCATTAACCAAACTCAGGATATTATCATGGCTAAGAACCTGCTGGTAGTACTTTGTCTGGTTTGCTTATTAATTCCCGCCCATTCACAAACCACGACTTTTGGCGACACTCTTTTTTCATTTAACGCAGGCGTTATGACGCCCTCCCCGGATCGAGGACTCGTTGGCATTGAGTTCTTTAACGACAATTTCTGGGTAACCGGCTTTAACCCTCCCACGTACGATCACCAGCTCTATCGATATAGCTCGGACGGATCGACCCTGATAAGCAGCATATCGTTGGGAAGTGGTTATCACGCCTATTTCGATCTCGCATACGATGGACAATATCTCTACGTTACCGATCGCGATTCTGTAATTGAGCTCGACCCGGCAACCGGAACTCGAACCGGAGGCGGCTTTGCCGCAGACTTCGGCTACTTGCTTATTCAGGGCCTGGCATACGACCCGGTCGGCGATCACTTCTGGACCATCCCGCAACGCAATGCTCAGCTTCAAATCATTTACCAGATGGATCGCAACGGAAACATTTTAAACAGCTATCCAAACAATACGACTGATTATACGACGTCCTTAACTTGGGACAGCTGGTCTCCTGGTGGTCCTTTTCTCTGGACATTTAGCAGAGAAGAAATAGGCTGGGATTCCCGCAGAGTGATGCGGCAGTTCAGCCCCGCAACCGGAAGCTTTACAGGTGTTGAAATTGAAATAACAAATCGCAGTCCGATTGCACTGGATAATCCGGCTGGCATTGTCATGACCAGCGAACTTGACACCAGCAAGATCACAATTGCCGCAATACAAACAGGAGCCATGCAAACAACCGATGGCCTGGATTGGATTGTAGCCTATGATGCCGATTTACGTGGTCAGGGAGCTTCAGGTCCGGACATCTCCGTTTCACCTGCCTCAATTAGCGCACAGGTGAATTTTGGCGACAGCCTTACCGTCCCGGTTGTTATCACAAATAACGGAACCACAGCGCTAAGCTGGCGTGCATTTGCTCAAAGCACCGACACTTCTGCCGGTCAACCCGGCGATACTCTGGGCGCAGTCGATGTAATCGCGGCAATAGATACAAACGACGTTTCTGTATACGGTCTGACCTTTGCTCGTGACCACTATTGGGTATCAGGAAAGATTGGTTTTGATCAGAAGAAATTGTTTAAGATTGATCGCAGCGGCGTGCTTGTAGCAACCTATCCCGTTGGTTCTCTTTCTGCTCAAGGCTGGTCCTCCATCGCCTCGGATGGAGATAACATCTACGGCAATGACACCTACTCCATTACCGTCTGGTCGATAGACTCAACAGCAGTTGTTAATAACATCGTCACCGGAAGCATTACTGCCGACGCAATGACGTTTGATCCAAACAACCGTGAACTGCTCATCAGCAATGGCAATGGCGCAATCGAAGTAATTGATCTACAGGGAAACCAGGTGCGGTTTATGATCACACCTTTCGATATCGAAGGTCTGGCGTGGGACAATTTTTCCCCGAACGGACCTTTTCTTTGGGCGTGGGTTCGCAGCGCATCAACGACCGGTTCCAACTGTGAAGCAATTCAACTGAACCCTACATCCGGCGTTCCAACCGGCCTCAGCTTTAGTGGTGTTGACTATGGCTCCGGTTTGAACTTTCCGGAAGCAGCAGTAATCCAACCGAATTATACAACAAACCGCATTGAGATTGTCGGCCTGCAGAAAAACAATAGCTTCACTGCACCGGAAGGTTTTATTGCGCGTTATGATCTGGGCGTAACACCGCCGCCAGCATGGATTAAGCTCGGCGAAAAGGTTGTTGGAAGCACTGTAGCCACAGCTCAGGATACACTGTTTGTTTCACTCCATGCTATCATGAGCGACACAACAACGCAAGCCATAATTGCCATCGGCAGCAATGCACTAAATCAACCGATGCTCGAGATACCGGTTACACTGCAAATGCAGCAGTCAATCCTCACTGGCATAGGCGCTGAGAGGCTGCCGCTTCAAACCTTTGTTTTGGAGCAGAATTACCCTAACCCATTCAATCCGTCTACGACGATCTCCTATTCACTCAATTCTGCAGCGGACATTAGTCTTACCCTCTTCGATGTTCTGGGACGCGAAGTAGAACAGTTGGTTAGGGGACGCAAATCATCCGGCCAGCATTCTTTTGTTCTCAATGCGGAAGATCTGAAAAGCGGTGTGTATTTCTACAAACTGGACATCGGTGGTGTAGCACAAACACGTAAGATGTTGTTGGTTAGATAAAAAATTGAATAATGAGGGGTGAACGCCAGATTTCGTTCACCTCTCATCCTTCACAGAATATTTTAGAAGTATCACCCCGGAATTAAAATCGACTTTATCTTCACAAGTCAGCTTAGAATGAAGTTTCTGCGATCGGAACAGGGGAATTCCCTGGCCAAGCAAGATCGGATTTACCTTCACCCAAATCTCATCGATTAAGTTTGCCTTGAGAAATTGCGCAGACACGTCGCTACCTCCACAAAGCCAGATCGGTTTTTGCGCTTTCTCCTTTAACTGCATTACTGTCTCTGCAAAATCAGTCGAAAGGATTGTTACTTCCTTATACTTCGCCTGCGTAAGTGAGCGCGATAGTACGTAGGTGTCGAGCATCGGATATGGATTGGCTTTTCCTTCACGCAATCCAATGTTATAGGTATTTCGTCCCATTAAAACGGTGCCAAAAACACCAAGCGTTTCAACAAAGTGTGTGATAATTTCATCATCCATGGTAAAATCTGAAAAATCTCCATTCTCTCTGGCAATAAAGCCATCGAGTGACATTGCCACGTAATAAATTAATTGCTGCACAGGGCACCCCTCAGTTTTTTTGAATCAACTTAAGCAACGCCCTGATAGATGTATTGGAAGAAATTTACCTGAAGTGAACAATTAAGTTAAACAGCCGAATCTGTTTTCTCATAAAGAGGAACATAGTTTGGATAGTCCCCTTTACTTCGCAAGTACACCGTTGGCGAACTTCCGGAGAATGTCTTAAACTCGTTGATAAAATGAGCTTGATCGAAAAATCCAAAAGTGTAGGCAATAGTGTGCCAGTCCGGTTCCACAGCAGCATAGATCTCATCGAGAGCCATATTGAAGCGATTCAGCCTCTGGTACAGCTTAGGCGTTATTCCAACATGCTGTTTAAACAAAGCAATAAATTGTTTTTGCGAATAGCCACTCATGCGAGACAGACCGCGAATGCTCATACGATCACTCCCTGACTGTAGCCTTTTCACAGACTCTTGAATTATCTGATGTGTATTCGTCGACACCATGCATTTCAATAGAAACTGTTCCGTCAGGGAAAACATCTTCTGCACTGTTTTGCATTCCAACAAACACTCTCGCAACTGCCAAATCTTTTTACCAAAGATAAGGTCTGCGTCAACAAACAAATCGTTTAATTCAGATTGCGGAAGATGTAAGAAAGGTGAGCTGCCGCCAGGCTTAAATGTAACAACCAGCATGGTTTTCCCCGAGGCTTTGGCAACCAGAGGAGCACGCTGCATGCCGGCAACAAATACACCTTTGCAAGAAAATTGTGTATTTCTATCCTTTGAAAAATGACGTGGCTGCTCGTCTAGGGCAAATAAAAGCTCGATTGATGGTTCGGGAAGCATGCGCGTTGCAAAGTAGTCTGGCACATAGTCTGTATAATAGACCATCTGCTTTATGTAAGGGGAAAGAATTTGATTAGGTGCCTGAATAGTGACGTGCATGCTGCTATTTATGCAATTGTCTAATAAAATAGCAAGAATATTTTAAGCCACGCGATTAACCTGTTGACTTCGAAGTTATGGCCGGCGTAAATCGAGAGCAAGCTAAGCCGTCGGAGTTGAATTTAATTTCAACCTCTTACTCATGATATCTGCCAAGGCAGAGGCGGGAAGGTCAATTATTTCATCGTCGAGATATGGTTGCTTTTTTAAAGTAATCATATTGCGCATATTTCGAACAAGACCGGTAATTCTAAAAACCATCTTTTTGCACTTTGCTAAACGGCCTTTACTTAAGCCATCCATCTCAATAATCTCCAACAGGTGCCCCAAAATCTGTAACGGCTGTGAAAATTCATGAGCAATAGCGCCGGCCAACTGTTGAATATTTTTTAGAAGTTCTCTTTCGCGTGCTGCTGCTTCCTCTCCCTTCAACGATGTGATATCATGAAGCGTTAACAACTGAGCTTTTTCTCCATTCCAGAAGAAGGGTGCCAGGTGGGCATCAAAAGAGTGCATTCTTTTATCACTAATGATAGCGTTTAAGCCAGCGGTAGTTTTCAAATTTTGAATCACATTGCCAAACTCAGGACTCAACCTCTGTCCAACTTCTTTGCCTAATAATTTTTTGCCTGTCGGGTTAATATACTGGATAATCCCTCGCGTAGACAATACCACTACAGCGCTCGGAAGAGCAACAACAATGCCCTCTAAGCATTCATGACTCAAACCCTTAAGTTGCTCGTGTCGAGGCGTACTCTCTTTAGCAGCTATCATCTTTTACTCTCTATTCCAGATATACTAATCTTCGACAAGATGAAAAAAAGCAAATAATAATTTACGTTATAGTCTTTTTGTCGGATTAAATATTCTGGCACTTGAGAGAATAACGTCCAAAAAGCCGAATTTTTATAACTATTATTGAAAACTACCCTAAATAGTATGTGAAATAACAATTTCATCCTCAAAAAACGCTTAATGAGCGAAATTATTTGAAATCTAATTCGAGAATATGTGATTTACGCTTTGTTTTGAGTAAATCTGTACATATATTCTATCACAGTGCATAAGTACAGCACGCCTGGAAGCATCCTTCTTCGTCTTCCGGAGCCGATCTAAGAATCCAAAGAATTATTTTTTCTCAAGCTAATGCCGTCCGAGACGGACGTTATTGCAAGTTTCATGGTATTGGGATAATACTACTCCTGTCCGTTGAAAGCGCGATGCTTTTACGGTTCGGTGATGCTTATGCATAACCCGGAACACATTTAGTTTCGGAATGTAGCGCCGTCGCGACGGCGGCTTGAGCAGACCTATTTATTGTTATAAATAATTCTGCTCGGGCCGCCGTTTTTTTTTGTAAAAACCAAATATCATGGAAAACAACAATGCCGTAGAGCCGCACAATTGTGCGGCTCTACGGCATTGCATCTCTACAAATTCACACGCGTTCTAAGATTGTTCCATCAGCGCTACACGTTTCTTGTTCTCGCGACCAATGGCCAATGCCAGAAACAACCAAACGCCAACAAGAATAATGTTTACCATTGCAAATTGTGAGACACTGAACGTTAACACATTTAATCCTATAAAAACCAAACCAGCAGACAACATATCCCCTGCTCTAACAAAGAAAGAATCGATTGCCACCTTGGCCTTATACTTTTCTTCCCGCGTGGTAGGTAGAAAGAGAATTTGTCTAACAGTATTATTCAACGAATAGTCCGTTGAGTTCTCAGCTGTTTTTGCCCAGCGAATGGCGCTTAAGACCGTTGGCATCAGAGCAATAATAAAGTATGCACCAAGAGCGATCACCGGAAGGATAAGAATGGCGAAGCGTACACCAAACCAGGCAATGATTCGCGAAACCACAAACAACTGAAGTATTAATCCAACCGTATTTACAATTGAAAAATAGTCGGCATAAAAGTTTCCTATGTATGCGCCCTCTTCCGCAGCCGTGCTCGTGGCCGCAGCTGCCTGCCCGGAAACCACCTCACCGATGATATACTCACCAGTTGTATTAACCCAGTTTGTCAAAAGCAGCATAAAAGCAATCATCAGCAGGTAACGATTTTTAAGTAATACCTGAAAAGCACCACCTTTATCGGCTGGTTCTTCTTTTACTATCGCTTTTGGCTTTGAACTATCCGCTTCACCCAGCCGGGCGCCCTCACGTGAATAAACATAGTTTGTAATAATCAGGCTAAGCATCAAAATTGCCGAGGCAACCAACAGCATTTCATATACACCGAGGTAGCCAAGCAAAAACTTGGCAATCAGCGGACCGACAACGGCACCAGCAGAAGCTCCGAAAGCAATAATGACAAAAAGCCGATTACCTTCCTCCGGTTTATAAATATCGTTGGCAAACGCCCAAAACTGAGAAATAATGGTTAAGCTGAAAATCCCGACCCATACGTAAAAAGCGATTCCCAACCAGCGACCTTCAGCAAGACCGGTGTTAGACATCAGATAGAAAAGAATCATATTCGCTGCGAAAAAGGTCGTTACGTAATTCAATAAGGTTCGCCGATCAAAGTAATTCACCAGCCAACCATAGAGCTGCACCGCTCCCATAAGAACAAAGACCTGTGCAGCTGCCGAGTAGCTTTTAATAGCTGCACCACCTCCCGTTAAGATGAGTGGCTCTCTTACAACTTTTGCTATTAAGTAAGCCGTCAATATCATGAAGACATTTAATGTAAGCAATATCGCCGTGGTACCTTCTCCGGCGCGCATTTCGGTGAACAGGCTGAGTAACTTGTCCAGACCCGTCTTGGGCTTATCGTTCTGCATAGAGTCCTCTTTATATACAAATGGTGTGGTTTCAATATTGGAATATACTGGAAATCGTGAAAAAATGCTATGCCAATTGCTTACAAGCAGAACTAAAACTTTTCCGGCACAAATGTTTGCTCATTGATAGGCGGCCTCACATAACTGCCATCTTCTTGTCGAGGTGGTAACACAATTGTTTCGTATTCGATCTCTTTATACGGAATCATACTCAGCAGGTGATGAATGCAGTTTAAGCGAGCACGTTTTTTATCATCAGCCTTCACAATATTCCAGGGGGCCTGCTTAATATCTGTATGGTCAAGCATGGCATCTTTCGCGCGAGAATAGTCTACCCACTTTTGACGGGACGTTACATCCATCGGGCTAATCTTCCAGCGACGTAGCGGATCGGTTATGCGTTGCACAAAACGGCGTTCCTGCTCCTCATCGCTTACCGAGAACCAATATTTAATTAAAATGATTCCTGAACGCACCAGCATTCGCTCAAATTCCGGGCAAGATCGATAAAATTCCTGCACCTGCTCGGCAGTGGCAAATCCCATTACCCGCTCGACACCGGCGCGGTTGTACCAACTGCNNACATAACGCTGAAAATACCACTGCCCTTTTTCCTTTTCCGTAGGAATACCCAAAGCAACGACTCTGGCAACACGTGGATTTAGTCGTTGAGTAATTCGCTTTATTACCCCACCTTTTCCGGCTGCATCGCGTCCCTCAAAAACGACAACAACTCGCAATCCTTCTTGTTTAATCCACTCCTGCAACTTAACCAGTTCCAGCTGCAAACGCTCTAGTTCACGCAAGTATTCTTTATTCTTTAGCTTCTTGGACGGCTTGTCGTTTTTCTTTGCCATGAGCTACTCCGATCTGGATATGTTATAAATTGGCGTGTTTTTTAAGATTACGAATTGTCGACGGTCTATGCAAATGCTGGTAATGAATTTTGGAATAGGGCAGCGGGCAGCGGGCAGCG
>JBOEGD010000001.1:0-304462 GCA_050633245.1 Calditrichia bacterium | reverse complement strand
CGTTCACCGTTCACCGTTCACTGATCCCCCCGTCCGCCGTTTCTCTGTTCTTGCCTACCGCTCCATCTGAATGTATCTTTATACGCAGTCTGAACATTCTCCATAGATTCAAGAACTGTTATACCAGAAAATATCATTTGACGACAATATACCTGGCAGGAGTTACACAAAATGAGTAAACAAAACTTTGGAATGATCGGCCTTGGAGTAATGGGACAAAATTTTGCCCTTAACGTAGAGCGCAACGGCTTTAAAGTTGCCGTTTATGACATAAATGCAGATGCTGTCCAGCGCTATATGGATGGACTGGCAGCGGGTAAAAATGTAAAAGCCGCTTCAGACCTCGAAAATTTTGTTAAAATGCTGGAAACACCTCGCCGCATTATGATGTTGGTTCCGGCCGGCAAACCGGTAGATGCAGTAATCGGATCGCTACTTCCCCACCTGGACAAAGGTGACCTGATAATCGATGGCGGAAATTCCTACTTCCTGGATACCGAGCGTCGTGCCGGTGAGTTGGAAGAAAAGGGCATTAACTTTTTTGGCATGGGCGTATCCGGCGGAGAAGAAGGTGCACTATGGGGTCCCAGCCTAATGCCCGGTGGATCTGAATCTGCCTATAAAGAGGTAGAAGCCATTATGCAGGCCGTTTCGGCCAAAGCAAAAGAAGATGACGCTCCATGTGTTACTTATATTGGCCCAGGAGGTTCAGGACATTTTGTTAAGATGGTTCATAATGGTATCGAATATGGTGATATGCAGTTGATTGCAGAGGCCTATTTTATTCTCAAGCATACGCTCGGTCTCTCAGCAAAAAAGTTTGCGGAAATTTTCAGTGAGTGGAATGAAGGCGAGCTCTCTTCCTTTTTAATCGAAATTACTGCTCAGGCCTTCCGCAAGGTTGATGAAGAGACTGGACAGCCGCTTATTGATCTGGTATTGGATAAGGCCAAACAAAAAGGAACCGGTAAATGGACCAGCCAAATTGCGCTGGATATGGGTGCTGCTATTCCAACCATCACCGCTGCAGTCGATGGGCGTATTATCTCGTCAATGAAAGAAGAGCGCGTTGAGGCGGCAAAGGTATTGACCGGCCCGAATGCCAAATTCGAAGGTGATGCGGGTAAGCTGATCGAAGCAGTCCGCGCAGCACTTTATGCCTCGAAGATCTGCTCTTATGCTCAGGGCATGAGCATGTTAAAGAAGTCATCTGATGAATATAATTACAGCTTGAACCTTGCCGAAATCGCCCGCATTTGGCGCGCAGGCTGCATTATCCGCGCTCGGTTATTAAACGACATTACAGACGCTTATAATCGTGATGAGAGTTTAGCCAATCTTTTACTCGACGACTTCTTCAGAGAGGCAATCGAAACCAGACAAGCAGCGTGGCGCTATGTTGTAAAAACGGCTGTTGAGCTAGGTATTCCTGCTCCGGCAATGAGTGTTTCACTCGCATATTACGATTCGTATCGCAACGCAAGACTGTCAGCAAATGTCATTCAGGCTCAGCGAGACTTCTTTGGCGCACACACTTTTGAGCGCACGGATAAGCCGGGCAGCTTTCACGCAGATTGGGATTCCAAATAAGAAACAGGTGTCAGGTGTCAGGTGTCAGGTGTCAGGTATCAGGTATCAGGAATTTGAGAATTTGTAAGACAATTATCAAAAACGCCGTATATTGGAACTGTATGAAGCTTGCTAAACCGACAATTTTTCAGCGACGCCGAATCTGCGCAAGTATATTGCTTGCCATATTCCTGACCTGGCTACCGCTCTCGGCATTTCCGATTGGTTGTTGTTGTTCCGAGAGTCAGGATAATGCGCCTGTCGAAATGACCTGTCATCAATCTGTAGACACCGCAGAGGTACCACCTGAGGGTTGTCATTCCTTCGCGACACACCAAGAATCTGAACTGGTAATTAACACAACGCCTTCCTGCTGCTCCGCCACTCAACAAGAGGACATCCGGCAGGTATCTTTAAATCAAGACGCACATCAGTGTAAGACAGAGTGCGGTAGTACGGATATATCAGAGCCATCCGGAATAATAGTGTCAAACCAGACCGAAGCTGAAATCGCTGCTATGGCACCCACTTGCCGCAACTCGAATCATCAAGCCGGTTCGTACAGGCTTAACAGGCTATTTTATAGTGGAAATGCTCCACCGATGCCCCATTCTCCTCTCTTTCTTATCAACAGCTCTTTTCTCATCTAAGCTTACCCGCTTCAAGCCTTAATACGGTTTGCTTATTAGAAGTCTCATTGGTTAAGCCGATGTACGCTATCTAATAGGTAAAACAACAACATCCAGACATATCCTATTTCACTTAATGGAGATAAGAATGAAGTCATTTCTCTGGCTGGCGGTAATTTATATATCAATTTCAGGGGACATTTTTGCTCAGGAAATAAATTCGGATCCTCAGACCAATTTAAATAACATAATCGCTGTAGCAGATGTAAAGGGCATTACACCGGCGTCGACACTGCAAGAGTTACTCATTTATGCAATGCAGCACAACCCAAAGCTAGCTGCAGGAAAAGAGCAGGTAAAATCGATTATTTCAATGGCACACGTCTCTTCTTCTCTGCCTGAACCCGAGATTCGTTATGGCTATTTCATTAATGAGGTTGAAACGCGAATCGGTCCGCAACAGCACAGAGTGGGTATTAGCCAATCTATCCCATTTCCAGGAAAACTGGGGCTAAAAAAGGAAGTCGCATTAAAAGCTGCTTCGGCAGATAGCGCACTTTGGGCACGAGATCAACTGAATATCATCTACCAAATAAAGAAAAGCTGGCATGAATACGCCTATCTGATCCGGGCAACACAGCTGATGAATGACAATGTCCAACTGTTGAACTATCTTGAGAAGGTAGTTCGTGCAAAATATCGCACCGGGCTTACTCCACAATCAAGTTTGCTAAAAGTTCAAATTGAAGCAGAAAAACTCCGAGATCGACTGACAGATATTTCGGATATGGAGCTTCCACTGGTGGCGCAGCTTAATGCGCTGCTAAATCGACCACCACGGGCAAGGCTTCCTCGTCCGAATACGATTTCATCGTTTGACGTTACAATCAATGATACGCTAGTGCAGCAACAGCTCGAGCATAATAACCCGGAGCTTCTGTCAATGCAGAAACTGGTTGAACATGAAAGGGCCGGTATAAATCTTGCCCAAAAGAGCAATCTCCCAAACTTCATCTTATCTGTGGATTACATATTTACCGGTGCTGCGATAAACAACAACCTTACCGATAGTGGCAAAGACCCGCTCGTTGCAACAGTATCCATGAATCTCCCATTGTGGTGGGGAAAAAACAAAGCGCGCGTAGCTGCCGCCCAAGCAAAGCATCGGTCCGCAAAATACAAATATCAGTCTATGCGTTCGAGCCTGTTCGCCGTGCAGCAAACAGTTTTATATCGCTTAAAAGAAGCGAAAAGAAAAATTGACCTCTACGGCAACTCCCTAATTCCACGCATGAAGCAGGCTTATGAAGTTACCAGAGCTGCATTTGAAGCAGGGGAAGTGGACTTTCCCGAGCTTATTGAAACTCAACGCAGTTTACTCGAAATGCGAATTATGTTGGCAAGAGCCCGCACGGACTCTAATCAACATCTTGCGCAAATTGAAATGCTGACAGCTACCAGTATTTCGCAGAAGGAGAATTAAAGATGAATCTTTCCGGTAGCCTTCGGTCACTAATTAGCAAGCAATTCAGACTCCCGCTCCTGATTCTCTTACTTGCGGCGTTTTCAATTGGCTATTTGATAAATGGAAACTCTTCACCTACAGAGACACAAGCTGAGCAGAGCAATACAGGGGAATTAACAGCAGATACATGGACATGTGCTATGCATCCTCAGATTCAACAGCCCCGGTTTGGTCAGTGCCCAATCTGCGGTATGGATCTTGTTTCGATTGAGAGCAGTGATACTGCCGATATGGGGATCAGAGAGTTGAAGTTATCCGTGAACGCTCAGAAACTGGCAAACATTCAGACGGTAAGGGTTACACGACAACCGGTTGATGTTTCTCTAAACATATCTGGAAAGCTAATTCTCGATGAAACACGTGTCAAATATATCTCCGCATGGGTGCCGGGAAGAATAGACCGGCTTTTTGTAGATTACAACGGTACACGCGTGCGCAAAGGCGATCATCTTGTGCAACTATACAGTCCGCAACTCATTTCGGCTCAGGAAGAATTTTTGCAGGCGCACGCGACCTCACTTCGCAGCAAAGCAGCCTCATCCCCCTCCTTCAGTATTGACGCAGAACAGAATCTGGCAGCTGCATGGGAAAAGTTAAAGCAGTTAGGTCTAACTTCTAATCAGATCAGTAATCTCATAAAGAGGCAAATAGTAAACAATCGCTTAACCATTTTTTCACCGATTAGCGGCACCGTTTTGCATAGGAATGCAACTGAGGGAATGTATGTAAAAACCGGTGAAAGAATTTACACCGTAGCAGATCTTCGGTATCTCTGGCTAAAGCTGGATGCCTACGAAAGTGACCTGGCCTGGCTACATCAGGGACAAGCCGTTACCTTTTCTGTAAAAGCCTGGCCTGGCGAAACATTTGCAGGAACTGTTTCTTTCATCGACCCACTGATAAATCCGCAGACGCGTACGATCAGCGTACGCGTAAATGTTTCCAATAACGACGGTAGATTAAAACCGGAGATGTTCGCCCAGGCAACGCTTATCTCACGGATCGAGTCGGGTAATCAGGTGAGCAACCGCGCTTTAGCAGGTAAGTGGGTTTCGCCAATGCATCCTGAGATCGTGAAAGATGGCCCGGGGCAATGTGACGTTTGCGGTATGGGCTTAGTTCGCGCTGAAGACTTGGGTATGGTCGGTAAAACTGAAAAAGATTCCCTGCCTCCACTTGTTATTCCTGCCACTGCGGTACTAAAAACAGGCACTCGTGCAGTCGTATATATCGAGAAGGGAAATGGTATATTCGAGGGCCGGGAAATAATGCTCGGCTCACGCGCTGGTGATTTCTATGTCGTAGCGTATGGCCTGCGAGAGGGCGAAGTCGTTGTTACCAATGGGGCGTTTAAGCTGGACAGCGACCTTCAAATTAAAGCTCGGCCCAGCATGATGAATCCAAGGGATGCTCCGGCATCTACCGGTCATAAGCACAACGATGAAACACATAGGGACAATTCTAAGCTCAAGTTGCTTACACAGGTACCGACAACTTTTCGCGTTTCGATAGACAATCTACTTCATGCGTATCTTGATGTTCAGCAAGGCCTTAGCCACGACAGCCTCGCTCAGGTCTCTGCAGCAGCCGCTAAGATCGACAAAGCCATTGAAACGGTGCCCGGCAATTCCCTGAAAGGCAACTTGTCGGACACGTGGATATCTCTTGAGCCGGCTCTGGAGAGAGCAACAACAATGCTACTTGCTGCAAAAGATCTATCGCTGGCGCGAGAAGCATTTCACAGTCTATCGCAATCGCTCATTAACATCGTTCAAGTATTCGACAGCGGCGCGACACAACCTCTATATCTGATCCATTGTCCAATGGCGTTTAATAATTCCGGCGCCGACTGGTTACAGAATCATCAGGCAATAGAGAACCCATATTTTGGCAGGTCAATGTTCCGTTGTGGAGAAATAAAAAGAGCACTCAGCACAGTAGAGGTAGAGATAAAAAGTGGAGGGAATCGGTAGTATGAAAACACCTCCTCAACCTAATTCGCTGCTGGGACGAATCATTCTGTTTTGCCTGTACAACCGTTTGGTTGTTGTCCTTCTACTTTTATTCACTCTGTTTTGGGGTGCAATGGTTGCCCCCTTCGACTGGGATGTCTTTGGCCTACCTCGTACTCCGGTACCGGTCGACGCCATTCCGGATCTCGGTGAGAATCAGCAGATTGTTTTTACAAAGTGGCCGGGAAGATCACCACAGGACATTGAAGATCAAATCACTTATCCAATGACGGTTTCACTGCTCGGTGTTCCGGGTGTGAAAACGGTGCGCAGCTTTTCCATGTTCGGCTTTTCCAGTATCTATGTCATTTTTAAAGAGGATGTCGAGTTTTACTGGTCGCGTTCACGAATTCTGGAGAAGCTAAACAGTCTGCCAGCCGGCACCCTGCCATCGGACGTTAAACCCATGCTTGGCCCGGATGCCACTGCACTGGGGCAAGTTTTCTGGTATACCCTGGAAGGGAGAGACAAAGAGGGGAATCCGACTGGTGGTTGGGATTTACAGGAACTACGCACCATTCAGGATTGGTATGTTCGCTACTCCCTAATGTCCTCTGAAGGAATAAGTGAAGTGGCTTCAGTTGGCGGTTTCGTGCAGGAATATCAGATCGATGTCGATCCGGACGCGCTACGCGCCTATGGCATCAGCCTTGAGCAGGTCTTTCAGGCAGTAAAGATGTCTAACCAGGATGTTGGCGCCAGAACGATCGAAATCAATAGTGTGGAGTATGTCATTCGCGGGCGGGGCTTTATCAAGACAATTGAGGACATTGAGAACTCCGTTGTAACAGTAGACAACAACGTTCCTATTTTTGTCCGCAACATTGCAGCTGTTACACTGGGACCAGCACTTCGTCGTGGTGCTCTGGACAAAGGAGGTGCAGAAGCAGTGGGTGGAGTTGCAGTAGTTCGGTATGGTGAGAATCCAATGGCAGCAATTAATCTTCTGAAGGAAAAGATCCGCGAAATCGAGCCCGGCTTACCCAAAAAAATGCTTGCAGATGGCACAGAGAGTCAGGTTAAAATCATCCCGTTTTACGACCGCTCCGGGTTGATAAATGAGACATTGGGCACATTGAACGATGCGCTGTATCAGCAGATCCTTGTTACAATTATAGTCGTATTATTGATGGTAATGCATCTACGCAGCGCACTGTTGATTTCAGGGCTTTTGCCAATAGCGGTGCTGATTACATTTATTGCCATGAAGCATTTCGGAGTTGATGCAAATATTGTGGCGCTATCAGGTATCGCCATTGCTGTAGGCACAATGGTTGATATGGGAATTGTTATTACAGAGAATATTTTAAAACATCTGAAAAATGCTGACTCAGGTGAAAGCAGTCTGCATACTATCTATCGAGCGTCTATTGAAGTTAGTAGCGCCGTTGTTACGGCAGTGGCTACAACTGTGGTCAGTTTTTTACCAGTCTTTACAATGGAGGCTGCCGAAGGAAAGTTGTTTAGGCCGCTGGCTTTTACCAAGACCTTTGCATTGATTGCATCGGTTGTCGTTGCCATTACCATTATCCCGCCGCTGGCTCATTTGTTGTTCAGCGAAAAATTTAAAGAACGACAATGGCGCCCCATTATTAATATCGGACTGATACTATCCGGCATTACTGCAATTTTCATTTTCAACTTCTGGATTGGTCTACTTGTCATTGCGATTGGTGCATGGCCATTTATTCGAACGCAAACTCCTCTTGCTCTTCAGGAACACCTGCCGGCATTCAGAACTTACTTTACCGTTCTCATCGTAGCATTAATCCTCGCTGGTGCATGGCTACCACTCGGTAATAAGAGTGGCTTAATTGGCAATTTTTTGTTTGTCGGCTTCCTAATTGGTGGGTTGCTGGGAGCATTTTGGATGTTTCAACGCCACTACAGTAAAATGTTACGCTGGGCTTTAGAAAAGCGCGGAATTTTTCTCTCCATCATCAGTGTCGTAACATTTTTGGGATTAATGATCTGGCTCGGATTTAATTCTTTCTTTGGATGGCTGCCGCAAGTGGTTCGCACGTTTGCGCCAATATCTGCCACCGCACATGCTTTTCCGGGTCTTGGCAAAGAATTCATGCCGCCACTTGACGAAGGATCGTATCTTTATATGCCAACCACCATGCCGCATGCCTCTATCGGTGAGGCACTCGACGTTATTCGTAAGCAAAATATGTCTTTCAACAGTATTCCGGAAATCGAATCGGCCGTTGGCAAGCTGGGTCGTGCCGAAACACCACTCGATCCGGCACCGATATCCATGATTGAAACTATTATTAATTATAAGTCGGAATACCGCGTGGATGAGTTCGGCAGACAGCAACGCTTTCGCTTCGAAGTTGACTCTATCGATTTCTTTCGTGATGTAAGTGGTAATCCTCTTGCGGCACCCGATGGCATTCCCTATCGGGTACAAGGTACTTTTATTCGCGACGAAACAGGACTGTTAATACTCGATAAAAGCGGCGTTCCCTTCAGACAGTGGCGACCAGCTCTGGATCCGAAGCTGAATGATGGTCGCAAAGCCTGGACTGGCATTGTTCGAGACAACGATATCTGGGATGCAATTGTTTTGGCGGGAAGGATGCCCGGCAGCACTTCAGCTCCCAGGCTTCAGCCAATTGCTGCACGTATTGTTATGCTACAAAGCGGCTTGCGTGCCCCAATGGGCGTAAAGATTAAAGGGCCGGATCTGGTAACTATTGAAAAAGTGGGGATGCAAATAGAACAGCTTTTGAAACAGGTGCCGGGTGTCGAACCTGCAGCTGTTTTGGCGGATCGCATTATCGGCAAGCCCTATCTGGAAATTGACATTGACAGAATGTCCATTGCTCGCTATGGCATAAATCTTATGCAGGTGCAAAACGTAATTGAGGTTGCCATTGGAGGTAAAGCTATAACAACGACGATTGAAGGTCGTGAACGCTATGCCGTTCGCTTACGCTATCCACGAGAAAGACGCAATTCCCTGGAAGATATTGAGAAGATCTTTGTCGCTTCCCCTTCCGGCGCTCAGATTCCACTGAAGCAATTGGCTACCATCAACTACGTTCGCGGTCCACAAGTAATTAAAAGTGAAGACACCTTCATAACCGGCTATGTGGTTTTCGACAAGCGTCCCGGGTTTGCCGAAGTGGATGTCGTTCAGCAGGCCCAAGCCCATTTGCAGCGGAAAATAGATGAAGGCCAGTTGCAGCTTCCCGCCGGGATAAGCTACACATTCACAGGAAGTTACGAGAATCAAGTTCGCTCAGAGAAAAGACTCACAATCATTCTGCCTTTGGCACTATTTGTCATATTCCTGATTCTCTATTTTCAGTTTAAAACAGTATCTACCACCTCAATGGTATTTTCAGGCATTCTGGTAGCTTGGGCCGGGGGATTTATAATGATCTGGCTTTATGGTCAGCCATGGTTTCTAAATTTTTCCTTATTGGGTCACGATATGCGCACACTTTTTCAAATTGACACGGTTAATTTAAGCGTAGCAATTTGGGTCGGTTTTCTAGCGCTATTTGGCATCGCCTCTGACAATGGAGTAATTGTTGCGACTTATCTGGATCAGGTCTTTTCTGAACGTTCTCCGGCAACAACGGAAGAAATTCACAGTGCAGCAGTTGAAGCTGGCGAAAAAAGACTACGTCCGGCATTGATGACGGCAGCAACAACACTATTAGCTCTTCTACCCATTCTTACCTCTACCGGTAGAGGTTCGGATATAATGATACCGATGGCAATTCCCTCTTTCGGTGGTATGTTACTGGCTCTTCTAACGTTATTCCTGGTGCCGGTGTTGTATGCATCTGTTAAGGAACGAGAGCTCTTGAAGGGGCAGTAAGCGGGCCGAAAAGGAGACACGGGAGCAGGGAGACATGGGGGATATTGCCTTTTCACTTTTAGAACATTGAACTTTGAACTTTGAACTTTGAACTTTGCACACCAAACAATGGAGCATATCATGAGAACTCTTAGCATGTTTTTACTGGTAATTGGATGTATTTGGGTATCTACAGCCTGTAATTCAGAAAAACCACCAAAGATTGATACACCTGAGACAATTGGGCAAGTAATGGAAATGAGCAAGAGTCAAAAAGCGATGAACTCTTTGATAATTCCCTATCTGGATATAAAAGATGCGCTGGTGTCTGGAAACAGTAAAAAGGCTGCTGAAACATCAGCGGCTTTTGGAAAGGCATTGGGGACATTTGACATTATGGCACTTTCTGCAGAGAATAAGCAGCGCTGGGTAATCCGCAGTGCGGATTTAGCGGCAAAGAGTAGTTTCCTGCTTACCAAAGCAGATCTTGAGCAGCAACGAAGTGCCTTCTCTGCACTTTCACAGGCACTTATAGCTACGGTGCAGGACATGGGAACAGACGGTTCCACGCTGTATGTTCAGCATTGCCCAATGGCTTTCGACAATACGGGGGCCGACTGGCTTAGCGATTCAGAGAAAGTAGTCAACCCTTACTTTGGCGATGCGATGCTACACTGTGGCACGGTTAAGGAAACGTTGAACTGATAGGATGCCCCGAATGGGCTGATAGGCCGCCCTCCTATGTCGGGCTGGTAGTAGGTAGGACGCTCGTCTGATATCTCGGATTCGCTTGTAGGTACCTACAAGCGAAGCGGCCTACCACCTACAAGCATAGGCCGCAGGCCGAAGCGATCTGACAGCAAAGCGATCTGTATTTAATACCCTACAGCTCCACCATCCGGTGCACGTGGATCAGCAGCGCCACTGCGCCAGCCGGTCTCAAGATCAATCATTACACCATTAGCACGACCAATCGTATTGCGTCGATGGTTCACACGATGTCCCATCTCAATCAGCAGCTTTTCAGTGTCTGCGGAAAAGGCGGCCTTTTCGGGATAAATATAGTCCGGTAACCATTGATGGTGGAATCGCGGTGCATTGACCGCTTCAAAAATATTCATATCAAAATCGATCACGTTTAAGATGCACTGGGTAACGGTGTTGATAATCGTTCGTCCACCCGGTGATCCAATCGCCATCATATTCTTGCCATCTTTAGTAACAATCGAAGGCGTCATCGAAGAAAGCATACGCTTGCCAGGTCGCACCAGATTGGGATCCGTTCCAATCAGTCCGGTGCTGTCTGTGTGCCCCGGCCATGGGTTAAAGTCACCCATTTCATTATTCATAATAAAACCGGCACCATCCAGAACAATCTTCGAGCCATACCAATACTCAAGCGTATAGGTATTGGACACCATATTGCCCGCAGCATCGACCACAGAGTAATGGGTGGTTTCTTCCGACTCATTCGCCCAAACAAAACTCTCCGCTGAACTTCTGGTCGCTTTAGTTTCATTAATAGTAGCTGCAAGTTCATCACCATTCTTTTGAGAAATCAGCTTAGCTATCGGCATATCCGGGTTGAAATCCGGGTCACCAAGATATTTAGCGCGCTGAGAAAAAGATCTTCGCATTGCCTCCGCAACTAAATGCACATAGCGCGCACTGTTGTGTCCTGCTGCTGCAAGATCAAATTTTTCCAGCTGATTCATTGTCATAGCCATAGTAATTCCACCGGAGCTCGGCGGATACATAGAGTGAATGGTATAACCACGGTAATCGAATTCTACCAGGTCGCGGACAACGGCCTGATATTCACCCATATCCTTGGCAGTAATCATTCCGCCATTTGCCTTCATTGCCTTTTCCATAAGCTTGGCGGTCGTGCCTTTATAAAAACCATCATGTCCTTTATCGCGTATGCGCTTCAGCGTTTCGGCAAGATCCTTTTGAACCCAAATTTCACCGGGCTGATAAACAGAGCCGTCTTCTTTGTAAATGGCTTTTACAGAGGCGGGGTATCGCGAAAAAGATTTTTTCAGGTAAGAGAAGTCCCGATGTAAACCGAAGGTAACCGGAAATCCTTTTTCAGCGAGGTCGATGGCAGGTTGAATTACCTCTGCCAAAGACATCGTTCCAAACTTCTTAAGTGCGACAACAAATCCTGCAACCGTTCCCGGAACGCCGACTGCCAGATATCCCTCGTGATTCAGGTTGCGCACCAGTTTTCCTTCTTCATCCAGATACATCTTCTCGTGCGCAGCTGCAGGAGCTTTTTCGCGATAGTCGATACCGGCAGTAGTTCCATCTGCCATGCGAATCACCATAAATCCGCCACCACCGATATTTCCGGCTGCCGGATAAACAACGGCTTTTGCGAAACCGGTTGCAACCGCGGCATCAACGGCATTACCGCCTTGCTTTAGGATATCAACACCGATTTGTGATGCAATCTTTTGTGCAGAAGAGACCACACCTTTATGGGCATACTCCGGCCACTTTTGCGCTAAAATAGATGAAAAGAACGCCCCAATTGTTAGTAAAAGAAGGACATGCAGGACACGGTTTCGGAATTGCATACATTTCTCCAATGTTCTGGTATTAGTAATACAGCTGTAAAAAAGCCTGCCTCAAAACCTTACGGTCCTGAGGCAGGATAAATTCTATCTGTCATGTATTTTAGGTGCAATCATACGCACCAATATAACATGATTATATGCTAAGATCCAAACGTGCATAAACGCTGCGACCAAAGAAACCAAATGGAGACAGTCCGCTATACGGGAAGATTCCGTTGAAACTGTTCGCTTTTAGCTGCTTGTCAGGATAAACGTCGAGCAGGTTATTCGATCCAACAGCAATGTTCATGCCTTTGGTAAGCTTGTAACCAATTTCCAGATCCGTCAACCACTTGGAAGCAAATAACTGATCACGAGGATTTACGCCATTTACCGGAGCTGCACTATTGAAGCCGGTTACTTCACCATAACGCTGAACACGGCCGGTAAGGCTAATCGCACTTACCTGATAGTTTGCAGACAAGTTGATCTTGTCTTGCGGCTGGCCGGACTCAAAACGCCCCTGCTCTACACGACCAAGAAGAACCTGATCGGTAACTGCAGCAAGAGCAGCCGGGGTGTTAATTTCATCCTTATTGGTAATTTCTGTTTCGTTAAACGCAACAGCAGCGGTAAGACGTAGAAGGCCGGGACCAAGATCGGTTCCGAATCGTCCAACAATGTCAATACCACGAGTTTCAGTATTCAGTGCATTGGTAAAGAAACGACCACCATTGGCATCGATTCCGAAATCACCAAGGAAGTCACGAATATCGTTACCGGTAAAGTTCTCTGTAAATACGATTCGATCATCAATTGCGATCTGATACGCATCAGCAGTAAAAGAGAAGTTACCAAAGGATGCTGTTACACCAGCACTAATGTTCAGAGATGTTTCAGCTTCGAGATCCGTTGCACCAAGAGCACGTGCTACCGGGTCATCAACCGGGAATGTACCAACTTCGAACGGAACACCGTCAATAAAGTTGGTTGCGATTGCAGAATAGTTTGCCTGAGCAAGTGAAGGAGCACGATATCCTGTTGAAAGTGCTCCACGCAGGGCAATGCCCTCAACCAGTTCAAAACGACCAGCTAATTTACCGGTGATCTGGGAACCGAAGTCACTATAGTTCTCAGCGCGAGCAGCAAAGCTCAACAGTAAGTTATCAGTCAGATTGTTTTCCAGATCGACATACGCACCAAGCACAAAGCGGGAAGCATCAGCAACATTACGTCCTGAGAATCCCGGAAAACAAGATGCGCCAACCGGAGCTGCTGCACCGGCGTTCGGACCATCGAGAACGGTTTCGCCACCGTTTAAGTGCGAATTCGGCTCACCTGGATCGATCTTATAGTTTTCCCAGCGTGTTTCAGCACCAAAAGCGATATTCAGTGCTTTCGCTGTTCCAATATCAACCGTTCCCAGGATATCCAAATTTGAAGTAGCCTGCTGAAACTTCAGCGTTCCGGCGTCAAACTCAGTTGCACTGGCAGTACCAAAAGAGGCATTGTTGGTGTTCTCTACACCAAAGTTGAAAGAGTTCTTACCAAACACGGTACTGGCGTCGTATGCCCAGTTTCCATAAGCACCTTTAATACCGGCAGCTACGGACAGGTCTTCAAGGTCATTATTCATGATCGGCAGAAAGCCATCCGGGTGGATTGCACGAACGGTGCGATTATCCAGCGAACGACGATAAAAACAGCCGGACTCACCGTGACGTTTATTGAAGCCACCAAAACTATAGAGCTGTGTGCCTTCGTCGTTCAGCGGAACATATCCGTTGAATGCCACGCTTACATCGTTGAATTCACCATTACCAAAACGATGATTCAGGCGATCAAATGCTGCTTCATTTGCAGTATTTGTACCGCTACCATCATCTATATACTGTGTTCGCGGATCGAGTCCTGCACGGTTCGTCAGATCACGCGTACGAAGCTGGCTGGAGAGGTAAAGGTGGCCTTCACCCATAATCTTGGCACCATAACCAAGGTGCAAATTCGTAGTTTGGCCATCGTCATAATCAACATCTTCCGGTGCACCAAGAACGCCATCACCATCCCAATTAAAGGTTGTAGCGTCATCCGATTCACGATTACCTTCGGCTTCAGTAAATCCGCGTGTGGTCGTACTCATATACTGTGAGTAGGTTACAGACGCATCAAAACCCAGGTTTTCTTTAAGAACAACGTTGATTACTCCGGAAATAGCATCAGATCCGTACTGAGCAGATGCACCATCACGTAATACTTCGATACGCTCGATAGATCCGGCAGGAATTGAGTTCATATCTACACCGGTAGAACCACGACCGATAGAACCGTTAACGTGAACCAATGCGCTTGTATGACGACGCTTGCCGTTTACAAGAATAAGAACCTGATCGGGTCCAAGCCCGCGAAGCGTAGCAGGCCGCATGTGATCGGAACCGTCAGTAATGGACGGCTGCGGTGCATTATAGGAAGGAATAAGCAGCTGCAACACCTGAGTGGTCTCAGAAAAACCGCTCTGCTTAATTTCTGCTTCGGTAATAACATCAATCGGAACCGGTGATTCAATTACAGTTCGGCCGGAGAAACGTGAACCAACGATTACAACTTCATCAGTTCCAACAAAGTCTGTTCCCAAAGCAAAGTTCTGCTCGGTAGACTCGCCTGAAACAACATCTACAGTAGCAGTTCCGGTTTTATAGGATACATAGTCTGTTCTTACTTCGTACGTTCCTGCTGGAACATTAATAAAGTAAACGCCATCTACGTCCGTTGCGCTACCAAGCTGTGTGCCGAGCACATAGACGTTAGCGCCAACGAGAGGTTGACCGGTACGGGAATCCGTTACCTGACCAACAATTTTACCTGATTGAGCTAATACCTGCGTAAAACCAACTAACAGCAGGCAAAGCATCATCAACATGTTACGATACAAGTTATCCGCTTTACTTTGCATAAAGCCTCCTTTCGGATTAATGGAAAAATCAACAGCACGCATATTAAACGGGGCAGCAAAATGCACAGGCCAGCTAAGCCTGTGCGCAAAATCACAATTGGATTGCAAGCATGTTAAGAATAAACCAAAATGCAGCGATATAAACAAATTTTGACAAGGCAATTCTTAAATAACAGGAGGTGGGTATATCAATGGTCTACATTATCGAATTGAAACATCTGATATTTCCTCTTACTATCCAGATATACAACCAGTGTTCGTCCATCCCCTAGAAATTGAATTGAGCTGGCGTTTTCGCTGTTCAGAAACCAGATTATTCATATAAGCATAAGAACTTTATCCATTGTTGTCCAGCTACCGCGTGCTGCGTATATTCTCGCAGCTTTTTTAGGTTTATTAGAGAGGAAGTAAAATGTCTGAAAAAAATACTGCCCCCTACCCTATCATTTTAAGTCATGGAATCGCCCGACCGGATATTCTTGTTTTTTCGCTCTTACGTAAGCTGGGCCTGACGCGCCACCCATTTTTCTACGACCGCTTCCACTACTTTCGTCTAATTGCAACGCATTTGCGCAACAATGGATTTGAGGTTTATCATACCAGCGTAAGTTTCGCAGAAGATCTTGAAACGCGTGCCAAGGATCTTACCAAAGAAGTCCAGCGTATTATAAAGGAATCTAAGAAGGAACGTTTTCACGTCATTGGCCACAGTATGGGCGGCCTTGATGCTCGGAAGATGATCGTCGATGAAGGTATGGAGCCGCATGTGGTAACCCTTACCACGATTGGAACGCCGCACCTGGGAACAAGCTTTGCCGACTGGGGACTTGCTAATGGAGGAAATGGCCTCATCAAACTCCTGCAAAAACTCATTGAGTTGGATGGGTTTGCCGATCTGTCTACTGACGCTTGCATTCGCTTCGGTAAGCGTATACAAAATGCAGAGGCAAAAAACAGCGTCTTCTATCAAACGTATTCAAGCTGGCAGGAAAACGATTTAATTTTACTACCCTTTCAGTTCTCAGGGAATATTATACTGGAATACGAAGGTAAGAATGACGGATTAGTTCCGGTATCCTCGCAGAAATGGACAGGTACGCTAAACGCATCAGATGGTACCAAAAAACGCATTGAACAACATGAATTCCCGATGCGAGCAGATCATTTTAACCAAATCGGTTGGTGGCACGTAAATATGTTACATGGCAGCCGCTGGTGGTCACGAATATTTCATAGACGCAATATATACGAACAGTCGATTCAAAATGTGTATCTACAGATTGCAAAAGGTTTGCGGGATAAAAATCTGAATTCTGAACTCTGAAAGTATACTCCATGCTTCGCTTAATTCTTTTCATCTTATTGCCTCTGCTCGTAATGAGCTGCGCAACGCAGCAAATCGCGATAAATGCTACTGCCGAACAAAAGCCAGAGACAACAGCAGAGGCTCTTCCTGTTATAAAGCCAGCCTATCACTATACAGTCGATGTAAAAGATGCGTCCAGAAATCGTTTTTACATCACGCTGGAAACCGGCGATTTAAAGCCGCACAACAACCAGTTTATCTTTGCAGCTGTAGGAGCATTCTCAGGGAGTGATTTTCGACATTATGTTCAAAACTTCAGCGCAATGGATTCCGCGGGTACTAAGCTACTCACCCGCAATGCCGGGCCGTATCGCTGGATCATTGAACGACCACAGGACGTAAAGAGCATTCACTATGAGGTAGCCGGTACCTGGGGAAAACTTTTCGAGCCGCAGGTTTATCCTATGGCAGGAACCGTGGTAAAACGAGATTTAGCGCTAATCAACGGCAAGGGCATTTTTGGTCTGATATCGGGGCGTGAGAATGCCGCATTTTCGATTGAGCTGAAAGCGCCCGCACATTGGCGCTTTGGCACGGCCCTGCCATTTCAGAATGAGAATACTATCATTTGTAAAAACTTCAGCACTGCGATAAGTACACCTATTCTAATGGGAAACATAAGCTCGGAGAATGAGCGTATTTTAGGTGCCGATATTGCGCTGCATACGTATTCGCGCAGCAATTCCATTCACAGCGATGATTTGCTCGAACCAGTGGATGCCGTAATTCGGGCAACGCACAACTTTATGGGCGAATTGCCGACAGACAACGCAACAATGCTGTTTATTTTTGATGAAAAACATGCCGGTGGCGTACAGTTTCGCAATAGCTCTGCGTTTGTTTTTAAAGACGCACCCTTCGCCAATATTCGGCAACGCGTTCAGGATGTTATCGCGCATGAGTTCTTTCACCTTTTCATTCCTTTTTCAATTCGCAGTGATGCTCTGGATGATGCAAATCTTTTTAATGCACGTCCTTCAGGACATCTATGGTTTTTTGAAGGTGTCACCGAGTGGGCATCAGACATGCTGCAGGTACACGCCGGGCTCAAAACGATTAATCACTATCTTGGAAGAGACTTCCGAGATAAGCTCTTTCAGGAAGATTTTTTTCCTGGTTCGGTCAGTCTCTATAATATGAGCATACAGAAAAAACGTCAACAGAAGGATTACCTGAGTGTTTACAGCCGTGGAGCACTTGTGGCTGCATTATTCGACATCCATCTTCTTGAGCGTACGTTTGGCAATCGCGGCCTGCGCGATGTGTTGCGCGATCTTCACCTGGATTACGGTGTCGATCGCCCGCTGCCCGAAGAGCGTTTTTTTCGAATCCTGCAAGAATATAGCGGACCGGAATTCGAAGACTTTATTGAGAGCTATATTGTTGGCAACCAACCCCTTCCGGTGCGAGATGTATTGGCTGGAATTGGCCTACAATACAAAGAAGCAGATGACGCTGAAAGCACCGAGGGAGATCCTGGAATTGTAATCATTCCCGGAGAAAAAGCTCTCGAGATTGTTTGGGTCGATCAGCGTCGGGCAAGCGAAGGGCTGAAGCGTGGAGATGTTGTGCTGGAAATAGATCGAAGGCGAGCAACGCCTGCCAACCTGGATGCACTGCTGGAACGCGTTCGGCAGCGCTCGGCAGGAAGCAGCTTCGACTTGCGAATAAAGCGTGGAAGGAAACGGTTCGATATTACGCTTAAAAGCCTCACCTTTCGCTATCGACATGTCATGACTTTTCCGCAAACCATATCACCTGCACAAGAGACAGTTCTGCGGCGCTGGCAAGGGCTCTCCAACTAAATTCACCACATGTTCTGATTGCCGCGACGAAAAGTAAACTGAGTAGCAATCATTGCGCAATTCAGCTAAGATGGATACTATATTCCAATTATTCCAAACAACTTCATCTACTTATTTAATTTCCTGGGGAGGAATTTATGAAAAAATTACAGGTATTACTGATTGCGT
Organism: Calditrichia bacterium; assembly: GCA_050633245.1. Classification (GTDB taxonomy): domain Bacteria; phylum Calditrichota; class Calditrichia; order RBG-13-44-9; family J075; genus JBOEGD01. The sequence continues at coordinate 286,060 of JBOEGD010000001.1, read as the reverse complement.
TTTCACTGACATTTACAAGCTGTTTAAGCGTTAGCAAATCTGTCCTTGCACCAAACCCAACTGGTCGAATAATGAAAGCTGAATACGTCCAGGTCTTTTTTGAGACAGACTCTTTGCCAGATCACACTCGCCTGGCAATTCTCAACGCTAAAGGTGACGATGGTACAACAAGTGAAGGAGCAATGATCGACAAGCTTCGGGAAGAGGCCGGTAAACTGGGAGCGAATGCAATTGTGTTGGGAGATATTAAAGATGCGACCACTGGCGCAAAAGTCGCCTCTTTCCTCTTTGGAACATCTGCAAATCGCAAAGGAAGAGCGATTGCCATCTATGCACCATCTTTGGACAAAGTAATTAACAAGCCGGAAAAAGAGACGGAGAAGTCTGCTGATTCAATGGAAGAAGCAGAAGAACCAGACCGCGACTAAATTACAAAAGCGGCCTTGTATTAGGTCGCTTTTTTTCCTCTCAATACAACAGACTCCACGAGTCCTACCTTTAGCTACCGCATACTCCTACAGGCTATGAGGCAATTGCTGCAAATCAGGATCGACCCAGTTGGTTCGGGCAGCCTCAGAGCAAAGCAGCGAATTGGAATAGAATTCTCCTAAAATTCCGGGCTTGGCGAGCTCACTGTTAAGTATATGTAAATATTTGCCCATTTCTGAAAATGCTCCGGCAACGGTTCGGAGTTTATAGGAAATCATGATCATATAAAAAACGGTAATGGTTTCATGATAGCCACTGGTCAGCGTGTTTTCCACTCCGCAAGACACATTATATTGAACAACCCGATGGCGCATAATATCTACGCCCTTTTCAAGACCATAACGTAAGTACATTGCAGTGCCCACAATTAGATGCGCCTGATGCGTCCAGCGAGAGCGCGGCAACTTTTTATTCAGGAAGTTATTGACGAGCTCATCGATTTCTTTTTTTGTAATATTTGCCATCGACTAACCTTTAGGTTTTCTGACGTCACTCGCACAATGTAGCAAGCAACGTTTTCATATCATGGACATATTTTTCGTAAAACCAATAAGTATAGCGTGTCCTTGGGAAGGCTCTAACTGCTCGTTTCTGCAACCAGCCGCATCTGTTCGGCATGGCGATAACCGTGAAATACGGTAAAGTAAATCCATTCAATGCGCGTCATATAGCCTACAACCGGGTGGGGACTTTGCGCACAGGTTTCAGTGAGATCAAACTGATCGATAATTACATGCATTTCCCGGCGATAATCGCTAAATCTTTTAAGGTCAGGCTCTATAGCATTTTTCTCGTTCGGAAGCGTTACTTGCGGAGCAGAATATTCTCGATCTCTCCGAAGCAGCGCTTTTTCCAGTTTGCGAACCCATTCATCTGGTGGTCGACCCTCAGTTGATTTTCCGGTTGCCTGTAAAGTTTTCAAGCTAAATTTTTCTGTTTCACAAAGGTGGGTCAGTATTTGCGCTACACTCCAACCCGTTTCCGGTTTCACATAATGAAGATTATTCGGAATAACCGCAATCGTTTCCAAAACGTGACTTGTAGAAGCTTCAAGGGCAACGTGATGAGTCGAGAGATCGGATATAAATTCAGAGTCTGTTATTTTTGACATATTAAAAGACTGTTTTCAGGCGTTCGATCATTAATAAAAGCATAGGCAGAATTATACTGCATGCGAATGTTACTGAAGCCCAGCTTTTTTAAGTTGCGCTTCCATCAGTAGCGACTGCGCAAACGTTTGTTCACGATTTTTCCAAACTTTACCTGCGTATTGATGTTCATTGGCCAGTGTCCAAAGTTACTACCAACAATCAAATAGCCTCCAGGCTCGAGGTGCTTATAGAAATGTTCCAGACAGGCAATCAATTCCTTGTCATCGACAATATGAAAGAGCACTCCGATTCCGCTGATCTGGTCAAACTGCGGAAGCGTTTCTTTTTCAAACACATCGAAAGTGGCTCCCAGATAAAACGAAACGTTTTCGTCACCGGCATACTTTTGATTCAAATGCTCAACACAATTCGCTGAGACCTCGATTCCGATTGCTTTTTCCACGCCGAGGCTACGATAGAAATCTATCCAATGACCAGCTCCGCTACCAATATCGAGCAAACTTTTGAAGCCGGAGATATTATGGTTTACAAATTGTCGCAATAAATGCATTTCTACCGAGGCATAATGGTGCTTAGCTGAGTACTCACCTTTTTTACTGCTTATGGTTTCGCGTCACTCACGCCTTCTGTATAAAATACCGAATCCCAGTAGTCACCTTTCAACGGAGCACCAACTTTTCCTACAGTAAAATACGTCCCTTTAAATACCTTAAAAATCCGCTTTAGTTTTCGCTCAATCGTTAGAACAAGTCCCATAGCCCCCCCAAAAAATGCTTAAAGCCCTCATCTTGTCAGAGCGCTAAAAGATAGTAGATATTCTTACCAGAAGCAACAGCCCCCATGTAGAATTTTGCATTGACATCTCTCAGATATCTATTTTTTTTAAGTCCTCCCAGTTATTAGAAACTACATATATATGACATCCCAGAAGGAGCATCCTGCCATGCACCGGGTAATCCATTTGCTTTGTGTATTGTGTATCTGTTTAGCCATAAGCTGTTCGAATGACAGTGGCACTATATCATCAGCACCAACTGACGAGATGTCAAATACGTCCCTTGCCTTTGCCGTTCCACCAGAGATACAATCGCTTGTTTCTTCCGCAGAGGCTGTGGTAAGTGCTGTTGACATGGATACCATTCGCCAAGCATTGACCGTGACTCCAACATTAGTTAGTGGCACGATTGCCGACATCCCCAGCGGTCTAAATCGTAAATTCGAAATATTTGTTTACGACTCCAATGGCGTTCTCACATATCGGGGAGAGGCATTTACAAACGTTGAAGCGAGTCAAACGATAATTCTTGATATTACGCTCATACCCGTTAATCATACCGGAACGGTTATTATTAACGGCACTTTTCAACAAGGTAATTCTGGCCAACGCATTGTTTTTTTGAGTAATCAAAACGGTTCCGATGACATCTACATTATGGATGGAAACGGCAACAATCAAATTCGCTTGACGGCAACACTAGAAAATGAAACGCATCCGCATCTTTCATCCGATCGATCAAAGATTTGCTTTACCAGGGCAGTTAACGGCCTTATTCGACCTTTCGTTATGAATGCCGATGGCCAGTTTATCCTCACTACTGTTCTCGGCAACGAAAGCGGGCTTTACTTAATTGACATGCAGGATAATTTTTCTGTAGAGGTATTTTTAGACGAGTCGGGAGTCAACGAGGGTCATCCGCACTGGCGATAATCACCACTTATAGCGTTTCAGCAAGCTGTTCTGCCGCCGGAAAAAACCCCTTTCAGGCTGGCGCTTTGCTTCAGAGAACCTATGAAGAATTTAGTAAGCTGCCCTGGCGTATGCTTTTTTCAGGTCATGAACTTGCTCGACAGCTCAAAGTATCTGACGAAGCAGGTTAGATAAATCTATACTCGTTTGGATAATTGTCATTTTCCCAATGAAAGAAGCAGCTTTACCAAATCAGTCTTATTCATACGGGTAAGCGTTTGTAGTGAGGTATCGAGGCGTTGGCTAATAAGTGCAGAAAGCTGTCTTTTGGTGAGTATATCAATATTAACGCGAATTTCCGGAAGTGTGTCATCATCATCGGCAGAGAAAAGAAGGGCAAAGATTGAATCGTCTGAACGTCCATTGTTTTTTAGTGAAGCATACTGAAGATTCTCGCTCTGAGTTAACTCCTGCAGTAATATTGCATCGTCTTCACTTGCGCGCTGATAGTTCATTACTGCGCGCATTTTTCCATCAATCTCAACAAATGGCATAGTCATCCCTGTGTTTATTGATTGTAATATGCCCTCTATAAATAGCGGGTGCAGTGATGTTGCTCAAAATTGTGCAACATTCACTCTTTCCACTCGATGGTATCTCCAACTGATATCTCGCCATCATTAAGTACTTTGGCAAATGCTCCCCCACCCCAGTTTGCATAAAGCATGTCTTTTAAACCCATCAAACTCTCATCCATTAAATTGCACGGCTTGGTCTCACCCATAATCTCCAAAAGGCAGTTGCCTATTTTGACTATCTTTCCACGACTATCCTGCAAGGGAAAATTGCTGACCATTAAGTTGGCCCTCCGTGTAGATGGATCGAGCTCGGCTCCCAGCCTCTCCATAACAGCCTGCCACACTTCCTTTTCTATCAACGTCACCTGCCTTCGCCCGCCCTGATTGGCATTGCCCTCCAGTCCGTGATTGGTTATGAGTTTTGCTGTGGGTTTACTATCCATAAGCCCTCGCCTGACGCGCTTTATCCAGATTGCTTCGAGTTTTCCGGTGGTATTCATTTTCTTCCTCTTATTTTGGACGCGGGAATAGTTCGTAAATATAGTTCTGAGTTCTAGAGATGAAAAGGCAATAGGCAATAGGCAATAGGCAATAGGCAATAGGCAATAGGCAATAGGCAATAGGCAATAGGCAATAGGCAATAGGCAATAGGCAATAGGCAATAGGCAATAGGCAATTTACACCTTGCTTCTCGCTACTGAATAAGTTATTCCGTGAAACATTCGCCTTTTTTAAAATGTTTTGTATATTTCTTATGTAAGTTCTTTAGTTCAACCAACGGAACGGTAAAATGCTTTTAGATTGCGAGATGACTCCTGAAGCACTGAGACTTTTTCAGCTGGCATATAAGTTTCAGCTTAAGGGAGAATACAATGAAGCCATATTTTACTATCAGCGCTCATTGGATATTGAGGCAACTGCCGAAGGACATACCTTTCTTGGCTGGTCCTACAGCTGTATCGATCGTTATGAAGATGCCATAGAGGAATGTAAGCTCGCTATTGAAATTGACCCGGACTATGGAAATCCATACAATGATATTGGCTGTTACCTGCTTGAGTTAGACAGATTGGATGAGGCCGTTTGTTGGTTTGAGGATGCACGAAACGCACGTCGCTACGCAACGCCCGAATACGCTTATGTAAACCTCGCACGTGTCTATGAACAGCAGGGTCTGTGGCCTCTGGCGATAAGAGAGTATCGGGAAGCACTTCGCTATAATCCAGACTATTCGCCGGCCGTTGCTTCACTCAATGAGCTTCAAGCCCGAGTGAACTAGACATCCAGCAAACTCAGATATTGTGGCGGTACATGATCTACCAACCAGACACCGTTTGCCGAACAATAAAAAACGTGCCCGTCAAGACTCATTTTTCCAGACTCAACCTGTAAGAGAACCAGTTCGCCATGCCGAACGCCCACCTTTGAAGCCGTTTCTATTGAAGCGGACAAATGAACATGATGTCGCTTCATCTTTCGCAATCCATCCCGCAAAATTGTATTGAGAAACTTGGTTGCCGTTCCGTGAAAAAGCTTCTCCGGCGGTTGGGCAACAGGATGGTTAAGTTGAACCTTTACAGAGTGCCCCTGATTGGCACGTATACGTAAGCCATCTTCACTAAATGCAAAGCGCTGCTTGTCATTCTCTGCCACGACCCGCTGTATATCGCTCAAGCTTATACCGCGCTTTTGTTTCTCCAATGCTTCAAGAAGCGTCTCGACTTTTACCCAGCCATCTTTTTCAAGCACTATGCCAACAACCTGCGGGCGATGCCGCAGAATAAGACTGAGAAACTTTGAGATTTGTTTGTCGGTGCCAGACATAACTAAATGGTCTCCTCAGCGATCGCAATTTTCTCGCCGGCTCGTACGAAAAGAATATCCTTAATCTTTTCAAATCGCGTAAAATAATCCCCCTTCTCAACAACCAGCGTATCCAGAGAGAATCCCATAATAACTAAATCTGCGCCTTCCGAGTGCTCGCTTACCAAGTCTTCATAGTCACGCTTATTTTTGTCCCAACTAATACGCTGAACATTTTTACGCGCAATCGGAATACGGCCTTCATCAATTAAATGATAGAGGCGACCTATACCGACCTGATTCGATTTATTATCTCGATGATAAGTTGCGAATATTTCAATATCGCAACCTTTCCACTCCGGATGCCCCACCATAATATATGCTAGTAAAATCATCAGATTGGCATTGCGTATATCGCCTTTGGTAAGCCAAATATGGATCTTTTTCTTATAGCCGAAGCGCCGTTCTGAGGAACGGAGTACGCAGATAGTAAAGTCGACAAAAGCGGCAAATTGACAACCGTCGATGATATCCGGAATTGCATCGCGATCATTTTCAAGAAATTCGAATAGCACGCTATTGTTATCCATTCCGGAAATGCCGGGGATTTGCACAATTTGCGCTACAGCTGTTTTGAAACTGGGCGAAATGATAGTATCGACATAGATCCCGGCCTGGCTCGCACGTGCCTGCTCGATAAGCTGATCGAGTTTCTGAACAGATTCCCGATTCGTTTCCGCATTCAGCCCACCGCGAATGAAGTGGATAAAAGTTCCAAATCCGTAGTAGTGTGAAATCCAGCGCAACAGGTCGAATGGGGCAAGACGCGTAAATGAGTTGGCAGAGATCGCAATAAACGAAGGTCGCCAGTTGCCACTGCGACTAACCTCGGTATTTCTGCCCTGGATAAGCACCTGTAAACGTCTGGTAAGCTGAAACAGCACTCCTTTGATCATCGTCGAAAGATCATCGCCACCTTCACCGGTTCCACGCAGCGTTAGATAGATAATTATAATCGAAACAATCGCCATAAATGCGTAAAGTGGTGCCATCTGAAACATCATTACGAAGCAGCCGATTGCCCCTAAAAGGGAGACATACCATTTTGAGCGGAAGGTGGGACGATAGGAAGGATTGCCGGCGAAATGCTCCAAAAAGCTAACTAAGCACAGTGATCCGTAGGTGATCATAAAAAACATACTAATTATTTGAGCAACGAAGTCTACGCTACCCATAGAAACAAAGACAAGGATGAGGCCGGCGGTTACCAAAGTCGCTTTAACCGGTTCATTAGCCTCTCCCTTACCGCTACTAAGCAGCGCATTCAGACGAGGGAAGGGTAAGATATTATCTGCGCTGAGCGCCTGCATGGTTCTGGGTGCAATAAGAATCGAGCCAATTGCAGATGATAAAGAGGCTGCCGCGAGTCCAATGGGAATGATCGGGCCCCAGACTGCAATCTTGCTCATGGCAAACTGATCGGCTGCCATATCTTCCGGCGTTAGGCTGTAGCAGAATTTCAAGACGATTAATATATAGACCAACATTCCGGCAAGTGTTGCCGAAAGTGTTCCAAGCGGAATAGATTTTCGCGGGTTCTTCAGATCTCCGGAAAGCCCGACACCGGCAGTCATTCCGGTAAAAGCAGGAAAAATAATTGCAAAAACGATAAAGAAGTTATCGGGATTGGAAACCTTTGCAAATGGTAAAACCTCCGCTGGTGGTGCGGTCGACTCGCCAAAAAAGAACATAAATAGCGAAACTGCAAGAATAGCTGACACGCCCCAAAGAGCAGTCACACCAAGGTTTGCCCCCTTGGTCAGAATCAAAACAAGCAGAAGTAGCGTGGCGGGAACTCCGATCATCCAATTTTCAATACCAAAACCAACATGCCCCTCAATCACACCAAAAAGGGGTCTAAAAGCCTCTGAGAACGCGATCATATAAAACGCAACAGAGATCGCCTGAGAGAAGTAAAGCGATAGGCCAATCGTTCCACCAACCATGCTGCCAAAGGACCGGCTGATAATATAATATTCTCCCCCACCCTCAACTTTCAAGTTAGTTGCTATTTCGGCAATAGCAAGCGCCGTGGGGATGGTAATGCAGTGTCCGATAAAAATGATCGCGATCGCACCAAACATACCGGTATGTGCCACGGCATATCCAAAACGCAAAAATAGAACGGCACCTAAGATGGTACTGATAGCTGCCAGAAAGACCGGCGCAGTGCCAAACCCATATCCTTTGTTCACTTCATTTTTTTCGCTCAAAAGAATCTCCGGTTCTACTTCAACAAATAAAAGCTGTGTTCGGTTGTGTAATTAAAGACCTGCTAATATACAACGTCAGCAGAATCTTTCCATTGGCTAATTTCCAGATTGTCTTAAGAAAGTGTCCGGAGAATTGTACTCTACATAAGAATGAAAAGAGTTTTTTCACCTAACCTTTTAATCGGAGCGTCGATTATGTAATTAAATCTTCAGGTGGGAATTAAAAAAGAAGCAAACAGGCATGTGATGTGATCCACCCGTTTATAGAATAAAGTTTACAAGATTGTCAGCGAACCCTCTTTCGTGGCAAGATCCCCCTCCTACCCATTGACAATGAGTTCACGCTCTCAAATGGCAGGAGGGGATCAAGCCAAACTTTTGGACTGCTTCTACAAAACTACCTCACAAAAATAGTGTATAGAAAACCACATCAATTTTGATGACAGGTATACGGCCTTACAGCAGGGATATATCAACCTATCGGAGAGATAGATTGCATAATTTCATGAACGTGCCTTTGCTACATACCGAATATGTAATCTGCGACAGCTCAGAAATGTGGAGCATTATTATCATAGGGACATTTTTAAAATTAACTACAAGACAGTAGAATATAAGTCCTGAATGGCAATTTGTCTATTGTTATTTTTATCACTTGTTACCCCTAAGGGTGACTTGACTTTTCTTCGGCGAAAGAGTAGATTTCCTTACTAATACAAAATTCTCAATCTTGCGCCACCATCTTAATGTAAGGTTGCCATGTCCTCAACGTCTTCTATTGATGCTCTACAGCTGCAAACCTTATACGAGGTAAGCCAGGCTATTAACTCAGAGTTAGATCTGGACAAACTTCTTGACTCGATTATGGATCAGGCAGTGGCTCTTTTAAAGGCGGAGAAGGGATTGCTCCTGCTTCGTGGTTGTGATGGTAATACAGATCTGCAGGTTGCTCGTTCAATGGAAAAAGAGCACATTACAAGTGCGATGGCAATCAGTAAAAGTGTTATTGAACAGGTTGAGCGTGAAGGAAAAGCAGTACTGTTGCAAAATCTGCCAGATACGCAAGAAGGCACTGCCACCAAAAGCATGATGCGCTTCAAGCTAAAATCCGTTGCATGCGTTCCGCTACATTTTCGGGCCCGCCTACTCGGCACCATTTATCTGGACACCACACAACCCGATCACTTCTTCGGCGAAACCACACTCCCTTTTCTTGAATCTTTTGCTAACCTTGCGGCTATTGCAATTGAAAACGCACGCAATTACAAAGAAATCCATCTGCTAAATACCGGACTGGAAGAAAAAGTAGAGCAGCGGACTAAAGAATTGCGTAATGCTCAGCTGCAGCTCGTTCAAACGGAAAAAATGGCTTCTCTTGGGCAATTGGTCGCAGGTATCGCCCACGAACTCAATACCCCACTCGGATCTCTTAGCAGCAATATGGATCTGTTTAAACGTGGATTCGAAAAGCTGCGCGAACAAATTCAAAGCGCTCCAGAGAAAGCGGAAAAAACTTCCGACATGCTCCGGAGTGTCGCGCAAGTAAGTCTGGATGCTTGTAATCGTATCTCAACAGTTGTAAAGGCCTTGCGAAATTTTGCCCGCCTTGATGAAGAAGAACAAAAATCTGTAAACCTGAATGATGGCATAAACAGCAGCATTACTTTAATCAGTCAGCAATACAAGGATCGGGTAAGCATAAAAACTCATCTCGACGAGCTACCCGAATTATTCTGCCGCCCTGCGCAGTTAAATCAGGTCTTTATGAATATTTTACTCAATTCTTGTCAGGCAATTGAAAATGACGGCACCGTTACTGTTTCAAGTATATTTAAAGACGACACATTTATTCTTACCTTTGAAGACGACGGAAGCGGAATTCCATCAGAGCATTTAGCAAAAATATTCGATCCCGGTTTTACCAGTAAGGGTGTTGGGGTAGGAAATGGACTCGGTTTGCCAATTTGCCATCAAATAGTTACAGAACATAATGGCACCATTGAAGTAAAAAGCGATGGTATTAACGGAACTGCTGTTATAATAGTGCTTCCCACTCAGGAGGTTTGACGGGCAGACAACACACTGAGAAGTTCACAGATTTCTGTGAGCTGCTGACATCGGCTTCCTAAATCGCGAATCAGCATACTGTCCAGTAAAATTCCCAGCTCATCAGGCAGGTCGATTCGCAGATCGTTGAACGATGGCATCTGTTGTTGAAGAATTGCCAAAACCAGTGCTGCTTCATTTTCAGCACGATATGGCCCACACTCCGCCAAAAGCTCATAGAAAACAATCCCCAGCGAAAAAATATCGCTGCGGTTATCCACAGACACTCCGGAAACCTGCTCGGGAGACATATATGCCAAAGTTCCCAAAGTCGTTCCGGTTTGCGTCAGCATTGCTCTGTCTCTGGACATCATTTTTGCCAGTCCAAAGTCCATCACTTTAACGTGATTGTCTTCCGAAACGAGTATATTTTCTGGTTTCAGGTCGCGGTGCACAATATCATTGGAATGCGCTGCGTAAACCGCAGCAGCCATCTGATTCATCACAATTAATTTCATCGCCAGATCCGGCTTATTCTGCACATACCAGTCTGAAAGTGAAACCCCGCTAACCAATTCCATACTGATAAACGGGCTGCCTGCATCATCTTCGATTGCATATACGGTGGCAATATTGGGGTGATTTAATGCTGACGCGGCACGAGCTTCAATTAAGAAACGCTCACGAAACTCTTTATCTTGTGCCGCTTCTTCCAACATACATTTCAGGGCAACTTCGCGCTCGAGCCGTTCATCAAAAGCACGATACACTTTTCCCATTCCGCCCGTGCCGAGCAGCTCAATAATTTTGTAATGCAACAGTTGTTCAGCAGCAGCAGATTCGTGCCCGTTGGAAGACGACGCGTTTTGCTCGTCCACAGGCAGGCCTTCAAAGAGAAGTTCTTTTTCCCGCTGTAGCCAGTTATGGAAAAAATAGTTTACGATTGACACGCAATCGTTTTCAAGACGCAGATAGCCAAGATTTATAAGCCCATGAAGACGTTGAGATATATTCTCCTGCCGGAAACGACTCTGCTCTTGCAAACGCTCGGCAGTTGTATCCCTATTTTCTAAAACATAGCTTAAAATTGTTTTTTCGATGTCATCAAGAAAGTTAAAATCTACCCGGAAAAAGCTGTCGAGCATAACATCATTACTCATTTCAGCAATGACCTTTTCGATATCCGGTTCTTCAAAAAGACGACGACACATCAACTGCATAAGAAAGGGATGTCTTCCGGTTTTTTCAACAACAAGTGCGCCATTTGCAGAAGAGATGTTACCATTGGACAATAGTTCTTCCGCAGAAGATGCATCGAGCGGCCCCAGATAGAGCGGTGGAATCAGTCCATGTAAGAATGGCGAAGTTTCCGATTGAGATGCACTACCCAGCCTCAATAATCGCTTCGTGGCCATGAAAACAGTTTTTATCGACTCACCACTTTGTAGCGCGCGCCGTAACTTTGGTATCGAACTCGGATCTGCTTTTTCGATATTAATCAGTTCTTCACACTCATCGCATAATAAAAGCAGCTTTCTCCCGGCACGGCGGGCAGATCTTTTTAGAGATCTGAGGATATCAAAAAGATCAAGCTTTTCAACATCTTCTATTAACACACCAATTTTTGAGAATACCTCTTCATTATCTTCAATACTTTCAACCAGCGAGTCTTTTAATCCCGCAAGATCTCCTGCTCCCTGTAAGTCCCAAAACAAGCTGATGTAGTCGGCAGATTGACTTTCTGAACCGCAGAGATATTCAAGCTGTTTCAGCAAAGAGGTCTTTCCCAGACGACGTGTTCCAGCGACCCAAATAGCGACGCGCTCTCCCTGAAGGATTTCTTCAAGCAAGGCTGCTCGCCCAAAGAAGCGTTCTCCGCGCACCCAGTTTCCGGCAACATACGGATTCTTCATTCATCCTCTCCTGAGAATAGCACATTCTTAACAATTTCGATATCCTCAATTGTCACGTTCGTCCTTCGTTCTTCAATTAACCTCCCGATTGCATTTACACAGAGTCTCTGAATACGATATGGAACGCCCTCTCCATAATGCAAAATCCGCTCTATTGCAGCCTCATCATAGGTAAAGATGCCGCGCACCGGCTTATTAATCAGCTCGCGTGCCTGCTCTTCATTAATACCGCTCACCTCAATCTGCTCAAAAAAATTATACCACGGGCTGCCTTCGCTTTCCCAATGCGTTCGGATATAACTCCCCGACATGATGGCCACCAAATCTTCGGCATACGATTTCATAAAAATGCTGCGCAGCTTCTGATTGGCCTTCTCTGAATAGGAATTCAGCTGATCGACTTCATCTATCAACAAGACCAACCTCAGCGTACGTTTGGTGCGCGGCTTAAGACCGGCGAGAATTTTTTGAATATCCACGCCAAAATCACGAGGCGTGTATTCGTTCTTAATATTATCAAATCGAAGTTCAAGTTCCTCATTAACCAGTGGGCGACATTTCTCTGCAATATCCTGCATTAAATGAAGAAAAAACTTTCGCTCTTCAACTCCCTGCAAGTCGATAAAAACCGGCACGTAATAATAGTCGCGATCCGCATCTTTATCGAGCTTCTCGCTTAGCTGGTGAAGTAGTGAAGTCTTGCCTATTCGGCGCGGTCCGTGCAACATAAGACTGTTATTATGCAGAGTATTGATAATTCTTGCCATCAGACGATCGCGCCCGAAAAACATCTCTTCATTGCGAATCGGCGCACCGGCAATATAAGGATTGTAGCGGCTGACAAAGGCTATTCGACGCTTCAATTTACGGTTTAACAGCCAAGCGGCAAGAGCGAGCAGAGCCACAAAGATCAGGCTGCCCCAGAAAAGCGGAGTTTTGTATATCGGAAGATTGCGTCGAATTGTAATTGGATATGCAGATTGATGCGGTGGAGAGTCAATATCATGGGCAATAGCAACGATTTCATTGTCTCCCATACGCAGCGGCACTGCCAGCGCAAAACCAAACCCACGTCTGGACAGTGAATCCGGGGGGCGAATAATTACCGGTTCTCCCGCGCTATCCAGCAGCGGACTTCCGGAAACGCGTATTTCAATGCGATCCACGCCAAGGTCATCCAGCACACTACAGATAAGACGAACAGAATCGCTACGCACTTTTTCCGGCGTATTTGCAAATGTTATTAGTGGTTCGCTACTCACCTGAACGGTGTCACGCACAACCTGCACCTGGTCTGGGTCTACACCCAGACGATTCAACTCTTCACGCGTTCGGCGAATCCAGTTGCCCACTCCCTGGAAGTTTGGAGTCTGGGATGCAACACGGTTAAAACGCCGCAGTGCGTCTTCATAGTCCCCTAACAAAAAAGAATTGAGCGCTCTGTTAAAGTTCTCATTCTGAATTGGAGGCGGCGACGCAACAACAGCGGGTTTTTCCAGCTGACTATTCAGCAAATCCAAAATAGTTGCAGACAGTTCAGAACTGCCGACGAGGGCCTGGTGTGCCTGAATCAGGCGTTGTGCTTCAACAAATTTCTTATCGCGGATATAATTGCGGAGGGACTGTAGCTGCTCATTGCTTAGTCGATTATCGGAAATTTCTTCCGCTGGTGAAGCAGCTTTCAAACGACTGACATTTGCCGCTAATTCAGTGTATTCGGCAATGAGAGTATTATAGCGAGCTAAGCTGGATGCGACTCCAGAACCACGAACTGCGCCTTTTTGTTGAGACGTTTGAAAAAATGAACGTGCCTGTTGCCATTTTCCGAGGTTGTAAGATGCGACTCCGGACCAATAAAATGGTAAGTAATCGACATAGTGCAATGCGTACATCTCAACTTCCTGCTGCGGATTGGGCTTTAGTGCAATCGCGCCCTCCATGGCAACAAGTACCTGTTCCCACTGGCTGTTGGCCACTTCTTCAAGACCTTTACGATACGCATCGTGCCAGTTCTCCCATTCCTGTGCGCACAATAAAGTCGGGGCCAGAAGAAGAGCAAAACAGGTGCATAGAAATATGTTTCGTCGCCAATCTGTCATAAACATTCTCATACTAGAGGATGAATACCGCTGAAGAGGAAAGCTCAACAAAATTTCGTGCAACATTTAGCGCACCATCCAAGCGCAAGCGCTTACCGAGAAAAAAACCACTGCCAGCTGTAATGTGATGTTTCGTCAGCTCGCGCGGAAATGATTGGCGCAAGGACTCATTTTCGTTGGCTGCATGAAGGACATGAGCAGGTTCATAGGCATAACCCACCCGCAGCGGAATGCGCCAACGCTTTTCACGCAGACTTAAAATAAACTCGATACCCGCCCGAAAATGCAATTGCCAATCCTTAATATGAATGCCGGAGCTTAGTTCCAAATCTGGCAGGCCATCGGGGTCGGTTGGTGAATTATCCTGCTCTAAATCCAAATTGGCGTCGCCACTAATTAGGTTGCGATATTCGATAAACACCACATCTGCAGCGACCTTTAAAGATGAGGAAACTTTATAGTGAAAACCTAAACCAAGGTTATCCGGAATGTTAAAATTTGCCACGGTAGCCGTATCATCACGTGCTCCCAATACGGTAAGGCTGGTATCCTGACCACTTATTTGACGCACTTCATAGAGCGGTTGATAAATTCTGGATTTCAGCTTAAAAGAAGGGCGGTTGTGAAAAATCAAACCAAGGGTAAGCTCATCATTTACTAGAAAGGTTGCACCCAATCCAAATCCCAGCCCCCAGGCTCGTTCATCAATGGTTTGATTGAGATACAAGTTTTCTGCAACCAGCTCACTTCGCACACAGCCAACTGTCTCATTATGGTATTCGCTGGCAAAGAAGCGACCTTCCTGCAATTCATAGTCGAAGCGCGTAATTCGCAGGAGCGCCCCGATACTAATCTTACGTGACATGCGAATACCTATAGCACCGCCATTATCAACAATGCTCAGCCTTGCATTCGTACGGCGGCTCGGAGCATTGCTTCTTAGAAGAGCTTCTGGCGTTCCACCGGTATCAAAGGGACGATAGCTTCGAAATGTGTAACGGTCGTTAGCAACAAGCTCGCGAAAAGCCGACATACGTAAATATTTGTATGGATACACATTCGCGGCATGAGAAAGGTCTATCAAAAAGTCGTCTTCAGTTGTGCGTCGCCCGGCATTATTACAGTTGTAGGAAGGCTCCTCAATCTGTGATATCGTCATACGATGACTGGAAGTAAAAACCGGGCGAGTTATTGCAGTGAGACTGGCAGGATTTATGACTCCGGTAACCGGGTCTCCGGTGGAGGCAATTGCTGCACCGCCCATTGATGCCGGTCTTGCTGTTTGAACAGCCAAGGACATGCGAAAATTGCGAAAATTGAAATTATCGAAAGGACGGGATTGCGCATGCAAATCTTCACAAAGACTTCCCAGTGCGGTACATAGACAGAATATATACGCAAGCTTGAGCTTCGCCATACCGGTTCTCCAGGTGATTGATTGTCTTTTTGAGAAGAAGGCAAACAGCGTAGGAAATCTTAAATCATTCCCTACAGCCAATACAATATGCTATCCTATTGGCATCGGATTAAGATACACATTCCACCCTCTCGAAGCAAGTTCGGAGGGCGGAGACAACCAATGGACCTAAACAGATTCGATACGCATCATATTGGTATGAGGACGTTGATGGAATGGAAAGCCGGCCGTAATAACAATGGTGTCGCCTTCATTTAAGTTCCCACCGTTAATCAGCTCTTCCTTCAGGTTTGCAATCGTCTTGTAGGTACTATCTTGAAATTCATCGGCAAATACGGCGTAAACTCCCCACATTAACGCCATTCGATTATAGGTTTCCGCTCGTGGAGTAAGGGCAATTATCGGTTTCCCTGGGCGAAAGCGGGCGATCATGCGCGCTGTTGAGCCCGTTTGCGTCAGACAAATAATCGCTGCACCATCGACTAAATCTGCTGCATGACATGCCGAATAACCAATGGCATAAGGAGTGGTATACGTTACGCCGCGCTTGCGACGTTTTAAGTCCCAACGAGGAGAATTGCGTGCTTCCATGAGCGTGATAATGCGATCCATCGTTTGCACTGCTTCAAGCGGATAAGCTCCGGTAGCTGTTTCACCGGAGAGCATCACGGCGTCTGAACCATCGAGTATCGCGTTGGCAACGTCTGATGCTTCTGCACGTGTCGGACGTGGATTTTGAATCATCGAATCCAACATTTGGGTAGCAGTAATTACCGGAACGCCTTTAATGTTACATGTCGAAATAATTTCCTTCTGAATATGCGGCACTTCCTCGGTAGGAATTTCAACACCTAAATCACCACGAGCAATCATAATAACATCGGTGCGGTCTGCAATCTCGTCAATTGCCGCTACCGCTTGGGGCTTTTCGATCTTCGCAACAACGGGTATATCTTTACCACGAGAGGCAATCCGTTCTTTTATCTCATCAATATCTTCCGGCTTCTGCACAAAAGACAGAGCGATATAATCGACATCATTATCGAGGCCAAACTCCAGATCCAGCTCATCTTTCGGGGTTAAGCAGGGAATGGACAAAATAGAGCCCGGCAAATTAATGCCTTTATGGTTGCTTAGCGTTCCACCGTAAATAACTTCGCAGTGTACATCCGGACCATCGATTCGACGAACCAGAAGCTTTAAGCGGCCATCATCAAGCAGCACCGGATCGCCTTCCTTTACATCGCGATTAAAGGCTTTGTGAGATACAGAAACGCGTTCACTGTTTCCCTCTACCTCGCGAACCGTTAAGGTAAACGTTTTATCCTGCACAAGTTCAATCTCATCATCAGCAAATTTTCCGACGCGAATTTTCGGGCCCTGAAGATCCTGCAAAACGGCAATGGGACGATCGATGTCGCGTGATACTTTTCGAACAGTCTCAATAAGTTCCTTATGCTGCTTATGCGTTCCATGAGAAAAGTTTACACGTGCGACATTCATACCTGCAAGGGCAAGAGATCGCACCATGTCATAACTACGGCTGCTGGGGCCAAGCGTACAAACAATCTTGGCATTTCTACTCGTAAGATTGATATTCATCTATCAGATGTCCTTAGTTTCTATTCGAATGGTGTAAGGAAGGAAGATAAGGGAAAATTGGTGCGATTTCAAACAAAATAGGTGGATAATATTTTTGTAGTGCAGGAGAAACAAAAGCCGGCAACAATGTTGCCGGCTTTTAAGAAGGTCATTACTGAACGCGGATTGTTGTATCGAGGGTTGCCTCGGCAGATTGCCAGAACTTGATGCGTGCTTCTTCCACAGGCATCCCGAGGGTTGCCTGAAATGAGCTGATCATTTGAGCGCACATTGCGTCTTTCTCGCGCTTGCCAAAAATTTTCACCAGAAGCGTGCGGCCATCGCGCTTAGCGTCGTAACGATGATAGCTCCAGCAGGGATCGGGACTCTGCACAGTAAGGGTCACCATCGTTTCCTCACCAGCGGCAAAAACCGAATCGACGCTTAATACAGGCATCTCACCTTCAATCATGTTTGCCGGCAGTGGCGGTGCCTCGACTTTTTCTTCCAACAGCGCATCGCAATCCTGTGCACCAAACAGCAGCGCCATAAGTAAAAGTATTGCGCGCCCGGATAGTCTGGATGAAAAGCGTTTCATCTCTTTACCTCACCGTTATTTATTCTCTGCGACGACGAACAAAAAACAACAGAATTAATCCAACCAATAGAATATTGAGAGACAATGTTGCCATTGAATCCATTGTTGTGTTTCCGGTATCGATACTCAGAGCAAAGGCACCACAGCCACATGGAATGCCACCTCCGCCTCCGCCACCACCATCGTCGGTAAGCGAGACCATAAACGAACGCGTCAGGCTCTGCACCGTGGCACCGCTTGCGTCAGTTGCTTTGGCAAAGTAGGTGATAGTGGTATTCAGCGGCTGCGCAGGAATTGTTGCCGTATACTTACCGTTGCCCGTCATCGCAATCACATCGCCACCGGTATTGGTCCCGCTCAGCGTGTATTCCAGCGTAACAGAATTAATTGGACCGTCATCTGTGGCAAAGGCGTTAACGGTATAGGCGGTATTGGTATCGGTTGTGTTGCCTCGCGGTTCAACGACTATCATCGGACTGGTGCCAAGCGCCTTCTGCGCATTTAATCTTCCACCAGTTACCGTAACGTTTGTGAACGCAGCCTTGGCATCTGTTGAGCCCATTAGGCGATATTTCAGGTTGGTCATCGAAATACCCGGGAATTGCGCCATGGCCAAGGCAGCAACACCGGAGACGTAAGGCGTGGCCATCGAGGTTCCACTAAACGATTGATAGTTATTACTGGGTGTGGTACTGAGAATATTTGTTCCGGGTGCAGCCAGATCAACTGTGGTCAGGCCAAAGCTGGAAAAACTGGAAAGCTGATCACGATGATCGGAAGCAGCGACAGCCAAAACGTTTTCCGAGGTGTAGTTAGACGGGTAATTATCGGAACGATCGTTATTGCTACTGGAGTTTCCCGCGGCAGCAACAAAAAGGACACCGGCCTGGCTGGCTGTCTCAATCGCATCTGCAAGTGCCTGTGAGCGACCGCCGCCACCCCAGCTGTTGCTCAAGATAGGAAAACCCATCTGGGCCCCATAAAGAATCGCCTCAATTGCTCCGGCAGTGCTTCCTGAGCCCGACCCGGTCAAAAACTTAAGCCCAACAATTTTCACAGACCAGTTTGCGCCCGAGATACCGCGAGAGTTATTCCCAACAGCGCCAAGAATACCCGCACAGTGCGTTCCGTGAGCATTGTCGTCAAAAGGATTGTTATCATTATTGGCAAAATCCCAACCGCGATAATCATCTACAAATCCATTACCGTCATCATCGACGCCATTGCTTTCTTTACCGCCACCACTCTCACCGGGATTGCGCCACATGTTATCGGCCAAATCAGGATGTGTGTCATCTACACCGGTATCGATAACGCCGACAACTATTGAACCGCTTCCAGTCGTCATGTTCCATGCCTCTGGTGCATCGATATCGGCATCTGCTGTTCCACCAGTTTGCCCGGTGTTGTTTAATGCCCACTGAGATCCGTAGCTGGGATCGTTTGGCACGGCACCATCATAAATGCTGTAGAGATAGTTTGGTTCGCAGTATTCAATGCTGGGATGCTCAGCGAGCTGATTTAGTGCATCTTCAACACTCATGTCATCACCCAGAGAACAGCGGTCTACGCGAATCGTAGAATATGATTTTACAGACTGAATGCCCAATGACTGCAAATGAGCACCCATAGCGGACAAATCAGCGTTTGCCTTATACTTTACTAATACTTCTCCCGCAACATAAGCTGCATGCGGTTCTGCACGGAAAAGGTTTTCTCCGGAATCTGCTTCTCCATCCTGAGCAACCAGCGGTAAGGTTACCAGGAAAACACAAAAAAGCAGGGAGATCCATTTCTGCCATACCTTCATAAACATATCCTCCAATAATGAACAGGTTTACCCTCATAATCTTTTGAGGGTGAAAATAAAATCGGGGTGTTTTTCATCAGTATAATTAATGTAACCGTGCAAAGCATTTGCAGCGGTCACAAACTGATATTTATTAAAAGGAGCGCATTTTTGCAGATAAAATCTCAATAGATTGCCGTTATTTATAAATGTAGTGAAGTGAGGTGAGGAATGCAATTGTTGTAGAGCCGCAGCTACTGGACTATTTAGCATCCTTTTGAGGCCAATAAGCAGCATCCGGCTTAATGAATGCTCTGCATCGATTTTTATTCTTATATAAAGAGACACTAAAGTGTAAATTTGGAAAGTCGCGAATTAAATTGAACAATTCAGTTTCAGTAAGATTAACGCCAGAGAGTGCAACACTCTTTAACGCGCTCTGAAATTACTGGAAGAAAATCCACTAACCGGATCAGCTGCTCTGGTAATAAGCAGCTCTCGTATACTTTTGGATTGAGATCTTAATATTTTATAGAGAAGGGTATTGTGCTTATTGGAACGTGATATATTATATAGAACAAGCGTTTCCAGGGCCAACATTTGCTTGCTAGACTCGAACATATCGATAAAATCGACCAGCCCCTGATCCCCATCCAGTGAAAGATATATAGTTTTTCCTGAAGTATTTTTCAGGAAACCCACATATTCCGAGGGTTGTGCCATAGCTGAAGAGAAAATGCCAGTCAGAGATAGCAAAAGACAAATCAAGGATATTCGATGAACCAACTTCTCCATTGAAGTTCCATAATGTTAAGTTTATTTAAGGGAGGTTTACAATAACATATCGGATATGAGGAGAAAATAAAACCTCTTTCTAATATAGAACAAACTGTGGCTTTTTAGATCAGAATTCTCCGGCAAAAGTGCTGAAAAACACTACAAACCTTGTGAAAAAATTCCTATATTCGATTTTTGCGATAATTATGCCGGATATAGTATATAGAACCATCGCCAAAACCAAAGAGGTCTTCCATGAGCAAGTCGATCAATACACCTTCTGGCGTCGAGATTCACGGCACCATACATCAAGCATTTGAAGAAATCCTTACACCTGACGCACTTAGCTTTATTGCCAAACTCCATCGCAACTTCAACCCAAAGCGCAAAGAACTTTTGCAGGCACGCGCAGATCGCCAAACGCGTATCGATGCCGGTGAGTTACCCGATTTTCTTGCTGCAACTTCCCATATCCGGGAAGACGCCAGCTGGCAAGTTGCACCCATTCCAGAAGACCTGCAAAGACGCACGGTGGAAATTACCGGCCCGGTTGATCGCAAAATGGTTATTAACGCGCT
Source organism: Calditrichia bacterium (assembly GCA_050633245.1). GTDB lineage: Bacteria > Calditrichota > Calditrichia > RBG-13-44-9 > J075 > JBOEGD01. The sequence continues at coordinate 265,320 of JBOEGD010000001.1, read as the reverse complement.
GAATTCCGGTGCGGACGTCTTTATGGCAGACTTTGAAGACGCCAACTCACCGACCTGGGAGAATCAGGTATCCGGACAAATCAACTTACGCGACGCGATTAACGGCACCATCTCGTTTACCAATGCCAAAGGCAAAGAGTATGCCTTAAATGAGAACATCTCGCTGCTTCTGGTGCGACCGCGCGGCTGGCATCTATACGATAAACACATTACTATTGATGGCGAGCCGATTTCCGGTTCACTAATGGATTTTGGTCTGTATTTCTTTCATAATGCTAAAACACTGCTTGGAAAAGGCAGCGGGCCTTACTTTTATCTGCCGAAGCTGGAAAGTCATCTGGAAGGGCGGCTTTGGAATGACGTATTTAATCTGGCGCAGGATGAAATGGGCATTAACCGCGGCAGCATTAAGGTAACGGTTTTACTTGAAAACATCTTGCTTTCATTTGAGATCGAAGAATTGCTATATGAATTGAAGGATCATATTGCCGGCATCAATGCCGGACGCTGGGATTATATCTTCAGCGTCATCAAGAAATTCCGCAATCAGCCGGGCTTTCTGATTCCGGACCGGGGCCAGGTAACCATGCAGGCGCCGTTTATGCGCGCATATACCGATTTGCTGGTGCAAACCTGCCACAAGCGTGGTGCGCATGCCATTGGCGGTATGGCAGCCTTTATTCCCAGCCGCAGAGACGAAGAGGTAAATCGCGTAGCTTTCGAGAAAGTTCGTGCCGATAAAGTTCGTGAAGCAAACGATGGCTTCGAAGGAACATGGGTTGCACATCCGGATCTGGTTGCTGTTGCTCGTGAGGAAATGAAGCGCGTCCTGGGCGAACGCCCGCATCAAAAAGATGTGATGCGCGAGGACGTCAACGTTTCGGCGGCAGACTTAATGAATTTCACTATTCCGGGTGGAAAAATTACCGAGAATGGATTGCGACACAATATTAACGTTGCCATACAATATATCGAATCCTGGCTGCGCGGTGTTGGTGCCGCTGGAATTTACAATCTGATGGAGGATGCTGCCACTGCAGAAATATCGAGAGCACAAATCTGGAACTGGGTTTATAGCCCGAATGGCATTCTCGATGATGGTCGGGAAGTAACGCTCGAACTATTTCGCTCAATGGTTCCGGAAGAACAGGCCAAAATTAAGGCGATGTGGGGAGATGCCCTCTACGGCAAGGGTAAGTTCGCTCTCGCCGCCTCTATTCTCGACGATCTGGTGAGCGACAAAAGCTTTATTGACTTTCTGACGTTGCCTGCTTATAAACACCTGTAATGAAAGGTCGCGGCTCTGCGGCTGTAGGGGGTGGGACGTCCCGATTCTCGGGACTGGTTGGGGGTAGGACGCTTCAGCCTACGGCTTAAGCTGGTAAGGGGGTAGTTACTACAAGTTCCGGGGAACGAGGAATGTACGACTCCCTACCAGCCCGACGAAGGAGGGTGGACTACCAGCGAACAAAGTGAGCGCTCTACCCCATATCAGCCTGACGAAGGAGGGCGATCTCTAAGCATAGCCGGTCTATTTTATCAAAACCATTTTGCATGACTGCACGGAAACACCATCAATTTCAAGACTGTAGTGGTACACGCCGCTGGCGAGTTCCTCAGCCACGAAAGGTGTAGTATAGGAACCGGCTGGCTGCATCCCCTGTTCAAGATTGGCAACACGTCTGCCGGAGTTATCATAAACTGCAATTGAGACGCTGGCAGCACGATTAAGTGAGTAGGCAATAGTTGTTGACGGATTAAACGGATTCGGATAGTTCTGCTTAAGCTTAAAATTGTCCGCAAGTCCCGAGAGTTCATCTTCAATACCGCTTACAACCCGCTGCTCTAGCCAAGTCACCAATACCGTATCCAATGTTCCGGAAGACTTTACTGAAAGCTGCGCATAGGCCTGTTCCTCAATGTCCGGCATTTCATTTACTATCATTATTTCTTCCCAGGTTTGTCCATCATCAGCCGAACGGGAGAGATACACATCGTAATTTAGCTGAGCAGGATCCTGATGTAAATCCGCACGAACCGCATATAAAATGCCCTGATCGGAAATCGCAATATCTACGGAGTTCCGAAGATTTACAGTATTTTGGTAGCTTAGCAGGGTAGTATCCAATGCAATACCCGGATTAGACCAACTGAATCCAAAATCGGTCGATTGACTATATCCAAAACTGACTAACTCACCGTTAGTGATAAAAGGGTAGAGTATGTGCAGGTTCGCCCCGTCTTCAATCATAGAGTAGGTTCGATAGGGCCCTTCATTACCGTTTGAACCGTCATAATTGGTGATTTGTGGACGAGTAGCAAAGTTTGCTCCACCATCAGTACTATGCAGAGCAACAAGATTGGTTTTAAAAAACTGATCGGCGACAACCGTCACAAAGAGCTCTCCATTTCCTCTCGCAGAAATTGCCGGAGGATACGAATATTGCCGTTCAGAATAGATCTGTTTGGGTACATCCCAGGTTGCTCCATTATCTGTGCTCTTGCTAAACCAGGTTTCATTCAAAAAGTTTGAGAGGGTCTGATATCCCCATACCACATAGAGGTTTCCATTATCATCAGCGTCACAGTCGGCAAACGTAATTACAGCATTCGAATGTGCACTAATTGCGATAGAAGGTGAAAACGTCTGCCCTCCATCTGAACTGGTTGCGATCCGCACCTGTGACAAATTTGTTCCGTCTCTCTGGTCATTCCAGACAACCAATATCCTGGGATTTACCGGATCTCCGTAAACTGCCATAGACGGCCAAAATTGGGATGTCATTGCAATATCATCGCTCGCCTCAACCGGAGATGACCAGTTAATTCCATCTGAACTCTTGATCACATAAATATCTGAAGGAGCATCATACTGAGCATTATACGTCTGATAAAAAGAACCTCCATATGAGACTACCCCCTCCGAGGTATAAGAGAATACAGAAGCAGGAACGGCAACATGCGTCTGGGCTGCTTCCTGACTAGTTAAACCATTTTGATCAAAATACAGAACGCGGGATGCAATATGGTTTTCAAATGTTTGTGCCATCCCTCCTGAGAAGAGAAATAGAATTGCCGCGAGTAGAATTGATAGTTTCATGCTGTCGCCTTTGGTTTATTCGGGGTGTATGTTGTTTTATATATTTAGAAGGATAACCGAAGGAGTGTAACAATCTCAAGTTTGCCCAGGCATTTGTGTTTCGGAAATTAATAGGTAGATTCATTCCATCCGTAACAAATAACCCAGATACCCGTAAAAAAAGTGTGTTGTTCATCAAAAACAAGTTATTTGGTGCAGCACTTTTTTAATAAAAGATGATAACGAATGAGGATTTCTTGAACGCGATCGAAACACGAGAACTAACTAAACACTATCAGCGCGGTCAAATTAAGGCTCTTACAGAAGTTTCGCTAAATGTAGAACGCGGGAAAGTTTTTAGTCTACTTGGACCAAACGGTGCGGGTAAAACGACGCTAATAAAGCTGCTACTTGGAATTGTCTTCCCCACAGGCGGCAACGCTACTCTACTGGGAGAAGATATCAGCAATGCGCAAATTCATGAACGCTTGGGCTACCTGGCCGAGAACCACCGGTTTCCAGATTTTCTAACCGCCAATCAGGTACTCTACTACTTTGGCAAGATGGCTGGAGTGAGTCCCAATAACCTGAAGAGTCGCATTCCGGTTCTGCTTAAGCGGGTTAATTTGCAGGATTGGGGCGATACGCGTATTCGCAAATATTCCAAAGGGATGATGCAGCGCGTAGGCATTGCTCAAGCATTGATGAATGAACCCGACCTGCTCTTTCTCGATGAACCAACCGACGGTATCGATCCGGTTGGTCGGCGTGAAATTCGCGAGCTGTTAAATTCGCTTCGCAATGAGGGGAAAACAATATTCTTGAATTCACACCTCTTGTCCGAAGTCGAGCGGATTTCGGATGAAGTTGCTATCCTGAAAAAAGGACAGTTGGTTCGTCAGGGAAGCGTGGACGAGTTAATCTCTGTTAAGCAGCAGTATGAAGTTCAACTCGGAGGAGAAGATCTTGCGCTAAAAATTCTTTGCAAAGAACTTCATGTACCGGTTCAGGATATTAAAGGAAAAACCGTCATTTCTGTTGAAGATGATGCCCAGTTAAATCATATTATCGACATGTTGCGTGAACAGCAGCTGGTAATTCAAGGAATTATCCCGCGCAAAATTTCGCTGGAGGATTTCTTTATCGACATTATTGAAGACAAGCCTCGGCAAGAGGAGGTGTCGGTATGACCAAGCTCTTAGCCGTTATCCAATTAACTATTCGTGAGTCATTTGCAAAAAAGACATTCATTGCCTTTTTTGCTATTGCCACAATCTTCAACCTTCTATTGATATTTGCCCTTAATCTGGACATTGTAAATGGTCTTGAATCCAGCGTTAGTATCTTCGGTGAAGATATGGATAGAATGGTTGGTTTGCAGGAGATTATTTTTGGAATCGAGGGTGTTATTGCCGCACTTCTATTTACTGCAGGAATTTTCCTGGCGCTGTTTGCAACAAGCAGCCTGGTACCATCATTTTTGCAAAAAGGCAGCATCGATCTGCTGATATCTAAGCCACTTAGCCGGTTCCAAATCCTTTTGGGGCGCTATCTCGGTGCTGTTGCAGTAGTCGCATTTAACATTGCCTATATGATGATCTTTTCGTGGCTTGTTCTATCTCTGAAAACCGGAATCTGGAATATGGGATTTCTCTACGCCGGTGGAATGATCATCATAACGTTCGCAATTTTATTTGCGCTTATGACATTTCTGAGCGTATTGGTTCAAAGCGGCCCATTTGCCCTTATGATAACATATTTTTTGATTCTTTTTTTAAGTCCACTGCTTCTGGCACGTGATAACATTTATGCTCTCTTGTCGAGTAAATATTACGGTTACGCACTAGATGGACTGTATCATTTTCTACCCAAAACTGCCGAACTCGGCAACATAACGAAGCAATTAGTAACACTCGAACCAATAACAAGCTGGCTTCCGTTCTGGACATCGCTCCTGTTCGGAATTCTAATGTTTGCTTCGGCAAGCTTTGTTTTCAGCCGTAAAAATTTTTAAGGAGACGTAATGAAAACATTTTTAAAACTAGCAATGGCAATGCTGCTGATCGCCGGATTAGTTCTAAACTGCAGCGACCGTGGCTCTAGCGGAATGAGTGCCACAGTAACCGCTGAGTTAGCAAACATTCCCTCCGACGTGCGAGGAATTGCCTACATGAACCTGGATAAGCTGCGCACGAGTCCGATGTTTTCCTCCATCGTAGACTCTATGGAAAAACGAATGGATGACACCAGCGATTATCAGGAAATGATTGAAGCAACCGGCTTCGATGTTCGCACGGATGTGGATGAATTGATTATCGCCTTCAACAGACCGGGAAATGATCATGAGAAGGCAGGTTTAGTAATTGCAAAAGGTAGCTTCGACCCTGACCGCATGCTGAACTTCATTAAAGAGAAAGATCGAGAAGGCAGGCTGCTAAATGAAAGCTACGAGAGCTTTACGATATATATGCCGGACAATAACGACAATAGCTTTTGCTTTGCCGATCAGCATCATGTTGTAGCCGGGAAAAAAGATATGGTAAAAGCCTGGCTGGATAATTTCAGTAATGAGTCCAGCACATTATCAAACGAAGCACTGAAAGCGTCCATCAACAAACTACGTTTCAAAGACACCTTTTGGGCAGTTGTTGATGCCGCTACGATGATGGATGAGATGATGGCACAGATGTCTGATGAAGCGCTCGATCGCATGCCGGCAATTCGCTCAATCCAAGAAGTGCATATGTCGATGGATGTCTCAAAGAATCTGAAGGTAGATGGTCGTGGACATTTTGACAATAGTGAAAATGCACTGCTCTTTCACGATTCCTTTAAGGGAATAATGGCAATGGCCAAGCTTTCAATGGGAAGTGACCGCGATGCGATGGATGTGATTAACAAAATAGATATTCAGCAAAACAAAACCGATGTTAATTTCTATATGGAAATGACCAGGGAAGACATCGATCGGTTGATTGAAAAGCGCAAAAGTGGATTTGCGATGAATAATTAAGGAAGTTTGAATTTGTAGCGACGCACTGCAGTGCGTCGCTACAAATATTGTGCGTCGCTACAAAGACATATTATTCCAACAACAACATTTTTTTCGTTAACACCTGCCCGGCAGATTTGAGGCGGTAAAGATAGACGCCACTGCTAACTTTATTATCTGCATCGTCCCTGCCATTCCAAACCACCTGATAGCTTCCAGCAGTCTGAGAACTACGAACAAGCGTGCGAACACGCTGTCCCAATGAATTGAAGATATCAATTTCGACATCACCTGCACCGGCAAGACGATAGCTTATTGTCGTGGTCGGATTAAAAGGGTTCGGATAGTTTTGCGACAGCTCATATGTGTCGGCCGATCCTATAGGAAGCGGCTCTTCAATGCCAACACGCGGGTTGTCATAAAAATCTTGAGCAGCATCGGCAGTGGTCTGGAGTTCAGCAACGCTTGATGCTCCCATTACGGCAAATGCCACTTCAATTGACTCGCCACCCTGAATGCTAAACGGTCCCTGCGAACTCATTGTAGCGACATCTACATTGTCCAATGATTGCGTCTGAACACCGCCATTTAAAAAGCTCCACTTCTCAGTATTGCTAAAGCCGTCGTAGATTTCATTGGGGTTATGCACAGAGCGGTGACCAATAGCCGTTCCGGTTGTAAGGATCTTAGTTGCAGCAATGCGATTTGGGCTGGCAGAGTTCCCAACGTAACTCAGTCTGCGAGACGCATCATAGCGCGCAAAGTCTGCGGCATTTGCATTTATATCCCAATCGAAAAACAACCCAACATACAGTCCGTTCAGCGACCCGCTATTGTTATTTACAATTGTGTATTTGAAAATAACAAAGTCTTCATTTTCAGGCAGGTTATCAGCAAGCGTTTCCTGGAGAATCGTAACGCCAAGCGACTGCTGTGCGGGAGAGTCTTCCAGCAAAATTGAACCCTCTTCATTGGCTAACGCACCGGGAGTAACAATGGTCAGCACTTCGCCTTCTACAGGCACAAAATCGACATCCTGAGTCGAACCATCGCCGCCACGAACACAGTCTGAAATCGAGGACGCAGATGTTCCGAGCAGCAAGCCACCTTCAAACAGGTAATTATTACCATCATGAACAAAGCCCGATCCGGCCGTACCGGCAAATCCAACAAATCCGATATTGCCTTCATTGGTAATCGATGCCTGCACTGCACCCGTGTTATGACTGGCAAATTGCGGTGGAGTAACACTCAGTTGAATAAAATCGCGATCGCTGTAGCTTCCCGAAGAAATGTCTACAAAAAAGCGCAGCGTATATCCATCGGGCACATTACTACCCACACTGAACTGAAAGCTTGCAGAAGCTGTTTCATTGGTATTTAATGAGGCGAGCGTTGCGCTTCCATTCGAGATTGTAATATTGTTATCCGACTCGCTAAGCGTGAGCGTGGCGCCTGAAGATGCTGCGAGATAATTTATAAACGTTACGGTCATTGTAACGCTCTCTCCGGCATCGATAATTCCATCATTACCGCTATCTACAAAATCGACATTGCTAATTCGCAAAGCAGGCAATGAAAAGTCGGTAACTGCTTTTAGCGCATCTATGCGTCCCTTACCAAGTTTTCCGGCAAATCCGGGATTAACGCCATCAATGTTTAATGCTGTAACACGAATTTGCTCGCGAATCTGGTCTACAGAATAACCCGGCTTAATGGTTTTTACGAGACTTGCAAGACTGGCAACCATCGGGCTTGCCATTGATGTTCCGGAAAATGAGCCGTTAAAGCCGCCACCCGGAATTGTGCTCAAAATGCTAACACCGGGAGCAAAAACATCTACAGTGGCACCATAATTCGAAAAATTAGCACGCTGATCACTGGTTTTAAAAGAAGCACCTACGGAAAGAACGCGATCGTAGTTTGCCGGAAAGTGCGGCGTTAAATCAGTATCTGCATTATCATTACCTGATGCCGCAACCACAAGAGCACCATTATTATATGCAAAGTTTATTACATCCTGCGACAATGACGACGGATTCCCAATACCGCCCCAGCTACAGTTAATAATATCTGCTCCGTTAGCAGCTGCATAAGCGATGCCGTCATAGCCAAAGGCAACGCTGCGATCGGTTGAAGGGCTACCGGCATTCACCGGCATCAGGATGCAGTTCCATCCCAGACTGGCTACGCCGCTGCCATTGTTCGTTGTGGCACCAATCGTGCCGCCAACGTGCGTTCCATGGGCAGCATTCTGTGGGGTATTGGAAAGGCCGGTCGGATCGTTCGAGCTATTGGCAAAGTTCCAACCGCGCACATCATCAACAAAGCCATTGTTATCATCATCAATACCGTTTCCGGCAATCTCATCAGAGTTATTCCAGATATTAGCCACGAGGTCTGCATGATCCCAGTCTGTTCCGCCATCGACCACCGCTACAACCACATTGCCGCTTTCTGCTTTAACGATATCCCATGCTGCAGGCGCACCGACATGATTAAATTGAGTCATCTGTCCATATAATGCATCATTGGGAGTCGCAGTTAGCGGATAGAGAAATTTCGGTTCGGCATAAAGAATATTTTCACTGCGCGACAAAGCCTCTGCAAACTGCAACGCATCAAAAGTTGGCTCGAAGTAGACATTATAAATACTTTCGATGCCAACATTTCGGCGAATATCGCTGCGGACAAAGCTTTCCTTAACCAAATGCCTAAGATGGGTAACGCCGTGCTGCTGAAACAGCGCGTCTACATCAGTAAGGCCACTTGCTGTGGCTTCATCACCCAAGTTTATCCCATGGGCAAACTTCAGAGTAATTACACCGGGCAGCCACTCCGGCTCAGATCGATCATTCTCGATCGCCGCTTTCGATTTAACCGGTTTATCTGCTGCTGTTACAAATTGAATGGAGCAAAGCACGAGACATAATCCCATGATGAAAATCAATCGCATATAACACCTCATTAAATTTAGATCAATGCGCAATAATACGCACTGGAATCTGGTTTAGAATTTATCCCTCATAAACCAATGATCGGTAAAGTGTACTGTGCCTGAATATGATTAACCGTAAGACTTCTTACAGGTTCACTTTAGCACAAGACTATCGCTGGAAGTTAATGTATCTTGGGGAACGAGCTGCTTATAATTTTCGAAAATTCGAAGTATTTCCGAGACATATTCAACCGGTTCTGAACCTCGCACATATCCAAAATTTACAACCTCGTCATTATAATACTCTTCCTGAGATTTTTTTAGCAGATAGAAAGCAACATTATCTTCCCATATGAGTGGGTTTTTGCCGTATTTTTTTGACAGGCGCTGTGCATCAAGCAGATGTCCCTGACCGGCATTATAGGAAGCTAAGATGAACTTCAGACGGTCGGATGAGTCGGGAATTGAATCCCAAAAGCCACCCAGCCACTTCAGATATTTTACTCCGGCTGCAATATTTTGTTCAGGATTCATCGCGTCTCGTGCGCCGTATTGCTCGGCAGTTTCCGGCATTAGCTGCATCAATCCAGTCGCTCCCATCCAAGAACGCGCTCGTGGATTGAACTGTGATTCCTGGTAAATCTGTGCTGCAAGTAAACGCCAGTCCCACCCTAACTGCTCTGCGTATTGCTGAATAAGATCGTCAAAACTGGAAATCTTGGCACCGGTAATGGAGAAGTAATCACTGTTAGAGCGTTGTCTGAAATAGCGTTTATTGCGATAATAGCGATTAAAGAGCACGTTAAAGGTGGGCGTTTTTCGCAGACTCTTTAGCCATAGATTGATCTCATTTAGCAGCTCGGGAGAGTTTTTCCGAACGGCCCATGCGCCGGGCTGCGGTAGACTCACCGGCATTTTTATATGGATGTTGGAATAATACGCTTGATTGATACGCGCGATGTTTTGGTCGGCAACAGTATAATCAATTTCTCCGGAGGAAACCATTGCAATCAGCTCGTCCGTCGAGATATTTCCCGCCACCTCAACAATATCAATATCACCACCAATTTCTTCAGAAAGACTTTTAAGGCGAGAAAAGTATGCCGAGCCTCCACGAACATGAATTTGCTTGCCAATTAGCTCAATCGGATACCGTAACATCGACTGATCAATCTCATGTAGTTTCATTTTGCGCCAGTTCTTCGGTACCCGCTGAACCAAAACCTGCGGCACATTGGTATAGTAATCGGTGAAGCTCACCAGCTGGCGACGTTCTTTCGTACTGGCCAGATTATGGGCAACCAGATCGCCATCTCCCAAATTCAGACGATCAAAGACAGTATTCAAATCCCGAACAACCTGCACCTTTAGCTCAACATTCAGATGCTGTGCCAAAAGCTTAAGCAACTCGTATTCAAATCCCTTTGTTTGGCCCTTATAGATATAAAAGCTATTAGAGTTATATGATACCAAAGCAACCAGCGTATCACGCTCGATGATCTGTGGTAAGTCGACTTCAACCTGTGGCGTAAGAACCACATTATAGCCACCGGGCTTCGTTCCATTATCGCATCCTGTAAGCGAAAAGAGAAGTCCCGCATAAAGCGCAACATGGAAAATAAGTCGGATTGCCGTTTGCATAAGACAAGTTATGATGGCTGGTTCAATAAATCAAATATCGAAATGGACTGGTGCAGACTTCGCTTCTAAAAAGAAGTTCGAATTTCTATGCGGATCAGCACATTCTGAGCAACGATATTGTTGTTTCTTACTACGATTTAGCAATCGATCTTGATAATCCTATCAGCAAGCTGCATTAGTACTCACCGTAGAGGTGGGAAGTCAGCTTTGTCCAAATTCCAATAACTCAATGATTTGCATCTGGAGAACATCCATGAACAAGAAGTGGATTTTTCTAATTATAATTTTCTTAATGTTGTCCGTAATCGGCACCCTCGGCTACGCCTACATCAGCTCAGACAATAAGTCTACTGTCGATGTTATATTTACGCGAGCTGAAGAGCTGTATAATCAGAAAAAATATATCAGTGCTCTGAAATACTATCAGCTTTTTCTTTCACAGGACGAGGCGGATGAGGTTGCAAAAGGACTTGCACAACAACGTTTGGCTGCAATTGAAGAAAATCTTCAAAACCAAAAGCGAATTGAAGGATTGTTGGAAAAGGCGCTAACAGCGTTCGAGGATAAGAACTTTTTGACTCCGGAAGAAGATAATGCCACGGGTTACACGCTACAGATTCTGCAGATTGACCCGGATAATACAACGGCACTGCTGCTTAAAGAATCGATGATTCAACACTATACTGAGCAGGCCAAAAGAGATGAACGACGAGGCAGACTCTCTCGCGCCATTGAGAAATATGAAAGTGCTCTGCAAATTATGCCTGAGAATAAAGAGATTCATGATAAGCGCGCAGAGCTAATGCAAACCGCGGGAATCCGCTAGTCCGTCATTTTTAAGACCAAATCGGCGATCCTGCTTCCAAGGCGCCGAGCATCATCCAGCTCACTGTCATTGACCCCCTCATCCGGAGGCGCAGTTATAGCAGATGCTCCAAACGTTCCCCAGCTTTCATAATGTGGGCCCGCCACAATCATTCCATTATTGAGCATAGCCAATAGTAGTGAAGCTACAACAAATTCACGACCGGCCGTGCGTCCTCCGCCAGTGGCAAATGCACCACCAACCTTATCGAACAGAACAACTTTTTGCTCGAACCAGCCATCAATAAAAGCCTTGACCGGAGCCGCCATGTTTGCATAGTATGTTGGTGATCCAATGATAATGCCATCTGCTGATTCTACATCTTGCTTTGTTACTTCACTTACCGTTTTCAACACGACAGCGACACTATCGTTTTCTGAAGCAGCCTCAAAAACAGCGTTGGCCATCTTCTCGGTATTACCACTTGCAGAATAATACGTAATTAAAATCGTCGGTTTTTTATCCCCACCAAACACGCTGGAGATAAGCGTGAGCAGTAGAAACAGAATGAAATTGTTGCGGTAAAGGTCATTCATTTTTAATACTCCGGAAAATGTTTTTTAAGCAGAATAGATTCATTCGGTGCGGGAAAGTGCAGGCAGAGCTCTAATATTGAACGCCGATAAGCCTACTAGGATGCACTGGAGAGCGGCGACATATAATTTTGCAGATCCGTAGCAATCGTGATGGAAAACTTTGTCCCACGTCCGATAGTACTCTCAACCTGAATATCGCCTCGGTGCCGGGCGACAATGCCATAACTGGTGTAAAGACCGGTTTTCATCTTCATACGGCTGGCACCGGAGGAAAAGCCGGGCTCAAAAAGAGATTTCAAGTTCTCTTCAGCAATGCCAACACCGGTATCACAGATGGAAATGAGTATATGTTCAGCAGATTGTTCAGTGCGAATGGTAAGCGTTCCACCATTGCGCATTGCTTGGAGTGCATTTAGAATGATGTTCATGAAAACCTGATTCAACTCGGTAGGGAAACAATAGATTTTCGGTAAATCAGCGTATTGTAAATCTACCTTAACTGTCGCAGGAATTTCATGTGCAATAAGCAGAAGCGTACTTTCTAGTCCTTCGGTAATATCAGCCAGCTGAAACTCTGCTTCATCAAGGCGAGCGAAGTTTTTTAGTCCATTCACTATTTTCATAATGCGCTCAACGGCAAGAAAAGTATTTTCGGTACTACTTTGCAGCAGGGGAAGCGTTTTATTCAGCTCTTTGTTTACAGCAGCCTCATCCGAATCGCCATCAAGAGATTTCAGAAGTTTGCCCGCTACGCGGGAAGCCAGGTCGGCTCCGCTTTTGATAGTGCCGATCGGCGTATTTATTTCATGAGCAATACCAGCGACCAGATTACCCAGAGCCATCATTTTACCAGCCTGAAGCAGCTGGGCTTGCGTAGAATTAAGCTCCTCAAGCGTATGCTGAAGCTGTTCATTTTTTTCCTTTAACTCAACATTCTTCAAGCGAAAGATCTCGGCTTCTTTTTGAGTCGCTTCTCGCTCAAAAACGGCCTGCATGTTTTTCATCTTGCGTTCAGCATCTTCACTGAAGATGGATTGCTCAAGCTCGAAGTGTTGCTTGAAATGCTCCAATGCCTGCTCAAAACTACCGAGGTTTTCGTAAATCATCGCAAGTGCCATATGGCCTCTTGCGATCTTGGGCTTGGCATTAATTTCCTTTGCCAGACTCATTGATCGCTCAATTGCCGCAATTCCCTTTTCGGTTTCGCCGACATTAACATAGGCATTGGCCAGATCGAGTAGCGAAGTTGTTTGTCCGGTCGGATAATCCAGCTCTTCGCGTAACCGCAAGCTTTCCTGATGAAACGGCAGCGCGCCGGCATAATCACTCCGCTTCTGATAAACCAAACCGATATCGTTAAGGGCTCTGGAAATAGAGAACTCATGCTCCATCTCGCGGGATTGCCTTAAACTTTCTTCCAGATATTCGAGCGCCTTTTTACAATCGCCCAAATGAAGCAGAGCATTACCCATCCCATTCAGAGCACGAGCTTCGCCCAACTTATTTTCACATCCTTTAAAAATCTCGTATGCCTTGGTGGCATATTCTTTCGCCTGTTCATACTGCTTCAAATCAAGATGAAACCCACTCAGGGTCTGATGTGTCCATCCACTTCCTTCAGGATCATCAACCGTCTTATGCAGCTTAAGCGATTTTAAACTATGATCGAGTCCGCGCTGCAGGTCACCGATGCCCCAATAAATAATGGCAATAAAGTTCAGAACGTTTGCAGCGCCAACCGGTTCATCATGTTCCTCGAACCAAACCAATGCTTCCGCAAACAGCTCAAGAGAACCTGCAATATTGGTACGCCACTCCAGCATTCCCCGGTTGACCTTGGCATAAGCCTTTCCACGCGGATAGTCCAGCTTCTCCGCCAGGGCGGATGCTTCGTGAGTCAACTCAGTGGCTCTCTCAGGCTGGGTTGTCCAAAGTTCCCAGGCAAGGTCGTTCAGCGTATCTACCCGTTCGTTGGACGGATCGGTATACGATTCGAGCGTTGCGCCGAGTTGAGTAATACGTGGATTTACATATGCCATAAGTGTTTTCCGGTTTAACCGTAATATGCAATAAATACGTAGGGATATCAATTATTAGATGCAAGAAATTCAGGATCGATACAGAACGAAAGACAAAAATACATATGTAGAAAGAAGGGTTCAAAAAAATTGTCAGGCCTGGATGGAGAATGATAATCAGGCCAACTCGTTAGAATAATCGATACAAAGTTTATCGAGGCGATAGCGGAGTTTTCCACGTTTAATATGCAATAAGCGTGCAGCCTTGCTGAGGTTCCCGGAGCACTTATTCAGCGCACTTAAAATCAGCTTCCTTTCAACATCTTCCAGTGAAATCCCTTCATCAGGTATTGTCCAGGGAGGGTCTTGGCGAGATGTCTTCGTATCAACAGCTGGTTGTTTAGGCGATCGATCTTTGCGCTTCCCTTGCAAGGCCAGCTCCTCAGCCGTAATAACACTATCATTGCTCTGAAGGACCGTTCTTTCTATGCTGTTTTTCAATTGTCGCACATTGCCCGGCCAATGATAATCGCGGATAGCTTCAAGGGCATCTTCACTAAACTCCAGGTTCTGTCGATCGTATTGTACGCGAAAGTGCTCAAGAAGATGCGAAGCGATTAAAGCGGAATCGTCACTCCGTTCACGCAGAGGCGGGAGCTTTACCTCACAGACATTCAAACGATAGTAAAGATCTTCACGAAACTTTCCGGAACTGACAGCTTTCTGTAAATCAACATTCGTCGCAGCAATAATTCTTGTGGTAATCTGAACCTCATCAATTCCCCCAATTCGACGAAAGCGCTTTTGCTCAACGGCCTTAAGCAACTTTATTTGAAAAGTCAGATTCGTATTACCAATTTCGTCTAGAAAAATAGTGCCCTTATTCGCGAGTTCAAAGAGACCCGGCTTGCGGTTTTCCGCCCCGGTAAACGCGCCTTTTTCATAACCAAAGAGTTCAGACTCCAGCAAAGACTCCGGAATAGCGCCACAGTTAATGTCTACAAACGGTTGATGCGCGTGGGGGCCGGCAGCGTGAATAAGACGGGCAAAAAGTTCCTTACCCGTACCGCTTTCACCGGTAATAAGTGTAGTAACCGTTCCACGTACAGCAAGCTGTTTCGCTTTAGAAATAACGTCTCTTATGGCACGCGATTCGCCAACAATCATGTGATCAAAGGTATTTCGACTCGTTTTTTTCAACCTTACCTCTTTTCTAAGTCTCCAGTAATAGTGTCGGATGAAATTGGCAGGAATATGACAATTTTATACCTCTTTTCAGCAGCGACGGAAAATTGTCATAGCTGTTTCCGCAGACGATCTCCAATCACATTAAAGATAAGGGTAGTGAATAATATGAACAATGCAGGTGCTGTAGAAATCCACCACGCGCTCAACAAGACACTTCGGCCGTCATTTATCAAATTCCCCCAACTTGGGATTGGAGGTTGGACGCCGAGCCCCAAAAAGCTGAGTGCCGATTCCAGAAGAATGACGTCTGCAACCTTAAACGGAATTGTAATCAGAACAGATGTGAGCACGTTTGGCAAAATATGTCTACTGATAATCCGCCAGCGCGATAAACCTAAACCAATTGCCGCATGCATGAAATCGCGTTCCTTTACGGTGAGCACCTCAGCTCGCACCAATCTTGCTGTTTCCATCCAGCCTGTTAATCCAAGAATGGGAATAAGCCACCAATGATTCATTTGAAACATTGCAAGTAAGAACATGAGTAAGAAGATTGCTGGAAATGCCAGCAAAAAATCCAGCACATACATCATCCCTTGATCTAGCCAGCCCCCGGCATAGCCCGAAATAAGGCCATACAACGTGCCAATAAAAAAAGCGACCAAAACCACGCCAATAGCTATTAGCAATGATATGCGTGCGCCATAGAGAGTTCTTGCTAAAACGTCCCGACCAAACTTGTCGGTTCCAAAAAGATGCTCATAAGAGGGTGGCTTATAGCGATCCATCAACAAATCTCCGTGTTGAAATGGATCAATGGCAAGCATCATTGTGCTGGAAAAGCTGATCAGCAATAAGGTAAAAAGAGCTGCACCGGCAAGCCAAAGGATCGGATTACTCGCAACAGACTCTCGTTTCGCCCGGGCTGAATGAACCAGATTGCTGAGATACAAGTAACTCATACCTGAACCTGATTGTGAAGGTTTATGCGCGGATCGCATACTACGTAAAGGATATCCGCAAGCAGATTGCCAATAACAATTGATATGGCAGAGATAATTGAGACTGCTATTATTACCGGATAGTCATAGGCATGCACTGCCTGAACAGCAATTGTTCCCATACCCGGCCATGCAAAAACATTTTCTATAATAACCGAACCGCCCAGCAAAACCGGAAAGAATAGTCCGGACATTGTAATTAAAGGAAGCAGGGCATTTCGCAGGGCATCGGAAAAGAGTATGCGTGTGCGGGAAATGCCATAAGCCTGAGCCGTTCGAATATAGGGTTTTGATAGCACTTCGCACAGGTTGCCATAGGTGAGTCTTGCTGTAAACGCACCAAGCGGAATGGCAAACGCCAACGCCGGTAAAAGAGTATGCCGAAACAAATCGCCTAAATATCCACGCCCTTCGGTTGGCAACATGCTTTGCATCTGACCTGAAGGCAACCAATTGAGCTGATACGAGAACACATAAATCAGAAATAATGCAATTACAAAACCGGGGAGAGAATAGCAAATGGCCAAAGTAGACTCTATGCCTTTTAGAATAACCGGCCGACGAATCAGGGCCATCACGATGGCAAGACCAATTCCTCCAAACAGCTGCAGAAAAAAAACAACTATAGTTAGTCTCAGCGTATTGGGCAAAGCTTCAGCAAGCAGATCGAGAACCGGCCGGTGATGCGTAAATGAAATGCCCAGAATTCCTTTTGATGCCGCGAAAAGCCAATTCCAATAGCGTTGCCAAATAGGCAGATCCAGTCCCATATGCTTTCGCAGGTAATAAAGGGTTTCTGCATCGATATCCGGTCGTAAATAAATTGTAGACGGATCTCCCGGCACTGCGTTTAGCAGAAGGAAAGTAAAGGTGACTATGCCCCAAACAAGCAGTAGAGAATAACCAGAACGGTATAAGATGTAGCGAATCACTGGTCTTCACCTGTCGGTATAGTTTCCGGTCCAGGATGAAGTACTGCAGAATTGACATTACACGATGAATGTTCTGACTTCAATCTGCCACAATCCATAAGCAATATGCGATCAGCATGTTGTTCTACGGCTGCAAGATCGTGCGTAATCCAGAGAATCGTTAAATTAAGGCGCTGCTGCAATGTCAAAAACAACTGAACAATTTGCCTGCGCCGCGGAGCATCGAGCGCTGAGGTCGGTTCATCGGCAATTATTATACGCGGGTGAACGGACAATGCACGCGCAATACAAACTCGCTGCTGCTGACCTCCGCTAAGCTGATGCGGATAACGACTTTCTAAGGATGAAGTTAATCCAACCATCTCAAGCAGTCCGGCAACTGTTGCATGCTCAGCAGAAGACGTATTTGCAGCAATAGCCTCCTTCAAGCAACCGGCAATTGATTGTCGTGGATTAAGCGCTCCTGCGCCATTTTGAAAGATATACTGAATACATTTGCGTCGATGGGCAAGTTGTTTTCCGGTTAAGTGTGAGAGATCCTCACCGCAATAGATAACGGCGCCGGAGTCTGGTTGCACTTGCGATACAATGCAGCGACCCAACGTCGACTTTCCACTTCCGGAAGGCCCGGAAAGAGCAACAAACTCGCCCTTAAATAACTCCAGGCTAACATCTCTGATGGCGTAAAAACGATCCGATGCAGACAGCATCCGATGACTTTGCTGATAACTTTTGCACAAATTTTGAATGCACAATACCGGAGACACATTATCTGCTATCATGGAAGCTGCCCGTCTAATATCTGCATGGTGTAGTGATGAGTTGGGGCTGTCAGCAGAACGTCGGAAACACCTTGTTCAACAATTCGTCCGTCTTTCATTACCACAAGCGAGTCTGCAATACCAGCCGCGAGCTCGATGTTGTGTGTAATAAAGATAAGCGCGAAACCAAGCTTTTTTTTAAAGGCCGCAAGCAGAGAAAGCACTCTATCGCGGGATTCATTGTCGAGCGCAGAAGTTGGTTCATCAGCAATAACAAGGCGTGGGGAACCGCAAAGTGCCATAGCCAACATAACACGTTGATTCATGCCACCGCTTAGCTGATGCGGGAAACAGTTAAAAACCATTTCCGGATTATTGAGATTCATCTCTTCAAATAGGTATAAAACCCGTTTGTGCGCCATGGAATCAGACATCGAGCCGTGAGTTGCAATTACCCTTTGAACCTGTTTTCCAACAGTAATCAGCGGATTTAATGCTTCCGCTGCATTTTGAAAAACCATAGATATTTCATTGCCACGAATCGATTGCCAGTCTTTAGGGTTTTCAGGATTAAGTAGTTTGTTGGCAAAGC
Organism: Calditrichia bacterium; assembly: GCA_050633245.1. Classification (GTDB taxonomy): domain Bacteria; phylum Calditrichota; class Calditrichia; order RBG-13-44-9; family J075; genus JBOEGD01. The sequence goes on along the minus strand of JBOEGD010000001.1, from coordinate 246,777 downwards.
AGATGAAACCTGAGGCAACTTGCGCATCTGCCGGCTGAACACCTAATAGCACATGTGCCAACATACTTTTTCCCGCACCAGACTCGCCGATAACCCCAAGGCATTCCCCCTCTTTAAGAGAAAAAGAAATATCTTCCAACAGCGTTATTCGGGATTTTCTTCCTGCAATCCCGAGCGTAAGTTGATGAACAGACAGCAAGTTTGAGTTCAGCTGAGCCCCACTGGAACCCACTCTGAAATTGTTATCCATGTCTTCGAAATCAGTCACCATCGGCGGCGGCTGTCAAATGTTTCAGAGACTGGGAGGCGTCATACCAATTTTCGATATTGTAGAGTGCGCTAAGCGGAATAGGTGTAACGTTTTTAAAGCGCTTATCGATAAGAACCAGACGATCGACCCAAAACAGGAAATTATAGTGCTGTTCGCTATAAATAATAGCCTGCAGCTCTTTCCAAATTTCACCCGCTTTATTCTGATCCAGTTCCTCTCTCCCCTGCTCGATTAATTCATCTACGCGGGAATTGGCGTAGCCACCATGATTAAACAGATCGACAGAGGAAGAGTGAAAAATCGGCGTCGGATCAATATAGACAGGGGTATTCCAGCCACCGATATACGCTTCAAAATCGCGCTTTCCCAAACGATTAATCAAGCTGCCCCATTCCAAAAGGTTAATATCTACTTTAACCCCTATTTGCCTAAGCTGATCCTGAATAACAACGGCTATATCCTTCTTTCGACCATTACCGGCATCGGTATTCAGAACAAAATTAAACGTATCGCCATCCTTATCTAACCATCCGTCTCCGTCGCTATCGATCCACCCTTCCTCGGCAAGCAGCTTTTTAGCCTGCTGCTGATTAAACGGAATCTCCTGAATGGTGTCGTTATATGCCCACGACAACATTGGAGGAATGGGACCGAGACAAATACGACCATAGCCGTCCAGTAAGGCATCGATCATCATTTGGCGGTTTACGGCCATTGTAAGAGCCCTGCGAACACGAGTTGAAGCAAACTTTTTCTGTGCCTCATTGTATCCGAGATAATAGTAGAGACGGCCAGATAGCGGGTAGACATTCAAATTGGGATTGGCTAAAACCGTTTCTTTAACCTTATCAACAGGCACATCAATCGCCATATCAATTTCACCGGTTTGCAGCTGGATAAGCAGATTGTTCTCGTCCGGAATCACTTTAAAAAAGAGGCTTTTTAAAAATGGCGAAGCCCGAAAGAAGTTGTCATTTGCAGCGAGTTCGATAAACTGCCTGGTCTTCCAGCGCTTCAGAAAATACGGACCAAATGAGAGCGGCTCTCTGCCAAAAGCATGAGAGTTCAGCTGAGTGCGTTCAGCATTTATCAGGTAATGCCTGGGGAGTATCTCACCAGCAGTATCGAAGATACTCAGCGGGTAAGGCTGGGCAAAAGTAAACATCACCTGAAACGAGTCAATGGCCTCAACTTTTTCTATCAGCTCTACCCACTGGCGTTTCGGACTACCAACGCGCTCATCTTTTAATAGTTCATATGTAAAAACCACATCGGAGGCAGTAAGGGGAGTCCCATCGGTCCAGCGTACGTTTTTGTGCAGGAAATATGTTAGCTTTTTGCCGCCATCGGAGTATTTCCAGGAGGAAGAAGTTTGTGGCACAAAACGAGACTTGGCATCGAGGTCAGCAAGCCCGGGAAGCAATAAATGGGTAATCTCGCTGGCAACCATCGATTCGCTAAAGAGCGGATTGAAGGTGTCTATGTCCTGCGGAATACCAACAATCAGGGTGCCGCCGGGTGTAGGTTGTGAAGCGGTTCCATCGTGGTTGGTTTCTTCATTTTGTTGGCAGGCAAAGCAGAAGAAAAAAGTCAGTAGAACAATAGTTTTATAGAATCCGTTACATTTCATTGTGTTCCCTCCCAGGAAAATTATCCCACATCCTGTTTTTTTCTGTCAATTCTCCTTAAATCGAAGAAACGTAAAGCCGAGCTTAATCAGGCTTTCGCCGGAGATTTTTTGCAACGTTTCAACTTTCGTTCCGTTCACGTAGACACCGTTGCGGCTATCCAAATCTTTAATAGCAAAAAAGTCGTCCGTTTTTACGATTGCAGCATGATTTTTTGAGATTTTTTCGTCGCCCAAAACAATGTGATTTTCACTATCTCTTCCGATAGATACATAGTCTTCCCGTAAAGGAAAAATCACCTCGTTATTGTCTCCGTAGATCATTACCAATCGTGGACCATATTTTAGCTCATCATTTAGCGAAACGCCGCAATTGCTGCAGAACTGATTAGATTCTTTATTAAGGTGACTACATTCTTCACATCTATGTTTTTGCATAACAGACCCCGGTATCGTATTATGAGCTCACTTCGAGCATACTCTTTAGACTATTTATCTGAAGCTGGATTTCCGAGTTGTCAGGATTTTCTTCCAGCAGCTTTTCGAAAACGTTCAGTGCTTTTTGAAAGTCGCCTTTTTTTACATAAACCTGCGCCAGATTGTAGCGAATATCGCTGAGCTGCATATCGACCTTGGTTCCCAACAGCGGGGCGACATTCTTTTCTTTCGGGGCACCACAGGCCCCACAGAATTTATCTGCCTGCTCCATGCTATTGCTGCACTTCTTACATGTAATTGTCATGTCTTTTCTCTCCCATCAGATTGACTGGCAAGCGGGACTAATACCACAAACTCAGTCCCCACTCCCTCTTCCGAGGCTACGCCAAGATTGCCATTATGTCTGGTTATAATATCTGAAGAAATCGAAAGCCCTAACCCGGTGCCTTCTCCTTCAGGCTTCGACGTATGATAGGCTTCAAATACTCTGTGAAGACGCTCTTGCGCAATACCACCACCATTGTCTCCAAAACGCACAGCAGCAAATTGCTCATGATGCGAAACAATGTTTCTCCAGTCTGTACTAGTCTGGCTAAAGGCATATGTATCGTTGAATTCTTCATGTAACTGCTTCGCGGGCAGAGTTATGACCTTAACACTCAAGCTGTTGCCGCAGTTAAGCAGCTCATCAAAGGCATTTTTACAAATATTAAGGTAGATTTGCATAAGCTGATCAGAATCCCCCTCAACCGGAATTGCCCTATCAGGAATTGTCAATTCCAGATTTATATGAGACGGCATTATAATCGAAACGGTTTCCATGGTGTAACGCAGATGCTCGCCAAGATCAAACACCTTAAATGTTTCTGTTTCACTGCCGTAGATACCACGAAAACGGTCGAGTAAATCGTAGAGCCTCACAACACTTTCAGAGATCACTTTTAAATAATCGTGCACAGCAGGCGTACAGCCCTTCATACGCGCGAGCTCGGCACTACCGGAGATGATGGTTAGAGGCGTACTCAATTCGTGAATAATGTTGGCCACAAAGTATCCGACCGAAGACATTTTTTGCAAGTTGATTAGCTTATTTTCTTTATCCGTCAACGCCTTGTTCAGATTTTCCAAGGCATTTACTTTAAGCAGAAGTTCCTGGTAGGTGATTTTGTTCTCATGCGAATGTTGGGCTAACATTGCCTCCATACTTTTGTAAGCATCTTCCAACTCGGCGAGCAAACGCTGGTTTTCCAATCGCAGGTCTTTATCAACTTGTATTGTTTCAGACATACTATCACCGATCAAATTTCAAAACAGTTCTGGATCTAAGTTATTTTAACCGCATCATTTATTGATGCAACCAACTCGGAAAGCTCACTAAACTTTGACAATGAATTCATCTCTTCATATAACTCTGCAGCTTTTGAGTAAAATGTGAGTGCCTCTATAGCAATATCTTGCGCCAGGTACAGGTCTCCGAGCGCACGATAGCTCTCTGCAAGCCCTTCCGGAAATTTCATCTCCGAATTAATACGAACGCTCTCTTTAAAACATTCGGAGGCAGACTTGTAGTCTTTAACATTTGCATAAAGTAATCCGGAGATCAATTCACACTCACCAATACTCAAAAGATCTTCAGAGCGCTGAAAGATTTTTCGTGCTTTGGCCAATAAAGGGTGGGCCTCATCATTGTTAGACAATTTGGCGTGAAGTTTACTCATGTTAAGAAAGGTGAGTCCGCGAAGCTGTTCACTTTCAAAATCGCGAACGAGATTCAGGCAGGTGCTATAAGCCTGTAGCGCTTTGTCAGTCTCATTTACATCGGCAAAGGACATTCCAATATTATGATACGCCTCAGCTTGATTTTTGCGAAGCTGAAGCTTTTGATAAATAGACAGTGCACTGCGATAGTAAGCCAACCCGTCTTCATATTCCCCCCGAATGCTGCTTAAGATGCCCAATCCTGCAATAGAATTTGCCCGATCCTTATCAGCAATGCCCGATATGTCGGCTGTATTCAATTTGAAATAGGTAGCCGCCTTCTCAAAGTCACCCATTTGGAAATAGACAACTCCGATATTGTTTTGCACTGCCCCCAACCCATCCGATAACTCGTGCCGGGTAGTCAGCTCTCTGCAGGCATCATAATTTTCCAACGCAGCATCCCAGCTCCCTAATAGATCGTGCACACGTCCAATTTTGAGATAAGCATCTGCTTCTTTATCGATCAACTGCTGCTGCTGAGCATGTTCTTTATAAATCGTTAGCATAGACAGGCTGCGCTGCCGATCCCCGAGTTCCTCATAACAAACGCCAAGCATGGAATAAATTTGTGTGGATGGAATATCATCCGGAAGGATTAACTCTTTTTCTTCGGTCAATGAAATCAGGTGATCAAGAAGGTGAGCAGCTTCTCGGTAGGCCATCAAATTAAACGCACGTTCAGCAGCTTTGTAAAGAAGGGGCAGCGCCTTCACTACCTTACCACCAGCCAAATAATGACCGGCCAAATCTCCTGGAATGGCCTGTAAAACCTCAGCGGGTTTTTCTTCATACTCCTCAGCAATAAGCAGATGATATTCCTGTCGCAACAAGAAGGGAATCTCATTATATAAGATGTCTCGAAAAACCGGATATACAAACTGCATCCCTTCTTCGCTGCTCTTAAAAATATGCAGTTCCTGTTCCATTCGACGCAGCATTCGCAAGAGAGTAATACGCTTCATATCCATTAAGGATGCCAGAACGCCGAGATCGAAACGATAGCCGATGACTGAGGCAACATCAAGCAGTTCACGTTCCTCTGAAGACAATTTGCGGAGCTGATCCGGGAACGCGTCTTCGAGATTCACACTGAGCGTTATTGATAGTTTTCCGGACTTTTCCTGCCAAAATTCACCTTTGCAAAAAATCTGTTCGCTATCGGCTAGCGTTTCCATAACATCCAACAGAAGGCGAGGGTTTCCAGTAGTTTGTTTATGTATCTCGCGATAAAAGGCCGCACTAAATAAATTCGATGGATAGAGTAAGTCCAGTAGATGTTCACTCTCAGACTCGCTCAGGTGAGCCAATTCAATCGTAGACACATTCATTTCACGCTTTAGGCGAGAGATCGTATTCGTAACCTCATATGCAGCTTCATCAATCTCGCCCCCCTGTGAAGAAAGACGCATCAGTCCGATGATTAAAATTCTGTTGTGTTCGGCGTTTCGTGCGAGATAATGAAAAAGACGCAGAGTTGACTCGTCGGCCCACTGTAAGTCATCCAATATAAAAACAACCGGCTTAATTGTAGCCAACAGGCTAAACAGATAATCAATACCTTCGAGAATATTTGCTTTAGATGCAGAATTTTCTGTCCGCGCAATCGGGGAGGTTGAATCGTCTTCGAGGGTATCCAGAAAATCGCTGAGCACAGGAATCTTCTCGTGTATGATTTCCAACAGCGCCTGCCGGTGTTCGGGAGAAAGTCTGAACACCTCTTCTCGGAAGAATGCCTTTATCGCGTCCAAAAAAGGTCGGTAGGCATCAAGTCCTTCCTGATACAAACAGGCAGCAGAGAGTGTCCAAGTACCATCGTCAGCAGCCATTTCAACAAAGTAATCAGCCAAGGCTGTTTTGCCAACTCCGGCCTGTCCGGAGATCAATGCAACCTGCCCTTCTTCTGTCGAGCAGCGTGCAAAAAGACCGAGTAGCGTATTAAACTCGGAATCACGTCCGACAAACAAGGAGCGCTGAGCTCCCGGCGCATCCTCGCTGAGCAATTCCAGTTCTCCCACGGCCTCACCATCACATGCCCGCCTGAGCGCATTGGCAAAAGCACTTGCGTTTTCCCAGCGTTGCTGCTTGTCTTTTTGCAGAGCTTTAAACAACACCATATCGATTGCCCGACTAAGAGTATTGTTATAAAAAGACGGTGGCTTTGGTTGATCGTTAAGCTGTTTGTAGAGTACTTCTACCGGGCTATCGCCACGAAAAGGCACGCGACCGGTTAAAAGTTGATAGGTCATAATTCCCACAGAGTATAAATCGCTGCGAGCATCCAATTCCTCACCCAGCATTTGTTCCGGAGCCATGAACTCCACGGTACCGAGAATATCCTGATCGGCAGTTAAACCCTGCTCATTCGTCATTTTGGCAATGCCAAAATCTGCTATTTTGGCAACACCGCTTTGCGTTAGCAGAATATTATCCGGCTTAATATCACGATGCAAAATTCCTTTTTGATGCGCAAGCTGTAGTCCCTCAAGAACCTGACAAACAACATCCAGTGTCTGATTGAGAGGAATGACCTTACCGGAGTTGAGCAGATCCTGCACGGACTGCCCCGCTACATATTCCATTGCAATAAAGTGGACATTGTCGGCGGTGCCAACTTCGTATATGGTAATTATATTAGGATGCTGTAGAAAAGCTGCCGACTTTGCTTCACGAAGAAAACGCGCAGTCTGAACCTCGTCATCACTAAGAAATTCGTGCATAACTTTAATAGCAACGGATCGCCCGAGCGCATCATCCTCAGCTTCATAAACAAGGCCCATTGCGCCATGTCCGAGCTTTCGGCGAATCCGGTAGCGGCCAATTGTATTTACAGGAGACATTGCAGGAATATACTTTCTGTATCAAGTTATGTATAAACAGCACATTCAACTATTTTTAATAGTCGACGCTAAGAGGATCTCCTTGATAAAACGAGAGTTAATTTCTGCGTAAAATAGTTAGCCGCTATAGACCATTATTTGCCTAAAAACCTGGTTGAATTCAGCCAGTTGGCGGAAGTCAGCAAATAAATGGTTGAAATGGACCACTTTGCAGCGAGAGGGTAAAAAGAGTTCATAGTCAATAAAATCAAAGACTTAAAGCCAACAATACAAATTGGCATATCAGTTGCTATAATAGCAGCAGTTACAAGGATGTAACGGAAGTAAACAAAAACTTAATCAACACGGAGGTTGACCATGACACGCACCAAACGTTCACTCTACTTACTCATCACCGCAGTATTATTCTCTTTTTTCGCCCTTAGCTGCACACAGGACAGTATTGTAAGCATCAACGGACCGGACAGTGTTGAGGAACCGGCCGAGTTTAACGGGAAGCCAATTAAGGGATCGAATGAAAGGCTAACCTACCCGCAAAGCGCTTCTTACAACTACAGCTTTCATAAAGAAGGTTATAGAGGTGGATCATTTACGCTACCGAATGGTACGGTGTTCGAGCTGATGAAGAACGCTATTACTCCGCCACCAAGCACGCCTTGGGGTGACGATGTAGTTATCACAATGACTGCGGATTTGGACACTGTGAACAATGAATTGCTCTTCGAGTTTGGCCCACATGGCTGCCAGTTTAGCCCTGCAGCGAAGGTTTACCTTAACTATGCTGATCTCGGAATCGAAATACCCACGCTTTACTATATAGATGATAATGGTAACTATATCGAGCAAATTCCCGATGACATTGACGTCACCAACAAATTGATCATCCTCACAATTCACCACTTCTCTCGCTACGCTCTCTCCCGCGGATAGGCTTAAATAAGACTAAGCATAATATAAGCAGCGTGCCTCTTTGGCACGCTGCTTTTTTATTTCCGGATAAATCTCTTGACTTTTTGCAAGCACCTACTATATTTATAGTAGATCTACTAAAAACGCAGGAGAGAGTGTGAATTCCACCAAACAACAGCCAACAGAACTGGAATGGGAAATTCTTCAATTCATCTGGCAGGCACGAAAACAAGTGACGGTACGTGAGATTCTCGAATCAGCGTATCCCGATGGACAAAAAGCGTATACAACCGTGCAAACGGTTATGAACAACCTTGTTGGAAAAGGGTATCTCAACAAAGAGAAAGTGGGCCTGGTAAATTTTTATCGTCCTTCAGAGGCACGGGATACCACGCTGCGCAGTGCTGTAACGCAGATGGCAAAGCGTTTTTTTGGCGGTTCTGTTAATGATCTGGCAAACTTTTTAGTCGACTCGGACTCTCTTAATGAAGAGGAGTTAATCAGGCTAAAAGCCCTCCTCGAACAGAAACAGAAGAAGGAGAGCAATAATGAATAGCACTCCTGAATTGATAACGCTTTGGCGGGAACATTTCCTGCAAATGAATGTGAATGGCTCGCTCTTTATCCTGTTGGTGCTACTGATCTCTGTTTGGCTTGCCCGGAAGAACGATGACCCGCGATTACAGATTATTCTAATGGGCATTGCGTTGGTAAAGCTGTTTGTTCCAATAATCGCACTACCCGTCGAAAGCGTCCTACCCGGCATTGCCAATCGCTTTGAATTGCCAGAAGTGTTGGCATCATCTTCTGCCGGGGCGAACATCTGGACAGTTGACGTAATTTTGTTTTGCCTATGGCTTACCGGTGTTATTGTATTATCAGCCAAACTTATTTTCCGAACGCTCACTCTACGCAGTAAGCTAAAGAATGCGGCCTTACTGCCACACACAATCGATCTACCGGCAAATACCGTCGTTTTGCTATCAGCAGAAGAACAAAGTCCACTTGTTACCGGGTTGTTCCGGCACAAAATACTGCTCCCTGCTTCGTCAAAGAACTGGAACACGCAGGTAAAACGGACAATTATCACGCATGAGCTTCAACATATTCAGGCAGGCGACCATTGGATAAATGTGCTGCAGATTTTTTCGCAGATCATTTTCTTCTTTAATCCCATGGTGTGGTTATTGAACAACAGAATAAATCTGTATCGTGAGATAAGTTGCGATAATCGCACAATACGTAATATGGACATTCCTCCACGAGACTACGCAAACAACCTTATTCATATTGCGGAGTCTCTGATCCAAAATAAAAAAAGACTGACTGCAGCCAGTTATTTTTCGCAGTGCCAATCCGGCCTGTCTAAACGAATTCATTATCAACTTAAGAAGGAGGTTACTCCATTGAAGAAACACATTCTATCTGGTTTCGGTATTGCAGCAGCAGTGCTTTTACTGGCAATTCCATTTTCCTGTAGTACGGAAAGAAGCAGTGCAACCGCTTCAGAGGCAATAATTGTAGATATCAATAACCTGAGTGTTAAGCCAAAACTGGCAGTGGCTGCGGATCTAAAGTATCCGGAAGATGCAAAGAAGGCAGCACTTGAAGGAACTGTAGTCGTAGATATTCTGGTAAACGCTGAAGGTAATGTAATGGATGCAAAAGTTGTAAAATCCGTTCCAGAGCTTGATGCTGCAGCACTTGAATTTGTTCGCACCAGTACATTTAGCCCCGGCGAAGCAGACGGTAAAGCTGTAAGCACTCGAGTAAAGCTACCGATAAAATTTAAGTTGAATTAAGTTTACAAGATTAACCCGGTGTGCGCACACCGGGTTTCTATTCCTGAAAAAGAAAAAACGTTCCGGTAACCCACAATGGATTGCCAACTCTTTTCCCGGACAATTTTTTTTCTAAGAACTGCTGAGTTTGTTTTTGATCTTCGACGGAAATCGTTAATCCCGGAAGCGGCGATTGAAGCGCATCAGAAAACGGCATTTCACCATCGACCAACCATATTTCTCCAGCAGCTAACGGTAGCACATCGACAGCGTGCTTTTTACCATCAATCATAAGGTGTCGCGTTTCCGAGATTTTACCGAAATCTGCGAAATGTCTCTGCCACCAACGCTTACTTACCCAAACAGCACTCAATTGTTGAGCGCCATTCCAGTGATACAGATAGCGTGGATTATCTGAAGTTCGTTTTTTATAGCGAATAAAGAAGAGCGGGTGGCGCGGATCAGCAAGCGAAAAAGAATAGAGTTCTGCATAACCAAGATCTGCTTTATTAAGTGGGAAACGCTTCAGCAAAGAATCGCTTGCGGCGCTATAGGTTAAGCGTAGACAAAGAAATGCAGCAGAGCCGCCTTGTGCATAAGAGATTCTCTTTTGATAAAATGCAGCAAGATCGTCCCCAGGTTTTGAGGCCGTAATAATTTCAATGGAAGTGCCATTTTTAAACTTAAGATGTGCATTGTTAATGCCGTTCTCGTGCAGCCGTCCCGGTTTAATGGCAAAACCCAATGAATCGTTAAAGAGTGCTGTGGCCGTCTCAAGGTCAGCTACAGCAATATTAATATGATCCAGCGCCAGTCGCTGAAACAGCGACTGGGCAAAAATGCCGGACGATAAAAGTAGAACAAATAAAATAGGCCTGCGCATTAGCTACCGATACACTTCTATACGCCGAATCAGTACCGGCCGAACCGGTTGCGTTGCCAAACGAGGGTTTTTCTGACCGTAGGTTGGTGTTGTAGCAATCTGATTAACAACCTTCATTCCAGACGTTACTTTACCGAATGCAGTGTATTGTCGATCGAGATTAGGGCTGGTGCCATGCATGATAAAAAATTGGCTGCCTGCACCAAGCGAGGTGTTTCCCTGACGCGCCATAGACAGGATACCAGGCACGTGCTTTACGCTATTAAACTCGTGGGGGATGTTTGCGATTGGTCCACCGGCGCCATCATCTTCCAGCTGATCATTTTTGCTGTTCGGGTCGCCACCCTGAATCATAAAGCCGGGAATAATGCGATGAAACCGCGTGCCATCATAGAAACCACTCTCGGCGCGCGTTATAAAGTTGAAAACATGAATCGGTGCTTTTTCGGCAAAGAACTCCATCTCGATAGGGCCATGATTGGTTATCACACGAGCTTTAACGCCCTTTAACTGGCGTGCTAAAAAGTTAACCTGATCAAAATTCGCTTTTACCTGCACCATATCGCTCTCGAGCTTATTTTTTTGCTCGGTAAGTTCAGCGACCTGGCTCTTCAAACCTTCGTTTTCTGTTGTAAGCACATCGATCTGCTTTTTATAGCCACAGGAAAAAAACATGCCGGCAACAAGAATAGTCAGTATCCACTTGGTCATACTAGAAATCTCCTTCTGCGTAGTGTAAGAAACAGCAATAAATGTGAGAAGGAATGCTGGTTAAGACAAGTATTTTTTAACTTGTAGTTTAGCAATAAGTTGTGCTGATGAAAGTTAAAAAATTTGAGCCAGATCAGAAAGTGCCATCTTTTCATTCGCGCGAATCGAACTAAATTTAAAACGACCTTCTTTACCGGGGTACTGCGCAGGACCACGATTATTCCAATTTCCTTCAGACTGCAGGCGACTCTTGTAATCGAGGAACTTCAGAAAGCTCATCTGCAACTGCATTCTGTTAGACACCATTCCATTGATGCGATATCGCGTTACGCGAATCTGTGAATCGGAGGATGGTGAAATTGAAACAACTTCATTTTCAGCAACAGCCGCAACCATATTGCTACGATCCCGAAATGAAAAGCGGCTGTTCACCCGTAGCTTTCTACAAGCTTCGCTAAAAGCTTTTCCGGCATGATCGAGCGTAACAGCTCCTTTTAATGAAACCCGATCATTCTTAACAGATGAGATTGATCTTTCGGAGGTGGTTTGCAATTCTTCGGAACTACAGCTAAAAAAAACGAATGATAAAACCAGCAGTGCGATGACCTTCATGTCATATCTCCTTACCGTCATGTCCATATGTATTCGCAGCTGAATAGATTATCGGCCACATTGCTGGTACAAGCATCGCGGCTACGCCAAAAAGTAGCAGAATCTGCATACTGCAAAGTTTATATTTTAATTACCAACTCCCAATCGAGGCAGGCGCATGCGATACTTTATGCAGCCTGTAGAATAATTAAGCAGCAATTATCCCACAGCACCGTGATCTATGAGACAAAAAGGTGGAATTTATGAAAAAGTTTTACCGCCCGTTTTCGAGAAATCCCGCAAGTGCAGAGAAATCAGCATCACCATGCCCTGCCTGCTGAGCCATTAGAAACAGCTCCTTCACGGTACATGCAACAGGCATTGGAACTCCCACGCTGTAGGCAGCAAGTGAAACCATCTGCATGTCTTTATGCATTAGCCGCAGCGGAAATTCCGCGTCATAAGATTGTACTGCCAATTTTTCTTTCTTCATTTGCATATAGGGGGGGACAACCGGTCCTCCAATAAGAATGTTTAGCAGTGTCGATTTCTCAAGCCCAAGAGCCATTCCAAAATGTAATGCCTCAGCAAAAGCAGCCATCGAGCTTGCCAACAGGTGATTTAATACCAGCTTCAGCGATGTTCCCATACCTAAATCTCCAACATGGACAGACTTCGCTCCCATTGCCTCAAAGAGAGGTGCAGAGAATGCAAAATCAGCAGCATCTCCTCCACAAAGGAATATCAGCTCGGCTCTCTCTGCCTGGCCAAGTGAACCACCAACCGGTGCATCCATAAAGCGAACTCCATGCTGATCGGCAAAGTCGAATATGTGGCGAGCAAACTCAGGGGTTGTGGTGCTACAATCTATCCAGAGCCCTTTAAAATGTTCAAGAAAGCCATCGTCACCAAGAGCAACGCTTTCAACAGCTTTGGAGTCAGATAACATAGTAATTACAACATCAAATTTGGGGGAAGGATTGTTTAGATGAATCCAGTGACTTGCACCAGCTTCAAGAAGAGGACTAACTTTTTCGATGCTCCGATTAAAAACTGCAACAGAATGCCCTGCTTTCAGTAGATTGCCAGCCATTCGGCTGCCCATGATGCCAATTCCGATAAAACCAATGTTCATTTTTATATCTCCGGGTTGTGTTTTATTAACAATAATTACCCGGGTAAAATAAGCGGAGTAAAAATACGCTTCCTTAACATTTGTTAAGAAAGCTGATCTGCGGCAAGTGCACGGCGAAGGCGAGACAGCGAAACTTCCGCAATTCCCAAATAAGAAGCGATATGATATTGAGGAACACGCTGCAACATGGTTGGATGATGCTCTACAAAATCCAGATAACGTTGGCTGGCATTCTGCTGCAACAGACTACGCTGTCGGATTTCCTTACGGATCAGAAGCCACTCGGCCAACTTTCGGCCAACGCGTTCAAATATCGGATCTGCATCAAACAGGGCCGCAAAGCGGTGATAATCCGCAGATAATAATGTTGTCTGCTCGAGCGTTTCGATACCATAAATAATAGGCAGGTTAAGAGCCGATGCAGCAAGCGGGCCAGCGAACATGTTTTCAGCAATAAATGCCTTATTTACTTCCTTACCATCGCTGCTTAGATAGTAAAATCGCAACAGGCCGGCGGAAACGAAGAATAATTCATGTCGCGTCGATCCCGGTGTAGCAATCTGCACCCGTGCATCCACACGACGCTCCTGAAAAATTGCCGATAACATACTCCACTGATTGGCATCGAGATTAGCCCATGTTTCAACAAGCGTCTTCATTTGGCGTGAAGAATTTACTTCGGTCATCAGATCCGTTCGGTAGTAAGTTTAACATGTTTTGGTTGTAAGATAAATCAAAACTATTGTGAAAGCCAATGGGTAAAGTGGCAGGAAATATCGTATCACTTTTCGCCGGGCAGAAATTTCAAACCATCATTTAATCGTTACCAAAAAGGTCAAAAAGAGGCAAAAAATGCCCCGTTTGGGGAATAGACACATGCTGGAATGTTGCCTATACTAGAACAGGAACACGCGTACAGTCTAAAACAACCATAAAACGTATAGATACCTATTATGCCGGAAATTTCCATTTGGGTAGTATTACTGGGTTTCAGCGCCATGCAGGGATTTTACTTTGCCGGCCTGCTGTTGTTGCAAAAGCAGGGAGCACCACGGGCAAATCGCTGGCTGGTGCTAATTGTTTTGATGGTTGCGTATTACCTCAGTATCGAGACCCTTATTGTATCAGGGATGTTTGTGCGTTGGCCCCATGTTGCCGGTACCAATTGGGTGTTTTGGTATTTGCTGGGCCCTCTGCTGTATTTCTACGTCATGCTGCACTTGAATAGCCAATTTCGCTTTAGAGTCTGGCACATTCTTCATTTGCTACCTGCGGCATATATAACAGTCAGAATGATTCCATTCTACCGGTTATCTGGAGACATAAAAATATCCATACTTCAGCAACCAGCTATTGGAACAGGCAGTTTCCCATGGCAATATCTAGTGCTCGCAGCATTGTTGCTGAGCTATTTGGGTTTGAGTTTACAGGCAGCAAATAAAGAGAGCAAAAAAGCAGAGCAAAAAGTGAATCAACACAGCTTATCCTCACTTAAGTGGGCTCAAGCATTAATTGCGACATTTACAGTCTATCTTATATTTGACACAATCGCGGGAATAGCGCTTCATTATATGAAGCTCGACACCAAAGCATTAAGCCACACAACAACTCTTGTGATGTCGTTTTTTGTACATATTGTGGCATTTACTTCGGTGCGCTACCCTTCGAAAATATTTGCAGAGGAGAAAAAACAGGAACTGCAAAGCGAAGACCTTGATTCGATAATAAAATATCGCAACTCTGCGCTATCGGAACACGAGCTCAGTTTTTATCTAAAAGAGCTTAATTTCATCATGGAAAAAGACCAGCCTTATTTGAATAGCGATTTAAAGCTCTCCGACCTGGCAGAAATGATCAACTTAACCCCACACAATCTGTCTCAGGCTTTGAATCAGGGCCTGGGAATGAGTTTTTACGATTATATTAATAACTATCGTCTGAAGGACGTGCAAAAACGTCTGCTCGATCCGCGCTATGATGAACTAACCATTTTCGGTATCGCTTTGGAATCCGGTTTTCGCAGTAAAACATCCTTCAATCGCATGTTTAAAAAATCTACCGGACTCACTCCCTCATCTTATATAAAACGCAATACAGACAATTTACACTCACGGATATAAAACACTGCAGAAAATAGGTTCCTTTCCATCGGGAGGGACGATTTCTGTTATTTTTTCCTGCTAATTAGATAAAGTGGCGCATAAAGCGCTGCTTTATCTAAACGTTTCAGAGGAGGAAAAGGAATGAATTTTTTTGCAGCACTGGTGATCTCGGTAATTCTATGCCTGGGAACATCTCTTACCGCTCAGACTGTGTCAACATTTGCCGGGCCAAACATCGATGTGAATGATGGATTGATTCAGGCAGCAGACGGCACCATCTACGGTTCCCGTTTTGGCGGTTCATACGTCTATCGAGTTACCCCAAATGGAGATGTAACAGAATATATGGGTGGATTTTCAGCCCCCAATGGATTGGCCTTCGATGCCGACAGCAATTTGGTCGTTGCCGATCACTTTGGCAATCAAGTATACAAGGTGATGGCAGATAGCACAAAAGTGCCGTTTGGAGATACGCTCAACACCCCGGCAGGTGTTATTAAAGACCCACTGAGTGATACACTTTATGTTGCTCAATACTCGGCAAATAAGGTTGTAAAGATGCCACCTGATGGTAGCATTATCCCGTTTATTAACAGCGCTGAATTCGATGGCCCGGTGGGAATGGCATGGGATGAAAATAACCGCCTGTATATTGCAAACTTCAACGACGGCAAGATATTTCGCGTAGATGGTTCCACTCTGGTGCAGATTGCCACAGTTCCGGGAAACAGCTTTTCAGCAATCGGATTTATCGCTTATGGTGCGGGCAAGATATATGCTACGGGCATAGCCAGGCATCGAATTTACGAGATTGATCCGGCAACCGGAGTTCGTACGACATTAGCTGGAACAGGCGTTCCCGGAACAGTAAACGGTCCGGCAGCAGACGCCCGCTTTCACTCCCCGAACGGCATTTTATTCGATGAGCGGACGAATAATATCTATGTATCAGATGGCCAAACCAGAACGCTTCGCCTGATCACCGGCGTCGTTACCGGCATTTCATTGCAGTCGCAGCCGGGTATTGCCGAGGCCTATCAGCTCGATCAAAACTACCCCAACCCGTTTAATCCGTCCACAACAATCCGCTTTCGTATACCAGAAGCTGAAACTGTGCAGTTAACGCTTTACGACATGAGTGGAAGAATTGTAAGTAATCTGGTAAATGGAAATCTTCCCGCGGGTGAGCATCAACTTACATTTGAGGCCGCAGGATTGGCTTCAGGCGTCTATACCTATCGGCTTAAGGCAGGTAATTATCTGAAAACGAAGCGTATGATTCTGCTAAAATAGCTGAGGCTTTTCAAAGAAAAACAATTCAATCATTTGGACAAAAAGGAGAATAAGTATGAGGATTTTTACAATGTTAATCGTGCTAAGTCTGGCACTGGTAATGTCACTCAATGCACAAACCGTATCAACATTCGCCGGACCGGGAATTGGCGTCAATGATGACATCATTCAGGCTGCAGACGGCACGATCTACGGATCAAATTATTCCGGAACCTATGTTTACAAAATTACCACATCTGGAGACGTCACAGAATATATGGGTGGATTTAATGCACCCAATGGTCTGGCCTTTGACGCAGACAGCAATTTGGTTGTCTTGTCAAATCTTGGCAATCGCATTTACAAAGTGATGCCGGATAGCACCAAAATTCAATTTGGTGCTAATATTACCTCGCCCAGTGGAGTTATCGAGGATCCATTGAGTGATACGCTTTATGTAACGCAATACACGCAAAACAATGTGGTAAAGATGGCGCCTGATGGCAGCTACACGCCATTTCTCAGCGGCCCCCCGCTTAATGGTCCTGTTGGACTGACATGGGATGAAAACAACGTTCTTTTTATCGCGAATTATAATGACGGCAAGATATTTCGGGTCAACGGCACCACGCTAACAGAAATAGCAGACATCCCGGGAACCAATGCTGGTGCAGTAGGCTTTTTGGAATATGGTGAAGGCATGTTGTATGCTACGGGGATAGGTGTTCACCGCATTTATCAGGTCGATCCGGCAAATGGTAATACGAGCATCTTGGCAGGAAGCGGCATTGCCGGAATAATGGATGGCCCTGCAGCAAATGCCCGCTTTAACTTCCCCAACGGCATCCTTTTCGACAAGACGGATAACAGCCTATACACATCGGGTTTCCAGAGTCGGGCAATCCGGCATATCACCGGCATCATCACCGGCATTACACTGGAATCTAACGACAATATTGTTGAAGGCTATGAACTGGATCAAAACTATCCCAATCCGTTCAATCCATCCACAACCATTCGTTTCCGCATTCCAAGTGCAGAAGCCGTGCAGATTACACTATACGACATGAGTGGGCGGGAGATTACTACATTGCTAAGCCAAAATTTGGCAAGCGGCGAGCATAGCTTAACCTTTGATGCTGAGAATCTGAGTTCCGGTGTATATGTCTATCGTCTACAGGCTGGAAGTTATCAGGCAACTAAGAAGATGATGCTACTCAAATGATCTAATTGATGAATGATGATTGATGATCAATCATCATTCATCAATCATCAATCATCAATCCCTGGGTAAAGGAACGCTGAACTTAGGCTACCTCCTCCTACCAACCAAAGGCGTTCCACTCCATTCTGCTGCCATCGCTCAATAGCTTTGGCAGTGGAGTTCTGTTTGATGAATTATGAATGCGAATCATCAATCACGCATCTATTTTGGTAAGGAAGTCGGTGCGAATAGTTGCGGCGTTGCGTCTGAGTGGTTCTTCAGAGCGGCGGTTCTTGCGCAAAATTTCATCTGCCAAACTCATATAGGCACGTGCACCGGGTGAGGTGATATCCACTAAAGCAACCGGCTTCTGTTGATAGGTCGCATGTCCGATTGCAACATTCTTCGGAATAACCGTACGAAATACGTGCGAATTGTATTTCATCTTTGCCTCATATAAACTTCGCATTGAAACACGAGTGCCACGCTCATACAGGTTCAGCAAAATTCCTTCTACTTGCAAATCCGGATTCGCACTTTTGCGAATGCGCTCAATAAGCTGCATTAATCGACCAATGGCGTTCAGTGCAAAATAACCACATTGTAATGGAATTAACACCGAATGAGCAGCCATCAATGCCCCCATCGTCAGGTCGTTCAACACCGGTGGAGTGTCGATTAATATATAATCATAAGGCAAACGACCGGCTTCACTCATACCGGTTAGCTGTCGTTTTAGGCGAATGCGATTTTTGGAGAGATCGGTAAGTCGGGTTTCCTGCTCACTGTCATACACATTTACAGGAACAATATCCATATCAATAAAAGGCAGCTTGTGGATGGTTTCTTTAAACATAATGCTACCGGAGAAAAACTCAAAAAGTCCTGCGCGAATGGATTTGCGTTCCAGGCCCATTCCGCTACTTACCGCACCAGCAGGGTCTGCATCGATAATCAGTACTCGCTGCTCGGCAATAGCCAGGCTGGCGGCCAGATTGATCGTGGTGGTTGTCTTCCCCACGCCCCCTTTGGGATTAGACACAGCGATAATGCGCGTCATAATATGATCCTCTGTTTCCGGTGAATTCGTATCGAATGATGCCGGTCCGCGTTTTTGAGTTACTTCTATACAGAATCGTCTCATATCAACTAAAGATTAGAGACTTTAGGTATTGCCCAAACCAGGTTTGTTATAAATCCGTGCTTACAACACCTTTTTGAGGGAAAAGTTATTTGCTCGCTAATGTAAAGCTCCTGTGACTAAAAAAAAAGTTAATGGGGCACTTTTAGTGTTGACAAAAATTGATTTTTTACGCTACATTAGTGAACGCCTGACCACTTAAATGGATTTTTTTGGCGATTAAGGGAGTAATCATCATGGCTTATGAAGACGTCTTTGAAACCATCGAAGTTATCACCCACTTTCAGCGCGGTAAGATTATCCCGTTGCGATTTTTGTGGAATGGACGTGCTTATCCGGTAAAGCATATTCACTCCCGTTGGCAAGAAAGAATCGGCTCGACGACCCAAATCCATTTTTCCGTGCGATCGGAAACCACCGATTGTTTTGAGCTCATTTTTGATTCCGCAGACTATTCGTGGCAACTGGCGAGAGTTTTTTTGGATTGATGAATGATGAATGATGAGTTATGAATGAAACACCTTGGTCTTTTCTTGTTACGCCAAGTCCTGACGCTTCGGGAAGGTGCCACATAGATCAGCAACAACGTTCATTTCTAAAGGAATGTGCATTTCAGATGAAAGAGGCGATCCATTTCTACTTGCCTCTTTTTTGGTTTAACTGAATAGTTTTACGCGATGCAACAAAGATTGCGGTTAATTCCTGTCCTTCTTTTATCAAGGGAATGATTAAGTCTCTTTTTAGCAACGCTTCATCATAAATAAATTCCAGCCAAAAGACGGATTCATCGGCCTCTTCAATTACGATACTTAGTTTTGCAGCAAATGCAGACTTTGAATGTGCCAAACATGCTGCACGATAGTTCGCAGCAACAGATGTCGCAGATCGAGTAAGCTGATAGTATATGTGTTTACTTAATGTGCTTCCGGGCATTTTTGCCAGCTCTCTTACAACAGCATATGCGAATAATTTGGTACGTTTTGTTAAAATAAGCCGAGTCATTTTTGCCTCGTATTGATTCTTTTCTTTATTCTTACTTAGGGTTTTCCTTATGAATTTTGAACAATTTTTCAATCCCCGTCTTTTAAATCATCAATCATCAATCATCAATCATCAATCATCAATCATCAATCATCAATCATCAATTGTTCTCCACATCGATGCCGATGCCTTTTTTGCTTCTGTAGAACAAGGGTTTAATCCACTGCTTCGCGGTAAGGCAGTGATTATAGGTGGTGAAGCGAGTCAGCGTGGGGTCGTGCATACCGCCAGCTATGAGGCCCGGGCCTTTGGTGTTACTGCCGGAATGCCGCTAACAAAAGCAAAAGAGCTTTGCAAACACGGGATATTTTTGAAAGGAAACTATCAGCAATATCGCGCAGCATCGCTACAGATGCAGGATATTTATCTGCGCCATACGCCGCTGGTAGAATTTACTTCACTGGATGATGCCTATCTGGACTTTCGGGGAATGCAGCATCTCTATCCCGACCCGGAAGCACTGGCGAAACAAATAAAAGAGGATGTGTGGCAGGCAATCGGCATTAGCGTATCTATTGGTATTGGCAAAGATAAACTGACAGCACGCATGGCCTCTTCAATGAATAAGCCCAATGGTATTACCTACATCCCCCCGGAAGAAGAACAAGAACGCTTTCACCCATTGGCTGTAAATTGCTTACCGGGGATTGGTCGTAAGACGACAAAAAAGCTGGAGGAGCTGGGAGTTTTTACGATTGGGCAACTGGCGAAATTACCGCAAACTGCACTGGCGCAACTCTTCGGAGCCAATGGCACTACCATGTGGCGCTTTGCCAACGGAATTGACAAGCGCGAAGTAAAGCGACGTGTGTTAAGCCGGCAACTGAGTCGCGAAACAACATTCGAAGAAGATCTTACTGACAAAGATGTTATTCTCGCAACGCTGTGCTATCTCACAGAGCGTATTGCTGCAAGACTGCGGGAAGACAAGCAATCGTGTAAACATATAAAGATTCGTCTACGCTATTCAGACTTTACGCAACATGAAGCAGCGAGTAAGCTCCCCGGAAGCTGTGACAATGCGTTTGAGCTCTATCAAATGGTAGAGGAGTTGTTTGACCGCATTACCACGCGGAGGCTTCTCATTAGGATGGTAGGCGTGCGCGTTGGCAATATTAACTGGCGACAGCAGCAGCTATCTCTGGGCGATGAGAGTCCACAGGAACGGCTGCACCCGATGATAGATGACATCCGTCAGCGCTTTGGGTTTACCGCGATTCTACCAGCACATACGCTATCTCTGCGCAATCATTATCGCATGGAGAAGAATGGTTATGTACTACATTCACCGGCTCTTACGAAATGAGGCAGAAGGCAGCAGCGAGAAGCGAGAAGGCAATGGACAATTAAAAATGGACAATGGACAATGGACAATCATGACTCATCATTCATCAATTTCCACCCTTGCCCACTTTGCGATCAACTCTCCCAGCCAAAGGCATTTTTTCCTGGAGTTGTTTTTGAACAAAACATATGGCACGGTATCCGCCTGCACAATCACTTTGCCAGACTCTAAAGTAACCTTGCCAATAGCAGATCGTCGCAGTTCAACATCATTTCCAAGCAGAAACAGTCGGCTTTCAGCATAGAGCATGCCCTCGTCGAAGCGAAAGTAGTATTTACGCTGAATCATAAAGATCATCACTCCAAGAACAATAAACTCCGGAATCCAGAAGGCTAACAAAAACCACAGCGGCATGGCGGACCCGTCATCCATCGTTTGCCCATCCAGATACGCAAATAGCAAGGCCACACAGGCGAAGGTCCACAATAACAGCCAAAGCCCCAAAAAGAGAAAGACGTATTTACTCTGCCCCAGTACCCCTTTATGGCGAACTTCAAACTGCTCATCCTGCAAAACGTTTAGCGTAAATCCGCGCGGAATATTCAGCGACGTATAATCCAATAGGGCTCCTAAATTTTATATGAAAATAGTAAGCAGGAGGGGCTGAAAAAACAAGGCTCGATGATGCAAAGCAGAAAGGAGATGAAATCAAATTTGAGGCAATTTCCCGAAAAATAAAAATTCGGGTCTTTTTTTCTAATTAAGTACAAACGTTCTTAGATCCCAAGACTGCTCCATTATAACAATGCTCCAGTGTGCCAGAAAAATTTGCGGCACTAAACATCGCGAGCAAAGCAAATACAAAGTTTAACTTAAAAGGTAACAAACCTTAATAAGAGGCTGGAGTAGTTTGGAGTAGTTTTGGAAGAAGACTGGAACAGTTTGAAAAAGCTGGAGTAGTTTCGACAAGACTGGAGCAGTTTAAAGAGATTGGAGCAGTTTAAAGAGATTGGAGCAGTTTAAAGAGATTGGAGCAGTTTAAAGAGATTGGAGCAGTTTAAAGAGATTGGAGCAGTTTTGAAAACTGCTCCAATCTCAACCTAAAATCTAGAGTTCCAAAACCTTTACTTTACCGCTGGACGTTCGTAAATACAGCTCTGGTCCACCACCATTAATCTGGCCACGTAATGCAGATTTACTAACCTTGCCGCCTTTTACGAGCACATCAAAGTCTGAATAAACCTTTCCCCAGCCAGCCTTGGCATCCAGGTCCATCTTTAGATCATCGGCTAAATATACCGTGACGCTACCACCAGAAGTCGTCAGGCGGCAATCGCCTTCCGGCTGTTTGCTGATACGTGCTGTTACAGAGCCACCCGATGTTTCAGCATTAATATCGCCTCTAACTTCTTCTACGTTAATGCTTCCACCGGAAGTCTGCGCATTTACTTTGCCCATTGCTTTATCAATAGAAATAGAACCGCCGGCAGTGCGGGCATCTACATCGCCATTCACATCACCAATATTTATCGAGCCGCCGGCCGTGTGAACCCGCACCACGCCGGTGCAACCATCAAGATTGATACTGCCCCCGGCTGTAGAAGCATTTACCGGACCATCGATGCTCCCAAAGCTCAAGCTGCCACCGGACGTTTCAGCTTTAACCTCTCCTTTAAGATCGCCAACTGAAATACTACCACCAGCTGTATTTAGGTCAACATTATAATCACGCGGTACCTCAATAAAAAACTTAAGCTGTAGCTTATTCCATTTATTTCCCCAGCTCCAACCATTGCCACCACGACGCGTTGTTACATTGACATTTTTACCATCTTGCTCGATGCTCAGGTCGAGTTCTTCTATAATCTCATCTTTTTCCATTCCTCTGCCCCAACCGCGATCGCGATATTCTATCCGCACGCGAACCTCACTTGCGCTGCTCGTTTCTACCTGAATCGATCCTTTCAGGCTCTTTACATAAAGCAGTCCATTTTTGCCGGTGTTGAGGGTTTTCTCCATTAACAGCTCGGTATCTGCCAACAGGCTTGCTGAAGCAAACAGCATAAATACAACGAGTAATCTGGTAATCATTTTCATGGTTTCTCCTATGGTCACTTTCTATAACTGACGGTTATTCCTGGTAAACGTTTCAAATTATTTAGACGCGTTGTGAACTTAACAATCGCAGTCTTCTTCATCATCATGCCAGTTTTTGCCTTCTGAACGCATGCGTTGACGTTTTCTGTTTTTTGTGCCCGACCCATCCCCGATGTAGATATTTCCCGCCGATGTTTCCAACACCATTGTGTCTCCCCCACCATTGATTGTGCCGCTACTACGCGTGGTGCGATTCGTGCCTGTCGGCTGCATGGTCATCGGAAAATCGGTGTAGATCTCATAGCGATCCCAACGGCTCTTTTGGGTGATTTGGGCCGAAATTGTTAACGGCATTTTCGACGGCAGCGTGACGTGTATATCCCCATGGTGCGTTTTTAAATGGCTGGTATGATCTTTACTAAAATCTGTGCTGGTAATAGTTAACTCAATATCACCGGCATGAGTTGTGGCGCGAACTCCACCGCGGATATCGTCCAGCTCAATATCACCACCATTCGTCTCGACATTCAAGCTGCCTTCAAGGTTTTCACCGATAATATCGCCACCATTGGTATCGCCAAGCATCTTGCCAACAATGTCTTTCAGAAAGATATTACCACCGTTGGTTCGTAAGTTCACGTCTCCCTTACAATCACGAACACCGATTGCCCCGCCATTTGTATGTGCATCAATATCGCCACCGGCGTTTTTAACACCTATTTCGCCACCAGACGTTTTAAGCAGCAGCGTTTTCTTAGCATTGGTTACGCGAATATTTCCACCTGACGTTCGCGCCTCAGATTCCATTCCAAGATCTTCATAGGTAATGTTTCCGCCGGAGGTTTTTCCAAAACAGGTTCCACTAACGCCAAATGCTTCCAGCTCTCCACCAGAGGTGCGCATTTTTACATTGCCGTCAATATCTTTTACCGCAATGTTTCCACTGGAAGAACGCAGGTCGACCGTTTCATTCATGCCTTCTACATAAATAGAACCTTGGTTTATCCGCACATTGGTAAGGAATTTACGAGGCACATTGATCTCAAAGAACTTCTTCTCCCAATGGCCATGATTATTCCCGCGAATGGTAATTCGGCTGCCGGTTTGGCTGAAGGATGTCTCAAAACGATCGATAATTTCGTTCGCCTCCTCTTTGGTATACACATCCATTTTGGCCGTTTCGATAACCTCGACGCGCGATTGATCCCAGCCGATAATTTTGACATCTGCATTGACGCGTTCGACTTTAATCTCACCGGTTTTCCCAACATCAAACCACTGGCTATTGCGATAGGTATAATCGCCTTTTCCACCGTGTATGGTTTCCATATCCTGTGCAAAACCTATGCTACACAGTAATAATCCAATTAATAATATTCTCATATCTGCTCCTGACTAGTCGTCTGCTCTTCCCTGGGAGGCTCTGTTATGTCAATTTTTTCAAGCACGTCCTGTGCCATTCTACGAACGTAACTGTTCGAATCCTGCTTGGCAACCTTCTTCATAATATGTGTATCTTCAAGATGTATCATTCCCTTGGTAAACGTTTCCATCGCGCGAATTCGCACCGCCTCATCGGGATCATTAAGAACAATCCGGGTGAGCGTCGCTTTTACCAACGGATCGTTTTCCATGCTTTCCAATACCGATAAAATCCGCAACCGGACGCCGGTGTTGCTATCGCGTTCCAGCAGAAAGATAAGCGTTTCTATCAGATCACGATCCAGCTCCTTCTTTTCAGCCATAAGCTCTAGTGCTTTCACGGCATGCAGCCGCACATTTGGGCGTTCCTCTTCCATCACCGCTTCTTGCAGAAGTCTGCGCACAGATGGATCGGCCACCTGACCACTCAACCGAATGTCGTTAACCGTGGTATAAGAAATTTCGAGAGTGCCGCTTTGCGGGTCGTAACGTAGCTTTTCCACCCCTGCCAGAAGTGGATTAACAGCGCTATTGCCCGACTGAATTTCCCGACTTGCGGTTAATAGTTCCGCAAGTTGATTATTCTCTATCGGTACTGCCTCGCTATTTAATCTTCCAAATAGAAACCCTACCAGCACAAGCAGCGCTGCAAATCCGAACTGTAGTGCAGGGCCGGGCTGCAAAAAGCCCCAGAAAGGCTGTTTTGCCGGCTTGGCCTGTTCTTGGCGCAGCTTTCGCATAACGCTTTGGCGCAGCATATCCAATGTTTCATCAGATACGTCGGCAGGCGCTTTTTTTGCCGCGGCCTCGTGTAATGCTGCAATTTTCTCCAACTCTTTTTGCAAGGCTGGTTCATTCTGCAAGCGCTGCTCAACCTTCGCGCGCTCCACAGATTCCAGCTCATCGAGATGGTAGAGAATCAGATTTTGTTGATCTATTTTTTTCATAGCAATCAATCTATAATTGATGAGTTATTATTGATGGTTTATTATTGGACATTTTTCATTGACCATTTTCAATTGTTCATTGACCATTGACCATTTTACCTTCTCGCTTCTCGCCTCAGTTTTCATAATACGGGGTCAGCATTTCCTTCAACTTTGCCGTTGCGCGAAACAGATGTTGCTTTACCGTTCCCTCTGCGCAGTTCATCATCCCGGCAATCTCTTTTATCTTATACCCATGCTGATGTTTCAGGATAAAAATCGAGCGTTGTTTATGTGGCAGCTTCTTCAATCCAACATCCACATGACTCATCAGTTCATCCTGCAGTACCCGCTTCTCACTGCCTTTCGCTCCCTCTATTAAATCCCAGCCTCCCTGCTGCTCCTGCTTCGCATCCATCGAGAAGAGTTCTTTGCGTCGCTGCCGCTTACACCAATTCAGCGACAGATTGATGGCAATACGAGACAGCCAGGTGCCGAAGGCGCTTTCGCCGCGAAACGTGTCCAGCTTACGGAATGCCCGGATAAAGGTATCCTGATAAACATCATAGGCGTCGTGTCGACTGCCGACAATGCTTTCAATAAGCTGAAGTATTTTCCGGTCGTATAGACGCACCAGCTCGTCAAATGATCCGACGTCCCCGGTTTGCGCCTCCCGGATGAGTTCCTGTTCGCGATTCACACCAATAGCACCATTTTCTTTCAATATATAGACATTGTGGATTTAAAAAAGTTGACAACGGAATGATTTTTATTTTCACAGCCTTTTTTCAGATTTTAGTTGATTTTATTGATCCCAGGATGCTAGAATAGTGAACGAATGATCACGTAAAATCAATTACTCATTGTGTTCGTTGGTAGGTCGTCTCGCGATGCTCGACTCGCAGGAGGTAGCAGACAGTAGGCAGAAAACTCTCTGGTCTCTGGTTAATTCATAATTCATCAATCATAATTCATCAATCAAAGGATCTTACAGGAACTTACAATGTTTGTTCATCTTCATACACATAGCTGTTACAGCTTATTACGCGGCACGATGAAAATCGATACGCTGCTTGGCAATGCGCAAAAACTTGGTTTTACCTATCTCGCTCTCACCGATCGCAATGCACTATACGGGGCAATCGAGTTTTATCAGCAAGCACTGGAAATCGGCATTCAACCAATTATTGGTTCGGAAATCACGTTCACCGACCAAACATTATTGCTATTGGTCCGAAACCAAAAAGGCTATAGCAATCTCTGTCACCTACTTTCGTTGGGACATTTACAGGGTGGACATCTTGGATTTAAACTGGAACTCAAGGACCTTATCACATACAAAAAAGGGCTTACAGTTCTCTCGGCAGGTAAGGTCGGTTTGCTCTGGAAACAGGTCAATGCACATCGACTGGCAGAGGCACAAACCTACTGCCGACAGATGAAGCGCATTTTTGGCAGACACTTCTTTATCGAGCTGCAGCACTTCCAGCAAAGCGATCTGATGATGAACCTGCGCCTGCGCGATCTGGGGCGTCAGTACGAGATTCCACTCGCTGCTACCAATGATGTCTATCTGGCAAACAGGCAGGAGCAGGAACTGCATGCGGTGTTACGGGCAGTTGATGAAAACACCCTAATCGAACGCATAACAGAACGCGTCAGTGCAGAGCAATATCTGAAGCCTGCAAATGAAATGCAGCGGCTGTTTAAACAATTTCCGGATGCGATTCGAAACACCAAAACAATTGCGTCACAGTGTGAATTCTCTTTTGGACTGAATAAACATATTTTTCCATCGATTGATCTGCCTGATAGCGAAACCAGCTATTCTTATCTATGGAAAGCAGCATTCAGCGGTGCGCAGGAACGCTATCACATCTTAACCCAGGAATTAACCGCTCGCCTTACCACCGAACTGAATACCATTAATGCTCTCGGATTCAGCGATTACTTTCTAATTGTGAAAGACATCGTAGAGTTCTGCCATCGCGAACGCATTCCCTGCATTGGTCGGGGTTCTGCTGGTGATAGTCTGGTGTCCTATGTTCTGGGCATTACTCAGGCGGATCCGTTACGCTATAACCTCTACTTTGAACGATTTTTAAATCGCGAACGATCGGACATGCCGGATATTGATCTGGATTTATGCTGGAAGAATCGCGACCGGGTTATTCGCTATGTTTACGATACCTACGGCAGCGCGCATACTGCAATGATTTGTACCTTCAGCAGATTTAAGCTACGCTCCTCTATTCGCGACATCGCACGCTGCTATGGTTTTCCTGAAGATGAGATCGGCGCGATTACCCGTTACCTGCCGCATTACAGCCGCAATTCTCTCAGCAAAGCACTTTCGGAGGCACCGGAATGTCGTCATATTCGCACCCATGCCGATGTACTGGAACAAGTGCTGGACTTTGCACAACAGATTGCCGGTTATCCACGTCATTGCTCAATTCATTCCGGCGGCATCATTATCGCCCCGGACGATATCCGCAACTACACTCCACTACAGGTTGCCGGAAAGGGCATCATTACATCGCATTACGATATGTATTCGGTAGAGCCACTGGGGTTGGTAAAAATGGACCTGCTTGGCGTGCGCTCACTCAGCGTGATTACCGATTGTCTGGAAGACATTAGAAAGGCCTCCAATCGTGTTAGGGACGACCCTCTAAAACAAATTGTTTGCCGTTACGACCTGGAAGGAAGACACATTACCCTCGAGCCTGCCGCATCTTATCTTACCCAGAAGCGTTTTCCATTTCTCGATACCAGCAAGTCCCATATTTCTCCACTGGATCTGCGCATGATTCCGGAAAACGACCCAAACGTTATTGCACTTTTACGCGAAGGCATGAGCATGGGTTGTTTTCAAACCGAAAGCCCGGCCATGCGCGGCCTGCTGCAAAAGATGCAGATTGACGGTATGGAAGACGTGATTATTTCCGTTGCGCTAATTCGCCCCGGAGCAGCTGACAGCGGTATGAAGGAAAAATACATCGCTCGGCGCGCCGGTTTGGAAACGGTAGACTACATCCATCCACTGCTAAAGCCGGTTTTAGAGGAAAGCTACGGCAGTATTATTTATCAGGAACAGGTGATGCAGATTGCTGCTGCAGTGGCGGGATTCACGCTCTCGGAGGCAGACGTACTGCGACGTGCCATGACGAAAAGTCGTAACCATGAAACGCTGGATAAAATGCGCAAACGCTTTAACGACGGCGCGAAAGAAAAGGGACTTTCCAAGTCGCAGACGGAAACCGTCTGGAAATTTCTTGGGAATTTTGTTGGCTACGGTTTCAATAAAGCGCATTCTTGCACATATGGCGTTATCGCCTACCAAACCGCTTTCCTAAAGTGTTATTTCCCGGTGCCATATATGACCGCCGTATTGAACAATCAGGGTGGGTTTTATTCCCTGTCTGCTTACATCTCCGAATGTCGTCGCATGGGTATCAAGCTCTTGCCACCAGATGTACAACAATCGGAACGGGTATTTATCTGCACACATGATACGATTATTACCGGCCTGGAAAGCGTGCATGAGCTGACCATTCGCACTCAGCAACGAATTGTAGAGCAACGACGTGAATCTCAATTTCGTGACTATTACGATTTCATCAATCGGGTAACGCCACGCGAAGGGGAAGTGGAAAATCTGATAAAATGTGGCGCACTGCGCTCATTGAACCCAAACGAGCCGGAGCTGCTGTTGCGCAATAAGTTTTACTTCAAGAACAAACGCCGACGCAGCCTTACCGAGGCCATGATGGAACAGGTTCGCCTTCAGCCTTATGCGCCGCGGCAGGCTATTTATTACGAGCTTGAACTATTGGGGTTTGCCATTACAGATCATCCGCTAACGCTTTACACCAAGCATATCAGCGCGAATACTATCACATCTTTTCAGCTGGAAGAGAATAAAGGAAAGCGCGTTACGTTTATTGGCTGGATGGTTACCAGTAGACGAGTAACCACGCAAAACAAAGAGTTGATGAAATTTCTGACGCTGGAAGATCTGCACGGCCTTTGTGAAGTGGTATTGTTTGCGCAGACCTACAGCCGCTATGGGCATCTGGTGAAAGGCCCGGGTCCCTACCGAATACACGGCACCATTCAATCTCGCATCCCGGGCGAGGCTAATTTGATTGCAGATAAAATCGACGTATTGTAGAGCCGCACAATTGTACGACTCTACAATACGTTATTCGGCCAGCAGCGTTTCCACAAGTTCGGTAAATTCGTGCGTCAGCGTTTCGTAAGCATCGCCGGTTCCAGGACCGGTAAAGCCGGTATGAATCTTTCGTACATTACCCTTCTTGTCGATAAAGATAGTGGTCGGATAAGACAGGACATGATTGATCATCGGTAAGGTCTTAGCGGCATCGGCTTTATCGGAGTAGCCGGCAACCAGCAGGTCATACTCAATCTTAAATTTTTTGCGGAAGCGCTCTACCTGCTTAGCGGCGGTAGGAAAATCGCGAAAGTGCTCATACATTAAACCAACAATCTCAAGACCGTGCTCACGATAGCGCTTATGGAATGGCGCCATAAATGCCGCCTCATCATGGCAATTTGGGCACCAGCTTCCGGCAATTGTCAGAACAACAACCTTATCGCGATATTTCTCGTCCGTTAAAGACACGCTGTTGCTATCAGTATCAGGAAAAGTAAAATCGAAGCGATCGTAGCCATCTTTCAAGTAAGTCATCCGATATGCATCGGGAAGCGAAACATCGGCATCCCGCTTTGCGGTCCATGTCTCATGCCATTGCGTGCCAGACCAAAAGTTGCCGCTAAGCATATCGTTCTCATCTAATACTGCATTAAATAGAAAAGCATGATTACCATCGAAACAGGAAAGCTGCATGCTTCCGTTAGCAGCTACTTCCCCGGCCAAATAGCGATAATCCCCCGTGGGCGTCATGAACGTGCCGGTTACAACTTTTCCATCCTGCTCAAAAACACCAACCGCCAGCGTGCTGTCACCGGATTCTTCACGAAAGGTCACGGCCCAGCGCCCGGAGACATCCACCGGATTCGCTACATCCTCCTTCGAGAAGCGATGACCTTCACCGTGCATCGCAACAAAAGACATGACCTGCTTTTTACCACCGCGCTTAATCAGCGTTAGAAATCCGGTAAGGCGATGACGCCGCTCAATTGTGGCTTCAATGGTGGAATTAAATGCCGGTAGCTTCAGATAAAGATGATCTTTATCGATACGCAGGCTGTCTACCAAAACGCGTTCATCGCCATTAATAAACGTAACGGCATAGCTGCTGCCCTTTTCTCGAACGTCCAGTGTAAACGGCAGCTCACCACCAGGTAGTTTAACAAGAGCTCGCCAGGTTCCTACTTCAAGCGTAGAATGTTGCTCGCTACAGCCAAGAAAAAGTGCAGCAATCAAAAGTATACAGCTCATCATTTTCATAAACATCTCCAACAACGGTTTTACAACATTGCTCCGGCGCGGGTATAATTATTTGTTCAGTGCCCACTTGTCGAAAACAGGTTCGGCTTTTTTCTGCCAAACCACATCTTTATTGATACCTCATCTTGCCCTAAGGATACAAAAAAATGATGAAATATATGCACAGAATCCGTTTTCCATCATACAGACAACATTACAGAGCCGCATTTCTACGGCTTTTCCACTATTGGTATCTGATTTGCTTTTGTTAAGGCATTCTGGATGGATGAGGACTCAATTCGCTTAGTTTGGTATTCTCAAACGGTGGGTCTTAATGAAACGAGCTGTGAAGCTACTTAAAAAAATAGGCGTCTGTTTAGGCGCAATTATGACTTTTATGCTACCGGAGCTTTCTGCGCAACCGCTGGAGCTTAGCTGGGATGCCAGTCCGGAAGCCGATATCTCACATTACGTTATTTATCGCGATACCTTGTCCGGCACCTACAGGCCGTATGCAACCGTGCAGGCCACGAACACCTCATTTAGCGATCATGGTGTAGAGCAAAACCGCACCTATTTCTATAAACTCACCGCAGTGGATTACTCCGGTAATGAAAGCGCTGCCACCCCTGAACTAAGTGCCACCTCCGGCATTCTTACCTCGACCGGTGAGAATACACCTGTACCCGGCGAATTTCGCCTGGCTCAGAACTACCCTAATCCGTTTAATCCAACCACCACCATCGACTATGCCATTCCTGCCAAGGGTCGCACGCAACTCTTGATTTTCAATGCTCTTGGCATGAAGATCCGCACATTGGTAGACGATTTTATGGAAAAGGGCGCTTATTCTATAGAGTGGGATGGTAAGGATGATAATGGTAATGCTCTCTCAACCGGTATTTACTTCTACCAGCTTCTTAGCGCAGGTCAGCGTAGGATGCAGAAGGCGGTGCTGCAGAAATGAGCGGGTGATGGGGAGACAAGGAAAAAGGGAGCGATACTGATGCGCTCGCAAGCTCGCTGCTGGGAAAAGGAGACAAGGAGAATGGGAGACAAGGCGGGGAAATCTTTTCACTTCTGGCTTGAGACGCGAAGCATCTACAGGTGCTTCATCCTTTTCATCTGTGTTCTGTGTTCTGCTAGTTATACATAAACGGATAGCGATCGCGGCATTCGGTAAGCTCGGAGACGCAGCGGTTTTCGCTCCACTGTAGCACTGAGGCCATTTGCTCGGTAATGTCGGTAAGTTCGATTTCGGAAGGACGCTGATGAGAGCCAAGGTCGGTCCGCCGCATAACGACATCGGTCAGCTTAACAGCCATTTCCTCACTTAAGGCATGTCGCACTTCAGCAAACATAATTGAGCGATTATCAATACGTTCACCACCACGCTGACTGCTGTTCTCGGAACGTACCAGCACCTGCTCGGTCTCATTTCCATAATTCATAAACAGCCGCTCGAGCTCTTTAATATCAACACGATCTTTCCAGCGCTTAAACAAATCTTCGCGGTAATCTTCAATTCCAATCGGCATACCACCGGCAACCACCCCCTGATCGGCTAAAGGACGTCGTTTCACCTGCGGGAAGTGGCGCATCAAAAAGGTTTCAGCAACGTGCAATGCCGCCCCGAACTCTACACCGACAATGCGCGTTAATCCTTTTACGCCATGCTCTGAATGATCGAGAAAGCGAAACTTATTCAATGTTTCTGTGCCAAAATAGTCCTCACCGCTGCCCGGCACCATTCCCTTGTAGATAAAGCTGACATCAGCCAAGTTCAAGTTCGCATGAGGATAAATTCGGTTAAAGTTCTCGATAAGCTGTAAGCACTGTCCGCGGCTTATCTGTAAATGATCGGGATGTCCTTCATAGCGAAACCACTCTGTGCCAAGGATCGAACGGTCGCGCCAGGGAATAACGTTGTAAAATTGATCGCTATGAGAACTGCGGCGTAAATATACGCAGTGGTCGGAAGAGATGATTTGACGAGTAACAATGCTTATTCCCGCCACATAGGATTGCTTTTCTTTTTTCTTTTTATCGTCATTACCAGCGTAAATTTCATCTGTCCATGGACCGCTGCAATCAACTATTTCACCGGCCATGATGGTAAACTGCTCTCCGCTTAGTTCATCACGAACTTCTACGCCAATCGCCTTATTCTTCTCGGTAATAATTTTCTGCGCGCGAATGTAATTGGCCAGAGCGGCACCACGAATGTATGCGGTTTTCAGGAAAGAAATAACCAGACGTTCAGTATTACTGCACACGGCTTCCTGCCAACGGGCCCCGCCTTTCAGTCCATCCTTATCTACACCAGGGATTAATTTGAGAACCTTCTCAATTTCCAGTGGTTCGGCAGCGTGAGGTGCATCTTCGTCTTCCAACTCGCGGTTCTGCTTTCGTCCAAGCCAATCATACAACTTCAACGCAGCCTTCATTCCGGTGCTGGTTTTATTCTCGTCGCCGTAAATTGGCACAATACAATTTAATTGATGGACTAAATGGGGTGCAATATGCATCAAGCGCAGGCGTTCGTGCATGGAATATCGGCTTCGCTTAATGCCGTATTGGCGAAGTTCCTGCATACCGCCGTATATTACTTTTGAGGTATTTGAAGAGCTTCCTGCAGCAAAATCGCTTTTGTCTATGAGGGCAACTTTCAGGCCTTCCAATGAAGCGCGCCAGGCAATTCCGGCACCTTGAATACCACCACCAATAATGAGCAGATCAAACTGTGTATCGCTCAATCGCTTTAAATCACGTTTCATCCCAGTCTGTCCTTAACCAAAATTCGCATTCGAAAGATCAGATCATCCCATGTGCTATCTAACCAGCATAATTTATCAAAATACGCTAATCAATTCTACCATGCGTTGATGACAGTCAACTTTCGATTTTTGCGCGGCATCTTGCCATTCTGTATTCTAACTCTATACTCCTCCTCAATTTGTGTAGCTTTTTTACAGTTTATCAAGCGGGAGGGGCGCTAAAGAGTCGACGTTTCGAGCTTCAAATAATGGTATTAATTTTGCTCTTAAACTGGTAATGGGTCACAAAAGACGTGCATTATTTTTTCTTGGTGCAGTGACACCAATCATTCACTTGTTACGCAATAATTGGCTTATTCATTGAAAGTGAGTCCACATGAAGTGAACTCTTGAAAGAGATGGTTTTAGATGGAATTAAAACGCTTAATCCTGTTGCCACTGCTTCTGTTCTTTGCCTGCAGTTTTTCTCTGCGCGGTGAGACCTATTTTGTAGACAAAAACAATGCTCAGGCATCAGATGGTGCAACCGGCACTCAGGAGAACCCCTGGTTTAGCATTCAACATGCTCTGAATCAGGTTCAGGCTGGTGATACTATTTTTATTCGGGAAGGGGTTTATACCAATCCCCTGCGAATGTCCGTGTCTGGTGAACCAAACAACTATTTGGTCATTCAGGCATTTCCCGGTGAGAGCGTTATTATTGATGGCAGCGGCTCGGCACAAGATAAGTTTGTCGATTGGAAAGGTTCAGCATCCAATGGGATCGACAAGAATTATATCATTTTCGATGGATTCACAGTTCGCAATGTGGCTCGCTGGGCTCTTTGGATTGAAGGCGATCATAATATTATTCGTAACTGCATCATCTATAATTGCGGTTCAACAACCAAGGGTGTAGGCATTTTGATTCGACAGGGTGACTACAATATCATTCGCGGTAACGAAGTCTACAACTGCGGCTGGAACGGCATTAATGCAGAGAACAGTAATTATACTCTAATCGAGCAGAATATTTCGCATGATAACCCACTGCACTTCGGAATAAATGTTTTTCCTAATACAGCTGATGCCCAATCTATGCAAATTGGAAACCGCATCCGTAACAACACGCTTTATAACAATCTCGGTGGCATCTATACTCGCTATCAGAAAGACTATGACATTTCGGGTAATTTGATTTACAACAATCAGGAAAACGGAATTTTTCTGCACCGTCACGGTAATGGTCCGGCAACTTATCGCGCTGATGGTTATATTGTTAGCAATACGATTGTCAACAATGGGTTTAGTGGCATTCGCAATAACAGCGCAACACACCTCACTCTGAAGAACAATATCATTTATGGACATACGGTACAAAACAGCCAATATGAAGTGTTTATGAATGCCGAAGCAACCTCCGGGCACACGTTAAACAACAATGTGTATTACCCCAATGTCGACAACATTATTTATTGGGGCGGACCGAAGTTTAGCTTTTCTGAATTTCAATCTTCGCAAGGACAGGAAACTGGCGGGAAAAGCGGTAATCCACATTTTTTAAATCTCCAGCAATACGACTTTCGTCTTAAAGAAAGTTCTATCGCTCTGAACATGGGAGCAAATGTTAGCGGCATCGGCAGCGCACGTGACGTAAGCGGAACCTTACGACCGCACAATGGGGCCTTCGACGCTGGTGCACTGGAATTTATTTTAAATGATACAACTGCGCCCTCACCGCCCGGTAATTTCCATATTCAGGGCGGTCACTAGGAGAAGATCAGTTAGGTGATATCAGCTGATCGTCTGCACCAAAACGCCGCACTTCGCGAAAATGTTGCTCCACAAACAACGAGAAGTATGCAAAGAGGAAAAAAACATTAAAAGCATTATGCGGACGTAAAAAAGTGCTCTCCTGAAGGTTCATTACCAGCATTGCAACAATAAACCATTGCCAGTAGAATCCTTCTCCAAGCTCCACTGCATCTCGCAAGTAGCGGATTATTAGCGCAGCAAAGAGAAATAGCCCGACCAAACCAATTTCATTCAACACATCCAGATAGCCGTTGTGTGCCTGGTTAGGCAGCCAGACAAACTCTTCGTGAAGCACTTCCATCCCAACACTCTCCGGGTTCCAAAATCCTGCATAACCCGTTCCCAACATCCAATGGCGTTCAATTTCTAACCACATCGACTCCCATAGATAGGTTCGACCAGAAAAAGTAATGTCTTTTCCCAATGATTTCGGAATAGTTGTCAATAATTCCGGGGCCCACAGCATCGCTCCCAAGGCCAGCAGACCAAAGCCTGCAATCGCCACAATACTCAGTAGCCGTGCAATTGGTGCAGAGTTGAACGCAACATCTATTCCCCATACCAGCAGACCAATTCCCAGAAGACCAAACAATACGCCTATTGAAGTAACGCTCCAGCTGCCTATTAATACAACTCCGGTAAGTGCTAGCAAAGCACCAGAGAAGTAACGCTTTCCCTGTTCAGACTTAAAGGTTACAAACAGCAGCAAAATGCACACAAGCGCAACCTGTCCCAGATTGTTTTTTGTCGGCTCAAACCCACGCCAGGTATGAAATTTGGGATCTTTGGCAGCAGGTAAAACCAGGCACACCACAATCGTTAGCAGAATGTAAATGCCAATAACATATTTCAGGCGGGAAAGTAGGTTTGGCCTATTGCGCGAGTGTAGTAATACAGCAAGCGAAGTTACGCTTACCGACAAGAGCAGAACCAAGCGCTTAAAGCCGACAAATGGATATATCGACCACATCAGCGAAATTGTGCACCAGGCCAGCAATATAATAAGCAGCTTCTCACGACGCAAAATGGCTAGTGCTTCCATACGTAGCGGAATAAGTGAGAAGGTTCCGGATAAAAGGAGGAAACTGAATACAATCTGATTCATTATATTCGAGGTATTTTCTGCATTAAATCCTTCCGTTTCCGGGAACGGCATAGTCGTTCCAAAAAGGACGGCGGCTGCCATCAGATAAAAGGCAAACTCAGCAACACGCGAATAAATAGTTGGCTGTTGATAAACGAACATTATCTCTTGGTGTCGGATCGTCTTCATGCTTAATTCTCGTAATACCTTGGTACGCCCTAAAACTTATTTATATATTGCTCTGGTTTTGCGGGCAATATCCTGCCATGAATATTTTGTTTTGTTCAGCATTTGGGCATACTCACCCATTTCGACCAGCTTGCCTTTGCTACCTGCTACCAACCTTAATGCTTCTGCTAAAGCCTTCGCATCTTCTTTCTCAACGAGAAAGCCACTCTTGCCCTCTTCAACGGCCTCACTAAAATCTCCTACCCGTGTAGCAATTATCGGCTTACCAAAAGAGTACGCCAGATGTACAATTCCACTGTGATCTATTGCGCGATACGGTAGAGCAATTATATCCGCCGCAGTAAAATATTCGGCAACCGCTTCATTGGGGATAAAGTCCGGTACATATTGCACTCGATCACTCGCAGAAATCGCATCAATCTGCACGCAGTAGCGCTCCTTCAGTTCCTGCGTCCGGGCACTTCCGGCAATAATAAGATGCAGGTCTTTTTCCTCCTGTGCTGCTAAATCGAAAGCCTGAATCAGGATGTCAATGCCTTTGTATTCGCGGATATGACCAAAACATAGCACGACAGCTGCCGATTCCGGAAGATTGATCTTCGACCGCGCCTCTGCAACAGTAAGTTCTTCTTCGGGCACATACATATCAAAATTCCCGTGCGGAATGATGTGCACCTTCCCCGGTGTAACCCGGAATGATGCCAGCAACTTATCCCGAATATAGCCGGAGTGCACAACAATTTGCCGGGCAGAAAGATAGACCAGATATTTCAGATAGAAGTCGATACGGCTGCGCTCATGCGGCAACACATTATGTGCAGTATGAATGACATTGTAGCCCAGCAATCGTAGTAATACAAAGTAGAAGGTATCGAGTCTTTCACGTCGAAAGAACTGAAAGTGTATGGCAGCAGCATTGCTCGATTTTGCAAATTTACGCAGGCGATACAGATAGCGAAAATATTTCCAGAGCTTGCTTATCTTGCTAATGCCCTGTGCTTTTGATGGTGCCATAAACTGCAAATCGAACGATACGTTCTCCGGCACGCGACGATTTTCGGTAACCACTAAACTTACATCCGCACCACTTTGCTGAAGCGCATCGCAAAGACAGATCGCATAATCGTTATCCACCAGGCTGTCTACCATAATAATCTTCATGACGCCGACTCCGTAGACATATCGCTCTTGTTACCGCGTTTTAGTAGCATCATAAGAAGACTGCGAATATCGGGCAGTAAAAGACCAGCAGCTACGGCATAACAGACAGGCAGCAAAGCGCGAAGTAGAATATGAAGTTCACCTGCCATCATAAACGGCACCAGTAATCCGACCGCTAATACAAGCGGCTTCACGTAATTTATAATGTCGGCCTTAATATTGTTTTTCCTTAAAAAGTAGAGGTAAACAATCTGCGAAACAGCGTTCATGGCAATCACCGAATATACCGCGCCTATATAGCCATACTTTGGAATTAGAACAATGCTCAATGCCAGGTTAAGCAGGCTGGAAATTATATTGGCTTTTACGGGAACGCCGGAATAACCGGCGGACACTAAAGAATAGCCCATAATCGATGCCTGTGCATAAAGTAAAAAGCTCAGCATTAACAAAGCGAAGGCCAGTGCGGCTTCCCGATAATTCTCTGAGAAGATTAGCGTCATAATTTCCTCGCGAAATGCAAACGCGCCCATTGTCAGAAACGCTACTGCTGTCGCACAAATAACCAACGACTTATTCATAACCTTCTCTGCATCGCGTGTTTTTCCCTCAGCAAAAAGCGTAGCGAGGTTGGGAAAATACACAACGATAAAAGACTTGAAGATTCGAGCAAATCCACCCGGGATATTTCCCGCGACTTCAAATGAAGCAATGCTTGCCGGATTAAGAAATGCACCAATCATAAACACATTCACTCGACCATACAGGAAGGTTAGAACGTTATTCGCATATAACGGCAAGCCGAATTGCAGTAGTTCACGCACACTTTCCATTTTAAACGAATAGCCGCCAAGTTCCTTCATTGGCGTCAATGCAATTTGCACTACGAGCGAAATGGCAAATGCGATAATTTCGATCATCAGAAGATTGCTTACTGATAAAGCATTCACCCAATACGCCCAGAAAATCAATCCAAACTTGAATAGTGCAGACAGCACCTGTACAATTGCGTAATGCTTAAATTGCTTTAACCCCTGAAATAAAAAGAAGAATAATTCCCGAAAGCTGGCAAAAAAGACAATAATTGGAATATAAATCAGATAGTCATTAATCCGCACATCCAGCATCGGGGTCAGCAAATGCCCAACCCCATAAACCAATGCTCCGAAGAGAACAAGAAGCATCGCACGAAGCGTCAAAACTGTGCCCAGTACACCAGACTTCGTATGCTCTTTGCGAGAGGCAATAAACTTTACGAGCGTCAGATCCAGACCGAGCCCGCTAAGAATTTTCAGGAGATGTACTACAACAAGGATGAGTAAATAAATACCAAATTCTTCTTTTGGCATCTTCCTGGTAAGCACCATTATGCTGAGGAAGTGAAAGGCAATCGACGCAAATTGCCCGATAGAAGCGGCGGCGGAGCCTTTCAAGAAAGATTTTACAAACCCTTTATCCATATTCCCTGCTAATTAATGCTAATTTATAGTGCTATAAGCGAAAAGCCGCATTCTTGCCACGTAGCCGCGCCATTTGCTCGGTACGCAGGTAGCTGACAAACTCATCAGAAACCGGACGTTTTAAGCGACGCAATGCTGCCCAAAAGTAGCCGCTTAGAAATGCAGCTCCACCGATTAGAAACGGGCTGCCCAGCATATGATATGTTCCTCGAAGCAGTTGAAAAAGGGGATGATAACCGATCAGGTAGTCTTTAATTCCGGCGCGAAATCGCGCGTGGATAATGCCGCGCCCGGCAGTTCCGGTGCGACGAAAATGGTTAACACGATACTCATCAAATGACTGAACTTGCCAGCCATGCATCCTGGCCATCGTTTCGGCAACGGCATCGACACCACCGTATTTTAATGGCAAGTAACCGCCGATTTTTTCATAACATTCCCGTCGAAAAAGTTGAAATGGTCCACCGACACTATTTTTAGCGCACATTACTTTTTCAAACGTTTCACCCGAGACCAGATCATATCGAATGCCTCCCGCTACTCCAAGTTTCGGATTTTCTTCAAATTTCGTCAGAATTTGCTCGTAATAATTTGGGGCAAAGGCGACATCGGCATCAAGATTTCCGATGTAATCGTAATCGATTCCGGAAAGTTGTTTATAGCCATACTCGATAGCTTTCGATTTCGAGCCAAAATTGCGCTCGGCATCTGCATCATTGGCAATCAACTGAATGAAATCGTATTCTGCTGCGTATTTACCGGCTATTTCATCTGTCCGATCCGTCGAGCCATCGCTGACAATTACCCAGCGCTGCGGCAGGATTGTTTGTGCAATAACGGTCTGAATCGTTTTTTCCAAATAGGCCTCTTCATTGCGAGCCGGAGTAATTAAGGTATACTTCATATTTGCATCAGCCTGTTGTTCATTTAGCGCTCTTGGATAAGCTTTTTACCCTGAAAAGGGTGCATCCACTACGTCACGAGTTATATCTTCCGGAAGCTCCGGTTGAATCTGCTTTATTCCATCCGCAAGCAAAGCATCGACCAAACGTACCAGGTAGTCTTTCTGCTTTGTCCACCGATAGGAATTATAGACTGCCTGTCCGCGCTGCATAACGGCCAAAGCTCGCTCACGGTTGTCGTAAATATCTCCGATCACTCGCGCAAGATCTGTAATATTTCCTGGCTCAAAGAAGTGGATTTCATCCTCGGAAAAATAATCCTGGATCCCGTGCGTTCGGCAAGCGATAACCGGCTTTTTCATTGATAGATACTCAAAAATACGGGTTGGCAGGTTGATATCGGTAAACGGGCTTCTTTTATTCGGAATAATCCCAACATCAACGCGCGCAATTTCTCTGGCAATACGCTCAATACTCACTCCACCGAAGTAGGTAACATGTGAAGACACACCTTCATCACGCACGACCTTTTTGAAAGGCTCTACAAACTCGCCCCCGCCAAAAACGTTAAAGTGCAGCATTGGAATTTTGTCCTTTAGCAACTTAACGGCTTTTACGGCATCGTCTAATCCATGACGTCGTACTACGCTTCCGTGATACATTACCACAAAGGGCTCAGGCGCGTCATCAAGCCTCTCAGCAGAAGATGCCAAAGCATTAAGTTTCTCATCAAAGATTTCCTCGACAGGAGAATTCATTACAATGTGAATTTTCCAGTCCGGACAACCTCGTTTGATAAACAGATCCCGAAATGCCAGGTTAGGGGTAAGCACAAGGTTCGAGAAACCGACACTAAACTTTTCCATCATCATTAATAAGCGAATTAGCGGATGACTGTAGCCAGACTCAAACTTTGCGATGAATACTTCCGGCATGGGATCGTGCAGATCCAGAACAATTTTGGCTCCCATTAACTTTGGAAGCAGTGCCGATAAGACCAAGATATCGGGCATGTTGTGGACGTGAACAATGTCGTAGCTTTTCTTAAGTTGTTTCAGACTCAGCTTTACAAAAGAACGCATAAGAAACGAGAAGTATGCCCACAGATACCGCAGCATATTGCCACGATGGCGACTCATATTCAACCGGTAAACTGTAATTCCATCAACCGTTTCTTTTGCTGCTTCAGATTCTCCTCTTAGACAAATAATGTCTACTTCATAACCTTTCTCGCTAAGGGCAAGCGCCTCCCGCGTTACCCGCGGGTCACTGGGATAATAGGAATACACAACCATTGCGATGCGTTTCATTTCTTTCCTTCCATAAGAGTCTGCATAAAACAGACTTATTGCTTTCTCTATTTCCTCTTTACATCACCTGCTATCCATCCCGGGAAAGCGTGTAAACCTCATCAAACATCTTATAAAACAAAACCGATATCGGATGTATTTTTATCCGATTCTACGTATTCTGACCAATATCGCGCCATCTCCAAAGGTAAAACATGCCAGAAATCACCCGCATATCGCTCGTTTATATAAGACAATAATTCGACATATCGATCGACGTAATATTCTTCAATTCCCGGCTTGGCGCTACCAAATCGCATGTAATCCGGGTGGGTATTTATCAGCACCATTCCGCCGTTTTCGGCAATCCAATCCAGCTTTTGCTGCCAAAGATGAATCGTTTTTTCCTGCATTAGCACAAAAAGAGTAAAGTCCTGAGCCAGGGTATAAGGCATTTCAACAAAACCTTTTTCGTCACGAGCACTTTCCACCCAAAACGGAAAGATAGTTGCAACACCATCCGATTGCGGTTCAAACGGATCGGTATCGAATGTAGAACAATCATATTCGATATTTAACATCCGTATCCAATCCAAATTATGATGCATCGCCGGTGAGCGGAATCCCGAGACCTGCCATTCTTCCAAATATTGATTTATCTTCTTTGCTCGTTCTCGAAAGGTTTTTTTGCTGCGATACAGTTTTCCATCATGGTTCAGACCATGCACACCCACCTCGAACCCATGCAACTGTAGTTGGCTGCGTAAATCCGGTGAAACGTCATACCGTTCTGGAACGAAGTTAAATGAGGAACGAAATCCCAGCTTTTTCTCCAGATCCATTAGCCTCATACAGCGTTCATGTCCGCGATATGTTTCCACATCATGCGTCAAAACCACTGAAAAGCGTTTGCCCTCCGGCCATCCCCGCCAACCCATTGGTGGCTTAGATGCGCTTTTCAAAATCGGCCAGCTTTCGCGGAACTGCTCGCGTTGTCGCGCTATTAGCTTTCTTCTGGCAGACAGCTGAATCCGACGCGGAATTACCGGCCGTGCCATATAATACAACTTTTTGACTTTGCTATCTCGCTTCATCAGACATTCCTGTCTTTTTAGGGTCATTGGTTTCTTGAGCAAAATAGGTTCGCCTACTTTTGCTTATACAAACGTTTAGTTTTTCAGCTAAAAGTTTAACAAACGGTTCCACCATCATGCCACGCGGCCTTAACGGCATTTCCTGAAGGTCAATTCCACCTTCCGCAAGTCCACTCCAACCACTGAATTCATCCTCGAATCCTGCGAAACTTTTTACCGGTTGGAAAAGGGTTATGCGCCCTGAGTATGGTGTTGGCACATAGTGATATTGTGCGCGATCATTAATAGGGTCGAGAATAACGGGAGCCGGCTTGTCTTCGACAAGATTGGCACGGCCTAACTTTCGAAAAAGATTGTTCACGCCAACTTCCAGCGAAGCCTTGGCCCTGCTGCGTTCTACGCGTGCTTTTTCGAGGAAGAAGTCTGCACGACTCTTTGCATCCAGTGCCATCAGATTCTCAAAGTGAAACTTCCAATTTTGCATTTTGTGTAGAATCTGGTAAGGCTTCGAGTGAACTTTTTTATTCAGCACATGTATGTTAAATGTCTCGAACATGGCCACGAGTGCAACCTGCTCTCCGACACTCGTTAGCTGCTTAGCCACTTCAAACGCCAGAGTGCCGCCAAGACAATAACCACCCAAGTAATATGGTCCACTCGGCTGTTGAGCTCTGATTTCGGAGATGTAACGCTCAGCCATCTCTTCAAAACGAGTCAGATAATTCATCGAGCCATCGAGCCCTTGGGCCTGCAGACCATAAACGGGCTGATCGTCTCCTAAATAATGAGCTAAGTCGCGATAAAGCAGCACATTCCCACCGGCACCGTGAATTAAGAACAACGGTGGACGGTCACCAGAGGTTTGGATTGGCACCAGCGAAGACCAGTCTGAAGAGACCGTTTCTTCCTGCATCGCTGCGGCGAGTCCGGCAATCGTTTGTACGGTAAAGAGCGTGGCCAGCGGCAATTTTTTACCCAACTCACTCTCAATTCGAGCAAAGATTCGCGCAGCCAGTAATGAATGTCCGCCAATCTCAAAAAAATTGTCGTTCACTCCAATAGATTTCGCCATCAAAACGGATTCCCAAATAGCGATCAGCTTCGCTTCCAATTTGGTAACCGGGCGCTTTACCTCAATCGGAATAGTGGACACCTTGGGCTGTGGCAGTGGTAGCGCATTTCTGTCAATTTTACCATTCGGTGTCAGTGGAATTGTATCGAGCTGCATTATTGCTGCGGGAATCATGTAGTCCGGTAGCGCCTCTTTCATGTGTTGCCGAATCGATTGTAGTTGTTCTTCAATTTGATTCTCTGAAATAACGTAGCCGACCAGCCTTTCATCATCCTCAGAAAATGTCTTTACCGTAACAACCGCTTGTTCAATCCCGGAATAGCTTTTTAAGGCCACCTCAATTTCACCGGGTTCAATCCGATATCCGCGTATCTTTATTTGGAAGTCATCGCGGCCTAAACATTCGAGCGTTTCATCAGCTACATAGCGTGCTAAATCCCCCGTTTTATATAGCCTTGAATC
Organism: Calditrichia bacterium; assembly: GCA_050633245.1. GTDB lineage: Bacteria > Calditrichota > Calditrichia > RBG-13-44-9 > J075 > JBOEGD01. The sequence goes on along the minus strand of JBOEGD010000001.1, from coordinate 202,643 downwards.
AGGCTCGCTTGAGAATGGATTATCAATAAAACGTTCTACGGTCAGTTCAGGGCGGTTATGATAGCCCAACGCCAATCCGACACCGCCAATCCACAGATCACCGGCAACTCCCTGCGGAACGGGATTCAGATGCTTATCGAGAATGTAAATCGTTGTATTATCGATCGGCCTGCCAATAAGGATGCGGTCATGCTCCGGCTGCATTCTTTGAACGCAAGACCAGACGCATGTTTCGGTAGGACCATACATATTCCACAGTTCCACGCCTTTTTTCAGCAGGCTGTTGCACAACGACTGTGGCATTGCTTCTCCACCGCATAAAGCTTTAAACTGCGGTGGAGGATTCCAGCTTGTTTCCAGGAGCATCCGCCAAGTTGTGGGTGTTGCTTGCATTACCGTAATATTCTCGTTGCTCAAAAGCAGCTTCAGTGAAGGCGGATCCATTACCGTCTTGCTATCTGCGATAACAACGCAGGCTCCCTGCATCAACGGCAGGTAAAGTTCTAAGACTGCAATATCAAAAGACAGAGTGGTGATCGCTAATAACCGATCGGAGGCCTGCACTCCCGGGGACTTACTCATTGAATTCAAAAAGTTCACAACTGCAGAATGCGGCAGCAAAGCGCCTTTCGGTCTTCCTGTAGAACCAGAAGTATAAATCATGTACATCGCTGCCGTAGGAGAGATTCGAATATCCAAATTGCGATCGGGCTGTTGCATCAGCTCTTCTTCAAGCTGATCATAGAAAACTTGTTCACCGGAAAAACCACTTACTAATTCGCCATAAACGGTCTCGGAAAGAATACACTTCACATCAGCGTCTTCGCACATGTATTGCAAGCGGTCTACAGGAAACGACGGGTCCATTGGTATGTAGGTGGCACCAATCTTTTGGGCAGCCAATAAGCCAATAAGCATGCTCAAGGAGCGATCCATACAAATACCGAGCAGGTCGCCAGATTCAATACCATAGCCTATCAGCAGATTTGCGAGTCGATTTGCTGCTTTATTGAGCTCATCATAATTAATTTGACTGCCATTAAATGAAGCAGCTATCTGACCGGGTTTCTCCTTAGCCTTTTCTTCAAACAGCTGATGGAAACAGCAATTTGTCGGCACATCGGCTTGCGTTTGGTTCCACTCTCTCAACAGCTGGTGTTTATTTTCGGCGGTTATTACCGGAAGTATGCTTATCGGCAAAGAAGTATCTAATACCACAGCTTCAAGGAGCGCAAGGAATCCATCCATCATCCGCCTGATAGTCTCCGGGCGAAATAGCTTTGTGGCATATTCAAAGGCAAAGCGAATAGAATCGATCTCTTTACTCATCCAAATAGTCAGGTCGGTACGTGCTGCCCTGCTTCTTATCGGCATTCGCTCCATTGTCACTTCCCCAAGCTTTCGGGCATGATTAACTGCTTCATCATAACTAACCATTGCCTGGAAGAGTGGTGTCCGACTACGATCCTGAGCCGGTTGAACGGCACTTACAACTTGTTCAAATGGAGCATCTTCATGATTATACGCATCCAAACAAACAGTACGAACGCGCTGTAGCATTTCTGCAAAGGTAGGTTCGTCGGCCAGATTTGTGCGCAAAACCAGGGTATTGGCAAAGTAGCCGACAGTAGATTCAACTTTTTTTCGCGAGCGATTGGCAACCGGAAGGCCGAGCAAGATATCATCCTGACTACAGTATCGAGACAACAACACGTTAACCGCTGTAACGAGCAGCATAAACAGCGAGACCTTGTGTTGCTTTGCTGTAGCATCCAACCGGTTCAATAGCTCTTGTGGAATCTCGGAGAAAAGAATATCGCCGCTCGTATCCTGAATTTGCGGTCGCTGATAGTCCAATGGCAAATTCAGCGATTCCAGGTCACCGGCCAGCTTATTTTTCCAATAGTCCAATTGTTTCTGAGCGACGTCGCCGCTAAACCACTGACGCTGCCAGCTAACGTGATCAGCATAACTACTTTGCAGCTGCGGCAAATCCGGTTCTTTTCCGCTAATTAGTGCTTCATAAGAAGCACTCAGTTCATTGATCAATAGACCGAGTGAGATACCATCAAAAATAATGTGATGCGTAAGAATCATAAACGCATGGCGGGTATCGGAAAGTTTATAGAGGCTGAACCGTATCAACGGCCCCTGCTGTAGATCGAACGTGTCTACCGCGGCTTTTTGCAAATGGTGCTCAATCGCCTCGTCGCGCAGACTTTCTTCAACAGCGGTTAAATCGGTTTGCTGTAGTTCAAACTCAACGGAATCAGCAATTACCTGAAACGGCTGACCGTCAGCGGCATCGAACACCGTGCGCAGGGAATCATGCCTTTGAAGAACCTTAGTGATGCTGTTTTGCAGTGCCTCAACATTCAGTTCCCCTTCCAGCATATGGGTAGCATGAATATTGTAGACAGGGTTGGCGCCATCTAATTGCTCAAGAAACCACAGCCGGTGTTGTGCGAAAGAACAGGCCGCATATTTCCTGTTTCGCTCCAGCGTAACCAAAAGCTCGGGCTTTGCAGCGATAAGCTTTTCTTTAAGCTCAGGAGAAAGTTTGCCGCGCGGCGCCTTAAACCCGAGTTGATCGGGTCCCTTTAGCCACAGCTGTAATCCTTCCGCCAGCAGATCCGGCAAACTTTTCCCTGTGTACATAGCATTCAATCCTTCGAATATATTACGCCTTCAATCTTCCTGCGTCTCGTTTTCTATACTCCAACAGGCACTTCTTCAGACATCAATTGCTTTATGGTTGCTGCAGTAAAAGCAATCTGTTCTTCGGTCAGTTCTGCGAACATGGGTAGTGAGATATAGCTATCGGCACAGGCTTCCGTAACCGGAAAGTCGCCGCGCTTATGTCCCATATCGCTATAGGCAGTTTGCAGATGCAGTGGAATCGGGTAGTGAATACCGCAATAGATTTCCTTTTCGCTGAGTTTTTTCATCAACTCATCACGATTTGATGTACGAATCGCATATATATGATACACATGACGAGCCTGGTCAGCCTCCTTTGGCAGCAGCACGCCCTCGGTATCTGCGAGATATTTCTGATAGAGCCCGGCATTTGCACGGCGTCCATTTGTCCAGGTTTCCAGATGGCGCAGCTTTACGCTGAGTATTGCCCCCTGAATTCCATCCATTCGACCATTCCATCCAATAATTTCATGATGATATTTTTTCGACTGGCCGTGATCTCTTATCATCTTCATTTTAGCAGCCCACTCAGCACTATTGGTAACAATGCCACCTGCTTCTCCATATGCGCCAAGGTTTTTCCCCGGATAGAAAGAAAAACAGCCAATGTCACCAATGGAACCGGCACGCCTTCCTTTGTACTCTGCACCGTGAGCTTGGCTGGCATCCTCTATAACAAACAGATTATGTCGACGGGCAATTTCCATAATCGGATCCATGTCTGCCATTTGGCCAAACAAATGAACCGGAATTACGGCTTTGGTGCGCGATGTAACAGCCTGTTCAAGTAAGCTGGCATCGAGATTAAACGAGTTCTCTTCAATATCGACAAATACAGGCGTCGCACCGGCAAAGCTGATCGCTTCCGCAGTAGCAATAAAAGTATTTGCCGCAGTAATCACTTCGTCTCCCGGGCCAACGCCAAGGGCTGCCAATGCCAACCAAAGAGCAGAGGTTCCGCTGCTGCAACCTATGGCATATTCGGTTGTGCAATAGGAAGCAAATTCTTCTTCGAAGGCATTTACAAACGGTCCTCCGGCAAAAGCAGTTTTATCAATGACTTTTTGAATGGCTTCATGAACTTCCGTGTTAATGCTATTGTACTGAGCTTTCAAGTCCAGAAAAGGTACTCGCATCTATTTGGTCTCCTCAATATGTCGTATCTCGCGCGCCGGGTTTCCGGCAACGATTGTATTCTCGGGCACATCCTTTGTAACAACACTTCCTGCACCGACTATTGCATTTTTCCCAACCGTAACGCCACAGAGAATGGTGGCATTTGAACCAATTGAAGCGCGTTCGCATATGCGGGTGGGAACGCATTCCCAATCGCTATCGGTCTGCAATTCACCGTCTTCAGTTGTAGAGCGTGGATACACATCATTTATGAACATCACGCCGTGTCCAATAAAAACCCCGTCTTCGATGGTTACGCCTTCGCAGATAAATGAATGGCTGGATATTTTGCAATTCGCACCGACCACTGCGCCTTTTTGTATCTCTACGAAAGTGCCAACCTTACTATTCTCACCAATCTCACAACCGTATAGATTGACAAAGCTGAAGACTTTGGCTGTTTTCGCCAGCTTAACGTCCGGGGCGATCTTCTGAAAATCCATCTTAATTCTCCTCTACTGCTTGAAGCTTTTCCAGCGGCTCTAAAGGAACTGCCGATCCGTTTTCACGCAAAGATTTGCATGCGGCTTCAATAATGCGCACAACTCTGAGTCCACTATAGCCATCGCTGCGTGGCGTGGTATCGTTTCGAATAGCATTAAGGAAGTGATTACATTCGCTGTTAAGGGCTTCTGTTTCCTCGACTCGTGGAATATAAATGTCACCATAGCGGTAGGAAAACTGAAATTCTGCAAAGCTGTCATAGTATTTCGGTTTATCCACACCCTTGTCATAAATCTTGATCTTCTCGTTTGGACTGATATCATCGTAAACGAGCATCTTCTTACTTCCGACAAAGACCATGTTGCGAATTTTGTTGGGGTCTAACCAACTATTATGTAGAAAGGCAATTGTGCCATTATCGTAATTCAGCGTCGTCATTGCCACATCTTCAATATCCTCCTTGAAGTGTGCACTTCCCTGGGCGTTCACCGAGACCGGATCTTTACCAAGCACATATGAAATAATGGAAATATCGTGTGGCGCCAGATCCCAGATCACATTGATATCCGGCTGAAAAAGCCCCAGGTTTACGCGCGTGCTGCTGATATACATAATATCGCCAAGCTCTCCACTGCGCACAATTTCGCGTATTTTATTTACCGCTGCCGTATACTCAAACGTATGCCCTACCATTAGCTTGCGATTCTTCTTTTCGGCAAGATCAATCAATTCCAGGCATTCATTAGCTGAGGGCGTAATCGGCTTTTCGATAAAAACATGTTTACCCGCATTTAGGAACTCCTTGGCGAGCGGAAAATGTGTCCACACCGGTGTTGCGATAGCAACGGCAGCAATATCTCCGCGCAATAGATCGCGATGATCCGTGGTCGTTTCTACTTCCGGATAAAGTGATTTCATTTTAGCAAGACGTTCTTCATTCTTGTCCGCACACATAACAACCGTGCAGTCTTTTGCATTTCGAAAATTTCTAATCAGGTTTGGGCCCCAGTACCCACATCCAACGACTCCAACTTTAAGCATTCATTTCTCCTTCCATTACAACCCTGCTCCAGGGTTAAATAGTACCGTAATCGTTTGTAGAATCAGTTTCAGATCCAGAAGGATGGATCGTTTCTTTATATATTGGAGATCGAGGCGCACCATCTCATCAAATGTTGTCTGATTGCGGCCATATACCTGCCACAATCCGGTAATACCCGGCTTTGCTTCCATGATTCGACGCAAATGCCAGTCTTCATACATGTCTACTTCATAGGGAATCGGTGGTCGTGGACCAACCAAGCTCATTTTCCCACTCAGCACATTGAAAAATTGTGGTATTTCATCCAGACTGGTTTTCCTTAGAAAGCCACCAATCTTGGTTATTCGTGGATCGTGTGTAATTTTATACACAGGATCCTCGCCCGAGCCATTGTTTATCTGATCGTTCTTTCCTTCAATCAGCTTGGTAACGTATTCCCGATGGATCGAATCATCCATATCCGTGCGCATAGAGCGGAATTTCAAGAAGGTAAAGATTTCTCCACGATATCCAATCCGTTTTTGTTTAAACAGCATTGGTCCTTTAGATGTGAATTTAACAAGGACTCCAATCAATACCATCAGTGGTAGAAAGAGAAGAATTCCCACAAGGCTGCCAATTATGTCGACACATCTTTTCAGAAAAGGATAGGCTGTATGATAAGATTGTTTCGTCCGGCCTGCTGTCAGTGCCGGGTCTAATTGAGACGGCTGTGTAGACGCACTAAAAATTCCCCAATTAAAATAGAAGCTGTCATCAGCAGGCGTTGCGTTATTAAGCTTGCCGTTCTCAGGCGCTGGCCCATCCACTTCATCCTGAAATCTGAAATGCTTGAGGGAAATAGCGTCACCGCGTACTTCTCCACCATTATCTATCGAGCTAAGAGCATAGGAAGCAATGAGAACATTTTGGAGTAGTTGAAGCTCTTGATCAACGTTCTCTCCCTTAAAATACTCTGACAGAATCTTAGAAATTTTATCAATGAATTGCTTAGCCTGATCCATTGAGGTATCGACCAGCAGTAATGAAATGCGATAATTATCTGAGATGGCCTTGATATCGGCATCACGTGTATTATTGGCAATGATACCAATAAATTGAGCCAAAAAGCGATCGTAACTTCGGTTAGAAATAGCCGACGAACGTTTCTGATAGTTTGGTAATGAAATAGAGACAAAAGCCGTAACCCAGCCGGTGCGCTGCTCACGCTCGCGCTCACGTCTGAGAAATAGCTTAAAGTCCTCTATGGCATACCAGCCATTATGCTTCGTAACAACTGTATCCAGCTTTTCCGAAGCATGAGGTAAGGATGTACGAGTTAACAGCTTCAATTCCCAACCTGCAAAATCCGTTTAGTGTTAAGACTACCAGGAATGCGAGTAGTCTATTTTACAGAATCCGTCCGGTATCCGGTTGATCCTGATATTGATATCCATATCCATAGCTATAACCGTGTCGGTACTGTTCTTTCATGAGCTTCTCATCGCAGGCGTTTACAACCGTTCCCAAGACGTTCACATCAAACTGTCTCAGGTCTTGCAAGGCACCGGCCAGGCTATCTTTATGCGTAAGGTTGGGGCGAATAATAAACACCATTTCCTTAATAAATCCGCCAACGACCAGAGCATCTACCGTTCGTGTTACCGGCGGCGTATCGATTAATACATAATCATAATACGTTGCAATGTCGTTCAAGAACATTCGGAACTCTTCAGAATCCAGAAGCTCACTGGAATTGTCTACAGTGCCGCCAGAAGGAATAACATCGAGCTTTATCTTACGACCGTTTATCTTTTCAAAAGGTGTATAGATGGTTGGCCTGGGCGTTTCCCTGGTCAAAAAACCAATTAGCCCCGGAGAGCGATATGGCAGACCAAAAAATTCTCCAACCTTCGGCTTGCGCAGGTCGCAGTCAATTACCAACACCTTCTTTTCAGCAAGTGCTAAAGCAACTGCGTAATTTGTGAGAACTGTGGTTTTCCCGGTATTCTCTTCACAGCTGGACACCATGAAAATCTTGTTATCCTTCAGAGTATGCGACAATCGCGTTCGCAACACGCGATATGCTTCCTTATAGCCAAACTCGGCATCGGTAAGCAGCTCGAGATGGTTTTCCAGAGTAAACTCATTATCAATTTCGCGAATATATTGCTTCGGATAAACCGGTAGAATCGACATCACCGGAAGGCCGTATACATCTTCAATCTCGTTTATGCTACGGATCGTATCACTGCGCAACTCTCGCCAGAAAATTGTTACTAATCCACACATAAGACCAAAAACCAATCCAAAGAACAGATTAAAACGCTGGCGCGGTCGAACCGGACGATAGGGTACATCTGCCGGGTCTACAATGACAATATCCTGAAGCTTAGAAAGTTCAGCCATCCGCATTTCTTCACGCTTATCCAAAAGCTGAACAAACATTTTTTCATAGACGCCTTTTTTGCGATTCAGGCTCAGCAACCGCGTTTCAAATGCCGGAAGAGCTTTAATTTTAGATTCGTATTTGCGAATAAGGCGTCGCAGATCCCGCTGTTTCTGTTCAAGCGACGTAATGAATACCTGGTAGGAAGTGATCGTATTTTGATTAAATCCGGCCAAGCGGGTTTTTATCTGCTCAATTCGCTGGTCTATTGCCAAAACATCAGGGTGATTATCCGTTCGCTTTTGCAGAAGCTCAAGGCGTTCGAGCTCTGCTTCGGAAAGCTGCCTCAGTAAGACCGAAAAAGGCGAATCGCGTTGATCGGATTGAGTTGGCGTCAAGTATGTTTGATCGAAGTAGCCTGTCTCACCAACAGCATCCGAGAGCGCTTTATGTCGATTGCGATACTCTGCTAACTGCAGATCAGTCTTAACTTTTTCCGATTCCAAATTGCTTAGAAACTCGATGGTCCCACGCGAGGTTTCATCGATTGCTACAATTTGATTCTTACTGCGAAACCCGCTTAGCTCAGCTTCCGCAGCCTTCAGATTCGCGTTAATCTCTTCAAGTTGCTTATCAACAAAGTCGTACGAATAGCGGATGGTCTGTCGCTTATGCTCCAGGCGCGTTTCGCGGAACTTATCTGCCAACGTATTCGCCAACAACATGGCCATATATGGAGAGTGCGATTCCGCAGAGACGCGGAAGATGCTGGTCTTGCGTAAGGCATCGACTTCAATATTATTTTTCAGATCGAGAATGGCGACATCCGGGTCTTTCAGGGAAAAATAGATTTGCGATCCGGAAATTATTTTACTGCAGTCAACAGTAAACCCAACGCCTTCAGCCTGAAAGCGGGCATTTTTGCTATTGGTGATTACGTTCAAAACGCGTAGCTCTTCTGCATTAAAGAGCCTTAATGTGTCGCTGGATATATCAATAAAGTAGCTGCCGCCTTCATAACCCGGCATAAATGCAAATTCAGAGAATCTTGGCCACCAGGCCGGGTTCTCATAAAAGTTTGTATAAAGTTCCTTAAAATCGGCCAAATCCATATTGTATTCTTGAACCGGCGTATTGGGAAGATCAATTTTACCCACGTGAAAAAACAGCATAAGCTCATCAACAACTTTATCCAAAACAGCGCGGGTTTTAAGAATTTCTATTTCAGTTTCAATCTCATCCGGCGAGCCCATTTGGATAATCTTACTTACATCATCGCTGCCGTAGTCCTTAAGCGGCTTTTCCTTTTTTATCATCGTTGCAGCACGATAGACCGGAGTTGAAAAGAGGTTGTAGAGAAGAGCCAGTAGAACCATAATGATAGTGATACCAATCAGCAACCATTTTTGTCTTTTTAGAATTTGCAGGATTTCCGGCATTCCAATAGTTCTTGTATTCGTTCCATTGGCGGAAAAATCGTGATGCCCATTGCTCGTCATACTTCCATTATTCATACTACAAACCCAATCTCTAGCTCAATTAATGCTTTATCTCAATTTCCGCTACGGTCGTAAATAGCAATCGATAGCGCCAAGGCCGAAATCAATACAGATGCGTTGCGAAACGACAACCAGCGTTTTCGCGGAATATAAATTTGATCTCCTGAACGCAGACCGATATCATTCAAACGTTTCCCTTGTTCCAAAATTGCTTTGCCGTCAATGTCCATCTTTTGATCTTCGCGAATAAAAAAAATCTTGTTAATACTGGCGTCACGCGTTTCGCCACCTGCTTCCGCAAGCAAATCTGAAATTTTCTCAACTCCTGTTACGAAGTAGACCCCGGGATTTTTTATCTCGCCAAGAACATTAATTCTGTAAAGCGCCCTTACAGTGAGTTCTGGATTTCGATAAATCTTCGCGTATTTTTCAAATATCTCGTTGCGAATCTCGTTGATCTCACGCTGCCGAACATCGACAAGGCCAATATAGGGCAACTGGATGTGCCAGTCTTCCTGTACATAGTAGTCGCCCGTAAGTGGATCACTAATATTGTAAAGTGTAAGGCGAACGCCATCGCCAGGTCCAATGTTTTGAGATAGAACCGGAAAGCACCAAAGCGTAAAAATTAAGAAGCACTTATAAAAGATCGTAGAATTACCCAACGTTGTTACTCCATTAACAAAATAATCTCAGTAATGGTTTAATCTTTGAAACCACTATTTCCATTATCGCCATTCCGGCATACCATTTTTAGCAATTAAAATTTGCATCGTTTTACTAAATAAACACTGGAGATTCCAGAACTATGCTTGATTTGGCTGGGGTATCAAGACAGTCGTAACCACGATTAACGTCACCGGGCAATAGCGACAGAAGTAGTACACAAAGATCAAGTCTGTGACAAGCTTAGGATTGCCAGGCACAAAGCAGGTGCCTCCCCTATCCCAGAGGTTTCAGGCACCATATTTCCATCACGAAGGGGCATTTCGTATGGCTCGGCGAATCCATTCGTTGAGCCTGTTGGAATGCTGAAAAATACTCTCAATCACTATTTTACCATTGTGGCATATCACAATTATATCTTTGTCGTATTAATTCTACCTAACGGCAAAACGGTAAAAATTGATTTGCAAAAATGAGCAGAGAATTTTGGAAAAAAAGAAGGGCTTAATCGAAGACTTTTTCGGTGAGATAACGCTGAATTTGGGTGAGAGTATCTCGTTGTGGAATGGCAAATTGCGCTTCTAAATTTGATGTGTCGTAATACCAGGAGTTTGATAGAAGCTGAATCTGATTGTCCATTTTATCCATATTCAGGACCTTGGAGAAGCGTCTTCCCACGTTATAAACCGTGGGATTCCAAACCAGGTAACCTGGATATTCAGCGCCGTGAAAATGACTGTGAATACGATTTACCAGCTTATCGAGCATTACCGGATTTGCATCAGCAATATTCAGAATACATTCATTTTCAGGTGTCGATCGAACAATCTGCTTTACGAGCTCGGCAATCGTTTGAACATCTAATAAATGAATTAGAATTTGGTCACGCACCAGCGGGATACGACGCTTGCGAATAAGATTGGCAAGTTTATAAAGAAACCCGGCATCACCTTCACCATAGGTTACAGTTGGACGAAGAATGACAAAGGGAACCTGATTGCGCAATAGGTTCACGAGCGTTTTCTCCGCGCGATACTTCGAGCGTTGATATTCATTGTCTGGAGAGGCAGGAGTCCAGGCATCTGCCGGGATGCGGCCCGGAACACTTCCGTAAATTCCAACGGTGCTGCAAAAGATGAATCGTTCGAGCTGTGCTCGCAGAGCAAACTGAGCCAGAACCTCGGTCCCTCGCACATTGATGGAATTATATTCTTTCTTGCTATATCGCCCTTGTTTAATACCGGCAAAATGCATAACGATATCGGGTTGAAATTGCTCATACATCTGTATCATGGACTTACTATAAAATGATCCTTTTTTGACAACAAGACCTTCTATACCTGCGTACGCAGCCAAATCTTCGGTGTTTCGCACCGGAGCAAAAATCATATGCCCTTCTTCCAGAAGCGCCTCAAGTACATGTCTACCGACAAAACCGGTCGATCCGGTAAGAATAATTCGAGCCATCGAAAGAGCTTCTCAACCTTTAGTGAAAAAATCATGATTTTACAACACGTCAAGTTTGGGAGGCACTAAAATGATTCCGTTCACTACCGATTATATAGCGATCTTAACGTGAACTATTTATGTGTGCGTCATCCATTCCCAAAGAGGTAAATCCAGATTTAATCGTAAAAGATACGGGCAGCCATAAAATAACATATGATATTTCTCACATTGCGCCACATGGATATATGATGCTCTTAGCGATATTCATCCCAACTTTTGATATGAAGGTCTTCCAGAGACTTGGAAACTATCGCCTCTACAAAGCGCTGTGCCAGCTGTAAATTTGTGATAAGCGGAATGCCAAGGTCGACCGCCTTTCGTCTAATTATATAGCCGTTGGTCAGCTCCTCTTTCTGCGCATTTTTAGGAATATTGATAACCATATCTATTTTTCCATCGCTCAAATAGTGCAGAATATTTGGTTTCTTCTTTTCAAGAGGCCAATTTAAAACCCGGGCCTTAATGCCATACTGCTTCATAAATGCAGCCGTCCCGTGAGTAGCATATAGAGTTATTCCAGATTCCTGTAGGTTTCTTGCCGCATCAACAAACTTTGCTTTATTACCTAATGGACCCGTTGAAAGCAGTACGGAACGAATGTCTATTTTAGTGCCGACAGAAAGCATTGCCTTTAAGAAAGCCTCTTCAAAATCGTCTCCAATACAGCCGACCTCTCCTGTAGACCCCATTTCAACTCCCAATGTTGGATCGGCACCCTCGAGCCTCGTAAATGAGAATTGCGGCGCCTTAACACCAACATACTCCAACTCCATAAACGACTTCTCAACCTCCTGCAACGTCTCGCCCATAATGGCTCGTGTCGCGAGATCGATGAAGTTCACTTTGTATAACTTTGAAGCAAAAGGAAAGCTACGCGATGCGCGAAGATTAAGCTCAATCACCTTAACCGCATTTTTCCGCGCCAGAAACTGCATATTGAACGGCCCGGTTATAGCGAGCGACTCTGCAATTTCACGTGCAATATTTCGAATACGTCGCAGAGTTTCCAGATAGGTACGCTGCGGTGGCAATACCAGAGTCGCATCGCCCGAGTGTGTTCCGGCATTCTCTACATGCTCTGAAATCGCATAGACCAACAGCTTCCCATTTTGTGCAACACCGTCAAATTCAATTTCTTTGGCATCCTCAATAAACTTGCTAATAACCACTGGATGCTCCGGAGAAATATCGACGGCTTTTGCCAGAAACCGTTCCAGCTCCTTCATATTGTACGCGACTGCCATCGCCGATCCGGAAAGGACATAAGACGGACGAACCAGTAGTGGAAATTGATGTTTCTTCGCAAACTGTTTCGCATCAGCAATAGACGTTAGTTCTTTCCAGGCTGGCTGATCGATCTTTAGCGTATCGAGAAGTGACGAAAATTTATGCCGATCCTCTGCCTGATCAATTTTTCCCGGAGGGGTTCCCAGGATCGTCATTCCGGCCTCATGAAGACGTAGCGCCAGATTGTTCGGTGACTGTCCGCCCATCGAGACAATAATGCCAATCGGTTTTTCTTTTCGATAAATATCTTCGATTGCCTCAAACGTCATTTCCTCAAAATACAGCCGATCGCATTCATCAAAGTCTGTACTCACCGTTTCGGGATTGTAGTTCACCATAATCGTATTGTAGCCCATGCTCTTCAGAGCCATCACCGCATTCACGCAGCACCAGTCAAATTCGACCGAGCTGCCAATGCGATAAACGCCGGAGCCCAGTACCATGACAGACTTTTTTCCATGAGCTGTTACGTCATTGACATCTCCGTTATAGGTAAGATATAAAAAATTACTGCGAGCCGGATATTCCGCTGCAAGCGTATCAATTTGCTTAACCACCGGCTGAATGTCATAATTAAAACGAAGCGATCGCACATCGTGTTCGGGCAAACTGAGTAGCAAACCAATTTGCTGATCTGAAAAACCCGCTCTTTTAGCTTCCGACAAAATTCCGCGTGGACAAACACCACCACTGTAGATTCGTAGTTGTGCGGAGATATCGACAATGTGCTTTATTTTGTATAAGAACCAGCGGTCAATATGCGTCAGGTTGTGAATCTTCTCGAGATCCAGACCATCTTCCATCGCTGTTGCAATGGCAAAGACACGCTCATCCGTAGGGTTTTTCAGCACGTCTTTTACATTTTTGAAGCGCATGCGCTCATTGCACACTAACCCATTCACGCCAATCTCCAGCATGCGAAGAGCCTTCTGCAATGCTTCTTCAAAGGTGCGTCCAATTCCCATTACTTCACCAACAGACTTCATTGCAGAGCCAAGCCGGGTAGACACTTTATCAAATTTTTTCAGATCCCAACGCGGAATTTTGATTACGACATAGTCCAATGCCGGTTCGAAGCAAGCCATCGTCGTTTGAGTGATCTTGTTCTTGATATCCACAAGTCCATATCCCAATGCCAACTTGGCTGCAACAAATGCCAGTGGATAACCAGTTGCTTTTGAAGCCAACGCGCTACTTCGCGACAGTCTGGCATTCACTTCTATTACGCGGAATTGTTCAGAGTGTGGATTCAATGCATATTGAATATTGCATTCGCCCACAACACCCAGGTGGCGGATCACGTTTATTGCCGTTTCACGCAGCATATGGTATTCTGAGTTGTTCAGCGTCTGACTTGGTGCAACGACAATACTTTCTCCGGTATGAATTCCCATCGGGTCGAAATTTTCCATATTGCAGACGGTAATACAGTTATCGTAGCGATCGCGAACGACTTCATATTCAATTTCTTTCCAACCTTTCAGATATTCCTCTACCAGAATCTGCTTGGTATGAGCAAAGGCCTTTTCGGCCAACTCTTCCACTTCTTCGCGATTTGTGCAGATTCCAGAGCCGAGCCCGCCCAAGGCAAAGGCAATGCGAATCATTACCGGGTAGCCCATTTTCTCGGCGATTTTCACAGCTTCCTTTTTGTTCTTTGCTGCCTCGCTACGCGGAACGCTTACATTTATCTCCGCAAGTTTCTTTGCAAAAAGAGCCCGATCTTCCGTGCTTTCAATAACAGAAACCGGCGTTCCCAAAACCGCGACATTATATTTTTCAAACACGCCGGCTTTCCATAACTCCAGCCCGCAATTCAGCGCAGTCTGCCCGCCAAAGGCCAGGAAAATGCCATCTGGCTTTTCTTTTTCAATAATCTTTTCAACAAAGTAGGGATTTACGGGCAGGTAATATATTTTGTCGGCGAGGTGCTCGGACGTTTGAATCGTTGCAATATTGGGATTGATTAGCACCGTTTTGATGTTTTCTTCTTTCAATGCCTTAATGGCCTGGCTTCCCGAGTAATCAAACTCGCCTGCTTCACCAATCTTCAGCGCAGCACTTCCAAGGATAATCACTTTTTTGTAGTCGGACATTGCCTTTTACCTTTCAAATAAAAAGCCGACTTTCCAAAGAGAGTCGGCTTATAACATGTTTACAAAATCGTCAAACAGAAAATTTGTATCAACAGGTCCGGGATGCGCCTCCGGGTGAAACTGCACCCCCATAAACGGCTTCGAGGTATGCTTTATCCCTTCATTCGTGCCGTCATTCGCATTAAAGAACCAAGGCTCCCACTGCGAAGGTAAGCTCTTCTCTTCCACAGCATAGCCATGATTCTGCGAGGTAATAAAGCAGCGTTTTGTCTGAACCATTACGCAGGGTTGATTTTGACTTCGATGGCCGTACTTAAGTTTGAATGTTTTTGCACCTGCAGCCAGCGCCATCAGCTGGCTCCCGAGGCAAATTCCGAAAACGGGCACTTTCTTCTTATACAGCTTGCGCAGAACAGTGATGGTTTCCTGGCAAACCGATGGATCGCCCGGGCCGTTAGAAATTATTATGCCATCGCACTTCTCCTGGTGAACCGGATGATTCCACGGCACGACCTTTACAGCTACTTTTCGCTTCAGCAGCGAGCGAACGATATTATTCTTGCAACCGCAGTCTACAACGACAACCCGCTTTTTCCCTTTACCGATCTCTACCGGCTCGGAAATCGAAACTTCTGAAACCAGATTTCGTTCGTTTGGATCGTGAAAAGTAAGCTGCTCTTCTCCGATCTGCACTCTGCCCAACATCGAACCGCGGTCTCGCAGAATTTGCGTGATCTGACGGGTATCCACCCCTGAGATGGCTGGAATTTTATATTCCTTAAGCCATTCGCTCAATGAGGTCTCTCCCGCCCAGTGACTATACTCCTCACTATATTCGGAGACAATTAGAGCAGAAATATGGATTCGATTCGATTCAAAAAAGTCGGCAAGAGCCTCGACCGCGGTGCTGCCCTGTTGTGGGACACCGTAATTTCCAACCAAGGGAAAGGTTAAAACGAGAATCTGGCCGCGATAAGAAGGGTCAGTGAGAGTTTCGGGGTAGCCTACCATACCGGTGTTAAATACTACTTCACCAGCGACAGAACCATTCCAACCAAATGCGGTGCCGGTAAAGGTTTGACCGTTTTCCAATACGAGTTCAGCTCGCATATGTTACCTCCGGCAGCTTCTTTGAAGATCACTTTTTTACCATCTGAGCTATTCAGACAGACAAATTGGCACATAATACAAAACTTTTTATGGCGTGTCAAACAATTGAGAAAATTGGCTCATTTTTTTTTGCAAACTTTCACTAAAATCGCAGGAGAGTCTTAATTATTTAGGTAGGGTGACCATTATTTTGTTCACTTTGAAAAGAGCCAATCTGTTGTTTTCTAACGAAATGTGGCGTTTTTGGCTATTTCTCACGCGCTTCGGTAAGCGTGCGGAAAGAAAATCCGAGACGAAGCAAATACCAAATCCCGGCCAATGTAATAGGAAAATACTGTGTTAGATGATAAACAACAGATACACCAACAGCCTCAGCTTGTCCTATTCCGAAAGGCTCTAATGCATAAACAAACGCGACCTGAGTAACCCCAACATAACCGGGAGAAGAAGGAATGGCAGCGGCAAATGCGACCAGCAGTAAGGCTGTGAGGGCGGGAAGAATAAAAGATGGTTGTGGGTTTTCCAGCGGATATCCCACCAGGACAACCCAAATAGTAAATGCCAGCTGTAGCCAGACCGCTAATGACATAACCATAAGCTTCGCCAGAACGCGACGGCTACCGACAATCTTTACACCTTCGAGAACAGCATGTAACTTTGCCTGCAAATAGCCGCGAACTTTTATTGGCAATCGTTCAACAAGACCTGTCAAAAAGCCCTTTAACCTGGAATTTTTTAGAGTAGTCGCATAAAGTACTCCAAGCGTGGCCCAGGCAAAAAAGCCGAGTGCAAAAGCACTATATCGCAACCAGTCTGGCAGTTCTACGGAGTATGCCACAATAGCCAAGATGCTTACCAGTGCAACCAGGTCCAAAATACGTTCGAGTAATACCGTGGTAAACGTGGCTACACCGTCAATCTTTTCTTCTCTGGCAAGGATATATGCGCGCACCAATTCCCCGGCATGAGCCGGTAAAATATTGTTCGCCATAAATCCAATCATGGTAATTGGGTAAACGCGTTTGTAGGGCAGGTTTTTTAGCGGACGAAGCAGAAATTGCCAACGCCAGGCACGGAACAAGATTGCCATAATAGCAAGGGCGGAAGCCAATACGATAGTGACCATGGAAGCCGAACGCAACGACTTCCACAGCTCATTTAAGTTAATATCCTGGAATGCGATATAGAGGAAAAGCGCAGAAAGCAAAAACGGAACGAATATCTTCAGGCGCAGGAGTAGCTTTAGACGAGTCATCGCTTAACTTAAGCAATGCTTTGGCCATTAGCCACCCAAAACGCGCGACCACTCCATGTCATGAACAACCTCTTCCAGGTCTGGCACCGTGCGCACGCGTTCCAGTGCAAAGGCATCGCTATCGGCATCAACGAAGCCATTGTTTGAAGTGCAAGAGCTATCGTAACCAGCCTCCACAACATACTTACGAATACGCTCATCGAAATAAGCATACGGCCCGCTGTTCGGGTACGAGAAGTGCCTTGCCTGAGTTCCAAGGCGGTCTTCGATCACCTTCTTCGCTTGAGTAATCTCCTGGACCGCATCATCCGGCTCGGCATTCGGCAGATTGAGGTGACTTAAAGTATGCGAGCCAATAATCATCCCCAAATCAACCATTTGCTTAACCTGATCCCAGGTTAGCATCAGGTCTTTTACATCCTGCACTAATTCCGGTGTTCCAACTTGCTCCAGCAGCTGCTTACGCACTTCCTTGCGGACTGCACGATTGTTAGATTTTATAAGCTTTACAAGATGACGGATTGCTTTCCAACGTTCTACCGTATTGCCCAGTGGAAGCGTCTCGTTGCTTTCTGCAGCGTTAATGCGGAAGGAAGTGTTTGGCGTTTTAAGCAACATATAGGTTACTTCGGAGAGCCAGAGCAAAGACTCGCGTCCAATGGCTTCGGTAACGATAAAAAACGTGCCGTGTGCGCCGTATTTGTTCAGGATTTTTGCTGCCAACAAATTATCTAAATAGCCATCATCAAATGTAAAAGCCACACTGTTTTTGGGTATCGGCTTTTTCTCCTTGAATAAATCAATGATTTCGTCCAGAGACAAAACAGTATATTTCCTGGCAAAATAACGGACATGTCGCTCAAATTCTTCAGGAGACAGGGCAATAGCATGCGATGTATAAAAGTTGTCTTTATTTGGCACAACAGCATGATAACGCAGAATTGAGACCTTGCGATTGGGAAACAGGCTGCGGAAGAAGCCGTACACGCCGAACTTAAAGAACACTTTTTTTAAAAGCAGAGAGAGAGCTTGTTTATTCATGATATCCAGATATGATTGATGAATTATGATTGATGAATTATGATTGATGAATTATGATTGATGAATTATGATTCCTTTATCGCCATAGTGCCGGTAGATAAGTTAAAACAATGCCAAGTTGTGCGAACAAACCGACAATTAAAAGCATTATTGCAGGTCGCTCAACAAAAAACGGACGTTCAATAGTATCTGTCTTATCTCCTATAAAAACGTGCAGTACGGAGTAAGCTATACGGGTAACAATCGACTTTTCCCAGTTGATGCTGCGCGGGTTCATATAAGTGTATTTATGATAGGGATAGCGTTCCAGAGGTGGACGTAAAACATCTTCACCAAGATCGACCAGGTGTGCAACACGATCGCGCAAAAGTGACTCGTCCTTCTGTAAGTCGCGCGAATGATAAAACCCGCTATCGGCCGGAAAATATAGACCATACACGGCATCCATCACCATGCGACCGTTGTTTTCGATTTCTGCTTCTACCACAGCATGGCGAGAGACACCTTCCGCATCGTGTAGCGCAACTTTTGATGCCGGCACATCGTGAAGCCTTAAGAGCGTAATGAGCAAACGGGACTTATCTGCACAATCTCCCTGACTAACGGCAATTTGCCTTGGTGTGGGACGCAGGAAGCGAAAAATCGGCAGCAGAAAAGAATCAGGGCAGCGTTTGGTGCGCAAATTCTGACGAATATAAGTAAGCAGTTTAATGGCCTTTTCACTCGGCTTATCATCTTCCAACACCTGGCCTTTCGACCAGTTTAACAGAAAGGCATTGTCTTGTTTATATTTCCAGACCATCCAGATGTTAAAGACGGTTAGGAGAATGAGAAGTGTAATTTTCATAAGTCAGCAATCGTGAATCGTGAATTGTGAACCGGCAATCAGCAATCGGTATTCGTGAATCGGCAGTAGAGACACGAAACATCGCGACATCTACGGCCCTGCTATGCCAAGTACTGATCGTACCAAATTTGGAAGGCAATCAGGGATAACAGGTGATCGCTATAGTCCTCGCGCATATTAAAGTGGTCGTCTAAAATAGTCTGAACAGTGGCTGGATTGAATACCCCCTGCTTCTTCAAGTTTGACTCACTCAACAAATCGAAGGTCATTTCTTTTAATTCCTCGCGAATCCAACTGCCAACCGGCGCGCCAAAACCTTTTTTCTTCTTGTGCAGCACGTAGTCCGGCAATTTACCCTCAAAAATGTGCTTCTGAATATGGCGCAGCTTAAATCCCTTTATCTTCAGCTCATTTGGAATACGTGCGGCAAATTCAACCATCCGGTGATCCAAAAACGGCACGCGTGCTTCCAATGACGTCGCCATAGTCATCTTATCGGTAAGCATTAGTAGCTGCTCTGGCAGAGATGTCTTAAGATCGTAATACATAATCTTGTCTAACAGATGCGGTGAATTACACTCTTCAAAATACTTCTCGTAGTAATCCGGAACATTCTGCTCCTGCAAGGTCAGTTGACGTTGAAAGTCGTCATTAAAAATGGATGTATATGAACCATACTGCTGCTGTAGTTCAAGTTCGGCAGAGTTAATATATCCTTTCGCCAGGCGGAAGTAATTGAGCATCGTATTGTTGCGATCAATTGGAACAGCATTTAGCGCACGCTTTAAAATATGCTTACGTGCCCAAAAAGGGATCATCTTCACATACTTGTTCATCTGTACGTTCAGATAGCGACGATAGCCACCAAACAACTCATCGCCACCTACTCCGGAAAGAATGACCGTAGAAGATTGACGAGCCAGCTTAGACACCAGGTAGGTGACCACAAACGAGGAATCTGCTAATGGTTCATCCAGCGATTGAATAAGTTTGGGAAATAAATCCGCCACGTCCGGTTCAACCATAATTTCATGGTGATTTGTATTATAGTCCTTTGCGAATTGACCGGCGGCATCGAGTTCATTATAAAATTCAAATCCTTTGCCAAATCCAATACTATAGGTGCTGGTGGATTTGCTACCCAACTCAGACATCAGATGCACGATACCACTCGAATCCATACCACCGCTCAAAAATGCACCCAGCGGCACATCGGCTATCATGCGATAGCGAACGGCATCTTTAAGCAGTTCGTAAAGCTCTTCGCCAATTTGATCTTCCGTACCGGTGTGTTTTGGCATATAGTCGAGATCCCAATATCGCTTAATCTCAACATCGTTCCCCTTAATACGCATGAAGTGCGCCGGAGGAATCTTTTGAATATTTTTAAACATCGAGTGTGGTGCAGGCGTAAAGCCATATTTCAAGAACGTGCCAAGGCCGCCTAAATCCAGCTCCGCTTTAATAAAGGGCAACGCCAGAATAGACTTCACCTCGGAGGCAAAAATTAGTTTCTCGCTATCGCGATAGTAATACATTGGCTTAATACCAATACGGTCTCGGGCAATAATCAATTCTTTTTTCTGGTTATGCCAGATAGCCAGACCAAACATTCCGTTCAATTTTTCGAGAAAATCAATTCCGTGCTCTTCGTAGAGATGCAGCACGACTTCGGTGTCTGAATGGGTATCAAATTTGTGTCCATTCTTTTCCAGATCAGGACGATGATCACCGTAATTATACACTTCACCATTGAAGACAATAACCTTCTCACGGTCCTGTGTATAAATTGGCTGATGTCCACCACCGAGGTCAATAATACTCAGGCGGCGCATACCAATTCCTACGTTATCCTGAATATGAAACCCCTGATCATCCGGACCACGATGTTCCATTCTGTCAGCCATGGCCTTCAGATGAGCTTGCTGAACAGTCTTGCTTTTATCAAAGTTGTAAATTCCAACAATTCCACACATAGTTGTTATATCTCCACGTTGTGCCGGCTATGGCTATTGTGTTTCTCTCACATGTTCCCAGGTTGCATGCCGAATTCCACGAAATTGGTCAATAATTCCCAGCAGACCGGCCAAATTAACGAAGCAGAAGTAGTAGGGTAAATAGAGCAGCTTGGGCATCGGCTTGTTCCGTGCGTCAAGATTTGCTCCCAGCAAAGCTGCGATTATAAATGCAATCTGGCCAAGCAGCGTAACCACATACAGAGGTGTTGGGTGTAACAGCAAGATGGCAATATTGCTTAACAAACAGACCGTCATAATCATCAAGCTAAACCAGCGAATAACTTTGTGAGAGAACAACTCGAACAAAAATTTTGCATGCTGAAGCGGGCTAAACCAACTGATATAGCGGGTTACCGCACGCCATGAGCGATTTACAATGCGACGCTTGCGGCCGAATTCCTTATCGAAGTTTTCTGCGGCGTCTTCATAGCAAATAGCTTTCGGATTAATGATTCCACGATAGCCTTTGGATACGATCTGTAACGGGTTCACAAAGTCATTAATATCGTCATCCTTTAAATCCCAGAACAACCCTTTGCGGGTTGCATAAATAGCTCCGTCGCCGCCAACGACAGAATAAAATTTCGATTCCAGTTCCTTCACAAACAGTTCAAACTTCCAGTAGAGTCCTTCGCTTTCGGTTGCTTCGCTGTCCTTGTTCTCGTTATACAGGGCAGCACCTATAACATATCCAATATCCGGAGTACTGAAATAACGCGTCAGTTCTTTAATCGCATCGTTGTTAAACATCGCATTCGCGTCGGAGAAAACGATAACGTCGCCGGTTGTCTCTTTAATTCCATGATTGAGGCCTGCCGACTTCCCCTTACGCTCTTCCTGACGCACCAGCTTTATGTTACCGTGCTTGTCAGACATTTCCCGAACGATATCGTCGGTGCGATCGCTGCTTGCGTCGGAGATGACCACAATATCCAGTTTGCCTTTCGGATAGTCGAGGCTCAGCGTATTTTCAATCTTTTCCTGAATTACCGCTTCTTCATTGTAAGCAGAGATGATAAAGGAAACGGCCGGCCATTCTTTCGGGTCTTCGGCTACCGCTACTTTACCACCGAAAATACGGGTATAGAGCATTAACAATGGCGGGTAAATCAGATAGGGGTAGATCAATAAAAAAACGCTGATCCAGAATATATAAATGTAAATTTCCACGATAGGTTAGTCCAGGGTATAAGTTCTGAGTTCTGAGTTCTGAGTTCTGAGTTCTGAAAAACTGCGTGAAAAACGTGTTTTAATACGCATGTTCCGGTTATATGCTCGTTCAAAGTTCAAGACTTAAGATCCCGAACTTTGAACGATGAACTTCGAACTATTAGTTACCAGCACAGGCCTTCGTAATCACTCGGATACTTCTCGGTATCCTGAGCCATGCGCACAAAGTCGACAATTTTATACTCGCCACTATGGCTTTCCAGCTTCTCGTCGAATTCTTTACTATTGTTGCCGATTACTACAACTTCGGCGTGCGACAGCACTTCCTCGATGCTTTCAACCATCAGACCCGAGATATGCGGGATCTTGTCGTTGATATATTCTTTGTTGGCACCGAACAATTTTGCCAGCTGCACATTGCGGTCGTAGATTTTGATGTCGTAACCTTTACCAATAAGCGTCTCAACAACATCAACCATCGGGCTTTCACGCAGGTCATCGGTATTGGCTTTGAAGCTAAGTCCAAGAATACCAATCTTTTTCTTGCCCTGATCCATTACCAGCTGAGCGGAGCGCTCAACATGAACTTCATTGCTCTTCATCACAGCATTTAACATCGGCAGATCCAGGTCGCGGTCCTTTGCACGATAGGTAATGGCGCGCACGTCTTTCGGCAAGCAGGAGCCACCAAAAGCAAATCCCGGCTTCAGATAGTACGGAGACAGATTCAACTTGGTATCCATACAGAAGATTTCCATCAGTTTATGGCTGTCAATGCCCTCACGCTTACAGAGCGTACCCATTTCGTTACCAAAGGCTACCTTGACTGCATGCCAAACATTATTCGCATACTTTACGGTCTCTGCTACTTTTACCTCAGTGCGAATAAGGGGCGCATCAAGCGGCTTGTAAATTTCAGCCAAATAGTCACCACTGCGTTTATCCATTTCACCGATTACGGTATACGGCGGAGAGTAGAAATCTTTTAGTGCAGTTCCTTCACGCAAAAACTCCGGGTTGGAGCAAACGCCAAAGCCTTCACCAGGCTTCTTGCCTGACTGTTCGGCAATAATCTTTACACATCGCTCGTGCGTTCCGGGTAGAACGGTGCTTCGAATAACGAATACATGGTAGTGGTCAACTTTTTTCAGCGCATCACCGATTTGCTCAGCTACACGATAGATATAATCCAGTTTAACGCTGCCGTTGCGTGCACTTGGTGTACCTACACAAACCAGCGAAATATCGCTATTGGCAATGGCTTCTTCGCAGGAGCTGACGGCTCTTAGCGAACCATTTGCCACAGCGGATGCAATACCTTCTTCTAATCCCGGCTCTACAATCGGTGATTTTCCGGCATTAATAATATCAACCTTGTCTGGTGAAACGTCTACTCCAATTACCTGATTACCTTCTTTTGCAAAACTTGCGGCTGAAATACAGCCAACATATCCTAGTCCAAAAACAGCTATTCTCAAGGCATTACCCTCCGAGATGAGATTTAAATAGTTATGATTTATGATTTCTTATTTCTTATTTCTTACAATCATCTTGTGCAAACATCGCGCTGATACAAACAGAACGCTAAACAGCGCGTTCCTACTTCTTTTGCGCTACCGTATTACAGATGTCCGTGAAGACTTCTGCAACTTTACCCCAGCGAAAGTTGGTATATACATATTCTCTTGCAGTTTCGCCCAGCTTTTTGCGAAGTTCAGCACTGCGCAGCAGCTCAACAGTGCGATCGGCAAAGTTCTGTTCTTCGTCGGCGAACATAATCTGTTCACCATGTTCCAAAGGCAGTCCCTCTGCTCCTACCGCGGTAGAGACCATCGCTTTGCCCATTGCAAGTGCTTCGTAGATCTTCATACGTGTTCCGCCACCAATACGAATTGGCACAATAAACACTGCGCTTTCAGCAATGTATGGACGCGTATCATCTACCCAGCCGGTGGTTTCTATATCCTCTCGACCTTCAGTCAGCTTCAACAGCGAAGGCGTTGGACGCCGTCCTACAATCACCAGCTTGGTATCTGGCTCTTCCTTCTTGATAAGCGGGAAAATCTTATCAACAAAGTAAATCATTGCGTCTTCGTTAGGCAGCCAGTCCATTGAACCGGTAAACACAAGCTGTTTCTTCTCCTCAACCTCCGGCGAGGGCTGATAATAATCAGTATCTACTCCGGTAGGAATATCATATACGCTATTTGCGCCGAACCATTCTTCCATGCGTTCGCGATCTTTTCCGGACACGGCAATGGTTCCATCAAATTTGTTACACATTTCTTTTTCATGACGCATCATTCTCTTATGCTGTAGCGACCAAAACACTTTCGAGACAGGATCTTTCGCCTTCTCGAGATGCCGCAGCGTAATAGTTGCTTCAACATTGTGCTGAAATAGGAGCGTTTGAATGTTCTGCACATGCTGGAAGTTCAGAGTAGACTGCAGGAAATCGCATATTGCGAGATCATAAGTCTCGTTCTTCAGTTCCTTGATAACCGCTTCTTCCAACGACTTCGAATAATCATTCAAAACCGAAATGGGATATTTTGAAAACGATTGGGCTGCGATTTTCATATAAAACTTCATGTTATATCGCTCCATTTCCTTCCATGGAACTGGAATAAATTGATCACAAAGCGCTTTCATATCGTCCAGATACTTATCGTCTTTGGGTGACTCTACATTGCTGATCACCGTTAACGACACCAAATCTTTCAGCTGCTCAAGAATTTTCCCGGTACGGATCTTACCGCCAGTGTCCATTGGGAATAAAAAGCGCTGCGAAAGGAATAATACTTTTAGCTTACCATTTTTTGACATTTATGCCTCCACCAATACAGCGACTTCATCGGCAACCGTATCCTGAATAACCGGTTTTACAATGCGCTGTTTTGCTTCTTCCAGATTATCTATTGTTTCACGCACTGCGCGCACCATATCTGAAACTTCTTCATGATTATATGTAATTACACTTTCTGGTCGGCGGTCGTTTTCAGACGCAACGACAGGCACACCAAGTGCCAGTGCTTCCAGCACTGACGAACAGATACCGTCGCGTATCGGCGTGCGCAGAAAGATTTGAGCTGTTGCAACCAGCGTCAGGAATGTATCATGATCCAGATCTCCGGCAAAGTAGACATTGTCATCAATACCGAGCTCCGTCACCAGCTTGCGTATATCTTCGGAGTTGTCGTGCGAGCCAAGGATCATGAGTCCAATTTTGGGATAGACCTTTTTCAGCTCTGCGATCGCCTTTACCATGCTATCAATAAAGAACTCCGGTCGAAAAAACACATACGAACTTATCAGCACGTCGTGTTTATCGATAAACTGCTGCAGATCCGGCTTTAGCTCGGGCTTCTCATATTGCAGATACTGCACGCTAAATGCCTGAATGGGCACAATTTTATCCGGGCTGATACCGTATTCCACAATTTTCTCTTTTACCGCATCGCTGTTACAGATAATTTTGCGCGCAGTTCCAAAAATATACTTAAACATTGGAACAAGATGTTTGGCGCGCTCACGGGGGAAATAAATCTGATAGGGCCCGGCATGCACCGTCAATATCGGTCGTTTAAACGTGAGGAGGTTAATCGTACCTGCCAGAATGGTCAGCACAAAGCCCTTCGGAGAATTTCCGTTAAGGTGCATGTGCACGCGATATCCTGCCAGGCTCTTTTTCAGCACCTTCATGCAGTAATCCAACCCATTCATAGAGGTCAAATACTCCGGGCTGGGAATCATTCGGCTTTCCGGCGCGATATTAATAACCTCACAGGCATGTCCACCTTCGATAAGTGCGTCTTTGACGAATGAGACACGCACTCCCCAACCGGCACGCGGCGGTGGATAAGAACTGATTTCAAGAATTTTTTTGTGGCTTCCGTTTCGACTCATTTGCTTTGTTGCCATGTTACTTCCGTAAAATCGTTATGGAACGTTGCGATTCGGATACTATTGCTCATAGAAAAGATTAAGCTGCATACCGCGAGAGAAACCCGCTCGGGTCGCTATGTATTCAGAGAGAGCGAAGGGCATCGATTTCTCAACGCTTTCGTTCTCTGAAAAACCCGCACAGCCTCTAAGTTCTTTATCATCGTAAGGTTTCGATTCCGAGTGAAGAAAATTTCCGTATTCGTATCGAACCCAGGCGCCGTGTCAGTCACGTTGTGCTATGGGTATTAATCTTTCCGGCAAAGGGATTAGCGGAACGCTGTGTCAGCAGCCTGTATGCGTTCGCTATTTATTTCCAAACCGCCACTTCCGGTTTACCAGAATAATTGAGATGGATATTTAGATCGCCCGATGATTGATCGGGAATCTTTAAATCTAAAACCTCACCACCGCGCTTCAGGTGACGCAACTTAATTAACTGCATTTCTTTTTCTTGAGGATTCGAGCTGGCAACAACACACAGGGCATCCGTTTCAAAATCATCACCTATGCTTACTCGTTTGCGGGCGGAATTCAAGTAGATACGCTCCTTTAATCCATTAATTGCGATATCAAGAATTTGCATACCATCCTCTTCTCTGCTTTCTATAGAAAAGGCTTCAGGCTTAACAGCCTGCAGAGGAAAAGCCATCGCAAGATAGGTCGGCGCAGCTTCCGTCGCTGTGATTCTCAGCACCGGAGCGGCAGTTTTACAGCCATATCCTTCAGCCATCCAACCTTCATCCGGATTCTCTCCGCCGCAGGAAATCTGTACATTCGTTTTCGCTGCGCTCTGCACCGCGGCACAGAGGGCATCATTGTAAAACAGACGTCCGTCAGACTCACGCAATTCTCCCGGCGGAAAGTGGAATGAAGACTCGATTTCCAGCTTGCCCGTTGCACTACCAACCAGACGATCGACCACTAACAGATAGGCATCTTTGCGAAAGATCATATATCGCTGTTGGCGAACCGGTTGATTCAGCTTCGCGAAACGATCAATTTCACCGGCAGCAAAGTCCATTGTTTTTCCCGAGGCCCAATGCAGGAGGGTCGGCGAAGAAACATGCGACCAGCCAATTCGACCTTCGTGAACCGCCTGACCAGCACCATTTATTTCAATACTATTGTGACCACGCGTGGAGCGAAAGTAACGGTGCCATTCCAAGGGCCCGAAATAAGTATAAAATCCGGGGTCGATTATTAAGGGACTGCCATTAACCGTCAGCTCAAAAGATAGAATGTCTCCATGTCCATGAGCAGCAGATGGCGTTTCATCCTTAAAAACACCGTGTGCAATGTCTCCACAATCGAAACAGCAATAATTACTTTTGCCATCCCAGCCATCTCGCATCATATAATAACCGCTTTCCGGTAACGCCTCGGAAACAGCTTCGGGAGCTTCCGGAGTGAGCGTATTAAATTCTTCCAGGCCATCTGTTCCCAGCAACCAAAGCAGTTCTTCCGCCGGTTCGGCAGCGACAAACCGCATGTCGTTGCGCTTAAAAACAACTGCACCGAGCGCCTGAAACGGTCTTAAATCCCACATTGGCTGCGGCTGATAGAAATAAATTGAGCGAGCACTGTCAATATCTCCGAGCATTGGAAGCTGGCCATCGGGTCTGGTAAAACGCATTGGGAAATCCAGTGCCTGCTCGATATGTTTCCATGCTCTGTCTGAAACCGGCAGTCCGTTTTGACGTCGTAACAGGGCCAGCTGCAGATAAAACCCGGTTGTAAAGTGATGATAATACGTTGCTTGTTCAACCGTGAATCCATCTTTCGAGTACTGCATATCGAGCTGACGTTCCATCTCAAGCCAGTAGTCATCCCGCCATGCTATCATACGTTCGGAATTACTGTAAACCGTGCCCAAAAAAGAAAGAGCCGCAAGCTCCCCAATTAAATGATTGTAGGGACTATAATAGAAAGACAGGTTCTCTTCAATCATCTCGCCTTGAAGAAGCAGGTTACGTGCCAGAGTAGCCTTGCGTTCTTTTGTCCAAATGGGAGATTCGGCGGTAAAGTAATAGCTCCAGATCCACGCATAAATGCGCACTGAATGTTCCAGCACCGAGGTATGATTGATGCCGATCTTATGCGGGTTTTGCTCGAACCAGCTTTCCAGCCAGCTCCACAGCTTTTCAGCATACTTTTCGTTACCGCTAACAAAATAACTCTTCGCCAGTTCGATAAAGAATTGATGACGATTTAGCTCCCAGACAAACTTCACGTCACCGTATTTTTCTGTATTAAACGTATCCATCATAACATGATGCTGCATCGGATAGTTAGTACCGGTTTGTGGATTCTGATTCCATTGAATGGTATCCTGCAAAGTAACGTCGAGTCCCAACAGGCGAAACTGCTGCTTCATTAGCTTATCAGCGGCCTTGATCGTTTCTTCTTTGCGCTTACTGAAATGGCCTTCATATCCTGCCTGAAGCGCTTTTGCGCCTTTTTCAAAACCAAAGAACTTCAGGTCGGCGGCAGGAAAGACATGAGACGCGGTATCCCACTGCGAAATATGCGATGGAACAAACATATCCTGCCTGCCCTGTCGCTTCCAGCGTAAGGTTTCCACAGTATTTCGAGCCTTCTGTTTAATACGGAAGGAAATCTCATGCGAGCTCATTTTACTAAGTTTTGATGCGTATTTTAATACATCCATGATACGGTCCCAATGACGTTTCTATGATTACAGTTTACGCAAAACCGAAACAATGCGCTCGGCAGCCTTGCCATCCCACAGCTCGGGAATCTCTCCCTTTTTCCAGTTACCGCTAAGAACGCGTTCCAGACAGTTCAGAATCAGATCCATATCCGTTCCGACAATCTCATTCGTTCCCACTTCTGCGGTGATCGGTCGTTCGGTATTTTCGCGCAGCGTAATACAGGGAATACCGAGATAGGTGGTTTCTTCCTGAATACCGCCAGAGTCAGTCATAACAAACTTACTGTTACGCGTAAGCTGCATGAAATCTAAATAGCCGATAGGAGGCAGTTGCTTGAGGTTGGTTAGAGCAGCAACGCGCTCTTCCAAACCGAACTTCTTAATATTATTCGCAGTGCGTGGGTGCATCGGGAAAACGATCTGTAAATCTTTCGGCACCTCTTCAAATGCACGAATGATTTTCATAAAGTTTTCCGGGTCATCAACATTTGAGGGTCGGTGCAGCGTTACCAGTACATAGTTGCCGCTTTCCAGCTCAAGTTGATCCAAGATTTTAGACTCATCTGCTTTCTTCGCATTATAAGCGAGCGAATCGATCATCACGTTGCCTACAAAGTGAACCTTGGAATCATCAATACCTTCGTTCTTCAAATTCTCGATACCGCTTTTCTCGGTAATAAAGAGGTGGTCGGACAAGACATCCGTTACCAACCGATTCAGCTCTTCCGGCATTTTGCGATCATTACTGCGCAACCCGGCTTCAACATGAATAACCGGTATGTGCAGTTTCGAAGCAACGAGGCTGCAGGCAACAGTAGAGTTTACATCACCAACAACAAGCACCATATCTGGTTTATGTTCGAGGCAGACTTTTTCAAAGTCCGTCATAATCTTGGCTGTTTGCTGGGCATGAGAGCCAGAACCGACACCTAAATAGATATCCGGCTGCGGAAGCTCAAGATCTACGAAGAACAGTTTACTCATCTTTTCATCATAATGTTGACCGGTATGTAACAAGAGCGGCTCAATCTCATTTGGATACTTTGCCATCTCGCGTTGAATTGGTCCTATTTTCATAAAATTGGGTCTTGCCCCAACAACATTGATAATCCTCTTCATAGGAATTATTCCTTTACAATCGATATATGGTGTGTTTGATCAGTTGACAAGTGTAGAGTACGTATGATAGAAATGCTCCCAAAGGGCTCAAATTTTTCGAATATTTGAAATTTCAATGTGATGCCTTGCACGTAGTAAGTATCGGAATTTTCAGCGCCCTCTTTACAGGCTTCCCTAACATATTGAATAAGCTTTTCTGCGTATTTTCGTGCTTATTTAGCGATTTGAACCAAATCTGTGCAAAAAATAACCACAGAACCATGTAGTCAGTCACATTTTAAAAATAAAGTTGTGCTATATATAAGACGCATTCCGCTCTATACCGCTCTCAACAAGAATTCCATTAAATAATGGCACGCCTATTGCTTTTCACCGGGGCGTCGACTATTACATGGACGAATTACAAGGATGAAGATCGATGTATTCAATTATTAAAGAAACCCATAATCAGAATACTCTAAAACGACTAATCGCACTAACTGAAAAGGCAAGGAGTATCACAATGAGGGACTTGAGTAACCGATACGAAACGCGCAAAGGGCACAACCCCTCTGTCCTGCGCACGAGCATGATGCTCAAAACTGTGTGCATTATTATCACATTTTTTAGCATGTTTGCAATGGCAGACGACATAACAAGTGTAAGAAGTGGAAACTGGTCTGATGGTAATACATGGAGCGGCGGTTCTGTTCCCGGCCAGGGCGACAATGTAAAGGTCGATAGTGGCCACGTTGTTCTTTACGACCGTGTTTCCAGTGATGAAATTCGCTTAATTCACGTACGTGGCAAACTTGAATTCTCCAGAACTCAGGACACCCAACTCGATGTAGGTACAATTTTCATATCCAGTCGTACTTCAGTTGATCCCGACCAGGATTGTTCAATTGGCCAGACCGGCGCAACCTGGACACCTCGTCCGACGCTGGAAATCGGAACTTTTGACAATCCGATTCCTTATGGTATAGAAGCACGCGTACGTTTGACCTACTTCAGCAGCCTGGACGATAACTGTAACCCTTCAATTCAGGCACACGGTGGTCGTATGGAGATCCACGGTGCTCCGATGAAGAAGACCTGGGTTAAAATGGCTGAGTCTGCCATGTCCGGCGAGACTGAGATAAGACTACAGGAGACTGTAAACGACTGGAATGTTGGCGATAAGATTATCGTTACACGTAGTCGCCGCCCAAATGGTAATATTGTAAGCAATGGCTCCTTCCGTGGAAACGGAATGCAGGAAACTGAAGAGCGTTACATTACAGCTATCAATGGGAATCGCATTACCATCGATCAGCCGCTGGATCATCCGCACCCTGTATGGAAAGGCGGACAGCATGCTGGTGAGGTTGCCGTTCTTTCTCGTAACGTTGTTATTGAAAGCAAGAATCCGAATGGTGTTCGTGGTCATACCATGTATCACTGGAGCAGCAAGGGAAGCATCAGCTATGCTGAGTTTGCTTATCTTGGAAAAGAAGGCGAGCTGGCGCGCTACCCGATTCACTTTCACATTGTTAAGTCTACTAACCGCGGAGCTTTCGTTATTGGCGCCTCTATCCACAATTCGGATAACCGCTGGGTAACAGTTCACGGAACAGACTTTCTGGTTGTGAAGGATAACGTTGGTTACAAATCTCTCGGACACGGCTACTTTATGGAAGACGGAACCGAGGTATATAACCACTTTGAAGGCAACCTGGCTGTTTTGGCCTATGAGACCGATCCGCTACCGAATCAGGCATTGGCTTATGACGACAACGACGGCGCCGGATACTGGTGGGCAAATGGTCGTAACTCTTTCATCAACAACGTTGCGAACGAGTGCGATACGTATGGATATCAGTTTGAGATTGAGTCCGACATCTACGGAACAGTTCTACAGCCTGACGGCAGCTATGCACAGAACGTTCAGATTCAGAAGTTTGGTTACCTGCGCTTTAAAGGTAACGAGACACATGGTATTCAGAAATACGGTTACTTCGGTAACGGCTATGCAAATGCCGACGAGCCTTTCGTAATCGAAGATTTCAAGAGCTGGGGAACCTGGTATGGTTTCCGCCCGGATCACAGAAACTTTTATGTCAAGAACCTGTACATCTGGAATACGGCCTACGGTATGTATGGACGTGAAATTCAGGACGGTCGCATCGAAGGTTTTACAGCCATTCGCACGACAAACGAAGTATTCTCACTTCGTAAAGAGCCGGAAGGTCTGATTACCTTCGAAGAAGTGTATGCTGACACAGCAAATGAATACCCGTTTAAGATTTTGGGTCAAAAATCACGTGATCGTGATTGCGAAGCTCACATGCGTAATTATATTGTGAAAAACATGGAAGACGGTCACGATGGCGCTTCCGGCGATGACAACGCTAAATCCAATCCGGATCTGACCTTTATTATGCACGACTGGTTTGGTAATAATCAGGATGCGGTTGTTATTCCGACTGCACAGAATCGCAGCGATGGTCGTAGCTATCAAAATATGGAGCCGCAGTTTAACGAAGACGTTCGCGTTGCAGTAGACAATGTTCCATGGCCGAACAATCCGATCCATATTAACGATCAGCTTCCGCCAGCAGTAGTCATTACTTACCCGGCAAATGGTCAGTCTCTTGACCCGCAGGTTTCATCCATCACCGTTCGCGGTGTGGCAATGGACAACAGCAACATCGTTTCTGTTAAGATCAACGGTGTTGAAGCCATCCCGACCGGCGACAACTATAGTTCCTGGGAAGTAACACTTAACAGCATCAGTGCAGGAACAATGGAGCTGCGAACAGAAGCACAGGACGAGTATGGCAACAGCGAGTTGAATCCGCACGAAATTGTGGTTGGAATCGGAACCGTTCCGGTGAGCACCAACGATGACGATCCGGATACGAATCCAACGCTGGTTAAAGAGTATCGTTTGGAAGAGAACTATCCGAATCCATTCAACCCGGAAACAACGATTCGCTTCAACGTTTCCAATGCGATTCAGGATGTTAGCCAAGTGACTCTGACAATCTACAATGTTCTTGGTGAGAAGGTTCGCGAGTTGGTAAATGGCGAATTGGCACCGGGTGCTTACAGCCGCAAGTGGGACGGAATGGGCGACAATGGTATTCCGGCAGCCACGGGTGTTTACATCTACGAGCTGAAGGCATTGGATGCTAAAGGTAAGACAACTAAAATTGCCAAGAAAATGATGTTAGTTAAGTAAGAAATCCACGTTTCAATATAGCAGTAACAAAAGAGCTGCGACAGCGTATGTCGCGGCTCTTTTGTATTTAGACCCATCCGCTTTTCGATACCACAGACAAAAATAGTCTTCTATGGTGTGGCTGTCAGACGAACTATCTTAACAGGATAGGAGAATTTCTCTACGCCGTTTCCAGCCTCGTAAACCACGCGATAAAAATACGTATCACTTGCAAGTCCGGTATCCGAATATTCAACAGCATCCGAAGGCAGTTCTACAATCGAGGAAAAATCACTGGTCTCATTCCTGCGCTCTACGCGAATGGCTGTTTGAGATGTTGCTCTGTTTTGCCAGGTTAAGAGCATAGTAGAGTTTGCACGTGCACTTACCTGTAACGACGTTGGGCCATCGGTATAGGTATTAACCAAAATATCTTTTACCTCAGGCCAGTCGCGCTCCGCGCGCTTATAAATACCAAAGTTTCCGCCATCATCCCAGGCTTGAAAGGCAATATTGTTTCTTAGTGCCTGCTCAACATAAACGGAATAAAACAACATACGCGAATTGTAATCGCATGCCTGAACAGCTCCAAACTCGCTTATCATCACGGGAATATTATTTGCGGTAGACCAGGCAGAAGCGGTTTCAAACATACTCTTAATAGCATTTACTTCATCTGGTGAGCCCCAAAGACCATTCCCCTCCCCTGCAAATGCCCAAGGATCATAGGCATGGAAATATCCCATTACATAGTCATCATCGGGAATTGCTGCCGAAAGTAATTGCTGAAGTGCGGCCCATTCATGTCCACTATAAATAACGATTCGCTGTGAATTATTTTCGCGGATAATTCCAAGGATATCGGAGTTTAGTTCATTGATTTGCTCCTGCGTCATCCCCTTAGGCTCGTTGATGATCTCAAACAAAAGCTTTGGGGATTTATCCTGAAAGCGATCGGCAATTTGAGTCCAGATACTCTTAAAGCGCTCTCGGATGGCCGCATCGGCATAATTATTTACCAACCACCAATCGTGATGCGCATTGATAATAATATACAGATCGCGCGCCAATCCCCAATCTACCACCTGCTCAACGCGCTGCATCCAGGCTTCATCAACAGTATAAGGCGCTTCTTCCTGCGTATGATTTTCCCACCGTACGGGAACGCGAACCGTAGTAAAACCAGCGCTCTTATAATCGTCGAAATAGTATTCCTGAAGAAGCCCGTTATTCCACGCACCCTCTGTCGGCGGTTCGAGTGTATTGCCGATGTTTATTCCGCGCATCATCTCGGGCAGCACTTGCTGTGCAGTTCGAAATTGCAGAGGATCTTTTATCGGCTCTGTGGATTGCTCTTTCGAGCATCCGATCAGCAGAGCGATCGATACAAAGATATAGATAAGCCAAACTTTCATTTCGCCTCCAAAAAATAGATTCTTATGGTTATTAGGTATTGGGTTATTATTCAAATGCCATACCAAACATTGAAAAGACGAGAACACGCGCTTTTTTATACCCACTGGCGTCTTTTAAACGGACAGACTTATTAATTTGATTATCGACGCTATTAGATTAATAAGGCGAAGAGCAGGTCTAAAAACCTGTGAAAAATAATAACCTTAGCAAATCCGACGAACCTGAACGGTTTTCAAAACTGTTCCGGTTTTTGGCACCAGACTGGAGCATTGTTAGAATGGAGCAGTCTTGGGATATCCGAACGTCTGTACTATATTATAGAAAAGACGTTAAATTTTGAATTTTATTATTGAAGCGTCAGACTGGAGCATTATTAGAATGGAGCAGTCTTTTTAGAAAAAAACCGCCAAATTTTGAAAACAATTAAAAATAAAACTGGAGCAGTATTAAAAACTACCCCAGTGTTAACCCAAAACCGCTCCAATTACGTTACCAAAAACCATAACGGACAATGCACCACAGCGCTTTCAAACCGTCTTTCCACCCAATCTTTTTACCCTCTTCATAGGTTCTGCCATAATAGGATATGCCTACTTCGTAGATCCGCCAGTTTCCTCTGGCAAACTTGGCGGTAATTTCAGGTTCGAAACCAAAGCGATTCTGCTGAAGAACAATACCTTCCAAAACGTCACGGCGAAACATTTTATAACAGGTTTCCATATCGGTGAGGTTGAGATTGGTAAACATATTGGACAGTAGCGTCAGGAATTTATTACCGACATAATGCCAGAAAAACAAGACGCGATGCGGGCCTTCTCCGCTAAAACGAGAGCCATAAACCACATCTGCCCTGCCATCGAGAATCGGCTGCAGCAGCTTGATATACTCTCGCGGGTCGTATTCTAAATCAGCATCCTGCACAACCAAGACATCGCCGGTAGCTGCAGCAAAGCCAACGCGTAACGCTGCGCCCTTACCTTGATTCTGTGGTTGAAAAATAACCTGCTGCACTTGTGAACTCAACTTATCGGTAATCAGCTCACGCGTGCCGTCGGTAGAACCATCATCTACCAGAATCAATTCTTTTTCAACACCGGGCAGTTGCACTTCGCAGACGCGCTGCACGAGCTCTTCCAGGGTTTCACGCTCATTATAAACCGGAATGACAATACTGAGTTTCATGAGAGGAAAATAGTGCAAAAGGATTTGACATGCAATTCATGCTCAACCAAATAGAGGAAAAACAAAAAAGGGCCATCCCTAAAATCCGAATGGTCCTTTTTTTCGATAGCTCTTATTGCCTGTTACTGGCTAAAACTGGTCTGCATTGTATATGGTGCAACATCCTGTTCCTCGCGGATAATTTGTATGTAATATCTCGTACCACCCACAACCGGAATCACCACGCTGGTTGCCGTTTCTGCCGCATCAATATAATTGTTATTGCCGCCATGGTTAACCGTGGCAGTTCCGATAACTGCTAAAAGATTATCAAATAGCAAACAAGTGGCAATACGTCCCCCGATAACGCCAGTCACATGATTATTCGCTACGGAGAACTGAAAAGACCCGCTGGCAGGCGCCGAGAACGTATACCAGTCGTATTCGTCATCCTCATAACCAATTGAGGCGGTAACAATGTCGTTCACAGCAATCGTATCCGCATCTGTTCTAGTGTCATTGGTATCCTGTAATGCCGTAAGTGCCGTAGGAATTATCGTTGTTGTTACCTTATATGGCGCCTGATGGCGATCTGTCAGATACTGCGGGATCTCCAGAAAGTAATCCTCGTCAGTCGAGACAGCAATGCGACTACTAACAACGCTCTCCCCTGCTCCGATATAGTTATTGTTTCCACCATGATTAACCTGCAGAGTTTGTATTTCAAGAAAATCCAAAATATTTTTTAAATAGACCTTCGAAGGTGCGATACGACCATTCAGAATGTCCGTCGAATACAGATTTTCAATTGTAATCTGCAGCAACCCATTCCTTTGAACCTGTGGCGAATACCAGTCTTTTTCATCATACTGCCCGGCACTCTTGATATAGCCGATTTCAGCGGTGTTTTCGCTTATCTCGTCAATGGGTGCAGCACTATTGGATTGATCATTATCTTCCCCAAAATCTGTAAACATCGACGGAACGAAGTTGACTTGAAATTCGTAAGGCGCAGCGTGATTAATAAATTGAGGTATTTGCAGATAGAACTCACGTCCTTTATCAATACCAACCTTTCCACTAAGTGCTACTTCGGTCGGCGCAATATAACGACTACCGCCGCCATGATTGATACCTGCACGGGTGAGTTCAATAAAGTCGAATGTTGTTGCGCTGTGGAATATAGTTTCATCTACATATCCGTTTGCAGCGGCCTCATTATGCAGATTCTCTACGGTATATTGCAGCACACCGCTTTCTGTAAACTGCAGTTCATACCAATCCTGTTGATCTTCTTTGGTAGCACCATTCTTCCAAAAACCGTTATGTGCCTGATGGAATTGGTTTGCTGCAACTACAAAGGCCGAAGACTGAGCATCGTTGTCCTCACCCAAATCGCTCTGGGAAAGTTCTGAGAAGAACATTCTCAGCTCATACTGCGCAGAATGACCAGTATACTGCGGAATTTGCACATAATAGGTTCGGTTTGCAGCGACAATCGTTTTTACACTGGTCGCTGCTTCACCGGGTCCGATATAGCGGCTACCGCCATGAGAGACATAGGCGCTGGTAAGCTGCACGGCATCCAGGAGTTCATTTATCGCGAAAAGCGGGCTCTCGGCAATTCGACTACTAGACGCTCCGCTAACCTCAAGGTTCTCGAGTCTATACCATAGTTTACCATTGGCCGGGACCGTGATAGCGAACCAATCATCCTCATCCCCCGCAACGCCAATCTCACCAAAAACGGTTGTGGTCTCGCCGATTGCGTCTGCTTGTCCACGCGTATCATTTGGTTCATTCTCAGTAACCGGAGCGGCACCAACCAAGACCAAATCTGAAAAGCCTCCGATCAGAGCACCCGTATCGCGAACTTCTAACTTCACGGTCTTTTGCCCGTCTGTCGCATACTGATGCTCAGCCGTAGGGATATTCGACCAGTCGGTATAAGCACCGCCATTTTCCCAGCGCCAGCGGAATTCCAGGTCGACCAAAGGTGTTACGTCGTCCATAGATCCGGACGCATCAAATTGAAACAGCGTGGCAATCGTCCCATTTTCCGGTGTAACAACAAATATTGCATTGGGAGGCTGGTTTTCTAAAACCTCCAACGTTTGGGCAATAGAGCCAACGCTATCCTCACCATCTCTCACTTCCAGCGTAACTTCCTTGCTACCGGTAGTTGTAAATTGATGATCGGCCAGCGGACTACCAGACCACGCTGTAAATGTCGAGTTAGCTGTCCAGCGCCAGCGAAATTCCAGATCAGCCGGAGGTGTAAAGTCATCTACCGATGCCGAAGCATCGAAGTTATATATCGTTTCAACCGTACCGTCCTGCGGATCGAAATCGAATGCTGCCGTCGGTTCCTGATTGGCAACTACCGGAACTATCTGCTCATCATCGCTTGCCGCACCTGCCAGGTCGCGCACTTCCAGCGTTACCTGTTGATCGCCAATTGAGGTAAATTGGTGAGTAATAAGCGTATCGTTACTCCATGTAGTAAATCCGTTGCCAGCTCCAAATTCCCAACGAAACTGCAGTGACTCAATGGGGTCGGTATCATCACTCGATCCACCGGAGTTAAACGTAAACTGCATGGCCGGAGTGCCCGTTGGCGGGTCAAACGTAAACACTGCATCAGGAGCCGGATTTTGGGAAACCGTTAAATTGCGATTTCTCTCCCCAACAGCAGCATTGGTGTCGCGAACTTGCAGTGTAATTGTTTTATTGCCATTTGATGAATACTGATGACTTGCCAACGTATCATTGCTCCACTCTGTCCAATCTGCCCCTGCTTCCCAGCGCCAGCGGAAATCAAGCACTTCAATCGGGTCGGTGTCGTCCATACTTGCACCGGCATCGAATTCAAACACTGTAACGGTTGTGCCGGTATTAGGTGTAAAACTAAAGTTTGCAGTTGGTGCAGGATTGGAAGCCACAGAAATCGTGCGATTTCGAGTCCCAACAGCACTATCCGTATCCATCACTTCCAACATTACCTGCTTGCTACCATTGGAAGTATATCGATGACTGGCAAGTGTATCGCTACTCCAGTCTGTCCAGGGCTCACTTGTTTCCCAACGCCAGCGAAACAGCAAAGAGTCAATCGGATTGCGATCGTCCATGCTTGCACCGGCATCAAATTCGAATACGGTTACCGTGGTGCCACTTGGCGGTGCAACGGTAAAACTGGCAGTCGGAGCCGGGTTTTGCGATACCGAAACTGGTTTCGTACGAGTACCAATTGCATCATCACTATCGATCACTTCCAGCGTTACCTGATGATTAGCATTGGTTGTAA
The DNA here is from genome assembly GCA_050633245.1 of Calditrichia bacterium. Lineage (GTDB taxonomy): Bacteria > Calditrichota > Calditrichia > RBG-13-44-9 > J075 > JBOEGD01. The sequence goes on along the minus strand of JBOEGD010000001.1, from coordinate 163,618 downwards.
ACTGATGATCAATGAGTGTATCACTGCTCCATTCTGTAAAGTCTGCTGCTGAGCCAAAGCGCCAGCGAAATCTGAGAGCACTTAATGAATCCACATCATCAAAGGAATTGGCTGCATTAAAAGTAAATACATCCGAGGTGGTTCCCGATGTCGGCGTATTGGTAAAGTTTGCAGTTGGAGCAGCATTGGCGATCACCTGCAAGTTACGGTTCTTTGCACGGGTGGCTCCATTGGTATCACGCGCTTCGAGTGTCACCTGCTTAGTCCCGGAGGTGATGTATTGATGGGTGGCAAAGGGTGACGTAGCCCAATCGGTAAACACACCACCAGCGTACCAGCGCCAGCGAAATTCCAGTGCATCCAAAGAGTCGTAGTCATCTGTGGTAATCGATGCGTCGAAGGAGAAGATCGTCTCCAAACGCCCACTCTCGGGATTTATGTTGAAATCCGCCAGCGGAGCAGTATTATTTCCGCGATTTTCCAGTGCAACAACAATCTGCTGCACGCCGCCATTAGACTGCACGTTTATGGCTCCACTAACGTGTCCGAAGCCTGAATTGTTACGGTTAACTGCGACCTGAACAGCGGAGTTATTTCCACCCGATGTAGGAGAAATCGATATCCAGTTTTCTACAGCAACTGCCGACCAGCTTAAATCTCCACTACCAGAGTTTCCAATAAAGATGTCTTTGTCAATACCTTCCAGGCCGAGATCAATATAAGGATCGGAGATACTCAACACAGGACGATCTTCGACGAGCATAGTCAATGGAAATACAAGGCTGGATGTATTCGGATCGTTTGAGGTAAGAGTTAACTCGCCCTGATAAGGATTACCAGCCGTGCTTAGTCCACTGCGATCGACCGTTAATGGAACAGAGATGGTAGCTTCGGAAGCAATTATACCGCTTTCCAAACCGGCCTCCAGCCAACTCACATTGTCGGAAATCTCCCAGGTTAAGGTTCCGACACCGCTATTGCTCAGGGGCAGCTGATAGTTGATAATCGAACTGCCGAAATCCAGACTGTTTACCGGTACAAATATCTGTGGTGCATTAGGATTTGTCACGGTCATTGCAACTAGAAGCGTATCTTTGCCACCGTTCGATTCAATGAATAAATGGCCGTATTGGGTACCGAAAGGCTCATTATTTCGATCAACAGCTACAGTGATCGTCTCCTCACCGCTATCAAAACTACCGCTTATCGGCGTCGTTGTCAGCCAGTTCTTATCGGATGTTATGCCGTAAGTAAGCGTTCCAGGTACCAAATTCTTCAGTGTTAACGTCTGCTGATCGACAAGGCCGCTAAAACTGAGACGTTGCGTAGAAGGCTGAACAGCTGCGCCTTTAATAATGGCAGTGGTTACCGTAAAGGTATCGCTATCCGAAAAAATTGTGAGGAACCCGTTCGTCAATCCATTTGGCAGATTGGTGCGACTTGCTGTCATCGTCACTGTTGTGGACTGCTCACCATCAATGGCGGTTCCACTATCCGGCGTCACGCTTTCGATCCAGTCTTCGTTCTCAACAATATTCCAATTCAGCGAGCCGGTTCCATCATTCTCGATCTGAAAGGTGCGCGTTGTTTCCGTTGATTCAAAATTGACAAATACGGAACTTACATTAAGTGACGGCATGGAGAGTTCCAGAGAGAGGTTCAGCTCAATATCCTCATCAACTTTTACCGCTGCTCGGCCAGTCTTTGATAGATAACCCTCTTTATTGGCTATAACGGTGTAGCTCGCCGGCTCAACACCTTCAATTTTATATTTCCCATCCGGCCCGCTGGTGGCACTTTCGGTTTCCGGGTCGGTCGTAACTGCTACGCCTGCCAGAAGATTTCCGTCTGAGTCGGTGATTGTTCCGACAATATTACCCATCGGCTGGGGATCAACAACTCCGCAGTTCATTGTAAATAAGAAAACGCTCACAAATAGCAATACCGTAATGCGTAGACGACCAAGTGCGTTAAAAAGTAGCGTTTTTTTGTTTTTACCAGTTCCTATAGACATAGCAGTTCCTCAGATTGGAGTTTGCAGTTCGGTCAATAAGTCCCCTTCAGCTCAAACATAAATGAGCCGCACAGACCGATGAGCTTTTCCAATGACACTATTTCAATGATAGATTTTAAGGGAGTGCTAAAAATAGGATCGTTTTTACGGTAGGATGGTGCAGCGGGTCAAGAATTTACAATCTATGGAATTAATATTTTTATACTCTAATCTTCATCTTTTGCATTCAGAATGGCACACCTCGCTTACATTCTGGCACGATCTGCATAAGAATCGACATAAAGAAGGCTTATATTAATACCGATTAAAGACAACACTTAAGGAGAATATCATGTCGACGAGGAATACGAACCCCAAAGTTGCTCTGGTTACAGGAGCATCATCCGGAATTGGAGAGGCAATTGCCCGACAGCTGATAAAAGACGGTCTGACTGTCTATGTTGCCGCCAGACGTGTTGATAAAATGAGCGCCCTGGTAGAGCTTGGAGCAAAAGCATTAAAAATGGATATTACAAAAGAAGAAGATGTCGTCAATACCGTAATGACTATTCGTAGTGAATGTGGCGGGGTCGATGTTCTGGTAAATAATGCGGGATTCGGCAGCTATGGCTCGGTTGAAGATACGCCAATCGATGATGCACGCTATCAATTTGAGGTTAATCTGTTTGGCCTGGCACGGCTTACCCAACATGTTCTGCCTTATATGCGTGAAAAACGAGCAGGCAAGATAATCAATATCAGCTCAATTGGAGGAAAGATCTACACTCCGCTTGGCGCATGGTATCATGCAACCAAACATGCACTTGAAGGCTGGTCGGACTGCTTACGACTCGAGCTGAAACCGTTTGGCATTCAGGTGGTTATTGTTGAACCAGGTCTCATTCAAACCGAGTTTGGTGACGTTATGATCGGCCCCATGATGGAACGATCCGGCAAAACAGCGTACGCAGAATTAACTCGGAAACTTGCAAAAGCAACCGAGGAGTCATATAAAAAAGGGGGCGGCTCGCCGGCATCGGTCATATCAGACGTCATATCAAAAGCTGTAAAGTCTGACTCACCGAAAACCCGCTATGCGGCCGGCAGGTTTGCGAAGCCACTATTATTTATACGAAAATGGATGGGCGATCGCATTTTTGACAAAACGGTAATGAGCCAGCTCTAGGATAAAGTCTGAGCTTGAAAACAGAACCTGTCCATAACTCAAATAAGAACTTCTGTTATCTATTAACGAACAAAACGGTTATCGAATGAATCAGGAAGTTAAATTTAGTGTCGAACAGTCCTGGAGACTCATTTTAAAGGACTTGGGAATAAATGTCGGTACTCTTTTACGAAGGGCTTCACTTCCGCAGAATCTCTTTACCCAAAAGAACATCAGACTGACATCGCAAGACTATTTCAGATTATGGAAAGCACTGGAGGAGAGTGTGAACGATCCGCTCTTCTCTCTGCGTGTTGGGCAAATGATTTCAACAGAGGAATTTAGTCCACCCATATTTGCAGCGCTCTGTAGTCCAAACTTAAACATCGCCATGCAACGCTTAAGCACATATAAGAAGTTAATAGGGCCAATCGTTTTGGATGTAGACATCGGCTCTCAACAAACAGTACTCTCAATCGATTCACTTTATACCGCTAACTGGCCCTTACCAGACTCTTATGTAGAGGCAGAGATAACGTTTCTCGTGCATCTGGTTCGTCTTGCAACCCGTGAACAGATCCAACCTATTTCGATAAAATCTCCATCAAATAATCTGAGCGGCAGCCAGTTCACCAAATACTTCGGCGTACGGGCAAAACTCGCTGAAAAAGCTCAAATCAGCTTTAGCGCCGTGGATGCAGCCCGACCTTTTTTAACTGAAAACGAGTTTGTTTGGAATGCCTTTGAGCCAGAGTTGCGTAATCGCCTGGCGGAGATAGACGAAAGAATATCGTACATGCTCAAAGTTCAGCAATCGTTGTTCGAGCTATTGCCAACCGGGGTATATTCCATCAATGAGGTCGCGAAAAGTCTTGCCGTAAGCAAGCGCACGCTCCAACGTCACTTAAGCAGTGAACAGACAACTTTTCAAAAAGTGTTGAATGCCACCAGGCAAAAGCTCGCATATCACTATTTGGAAAATCCGGCCCTTTCCAGATCCCAAATATCATTTCTATTGGGGTATGAAGACGCAAATTCGTTTGTAAGGGCATTTCGTTCGTGGACGGGCAAAACTCCACAAAAGGTGAGAATGGAGCTTACACAAAAATGAGGTTGAGGGTTCTAAAAATCTACAAAAATCGACATTCAACTGTTCAGAAAGCTTTTGGGAAGGCTATTTTCGCAGGTTCGTCAATATCCACACCTTCAGCCACAGGTACCAAACTCTCTGCATTAATCAACCGACAAGATCATACCGATTCAGAACCTGGCAAACAACTGCTGCTTCTGAAGGATGTCTGTTTCTAGAGCGCCTCTGATTTCTTATGAGCTATTAGAACGTCGTATTCCGTTACGAGCCAAACAGTCTGTTCTTGACAGAATCGGCAAAGGGGCGCCATGTCGGCATCGGATCACTCCATTTGAAATGTGGCATCACCTGTTTGTGAGAAATGCTTTTTATCCAATCCCCAAAATTCAACTCGTTTAATGCTTTTAATTCCTTATACGCAAGATAGTCTCTTCGTGGAAACCACAGCGTGACGTTTTCTTTAAATGAATCTATTTTAGGAACGGGCAAGCCGGCAAGGTGGCTATAAATAATCCAGTCAATCTCCATCCCACAGCGAACCAGCAGTTCATGTGCGGCAGTGAAGCGCGGATTACATTCAATGACCTTCAGCTTATTATCTACCAGATCGCGCTTAAATTCAATATTTCCCAAGCCACGCAGATTCATGGCTTCAAAGAACTTCAACCCAACTTCAGCCGTTTCTTCACACCATTCCGTAATATGATAACAACCCTGGCCATTGTTCTTGGGGAAGCGCCGTATAACCTTTTTAGTAAAGTGGAACAGCTTGTTTCCATCTTTATCGATATAAGTATAATAACTACTCAGCAGCGTATCAGGGCCGGAAAGCCATTCTGTTAGAATCACCTTCAAATCCTTCTTCATTATCTCTTCGAGCCGCTCCATTAACTCATCTTTTGTATACACAAAAAAGAGCTTCTTGCCATCAAAAGCCTTTTGAAATAAATGCGATTCCTGCGGCTTAATAATCAGCGGCAGACGGATATCATCATTTATTTTATCAAAGTCATCACGCGATTCAATGGCGAGGTACTTAGGATAGGGGATTCCGTGTTCTTCAGCCATTTCAAGCGTTCTGCGCTTGTTCAGCAAATCTAAATACAGCTCTGCACGTGAATCATCGAGAATATAGTATTCTTCCAGTGCCGGTCTATTATTAGCAATAAACTCTACACCGTCATCATTGCAGGGAAACAAAATTGCGCCATGCAGCTCTGGATTTTTACCAGAAAGCAGAAGGTCAGCCCAAATTGAAGCAACGTTCTTTTTATCTTCGATAATAAACAGCTTTTTGGAAAACCGCGTAAAGCAGGCCGGATTTCCTCTTGTCACAGAAAGGTATACGTCAATACCTCTTCGACCAAGGTTGCGTGCAATAGAAAGTGCGTTCGAGGATCCACCGAGAATAACAACAGGAGGCTTTGTTGTTTTAGGAGACATTCTTTTTTCCGTTCAGGATAAATTGAATAATTGAGCCGGCTATATCTATGTCCGAATCCTGATTTTTCACCAGGTAGTGATGATGCAAGCCGGGATTGGTATTGATTTCATTTATCACGCCACCCACTTCCTCTAATGGACGGGTAACGTCAGGTGTAATTAAATCTACTCCAAGTAACTGTAGACTAAAGATATCGGCAATTCGTTCGCCAGCTTCAACGATCGAAGGGTGAACAGTTTTTGTAATCGATTCATTTTCGGTATATCGGTTTTGATTGCACACCGTTTTTACGCGAACCTTTTCACCTTTTGCAGGACGATCACTCAACTTCTTACCCTGCTTATGCAGATCGAGCTTTGCCTCGTAGTCAACCACCAGAGGGGACAGAGCTTTGATGGAATCTCCCTTCAAGCGATCCGCATTTTCCTGTAGCATCAGTTCGGCAATCGTGTGTTTGCCATCTCCGGTTACATGCGGAGGATCGCGGCGGACGGCATCCAGGAATTTGCCATTCAGGTAAAGTAAACGATAGGAGTCACCGGGAATTTCTTCCTCAATCAACAGTCTCGGGCTAAAGGTAGCTGCCCAAAGCGATGCTTTTCGCAGGCGTTTATAGTCTGTAATTTTTGTAACAACACCATTCCCGGCACCTGAGCCGGCCGCCGGTTTAATAACGCAGGAGCCGCCTTTTTTTTGCATAAAGTCGAATGCTTTCTGCAAACTGGTCATACTGTATTCACAATAGTCTTGAATCGGGAAGTTGCCGTCCGAGAGAATTTTATGAACCAAGGGCTTATTGCCGGCCATTCTCAGACTGAGGTGGTCATCGAGCTGAACTTTTGCCTCAAGAACAAATGTCGCTGCTTTTTCATCACCAATCTTAAAATACCCATGACCAAAGTCTTCAATTGGTTTATTGATGGTCTTAGCCGTTTTCCGCCAAAGCTCCTCATAGAAGCGAAAGCGAAATTTTTCGTAGCGCGGGCGATCAGCAACCCGATGGTCCTGAATATAGCGGCGCACTCTCCAGTAGAAGACCCACAACTGCATCAAAATTTGTTTCATGAAATACTCACCGCGTGCTGGAAGATTAAGAAATAGTCTTAAAACTATCTCAGATAAATAGAAAGCTTCGAACCTGTGCATTCGCGTGAATTACACTGATTTGAAATGCCATCAACAATACAACTTTTTTGACGGGCAGAACGTTAGGGAAATCAACTTTTCGGGGTGGTCGAATTTACAGCGCCAACCTGCGCATCCGACACGATTCCTACAAGCATGCCTTAGCCAAAACGTAAGACCTAGTTGCCGGTTCTAAAAGTACAGTTTTTTTCCTCAAGCATTCAATCGACCCAATCTTTAGAGGATATTCCCTTTTTAACATCGGCCACATACCTAACAAGAGACTCTTGCTGCCGATAAGCTCTCGATAAAAGTTCTTTAGCGAAATGTTTTTGAACAAGCCTTACACCGTTTATGTCATCCATAATCAAATCTCCGGCGCTAATACAATAGCGCAACAGCGTATTGTAAAGACAATTTTGCCCGAATAAGCACGCCAAGACAATCATCGAAATGTTTAGCTTCAAACTAAACTCAATTTCGCATACTATATAAAGCCGTTTACTAATGGCGGGATAATTGATACTTAATTGGGAATGATTCTTAAACCGAATTTATTCATTATCAGCAGTATGCAGGTAACCCTCGTTTCGAAGCTTTTCCAAAAGAAAGCTATTGTATATAAGCACTCCCGGTGCATTGAGGTATTCGCGATCGTGAAAGTGCTTATGCCAATCGAGTGGCTCCATAATCCGATTAAAATCCCAGAATTGTTCTCCTGCTTTCGCCGCAATGTTCGCGAACGTCGCAGAGAGTTCATCATAATTAGCGCAAATTACCAGGTTCTCACGTGGCTCCGGTTTCGTTACAAGAACAACCTTGGCGCCATTGCGACGAGCAAAATAGATTATCTTACGAATAAAACGCAGCTGCTGTGGGTTGGGCTCAATGTGACTTGTTTTAATCGGCCCGGTTCCAACACTATCGTTATTCCAGGTCTCAAACTCAACATAGCCACCCGGGATGTAAAACTCATTGCGAAGTAGCTTCTGACGCGCCTCAGGGGCATCATCTCCAATTAGGCTGCTGCTCCACATTCCCAAAGACGCATTAATGGCATAAGGGCTGTGGATTTCCAGCGCCATTTGCAGAAACTCTTTGGAATACGACATATTGGAAGAGAGATCGTAGAAACACTCCAACCCATCACGATCAATAACGCGATACACCAAATCCAATACCACAACCCTGGGTTGGAGCTGCTGCCAGTAGCGCTTCATCAGATAGTAGCTATTAAGCGGGGTTTGACCGGTAGTCCCCATGTTAAAGGCACTGTAGCCTGCTTCCTCATAAACGCGCGTATCATAAGTGCGGTAAGCATGGGAAGATCCGAGAAACAGGATATCCACCTCTCTATATTTTTCCACATCACGAAAGCGCTGCAGCGTATAACCAAAGCCACCGGGCGAGACCGGATTGCGCGCAGCTAATTTCATGACTGTCGTACTTCCCACCTTCACCTGTGGAAAAACAACAATGCAAATACCATATAACACCCCAAAGATGCCGACGAACATGGCAACTCGCAGTATCAGAGAAGCTGGTGAAATTGTTTTATTGCTCATAATCCATTGCTCAAAACTGAAAGTAAATAAATTCGCTGCGATTAAATACGCCGAAAAAGAGAATACTCAGAATCAGCGTATAGTAAACTGCCCAACGCAATGACCTTCTTGCGGGAGTAAAAAGCTGCTCTAACTTCCCCGTTGCCTGGGTAATATGCACAGCTTCCATAAATCCAATAGCTGCAAAAGCCAGTAAAAGCTCACCCCAGCCAAGTGCAATATTTATGTCTCTCGGCCGAATGGACAGCCAATCTGTTTGCGCAATAGTTTGCAGAATATAGAAAGCGTCCTGAATCGAGTTAGCACGAAAAAAGACCCATGCCAGGCAGACCAGATTAAACGTTACAAATATCTGCAGCCCTTTATTTAGCCAGGATGTAGCTCCAATTCCCATGCGGCTTTTAAAACGATCTCGATAAGATTGTGAAACGAGTGCCCATATTAGATACAGACCGTGCAGAAATCCCCACCAGAAGAAAGTCCAGTTGGCTCCGTGCCACAATCCGCTAATTAAAAATACTGCCATTAGGTTAACATACCAGCGCTGTTTACTGACGCGATTTCCACCCAGCGGAATATACAAATAATCGCGAAACCAAGTGGAGAGTGAAATGTGCCAGCGCCCCCAGAACTCAGAGATCGAGCGGGAGAAATATGGCTGACGAAAGTTGTTCATCAGATCGAAACCCAGAATTCGCGCAGTACCGATTGCAATATCGGAATAACCTGAGAAATCGCAGTAAATTTGGAAAGCAAAAAAGTAGGTTGCCAATAGCAACGCAGCTCCGGTAACTTCGCCTGGCTGATTATAGGCTTCATTGACGTAAATTGCCAGGCGGTCTGCTATTACCAGCTTTTTAAAAAAGCCCCATAACATAAGCCGCAAACCCGAAACGACGCGTTCCCAATCAAAATGCACCGCGCGATGAAACTGTGGCAGTAAGCGCGTTGAGCGTTCAATAGGCCCGGCGACCAATTGCGGAAAGAAGGACACGTAAAGGGCGAATTTGCCGAAATGTGTTTCGGCTTCCTTCTCGCCACGATAAACGTCTATCGAATAACTCATGCTTTGAAACGTGTAAAAAGAAATCCCAACCGGAAGCAACACATCCAAATAGGGAACGCCGGCGGCAATATTAAACTGATTCAGTAAGCCATTAATTGAATCGCCAAAGAAGTTTGCGTATTTGAAGGAGAAGAGCACACCAAGGTTCGCACAGAGGCTTAGAACCAGCAGGCTCTTGCGCCTGACCGGGTTTTCGGAACGACTCATTTGCAGAGCTGCAACATAATCAATAACTGTGGAAAGCAGGATTAATACGATGTATTCAGCTTTCCAACACATGTAAAAATAATAGCTTGCGCCCAATAAGAACATCCAGCGAAAGCGGTCGGGAAGAAGAAAATAAGCGGCGACTACCGTGGGGAAAAATAATAAAAAATCGTAAGAATTAAACAACATGTTTTATCGTTAGCTTCCACAGCAGATTTGAGTTCAACAGAGCTTCGTTAGAAGTGCACTTCGGCAGCGAATTATGCTTCTGGTAATGCCATCTGATTTGCAGACTGCAACAGCTGTGTTATAGCAGTATCAGATATGCTAAATTTGGGTTGTGCATGCTGCAATAATACTCTACCTCCGTCCTAAATAGAAGGATAATTTCACAAAATTGTCCTTAAAAAAGCGACGAATGCGATTCCATAATCCCAGGAATCCTTGTCCGCGAGCGAGTTTACGAAGCAGATTTTCTGCATGGTCCATTGTCCAGGCTATTGGGCCGGGCTTATTGGCCAACGTTTCAGAAGAGTTTGTAATCTCATAGCCAAGCTCATCAAGTAAATCGCCACTTACACGTTCAAACGCTTTTATTTGACGAGGAGACATCTCGCGTTTCCACTTATTGTAATTACCTTGCTTTATTTTGCCTTCTATCTCACGGTTAAATTGCTCGATCAATGCTTCGCGATCACCCTCATATTCTATAAAGTGAACAATGCGGGCAAACTCCTTTTCCGGATTGTCCAACAAACCTTCATAGCGTAATTCCATATAGGTTTTTCCGGTGAGCTTTTTGCCGAATTCCAAAGCAGATTTTGCGCGATCTTTCCAGTGTTTGGCAGCTTGCATTGGGGATTCTGGTCCCCACTCCAGCTTGAATAGCGAGAGTGCAACATCCCGTCCATCGCGTATAATATGAATAAACTTGGCATCTGGGAACAAGCTATACAACTCGTTAGCATAGATGGAGTAGTCAGGGGTTTTGCCACCCCAGCGGTCGGTGTCTTTAAAATAAGCCCATTCCGCATAGAAGCGTCGTACGACTTCGGCATAGCTTCTCTCTTCCAGATTGGCAATGAAATGATCAGGATCGATCTCGAGTCCTTTAAAGCGCTTTTTAAACTCGGGAATAGCAAGAATATCCTTTAATAGACGACGAATATTTACTTCTTCAGTCAGATCTCCGTAAAAGCGCAGCATTTCCATCATCCGGACAAAGTTTCCATTATCCCGGCCGAACCCTATTTTTAAATAGGACTGCACCAGACGATACAGAAAGGATGTTCCAGAACGCTGTGATCCAATAATAAATATCGGCGGTGAATTCTTAATCTGGCGAATACGGCGTTCTTTTTCTGTAAGCGTTGCTGACGTTTCTACAACATCATCCACTGACGAGGTCTCTTTTTTCATAGTGCTATTCCAGAGTAGAAAGTTTAATTTTTCTTCAATTAGTTTTTGAATCCACAGGTAATAGCTTCAAAAACAGAAAGGTTCATTTTATGTGAAATATTCACTCGGCGCAACTCATACTGCTCACGCGTCTTGTCGTTAAATAGCGGTACCTGCGTAAACGCGCAGGCATAACCAAGCTTTTTCAGCTGGTTCAACTGAGTCTGCGAATAGTTTTCACGCTGGCCGTTGGGATAACTCATTGCCAACACAGGCGTACCAAGATGTTCTTCCAAAAGTTCTTTAGACTTCTTTAGCTCGAAAAGGCTTTCGTCCTCGGTTAATGACGATAGCATGGGATGAGTGTGCGTATGAGCAGCAACTGCCTGGCCGGCTTCTCCGGCGAGTTCCTTTACTTCATCCCAGGTCATAAACAGATACCGTTCTTCTTCATTTGGTCCAACCGTAAGAGACACATCGGTTAACTGCTCCTGTAGTGATTGCAGTACCTCGCGCATTCTTGCCAATGGCTGCACCTTCATATATTTGCGAATTTTCTCAGAGGCCTGTTCACGATCTTCTTTTGTGCGCAACGAAAAGGTTTTTTGTGAATCCAGCTGCAGTTTTACGTCCGGAATATTGGTATTGTGCAACAGCCGTGTTACCAGTTCAGTCCAGAGGAAGTTGCGCGTTCCTATCAGTCCGGTCGTTATAAAAAAGCATCCTTCAACGCCCAGCTTTTTCAAAACCGGCGCCGCATGGTGCAGATTATTGCGAAAGCCATCATCGAAGGTAATCAAAAAACCGCCGGACAAATCTGCATCCGGATCGCAAAAATCAGCGACCTTAAGCGGTCGATAGTGCTTCAACATAAATCTAAGCTGTTTCTCGAACTGAGCTGTCGTTACAAAATTGCGATATTCATACTCAAGCTCATCAGCAGCAATAGATGGCACAACACCATGATATGTAAGCACAATGGCTTTATCACGATTGGCCCGACGCTTACTCGAGTACACTCCGCAGAGCTTAAAAAACGAGAAATAAGCCGTCTTTAATAGTGTTTTCACAATGCATCCCCCAATTCTAAATGCAAGCCCAAAGACATGAGATTTACCATGCTTAAGTAACAATAAGAAGAGACATTCTGAGAACCAGCATTCCCTTTACTCTTGGCCGCATTAGAACAAGGTGAACAATGCGCTGAATTCCATAGTTTTTCCGGAAAAGAAGTGCTTGAACCAGAATTGTTATATAAAAAGAAAAGCATAATACACTTATCCACTATTGCACTAAATCAAATTTTAGGGATGTCTTTTAAAAGTTCGTCGAGCCGCTTCAGCTCCTTACGCAATACGTATTGATTGTAAACTCGCGCTTTTACAGACGGCTGTTTTGAGCGCTGTAGGTTCGTAAGATGCGTAATTATATTTCGGATTGTCAAAAAGCGAAACATCAGCTTCTGGTCGGCATTGGGATCGCCAAATCCATCCAGAAGCGCTTTTTGCAATTTGGCAATCGTCGCGGAACGAAACTGCGGCTTAAAGGTCAGCACGTACAGCTGAAAATGCAGCTTACAAACGTCAAGCAGATATGACTCTGTAACCCGACGCCCAAAGTCTAAGACTGTTACCGTTTCATTGTCGACCAGAATATTACCGGGGTTAAAATCGCTATGGGTAATCGTCATTCGTCGTTCTTCATCAGCGACAGTATCTCCATAACTCCTAAAGAAAGCCCTAATACGTTGTTGATAGCTAAGCGGTAACGGTTTACCCGGCAAGGCATCGAGAATCTCAAGGCGTACATTGACATAATCAAGAAGATCGGGAATAGAATAAAGTCCCTCTTCCGGGGACAGCCTGGTTTCTTTATACTGAAGCCAGCTTCCTACATTGAACATTGCCTTTGTCAGCTGCTCCATATCCGCGGATGATGAAAAGAAACCGGCATTCTGCGTAATCATATCAAAAAGATTTTCACCACGGCTTTCTTCACTCACAAAAATAAACTTCTCAGGAAGAACCAATAGAGGCTTCACCACACAGAACTGTTCCGAACCTTCTAATAGCTCGTACCAAAACTTGGTAATATCGTATTCACGCTGAATTTTTTCAACATACTCTGCACTTGGTTTATCCATGATATTGCGATAGACCTTCACAAAGACAGCGCGCGTCTCGGCACTGCCCTTAACCAGACAACGGGCGACTCGCGAGAATGGACGACTAATTACCTTATCGACTTCCAGCCCCTGAAAAGTGCCGATTGGAAAGGCATCTTCCCACATCGCAGGTTTAATTTCATCAATGGATTGCTGTAAAGACATTTTCCTTACGCCTTTTTCTTTTTCTGAACAAAAGCCATGTTCTTAACAACGGGCACCTTACGCAACACCTTTTTCAATCCACCCATAAGCTCAGATATAATGTCCTCGACATCCTGAAAGCGAATTATGTAGTGTGATCCTAAGTAGGTTAATGGCGCCAATACAGAAACTATCAGCAGCGTCTCAAGAGAATGAACCCCAAAGTGAGGTTCCGCGAGCCACTTTGCCATTGAAACGACTCCGAGCATTATCAGCGAATATACCAATGGAGCACGCATCGCTCCCAAAAACTGTAGTATAGTTATGGGGAGTCGCTTTAGTGTAATATTCATCATCAGTCCAAGATGCACTATAGAGGCCGCAGCAACACCAATTGAGACACCAACGATGCCCCATTCAATTCCGGCATATACCGATCCGGCTAGCACCAATAGATAAAGACCTTTGCGGCGCGCCTGATTACCAACCCAACCACGAGCCTGTAGCATCGGCTCGAATAGCAGTGTAAATGAATCAAAGAGTCCGCTAAGACACATAATCTGAAGCGGCAGAACCGCAGGCAACCATTTTTCTCCATAAACAACAGGAATAAATGACGGTGCGGCTAAAAAGAGCCAGCCCATTATTGGGAAAGCGACAACCGCTAAATAGCGGGTAACCTTTAGTAAGCCTTTTACCAGACGCTTATCATCATCCTGAATTCGCGAATACGTTGCAAAAACAACGCTGTTAACCTTCTTAACCAGACGCTTACGCGGCAGGCTCATTAAATCGAAGGCACGCTCATAAAAGCCAAGCTGAGTTGCTCCCAGGAAGCGACCGATAATAAAGTAGTCAATTTTGTTAATGCCGTAGTTGATAAAAACCGTAACGTATACCCACATGCCAAAGGCAAAACAATCTTTTAACGCCCACATGCGAAAACGGAATGTCGGACGCCAGCGAGATACGATAAACGTCGATGTTCCACCGACAACTGTTCCAATCATCGTTCCATAAACGAGCGCCCATACACCATATCCCATAATGGCCAGTGTAACAGTTCCGACGATCATACAGGTTCGCGAAGCGGTATCGATAATATTTATTTCTTTAAAGCGCATAGCACGGCGCATCGTTGCACCGGGCACACTGGCAAAGCTTCGCAGAAAAAAGTCGAGTGCCAACACCATAATAATGGCTTCAAGCTTCTCATTGCTGAAGAAATCAGCTAAAAATGGTGCTGCGAAATAGAGTGAAGTAGCGACAATTCCAATAAGAAACGTATTGAGCATGAAAACCGTATCGAGGTGTTCCTGCTTAATCTCCTTTAACTGAACCAGTACCATCGAAAAGCCGAAGTTGGCCATTCGGCGAGCGAGCTGGATAGCGATAGAGGCAAGAGCCATCAGCCCAAAATCTTCCGGAAAGAGAATACGCGCAAGTATAATGCTGCTCCCCATCCTCAGGAAAAACTGGATTCCATGAAAAAAGAGAGTCCAGAACAATCCTTCCTTGGCCTGGGAGCCAATATCTTTCTTAGACATTTACAGCCTTTATCGTCTTGATTTTCTCAGAGTTGGGGAATTTCTTGCTGTAGGTGGATATGTAAAGATTTTCATAGCGTTCTATCATACTACGCAACGAAAAGTTCTCGCGCGCATTTTCGAGCGCTTTATCTCGCAGTTCAAAACGCCTGGCGCTATCATTTTTCAGTTCAAGAATACGATCGGCAAGTGCTTCATCATCATCACTTGGAACCAGCATCCCCGTTTTATTATGCTGAACCAGCTCGGGATTTCCACCAACCTCGGTTGCGATAACCGGAACGCCGGCAAATATGGCTTCCTGAATCACATTGGAACAACCTTCACTAAATGAGGTGAGTGCAAAAATATCCATACCGTTCAACATCATGTTTACTTCCTGGTGGAAGCCCAGCAAATTGACCACATCTCCGATATCCAGTTCAGCGATGAGATCCTCGACCTGCTTTTGCCAAAGCGGGCTTGTTGTTCCACCAACAATTGCCAGCTTTATTTTTTCACCACGATCCTTCAGACGCTTTGCCGCACGGTAGAGCATGGGATGATTCTTTACTGGATAGAAGCGGCCAATGGTGCCAACAACAAAGTCGTCTTCTTCAAAGTTAAAGCGTTGTCGAAATTCGAAACGAAGTTTGTCATCAGTAAAGAAAAGGCTATCATCAACGCCATTCAACAGATGCTGCATGCGCTCGAAGGGAAAACCGGTTGAGCCACTAAGGCGTTTACCGAGCTCAGCAGAGACAGTCACCATCTGATCAGCCCAGCGCCAAAACATATTCTGTAGCAGCGTATGCGGCCATTTTTCCGGGAAAGTTCCATGTTCACCATGAATAACGACCGGTGCTCCGGCCAGCTTTGCCCCCATAACACCTTCGAGCAGCGTTCCCCACGAGCGGGTATGCACAATATCGAACTTCTCTTCTTTGAAAAGCTTCTTTAGAACAAACGGTAGTTGGAAATTGTTGCCAAGCGGCATATCCAGGTTTATTATTCGAAAGCGGCTATAATCCATTCCGGCATGCTCGCGAATCGCATTCACACAGACAATGGTGTTGTCGAAGCGCTCTGAATCTATATTATCTATTAGCTTCATGATACCGCGTTCTTTTCCCGCGGGGCCCAGATAATTTACCAAATGTGCAACGTGTAGCTTTTTATCAGTCGTAATCATTTTATAGTGTCATCTTTCATAGTCGCAATGCAGAGTCCTTACTTGCCAATTCCCAGCTGCTTCATTGTTCCGATGAGGTCATCAACAGACGTAATAATTTGCTTATAGATACGTTTGAAGTTCCCCACCTTGCTGCCGTACGGATCGATAATATCAATGACCTTCGGATACCCGTCAGCCATTTCGCCAAGAAAGAACAGCTTTTCTTTTGCATTTGGGAATTCTTCGAGCACTTTGTCATAAAGCTCGGTGTCCATTACAAACAACAAGCCGTAGGAGTCAATATCATTCTGGGTAATAATCTTTGACCGATGTGAACGCATATCGACATCAAAACTTGCTGCCGCCTCTATTGCGAACTCAGGGCTTTGCCTATTTTGTTTTTGCAATGTGCCAACCGAGGTAATGCGAATTGAGTTCATCCCGTTTTCTTCAAAGCGCTTTTTAAGGTAGAACTCCGCAAAAGGACTGCGGCAGATATTGCCCTTACATATAAAGTTGACGTCTGCATTCTTATGCAACAGCTGCTTTAATTTGCGCTTTCGCATCCAGATTACCGGTAGGTTCTTGCCGTATTTAAACTTTAGCGCCAGCTTATGCAGCTTCTCCCCCGCTCCTTGAAAGTTGCCTTTTATATAGCGGCTAACATGCTTAATACCCGGCTTCATATCGTCTAGTTGTAGCGTATCAAAATGATCGCGGCCCATAAACCAGTGGCGGGCTTCCGCAAGAACGGTAGGCATTGGAACGGTTAAGCTGTAGGGATCAGATTTATCGGCGCGAATATTTTCCTTTAGCCAATCAAAGTCTTTTGCAAAATTTCGGCAGTACACATTTTCCTTATAGGGCACGCCCTTACCTTCAACAAAGTTGTCAGGCAGCTTCTTATTCACCAGCATTTCGAAAAGGTAATACGGGAAATCGACACCTGCCTGCAATGCCAGCGGTAGCGATCCCCAGAAGCGACCATTAATTTCAATGAGAATGGTAGCACCGGTCTTAAGATCCTGTTTATATTCTACCATTGCCACGCCGGTCCATTTCAGCTCACTCAACATATTAAGTGAATGCACCTTAAGCTCTTCATCCAATTTGCGGCTTTTGCGATAGCTGCTGCCGCCGCCCTTAAGTGGTTCATGCACACGCTGATGCTGAAAGCCGGCGATCATGCGCCCTTCCTGCATCAGAAAATACTGACCAACACCAACACCAGTGTGAAATGTTTGCAGCAAGGCCGGGCAGATACTCAATTGCCGATTCAACTTGGCTTCCAATGCTTCGCGATCTTTTACCAGCGAGACATCCATTTGAAAACGTTGGCTTTTCTGCCACACTTTTGAGGAAACAGGCTTTACGATAATCGGGAAGGTAAATTCCTTCAGCACTTCATCAAGATTTTCAGTACTGCTAATTTCCACTGAGCGTGGACACGGCACACCTAATGACTCTGCCAGCTCGAAGGTTTTTCCTTTGTCATAGGTATATTCAAATCCACGATCTTCGGGAATTGCCAGCTTAGCAAGCGGTTCAAGCTTTGCACGATTGCGCGCCATTGGCACTAAGTAGTTATCCGCAGTTGGAATAACCAGATCATACTGTTCTGTGCTTAAGATCTCGATCAAACGTTCGACCCAGGCATCGGGGTCTTGTGCGGCTTTCGGAAACTCAATCACCTTTGAGTTGTATTTTGAGTATTGGCACACAGAGCCGGCAAAGTCACTTCCCTGATGCACGGTAATGTCTCTGCGCCCCAGCGAGCGGATAACCGCCAGCGCCGCGCGTTCATCAACTCCTAAAACAAGCACCTTATATGCGTTCAAATCTTTTGACATAACATTTCACGCCATCGTCGCAAACAGCGTTCTCCCAAATAAGATTCCTCAAACAGTCTTACCATTAATTGCTAATAATATTGTCAAAGTGCGCAATGGCGTTCGACATATCAAACTCCCCACGATGTTCAGAAATCGAATTATCATAGTGATGGGGATTCGTATACAAGAGGCGGATTCCTTCTTCAATTTCTCCGACTCTATTGTAATCTACAAACTTTCCAAAGCGCTCACCCACCGCCGTGTTCGTAGCGCCACCCGTTTCACCAACAGCCAATATCGGTTTCTGCAAACAGAGGTAATCGTAGAATTTTCCGGGCAGCTGTAGTTTGGTTACCGGTTGCAGGATAATAAGCACTTCACTTTTGGCCATATGCGCAATAGCTTCTTTATAGCTTACCGGTGGAACAAATTTTACAATGTCATCAATTTCCTGCTCCACAACCCAGTCTTTTATATGAATCTGGTCTGAGGTAATTCCACCAATGAAATGAAAGCGAATTTTGTCGCGGTCGATTTCTCCGCGGTTCAATAAGTTTTTTACAGCTTGAAGAATCGGCATCGGATTGCGATAGCGATAAAGTGAACCGGCATGTAAAAAGGTAACCGGAGCATCTTCAGACTTTCCATTGCCGTTTAGCTTTACGTCCGGAGCCATTAGCTCGACATTTTCCGGGTCGTAGCCATTGTAGAAAAGCTTAAATTTGCCGGCATCCATTTCCGGATAGTGAGCGACATAATCGTCACACATCTCTTTGGTAATAAGTATGACCTCATCGGCCTTTTTTACCACCCAGCGCTCCAACCCGATTATTCGGTTGTGCTTCCACTTTTCGAAACCATTCAAATCGCGCTCTTCATCGTGCCAGGGAGAACGTGCCCAGGGATCGCGAAAATCTACTACCAGCTTTTTACCAGTGATCATTTTGAGCGTTGCCGAAATAACGTGCAGCGAATGTGGTGGCGAACTGGAATAAATAACATCGATCTTCTGCTTGCGAATAACCCTCCAGCCTCGCCAAACGGCGAGAGGAAACCAGTTCATATTCTTATCGGGGAACTGCATCAGGTCGGTAAAAATGTCTTTCATGCGCTGCCAGAGGCCAATTTTTTTTCCCTCTTTTAGATTCTGCTGCGCCCGGTTGTGCACTTTAGGCTTTGCAGCTCCACCAGAACTGTTTTTCGTTTTTCCACGCAGTTTATCTCGCAGATTAATCAGAAAAAAAACCAGATCCATCTTCCCGGTGCGATAGACCGTGAGGCGGTTCAAGAATTCACGACCTTCGGTGCTAACCGTGCCGTCGCCAGGGTAATACTTTTCTTTTAATGTCAGGATAGAAATATCCCAGGTTTTCGGGTCCAGATATTTGCAAATCCGCAGGACACGCTGTGTTCCGATTGAAGCAGAGGGCGGATAGTTCGTAGTAATCATTAATAAGCGTTTCATTTGCAATCCCATTGTATGGATTTCGGCGCTAAGACAACATTATAGTTGCCATAGTTATCCCCTGAGAGCCATTTACTGATAACGTACTCGACAGGGGAAGGCTAAAAAGTTAAAGTAAATTCGGAGAGCTAAACTCAGATTATCCCTGATTGTCTCTTTGTGCAGGCACATTCGCTGCTGCGCCATTATGCAGAACCGTTTCGTCTGAAACCGGATGGATTTCCTTCTCGGGTGGCAGCCCGGTGAAAGGATCCAAACCATTTTCGAGATAGTGGATTTCCGTTTTCTGCGTATTGAACTGCATGATTCCAAACGCACTTACCCAGTATACGGCTTCCGCATATTGCCGACTGTGAAACAGTCCTGCGCCGGCAAACCCGACCAATGCAAGCTGCACGGCGGTTGAATCCAACCGGTATCGTTCAAGAGCGGGATGGAATTTACCCCGCCATTTCACCTGCATCGTTATTTTATAACTGACAATCAAAAAGGTCAAATAAAAGACCATGCCCAACCACCCCCAGTCGGTAATGACCGCTACGAATGTATTGTGTTGAGATTTTGGCCCTTTCAGATTCTCGCAATATTCCAACGAAAGATAAACAAATCCGGCTCCGCCTACTCCCATAGGGTAATCCTTCAGCATTTCCCAACCACCAGCCCAGATATAAAGACGACTCTGTGCCGAGTTATCAGAGACATCAGTATTTTGTCGTTCCGTAAACGATTCATTTGTCAACTGGGTAAACAGCAAAGACATTAATATACCGGTAGCAATGATACCAAAACGGGCTTTCCCCTTAAACAATATGACCGAGAGCGCACCAATTGCGAGTAAACCAACAATTGCAGCTCGACTGTTCGCCAGAATCAACAGGTTAAGACAAAATGGAATAGCGGCTGCTACAGCAAGTTTTTGCCAGCGGTTACCGCGAACAAACTTAACCATAAAGAAAGGCATGAGCGAAGCAACATGTGCAGAAATAGCATTTTCCTCAGTCGCGTTCGGAGCAAGCACGCCAATATCACGGTTACCGCCTACTTCCCACGCGGTAAATCCCATCTTAGCCACACAGAAAACGATCACCATAATCAGGTGTTCATAATCTTCTTTCGTTCGAACAATAGAAATGATAAGCGCATACATAACGCACATTTTCACCAACTCAACGGCCTTCTCCATACTATCGTCTGGTAGAATAGCAAAGAAATAGCTGACAAAAACGGCATTTGCCGCAAAGAGAATTAGATAGGGCATCGTTGGTATTGTTGGATTATGTCGATATGTCATCTTCTCTCGATGTATCAAGAAGCTGATCATGGTCGCAACGGCGATAAGCATGGACCAGCGCAGATCGGGTAGATCGCTTCCCCACCAGTAGTATGGCGGGTGATTATGCCAGTGAAATATATAGGTATAAACACCGAAGATCGGACGATAAAATGTGGCAATTAATCCGGCAAAGTAAATCGCCAGAAAAAACATTGTTTGTAAACCCATATATACTACCCGTTATCTATCGCTAATAATGTGGTTATTTCGACTTAAATGTAACCTTTCTGCACGATGCAGCCCGTACAGCCCGTCACATCTGTGCAAAAAACGTAATGCCGCTCTTTACGGAATATGCTTAATGATTTTTGGGCCCAAAATCTTTGTAAGACCGAGCGGTAGTTTCTGCCAGGTCTTGATTACCATGTCAAATTTTGAATTGCTGTGGTTCATCTCAGGCATTTCTTCACCAGCCGGCATAACGTAGTACCAAAACAGTGGACTCTCGACAGCGCCCCACTGCTTCTTAAACTTATAGGTTCCGGTATCGGGTGTGCAGCGACCGTAATCAAAACGCTTGTAGCCTTTTTCGACAGAATAGCGAAGCGATTCCCAATATAGCAACATATTCGGGCTAAACTTGTTGAAATCGCGCAGTGCAGAAGCCCATGGAATTTCCATCGTATCGCGAAAGCCGATCAAAAAGCTGGCTGCAGCGATTTGATCTTCTTTCGAGTATACCGCTGAAATGGATGCATTGTCTGGAAAGGTTTGAAGGATATTCCGAAAAAATGCCTTTGGCAACGGCGGGGTTCCAAGGTCGCGCATATTTACGGTAAACACATGATAAAAGTCGTCGAGTAAATCTTCGCCACCCGATTTTGCATACATTTCAGCTTTTCCGGGGCGTCGAATCTGACTGCGAAGCTTTGCTTTAAAACCAGCCATTAACGCTTCTTCATCTGCCGGTAAATCCAGAAAGAATGTGACCTTGTGCTGCTTACACGGCAGCTCCAGGGGCATCTCTTCATCGAGGCGCAGCTCAACAAACTTCATGTCGTAGTCTTCACGAAAGCTTTTCAGCGCAGAGACCAGTGCAGGAGCATCATCAGAATTAGATAAAAGAGGGCCGCCATAATTTATAAATGGCAGCGATACGGCAAATTTGCCGAACAGGAACGACTTAAAGCGAACCAAAGGCAGGACACCACAAATTGCGTTATCACGCTTCAAAACGTAATACGCCGTCTTGTGCCCAAAGGTCTTTTCTATCATCTCATTCCACTTACTTTGATGATAGATCTTGCTCTTCGGATGTTCAGAAACGTAATTATCCCAACCGGTCGGCGCGGAATCGAAACATTCTACGGTTAGCGTACCAACATCAATTTTTTCAACGGCTTCCATATATCATCCCTGTTGCTTTTAATTGTCATTTTTGCGGATTCCCCTGCTCCGCAACGAATCCAATAGCGCGTGCACCATCATGGCGGCGCCAGCCGTTGCAGCTTGCAAATAACGATAGAACGAGAGAGAAAATCCGGGCGTGAGATACCTAACGTTTGGCGAATCAGCGATTTTCAAAATACGCCTCCCGTTGTAAATGAGGGTCTTTTTTCAGTGAAAAAAGACCCTCATAAAATACTTCCAATTCAAAGAATAAAATCGGTATTAATAATTGTAATATGAGTATTGATATCGATTTTTGTTCATATCGGCCTTTACGGCGTTCAATACCAGTCCGAGAATCTTACGATGAATATTCGGATACTCATTAATTTTATGACTCAAATTGTCCACATTGGTATAGTCGGCACGCACAACGATTAGAGCGCCATCTACGTGAGTAGAAAGGATCGGTGCATCCGAACTGGCCTCAAATGGTGCCGTATCCAGAATAACCATACCAAAACGCGATTTTAGAACCTTAAGCAAATTCGTCATTCGTTCCGAGCCCAGCATTTCAGTGGGGTTGGGAATCGGTGAGCCGGTTGAGATCAGATACAGATTCGGAATAATCGTCTTCTGAACCAGCTTGTTGACATTATCGTAGTCAACCGTTGCCTTTGAGATGAGAAAATCACTTAAGCCCGGCTTCTTCTTATTTCCATAAACATTGTGAAGAACGCCACGACGCAAGTCCGCATCGATAATAAGCGTAGAAATTTTCTGCTGCGCGAAGGTAATAGCCAGGTTCGACGAGGTTAAAGACTTCCCTTCACCCGGACGTAAGCTCGTAATCAGGAACGAGGAAAGCGGCGTTTCTCGGTTGTTTGCGAACAAAATCTTGGTTCGCAGATCACGATAAGACTCCGACTCGAGGGTTGGGGAATAGTCCAATGTAATCAGCTTGGTATCCCGTTTACCCTTTATGTCGCGGATATTCTCCGGCACCTCATCATCATTTTCAATAACCGGAATGGTTCCGAGAACCGGCAGCTTTAAGCGAGAAGCAAGGTCTTCGGAGCTCTGAACCGTTTTGTCAAAGAATTCAAGTATAATTGATAGACCAACACCAAGTCCGAGACCTAAAATAATTCCGAGAAGCGACTTTGTTACAATCAGCTTCAAGCGGCCCTGTAATGGCGGAACCGTAGCACGATCCAAAATAAACACGTCTCCGACCTCTACCTCACGCTTGATCTTAGCCTGGTTGTAGCGACGAAGAATTGTTTCGTAGAGTTCTTTTTTCGATTGCTGAACAATCGAAAGCTCGCTGAGTTCACGCTGTTTTCGTGGCAGGCTTCCCTGACGATAGCGCTCTCTCGAGATCTGACTACGAATGCCTGAACGACGTGAAGCCAGCTTACTTGCCGTTTCTCGTGCCGCAGCGGCAACTTTCGGAATCATCGCATTAATCTTCGTAGAGTTTTCCGTCACAAAGCTACTCGTAGGTGAATAGTTGCCCAGCAATTGCGTCCGCTCAGCCATTAATGTTTCAAATTCCTGCTGAAAAGCTGCGGCGGCAGGAACGCCTTCAGACATTAGCTGTTGCAATAGCTGGCGTGTTTCAGTGATTTTACCGTCCATACTAGGCGTGCTGCTTAGACGGGAAATCATGGTGTTCAAATCATTCAGCTTAAAGTCGATATCGGTTTGGCTTGCCTGCAGTCCACCAATTGTTGCAAGACCAGCCGGCTGCCCAACACCGGGATTTCGTTCCTGAAATTCCTGTAGCTTTTGGTTGGCGCCTTCCAGATCCGTTCGTGCCAGAACCAGCTGCTCTTCCAGGTTTTTTTGAGCTTCGATACTCTTGCGGTTCTTGATATCTGAATCCAGCTGCACAAAGTGTTCAGCAACGCTGTTGGCGGTTTTAGCTGCCATCCATGGGGAAGGGTGTGACACACTTAATTCAAGATTCTTCTTTGCTTTACGATCAACCCAACGCGTTCTTATACGATTGCTTAAATAGCCAATGGCTCTTTCCGAGTGGATAACCCGGAAGACCATTCCGTCATCCCAATTCTCGAATGTGCCAACATAGCCTGCATTGAAACGAAAACCCATATCGTTAATCCAGAGGGTATCAGACAAAGCAAAGTTGGTAAGTAGGTCTCCATTAGCCACAGACTCATCTTGCTCTGAAAAGCGCAGTTCATAGCCATTTGCGGCCTGATCGATACGGTAGTAGCCAAACACGCTTTCCGGGGTAAGGTCGATAAACTCGAAGAGATCCTTTCTCGAAACGTCATCTGTAACGATAGACAGATTCAAGTGCAGTTCATCGACAACCTTGCCTAAAAGCGTATTGGTACGGAGAATCGCCGTTCGACTATCAGAGTCTTCGCGACCGCGCTCCAGTCCACCAACTTGATCTTGTCCCTCAAAACGCAGAAATGCGGAGGACAAATAAACAGGTTTGCTTTGATACATGATTACAAAGCCAAGCCACCCCAGGAAAACCAGAGCGGTTACCAGCATAATCATCCACTTGCGCTTCTTTAAGATGCGCAAATATTTCTTCATTTCATTTTCAGAATCCACAAATCCACCGGGACCGGGAGACTGGCCATTGGCATACGTATTCATATTAAACCTACTCTGGTTAAATCGTGTTCTTTAAACAGCCTTTCAGATCTATCGTCTATCTGTCGCAAGGCGTTGATAAGTAAAAATCAGTGCTACAACTGATGCGCTAGCTGTTATCAGACCAAGGAAATCTCTGGTCTTGTCAAAAAAGCCTGGTTTATTAGGTGTACGAACCCAAATCTGATCGCCGGACTTAAAGCCTATTGTGCGAAGAGAAGAACCGTCCTGGTAAATTGGAACCAGATTATCGACGACCTTTTCCTTATTGCGTTTCCAGTGCATCTGCTTCAAACCATCTTCATCTGTTGGTCCGCCGGCAAGCTTCATAGCATCCCAGATAGAATTATCGGGATCAATGTGAAACAGCCCCGGATTGGCAACGCCACCCAACACGCTAATGCGAATAAGTGGTTTTACCTTCAGCGTTGGATAGCGTAAATAATCCTTAAACTTTTCGTTTAGGAAGCGTTCCAAATCTGCTTGCGACATCTGGCTAATACGCACCTTACCATAGATCGGGAGGTCAATATATCCGCGATCATCAATGGAAAAGACACCATTAATAAATGAAGCAGTGTCTGGAAAAGCAGAAACCTGAAGTGCGTCACCGGGCATAAAGACACTACCTGTTGTGCGTCCTTGTTGCTGAGTGGTTTCGTTTTCGCTTGAGTTATTGGGCGTATCCGTGCCGTCAACGGCAAACGACAATGTTGATACCAGCATCATGGCTAGCGCCAGAGCCTTAAAATTGATTTTACGAGTACTGCTCACCGTTACCTCCAAATGTTATTAGGATTAGGCAGACCGATAATACCGGAAGCGTTTTTCCTTGGTATCCAACTCTAGGTCCTTGAGAAGCGATCTAAGTTTAAAGTAGCCGACTTTTATACTTCCATATTCCGGGTCTTTCAGTGCTTTTTTGATCTTCCACGGTGAGAACTCAGGATTAGCGGCAACAATAGCTCTGATTTTATCCGGTATCGGCATTACCTTAATATTTGATTGACGATCATATTTAGTTGGGTTAAATGTCACGTAACTTCCACCGGCATTCATTTGCGGTGCAGAAGTTCCAATTCCTTCATCCAGCAAAATATTATCTATATCTACATCTATTTCTTTTTCGAATACAATATTTCTATCCTCAGCTGGAACTTGCGGTGCCCGCGATGGCTCCTCTTTTGGAATCGGGGCAGGCATAGTGGTCTGAGGAGCAGATTCCGGCTTACTCTCCACAGCAGGTGGCTGTGCCTTCTTTTCTACTTCAGGTGCCTTGGCAGGCGTCTCTTCCGGAGCCTTTTCAGATTTCTTTGGCGCCGATTTAGCGGCCTCTTCAGCAGGCTTGGCCGGCAATGGGATAGACTCTTCCATTCGCTGCGTTTCCAGCGAATCCCCAAAGCTTTTCAATGCCTCTTCTACAGAGGGGTATTCCGAGATAATATGATAGAACTCCAGCATCTGGTAAATCTCATAAATCTCCGGCCCCATATTGCACAATTTGATATCGCCACCGCTCTCACGGAAACGCTTAATCTCTCCGATAAGTACCCCCCAGCCGGCGCTACTCATATAGACAAGATTTTTGAAATCAAAAATTAGCTTATACGTACCGCCAGCAAGAGAATCGTCGATAGTCTTCTGAAGTAAATGACAATTTGCCTGATCGACGTACCCGCTGGTCTCTACCATCACTACGCCCGGATGGGATTCGACGAGCTTGGTTTCAATCTTAATGCCTTCTTGTTCGATCATTGCTTTCCATCAGTCTCGTTTATGTCAATTTGGCAATAATTCCGTTTGCCTTATACCGTGCCGTTTTGTTCTGAAAAAACAATTCTCACTGAGAAGCAGAACACTAAAGCATGCAAAGTCATATATTGCGAGAAAGGAGCGGACAGAAGAGAAGCAATTGCTTCAATATAACTGCACTCACCCATTAATTCAATTACATTGTTATCCGTTCAAAGCAACCGTCAATTCCCGGTTCACCGGTAAAGCGGCATCTTTAAAGGATGTAAAGGGAAACAAATCCGTCATGCGATCGAGTCGCTGTAAGAAAGAGCGGATTCCCTTATAGTGTCGCATTCGCGACAACATTCCAAGTTCAATCTCGGGAAGTTCCGTGTCAAACTCCCACGGATGTGCATAAAACATTACGGGACGACCATCCTTTTGGCATTTTTTTGCCAGCTTCAGCGACATCCAAAATGGATACAGTCGAAAGTATCCGCCACCGCCAAAGGGAAGGTTGTATGAGCCATATCGAACCGTGGTCATCGGAAACTCAATCAGTTCTTCACCGTCTCGTTCATAGATAACAAACGGCTCACGCGGCGCATCAGGTATTCCGTAGCGATCGTGATGAATAGGAAATACGGATGAATCGTAGCGGATTCCCTCTTCAAACATAATCGGCAGTGCCCACAAGGTATCTTTTGTAACCGAGAATGTCGGTGCCCGGAACCCAACCACCGGATGATCAGATAAATCATTCAGCACACTGAGGGAACGTCGCAAGTCACTGCGAAATTCTTCCGGTGTCATATTTGTGATCATCGAATGAGAATAACTGTGTGACGCAATTTCATGCCCACCAGAAACCGTATCCTTAACCAATTCGGGAAACTTCTCGGCAACCCAACCTAAATAAAAAAAGGTAGCCTTGACGTTTTTTCTCGCCAGGAAGTTCAGAATAATATCGGTATCTCGGCGAACCCGGCTCTCCAGAGTTGTCCAGTCTTCGCGCGGAAACCGCCCGGAGAACATCTCAGGATGAAACCAATCTTCGATATCGAAGGATAATATGTTCATTACGTCAGACATTCTTATTGTCCACTGGCCGTTACAACGACCCAGATAGTTTTTATTACAATTTGGAAATAGAGTTTCACCGATGATCGGTTTTGGATATAATGGAGATCCTTGCGAACCTTCTCTTTTACATCATCAAGCGACTCATCATATCCTACCGTTACCTGCGCCCAACCAGTCAGCCCCGGCTTAACAGCCAAACGCTGCTTATAGTTGGGAATTTCCTTACTGTATTTTTCCACGAAGTAAGGACGCTCGGGACGTGGGCCTATCAGACTCATGTCGCCCCGGATGACGTTAACCAGCTGCGGCAGCTCATCGATGCGGGTTTTCCGCAGGATGCGTCCGATACTGGTTATTCGTGGGTCACGTTTTGTAGCCAACTGCGGTCCGCGTGCTTCGGCATCGATATACATACTGCGAAACTTGTATATCTTGAAGATCTTGCCGTTTTTACCAACCCGCTCCTGTGAATAAAGGACATTGCCCTTCGATTCGAGCTTGATGGCGAGCGCCACAAAAACATAGGATGGCAGGAAGAGCAGAAACATAGACGTGCTGACAATCAGGTCAACAATGCGCTGAAACCACAAGTCTTTCTGCCCATCAATGCTCTCTACAATCTGCGATTCTTCCGTGGACTCATCTTCATAGCTGATGTCGTAGGATGAAGGCAATGCTTCATAGCTTAATTGGATTGCTTCACAGGCTTGAATAACTTCGTGAAGCGTGTGTTTATCGTTAGGATCTACGGCAAGCACCACTTTATCGATGCCATTAGATTTCACAATCGCCGAGAGATCGTCGATATTGCCCAGAATGTTCTGAGCACTTGCCAGGCCGTTCGGTTCGGTCTTACTAGAATCAATCGAGATAAATCCTACGATTTCCCTATCGAAAGGATTGGCGTCTTTCATTTTGGCATACAATTTTTCCGCAATACGGTTTACGCCCAGAATGGCGAGATTACCGTTTGGAGAGGATTCTTGTTTTGCCACAGTCGTTCTACCGGAAGTATTCGTTTGTAACATATCCCTGTTTCGAATTTAGATGTCCAGATGTAAAAGTGTTTGCAGTAATACCGGTTAAATGCAGCTCCGCCAGGTCAATCACGTATACGCCCTAGGAAATCACGCATACGAGCCTGAATATAGACGACCGCAATATCTTTCTTATGACTCAACTCACAGAAAAAAAGGCAGTCATTTTTCAATATTTGCCCACTTTTACATCTTCTCTAATTTAATTTTCGAGTGTATTCACCGGATATTTAGTCAGAATTTGGTGATTATCTGCATTACATGCGTTGCGCCCCGTCAATTCTGACCGAAATGCATCTCAGTTCAATTGAAAAACTGCTTCGCTCTCATGACATAGCACGTTAAATTCGATTCGAATCAAAAGAAACCGTGAGAGTCATGCATCTAACAATTCCCAACCAACTTACCTTACTCCGCATACTGCTTACGCCTGTATTCATTTCTCTCATTCTGTCGGACATCCCAAAAACTCAACTTGCAGGTTCTATTGTTTTTCTGATTGCCGCCTTTACAGATTGGTACGATGGTTGGCATGCACGCAAGTTTGGCGTAATTACCCGTTGGGGACAGTTTATGGATCCGCTGGCTGATAAAATTCTCGTTGCATCAGCCTTTATCGTGTACGCGATGCTTGGCTATGTATTCTGGTGGATGATTGTGATTATTATTATTAGGGACTTTGTTATCACCGCTGTTCGAATCTACGCTCTCGCGATCGGCAGCCCCGTTATAACTCACATCCTCGCCAAATGGAAAACCGCACTGCAAATGTTTACGATCATGCTGATATTGGCCTATATAAACGCACGCAACTTTTTCTGGCAGTCAACAACACCTTATCAGGCCGACTATTTTGACCCCATTGGCCTGTGTATGTCACTCATTACCTTACTAACACTAATTTCCGGAGCTATTTACTTCTTTGAAAACCGTCGGCTTATTCTGCATATTTTTCGAAAAGCATCCGGAATTTAGAATGTGCTGTTTCCTATAAAGATGATACTTGGCTACATATTCTCTCAAAATAGTTATTTTTTTGTTTCACTCAGTACGTCTGCAAGCTTGCTCAATAATTCATTGGGCAAATCCAGTCCTTCAGATTGCTTCTCAAGCTGCTCAATAGTTGCATCCTTACCGGATGCAGACGAAGCATGCTCCTTCTGTAACCGTTGACGTTGAGCAAGCAACAGCAAAATCTGCTGGTCGATTGTTGCAAGCTTATCTTCAGCAACCTCAGCTGCCCCCTCATTGGTAAGCCGCTCCTGCATCAACAGATGATCCAGCAATACCAGTGCAACCATCGCTTCGGCTACCGGCACAACACGTGGACAAATACAGGGATCGTGACGGCCACCGATACTGAACTCCACATCTTTGCCATCGTGGTCTGAGGTCGTTTGTGTTTTCGATATTGATGACGGTGGTTTAACGGTTATTCGCATAACCAAATCTTCGCCATTACTGATTCCGCCTAAAACGCCTCCGGCATTATTGGTACGCGTCTTGAACGCTTCCGAGTCTTCACTATAGTAAAACTCGTCATTGTTATCACTTCCTTTTAAACCGGCAGTATCAAATCCACTACCCATCTCGAAAGCCTTAATTGCACCAATAGACATTAAGGCGCCGGCCAGATCGGCCTGTAACTTGTTGAAAACCGGTTCTCCAAGCCCGGGCGGGCAGTTTCGCACCACAACTTCTACCACTCCACCAATAGAGTCACCTTCATCGCGGGCAGCGCGAATTAGCTCCGCCATTTTTTCTGCCGCCCCGGGGTCGGCAGCGCGCACCGGATTCTTTTCGATGACATCGAAGTCAACTTGTTCAATCTCAATATCGCCAACGCGCCGAGTGTAACCATAAATTTCCACGCCGCGTGCTTCCAACAGTTGGCGGGCAAGGGCGCCGGATGCTACCCGGGTGGCGGTTTCTCTTCCACTGGCCCGGCCACCGCCGCGATAATCGAAAACGCCATACTTTTGCAAAAATGTATATGAGGCATGTCCAGGGCGAAACAGTTTAACGATATTGCCGTAATCGCGGGATCGTTGATCCTTGTTTTTTATCAACATACAGATCGGCGTGCCGGTTGTTTTCCCTTCAAAAACACCGCTGACAATCTGCACTTTGTCTTCTTCTTTACGAGGCGTAACCACATCGCTCTGACCGGGCTTACGGCGATTTAATTGAAACTGAATCGCCTCTTCATCAATCTCGATACCGGGTTGAATACCATCAATAACCACCCCGATAAACGGGCCGTGGCTTTCGC
This sequence comes from Calditrichia bacterium, assembly GCA_050633245.1. Taxonomy (GTDB): domain Bacteria; phylum Calditrichota; class Calditrichia; order RBG-13-44-9; family J075; genus JBOEGD01. The sequence goes on along the minus strand of JBOEGD010000001.1, from coordinate 132,835 downwards.
CGAACGTCATTACGCGATATGCTTCTCCAAAACGACTTCCGCTCATAAACACACATCCTGTTATATTTTAGAGTAAGCTTTGAATTTTGGCAGAAAGGGTGGTTAAGTCAAGGAGAAAAGAAGAGAGCAGACAGCAGGCAGCGGACAGTAGAATGAGCCTATGACTTTCGTCGTGGGTGAATGAGGAAGCTGGCAGCGAATAAAGGGAGACTAAAGCTCAACAGAAAACCCGGACTTAATCTCAAAACGATCTCTCGTGAAAAAATCGGCATCCATACTATATAAAACGGCAAGGCTACCGCTTAACTTTCCATATTTTATTCCAAGCCCGTGACTTAAAAAGAGTGTGGGAAGATCTATGCTTTCGCTTCTGAGAACTTCCGATGATTTGGAAGAGACCCTGCTGTTGTAAACACCGGATGATAAATGTAAATCGTCTGCAAGCTGCGCAATTGCACCCAGGCCGAAATCCAGGCGGTCTGTAAAGCTAATAAAGGTATAGTCGACTTCAGAAATTCTCAGCGTATTTACATCCGCAAAGATAGAGTAACGTTTCCAAGGCTGAAGCAACGCAGACAGCCCGAAGCGATCGGGCATTTTGCCTTCTACCGATTGCCGGAAGGCGATCACCTCCTGGTCTCTATTGCCCAGACTATCAACTGTTCTCATGGCACTCGGAAGCTCAACATCCCTTGTATAGGTAAATTCCGGATTAAAATCGCCATATAAGGAAACTGAAAATGCAGGCTTACGTTCTGTTCCCCACTGAAATTCAATTCCGGTATGTATGCTTGGGAAAACAGCATCGGCACTGCTGTTCAGTTGACCAAATTCCTCCCTCAAACGAAAATAGTTGGCATTCATACGTAAGCCGAGGTTCCAGCGTCCCTCAGTGCCGGCAAAACGATCTGTTGAGAAGCCAATACCTGCAGTTGCTGCTAAAACAGCATGTGTTTTAACATATTTTCCGGATTGAGCATTGCCGTCAAGATCGGTGTTCGTTGTGATAGGCAAGGGGCCGATCTGACCGTTGCTGCGCTGATCAAAACCAGCCAGTAGAACCAAAGAATTGAACGGATATACAATCGTCAATCCCTGGGGGAGTGCTATAAGTCCGCGGCCGACGAAGGGATCAGAGCGAATCTCATCTTCCAGATCAAACTGATAAGCCAGGCTAACTTCTGCACGTTTATAACCGGCAATAAGGGCCGGATTAGCACCCGATAGCGCCGATATATCTGTTTTTGATTCAGAAAGACCATAAGAGGATAATTGTGTATAGACGATCGATTTCTCGGTAAGAAAAATAGGCTCAGCCGGGAGCTGCACTATACTCTGCGCAATAGCTATCTGAAAAAACAGACAAAAGGCCATGCTTAATGCTTTCATTACGATTCTCCCCCAGGTAGTCGAGTATTTGTCTTTTTATTTATAATATATTAGCATTTTGTGAACATTTTACTGAAAAAGAATGTTACAATACTATCTATAATATCAGCCCCATCTATTCAGAAAGCTTTCGAATACTATGACAAATCTGAAACGCCAAAACGCCGCAGACAAGAATCGTATATCTTCAAACATAAAATTGAGCTCATTATCTGCGTTTACACACCGTTGCCCGTTCACCGTTGCCCGTTCAGTGTTCTGTGTTCTGTGTTCTGTGATTCTTATTCTGTCTTCTTGCACAGACATTCCCGGAAGCTCCGAACCTGTCGAGGATAATCTGAATGTCCGAGGTATAACGCTTGTTACTTGGTCTTCTACCGGATATTCGCAAAGCAGCGCGACCGCCCAGCTGAATACCATTTCAGCTTCCGGCGCGACCCATCTAACCTTGATCTGCACATCTTATATGACAGCAAATAGCTCGAGTGAAGTGCTAATAGATACGCGCACGCCAACAATGGCTTCCCTGCGCAACTTGCTGACGGTGGCCAAAACGCGCGGACTGCAAACCATTCTTAAGGCACATGTCAATCTAAACAACGGCGACTGGAGCGCAACGATTAGCCCTGCTGACCCAAAGGCCTGGATGACATCCTACCACAATTTCGTAATGCTGCTGGCCGATGCCGCGGAAACCGCAAATGCCGACATGCTGATCATCGGGAATGAACTCAGCAGCATGCTTTATATGGAAGATGAATGGCGCGCGTTAATTGCTGAAGTCAGACAACGCTTTAGTGGGGAAATAACTTACGCAGCAACCTGGGATGCCGCCGGACAGGTGCCATTCTGGAACAAACTGGACTATACCGGTGTCAATTTTTATGCTCCTATATCTCCACGCAGCGAAGCAACCCGCTTCGAACTGCTTGCCGAATGGCAGCACTGGCTGTCTTGGCTGGAGCGCTTTCGCTCTGATACCGGCAAGCCGCTTATCCTTACCGAAATTGGCTACCGCAGCATAGATGGCGCCGGCATGCGTCCACAAGACTTTACAACCAGAGGCCCGTACGACCCTGCAGAACAGGAAGATCTTTACTGGGCGGCGCTGGAAAGCGTCAACAGCAGTGATGCGATCGAAGGCATTATCTGGTGGAATTGGCTTGCTGCCGGTGGCGGTGGCAATGGAGACCTCGACTATACGCCTATCGGCAAACCGGCACATACTGTCCTGCAGGAAGCATGGACTACGCAATGATGCAAAGAACCTCCAGAAACAGCAAGATTCGCTTCGTCCTCGCGCTTACAGTATTGCTAAGTACTTTCACAATTGCGCAGCACTCAAATACTCCGCACATTCATGCCGGATCAATTGAACTTGCAGCACAAGGTTCCTTCACTTATACCAGCGGAAATCGCGATTTATCGTTCGGGGTTCGCAGCAACTATTTCTTTTCTGCCGGGCCGCAGCTTTTAAGCTTCGGACTGGAGAGCGCCATAAGCAATACCCGATCATTTACACGCTTCGATAATAGATTGCTTCTTGGCGCATACAAAGACCTTCCCGATTCACCAATCTACCTTCGCCTAACTGCAACCGGCGGGCTTCGTCAGGAAAAGCTCGGCAGCTTCTGGTTAAGCCGCTATTCAATGGGTCTTATGCCAGGCCTGCACGTCTTAGTTGGCAACAAAGCAGCGTTTTTCGCAGAGTATCATCTACAGCGTATTCTGGATGACCCCATCCAAAACTTCACTGAACATCGTTTGCAAATTGGAATCAGTTTATTCTTGAGAAATAAGTAGGCAGGTTTCCACTCAATCCGATCGAAAAAACCGTCGACCTCTAAGGGGGGATTTTAGAGGCTTTTAGGGGACAGAAAGCGATCTGACACTACCTTCTGCTTGGGGGTTCACTGTAAAGTCGAGATCGACGGTTCCGATCAGAAATCATCTAATTCATCAGGGGTATGGACCTGAACGTTTTAGTTTCAAAGTGTTCACATAGTCTTCGAAAGAAGGATAAACAATAAATGTTGTGGATTTATCACGGGAAGGTCAAAACTTTAATACGAGTAAAAACGGTGAACGGTGAACGATGAACAGAATGTGACTTTTTAAGATGTGACATGTCTACATTAATGCACACACATCAATCCCTCATATAGCAACGTCCCGCCTAGGCGGGACGTTGCTTATATATATCAAACTATCAAATTGCAAATCGAGGCCGTAACCTGCTGCTTCACATGTTGCGTTTCCGTAGGCGTTCAATAAGACATGGAAGCTCATTCATTTTCCGTAAGCGTAGACGTGCAGGAAGCCTCCCTCTCCGCAGGGGCCAGACCACAGGGGCGGTCTATAACGGCTCGAAACCAAATGATATTTTGTGTTTAGATCAGTTTACTGACGTTGTAGAAAGACAGAGCTCATTCACGTGTTCCTCAATTGATGCGATCAGGCTTTTTCCAACCTCCTGAAGAAACAATTTATGAGCCTCGGCTAAAGCCTCTTCAGCATCGGCATACGTGCGATGTTGCAAAACGCGCGTTAGATAGTCAATATTGGAATCTGAGGCATGAAGCCAGCCGGTTAATTCTTCTATTTCGCGATACGGCTCAATATCATTTAAGAACTCCCGGGCTTCTTCGGAATTACCGGCAACATAAATTTCCACCAGCAGCTTTACGACGGTAGCGTATGCTTCAGGCGATAACATTCGTCTTCCGTATGCATCCATCACAATACTGTGCTGCCAATCGATGTCTTCACGTAAATCCCAAAAGCGCTCACCGTCGCCTCGTTCACGCACGGTAAAATTGCTTAGCATTTGACGTGAAATACTTCCAATAGTTGGATACACCTGTTCCATAGCATAGTCCCCTTTACTAACGGCCAGAGTCATCGTCCTTAGAAATGCAGTAAGAAACTCGATCCAGAAAGTCGTTCAATAATCGCTTGATTGTTGACAATTCCGGCGTTCTGTAATACGTTTAATAAAAATTAGGTTGTTTTCTTTAAGTGCATTAACGGCTGGTATGTGAATTCCTAAAGGGTTTATTTTTCAAATTCTCAGTTTATTGCTTTTTGTCACAAAATCGCGCGTATTATGACCAATTCAGCAGGCAAAGTGCCTAATTCTGCCATTCTTCCTTACTAATCAGTCCATCGACCTCGCGAAGAATCATGCGAAACTGGTGAAGAGTAAACTCATTTTGTGCAGGAATCGCTAATGCCTGCCCATGATAAATCATAAATTCCTGCCCGGCAATCTTTACCGGTCCATGAAAATTCAGCTCAGCCAGCTTTGTCAATAATTCGTCGTGGTTACATGCTATAGTCGTATTCATAGATCGGCTCCTGATTTAGATTGACACCACGAACTTGCGGTAAGATTTGTCCAATTTTCAAACGCAACAGAACCCAGCCTTCCAGCGAAGCCTGTAAGTTTTCCAGACATAATTCGCTGGAAGTTCCAAATGCAATAACACCCTGGCATTCCAGAATGCGTCCACAGTAGGTATCATCATCAAGCCGTAAAACTTCTGCCAGCTTCATGGCGTTTCCGATATAATCACTAAGTACATTGTAGGTACCGATGGCGGTCTCCTTTCAACAATTTCCTGTTGGTCGGCATACAGCTTTTATGTGCAATCCTGGCACAGTCTGAATCGCCTGAAGGAATCATACGATGAGGTTTATTTTGACACTTATTGAGAGTCGGCTTCAAACAGAAAAAACTTTAACAGAAGAATCAGATAGCTATAAATGCACAAAACGCCGCTTGTGTTACCATCTTAACATTTGTATCTTTTTCGCATTCGAAGAGTATACAACACTATGATGATATTGCTAGTTAGCTCGCCAAAGTTTAACAGGCTTTCTGTGAAATAATTATCAATCTAATTAAATCATGGGAACGATTTGCCCGGCAGGCGTTCAATAATAGAACGCCCGCCCCGCGAACACTGCAAAAACATCCAAAGAAATTACGCCTAAAAGCAGCAATCGCAAGATTTAGGCTTATTTTTTGCATGTATAAAAACGACTTTCACAAATTTAAAGGAATGTATATGATGCTGAGATCAACCCTATGTCTACTGCTATTCGCTATCGCCTTCAGCTGTGGACCGTATAAGGAACTCAAGCCCAAACCGGAAGTTGTCGCTGTGGAAGCGGATTATTTACCGTTGGCGAAAAAAGATGAAAAGTTCGAAGTTAAAAAAGAAAAAAGCTACCACGTTAAGTTTCCCGCGATTCAAAGGGATAACTACTATCTTGTTGTTAAGGTGCCGGAAGATAACAACGTAGACTTTTATCTGACACGACAGTTGGATAAAGACAAGTCTATGATCCGCATGACCGATGCAAGTTCAGAGAATGACGGACTGGGTGTATATTCGCTGGACAATACAGTACCAACCTACTTCTGGATTGTTGACAATGTAACAACAGATACCAAGTTAAACACAGAATATCGCTACGTTCCGGTATGGCGCTATAAAAGCGAAACCGGCCAGGAAACACTGACTAGCACTCTCGACGAAAGCCGCGTCGATCGTCAGGTTTTTGAATCACTCGGAACTGCCATCAGCTCCAGTGAACTCGATACCGAAGGTGAACTGCGTGACGTCAGCGCCAAAACGAATCGTCTGCAGGGTGCACAAGGCGCTCTACAGGATATTGAGAACCTCATTCCGCAATCGATGCAGGCAAATAATGATAAGAACTATATCAATTACCTCAGACTAAAGCGCAACATTGAAGACGAGCTGGCATTCCAAGCGCAGTATCGCACGGTACTACAGCTCTTTCAGCAAACAGAATCTGCTGGAAATGATGTGAATGGTTTCGTTGAATCTATTCCCGGACTGAAGCAGTTTTTTGAGAACTCCTCACAATATCCATCCAATGTTGTTGCTGAAGCTCAGAAAGCAATCAGTGAACGTCTTGCAACGCTTGGACAGGGATATGACAAAAATCTACGCAAAAAGCAGGACACCACGCCAATTCCTTTTCCAATTGAAGATGCCAAAGGGCTTTATCGCGCAACGGGACGTACACCTGACGCCAGCTTCAACAATATGATCCGCTTTATCGAGAGCTTTAATGCAAATAGTGAAGCAATTAAAACAGCTGAAACCGAACTAGCAGCAGTCGATGCAGAGCTGCGACGCGAACAACAATGGCCGGACGATTCGTTTTATCCCAGCTTAATGCGTCGGCTCGATCGGTTAAAGATGCCGCGTAAAGAATCTTATGGTAGCTACGGTTCTTATGCCGCTGCACGCAATATGAATAGCCAGGCAACTTTGGCAGCCGATCGTATTCAGCGCCTGCGTAACGACATGAACCGCGCAAGCCAGATCGTCAGCAGTATTAACCGCTCTCGCAACAACAATGATTTTCAGTCAATTATCCAGCTATTGAAGAGCAATCGCGATCTCAGCTTTCTGGCGAATCAATATCCCGATCTGGACAGACTCTCGCTGAATCGACAGGAAGGCGTCATTCAGGAAATGCTAAATGCAGGCAACTGGGCAGGCATGGAAGATAAACTGCGGGCGCTGAGCAACGATACAGACTTTATTAACTATGACAAGGTGTTGCCAGAGAAAACGCGTTTGCTCAAAAACTATGAAGAGAAACTTGTTCAGGGAATTGCTGCCGCCTCAAAGGAAAATGCGCGAAATTTCATAAACGACAATCTGTCTACCTATACAAATGTAGCCGCACTATACGAGAGCGATGCGTTTAAACCGGTGTATGAAATGACCTACTCGGCTGGTGGCAATAACGTATTGGCGCAAAATAATGAGACGCTGCGGAAGGCTTTAGAAAGTTTTAAGCTCCAGCAATTTCCCAAGAGTGCTATTGAAACGCTCTACCGCGACTTCACTTCCAACATTAAGGACAATGGAGTTTTACGGGCGCGTGCAGTAGTTGAACACGGCAAAAACTACAAAGGGAACGAGCGCAAGATTCTAAACCTGATTGCCGAATGTGCCCCCTTTACGCCGAAGTATCTGGGCAAGCCAAAAAGCTATCGTAAACTTTACGTGGTGCCGGTAAACGACAAGCAGTCTGCCACCAACGAATATATGTTTCGGATAAACATTCAGATTCCATCGGATGCAAAGTTCCCGGTATTCGACGTTAATATGAAGTTACCCCGAGAGCTGGCAAAATCTGCAGAAACGGTGCAGTGGTATAAATCCATCACCCTGAATAAAGAGCCGGTAAAAAACGAAGGTCGATTCTCTATTACCGCTCCTACCAAAGCAAATGACTATGAATGCCAGATAACGCCGCTTCAGGTAAATAAAGAGGGGCAAAATATTTTGGAAGTTCGCTTTACACACAGCGCCTATAAGGTTCTGGAAGTAAGCGTAATGGCTCAACGCACAATTATCCGTAAAAACTAAATACTGTCTGCACATGCAATTGTATTTATTACCGGAACTCAGACTTGTTAAGTAAAGGATTGTTTTTATGACTCCTACTCAGCGCAACATAATTATCGGGATAGTAATCGCCTTATTGGTAGCCGCAGGACTATGGTATTTCCTGCGAACTGATTTAAGGGGGCAGATTGTTATTCCTTATATTTCGCACCAGAAACCAGTCATCGACCCCCATCTGCCACATGCCGTTCCGCTATCAGACAAGCTGGACGAAGTATTGTTCGATGGGTTGTTCAATATTTCAGCCAACTCCAGCGGTGTGGTTTATGAAGACGGAATGGGTGAGCTGATCGATATCTCGGAAGACAATATTGTTACTATCCGACTGAATACACGTAAGAAGTGGCACAGCAGCTATACGTTGACACAAGAAGATGATGAGATTTCGGTTCAGGAAGCAGCCCCGAAGTTATTCGCAGCTGAGGATCTACGCTTTACGCTACAACGTATTCAGCGGCTTGGCAGCCTTTCCCCGGACTACATTCTGGTCTCACAGGCTGTTGAAAGTTTTGATTTTGAAGGCCCGGACAATAATAACGAGATTCGTTTTCGTTTAAAGGGGGATCGTATCTGGACGGAAACAGATATCAAGAATATCTTTTCGTTTAAGATTCTTCCGGCAACCGAAAAGTTGACTCAGTCTACTTATACCATTGGAAGCGGCCCTTATTTGGCTGCCAAAGCACAAGACAACGTCAACAGCTATGTTCAAAACCCTGCTGGAACGGCAGCTATACCTCGCGTTGTTCTACAGCCGTTTATTGACAACAGCACATTCACAACCGAGCTTAGCAATAATAGCTTTAATGTGCTTCTCGATACGCCATTTGGTGCCAAATCGCCAATTCTGGAAGATCCGGAAGACTATTTTTATAAATCGAATATCAGCACAACCTTTTTTGCCGTTCTGTTTAATACCGAACGCCTGAATCGCGATCAGCGCAAAGAAGCTCGACGCCTTCTCGATAATCGCAAGCTGATCAATCGCTTTTACAAAGTGAATACCGAACAGCAAAAACATATCAACGACTATAAGGGCAACTTTGATAACTATGCCGATTATCTGAATTACAGCATTTTTCCTTCTTCCAGCTATTATGTGGACGAAGAAGTCGTTCTGCCATTGCGAGGCCGCGAGGCGGCGAATTTGGCCATCCTTCCAGATAGCCTGCGCATTGTGACGTCCATAAACAATGGACATCGTGAAGAACTAAGCGAATTAGTCGAGATTATGAACGACCCAACACTATTCAGCGGTCGAATTAGCGCATCTGCCGTTCAAAATGATGTCATTAAGAGCGGAAACTATGATGCTGTTCTGGTCGCCATCGACGGATATCGCAGCACGTTTCTCTTCGATCTCTACAGCATTTTTCTACGCGAGCCGGACTTGGAAACATTTAAGATTAACCTGGTTACCGAAAACCGCAATGGCGAGCTGGTCGCAAGCAGCAAATCGTTTAATGGCAGCAATTTTTGTCGACTCGATGCGACCAAAGCCGGCCCGGACCAGGCAGATATCAGCAAATTCTTGGAATATATGTATGGGTTCATGTACACCAATCAAATTGGTGACAAGCAGCAGTATGCTGTTTTCCTCGATGAATTAGATCAGGATCTTGCTCTGGGAAGCTGGATGTTCTCGCTACCCTCGATGGCTTACTTTACAACTCAATTCGACGATCGCAGCATTAATCTTTACGGAGTCGCATCACAGTTATCCACCGTTGAGCAGTGGCTCGAACAAAAAGATGAGTAATTCACTTCCCATACGCATTTTATATTTCTGCCTGTTCTACAGCCTATCTATTTGGGGCCAGGAACAGGCCGATTTTTTACTGATTGAGTCACCTTCCGAACTCGTCATCTACAACAAATACGAGCAGGCAATCACAACTTCCGAACAGCGCTTATTTGCATCGTATATCCCGTTACAACTTCAGGAAAAAGAAACAATGCTAAGCGATGCCTTTACGCCGGCCAGCAAAATAAAGGTTGGAAGAGATATATTCTTTCTGGTAAAGGAATCTGCAGAAACATATCGAAATCAGGAAAAAGCAGGAAGCATTACTGTGCTTCGCAATGTAGAGATTGTAACTGACAGCCTGCAAATCCTCGACGTAAGCGGTCTTCAGACGAATAACATTCCCGGCGCATCATCAAAAAGCTTCGATCTGCAAAACGATCAGCAACTTCAGCGTCTGTTGCGTTATCGCGGCTATAGTTTTGTGCAAACGCTTGGCATTCCCACACGATTTGGCTGGGTTAAGCTTCCAAACCGACCCGGACGGATATGGAAAGGCGTTAAGGCAGCAAAAAGGACAACGGACATTGCCACTATTCGCGCCGGAATCGAAAGGAGCGTATCTGAAGCCAATGCTGTTTATGCAAAACTATACGAGCATTTCAACAGAAAGCACAATAAAACACTTTCAGCACCGCAATGGCAGCTGAACAGCGCAGACAAATCATCCTTACTGATACACCTTTTTCCAGAGAGCACAGCGAGCGCCAGCACAAACGATCTGATGGAGAAACTACAGCGCTCGCTCGCAGGCTCTTTATTTAGCGCGACGCTCGTCGATAGTGGCATTTTAATTGAGCCAAAGTCCGGTGGTGCAGGCAAATGAGAAGACAGCTTGCCGAACATCTTTTTGCTATCGTTCTGGTTGGACTGGTATTTATTGTTCTTATTCAACATTTCCAGAACGCTCCGAAAGCGACATTTCAGGAAAACCAACTCCTGGAGGGTTATTTAGAACTCCCCTTTTTAGATTTGGATAATCCTCTGCATCGCAGCATGCTTGCAGAAGCAATACAGACCTTTGAACCAGAAACAGATGGCGAGCAGCTATTAAGCGATATCGATGCCTATCGCTCGGCACAAATCACCGCGGCAACCAGACAAGTTCGAACCGGTGAAGGCTTAAGTGCCAAGCGCTGGGGAGAACTGTTAGGCATGTACTGGCAATTTATTCTGGTTTACGTGCTGGTAATGCTACTGACCTACTATGGCGTGCAGACGCTGGGTGTCTACCGCTTTGTACGCTTGAAACAGGGCAATGATTCTTTTATCATGCGCTTAAAAGACTTTTTAAGCAGCGCTAAACGCCCGGAATCCGGCAAGCAACTCATAGAGCAGTTTAAAACGATATTTATTCTTTTAACCAAAGCGGCTGGGCGAGGAGCCCTATATCTCATTCTGTTTTCACCGGCCTATGTTATTGCCTATTCAATTAAGCCTAGTTTTAATGCCGACAGCCTGCTTTTTATGGTAATACTGGGCGTTTTGTCTAATGGACTTTTAATAACCTACGCCCATAAGTTTTACTCCTTACTGGTAGGTGAGAGTAAAAAAGGCTACGTGAACACGGCTTTGGTAAAAGGGCTGGACAGCTCGTATAAGATAAATTCTGAAGGTAGCATAAAGCTCAGACAGATTTTGGCAGTGCGCAAATCGTTTCATGGTCATGTGCTCCACCATATTTTTATCAACGCGCGGTATCAATATCTGTCCACCTTAAAAGAACAAGCGTCGTTTGTTATTACCGGACTGGTTATTATCGAGATGGCGTTAAATATTCAAGGGCATCTTTGTTACGAATTGCTACAGAACATTCTGTTTAAACAGTATGATGTAATATTTGCGATTCTGTTGGGAATTTTCCTGGTGGTTAAAACAACTGATATTGTGGCAGACATTTGGTATGGCACGGAAACCAGGCGCTATGATAATCGGTGAGCGGGCAGCGGGCAGCGGTCTGACTTCTCTACTAAATCATAATTCAGCAATCATAATTCAGCAATCTTAAAACATGCTAAAACAACGCGATACAATTTGGTTCACAGTCTGGCTAAGCGGCATGGCGCTGCTGTGGCTGTGGGATTTCTCATTCCTGAACAAGCCGGCATTTGCTCAGGTCCAGAGCGGATTTGTCAATACGCTGATTATTGCCTTCACTACAATTGCAATGTGTCTTGTGTTGGGGTGGGTTAGCGGCATTTCACTTTACTTCCTAGAAAAGCAACGCGTACGCCTCCCCTATCTTGTGTTGAGCTTTGTATTGAATCTGTTGCGTTCAATTCCACAGATCGTCGGCGTTTTAATGGGTTACGTCGTTATTACATTACTTTTGGAGAAGCAGTGGCTGTCCGGCAAATGGACCGTTTTAATACTCATTGCCTTCTGCATCAGCCTGTTCGTATTTCTCGAGTTAAGTGACTTGATTCGCGAGCGAATCGCCTACTTCAGACAACGAGACTTTTTCAATGCCATGCTGGTTTGTGGAATTAAAGAAAGTCGCATTGTAAACCGCGAAGTACTGTGGAAAAACAGTCTCAGCCACATCTTCAATAAACTGATATCCATATTTGGAATTACCATATTCCTACAGTGCAGCATAGATTTTATTATCTCAGTCGGTTTGTCCAGCGATGTTTCTGCCGTTAATCTGCCTACAACCCTTGGCAGCCTTTTAGCCAAAATTGATAGCAAGCAAGATATCCTGGCAATTAGCCATGCCATCTGGAATCCAGGCTATTTTCCCAATCTGTTCTTCGAACACCTTCAGGGTGTAACCGTGGCATTCATCATTGTATTTACATTGCTTTGCGTGTATAAGATTGCAAATGGATTCTCACAACGACACGATCTTGCTTAATCGCAAATCAGATGAATCAGCACTAAAGGGAATCAACCCCTGACCGATTCTAATACTAGAGCAATACGGCTCAATTTTCTATTGCACAGCGGACGATCTATGCCTAGTTTTATGATCTTCCAAACAGAGTAGACAAGAGATTATATAACATACAAATATACTGGAAACACTAGGAGAGACCCACTATGAGCAGCTATTTGGATGCTGGTGATGAAAAGAAACAAGACGCTCCTCCAAAAGGCCTGGCCGCCCGCCTTATGGAAAATCGTACCATTATGATCAGTGGCGGAATTGATCAAAAGCTGGCGCGTGAAGTTAGTGAGAAACTGTTAGTCCTTGCCTCGGAGTCGGATGATGATATTAAGCTTTTTATAAATTCGCAGGGTGGGCACGTAGAGTCTGGCGATACCATATTCGATATGATTCGTTTTGTAAAGCCAAAGGTTAAAATTGTCGGAACGGGCTGGGTAGCCAGTGCCGGTGCCTTGATTTATGTCAGTGTTCCGATAGAAGATCGCTACTGCCTGCCGAACACCCGCTTTTTGCTGCACCAACCAAGTGGTGGGGCAATGGGACAGGCTACAGACATCGGTATTGAAGCTCAGGAAATCGTAAAGATGCGTCGTCGACTCAATGAGACATTTGCCAAGCAAACCGGTCAGCCGATCGAAAAGGTTGAAAAACAGACTGAGCGCAACTTCTGGATGTCCGCCACCGAAGCTAAAAAGTATGGCCTTGTGGGACAAATTATTTCTTCCCAAAGCAAGCTTAAGTAATCTTTTGTAGCCCGCAAACTTCTGCGGGCTACACCTTCTGAAACGATATTCTTTCCTCTATTTGCTAATCCAACTGCAAGTGCTACATTCCTACCACTGTGACCATTTAGTAAATCTATTGGTCTTAAAAAGCCCCTGACAGTTTTGAACAATCTTTATACACCTTTTTAGAAAGGGCTCTTGATGAAAAAGTTAATCGCGTTAGGCGTTATCGCCGTTATAGGATTTCTGCTATTTTCATGGGGAAAAGGCCTGTATAACGGCTTTGTAACCAGCGATGAAGGCGTTAACACAGCCTGGTCGCAAGTTGAAACCCAATACCAACGCCGCTACGATTTGATTCCAAACCTTGTGGAAACCGTTAAAGGCTTTGCCGAACAGGAAAAGGAAGTGCTGGTTCAAGTTACCGAAGCACGTGCCAAAATGGGCGGCATGGTAAATCTTTCTCCCGATATGCTGAACGACCCAGCGATGCTGCAGAAGTTTCAGGCCGCACAAAGCAGCCTCGGCTCGGCGCTACAGCGTCTAATGGTTGTCGTGGAAAAATATCCGGAATTAAAGTCTGACCAAAACTTCAGAGATTTACAGCGTCAGCTGGAAGGCACTGAAAACCGCATTGCCACTGAAGTGCGACGCTTTAATGAGACCGTCCAGGTCTACAATACCGGTGTTAGACTTTTCCCGGCCAATATCATTGCCGGATTTACCGGATTTCAGGAACGGCCCTATTTCCAAAGTGCTGAAGGCGCTCAGGAAGCACCAAAGGTCAAGTTCTAAGAATGTCTATGATGCACATACAGCTTCGCAACAGTCATCTTATGATGGCTGTTCTGCTTTTCCCGATTCTGCTATTTAGTCAGGATGCAGAATTAGATTGGTCTTGGAAGTCGGACAGCACAAAGAATGTTACGACTGTTACCGGCGCTCAGGTATTGCCAGGCCTGCCATCTAATCCATTTGAAAAAAAAGAAGCAGAGGTTTTTTCGGGTATACCGACCAAGCCGAAAAGCCATGTTACCGACTTAACATCAACACTCACGGCCAGCGAACACGATTTTCTGAAGAACCAATTAAAGTCACTGGCAGACCGCACATCAACACAAATTTTCGTACTGATTGCCAACAAGATTCCAGAAAGTTCTAATCTGGAAGATGCCGCAACCCGAATATTCGATGCCTGGAAGCCGGGACGTGAATTTGAGGACAATGGCGTGTTGCTGGTTGTGTTTTTGGGCGATCGTCGCTTTCGAATTGAAACGGGATATGGCCTGGAAGGCGTATTAACCGACGCGCTGGCTGGTGAGATCCTGGATTATATTATTGCTCCGCGTTTTCGCGAAGGCGATTTTTATGGTGGGCTTCTTGAAGGCGTTAACGCCATTAGCGGTACCGTTGAAGGAGAATATCAAATTCCGGTGCAGCACAAACAGCCGGAGCCTTCTTTGGCGGACTTTATACCATTGATCATTTTTCTAATCTTTATTTTTATGATACTGCGCGCACGGCGAAATTCATCCGAGACCTATTCCAAACGAGGTTATCGCCAAAGTCCATGGGGCGGACCGATTATTTGGACAGGCGGATCCCGCAATAGTGGTCGCGGCGGAGGCTTTGGTGGCTTCGGCGGTGGAGGAGGCGGTGGATTCGGTGGCGGATTCGGTGGTATGTCAGGCGGTGGCGGAGCGAGCGGCGGTTGGTAATGCAAACAGACCGCTGCGCTGACAGAAGTAAAGACGCAATACATTGCGTCTCTCAAAATTGAACAAGTAACAAGTAACGTGGGGCTTGACCCACGCATACACACACTTTGAACTTTTACTATGCAAACATACTTCACAGATAGCGAAATAGCCCGGATTGTTAAAACCATCCGTGAAGCCGAGGCAACAACCTCCGGTGAGATTCGCGTGCACGTCGAAAGACGCTGTTGGCGCAATCAAACACCTCGCGCAGCAGCAGTATTTAATAAGCTGGACATGCACCAGACCAAAGACCGTAACGGCGTGCTTATTTATCTGGCGATGAAGAGTTGTAAATTTGCAATTATTGGCGATAGCGGAATTAATCAGCATGTGCCGCTGGAGTTCTGGCAAGATCTATGTAATGAAATGCAAAATCATCTTCAAAATGGAGCATTTTGTGAAGGAATTTGCGCTGCTGTGCAACTGGCGGGCAAAGAGCTGAATAAACACTTCCCGCGTCAGGAAGACGACCAAAATGAACTTAGCGACAGCGTTTCATTTGGTTAATGGGATTGGATAAACTGATCGAGATTTGTCCACTTAATACGATAAACCATCCTGCCATCCTTTGCCTCTACAGGCTCTACCTGCTTCAAGGTCGGTAATAATTTGCTCGCCTTCCGCGTCCCTGTAAACAACGCTTGCTGAAACCGACAGTCAGAGTCTTTCGATAAATTGTTGTAGGTGAGAATAATTGTCTTCGTCGCGCGGGTTAAAACCGTATAGAATAACGCATCCGGATTTACCCAATCACTCTCCGAGAAGATTTGAAACGATTCCGCTCCGTAGAGCACAGATACCGGCGCATCAATTCCCTGAGATGATGTAAAGGTACACGCCCGGACCTTGTCGCTTGTCCAGTCTGCACGGGATTTGTGGATGGCCACCCACTCAATACCGCCAAGTTCTTCAAATGCTTTATCGAGCGCAGCTTTTGTCATCTCGTCGGGATAGCTGTTTTTCTCGCTAAATCCGGCCACCGCATAGAAGATCGTTACGTCGGCAAGTTTCAACTCCCCACGTTTTTGTTTCTTGCGGATGGTCTTGGCTAACTGTTTCGCCTGCTGTTCAAGTGTTGGCTGTACAATGGCAAGAGGCGATTCTCCCAAATGAGTAAATTCGAGATATTCTGCAGAGTTCCGCTTCCGATATGTATTGAATGCCTCCGGGTGACAACAGGCTGCAAATGCCCAGGGAAGTAAACCACAGCGATATACCCGATGAAAGTTTCGCGATCTTCCCTGAAAATTGAGACCAACCTTGCGCCCCTCGAAGCGCCGGTCGCTGTAAATACCCTGACCATTGTCGTAGGCGATCCAGATATTGGGCTTGTGTTCCTGCTCTGCTTTGGCGAAACGTGTAAGCAGGTGAATCCACCGAGTCGGCATCTGATGCGCCTCATCGACAAAAATATGCCCATATACCTCTACTGCTTTTTTCTTCAACGTAAGTTTTTCGGCGATGGCCTCTTCAACAAGCTCATCGAGCAATGCCATCTGATCGCCTTCATATGCCTGAAAGCGTTCATAAACTCCTTCATAGGTGCGTGTAAACCAGTCCTTAAATCGAAAAAAGCTGATATTGCGCGGCAGCTTGCCGCCAGCGAATTGATGCTGATACTTCTGCTGTAAATTTTTAATCAAAACTTTTTGGTGAACCACAAAAAGCTGTCGTTCTTTCGGGTTATGCTGCTGATACCAGCGCATTCTTCCAAGCAGCATAATGGTTTTACCGGTTCCCGGAACGCCGCTTAATAAGGCATGCCCCAAGCTACGATTGCGAATTGCCGTTACTTGAAACTCATCCAGCATGGGGGCAATCGGCCGATCGTATTCCAGCTTTGCTTCTTTAGGTGGTGCGCCTTCGCTCTCTTCCTTCATAACAGCGGGGAGAATCTGCCCGGATGCTTTTTCAACGCGAACAGCTAAATCGACACAGGAAAAAATTGCGCGTTTGATAGACGAGCTTACCACAGGCGGAAGTTCTTCCACAAAGCTATAGTAGTTGCTTGTAATATTGATGAGCTCATTTGCCAGATCATCGGGGTTTTTCACCTGCGATCGTCCAAGTACATCGACCTCTGAGTCACCTTGAAGCAGTGGGTGTGCGTCCTTCACGTCTACTGCCCAATGAATGAGCAGCGGAATGACCGCAACCTTCTCGAGGCCTGGAGCAGAGCGAAAGTGGTGCATTAATGCTTCGTTCAGATTATTGCGCACCATCTTCAGTTTGCTAATGGGGTTGTATTCTACACGATTGTTTCGCATATGCACATGGGTTAGGTCGGCCTGCGCAACGAAATTCTTGCGCCAGCTTTTCAGTTCAATCAGGAAGATAGTAGGAAACTCTTCGGCTGGAACCCAGATCACGAAATCGGGACGTTGACCACCATATACCGTGGGCTCATACCAGAAGGCCCAGCGCGATGGCAGGTCTTCCAGTACTTCGAGAAAACGCTTCTCGCTGGCGTTTGGGAAAATGAACCCTTCCGGTGGCGGATTTCTGAACGACGCCATAATACCTTTCGCTCTCTATGATCATTCTTGACAGGCCTAATATTCGTGATATTTATCCATTGGACTGTGATTAACGACATGGTATGCAAAATGAAATTTTCCGCAACCGCAATTCGACACCAAATATTCGTTTTTTTAGCTGTTACATTTTATTTAATATTTGACAAAGTTGTCCGTTATTGGTATTATCTCTCGCCTTCAGCACGGCACACATCGAACACGCAGGCATCTTCATACTAGTCTGAAAACCCAAGAGAAGAATACAATTATGCAATCCGAATTAATTTTTAAGCTTATTTTCAGCCTTGCCGGTGGTTTGGGCATCTTTTTACTCGGCATGAAAAACATGCAGCAAGGCCTTCAGGTTATCGCCGGACCGCGCATTCGTCAGGGAATAAACAGAGTTACCTCAAATCGCTTTCTGGCTGTAGGAATTGGTGCCTTCGTTACCATGCTTGTGCAGTCCAGTTCTGTTACATCCGTAATGGTCATCGGCCTTGTTAATAGCCAGCTTATGGCATTATCCAGTGCAATCGGCGTGATTATGGGAGCTAATATTGGCACCACAATAACCGGCTGGATACTCGCTCTAAAAATCGGCAAGTATGGCTTACCCTTACTAGGTTTCTCTGCTTTTGGCTGGTTGTTTCTAAAGCAGGAAAAAGCACGCTATATATTCCTTGCCATTATGGGTATCGGCATGGTTTTCTTTGGTCTTGAAATAATGAAAGACGGTTTTAAGCCGGTTAAAGATTTACCGTGGTTCGAACAGGCTTTCCACATGTTTGAGGCAACCAGCTATCTTGGTGTATTGAAAGCAGCGCTTGTTGGTTGTGTTTTAACTATCATTGTACAATCCTCCTCTGCAACACTCGGAATTACCATTGCTCTCGCAAGTACCGGCGTAATCGACTTCGCAACGGCCGGAGCGCTGGTTTTAGGTGAAAATATCGGAACAACTATCACTGCTTATCTGGCATCTCTTGGTGCAGACGACATTAATGCCAAACGCACGGCCTATTTTCACATCTTCTTTAATGTATTAGGTTGCGCCTGGATTACGCTTATCTATCTGGGTATTTATCTGCCGGCTCTCACGACAATATTGGAGTTTATTTTCCCTGGATTCGATCTGACTTATCAGGATCCTGACGGGACATTTACTTGGGTAACAGTGGCGATTTCCTCTGTTCATTCCGGGTTTAATATTATTAATACGCTCTTATTTATTGGCTTTATTCCCTTCTTCGCAAACTTTCTTGAGAAATATGTGAATAAGGAACGCGGTTCACGTAGCGATCACTTAACTCACCTGGAGTTCAAGGAGAAGGCTACTCCGGTTACTGCCATCGAGCGTTCCAGACAAGAGATTTTGCGTACAGACAAACATGTTAAAACCATGTTGGAGAATCTAAAGCTGGCAATAACGTTGAAAAAGCCTGATAAGAAACAGCGTGAAGAAGTCATAAAGTTGCTGTTCGAACGCGAAGAAATTATTGATGACGTACAAAAAGAAATTACCACATTCTTAACCGCTATCCTTTCTGAGCAAATTAGCAGCGAGACCGCTAAAGAAGGGCGATCACAGCTTCGTCTGATTGATGAATATGAATCGGTTAGTGACGACATTGTTGACATTCTTAAGCTTTATCTGCGCTTGCGAAGCCACACAATAAAGCTCTCAAAACGGCAGAGAACAGAACTTCTCGGTTTGCATACCAGCGTCTCAGGTTATTTCGATCTCGTTCACGCCGGCCTGGTAAACGGCCCATCCGACTATCTCAACCGCATTCGTTTGCGCAGTAATGAGATTAATGAAGAAGTTCGCACACTACGCGATACACATTGGCAACGATTATCCGAGGAGCAGGTAGAGCCTCTGGTGAGTACTACATATATGGACATCGCAAATTCTTATCGTCGTATGAAAGACCACCTGTTGAACATTGGTGAAGCAATACACGGTGAAGAAGTTTTGAGCGACAGACATGGACGCCCCACAGAAAATTAATTTGAATTAGCAAGCCTCCACTTTAACAATATTTAAAGTGGAGGCTTTGCGAGAATACCTGCAAATAGAATTATCACCAAAATTTGCTTTTTCCCCCTCTAAAGCCTTATTTTCATTTACTGCATACTTAGTTCATTATGCACAAAATACAATACCAGTCAATTGGTTTAACGACAGTCAAAGGAGATGGCTATGATAAAATCTATTCGTATAGAATATTGCGGTATGTGAAACTACCTGCCAAGGGCCGCCAGTTTGGCGGATTCGATAAAAGATCGCTATCAACATGCAACAGAGCTCATTGAAGGTAGCGGAGGTGTTTTCGAAGTAGAAGTTAACGGAGAGCTCATCTTTTCAAAGAAACAGGAAAAGCGCTTTCCAACCGAAGAAGAAATATTCTCGAGACTCACCGAGTTTGCATAAAAAAGGCCGTCCCGTAAAATTCGGGACGGCCTTTTTTCTAACACATTTTAATTTCAGCAAAGCTATTTTGAGAATTCAAGCTCCGTCAAAAAATGTTCTGCATCGATAGCAGCCATACATCCAGAGCCTGCCGCAGTTACTGCCTGGCGGTAAATCGAATCCTGTACATCACCTGCAGCAAAGACGCCGGGGATATTCGTTTTCGTGGTGCCCTTCTCGGTCACCAGATATCCATGATCATCATTGGTAAGCTCATCTGCAAAGATATCGGTATTTGGCTTGTGCCCAATAGCCAGAAAAACACCGTCACATGCAAAGTCGCTCTCTTCACCGGTTATTGAATCTTTAAGACGCACACCGGTAACACCACTCTCTTTCGTTCCCAGCATCTTAACGACACTCTTGTTCCACTGAAAGTCAACCTTCTCATTGTCAGTCACCCGCTGCTGCATAATCTTTGATGCACGCAGTTCATCGCGGCGATGAACAACCGTTACGCGTGAGGCAAATTTAGTAAGGAAACCAGCCTCTTCCATTGCGGTATCACCACCGCCAACGACAACAACATGCTTCTCTTTGAAGAAAAAGCCATCACAAGTTGCACAGGCAGAAACGCCATACCCCATCAGCTCAGATTCAGAATCCAGACCCAGCAGCTTTGCTGAAGCACCGGAAGCGATAACAACGGCATCGGCAGTATAGGCTTCACCTTCAACGTCGAGCTTAAATGGACGTGAGGAAAAGTCTGCCCCCGTAACCATCTTATAGACATATTGTGTTCCAAAACGCTCGGCCTGCTGACGAAAGCGCTCCATCATTTCCGGCCCCATAATCCCTTCGGGAAATCCTGGATAGTTCTCAACATCCGTTGTAATCATCAACTGACCACCGGGCTGATTGCCGGCAATTACCAGTGGTTTCAATTCAGCTCGTGCAGCATAGAGTGCCGCCGTGTCTCCTGCAGGTCCGGATCCGATAATAATAAGTTTGTGATGCTTTTCGGTAGTCATTTTCTCTCCTGATCATCTCAATAACATATTCGTTTAACGTCTTTTTGATGTCATATTCGGCGTTTAAGATACAAAATGAATTAGCTATTTTGCAATGGTAGCGTGGGTTAAAACCCACGCTACCATTGCCCGTCTTTTACCTTGGAAGATGCAGAACCATCTCCTATCTTTAAGCGTATCAGAATAGGAATACTCAACGGAGACCTTATGGCAGCAAAGAAATCGAACAACCCGAAGGACTATCTTAAGCCTGAGGTCGTTTCCCGTGTTAAGAATCTCGAACTGATTGCCCGCTTCATCGTTGAAGGATTTCTGGTCGGTCTGCATAAGAGTCCATTTCACGGTTTTAGCGTGGAGTTTTCCGAACATCGTCAGTATATGCCCGGAGACAATATCCGCGATATCGACTGGAAGGTCTATGGACGAACCGATCGCTATTACATTAAGCAGTATGAAGAAGAGACCAATCTAAAAGCCAATATTCTGGTAGATATTTCAGGTTCGATGGGCTATACCAGCCATAGCGTTACCAAACTCGACTATGCACGCTACCTCGCCGCCGCTCTGTCTTATCTTCTGCTGAAACAACGTGATGCGGTTGGTCTTGCACTCTTCTCAGACAAACTACATCGCTATCTTCCACCAAAGAGCACGCAGTCTTACAGTAAGTTTCTGCTGAAAGCGCTGCAGGATGCCAAGCCACAAAAGTCGCCTACAGCTGTTAGTCAAACCCTGCACACGATGGCAGAAAAGCTAAAACGACCGGGTCTGGTTATCCTGTTAACGGAGTTCTTATATGAGGATGCCGAAAAGATTCTGGAAGGTCTGCGCCATTTTCGTTACTACAACCATGAGGTGATTGTCTTTAACATACTCGATCCGAAAGATCGCTTTTTCGACTTTGAGGATGAGGGCACATTTATTGATATGGAGACCGGTGAGGAGCTAAAAACACAGCCGTATCTTATAAGACAAAGCTATCGCGAGATGGTAGATTCTTTTTATGAGGAGCTGAAACAGTCTTGCCACAGCATGAAGGTTGATTTTCACAATATTTTGACCACGGAAAGTTTTGATACCGCGATCATGCGCTATCTGAGCAAGCGCAGACAAATGTATTAGCCGACTTGTAGAAGTGTTAAAGCGTAAGCCAATCCAATGCCGGCAAAATCAGCAACGATATCCTTCCAGGAAAATCCCTGAATATCGCCGGCATCGTTATACGCAACAAAGCCATCTTTAATTTCCCACGCCACGCCCGCGACACCGGCTAAAATCAGCACCAGCTGAACATTAACTCCCAGCAGTAGAATGCCAAGAAATACACCTAAAAAGGCGATTGCAAAATGTTCCAGCTTATCCCAGGGAAGAAGTTTTCCTTCTCTGCTAAGCCAGTGATCTTCCGACCAAGGTAGAAATTTCATATTAGCTCTTCTTCTTACGTGCTCTACCGCGTGCGCGTTTTTCAGGGGCCTTTTCAATTAACTCCTGGCATTCTTCGAGCGTCAATTCTTCAGGTTCTTTGCCTTTGGGAATACGTGCGTTCTTCTTGCCATCGGTGATGTATGGGCCATAACGGCCGCGTAATACCTGGATTTCTGTGCCTTCAAAAAGTTTGATAACTTTATTGGCATCCGCTTCTTTTTTCTCTTTCACAACTTCCAGAGCACGTTCGAGTGTGACGGTATAGGGATCGTCTTCTTCACCAAGAGATGCGAACTTGCTGCCATAGCGAATATAAGGACCATAGCGACCAATATTAGCAGAAACCGGCTCTCCTTCTGCTGTTTCACCCAGTTCACGGGGCAGGTCGAACAGGCGCATGGCTTCATCAAGCGTAATCGCCTGCATGGTCTGTCCCGGTCTCAGCCCGGCAAACAGTGGCTTCTCTTCATCATCTTTCGTGCCGATTTGCACAACCGTTCCAAACTTTGCCAAACGCACAGTTACCGGACGACCGGTTTTCGGATCGGTACCAAGCTGTCGCATTTCAACCAGTTCTTCACGTGGGATCTTTTCTTTTTCATCAATGCGACTGTGGAATGGTCCCCAGAAGTCGCGCATCAATGGCTTCCACTCTTTCTCGCCACGAGAGACAGCATCCAGATCATCTTCCAGCTGAGCAGTAAAATCAAAGTCGACATACTTATCAAAGTGTCCGGTTAGAAACCCATTCACAATACGACCGACATCTGTCGGAAAGAAGCGGCGGGATTCCAAAGTCACATATTCGCGGGCGATCAGCGTTCCAATAATTGCCGCGTATGTTGATGGGCGACCAATACCGTATTCTTCAAGAGATTTGATAAGGCTGGCTTCGGAGAATCTTGCCGGCGGCTTGGTAAAGTGCTGCTCAGAACGAATTTCCTTCAGATCAACAACTTCGCCCTTTTCCAGCTCGGGCAGTAGATTGCCTTCTACCTCGGGCTTATTCTCGTCATTGCCTTCCTGATAGACAGCCATAAAACCGGGATCTGCAATTGTCGAGCCCGTAGCGCGAAAAATATTTCCTTCTCCGCAACCAAGTTCGATTGCAACCGTATTGATCGTGGCAGAAATCATCTGACTGGCAACGGTGCGCTTCCAGATCATGTCATACAGCTTCATCTGATCGGGCGTAAGACGGGTCTTTATTTCATCTGGAATGCGTTTTACAGACGTCGGGCGAATGGCCTCGTGCGCTTCCTGAGCATTTTTAGATTTGGTTTTATAGGTGTGGGGCTTATCCGGCATCTGGTCTTGTCCATAACGCTGGCCAATCAACTCGCGAATTTCGGTAATGGCTTCACCGGAAAGGGTTACCGAGTCCGTTCTCATATAGGTAATGAGGCCCACTTCACCACTACCGACATCAACGCCTTCATAAAGCTGCTGTGCCAAACGCATGGTGCGTTGTGCCGAAAATCCCAGTTTACGAGATGCTTCCTGCTGAAGTGTTGAGGTAATAAAGGGTGCAGTAGGATTGCGCTTGCGCTTTTTCTTTTCGACAGAGAGAACGTCAAGCTTGCCATTTGCTTCGGCAATAAGCTTTTTCTTTACATCTGCAGCCGATTCACCATCACTAATATCAAATTGCTTTAGCTTGCGGCCTTCATAGTGAGAAAGCTTTCCAAGAAACGGCTTTTTGGCTTTCTCAACGTCCGCTTCAATACTCCAATATTCCTGCTCAACGAAGGCCTCAATTTCCAGCTCTCGTTCCACAATCATACGCAAGGCCGGGCTTTGCACACGCCCGGCGGAGAGTCCGCGCCGGATTTTCTTCCAAAGTAGCGGCGAAAGGTTAAATCCCACCAGATAATCCAATGCACGACGTGCCTGCTGTGCATTAATCAAATCCATAGAAAGCGTGCGCGGATGAGACATCGCTTCCTTGATCGCGCTTTTGGTGATCTCGTGAAAGATAACACGCTTAACCGGCATATCTTTTATCAGCTTTTTATCTTGCAGTAATTCATATACATGCCAGGAAATAGCCTCGCCTTCGCGATCGGGGTCAGTTGCCAGAATTAATGAATCGGCTTTTTTGACCGCTTTGCAAATCGCATCGACATATTTTTTATTCTTGTCAATAATCTCGTATTTCATAGAGAAGGTGTCTGTATCAACAGCTCCCTCCTTAGGAACCAGATCACGCACGTGTCCATAAGACGCGAGTACTTGAAATTCATCACCGAGATATTTATTGATTGTTTTTGCTTTGGCAGGGGACTCAACTATTACCAGATTCTTACCCATAATAGAACCGTTTTTCTCCTGTTGTATACCAGCCAACATTCACGGCATGGTAACTTAACACGTTGATTGAATGTAAATTACAATTTATCATAATCACCATCGAATAGATAATAGCATGGTTTTAGATAATTACTTTTATTCGATTGTATCCATTCAGCAGCTAAACATAGCAAGGGGATCTATAAATAAAAAGATGCAAATCACAGATAGCTATATCCTGCTTGAGACAAGGAATAAGGGCTCAAAAAGAACACCTAACGATACAATAGTCTTTTCTAAATACTCATCGTTTAAGGTTGAAGAATATACAAATTATTGAAGACGAGGCAAGGCAATTTGCAGTTTTTCACGAGACAGCCGCTATAACGCATGTAATTGCAGCTCTCCAGGCAGACTCTTTGAATCGGTTTGGCACGCTATCGATTTCAGAGAAAGGAATTGACTTATCACAAGGAATCCACAATATTTATCAGCGTAATCCTAACAAAACGAATCTCACACATATATATAACATCAGAATTTAGAAAGGAAGTATATGAAGTCTTCTATTCTTTCAAAGACACTGCTAACCACTGCAATAGCGCTGCTGTTGAGTATATCATCGGCATCGGCCCACTGCCAGGTTCCATGTGGAATCTATGGTGACCAACTTCAGATCGATGAAATTCGTCAGCATATCACAACAATCAGTAAGTCTATGGCACAAATCTCCGAGCTATCCGGAAAAAGCCCGGTTAATTATAATCAACTGGTTCGTTGGGTAAACAATAAAGAAGAACATGCTCAGCTTATTCAGGAAGCGGTTTCTGCGTATTGGTTAACCCAACGCATTAAACCTGCCGGTCCGAAGGATAAGAAAGCACATGCCAAATATTTAAATCAGTGTGCCCTCCTGCATCAGATGCTTTTTTACGCAATGAAGTGCAAGCAAACCACCGATGCCAAGAATGCTGAGATGCTTACTGCAACGCTGAATACCTTTGCTGCCACTTATTTTGGTCCCAAAGAAAAGGCTCATATGGAAAAAAGCCATAAGGACACCGATGGTAAAGAGCATCATAAAGAAGAGAGTAAAAACTAGTATCGATTCGCGAGTGGATTTCAACATATTTGAGATCCACTCCCTTCCAAATTTCAGCCTGCCTAAATACTTAAAAAGCCATTCCTTTTGCTTCGCAAATAGCGTACATTTGCAGCAAATCTAATCAATAAACCGCCCCTGATTTCCAACAAAGAGAAATTCCTTGGTTTCATAAAAAAACCTGTGACTTTGTGTCATAATTATAGTCACAAATAATGTGAACACCACAGACATGCTTATGATAGGAAAAACTGTAGACGGATATCGAATAGACAGCCTTCTTGGCGAAGGTGGCATGGGCGAGGTATATCTTGCCGAAGAGCTACAGCTTAGCCGTAGAGTAGCACTAAAATTCTTATCCACACGCTACATAAAAGAGGCAGATGCCCGCACTCGTTTTTTACGAGAAGCGCGTTCTGCGGCGGCCCTCAATCACCCAAACATCGTTACAATATTTGGGTTTGGCGAGTTTGAGGACAGCTATTATATCGCGATGGAATATGTGCGTGGGCAAACGTTGGATCGCGTTATCCGCTCGGGCGAACAGTCATTGCAAAAAGTTATCGATATTTCTCTGCAAATTGCAGACGGACTTCGCGAGGCACATCTTGCCGGAATTATTCACAGAGACGTTAAGTCCAAAAATCTAATTCTCGATACAAAGGGGCGTATCAAGATCCTAGATTTCGGTACCGCTAAATTTATCCAGGCTCCGGAAATCACGATGGCCGGAACAACCTTTGGTACGCTGCACTATCTTTCTCCGGAACAGGTCGCCGATCTTCCGGTCGATCATCGCTCCGACATATTTTCTTTTGGCATCTTGATGTATGAACTGTTAACCGGTAATCGTCCGTTTCAGGGTGAAGGCCAGGCCGCCGTTTTGTATGCCATAATGAATAGCCAACCGCGGCCGATACTGCAGTTCAGACAAAAAGTACCTATTGGAATAAAGAAGATTTTAAGCAAGTTGCTCGAGAAGGATGCCAATAACCGTTATCAATCTATGGATGAAGTGCTGTTGGATCTGCGACGTGAGAAAACACTATTACCCATAGCCGAGCCGGCCAGCCTGCATCATGATGCAGATTATACCAAACCCATTCAACGCGATGCCACAATGATGTGCGCAACAGTGGTTGAGCCCGGTGGTATTCCGGCATTGCCGGGACCGGGATTATCGGACACCGGACCACAAGCAGCGATTATTCGCGCCATTCGTGAACACGGCGGCGAACTGATCGCCGAGAAAAACGGCGCACTATACAGTCACTTCAATCAATCGTTTAATGCCGTGCAGTCCGCACTTGAAATTCAACATTCTCTCAATCGCTTTGGCCTCTCCAAATCACCACTTCCCCGAGCAAGTGCTCGAATTGCCCTACATCGCGGTAACATCACGTTGATGACCAAAGAGCTCAGCGAAAATGATCATAACACAGCCGGTATTCTGAGTGACATTGCTTCTCCGGGCAGCATTCTTATCACCGAATCCGTTTTTAAGGGCGTGGTTCAACACCCTCAATTTGAATTAAAGGAGTTGGGCCTTCGCGATCTGGCCGAGTTGGACGAAACGCATCGCCTGTTCAGCGTTACCACAAAAATGACCGCCGATGCGCCAACCGTCACGAATCTGGCAGAAGAGGTTTCTGAAGAACGCATCGTTAGCACAGCAAACCCCAAGGCGTCTAAAAAACCAATGTATCTGGTTTTTGCGGCACTTGCAGCACTCGTGCTATTTCTGTCGTTTTACTATGCCCGGACAGCGAATAAAGAAGTATCTGAATTGACAGCAGAACAATCTGCTTCAATTGAACTTTCAACACCCGAACGTGTTTTAATACCGGCAGAAGGCAAAGCGTTCGCAAAAAAGATACGTGACTTAAAAACGCCAATAGAAGCAGAGAGTTGGCTAAAACGCAATAAGAGCGAAGGCAGGCTGGCTTATGGAAAGCGTGACCAGTTTTTTAATGAAAATGATAAATATATTCTAATAATCGACCAGAGTAAGATTCACGATGTCCTTTACTATAAGGATGGCGTGTTCGCAAGCGTTGATAATAGTGCAACCTATACGAGCTTATCTGAACATTTTAAAGGCAAGATTGATGTTTGGGTAGAGCTTTATTCAAATCAGTAAGGATGAAGAAAATGCGGGGATTTACCAATCTTTTTGCCCTGGCCCTTTTACTACCACTCGCTGCTTTTGGTATGCGAACAACCGTTGTTGTTCAATACGGCGGCGAAGCCGACTTACGTGCAAAAGTAGAAGTTGCACTGAATGACGTTTTAAATGCGGCGAATCAATATCATGAAACCGGCAGCTCACTCAGTAGAGTAACCAACCACTTCAGTAATGGTGCGTTCAACGATTTCACAAGTCTGATCCACGAAGCGGGAGTTTATGCCAATGAATCTGAATACACCAGTTTTCTACTTGCTAAATCGGACGGCAGTTTCGAGATACGAGATCTTAAGGTACGTCTCACCAAGTCGAGTAAGAACTCCGTTCCTTATCAATACCTCGTGTTTACCTTTAACGCCAGTGGACAAATAACAGCAACCAAGTTTACGGTGAAGAAGCAGCGTTATCTGGAGATCATCGAGCAGGGACGTAAACTAAACGACTTGGCCTATCGCGAAAAGATCCTGCACTTTATAGAACTCTATCGCACTGCCTACAATCGAAAAGATTCGGTGTTTATCGAGCGCACATTGTCTGACGACGCACTGATCATCGTAGGCAACGTGGTAAAGGTGCAGGAACAGGATTCTGATTTTCTGCAAAAGAGCTTTCTAAGCGACGAGCAAATTCGCTTTCTCCTGCTGAAGAAGCACGACTATCTGCGCCGTTTATCGCAAGCCTTCCGGGCAAATGAGTTTGTGCAAATCAACTTTGACGATATCATAATCAATCGTCACCCGCGCTTTAATCAAATTTATGGCGTGCAGTTAAAGCAACGCTGGAATTCCAGTAACTATAGCGATGAAGGCTATCTATTTCTAATGATGGATTTCGTGCAGCCGGAAGAACCGATTGTGCACGTAAGAGCCTGGCAACCGGAACAGTTTGAGGATGGATCCACAGTAAGTATTTTTGACTTCGATATAATTGAGTAATACATGATTTTAAAGACCCCAATAAAAACCATTCTGCTAATAGCAATGTGTTCGCTGTTTGCATTTCAAGCGTCCGAAACGACCAAAACCTCGGAAACATCCCAGAACTTAAAACGTTGGGCTAAACAGGTGTGGAATCAGCCGGATGACTGGTTTATTGACTCCTACGAGAAGGCAATCTTTCAGCGGTTTCAGATGAAATACCCGTCTCCGGTTATAGAACACGCTGAAAGCAAAGGCAGCAAGAAGCTACTCGAACTGTCTCTTCCCGGAACCAAGATCAGCTATTTACTTATTTTCGAGACGAACTCTCAAAAGAAGATTCAACACGTCGAGCGCTTCCTTCCGGAAATCAGCAAACTGACAGATATTCCAGACGCAGCTCGTTGGGTTGGTCAGTTTCTTTATCGCATTGATGCCGGCGATTCTGCTGCGCTAATGGATCTATTCTTTTTTCGTCAGGTTAGCGTATCGTATCGACAACTCGGTTCAAAGAGTAGTATCGCAGCACGTTTAGTAAAAGATTTTCCCGGTGTTTTTGAAATGCGAGAATTTGGTATTCAGTCCAGCGAGAAGAAGATTCGAATTCAGATGGACGCCCAAAATTTGCGCGGCGTTACTGTAGAGCTTCCAGAGCATCTACCTGCTCCTCAGAATACTGCAGAAAAGCAAGAAAAGCTGTACGAGTCTCTGCTGGCTACGATGAGTAGCAGAACTATCGCCCCTGCCACAACACTGCAGGATTGGCAGCGTTACTATCCGGATGCTAAACTAAGCGGCACGACGCTAACAGTTCCTTACCCAACTCAAAAGGTGCAGGAAATCAAGAGCATTCGCTACTTACTGAATGATAATCAGATAACACCTCAACTCAGGTTGACGCTGGCTGATAACGCGTCACTAAAGTTCAATAGCAGTCTGGCTCTGCCTTATATCGGCTCAAATCTGGACGTGGAAAAAGCATTGCCGACACTCAACGCTGCCCTAAAGGAACTCTATTCTCAGATAGTAAATCCGTCCAGTTCATTTACAGCACGCGGTACGCTTCAATACCGTGGCTATGACGTTCGCAATTTGCCTCTGGAGAAATTGGCCAGCGTCCCTGATTTTTTCCATGCCCTCCGTCAGGAAGGCAGCATTTATCTGTATCCAACTCGAATTGATGTTACGAAAGAAAACAGCGAAATTCGCGGCATTATTTACGTGTTTGGAAAACAAGCTGGCAACTCTTATCACTTTTTAGAATGGAAGCTGTCGTTGGAAAGTGAATCGAGTTCGATAAAAATGATAAAGTTAATTTTCTATCCTTACATCCGCTCAGGCGAAGTTATTCAGTTTGACGAAGAACTATAAAGACAACAAAAATTCAGAAAATGATATAAAAGACCGGACATGATCATGAACCATTACAACTTCTTGCCGCCCCGCAAGCAATTTGAAGGGTGCCTCAAGTTGTTTTTCATCCTGATACTGACATCAAACTTTATCGACGCCCAAACATTTACCCGGGTTAATACCGGCGATATTATCAGCGATCAGCGCGGATCGCGCGGTTCCGCTTGGGGCGACTATGACGGTGATGGCAATGTCGATCTCTTTCTCACAGATATAGACACCGTCAATTATCTGTATCGCAATAATGGCAACGGCACCTTTAGCAAAACGATTTCCGGAGCTATCGCCAGCGATTTGGGCTTGAGCAACAGCGCCAGTTGGGGAGACTTTGATAATGATGGGGATCTCGACTTATTTGTCGCTATTCGCGATGTAGACCGTCTGTTTTATCGAAACAACGGTAACAATACCTTCACTCGCATTACCAGCGGAACACTGGTTACCGACAATACTGATGCTCGCGGCGTTAGTTGGGTGGACTATGACAACGATGGCAATCTCGATCTGTTTATCGCGAACATAGCGGAGAGCAATCAACTCTACCGAAATAATGGCAATAGTACGTTTACTGCCGTTACATCGGGGCCTGTGGTCACAGACAACGGCAGATCCAGTGGCGGTATATGGGGCGATATCGATAGCGATGGCGACCTCGATCTCTTTGTTCCCAATGACGGCAATGGATCGAATGAAAATAACTTCCTTTACGAGAATAATGGTGACGGCACCTTTTCTTCGGTAACCAGTGGCCCGGTGGTTAATAATGGAGGAGATTCTGAAAGTGCTCTCTGGGCTGACTTCGACAATGACGGCGACCTCGATCTGTTTGTAGCAAATGACGGACCTGACGGCGATGCGATAAACTTTCTTTATCAAAACAATGGCAGTGGAAGTTTTTCGCGTGCGCCTGAGATTGATCTACTCGGTAATGATACCGAAGATTGTTCGGTCGCAGACTATGATAATGATGGCGACCTCGATATTTTTATTGCGAATAACAATAGCCAGAACAATGGCCTTTATCGCAATGACGGCAATCTAAACTTCACCGCTGTTAGCGGCATCAACGTTGTTAGTGATGCCGGTGAATCTGAAGGGTCTTCATGGGCAGACTATGACAATGATGGGGACCTCGACCTTTTCGTGGCAAACGATGAAGAAACAAACTTTCTTTATCGCAATAATGGCAACAGCAATCGCTGGATAAAGGTGAATCTCGTTGGAACCGTTTCTAACAGCACTGCAATCGGCGCAAGAATCAGAATACGCACGACGCAAGGCGGCGGACAACCACTTTGGCAAATTCGCGAAATAAGCGGGCAGACCAGTGCCAAAAGCCAGAACGATATTACGGCTCATTTTGGACTGGGAAGTTCGTTAACCGTAGATTCCATCTTCGTCGATTGGCCAAGCGGACTCAGCTCGCAGCTTGCCGGTATTAATAGCAATCAGCGCATAACAATAGAGGAAGGCGTTACCATACTCCCTCCAGCGCCTCCACAGAATTTAGGCGCAACTGCACTGTCCATCAGCTCTATTCGATTAGACTGGCAGGCAAACAATGATGCCCCACGCACCTATTTTATCTATCGTTCGCTTAGCTCTGGAAGTGGTTATGTACTGGTAGACTCTGCCGCTCATCCACTAACAACATATCAGGACAATAGTTTGGGTATTTTAACAACCTACTACTATCGAATTTCAGCAGTTAATAATGGCGGCGAGTCTGGCTTTTCAAATGAGGCAACGGCAACGACAAATGGCGTAGCGCCATCGGTTCCGACAGGGCTTCTTGCAACAGCAACATCCTCCAGTCAAATAGATCTTAGCTGGAATGCCAGCCTTAATTTGCCTGAAAAATATTATGTTTATCGCTCAACTACTTCCGGGAGCGGGTTTGTTCTTCACGATTCAGTCGACGCAGCTATTACCAACTATAGCGATATTGGCTTACCGACTTTAACGCAATATTTCTATAAAATGAGCGCAGCAAATGTCTGGGGGGAATCCGGGCAATCCGGAGAAGCCCTCGCGACAACAAATGGTCTTCCACCCGGTATTCCACCTGGTCTGAATGCAACAACACAATCGGACAGCCGTATTGCATTATCATGGACAGCAGCAACGAACCTGCCGCAGCGCTACGTTATTTATCGCTCGCTTACGCCGGGTAGTGGTTTTGCTCCTCTGGATTCGATCACCCAGAACACATTCAGCTATATTGACAGCAATCTTACCGCGTTAACAACATATTACTATACCATTCAAGCCGTCAACATTTGGGGGCGATCAGCGCTCTCCCCGGAAGTCAATGCGACAACCTTTGGTTTGGCACCCTCAGTTCCGAACGGATTGACGGTAGCACAGGTGCTGACAGACTCCATTACAATCAGTTGGGGGGCTGCCCTTAACAATCCCACTGATTATCGTGTATTTCGTTCCCTTGTCCCCGGCGGTGTCTATACATTATTGGACTCGACTCTGGCCCCGACACAGAGTTACAGTGATACGAACGTGGTGCCATTAACCACATACTATTATCGCGTTAGCGCCCGTAACATTTGGGGGGAATCGCTGGCTTCAGACAGCGTTTCAGCCACACCACCCCCGGCTGGTGCACCAACACCACCCCAGGCATTGGCAGGCACACCAATATCAGAGACGCAAATTGATCTCAACTGGACAGCCAGCAGCGGAACGCCTATCCGCTATCGTATCTATCGCTCGCTTACTGAATTAGAAGCGTTTGTCGTCATCGACTCGGTAGATCATCCAACGACTGCTTTCAGCAATATCGGCCTCAATGCCTCTACAACGTACTACTATCAGGTTCGCGCAGTGAATTCAATTGGGGAATCGGCACCGTCGAACACATCAGGAGCAACAACTTTCGGACCACCGCTTCCGGCATCCAATCTACAAATCACGAGCGTAGGTAGCGATAGTATTGGCCTGGCCTGGAGCACCAGCGGAGACGGAAACCCACAATATTATCGAATCTATCGCGCGCCATCTTCTGGCGGCTCCTTCGTGAAGGTCGACTCTGTTCTCCACCCACTTGCTTCTTATACCGATAGAGGCCTTCTTCCAGCCACGGCATATTTTTATCAGATTGATGCGTCGAATAATTTTGGTGGCTCTGCGATCAGCAATCAGGTTAATGAAACAACGAATGGGGTAGCACCTAATGCACCGACCGCCCTTCAAACAAGCGTTTTATCACCAACACAAGCGGCGTTAACGTGGACGGCCTCCGTCGGCACGCCACAGAAATACTACCTCTATCGGTCACTGGTATCAGCAGAAAGCTATACCCTGCTAGACTCTGTGGACCATCCTGCCATAGCCTATAATGACAATACGCTTGAACCAGAGACACGTTATTACTATGTGGTTTCAGCAGGAAACATTTGGGGAGAGTCTGGCTTCTCGAATGAGGACAGCGTCGATACACCCGGACTCATCCCGACGCGCCCACTGGGCCTGCTTGCGCAAGGAATTTCAGCTTCACAGATCGACCTGAATTGGAAAGCAGTTCGCGGTGCAGAACGATATCGCCTTTTCCGATCCCTGACACCGGGCGCCGGATTCGCGCTCATCGATTCGGTTAGTGCACCGGACAGTAGCTTTAGTGACATCAATCTCGATGCCTCTACAACTTATTATTATCAAATAACCGCACAGAATATCTGGGGGGAATCACCTCCGTCTGATGAAGTGAATGCAACAACTGGTAATATCGGAGCACCGGCGGCGCCTCAAGAGCTATCGGCAACACCAATTTCGACGTCCGAGCTGAGAATTGAATGGGTAGCGAGTATCAGCGGCGACCCGGTTCGCTATCGCATATATCGGTCGCTCACATCCGGAACAGGATTCGTTAAAATCGACTCGATTAATCACCCGCAAACAATCTATGTAAGCGCCGAACTTAATCCATCTACCCCCTACTACTATCGCGTTAGCGCGGTAAATGCGGGAGGTGAATCACCGGCTTCTGCAGAGGCAACCGCAACCACATTCGGTGCGCCAACCGTTCCTGCGGGATTAACAGCAACGGCCCTTTCATCCAGCCAAATCGACCTGGGCTGGGAAGTAAGCAGTGGCCAACCCACTCGCTACCGTATTTTTCGCGCGTTATCCAGCGGTGGCCCATTTACGGCGATCGATTCATTGGATCATCCGCAAACAGCCTATAGCGATACCGCTCTCACCGAATTCACGACGTATTATTATCAAATATCTGCCCTTAACCAATGGGGCACATCCTTACCGTCTATCGAGGTAAATGCGACAACACCGGGAAGTGGTACACCGACGGCTCCAACGGATCTTATTGCGGGAACAGTTTCGAACACACAGGTATTGTTAAGTTGGGCAACAAGCAGCGGCAATCCACTGCGGTATCGTATTTATCGTTCACTCCTGCCTCAGTCAGGATTCGTATTAATTGATTCAACGGTTCATCCGGTAGCGGGATATGTCAATAGCGGTTTGACACCATCCACAACCTATTTTTATCAGATAGCGGCTGTGAACCTATCCGGAGAATCACCTCAATCCAATACAGCCTCTGGTACCACTTTCGGCCCGCCGACTCAGCCCTTAAATCCTGATGCCAATCCACTATCAACATCCGAGATTGACCTAAGCTGGGCGGCAAGCAATGGAAATCCAACCCGCTATCGTATATATCGCTCGTTAAACAGCGGGGCCGGTTTTACGCAAATTGATTCAATCTCACACCCCTCTACCGGGTTTCGCGATGAACAGTTATCTGAAGAAACGACCTATTACTATTTTGTAACCGCCTTTAATCAATGGGGAGAATCGATCGCTTCTCAGGAAATTAATGCAACGACAGAGGGCTCAGGGATTGTTACAGCACCATCAATTATTACCTCATCCATTATAACGAATCCGTTAACACCGCAAGAAGGAAACCCTATCACGGTTCAGGTTCAGGTAAACGGAACCTCGCCAAGCGTTACGCTCCATTACGGAGTTGATAACGACCTGCTGACAGCAAGCAACATCAGTATGATTTCTTCTGGTGATGATACCTATACGGCTACGCTTCCGGGTTCTGCGAGCACCGCCAAAGGGCTATGGTTTCGCATTCAGGCAGAAAATAGCGCCGGGGTTGTCACTGCACCGATTGAAGGCGGGGTTTATGATGTCAATATCCGTATCACCAATTTCAGCACCATTATCAGCGACGGTGGCTATCCTGATGGTCTGCCGGCAAATGGCTGGAATAGCGTAGCCCTGCCTTTTAATAGCACAGAGACGATTTCCCTCACCGGCCTCTTTGGTAATCAGCAGTTTAATGACAATGGAGAGCCAACCAACTGGGCTGCTTATACCTACGCAAATAATGCTCTGCAGTCTGTCAATAGCATTCGCGCTGGTCGAGCCTACTTCGTCTATCATAAGTCAGATACTGAAAAGCAGCTCACTAGCAGCAGTGGACAAAGCAATGATGTAGACGTTTTTAATTCGACTATTCTACAGCCCGGCTGGAACCTGATTCCCTGGCCGTTCAACTTTGCCAGTGACATTATCATTGATGCTCCGCAGGTTATCGGCTCGATCTGGACCTCAAGAAGCAATAGCTGGTCGCGACTGACAGATCAGCTGGCACCAACGACCATCATTTCGCAGGCAAAGCCTTATCAGGCTCTCGCAATCTTCAACAAGAATAGCCAGGACGTTCTGCTCGGCGACGCGATTACTCTGGGAAATGAAATTGCGCCGAAGGGCAAAACCGGTAGCTTTCTGGACTGGAGCATTCAACTCTCCCTGAACAGCCCAATTGGGATGGATGAATATAACATTATAGGAATGGCCGCTGAAGCAAACGAGGCCTTCGATTTTCTGGATGAGGAAGAGCCACTGGCGGTAGGCAATATAGATAACCTTTTCCTTACTCAGGCAGAACGCACGCTGTCCAGTGATATTCGTCCGCTAAATCGCGAGGGTGCAGTGTGGGAGTTTAAGGCTCAGTCAAGTTCAAAACAGCACACGGAGCTGAGCTTTGTGTCTAAAGACCTGCCAAATGGCTGGCAAGTTCGTCTAATAGACGTGACGTTGAACGAGACGATCGACCTCGCCGACATACCGACCGCTGCGATCCCGTTAAAAAACACAGGTGAAAACCGCTATTATCTTATCGTTGGTAATGCGAGTTATATCGCAAGAAAGACCGGTGAAATTGCCGCAGCGCTGCCAAAGCAATTTGCACTACATCAGAACTATCCGAATCCATTTAATGGTAGCACTCAAATCAGCTTCGACCTGCCAAAGTCGGGCGATGTTCGGTTGGCAGTGTATAATCTACTCGGTCAGCAAGTTACAGAGGTTATACGTGGCTACTTCGAAACCGGTAGCCATGTTGTAACGTGGGACGGCAACAGCAGCCGTGGAATACCGGTAGCAAGCGGACTGTATTTTATCCGCTTTGAAGCAGAAAGTTACTCAAAAGTCATTAAAGCAATGTTGGTAAAATAATGAAACGTTTCTTATTCCTCATTTCATTGGGATTGTGTTTGTCTTCCACGCTCTACGCGCAGCAAATTTTGGGTAAGATGGCGCTGAAAGATATTAGTGAGTCTCAGGAGATGCGAACTACAATTATTCGTAATCCAGAACGGGCATTACTTATTGTTACATCGCAAATCCCTGATCTCAGCTTCGAGACCAATAATCAGATCTACTCTACCGAGCAGCGCAGTCCGGGCACTTGGCACATCGTATTGGCTCCGGGAACGCATCGTATCACCATTCGAGCAAAGGGATTCGTTGCGGTTGCCAAACGCATCTTTTTTAAACCCAAGGAAGTAAAAGCCTATCGCGCGGACATTCTTGGCAGCAGCGATCGCTCTACAGGCTCAGAAGCATTGTCTGAATTGAATCTAAAAATGGTGCCGGAGGATGCACTGGTATATATCAATGATGAGTTGGTAGACCTTTCGGTGCAGCAAAATCGGCGGCTGCCTGCTGCTACCTATCGTATTCGTGTGCAAAAGAAGGGTTATGAAGCTTATGAAAACCTTATTCGCTTAAACCCCGGTGAATCGAAATCTCTTTATGTCGTGCTTCAACGAAGCAAATCGGTAGTTAAAGAACCAGCAGAGCCGATAGTGCTCGAAGAAGCGCAGCAAGGAAATGGCAAAAAAGTATGGCTATTTGTTGCAGGTGGTGGAGCTGTCGTAGCAGGAGCTGCGGCATATTTTCTATTGGCTAATCCGGCCGATAGTGGTGGTGATCCAGGCGATACAACACCCGGAATTCCAGACCCCGTTTTTCCAGGCGGTAACTAGCTGCATTTCCCCGCTTATTTTTCCTGCCTTCTGATAGAGCCGTCATCATTTATTTGCGAGCGGCTTTTTCTTTTCTTCTATCGTTACAAACAAAAGCAGGAAGTCTATTCAGTCGTGAATATTCTCTTTACTATTTTATTAACCCGCCACAATTCATGCCGATCCTTTTAATACAACAAGATGTAGCAAAGAGCAAATTCAGGCGAGCGGCTTAGTTGAATATTTGTGCTAACGGAAGTACTGAATCGGTCGAAGATTTCAATACAAACAAAAGTCTTCATAGCAAAAAGGATAGCAAAGATGCAGTTTTCATTTCAACAGGAAAGTAATATTCTTCATGTAACCATGACTGGTGCCATCGGCAATGAAATGTCTGATGAACTACGGGAGAATCTGCAGGAATTGTTGGCGCTTGATTATACTGAGGTGGTTTTTAACATGTCCTTCGTAACATTTATCGCCAGCTCTGCAATCGGCAAGCTAATTGTATTCTTCAAGGACTGTCTGTCCAAAGGAAGAAAGATGCGTGTGAAGGGAATAAATGATCAGATTTATGAACTGTTTCACTATATCAAGCTGTATCAGCTTTTTCCCATCGAACGATAAAGTCAGATGTTTTAACCAAACATCTGACTTATAAAGGTGCCGAGCGCTGACGGCTTTATTAACAAAGTAAGTACCACACCAGCTACCGCCCCCCACAAATGCGCTGCATGATCAATCCTCGAACGCTGATTTTGAGACGCATAATAACTATAACCAATATATGCAATTGCGAACAGCCAGGCCGGAATCGGTATCGGAATAAACATCATGTAAAGTGATGCCGTTGGTTGGAAGAGGATAAACCCCAACAAGGCGCCGGATACAGCACCCGAAGCACCAAGGCTACGATGTTCCTCATTGTTTTTTCGCTGCCAGGAGGTTATTAAGGCACTCGCCAACATCGACCCAAAATAGACAATGATGAAGCCAATATGTCCCACGTGAAGTTCCAGTGCGATACCAAAGAAGTAGAATGTGAACATATTAAACGCCAGATGCGCAATGTCTGCATGTATAAAACCGTGCGTCACCAGTAGTTCATACTGCTTGTTGCGAAAGACACTGTAAGGATGCAGCATCATGCGATACAGCAACTGCTGATCGTTATATAGGGCATGTAGGCTGATAGCGATGGTAGAGATTAGAACCAGAGTTGCAACCGGAGCATACGTTATCATCTCTTGAAACGACAACATGAGAGTATTTCCTTTTATTCGTTCAGTAAGTTTATAAGAGGATAATATACGGTCAGATTAGGCAGAAATCTCTACTTTTCTTGGTCGCCACTCTTCAGGCGACGCTTTACCAGTTCAACAGGGTGTAGGGCATATTTGCCACAGCCATCGGTAATTTGATGACGACAGCTCGTTCCGCTTGCGGCAATGAGAGCATCCGGCTTTAACTCACGCAGGGCAGGTAACAAATTAAGCTCGGCCATTTTTAGCGAGATATCGACATGTTCCGATTCGTAGCCAAAAGCACCGGCCATTCCGCAACAACCGGTGTCAAGCAAATGACAATCGTAACCGGCAGCTGTTAACATCTGAGTCTGCTCTTTCATCCCGCATAGCGCCTTTTGATGACAGTGCCCGTGAATCGTTACTGCTTCGCGCTCTTGCTGTGTAAACTGAGGCAGGGTATTTGATTCCTTCATCTGTAAAAAGAACTCATCAAACAGCATGCTTTTTTCCGCAACCAGTCGGGCATCAGCATTATTCGGTAGCAAGTGCAAATACTCATCTCGCAGCGTCAATAAGCAGCTCGGTTCGAGACCAACAATCGGTAATCCCTCGCGTGCATAGCCGGCAAGTTTAGAAACGGTGTCTTCCGCCAGAGCTTTTGCCTCGTCCAGCATGCCGAGTGAAATCATAGGTCGCCCACAGCAGCGATGGCCGGGCAAAACGATTTCATAACCTGCTGCTTCAAGAATTTCAGTCGCGGCTATGGCGATATGCGGATCGTTGTAGGTATTAAACGTATCGTGAAAGAGCACGACACGCCCGGCGGAGCCGGCAGCAGGCCGACGCTTCTTATACCACTGTAGATAGGACTGTCTGGCGAAGGTTGGTAGGCTTCTGCGTGATGAGATACCGAGCATTTTATCCAGCATAAGTTTGCTGAACGACAACTTCATCATACCATT
Organism: Calditrichia bacterium; assembly: GCA_050633245.1. GTDB lineage: Bacteria > Calditrichota > Calditrichia > RBG-13-44-9 > J075 > JBOEGD01. The sequence continues at coordinate 93,005 of JBOEGD010000001.1, read as the reverse complement.
TGCCAGCGGTGCCAGCAAACCGGCGGTAAGTCGACTCGTTTGCGCGATGCCACCCATCAGACGGCTACGCAGAGAAAGCCCATGCCGCTTATTATAAGCTGCCATAAATTCAGACTTTATGCGCGCCATATCAACTGACGAAGGACATTCGGCCTTACAGCCCTTGCAACCAATGCAAAGTTCCATCACCTTATACATGCGTGCGCTGGTGAGCTCGCCAGCATCAAGCCGACCGGAAAGCACACCACGCAACGCATTGGCTCGTCCACGCGTACTGTGTTCTTCATCGCGCGTTGCCATAAAGCTGGGACACATCGTGCCCCCCTTTAACTTACGACAAACACCGGCGCCATTACACATCTCCACCGCACGCTCAAACCCCTCTTGATCCGAAAAATCGAAATGGGTTTCTACCGGAAGGGAAGAATATCCATCCCCATAGCGCAGGTTCTCTGTCATTGCAGGTGCATCGACCACATTACCGGGGTTCATCAAATTATGTGGATCGAACAGACCTTTAACCTGCTTAAAAATCCCATACAGTTCAGGCCCGTAAAACGATTCATTCAGCCAGCTGCGCGCTTTGCCGTCTCCATGTTCACTGGAGACAACTCCGCCATATTGACGAATCATCTTCACCGCAAATTGCGAAATCTTCGGGAGTTTTTCGACTTCACTTCCCAGTTTGGCATTTATCATCGGGCGAATATGCAGGCAACCGGCAGACGCATGAGCGTAGTAAATAACATCTGTACCGAGATCCTTACAGAAGTTCTCAATTCCTGACACATATTCAACGAGATTTTCCGGTGGAACAGCAGAGTCTTCAATAAACGGCACTGGCTTATAATCGCCTCGTACGCTCATTAACAAACCAAGTCCTGCCTTGCGCACTGCCCAGACATTTTGTTGGAGTCTTGGATCTTTAAGCTGTTTAAAATCGCATTTAATGGATGCACCGGCGAGCCTCTTTCGCAGATTGGCGACACTGCCTTGAATCTCTGACTCCGTTGCCCCATAGAACTCCGTAGCCAGGATGCAGTAAACACTATCGTCGGCAAAACTTCGCAGCATTCGTGCAAGTTCGGGCATCTGACGACACATGCGCAGTGAAACATGATCGATCAGTTCAATGGCCGACGGGTTTGCTTCGAGGATTGTCGGCACAGCGGCAAGCGCTGCTTTCAGCTCGTTAAACATCAACAACACAAAGCCCGTGGACTTCGGCACATCAACGAGCCCCACTTTAATGTCGGTCATAACACCGAGAGTACCTTCCGAACCGCAAATAAGGCTGGACAAATTAAAGCGTGTATCCCGACGCGGATAGCCATAACTCAGATCGGATTCCACAAACCGATCCAAATTATAACCGCCACAGCGACGCCAGTGTTTGGCGGTCCCGGCACTTATTGCAGCGCGATTTGCATCCTGCATGAGAATCTCAGACATTCCGCGATAGATTGACGCTTCCAATCCACTTTGGCTTGCCTTTTGACGCAGCATATCTGCATCGATAGGCTTGAAATGAAATCCGTTACCATCGCTTAGCACACCGCCGGTTTCCAGCACATGATCGGCCGTCATCCCATACAAAATAGAGTGAGAGCCTGTTGAGTTATTCCCAACAATTCCACCCATTCCCGCACGATTTGCGCTCGCAGGATCCGGGCCAAACTTCAGGCCATAAGCTGACAAATGTGAGTTGAGGTGATCGAGTACTACGCCGGGCTGTACGCGCACCCATTTTTCTTCGACGTTTACTTCAACAATGGAATCAAGATGACGAGTTACATCGATTATCAACGCCTCATTCACTGCTTGTCCTGCTAAACTACTCCCGGCAGTACGGGGTAGAACGGGGACGCGATAGGAATGTGCCAGCTCCATGGCCGCATGAATATCTTCCACATGGCGCGGGAAAAAGACGCCATGCGGCATAACCTGATACATACTCGCATCGGTACTGTAAAGAAGGCGGGTATAGTCATCGGTACGCACTTCTCCCTCGGTGATTCTTGTCAGGTCTGCAAAAAAGTCAGCTAATTTCAAATTTGACATATGTTACCATAAATCGGCAATCGCGATTGGTAAATACGACGATTGCCCTGTTTTTACTTGTTCTTGGATTTTTCGGCGAACTGCTTGGCAAACTCGCGCATGGCGTTGGCACCATCATCGTTCCGTGTGGCCCGTTGATAGGTATCGGCCATACTCATCATATTATTGAACACCATACCGTTCATGTGATGGATCATCATTTCGTTTGTCCATAAGTCCATGCTCATCGGCGCTTCATTATCGCGGTCCCATAGGTAAATCATCATGGCTGAGCAGGCCTTTTTTCCTTTAAATGGTGCATCAGTTGCTTGCCATTCAATAGACTTTGGCATTTTATTATCGTCCAACTCAATGCTAAACACAATTTCTTTCTTTGGCATAAGTATATCCTGTATTATTTAAGCAAATAGTAATTTTTTTGTGTCTATTTAGAAATCGGAAATCGGAAATCGGAAATCGGATATCGGAAATCGGAAATCGGATATCGGAAATCGGAAATCGGAAATCGGAACCATATTGGTCAATTGTCAATTGTCAATCATAACTCATCATTCATCAATTACAACGGTAGTTCCAATTCCAGCAGTTTATTCTGAGGAAACACTTCAATATGCTGGCGATTTAATTTTACCAGGAATTGAAATCCAAATGGCTCGCCCGGTTGCAGGCCAATATCCTTCAATGCAATGGCCGCTTCAAACGAATCACCAACCGAAAACCTTGGCGCTAAAACCGTCTTTTGCTTCACCTTGCCAATCGTTTCAAAACGCTCAACTACGCCGCGAAGGGGAGAAAGCACCAACGTTATTTTAGAAGGCATTTTTATTCCCAGAACAAATTCAAACAGCAGTTCAAGTTTGCGAGAAAAATCGACACGAAGATAAAGCATCTCATCATCAAAACCAATATATAAGCGCTCCAGAATACGTGCCGTTCGCCGCATCGCATCATGGGCATCCCTACTACAATCGTAAACAGCCGCCCCTTCCCAATCCTTGGCTGTCGCCTCTCCAATAACTGGTGAAATAGGCTGTCGCGTTCCTACAAGATTAAACTCATCATGTTGCGTGCGTTTGATAGGCTGAAACAATTCGGTTGGCGCTTCACCATTGCATAGCTCATATACGCACATCAGCTGCTCTCTGAACAGCTGATCGAACGCCAGCGCCTGAAAGGAAGCCTTATCATCTCCGTACCACCAGCACCAGTCTGAACCCTGCGCAGAATGAATATGTCTCCAGGCAGCAGCAAGATCATTGGCCGGAATAACGCCACGCTCTTCAGTCTCCTTCAAAAACTGTCGGGTTTGCGTTAGCAATTCCAATGCTTTATTTTCTTCCGGTGTGCCTATCCAATAGTCGAAACTGGCGTATATCCAGCTGCCTGGTTTTAACTCGGGAAGTTCAGGCAGAACGGGCTCACTATCGAGGAAGTCTGAAAAGCAGATGGTTTCCAGCTCACTCTCAGTCGACAAGCGCGTAAACAGCTCAGTCAAAAAGCGATGGCCGTTTTCCGGGTAGTGCTCCCATGAGTTTTCGCCATCCAGGATGATCGTCACTAAATGGTCCTTGAGCTTCTTCCCACCTTTTTCAGCAAGGATTAAATTGCGAATATGTCTCAATCTGCTGATAAAATCATTTACCGCACGCGCACTATCCCAATTGCAGTACACATAGCCAATAGTATCGGATAAATAGTGATCGCGAAAGAACATCGAGATTTCTCTTCCACCGGCCTTGTAACGATGTGGCTGATAAAGCTGACTTCCTAAACGCTTGACGTCCAGACTGCGCTTTAAAATAATTTCATCCGTTGCACTCCAGCGAACGTTCTGTAGCGCAATCATACGCATCGCTTCGGCAGACACTCCACCTTCAGGAGGCCAGATTCCGGCCGGTGCCGCACCAAACACGTCTGTAAATTTAGCCATACCCTCAACGAGTTGGTTCTCCGCATCGTCTGGCAAGCGTTGCGGCGTCTTGGGAAGCACAATATCCTGATTGGTTTCCAGAGCAATGGTATTGTCTATCAGCAGAGGTAAAACAGGATGAAAAAGAGGTGACGTAGAGAGCTCAATCTGCCCGGATTCCCACAGTTCGCGAAAGGCATCCGTTACTTCCGAAAGCACCGCGACCGTTTCTGTAAAAAGAATATCTTTGTCTTTCTCAGAAAAGCGCTGTGCCTTGTCGAATAAGCCGGCAATACCCGGACGTTCGCGCACAACTTCTCCAAACCAGATTAGATTATACCAAATTTGCAGATCGAGATAGTCCTGCGTATCAAAATGAATTACGCGTTCCCGAGGCTCCAGTTGCGAGAGCTCTTCGGCATAGCGCCGATATAATGCATGGTAGCGCGGGTAAGGGCGAATCATACGCTCTTCATCTGCCACAAAAAAGTGTTCCAGAATAGACTGTCGCGTCGCAGCATCCAGCTCATCAGCCGGTTTCTCGCTGAGCAACCAGATATTGTCCCGGGCATTATTCTGAATATAGTCCTCCAGCTGAATTAACAGAGACGGCACAATGTTTACGTTCTGTTTTAGCTTCGGGAAAGACTTAAACAGGAGAGCAAAATTCAGATAATCTTTTGTGGCATGAAAACGCAACCACGGCAGGTGATAAAACCCACGTGCATTTTTATAGTTCGGCTGATGGAAATGCCATAGAAAGGCAATGCGCAGAGTATTTTCAGACATGTATGATCCGGGGTCTTGCATGTTCGCAGGCAGTGCCTAAAAAATATGCCTGATCAGATTTTAGCTGATGACGTGCTGCGCAATAACTTAAGCCGAAGTGGGTCAGGATGCAATGAAGAATTACGTCAGGTGACGGCGGTTTTCTGTTAGAACCTGCCAAAGCCGATCCAGCAGATAAAAACACCAGACCCCGCCCAGATTTGCCATCATATCGCTAAACTCAAAAATACGCATTGCAGAAAGTAGCTGTAGGAACTCTTCGACCACAGAAAACAGAGAGACAAGAAAAGGAGCCAGCGGAACAGCAAAGCGAAATAATCCGGTATAGCGGCGGTTTAACGCTCGATGTCCAAGGAAGGCCAGCATCCCCATTAAAGAGAAGTGCAAGTAAAGGTCGTAGTTGGGAATACCGGTAATGCGCAGCGGAATAATACCGTGATAAGCTAAGAAGATCACCACAAAAAGGGCAATAGCGTAGAGCCAAAAGAGTATATTCCAGAACAAGTTGGGGCGACTGTGTTTCATCCTTATTCCTGCTTTATTAGGTTTTCCTCTTTAAATCTTCGACCACCTGTTAAAAAAACTTAGTGATAACCGATTTAACGACGGAACGCTCCGAGCGTTCCAGAATACCCAAAAAGGCTATTCCGACAACTATAAACAGCAGAATTCGCCATAACAACGCCATGGGAAAGAGATAGTGAACTGACATAGCTGCAGCAATTAGCAGAAAGCATTTCAATATGCGACCCCATTCGATGGGGATGGGATAAATGCGTTGAGTGGCAATATATATGGTAAGTGCCATGGTGGCATAGCTAAAGACGGTGGCCCAGGCGGCGCCAAACACGCCAATCTTTGGCAAGAGAATTAGATTCGCAATAATATTAACTGCTGCACCACTTCCAGTGAATATGACCATGTAGCGACTTTTCTTCTCGATATAGAAGCCCGGAGTAAAAATAACATACATCCCAAAAAACAAATATGAGAGTAAGATGATAGGAATTAAACCGGTGGCATCCCAATAGGCTTTACCGAGAAAAGATCGACCGGCAAACTCGGTCGTTAGCAGGTCATCAATAAAAAACGTTCCGCCAATGACAATAATCCCGGCTCCGAGGCAAAAATAGGTCAGTACGCGAGAATAAATAGATTTGGCATTTTCCTGCTTGGCAACTTTCAAAAAAAAGGGCTGCCAGGCGTTGCGAAATGCAATTACCAATAGCAGCAGAATCGTTCCAAACTTATAGTTGGCTGAATACAGTCCCAGCGCATCTTTGTCTAATACTGCCGGAATGATAAAGCGATCAATTAACTCGATCATCGTAAAGGCAATTCCATTTGGCAGAAATGGAAGCGCAAAGGCAAGCATTTCCTTGCAGAGTGCGGTATCGAAAACGGCGCGTAAATATCGCAGTGTTACCGGCAGCGTCACCAGGAAGTTCACAATGGAAGCAATGAGGATGGTATACATTATACCAATGACACCGGTTCGCAGGAAGACCACAAAGTAGATATTTAATCCGAGCTCCAGCGCAAAGCGCAGCACGCGAAAGGCGGTATATTGAAGCGGTTTTTCTTCTGCTCGCAGCACCAGATAGGGCATATTTCCCAGCACGTCAAAAAATAGCGTGGCAGCAGCAAGCTGCACAAAAAGGACATATGAACCGCTTCCAAAGAGCATGCTTGCAACAGATTCGCTGAAGAACAAAAGAATACTTGTCGTGGCAAGGCTACTGACAATCAAGACAAAGAATGTGGTGGAAAAGACGGTTTTGCGATCGCGTTCACCGATGAAGAAGTAACGCAGCAGCGCACTATCCATACCGTAAGCGTAGAAATAATGCATGAAGGCAGTAAACGCAAAGATGGTTGCGTAGTCACTGAATTCACTGCGTGAAGCGATATATGCGGTATTGGTATAAACCGGCAGTAAGATAAAGCCTGCCAGCTTCTGGATAGCCGTGCTGATCGCGTAGATTGCCGAGTGCTGCGCCAGCCGGGAAATTTGTTTTGCAATGCTCAATGAGAATCCTTTAGCGATCTATTTCGGCAATATAATACGTGTCTTTCAAAACATTTAATAGACCGCGGACCTTGAACCACAGTATGTCAATACTCTCATCAAGCATCCGGATTGGGAACACTTTGGAGTTTTGAGTCCGCCCATTCAGCAACGTCATTTTAACCGAGCCCTGTTCCGGAAGCTTCAAATTTTTCCTGCCGGACATATTATTACGAACTCCAAACTCAAGCAACGAGCCTTTTCTCACAAGAGTAATTGCCGCAAGTTGAACATCCCAAATCAGCCGCTCTCTATGATATCGTTCCAGAACAATCCCACCACTTTCGCTAAAGGCCAGCATAACTGCTCCGTCAGAATAGATGCCCAACACTTCAATGGAATCATTGCGGGCTATTTCAAGTATAATCGCGTTATAATTCGATCGACTCTCGGTCGTCCCATTAGAGCTCCCGCCAAGATCGAAAGATTTCCCGCCGAGTTCGAATAACAAATTACGCATCAATAACTCTGTACGAGAGTTTCGGTTTATGCTTTCAGATAAACTGCTAACATAGCTACGAGCTTTTGAAGTTCGCCCCTTTTGATTTTCTATATATGCCCGCAACAACCAGAATTCAGTTGAGCTACGCACGAAAGTATCCTCTTCCACCTCTTCAAGGTGTCTGCGTGCTTTTTCAATGTCACCTGATTGATAGGCATTGAGAGCTTTTTCAAAAACGCTGTGGTCTAATCTTGCCTGAGTTGCTAATACTTCAAGATCTTCATCGTAATAGAACAGTGGTCTGAGGTTAAGAAACTCTGGCGCGACACTTTTTAGATCATTGGGAGCAATCCATCTCCGAGCATAGGTTTTTTCTGCTCCAACAGGATTTTCAATCCAGGTGATGCGACCATTTTGACGCAGGGCGCTACCTAAGGGTAATTTCTTAAAATTGCCGCTTATTTCCGAGCCATCCAGGCTATAGACAGCTTCATCAACCACGGGCTGTGTTCCTGAAATATGCAGCCAATTTTTTCCCCGTGGCTTCAACACCCAATTGTCATCACCCGGATCTGCCTCAGCCGTAAGCCGTTCTTTTTCAACTTCCAGGCGAATCGAAAGCGAATCTTGTCGTTCTTGCGAACACGCCGCAGACAGCTGAGCAGCTAACCCCTCGCGTATTTCCCGCAATTGCAGTGTGGCTCGTGCCTGAGTTCCCAAAGACCAGCCTTCAGCCAATGCCTTCTTTTTCTGTGCATTAACAAACGCTTCATGGTAGGGTTTCCAGTCGAGCTCACATGCATCAGCTGCCTCGATGAGCTGCGCCGCACTGTAGATCGCGCGATATTGAGCGGTACTGAGAGTTGCGCTTGTTTGCGCCCACATCGGCAAAATGGTTAAAAGTGGAAATAGAAGTAATCGCATCCCAAAAGCTTTCCGAGCTATAATAAAATGTAAATCAATATACTGAAACCAAGTGGTTGGTAAATTGATCCGCGCTGTGGAAAACAAAGTGGATTTTTTAGCGTTGGCTGTCATAATAAAGAATCCAGCTCGAAGGAAAGGCCGTCGTAAGCGAGATGGATCGATTCCGGTAATTCCGCCGTGGCATGCTGAATATCATGCGAAATGTGGGTAAAGTAGGTATTTTTTGCTCCGATACGTTTAGCTGCGGCGATTGCTTCGTCCACGCTAAAATGTGTAGGATGCGTTTTGTATCGCAGAGCATCTAATATCAACACATCAAGGTTTTTAAGAAGAGCAAAAGAAGATTCCGGAATAAAGCTGACGTCTGTACAATAAGCAAAATTACCGATTCGGTAGCCCATCACCGGCATCTTGCCGTGCATCAGCGGAACCGGCATAAACGGAATGCCTGCTGCTTCGAATGGTGCTTCATCGATGAGATTCAACTTAAGCTGTGGAAGCGAACCATAGTTAGTTGTTTGAAAAGCGTAGCTAAACACGCGCTTAATATTCTCTGTCGTTTCGGCCATGGCGTAAAGCGGCATATCTGTCTTGTTCAGCAGCATAAAACTGCGCAAATCATCCATACCTAATATATGATCGACATGATGGTGGGTATAAACGACGGCATCGAGGTGCTTCACTTTGGCGCGAATCATCTGCTGACGATAGTCGACAGAGGTATCGATGAGCACTTGTTTATCATTGGCACGAATAAGTGCACTGGTTCGCAAACGTTTATCCTTGGGATCTTCTGACAGGCATGTTGCACAGGTGCAGCCGGCCATTGGCACGCCCATTGATGTTCCACTACCGAGTATTTGAACGTATAAAGACATTGTGATTGATGAGTTATTATTGATGAATTATGAATGACAGTGAACAGTGAACAGTGAAAAGTGAACAGTGAAAAATAATGGTTCCGGGTTCTTACCTCTTGCATCTTGCTTCTTGCATCTCGCTTCTTGCATCTCGCTTCTTGCATCTCGCTTCTGAAATTACGATAACCCCATGCAAATATCAACAGCTTTAAGTCCAGTGCTAACTTCAATAAAATACGTTATTTCGTTCTTTTTTACTCCACAGCCAAGAATAGTGAACAAATCTACATCTTTTTTGACTTTTTTTCTTGACAATACCTATTTTACGTTGTATTGTTAAAGTGAACTTATGTATACGCCCGCTGCCAACAACGGACTTTATCAGCCTGGCGATACACTATGTGCAATATTCGAAAGGACACAACATATGAAGGGCCTGACCAATCGGCAGGAGGAAGTGCTGAAATTTATTTCCGAATATCTTTCAGAGTATGGCTATCCACCGAGCTATCAGGAAATAGCAGATAATTTTGGTATCGCATCCAAGCATGGTGTTGTTCGCCATCTTGAAGCGCTCATTCGCAAAGGTTATCTCGAAAAGACTGGAACCACGGCACGCAGTCTGCGCATTGTAGATAAACGCTACCAGGCACCACCTCCGGGCAGTATTATTAATCTGCCGTTAATCGGTCAGGTGTCTGCCGGTCACCCGATTCTTGCAGAACAAAACATTGATGAATATGTAAGTATTCCGCGTAATCTGATTAAGACAGAAGGTAACTACTTTACGCTGCGCGTTCGTGGAGATTCTATGATCAACGCCGGTATTATGGATGGCGATTTGGTCATTGTAAAGTCTGCCAACGTTTCTGAAGCCAACCAAATTGTTGTGGCATTAATTGACGGTGAAGTTACTGTAAAACGGCTAATTGACGATGGTGGCCAGCGCTATCTGAAAGCTGAAAACCCGGCTTATGAAGACATTCGTCCGCAGGGCGACTGGAATATTCAGGGCAAAGTGGTTGGATTGATTCGCAATGTGGTTAACTAAACGTTCAGCAAAGGCCGGAACGCCGGTCACTAAGAAAAAAATGACACCAAAACAGGCAGATGTGCAGAATGAAGAATTTCTGCAGCTGCCTCGGGTGGAATTTTTAATGGAACAGACGGATGGAACTCCCGGTGATTTGGCGAAACATATCGTCAATCGTCTGGAGTCGCTTAAGCGTTTTAGCATGCTGGTTTCAGACAATAGCATGAAAGGCGCCGGGCTCTGTAAAGGCGACAATGCTGTTATTGCATCGCGAGAGCATATCGTTGATGGTGATGTTGTTGCAGTTACGTTGGGAGAGAAAGTACTGATACGCCGCTACTCAAACAGCCACAACAGAATACGCCTTGAAAGCACGGACGAACCCGATCGCATTCTTATTATCGATCCCGAGACACCGGGTTTTACCGTTCTCGGAAAGGTTATACAGGTTATTCGGGAGATTAGCTGATGGGCACACGCTCTGTGAATGAGCAGACCACCTTGAATCTTGTCTCAGCACGGGCTGCTGCCGTAAACAACGAGGTAAACACATCTGTCGGCAACCAAACAGCCGATGGCGATTCGCTTCATACCTCGCTTCAGCCTTTGTTTTCACAAACCGGCAACCTTTACCCCACTCCCCCATTCGATATTAAGCAATCTATGGCCTATCTCGGTTTGGCACTTTCGGAAACGTCCGCCGAAAGAAAAGCGCTGTTAAAAGCAATTTCCATAAATAATCAGGCTATTCTCTTTCAAGTATCCTCAGCCGGTACGGTGGATTCTCCGCTCTTATCGTATACGCTGTTCTCAGAAAAAGCAATCTCTCAGAATACACGGCATCTGGCACTAGATAGAATTCGCTTTTTTCTTAGCCTTACGGATGATCTCAACTCCTTTTATCGCATTGGCTATAGCGATCCTCACTTTCAGCCGATTATCCAACGGCTGTATGGCTTTCATCAGGTTAAGTTCCTAACGCCATTCGAGAGTGCCTGCTGGGCGCTGCTTGCCGGTAACACCAGCGTTGCTGAAGCTCGCCTGATAAAACGCAGGCTTATGAGACATTTTGGTCGACAAATTCATATGGAAAATCGTCGATATTACGCCTTCCCAGAAGCAGACGCCCTGGCCTATACATCGGCAAAAGAGCTCACGTCATTTTTATTTAATGATGGGGCGGCAAATCAACTCCTTGCAGCAGCACGCGCATTTCACGAAATAGATGATGAGTTTTTGACTAAGGCACCTTATGACGATGTAAGCGATTGGCTGCAGCGCCTCGACGGCCTTGATACCTGGGCAGCCAGCTTTATTCTGTTGCAGGGCCTCGGCCGAATGGAACGCGCCCCCATAACCGATAGAGGACTTATAACAGCAGCAACACATTTTTACGGAGACAGTCTGCCCAAACGTATCTCACTAATTGCTAATCAATACAATCGCTGGCAGGGATACTGGGCACACTATCTCCGAGTTGCTATTTAATAGTTGGGATGTATCATTAAATGTTTGAAAAAAGGGAGGATCCACAATGTCCAGGAACAGACCCGCATTAAATCCGTACATTACCGTTAAGAACACTGCCGAAGCTATTGCGTTTTACGAAAAAGCTTTTGCAGCTAAAGAAACAGCCGGACGTATGACTGATTCTGCGGGACGAGTTATGCATGCAGAGCTGACCATTGGCGATTCCGTTATCATGCTTGCAGATGAGATGCCTGAGTTTGGTAATACTTCTCCAGAGACTCTGGGCGGCACGCCGGTCGTGCTTAATCTTAATGTTGAGGACGCAGATGCTGTAGCAAAAACTGCGGAAGAAGCCGGCGCAGAAGTATTGTTTCCCGTTGCCGATCAGTTTTATGGTTATCGCTCCGGGCGGCTGAAAGACCCATTCGGGCATATCTGGGTTCTTTCTCAACTATTGGAAGAGCTATCCGATGAGGAAATGCAGCGACGTGCTAATGAACTGTTTGGTGGCACAAACAACTAGAACAAACCTGACTTATTTCGGAGAAAACGAATGAAGCGATGTGGGTGGTGTGGTGATAAACAAATCTACAAAGACTATCACGACAAAGAATGGGGAGTTCCGGTGTATGACGACCGGATGCTATTTGAGTTTCTGATTCTCGAAGGAGCTCAGGCCGGTCTAAGCTGGATTACAATTCTACAGAAGAGAGAAAATTATCGGAAAGCCTTCGATAACTTCAATCCTGTTAAAATCGCCCAATACGACGATCACAAGATTGAAGAACTTCTTTCAAATCCCGGAATCGTCCGAAATAAGCTTAAAGTGAATGCAGCTGTAACAAATGCCAAGCTCTTCCTGGAGGTTCAAGAGGAGTTTGGCAGCTTTAAAGATTATATCTGGCAGTTCGTTGATGGAAAACCAATACAGAACAACTACCAACTATTATCCAACGTTCCGGCAACAACAGACGTGTCTGATAAAATGAGCAAGGTATTAAAAAAGCGCGGATTTAAATTCGTGGGGTCTACAATTTGTTACGCGTTTATGCAGGCAGTGGGTATGGTTAACGACCACGTTACCGACTGCTTTCGCTATAATGAAGTAAAGACTCTTTAAACCGCCTTCACGACGACAATCGTCAGATCGTCATGTTGGGGCATATCGCCGGTAAACTGATTAACAGAAGCAACGATACTATCGCGAATTTTCTTTGCACTGGCACCGTTTGCTTCAGCAAGAATGGCCTCCAGCCCCTCCTCGCCATACTCTTCACCACCATCGCTTTGAGCCTCGGTAATCCCGTCCGTAATCAGCAAGAAAATATCACCCTCATCAAAACTAAGTGTCGTCTCTTCAATCTCCACGGCAAATTTCTCAGAATTGGCAAGTCCCATACCTATTCCCTTTGGCAACCACTCTTCCACACGCTTGCTTTTAGATTGATAATGATATAGCGGTGCATGCCCTGCTCTGGCAAGACGAAGCTGTCGTGTGGATGGATTAATCGACACGCCAAGTGCTGTAATAAAAGACTGCTTTTCTATGCTGTCGATGAGTAATTGATTTGCCCTGATAAACAGATCGCGCGGGGATAAGCCAAAATCATACAGGGATCGCATTATCCCCTGCACCTTAGACATATAAAGAGCAGCAGAGGTTCCTTTTCCGCTGACGTCACCAACGATAATCGTCAAATCGTCCGGATTGCCGTTTAGATAATCGAAGTAGTCTCCGCCTACCTCAAGAGCAGGCACGGATATTCCGGCAATATCCAGCCCTGCAACGACAGGAGTATGTTGCGGTAAGGAAGCCAGCTGAATTCTTCTGGCAATGGCCAATTCGTGTTTCATACGCTCACGTTCTGCCAGCTCATCATACAAGAAAGAGTTTTCGATAGAAACAGAAGCCTGTTTAGAAATCGAAGTTAAAAACAGCAGGTCTTCATTGTGGAAAGGCGACTCAGAAAGTTTTTCACCAATCAAAAGTGTTCCAACAAATTTGTCCTTCGAACGGATCGCGATAATATGCCGAAAACCATGTTCTGAGAAGTGCTCTCGCAGAGAACTAGGTAAGTATTCAACACTGAAATGCAGTTCTTCGACATCACTTTTCAACACGTCAGTAAAAGAGTTTTGTATTCCACTAACAAAAGACTGCCAACGATCCGCAGTCAAACCAGCGGACTCGGAGGCACTACATTCTGATTCATTGCGGTAAAAGAGTATTCCGGCTTGCTTCACTTTCATCAATTGAGTCAGCTTCTGAACAATGCCCTCCGCCAGGCCCTTCATGTTCAATTCACTAGACATTACTTCAGCAAGCTCACGGGATGCCAATCTGTAATCATAACTTCCACGGAAAAACTTCTTATCGATAAAAGCCTGCCCCTTACGACGTGCTCTAACAATTAGAAAACTCAACAAAATTGCCAGAAACATCAAAACGCCTTTTTCCATAGTTTGACGGGTTTTCCCAAGCATGGGCTCATCGCTTATCTCAATAAAACTGCCCTGAAACTGGATATTGGGCAAGGGCAACTCCATTTGTGGAAGATTCATCAGCATCCATCCCAAAGCAAGGACTGCAAGAACGCCTAACATTGTAGAAAAGGCACTGTACTGGATGTTTCTCTTAACGCGAAGGTCCAGATCGATAAGATTATAGCGACCAATAACAAATAAGGTAGATAGAGGATAAAGCAGCAAAGGAATTCCGATATACCCGAACTTATTTCCACCAATATCAAATGTTCCCCAATGCGTATAAACAATAAAACCCAGGGTAAGGGCAATACCAGAGACAGCTAAAATATTAAAACGCTTGAGCACTTTGGAAATTTCAGTGTATTCCGGCGAAGCTTTTTTTCTATACATAAACTGAACAATGGCATTGTAGAGAATCAATACCAACAAAAAGAAGCCAAAGAAAGCTTCATCTATGATCAATATGGCAAGAACTCCAACCGCTGCAATAACATAGCCGGTCGTCCGAATCCAACGGCGATCGAGCATGGCTTGATGCTTTAACGGAAAGTAATGTGCAATGTGAAGCCATAATGGCAAGCTAAATAAAATGGTAGCGACAAGGACAAAAGCCCGAACCTCAATAAACTCATCTTTTATAGTTCTGGTCGCTTCCAAAAATGCGATAAAAAAGCCGGTTATGACAAATCCGACCCCCAGGTAACGAGCTGCCCGAAATTGGGGGCGCGCAAGACCTATAAAAGCCCCGGTCAAAATCATAAACATACCGCAGAAAAAGAAGAGTAAAACCGGAAGGTGCAGGCCAACCGTAGCAAGAACAATATCAAAGGTAATGTCTTCATTACCACGTATAACCTGATATTCAATTTTTTTGTCTGAACGGGCTTCCTTAAGAATCCGATCTGCATCGTGCATATTCTTGAAGAACTGTTCATTTATGCTAACAATCAAGTCGCCAACACGCAGCCCGGCACGATCGGAAGCACCATCCTCGAACACAGTAATAACATACACACTCGACGAAAGACCGCGAAAACCATTTGCCGGAAGATCCCCGTAGTATATTAATACATTGCGAGTTGAGGCATCTCTGGGATCGAACACCTCAAAGTTCAATTCGTCCAGGCTGTCCAGGCCGGTCAAATAAGCTTCAAGAGTTGATAGCTGTCGAAAAAGTTCACCGTCGACAGAGCGAATGACCTCTCCGGGCAAAATCATTGTTTCAATGGAAACCGATTCGTCCGGATCTTCTGAATCATCAGGGGCAGGTCGTCCAGTGATTGGCTCAGTAACCAAAACACTTCCGGGAGTGGTGCGAAACAGGTTTTCATCATCCGGTGTGCTAGCCTTAAAATAAAGCGAGCGGATAACAACGATCAGTAAAATTGCCACAACGGTAGCAAAAATGATCCTGAAAAACTGTGAATGTCTTTTCTGGTAAGACATAAGTCATTCCCGAGTTGCCAAGAAGGCGAGTAAGGTGCGTTCGGTTACAGAATGCAGCTGATGTTTATATCGAACATATCTATTTAGAAATCCATCTGAAACGCGGCCGTTTGGTGCGAAATCTTAACTTTCGAGGCATCTATCTAGCGTAAAAATATGAGCTTGGTTTCAGTTTACGAATTAAAATGTAATTTGTTACTACCTGCTTTGCAAGCATTGATATTTCAACACCTGAAGAATAATTTTCAATCTTTCTCGTAAATTCACTCTCAAATACGATGTGTCCGTTGTTACGTCGTTCTCAACTAAAGTTTATTTTACTTGACTTCCGGCTTTGAATGCTATTTTTTCTGCCAGTTAATATTTACTTATAAGATCGGAAATACTATGTCAAATTTACGAAACGTAGCAATCGTTGCCCACGTTGATCATGGCAAAACGACGCTCGTTGATCAGATGTTAAAACAGTGTAGCATCTTCAGAGACAATCAGGTTGTACAAGAACGTTTTCTAGATTCCAATGACCTGGAACGCGAACGTGGAATTACTATCCTGTCAAAAAACATCTCGGTTAAATATAAATCGTATAAGATTAATCTGATAGATACCCCGGGTCACGCCGATTTCGGTGGCGAGGTAGAACGCGTTCTTAAAATGGCTGACGGAATCTTACTTCTTGTTGATGCCTTTGAAGGCGTTATGCCACAGACTCGCTTCGTTCTGCAAAAAGCACTACTGCTGGGTCTAAAGCCACTGGTAGTAATCAATAAGATTGATCGCCCTGACAGCCGCCCGGAAGAAGTGCTAGAGGAAGTATTTGATCTGTTTGTTGAGCTTGATGCCAACGACGATCAGCTGGACTTCCCAACCATATATGCAAGTGGACGCGATGGCTGGGCAGCCAATGAAGCTGATGAGCGCACCGATAACCTGGAAGCTCTTTTCGACACGATTATTGAAAAAGTCCCGGCACCGAAATTTATTGAGGGGCCGACACAAATGCAGATTACCAGCATCGATTATAATGACTATATTGGTCGTGTCGGCATCGGCCGCGTGCATCGCGGAGACGTTCGTCAAAACCAACCGCTTGTCATTCTGAAACAGAATGGTAAGTCGCAGGCCGTCTCGGTAAAAAAGCTGCAGAGCTTTGAAGGGATTGGACGAGAAACTGTAGAGCACGTTAACAATGGCGATATCTGCGCGATTGTGGGTGTTGAAGGAATAGAAATCGGCGATACTCTTGCCGATCCGGAAACTCCGGAAGCACTTGGTCGCATGACCATTGACGAACCAACGATAAGCATGATGTTTATGGTGAACAATTCACCATTCTTTGGCAAAGAAGGCCAGTTTGTAACGTCTCGTCAACTTCGTGAGCGACTGGAAAAAGAAATGCAAATCGACGTGGCGTTACGCGTTGAAGAAACCGGTTCACCAGATCGCTTTAAGGTCTATGGTCGTGGAATTCTACATCTTTCTATTTTCATGGAAAATATGCGACGTCAGGGATACGAACTTCAGGTTGGTCAACCTCAGGTAATCTTCCGCGATGTTGATGGCAAAAAGCATGAGCCAATTGAAGTACTGGTCGTAGATGTACCCGCCGATTATTCCGGTAAGGTTATAGAGCTTGCCGGGCAGCGACGTGGCGAGCTACGCGAGATGAACAGCAAAGGCAATATGCAGCACCTTGAATTTCTAATTCCTTCACGAGGGTTGATGGGACTTCGAAATCGGCTGCTTACAGCAACCGCCGGTGAAGCAGTAATGCACCATCGCTTCCACGCCTACGGACCGCATCGTGGAGAAATTCCGCAGCGAGTTAACGGTGCGCTTATCTCAATGGCTGCCGGGCCATCTACCCCCTACGCCATTGATGCTCTGCAGGATCGCGGCACATTCTTTATCAAACCGGGTGATGTGGTTTATAAAGGACAGGTAATTGGTGAAAACAACAAAGACAATGATCTTGAAGTTAATATTCAGCGTTCTAAGAAGTTGACGAATATGCGCGCATCGGGAAGCGATAAAGCAGTAAAGGTTGCTCCTCCGGTGATTTTTTCACTTGAAGAAGCTCTTGAGTATATTAATAACGACGAACTGGTTGAGATTACGCCAGAATCAATTCGACTACGCAAGATTTATCTTGACGAAAACGACAGGAAACGCGCACGTCAGAACAAGCCGCTACATGAATTTGGCTAGAGTTGGGTCTAATGAAGAGAAGAGCAAAACAAGCCTTGGAATTGTCCAGTCAGCCGCTTCTGCTGCTGCTGGACACCAGCACACCAACATGTGTATGTGGTCTTTCACGCGGCGAAACGTTATTAGCCGAGACAACACTTGCCATATCGAATGGTCACTCCGAACATCTTGCCGGAATAGTTGACCATCTGTTACAACTTTTCAACAATACTGTCCATGACATTGAAGCAATTGCCCTTTCAGCGGGCCCAGGTTCATTCACCGGGCTGCGAATTGGCTATAGCTATGCCAAGGGTCTGGCTCATGCCGCAAACCTTCCTATCATCGAAATACCGACGCTTCAGCTTTGGGCCAGTGAGTATACATCCTCCAAAAGGATAATGATGCCCGTGGTTGATGCACGCAGAGGCGATATCTATACTGCGCTATATCGAAACGAACAAGAGAAGTTGATTTCGATTAAACCACCGCAGATTCTTGCCATAGCTGATATTACAACATTTATTTCTGAACCGGTCTCCTGCATCGGAGGAGCAGCAAGCTCACTGCAGGAAGTACTAGCCCCTGCTCTTCCAGAGGGATCGGAAATACTCCGCTCTTCCTCGCAGGTTCCTCATGCATCCGTTTTGGCCAAGCTTGCGCATACGTCCTTCTCCACATCTACCTTTTCTGATGTAGCAGAATGCGAACCGCATTACATGAGACCCTTTCAAGGGATTATGTAATGGCCAAAGTCCATATCCGACGAATGACGTTGGACGATCTCGATTATATCATGCCCCGCGAGGTTGAACTTTTTACTGACCCCTGGTCTCGAAGAAGTTATGAGTTTGAAGTATCAAGGAATCGCTTTTCTCTCCCGGTAGTAATTACAAAAGATCATGTTATGATAGGCTACTCGGTAATCTGGAAGCTCTATGAAGAATTTCATATTGCCACGTTTGCAATCTTTCCGGAATACCAGGGACAGGGCTGGGGCAGCTACTTTATGACGCAGCTGTTGAATGAAGCCTTTGATTCCGAGATTGCTCTCCTGGAAGTTCGTAAAAGCAATCATGCAGCTATCGCCCTTTATCGTAAATTCGGTTTCAGTACCGTTCGGGTTCGACCACGATATTACAAAAATGGTGAAGACGCACTGTTAATGCAGCGTATATTGAAAGGCCCGGTGCCCGATTCCATAAAAGGAGGTTTAGATGCTGACGATTGAGCAGGCACTTCAACAAATTCAGGATGCCCTTCCAAAACCTTTGTTGGAAGAAAGAGATATTGCAAACTGCTCCGGTTATCTTCTTGCCGAAGATATTGTGGCTGTAGAGCCCGCCCCACTTTTTACCAATAGTGCGATGGATGGTTATGCTACAAAATGGGAAGATGTGAAAGATGCAACACCTGAAACCCCCATAACATTACATATCGCTGGTGAAAGTCAGGCCGGTATCCCGATGAATGAGGTGTTAACCTCTGGTTATGCAGCGCGAATAAGCACGGGTGCGCGGCTCATGCCCGGCGCTGATACAGTAATTCCCATTGAGGTGATTCATGAAACAGAGACCACAATTAATGTGTTGAAGGTAAACAAGCCTCATCAGCATATTCGCAATGAGGGCGAAGAATTTACCGCAGGAGAGAAGCTGCTGCTGGCGGGTTGTGTTTTGGGACCACCCCAGTTGGCAATCCTCGCCTCTCAGGGAATCACTAAGGTCTCTACCTTTAAAGCACCTTCCGTTTCGGTGATCGCCACAGGCACCGAACTGGTACCTTTTCACGAAAAGCCGGCTCCCGGTCAGATTCGTGACTCGAACAGACTAATGCTTTCATGTGCCGTCACCGATTCTGGTGGCACTATCGGGCTTAGCTCGCATGTTTCAGACAACTATTCTGACACTGTTAAATCGATTGAAGATGCGGCATCGAATGCCGGTATCATTCTATTTTCAGGTGGTGTTTCAGTCGGTCCGCACGATCTGGTAAAAGACGCCGCCGCAGAATGTGGATTCAATGAAATCTTTTGGCGAGTCAGGCAGAAGCCGGGTAAGCCGCTATTTTTCGCGCAAAGAGGTGATACTTTATTGTTTGGACTCCCCGGCAATCCGGTATCGTCCTACATGAGCTACATGGTCTACGTTCATCCGGTGATACGCTATCTTTGTGGACATCCCTTTAAGCAGGATGGTTTTATCGGATGTTTAGCAGAAGACATTCACAATACAATGGATCGCGCGCACTTAATGAGGGTCGCTATTCAGCATGTGGACAACGCGCTGCCGGAAATAAGCCCGCTCGCGCGACAGGGCTCGCATATGATTAGCTCGATCAGCGGTGCATCCGGATTTATTCGCGTAAATGCAGGGGAGATGTTAAAGGCCGGTACTGAGGTTCGAGTTATTCCACTAAGCAAAAGTGGCCGGGAATAGTCTGATTTGGCAGCTGTTAGAAAATAAATGCTCCGTCTTCCATTACCTTTTCTTGCTCCAGCCAAATATCGAAATTGCGACCAACGCAGTCAATATGTGTTTTAGATTGCCAGTTTTGCCCGGTATGCTCACCGTAGGGGTCCCCAAAAGCAATGTGAATTCCCGGTATTTTTTCATCCTGTAAAATATTGCCAATCAGTTCTGTTATCGCGATGTTGGTTCCGATCGCAAATTCACCGACGCGATTGCTGTTTTCGTCTGTTGTCGTATAAGCGTTGAAGTCTCGCAGTAGCTCATTGTTTTTGCACTCAACATTCCGAATCCGGGAGTTCTCGATCTCAATTCTCAGAGGATATTCGTTTAGATCGCCATATTGTTCGCAAAGAAAATCACCGACCACACCATCTACGACAAACACGCCATCAACTCTTGCCGGCGATGTCAGGATCTCTCCGCCAGGCAAATTCCCCCATTTCTGGACAGAAATTATCCCGCTGGTCTTAACCCATTTGAGCTCAGGGATAAACTGAGCTTCGATATCCGTTCCGGCAGCGGTCTTTGCATATATTTTTTCGGCTCTGCGTGCTTTGGCGATGAGGTCGGCACTCAACTTATCGACCTTTAAAAAGTCTGCCCGCATGCCCTGTAGCATAATTTGACGGGTAATATTCACCATGTGTGCATGACGAATACTGTGCTCGTTGACAAATGCAGTTAATTGACAGCGAGCGGCCAACTCTCCCGGACGGGCGGCGGCAGCATAAATACTTACCTGAGACGTGGCGAGATCGGCGAAGAACTCTTGAGGGAGCCGCGTACATGGTCGTTTGCAATAATCTTCGAGAAACATAATGTGATAGCGGGCTTCAAGTTGTCCCAGTTGCTCGACCAGAGCAGCTACTATTTCACTACACTCATGCCCCCCGATAATGGTAACGCGTTCATGCGGCTGAATTTGCAGACACACATGCACAGCATTTGAGGCACCTTCTCGTAATTCAGGATCGAAGTTGAGCTTTTCATTCATAGAGCGAACTATACCGGGTGATGATATGCAAGTGATGAACCGACCCAGGTCTTATTTTGATTATAATCGACACCCATCATCTTGCCTTTGCTAAGGCGAAGCAGATTATTCACTAAAATTGGCTCGTCATCCCACAGGAACATCATACGCACTTCTGCCCTGGCTGGCTCATCAGGTGTTTTCATAAAGGGTTCATATTCAACCTTCTTTTGCAGAATAAAGTTTTGTCGATCCGTAATACTATCCAGGGTTTTCCGATCGACATCTACAATAACTCCACTTCCGGCAAAAGAAAAAAGCGGCTTTAATACATAGTTCTCCAAATCATCAGGCCAGGTTTCCAAATCACTTAAAAAGTTACATTCCGGGCAATATGGGCTGTTTATAAATGGCATCGTATATTTACTGATTTTAAAAAACCAGTTCGGATGCCCAACCCAGGTTACATCCAAATCATCTTCAAAATTAAATCCACACGTTATATCTTTTCGTTTTTCCAACTCGTCGAATATGAAGCGGTGATAGAGGCGTTCAATCGGTACTTCACGATTGTCACGTTTGTAAAAGAGTTTTCTACCACGCTGAATAATATCGCTCAGACAAACGCTTTTGACGCCGTAGAATGATTCTGTAAGATAAAAATCGATACGCGTTTTTTGCTTATATGGATCAATTTCGAGCACCACCACGTTTTCAGGATCACTATCTCCCAGCAACAGCTTCGAGAAATGCTGATGATACGCTACAGAATCGAGGCCGCTAAAGAATGGGGTGAATCCGGCAGGAATATCAAAATATTGTCTGATTTTATCGTCCAGATAACATTGGAAGCTATACAGAGAGGGAAAGCCCTGTAATTCGATAAGCTGTGGGGAGAGCTCGCCATTTGCGTCTCGGCAAATAGCAAAATCTACCTGAAGGAAATTGGTGTGCTTCGTTTCGCCTGCAACATGCATTCCGGGTGGAATGGCATTTTCAACCTGAGCCGAGTAGCCCGGCTGACGCAAGACTTCCAGCACATCCTTAGAGGCAGAAATCAGTTTCTTCGTCAGTTCATCGGATAAGAACAGAGGGGATTCAGATACCCTGAACACCAAACTTTCCTGATTACTCGTGTGAATGTCTTTAATAAATTGATTATAAACGGCGGGGTCGAAGGCATCGATAAATGCCTGACGAATCGATTCAATCATGAAGTTTATCCGTTATTCAGGTCGTCGATGAAGCTGCCCTCTATGCTGAGGGCAACATTGTAATAAGCTAGCGGATTATCAGGCATCCAAACCAAGGCCATAGTGCGTTTCATTGATAATATAGTCAACAACTCTCTTGTGATCATTCGACTGCTCGAAGATAGCCAGCTGTCGGTCTGCACCACTACCCGTTTCCATCATTTGCTTGATGTAGTTCATCTCGTTTCTTGTTCCAAGGTCATCTACAACTTCATCTACAAATTCGAGGATCTCATCGATAAGTGCGCGGCAATCGACTTCTTCCTGCTTACCAAAATCAATGAGTTTACCATCGAGCCCATAACGACAGGCACGCCACTTGTTTTCCATAAGTAAGTTGCGACGATAAAGCCGGAAATCCAGATTTTGCTTTTGCAGTAGGTGAAGTTTGGCAACAATAGCCTGAAACACCGCAGCGATGGCAAGACTCTCATCGGCGCGCATGGGCACATCACAGATACGAAATTCAAGCGTATCAAAAACCGGATGCAGTCTACAATCCCACCAGATTTTTTTCCCGTCTTCAATACAGTTGGTCTTAACAAGTAGTTTTAAATAGCTCTCATATTCTGCCAGACTGCTGAAATAATCCGGGATTCCGGTGCGGGGAAAACGATCAAAAACCTTTACACGATACGACTTAAAGCCGGTATTTCGGCCAATCCAAAACGGAGAGTTCGAAGACAGTGCCAGAATATGTGGTAAAAAGTAACGGGCCGTATTCATAATATGGATTGCTTTTTCGCGATCCTTTATTCCAACATGTACATGAAGACCAAATATTAGATTACCACGAGCGACCATTTGCATATCCTTGACAATCGTACGATAGCGTGGATGCTCGGTAATTAGCTGGTCTTTCCAGTGAGAAAAGGGATGCGTTCCTGAAGCAGCGATGCGCATGCCATTTTCGATGGCCGTTTTAGCCAATTCATGGCGAAGCTCGTGGAGATCTTCACGCGCGTCATTGATATCCTGACAAACGTGTGTTCCAATCTCTACCACGGACTGATGCATTTCAGGTTTAAGCTGCTCTGCAAGTCTCGGAGCACTCGTGCTTTTAATGATCTGTTGAATATGAGATCGCAGCTCCCGGGATTCCGGATCTACGATCTGAAACTCTTCTTCTATTCCCAGTGTAAACAGTTTCTCTTCTGCCATATACATGTTCTCACTTTTTGATGGATCGGCTGTTGATTCGAGAATTATTGACCGCGGCGGATACATATGCCCCCCAGGTCAGATTCATGCCTTTCGGGTTGTGAGCTTTTGCCCGCTCGATAGCCATGTTTGCTGCGTTTTCAACAACCCATTCGAAATTTTCTTCACCAACGGAATAGTAGTCTGCATCCGGGGCCGGATTACCGAAGTCGATGGCATATGGAACGCCGTCACGAATTGCAAGCTCAACCGTATTGAAATCGTAACCAAGTCCAATACA
Source organism: Calditrichia bacterium (assembly GCA_050633245.1). Classification (GTDB taxonomy): domain Bacteria; phylum Calditrichota; class Calditrichia; order RBG-13-44-9; family J075; genus JBOEGD01. The sequence goes on along the minus strand of JBOEGD010000001.1, from coordinate 69,188 downwards.
AAGCTTTAATACGGCATCTTCCAGTGTTTTTTTCATCTTGGCCTGTATTGGTGCAGGATTTTTAACATACTGCAAATGATACGGTTGCTTGGGATTATATTCCATCAGGCGGACTTCCTTGCGTCCAAGGCAGTAACAGCGGTAATAATCCGTAAAGTCAATTTCTTCCTGCAGCATCATTACAAGTTGACCGGTTTCGTGATAAGCCTTAAAAAATGCATCGCGATCATCGCACTTGTACACATTCTTCCAGCCACCGCCGGAGAAGGGCTTAAAGAAGGCTGGCCAACCGATATACTCAAAAATTGCATCCCAATTTAGCGGATACGCCAAGTTACGCATCGACATCTGATCGGTATCCGGCGGATGTTGATTGGATGGCAATAGCACCGTTTTCGGCACCTTCACGCCAACCATTTGGGCAAGCGCATTATTGAAGAATTTATCGTCAGCACTCCACCAGAACGGGTTGTTAATGACCGCGACACCAGCGGAGGCGGCATTTTTCAGGTAGCCGCGGTAAAACGGAATGTCCTGTGAGATACGGTCGATGATCACGGCATATTCATCACAAACGCCCTGCATAACTTTGTCAATATTGACGAATTCGGCTTCAATGCCTTTAACTTTCTTTGAATTTACACGCTCTACAAATGCGTGTGGAAAGGTGTTTTCCTTACCGAAGAGTATGCCGATTTTCTTCATATTTGTCCTTCTCCTGTGCCTGATGCGGTTCTATTGTCGGAAGTTGTTTTTATTTTTGTACTTGATTGAAACGGTGAGAAATTTTGTCACATTCTAATGTAGCGAAAAAAGCTGATTTGTTCAATAGCCTATTTGGGCTCATTGTCAACGAGCAGCGCAGGACTTAAGTCGTGGGTTACTATGTGGCGTGAGTTATGTGTGGTGTGCTTTTTTCAATGGATATAGTTCTGCACTATATAATTCGTTCGGAAATCAGGTGAATACTAAACTGGACGAATGCGATGAGGCATATACCCTCCTTACAACGGAAATACCGAGCTCGAAGCGGATCTATGTCTGTGGAAGGATAAGCCTACGCCAGAATTGACAGATTCAGAGGGCCATAGGCTCACGGGTAAGGCTACGCAAGGCAGCCTGTTCAATCTATAGTAACAGTCTTTTCAAGCATTGGTCTTATTTGTAGATCTTCAGTTCAAGCCCAGGCTTGATCTTGTTCGACCGCATTCCGTTCCAGCGTTTAATGTCTGCGATTGAAACGTTATAAGCCTGTGCGATGTCCCAAAGCGTATCACCACTGCGAACTTTATGGGTAGCCATCTTTCCAGTACTGCCAGATGCTGCAATCCGCGTATCTGTAGCCTTTTTCTCAGGCGTTAAGTCGATGAGTACCGGCTTGGTCGTCTTTGCCGGCTTCTTGCCCCCTGGCTCTAGCCAGATAACCAGATCCTGCCCTGGCTTGATAAGACGAGAACGTCCCATGCCATTCCATTGACGTATATCGGTTACAGAGACATTATAGTCCTTGGCAATTTCCCATAGAGAATCGCCCTTACGCACGCGATAATGGTTCTTTTCCTTACCATCAACAGTTTTAATGTGCTTTAATGGTGTCTTTTTTCTGGTCTTTTTTGCCTTTTTTCTCGTCTGCGTAGAGGCTACATATTTGTTGTAGTACGGCTTGTTCTGCGGTACGGGAATTACCAGGTTTTGCCCGACGCGAATCAGCGTACCACGGATTTTGTTGAATCGCTTTATTTCACTCATTGCCACGCCATAGCGTCGTGAGATAGTAGAAAGAGCCTCACCATTACGCACACGATGGTGCAGCCACTTCACTTTTTGACCTTTGGGGATGTCGGCATATTTTGCAGTGAAAAGTTCGCGGCTGCCAACCGGCAGGTTTAGCACCCAGCTGTTGACATCCGGAGGCGTACACCAGCGCAACAGTGCCGGGTTCAGATTTTTTAGCTCTTTAAATGTGCTTCCAATGATATCAGCGACAACGTTCAGATCAACACATTCCTTTACAGTAACGGTATCAAAAACCAGCGGCTCTGCGGGGGTAATTTCAAATCCATAAGCAGGCGGGTCATGCGCAATTGTCACGGCAGCAAGATAAGTAGGCACATAATTGCGAGTCTCACGCGGTAGTCTTGGCAAATCCCAAAACTCGTTGATACTCTTTTGTCGTAGTCTACGAGCGATTTTTCCCGGACTAAAATTGTATCCGGCAATTGCTAAATACCAGTCGCCAAACCGTTTCTTCAGATCGAGCAGATGTCGCCCGGCGGCATTGGTTGCCAAAACGGGATCACGCCGATGATCGTACCACCAGCTGTGTTTAAGGCCATAGGCTCGTCCGGTAGCTGAGATAAACTGCCACATGCCAACAGCACGAGCCCAAGAGCGCGCAGTAGGACGAAAGCCACTTTCAATCATCGCGAGATAAAATAAATCGGTTGGAGCGCCCAATTCGTGCAATGAACTTTTGACAAGTTTCTCATAACGCCCGGCGCGCGTTAACCACGTATTCATAACGCGGCGCCCCTTGCGCGTTTTAGTAAAATATTTTATAGCATTCTCAACCTTGCGATTCAGAACCAGCGGCATGTCACCTTCTGCCCGTCCGGTTGGACGATAGGAACTGTCATTGCTCTCGGAATAAAGCTTAGCCAAGTCAGCTAAAATCGCACTTGCTTCGAGTGAGTCTTCCGAGAAAGTATTGAGTTCGTCGAGATAACGATCGTAAGACAAGCTAACCGTGTGCTGCATGGCGAGAAAGGTAGAGTCCTGATCGTAGTTTTCGGCAAGGCTGTCCAGGAGGCTCAGTGCGAACTGATAGCAATACTCGGCATCAAGCGTATCCTGCTCGGCCTGATTACTAACGGCAAGATTATAATAAACGTCCACAATGTTCAGCTCTTTTTGCAACGTCATTTGTCGCTTGGCTTCCGGTGTGATCGCTTCTTTGTTTTTATTTAAAAATTGGCTACAGCCACTTGCGAATAACAGAATACATATCGAGGCGGTGATAAACTTCATAGATGTTTGAATCTCCAAGACAGTTATTTAATTCGTTTTTTAATCCGCTCAACTATACCGGTCGTAGAACGTCCGGGAGTTAGAGGTATTACGCAAATCTGCCCACCATTTTTTTCAACCACATCAGCGCCAACAATGGTGTTGCGATTATAATCGCCACCTTTTACCAGCACATCCGGCAGCAAAGACGTAATTAATGAGAGCGGTGTATCATCCGTGAACAGAGTAACATAATCTACCATTTCCAGAGCAGCCAATAAAAAAGCACGATCCTCTTCTGCAACAATTGGTCGATCGGCCGACTTCAAGCGGCGCACAGACGCATCGTCATTCAAGCCAATAACCAGCACGTCACCAAGAGCCGCGGCATCCTGCAGGTACTCAACATGTCCACGATGAAGAATATCGAAGCACCCATTTGTAAAAACCACCTTTTTCCCGTTTGCCTTCAGCATCGCGCGAGCTTCATTGAGCTCATGCCGAGACACAATCTTATCGCTTATTTTTCGCATAGCAAATAGCTAAAGAGTTGGGAGTTTTAATTGATGAATCGCAAAAACAAGACATCCACGATTTTGCTTCATCCCGGAAGGTGGCGATAATGATCGATCGCGCTTTGCGGTGATTTTGTAGAATAATGACCTCATTGCATTTATGTGTTTAGACTTCCTTGTCTAACACCCAATAAATACTAAATTTCGGCCGAATATGCAACTGTAAAGTTAGCCGGATTACATTTTCTGAAACAGATTGCGCAATCTGCCAACAACTTTATTATTCGCACCAATCGCTATCTACGCGAAAATAGCGTTCGCCGTTAACCAAAGTATGGTTTTCACTGTTGCTGCTTAAGACATAAGTACCGGCTTCGCCCCCCTCATCACTTGTTAAAACGAGCACCACCTGCCCGCTACTTCCCTGCACTTTCCAGGTTCCTGAATCGCTGTCTCCACTCTGTCCATAGGCACCGCCGCCGCTGTAGCCAAATCCAGCATCACCGGCATCCACAGAAAAACTGGAGCTGCTCGAGTAAGAATAGCGTCCATTACTACATAGATGCAGCGTAGTTGATGAACTGGAACCGGAATAACTGCCATCACCATACCCACTACTGGAACTGCTGCTGAGCTGCCTGAGCATAGTGCCGCGCAGCCAACTGTCCCACTCTACTGCTGCACTGCTTTTCGTTGGCTTTAAAAATTTGAATGAGCCTGCAACCTGTCCGGTAAGCTTGGCATAGCGCTGTTTATCTGCAATTGGACCTGCCCAGAAAGCAGCAGCTCCATTGCCAAACTTCCCAACCCGTGCAATGGCCTTTCCGAAGTAAGTACCATTTGAGTACTCAATCTCAATGCGATTCATGCTGCGCTTCACCTCTCCGGTAGGCTGGAGAATAACGCCATCTCCTAAATCCTGCGGTGCATTTAATAGCTGCTCGGCAAGCTGCAGGGTTGTTTGCTGACGCATGTAGACAATACCAACCCCGGCAATGGTATTTGAGCCAAGTAGAAAACCATCGCTGTTCGCCGGAACGCCGCCAAACCAATCTTCGGGCAAGACAAATGAAACACCTGATCCCGAGTCCCTTACACGCGTGCCGGAAGAATATCGTTCGCCTGCTTTAAGTCCAGCCGTGCCATTTTCTCGTAGCGGCTTAACGGGAGTAGAAGGCGTCGCAGCGACTTCAGGCGTAGACTGAGCAGAAGCGGGCTTTGCTGAATTCGCAGCTGGCGGATCAGCTGCCGGTGCCGCAGAACGCTGAAATTGAAACAGCTGACCACTTTCTAAGTCGGGGATGCCCAAAACCAATGGGGCGATGATAACTGTAAGACCACCGCCTTCAAAGTATGCGCCAAAAAACTCTGTGCTTTCGGGGCCGGTTAAACTTCCCAGTGCTTCGCCTCCGGCAATCTCACTTTGGATCGTAAAGCGTCCGCCATCTGTAGTTTGTAACGTGCCGGTAACTGTTTGCCCTGATTGGCTGAGCATAAGTTGATTACCTTGCAAACTATAGTTGCCATTGAAAGCCTGAGCAAAAAGTAGTGATTGGAACAGGAAGGCAAATAAAAAGGTTAGTACACAACGGTTCATTGTAAGGCCTCCAAAAAAGCATATTTTCTATGTGTTGTAAGTGATACGGCCAAAGGATATGGCTGTTGATCATTATTCATCCCACATAATTATGCCAATTCTTTTCGATTTCAACGTTGCGCCCGCTCACTCGGGTCGTTTTTGTGGGCATGGCTGATTAACGTCGTTTTATCTCTGATATTGGAGCATTCTCACAATGCTCCAATTTTGGGATCTTAGAACGTTATGTACTATCTTAGAAAAAAAGAGCGAAATTTTGGAATTGTTTTTTTGCCACTACAACTGGAGCATTGTAAGAATGCTCCAGTTGTAGTGGTGTTCAATTAGTTTTCAAAATCCGGGTCTTTTTTTCTAATTAAAGGTAGCCCCTCAAGCTCACAAGACTGCTCCATTCTGACAATGCTCCAGTGTTGGATCGGTGGCCGATCAAAGCATCTTGCTTATCCCAAAGAGAAAAGCCTATATTAATAACCCAAATCGATATCAATATGGAGACAAGATGCTATTAAGATTATTCCCCCTACTGTTTTTCCTGCTGTTTGCATGCACCGAAAAAAATGATCACACACCACCACCAGCTGGTTCCGTTTCGACCGATGGCGTCCAGACGATCGTAATTCAGCCTGTTGGCAATCAGATGCGATATGCAACAACCGAGATCATCGTCAAGGCCGGTACCAAAGTGCGCATCGTTATGGACAATATTGCAACCATGGAAAATATGGTGCACAATGTAGCGATCCTTAAGCCAGGTGCCAAAGTAAATGACGTGGGCATGGCGGCACTTGCGGCAGGTGCAGAAAAAGACTATATCCCGGAACACGAAGACTTGCTCTTTACAACACCCCAGGCCAAACCGGGTGAACGTAGCGAGGTAACCTTTACTGCGCCTCCGGCAGGTGATTACCCATTTGTGTGCACCTACCCCGGTCATTGGACGCTGATGAAAGGCGTTATGAAATCGGTTAAGTGATGAGTTATGAATTAACTGACAAAAAAGTTATAGAGAACAATATGCCGCGATACTTAATGATTCTGCTCCTACTATGCGCAGTTGCCTTTCTTTCCTGCTCAAATGAGACAGCCGAAATGCCTGAGCCCGGACCGGATGGCGTCTATCAATACATCATTCGACCAGTCGGTAATTTGATGCGCTATGATACCGCCCGGCTAACCGTAAAAGCTGGAACCAAAGTGCGTGTCATTCTCGAAAACACTTCTGAAAGCGAAGCCATGCGACATAATTTCGTACTGCTGCAAAAAGGCACCGACTTTAAAAGCTTCGGCAGACTGGCCAATAAGGCCACTGAGAAAAGTGGTTATATCCCCCAGAGTGATGCGATCCTCGCTCACACCGCGCTATCCAAGCCCGGTGGAACCGTTATGATTCAGTTTACCGCACCACCTCCCGGCGATTATCCCTACCTTTGCACTTTTCCCGGACACTGGGCAAGCATGCGCGGCATCCTGACGTCCATACCATAGAGAACTCAGAACTCAGAACTCAGGACTCAGGACTCAGGACTCAGGACTCAGGAAAATGTGCTGGTGAGTGGGGGAAAAAGAACAGAAATTGCCTCATTGCCTCATTGCCTCATTGCCTCATCGCCTTATTCACATTTCACGTTTCACTTCTTACGTTTCACGTTTAGAATCCATACAGGGAAAATATAGCTTTTATGTTATTTTTTCTTGACAAATAATATCTTTTAAGTTATTTTCCATTTTTAAATAATAACTTTTAGGATATCTTATGAAAGTCAGAGACCGTGAACTTGCCCGCGAGAAACTCGATAAACGCCTGAAACTATTCCGGGATAGCGATCTAAAAGCAGTTCCTGTAAAAGGGTGGGTCAAAGCCATTCGCGAAGCATTAGGAATGACAACCAAACAGTTAGGACAGCGTATCGGCGTTAGTCAACCGCAGGTGATTAAGATGGAACAGTCAGAAGCACGCAAGGCGATTACCCTGCAATCTCTTGAGCGCGCAGCAAATGCACTGGGATGTGAGTTGGTATATGCACTGGTTCCAAGAGAACCGCTTAGCGACATAATTGACGCTCGTGTGCAGGAAGCTGCAAAGAAACAGCTCCGCAGAACTGAACATACCATGGCCCTGGAAGCACAAAGCGTTGATGCAGAAAAGGCCGAGGAACAAATGCATCAACTGACGAAGAAAATTCTCGAGAAAGCCGGGTCAAATCTTTGGGAGATTGAATGAGCCTCTCGATATTCAGACAAGATGAGAATGCAACACCGCTTTCTGAAGAAGAAAAAGATGATCTTATCCCTTCTTACATTTCGTCCAGAGCGGAGTTGAATGAATCAGAACAGGCTAATATTCTTGATGCCGAGCTCTGGGCTTATAACCGTAAAAGAGACGTACTAGATCAGCGTTTTCTGGAAAATCTTCATAAAAAGATGTTTGATAACGTTTGGAAGTGGGCAGGAAAGTTTCGAGCGAGTGAGCGTAATATCGGCGTGGCACCGCACCTCATTCGTCCGGAGCTACAACAGCTGCTCGAAGACTGCAATTTCTGGATCGCCAACAACACCTACTCCATTGATGAAATCACGGCAAGATTCCATCATCGCCTGGTTCTGATCCATCCGTTCCCAAATGGCAATGGGCGTCATGCACGACTGGCGGCAGATCTCTTATTGACGCATCACGGCGAGGAACGTTTTAGCTGGGGTCAAAAATGCTTGGTTACAGCAACTGAAACCAGACAGAATTATATTGCGGCCCTGCGCGCAGCAGATAATCACGATTTAAGTCTATTGCTGAACTTTGTAAGGTCATAAGCCTTAGCCAGCTTACTTTTCTTCCTTCGGCAAGCGAAAGCGTAACACCACCTCACCGGTTTCCTTATCAATCTGAATAGACTGATTATCCGTGCTCAACTCCTGTCCGGTAGCCATACTCATCAATCCACGCAAGAACTGCATTCCCTGATTCAATGTCTGTTCCAGCTGTTTTGCATCTGCCACGCCGGTGGTTTCGGCGGTCGTCTGCACTGGTGCGGCAGGAGCTTGATGTTCCTCCGGATCCGAACCAAAGAGGAGCAGCTGCTCTGCGCCGGGAAGCTCTCCACTTTTTTTATTGGTGGTTACCAGTGAAGGCGACTCAACTTCCGGAGCATTTTCAAACGGCTTTACCAATTGCTGCAGCGTCTCAACAAATTGCCCATGTCCGGCACTGGAGAAATCTACGCTATCAATCACGCTATTCTTGGTCAGGACCGCTTCAAACAGTGATTCCTTGAGCTCTATACCGTTCTGAATACGTTCCTCGATAGAATTACGCGCCACTAAGGTAATTGCTGTGATGCGATCGCTTTTCTGACCGATGCGATGAATTCGTCCGATACGCTGATTTTTTTTTGCCGGATTCCAGGGCAGCTCCATGTTAATAACGGTGTCAGCGCACTGCAGATTCAGGCCACTGCCCCCTGCCTCGCTGGAGAGAAAGATCTGACAATCCTCTTCCTCAGCAAATTTTTTGATCAAGTCCGGACGTTTTTCAACAGGCACGTCACCGGTTAGCATAACCGAGCGCACACCATGAGATTGCAACATATTATCAATCAGGCGCAGCATTCCCTTCCACTCAGAAAAAATGACAACCTTCTTTTTGCTGGAAACAATATCCAGTTTGTCGATCAATATGGCTTCAAGCTCTGCAAGCTTAGCAGAGTAATTCAGCTGACGATCGAGTAAATAGGTAGAATCGCAAACCATACGCATGCTGGCAAGAATACGCTGCATTCGCTGGACATCATAACCTGTTTTGATCTTTTTATAAAGTAAGGGCATCAAACTTTTAGCGAGACGGGCATGTGCCTCCTGCTGTTTGGGATGCAGGGCAACCGGCACGGTAATTTCCGCTAGTTTAGGCAGCTGCTCAAGCACGTCTTCCTTACGGCGACGCAGTACCCACGGACGTAGACGTTTTTTTAGCTCCTGCAAATTATGATATCCGGTAATGCGCTCATGACGCGTTTTATCGAATGAACAGTGGCTCATCGAGAATTCCCACAGCGGCGCCAATATCTCCGGGTCAATAAAATTCATAATCGAATACAAATCGCCGAGTCGATTCTCAATTGGTGTTCCGGTTAGCACCAGCGAATGTTTTTTGGGAATAGCCTTTACCGCGTAGGATGTCTTGGTCTCGTAATTCTTAATGCGCTGCGCTTCATCCAGGATAATCATATCAGGAGCATGATTTTGCAGCACAATCACATCGCGAACAGCAGCTTCATAATTGGTGATCAAAAAATAAGCCGTTGAAGACCGATAGATTGCTTCTCGTTCTTCGCGACTACCGCTCACAACCTCGACCCGCTCGGAAGTCGCCTTCTCAATCTCTTCCTTCCACTGATATTTTAGCGAAGCCGGACAAATAATCAACGTTCGATTCAATCCGTAAATCTGCTTCTTCAAAACAGCAGTCGCGATGGCCTGAATCGTTTTCCCCAAACCCATCTCATCAGCGATAATTACGCCCGGCTTGTAGAGAGAGAATCTTACCCCCTCCTCCTGATACGGAAAAAGAGGAACTTTCAGTTCCGAGAAGTCCACCTTCGTATTGCGGCTGAGCTGTTCATAGCTAAGCGCTTCAAAATGCTTTTCAATGCGCGTTACTACTTCCGGACGTATCAAAATCTGCTTCACGTCTTCAGCAGAAGTCAGCAGTTCAAAAAGTTCTTCATAACGTTCGGGATAGATATATTTGTCGCCGCTGAAGTATTTGCCTAACAGTGAGGCCGCGCCCAAACTTATCTTGCCTTGATAGAAATAGGTAACGTGATAGTCGTTTTGGGGATCGCAATAGATTTCAACAAATGGATATGGCTGCGTCTCAATCATTTTTTCTACCGGTCGCTTGTGTTGAATATCGCGCAGTAGAAACATCAGATGCTTGCAGGTCGCCAGCTTATTGGTTTTGTAATCCGGGCAGGTGCAATAACCACTACCAGCCTTAAAATCGCGTATAGTGAGTCCATAAACACGACCAGAGGCCGATTTCAGCGTGTGAATACCATAAACATTCTCTGAGAACAGAATCTCGTAGCTTTCGCTTTTGGCACGTGCTTCGCGCTCTTTCATTACGCGATCGATCATTTCAGCCCGCGTATACGTTTCCCCCTGCCCCGTGTAGCGACGCATCTTCTCACCTTCAAAGCGTTCGTAAAGCCAAATAAGTGCCGCAGCGGCGTAAGGACTGCATTTTTGAACGGAGTTTGAACTGCAATTGTGTGAGATGGTATTGTCTTTCAAAGAAACCGAGACTAAAAAGTCCTCAAAGCGATCTTCTACCTGAAAGGTAAACTCATCCTTTTGTTGATCGAGCAAAGACACCATATCCATTTCAAATAATTGCCTGCCGCGCATGTAGGCAGAGTCGGAACGAATATAGTCGCTGCGCAATTTCGACAGCGCCGGGAAGGGTGGTTTAAACTTCATTTCTGAAATTCTCCAGTCTACTGGGTAATAGTCATTTGCTCAATCGGATACGAAAATACGCTTTTCGGTAGGGTAAAGTGAAAGTTACCGTCTTCCCGCTGCACTTCAACAGGGTTCATCGTTAAGCCGGTGCTGTAAAAGGCATCCAGATTTGCCGTATAAAAATTGAATAGCTTTACTTCACCCTTTGTTACTTCCAGAAAGAACTGCTGACCGCTATAGCGAATGTCGGGGAAAATGGCCCGGAATTCACTGCTGACCAGCTGCTTAACAGGCTGCGGTGGCGTTAGCTGAATACCTCCGCGGATTGTAAATACATAGCGATCTTCCTGTTCCCATATTTTTCCCCAATGGGCATCAATAAGTGGATTGATATCCGGCTGCGCTGTCGGGAACGTCACCATTTGACTGTTGGTGAGACCTTCAACATAAGCGTTAAACAGCGAATCCTTTGGAAGAGAATCAGTCGGTACTTTATGGGGAACAGTTTTGGAGGACACTGCACCCATCGCCTGATACAGATTCAAATAACGTTCCAGCGGCCAATGCTGAAGCAAAAAAGCATTGTAAACACCACTGAGCGGATAACTAAGCGAGGCATCGCTATTGCGGAACTCTTTTCGACCGAGAATTTCAGCAACTGTCATAAAGGCGCTTTTTTGCAAAAAGGTGCCAATTTCCCGGATAACCGGTTCGACTTTTCCACCGCGCCCGCCCGTTGCGGTAGCAAATCCCTCCTGCATAAACGGATGCACAAAAAGCGGTGGGTTTTCCAGTACCATATTTATCAACACGTGCGCAACCTCATGCTTGTGCAGCGGAAATGTTGTTATCACCCGATCAGTTGCCAATATTGTGACACCTCGGGTATTAAATCCACTGATGGTCTCGATTTCATCGGTGGATTCGCAAAGCAGATAGTCAATTTTTTGCTGACGGAGCACAGCAGCCTTTTCCGGGCCAATTTGAAGAAGGGCTATCATCTCATCCACAAAAGCATCGAGTTGATCGGCTGCAGTGCTGGCAAACAGACGCGGATTGGAGGTGCGTATGCGAAAGTATTTAGTGACAAATTCTTTCCAATCTCGCGTATGATAATAATAAGGGGAAATCAGACTGGAGCCTTTAAAATAAAACGCCATGTCATAATCACGTGCTTTTAGTTTAAACGTCAGCTTACTGAAGTCTTTTTCCAGCGTATCGATCTCGAACTGATACTTTACTCTTCCTCGCGTTATGATACGACGAATGTTATCTGCAATATCGTATTGAATAAAGAACTTGTTGAACGGTGTTCGAAAATCTATCCCCAGTCGACGAGACTTATCAAGTTCTGAACGCAATACCCATTTCGTCAGTGAGGAATCGTGCGTAACCAGTGCCTTTAAAAAAGCATCGGCCTTTAGTGAATCAAGCGTCTGGCTTTGAACTGCCGTAGAAAAAATTGACAGTGTTATAAAGATGTATAAAATTCGTTTTAGAAATACGAGCATTCCGGTCCCTTTTGAGCTGCATGTATCACAATCATTTCAATCGTACATTATACAGCCGGAATGGTCGGTAGTTCAAGCGGGATGTGAAAAATGCAGTAGAGCCACAATAGTATTGTGGCTCTACTGCATTTAAATAATGTATTGCAAAATGCGATTAATCAATCAGACCTAATTTGCGTGCCCAATTACGGAATTCGCGCTTCTGGTTCAAAGTGAGATTCTGCGGCACGTCAATTTCTACACGTACGTAGTGGTCACCCTTTTTGCCGTCCAGATTTACGCCCATACCGGGAAGGCGAAAAAACTTAGCGCTGCTGGTTCCGGCTGGAATCTTCAGCTTCACCATTTTACTGCTAATGGTTTTCACCTGAATTTCGGCACCCAAAATTGCTTCAGCCACATTGATATAGACATTGGAATGAATATCCTGACCACGACGTTCAAACTCCATATGGTTCGACACGCGAATCGTAATGTAGAGATCTCCCGGTGCAGTGCGATTCGGTCCCGGCGCCCCCTGACCACGAATACGGATTTTCTTACCCGTTTCGGTACCCGGCGGAATTTTAATCTTCACCTTCTTACCGCTACCGGTTTTGACAATTGTCTCACCGCCATTTACGCCTAACTCGAATGGAATGGTAATAACCGATTCCATATCGGCGCCACGGGAAGATTGGGCTTGCTGCGGTCCCTGCTGCGGCTGTCCACCCTGTCCCTGGTTGAATAAATCGTTAAAACCACTGGCTCCCTGATTAAAGGGAGCCTGACGTCCACGACCGTTAAATCCACCAAAAAGATTGCTGAAAACATCCTGTATATTTTCAAAGGAATCGTCTCCAAAGTGAACCTGGTAAGAACCGGGCCCGCCTCCAAAGCCGCTATTACCGCCCCCCATAAACCCTCCACGACGCGTAAGATCGTATTCACGTCGTTTTTGCGGATCACTGAGAACGCTATACGCCTCGCTAATTTGCTTGAACTTCTCTTCAGCAGCTTTATCTCCCCCACGTGAATCAGGGTGATACTTCTTAGCCAGCTGGCGATAGACCTTTTTTACTTCATCCTGAGAGGCGTTTTCAGCAACGCCCAGGACGCTATAGTAATCGGGTTGTGGCCCCATACTTAACGCACCTCGTCTTCAACTTCCTTTTTAATTGCATCATCATTCCATGAACGCTTGGGACCGCTTTTCTTTGGCGTATCTTCAGCATCGCAGAGCGCGTGCTTTAGTAATTCTCTCATATTTTTCACATACACAAATTCCAGCTCATCCTTCACCGCCTGCGGAACTTCTGCAAGATCAGCATTGTTCTTTTCCGGAAGAATAACCTTCTTAATTCCAGCGCGATGAGCAGCGAGAACTTTTTCCTTCACTCCACCTACGGGTAATACCTTACCACGTAGTGAAATCTCACCCGTCATTGCCAGATCATTGCAGACTTTCTGCCCGGTAAATAAGCTTAACAATGCGGAGAATATCGTTACACCGGCAGAAGGACCATCCTTTGGAATCGCACCAGCCGGTACGTGTAAGTGAATATCATGTTTATCATAAAAGTCCGGCTCAAGATTAAACTCATGGGCACGTGCGCGAATATAGCTGAGCGCAGCACGAGCAGACTCTTTCATTACATCACCAAGATGACCAGTCAGAACCAGATTTCCTTTGCCGGGCATTTTATTCGCTTCAATGAAGAGAATCTCTCCGCCCATCGGTGTCCACGACAATCCGGTTGCGATACCCGGCTCATCTGTCCGCTCGGCAACGTCGCTGTAAAAGCGAATAGGTCCGAGAATTTCAGCCAGGTTATCCAGAGAAATGCGCGTGGATGTTGTTTTTCCTGATGCGACCTTCTTCGCAACGCTTCGGCAGATGGTTGCAATCTGTCTTTCAAGATTACGAACACCTGCTTCGCGAGTATACGAATTAACCACCTTACGCAGCACTTTATCAGAAATTATTAAGGACTCTTCCGTTAAACCATGCTCTGCAATTTGCTTCGGTAGCAGAAAGCGTTTGGCTATAGCAACTTTCTCATCTTCAATGTAGCTGGGAATATCTATGATTTCCATACGATCGCGCAGTGCCGGAATAATCGTATCCTGCATATTTGCGGTTGCGATAAACATCACCTTGCTCAGGTCGAACGGCACTTCGAGATAGTGATCGCTGAACGAGTTATTCTGTTCCGGATCGAGCACCTCAAGAAGGGCTGATGATGGATCACCACGAAAATCCTGACCAATTTTATCAATCTCGTCCAGCATAAATACCGGATTATTAGAATTTGAACGTTTGATGCCCTGAATAACCCGGCCTGGCAGCGCGCCAATATAGGTACGACGATGACCGCGAATTTCTGCTTCATCGCGTACGCCACCAAGCGACATGCGAACGAAACCACGTCCCAGCGCATCCGCAATGGAGCGTCCCAGCGAAGTCTTACCAACTCCGGGAGGGCCAACAAAACACAGAATGGGTCCGCGCATATCATTTTTCAACTTGCGAACAGCCAGATATTCCAGAACGCGCTTCTTCACCTTTTCAAGGCCGAAATGATCTTCTTCGAGATGATCGCTTACGCTATCGATATTCAGATTGTCTTCAGTGCTCTTCATCCAAGGCAGATCGAGAATCCAATCCAAATAGGTGCGGGCTACGGTATATTCCGCAGAAGCAGGATGCATGCGAGCGAGTCGATCGATTTCTTTGTCGGTCACCTTCAACACTTCTTCCGGCAGCTCCGCATCATCTACACGTTTACGCAACTCGCTAATATCAGAAGCGTCGTCAGTATCACCCAGTTCTTTTTGGATCGCCTTCAGCTGCTGACGCAAATACATTTCGCGCTGACCTTTGCTGATTTCGTCCTGAACTTCAGACTGAATTTTTTTACCAAGCTCCAGCGTTTGCAGATAATTATTAAAAATATATGTGCCACGCTTCAAGCGCTCTTCAACGTCGAGAATCTCAAGAATTTCCTGCTTCTCATACATATGGATGTTTGAAAATGCCAGAATAAGATCGCAGATCGTTCCGGGGTCGTGCAGGTTCGAAATCATCGTTTGATGCTCATTAGTTATTTCCGGAGCAAGATCAGATGCCTTCTGAAATAGATTGCGCAGATTTGTAGCCATTGCCTGAACCTTCAGTTCATCATCCGGTGTTACATCGTCTAGGCGATGAACCTTGGCGGTAAAAAATGGCGAGACCTGCGTAAACTCTTCGATCTCAAAACGACAGATTCCCTGAATAAAGGCGCTCTTGCTGCCATCAGGCAGATCAATAACTTTCAGCACCTTTGCAACAGTACCGATCTGATAGAGTTCATCAGAATCCGGATCGTCAACAGAACCATCTTCCTGAGTAAGAATTCCTACCAGAAGATCTTCTTCCATCGCGTGTTCCAACAGGCGCAGAGACTTTGGTCTTCCCACGGCCAGTGGAATAAACTGGTTTGGAAAAAAAACCGTATTCCTGACAGAAATTATCGGCAGCTCGTCTGGCACTTCAATGCTGCTAAGCTGCTTTGCATTTATAGACATAAAGGTTAATCCTTTCTACAGTATATGAATCCGGATATTGTGTTTGTTTTGTCGACGCAGCTGCCATCCGAAGATTGCCAAAGCGCCTCCGGCAAGAAAAAAACAGGCTGCTATAAAGGCGACCAGAATTTCCGGTACCAACCACACAACTAATCCGGTAAACATCAACGCCAGCCCAAAGAGCAAAACTCCTCGCCCGGCAGTATTTATCGTTTCATTCCTCCAGCTTCCAAAATTCATTTCCATCCTCCTTGTTATCATGCACGGATAAACAGGACAAAAATGATGCCACAATCAAAAACAAACTTAACTTCTTGTTTTTATTTAACAAACGGTTTTTTTGTTGAAATTGATTTCATGTCAGAATGTCCGATTTAAAGCAAATAATTCTGACACAGTACGGCAGATACAGCTGACAGACGCTTATTACATGCCTGTATGATGCGGTAGTCATGAGGAAAAAGACATAAATACGTAGAAGAAAACGGTCATTTCGGTCTACTTCCTTTGGACAAAGCTTCCCTACTGTCCGCTATAAATTAAGTGCTTTCTAAGTCCGCACTGCGTGCCGGAAATCAAATAAATCAACGCAAAGAAATTACTGTACAATTCAACGAAATCAGCTGCTTTGTGTAAATCGAGAATACTCCTTTTTCCCAGGATTCGTTTTTTAAGCAGCATCTGGAAAAATAGGCTTTTTTTGAGCTCCTTGTATAAAACAGGTGAACATAATCGCAAAGCCAATTCTTATAAAAACAGTAAAAATAGCTACTTAGTTTAGTCATTTAAAAATAGTGAACAAACGTATACATTTTTTAATAATTTTCTTGCATTCCAACCACTCCCTGCGTAAGATAGAAGTGAATGTTTGTTCACTATTCTGCCACGCAAGCATTCACAGGTATGCAGTATCCCACAACAACACAAGGAGTGTATCATGCAACAGATCCAAATTATGGACACCGGTTCACTGGCCCAAAAGTTTATTCAATCCATGTCGGTTGACAGCCAGAAGGGCATTTTGAAGAATGATGACTGCCAGGCAATAGATCCCAAAGAGTTGTTATTACAGCTTGGGTTTGCGCGCTCACGCAGCTTTAAGGCCGATCGCTGTCCTTTCCCCCGAGCTAATAATTCCGCAACCCGGCACCTGCGTTTAAACCGAAGGGAAGGAGGACGGCATGCAAACGAAGTTTAGCTTTCGCGAACTCGTAAAATATCGTGCCGGTGCCCTCTGCCTCATCGGCATTCTCAGTGCTACCTTTCTGCATTCTACAACCTTTATGGCGCAGTTCTTTTACGATAGCTTAATTCTCGGTGCAGTAGCAGCATTTGCGGTGGATGCGGGTGTTGTTGCTATGTCCATCTTTAAAGACGAGCTTATCCAGGATGGTGAACTCGGATGGATGGTTCGCATGGTTACATGTATCGTTCTTTTTGCTTCGGGTATTGCCAATATGTCTGAGGGATTTAAGTCTGCCTACGACATCCAGCTCACCTATAGCGCTTTAATGACGCTCGATCCACTAACCTGGGTTCAGTGGCTGGCCGGAACGATTATTTTTCCGGTACTCGCCTACGTTATGTGCGATACCATTGGTACCCGAAATCTCATGGAGCTGCGTCGTGGCAATATGCGTATGCCAATGCCGCAATATGGTGAACTGCGCGGCGCGCGCAATGCACCTCGCGCATCCAAGCCCGCTCTCAGTGCAGCCAATGCCACAAAGAGCCGCAACAAAGAGCAGCGTCTGCGTCAACTCAAACGCTTTATTCAAACGCATCCGGATGCAACTCTTACGGAAATGGCATCCGCAGTTGGCGTTACTTCTAAAACCGTTCGCAGCTATTTAAATGAAATCGGCCATGCTGAAAAATTTGCCAGACACGAATCCAAGTTCAGCGCCAACTAACCCACGGAAAGGAGCTTTCTCATGTATGATGTTTTAAAAGCATATAAAAGTTACCTGGAGACGGACCGACGCCTACCGCGGGATAGTGTCATTACTTATATGGGAAATATTCCGATGATTTTCCGCAATCTCAAGATTAAGGAAATTGAGCAAATCAATGCCGAGAAGATTGCCCATGAATGGCGCTACAGTCGCTGGGAGCAAACTGACGAAGGTATTCGTCTTTCCGAGTCTGCTCAGAAAGGCTACCTGCCAGCTCTCAAAAGTTTTCTTCGTTATCTGGAAGATGCCCGGTTTTCTATTGAGCCTGGTTTGTCAGATATCATAAAACTTGAAGAATCACCATTCGAACGCCTTCAGGGACTTTCCGCTCCCGAGCGTGAGACACTAGATGAATTCATTGCCAAGAATGTTCGCAACGATACACAGCGCGCCTCTGCACTGTTGGTGCAGTTCCTTCTCGATACCGGATGCTCTATCAGCGAAGCCGTCGATCTTACGGTTTCTGCTGACGGCAGCATTACTTCGCTAACTGAATCGCGAGCCTGCGGTAGTTTTAAACTGGAAAGCGGATCTATTAAAATAGACGTTTCGGCTATTGGGCGCACCGACACTGAAGTCGTTCTCAGTGATAATGTTCTCACGCTGTTGAGCCTCTACCTGGAAAAGCGTAAGCAAAAGGGCTCAGACTTATTTCTCGTTAACGGTCGCTATGGTGCGCGAAGAATGACGAAGCGATATGCGCAAAGTCTGATCGAGAAATATCTACAGCAAGCCGATATTCGCGGCCCGTATGGACGCATGGCAGACGTATTGCGTGCTACCTACTTCTGTGAGCAGGATGCCATTGCCAGCATGGAACAGCCACTAAGTGCCGAAGCATTAAAGGTCGAAGCTGAAGAAACAGTCGCCATGCGGCAAGAACAAATCCGTCAACGCATTAAGTCAGAGCTGATTGGGGCACAAAAAGTCAATCCTCGCGAGCTGGTGGAGAAAAGCCCGGCCGTGCTTTCTACACAATAATGTCGTCGTTGCTTAGAGCAACCTAATCACCTGGATAGCTATGAAGGAAGATACAACTTGCTAACGCAGAAGAATAGCCAACAACACTGGTTCGAGATTCCGGTCTCACGCTTTCATGAAGCAGTGGACTTTTATTCTCGTATTTTTCAGAGGCGATTGTCAATCGAACAGCATGGAAACTTTCATTTAGCACTGGTTCCACATACTCAACGTTCAGGATATGTGGGAACCCTCTTATTTCGATCGGGATTGCTGCAACCGATAAACCCGGCACTTATTTACATCTCTGTTGGTTCTGATCTGGACGTGTTGTTGAACCGAATTATAGAGCACGGTGGCAGAATAATTACACCTATTACTGCTCTACATAAAGACTTGGGATATTTTGCAGTGTTTGAAGATCCGGAAGGTAACGCGATTGGCATCTATTCACAGGAAGTGCCGAGGTCCGTCGAAAGGAGTATTTCGTAATTAGCTGCCTTCCAACCTGTTGAATTGCTAAGGGCAAAAAAAAGCCCCGGTCAATCTGACGGAGTAATCCGATTCAGAGCTGGCCGGGGCTTTACGATTTTAGCTATATTGCAACTTACAGGGTATGCTTACGACCCTTATTTTGCTCTTTAAGATATTCAGTCAACGGCTCGAAATAGGTAAGCATTGCACTGGCACTTAGTTCTTCACCAAGAGTCTCCTTCATCAACTCGCGCCAATCCTCACTAGCACCCTTTGAAAGAATAGACTGCAGGAAGGAACCAACTTCTTTATTTCCATAATAGTTGGTTGCGCGTGGGTTGCTTTTTAAAATATTGCGCGAGATATGATCGTGTAACTGAAACAACAACACATAGGAAAGCGCATAGTCATAATATTGCGCAGCGTCGTTGTTGATGTGTGTTTTCGAGGCGGCATCACAATATTCCTCTCCACGACCAGAAGGCGCTACAATTCCCTGATGTTTCTTCTTCAGCTCCCACCACTTCGCATTGTATTGATCAACTGGAAGATTATTGGAGTAAAGCTCGTACTCAAATTCTGTCATTACACCTGATGAGAATGGCATAAATACGATATAGTTTAACGCCTCACGCAACAAAGTGCGTAGTTCATCGGTCTTACTATCCTCAGCAATTAAACCACGTCCAACCAAAAACGGCTTTTGCATTGCTGCCAAGCCAAGCAAGCTTCCAACACCTTCATGATACGCGCGATTCGCACCACCACGCAGTAACAGTGGCACATCCGGATTGGTATATGCGATATAGTAATAAATATGTCCCAACTCGTGATGAACCGTTTCATAATAATCCGCTGTCGGCTCGACGCTCATCAAACAACGAATATCATTTTCCAAATTCATGTGCCATGCCGAAGCATGATTATTTTTCTTATAGTCTGTGCCTTCTGGAAGCGGATACATATCAGACTTCTCATAGAAGCTTTTTGGTAATGGCCCCAGCCCAATGCTTTTGTAAAATTCTTCGCCTTCACGAACAATCCATTCGGGACTTTTGTCTTTAAGCGCACCGTTGAGATCCAGGCCTTCTACAGTGATCATCGAGCTCCAATCCTGCCCCCAGCGGTTTGGCAGCCAATGTGCCGGGAGATACTCCGGCACCTCCTGAGCACCGTAGCGCTTCGCTAATTCATATCTCGCATAGGTATGGAGTTCGCGAAAAAGCGGACGAATTTCCTGAAGAAAACGCTGATTCATTTCCATCATTTCTTTAGTTGTCATTCCATAGTCTGAAACCTGATAGCTGAAGTAGTCACTATAGCCCAGAGCTTTTACCGTTTCATTACGCAGCTTGCGCAAATTCTGTAAGCCGTCTTTTAGCACAGTTCCAACTTCTTTGCTTGCTTCCCACGCCGCGAGACGCTCATCAAGCTTTTTGCCTTCGCGGAGTATGCGGTCGAGTCCGCCTGTTGTGATATCTTTTTCATTTAACTTAAACGGAAAGCCATATAGCTTGCTGGTTTGCTTAGCCTCTGCCTCAATGCGCTGCTTAACCAGCGCTGGAACAGTTTGCGGATTATTTGCGGCGGTATACAGGATACTCTCAAGCTGCTTAACCTGAAGCGGAGTCAACTCCTTTCTGGCCTTTAGAAAAATCGTAGCTTTCTCTATGTTTTCTTTGCTTCCGGTAAACGAGGCAAATGCTTCATTAGCAGATTTTGTTGCAGCCTCTGTTTCTTCATCGCCTTCAACTATGTAAGTATTAGACTTCCATTCTGCTTCTGCCGAGGCATAATACAAACTCTGGAATTCAGTGTTATAATCGTCTAAAAAAGTCTGAACGGTTTTTTGACTTAGCGAATCGGGCGCAGCGCATGCAACGAACGCGGCAAGAAATGCGGTGAAAATTGCTCTTTTCATAATTGGCCTCAATGTCATGACATAGGTAATATCGCAGGATGGTTTCCTGCATTGTGATAAGGATGTATTTAGAATCAGTTGATGGTATTTCTTTAATCTAATCACCGGAGATCATGCCTCCGAGCGATCCCAAAACCGAGCCTTCTCCCTTACTTCTACCGGTAACAGAAGGGGCGTGTTGCAGCACGCGGTCGGCAAGTCTTGAAAACGGAAGGCTCTGTAAATAAACCGTTCCATGTCCTTTTAAAGTGGCCAGAAAAATGCCCTCGCCACCAAAGAACATAGATTTTAATCCGCCCGCTGCTTGAATATTATAATCGACTCCTTTAGTAAACGCGACAAGACAACCGGTATCTACCCGCAGGGTTTCTCCTCTCAGCTCCTTCTTGATGACCGTTCCTCCGGCGTGTATAAAAGTCATACCATCGCCTTTCAGGCGCTGTAGAATAAAACCTTCACCGCCGAAGAAACCAGAGCCAAGGCGCTTATTAAACGCAATTGTTACCTGTGTACCTAATGCTGCACATAAGAATGCATCTTTTTGACAGAGTAACTCTCCATTTACTTCATCCAAATCAATGGGCATTATCTTTCCGGGATACGGTGCACCAAAAGCAACTCGCCGTTTGCCAGAGCCACTGTTTGTAAAGTGCGTCATAAAAATCGATTCGCCGGTTAATACGCGTTTACCTACATTCATGAGTTTTCCAAGAAGTCCCTGTTCAGCGGTCGAACCATCGCCCATTCGCGCCTCAAACTCAATATTCTCTTCCATCCAGTTCATTGCACCGGCTTCTGCAATTACTGTTTCTCCGGGATCCAGCTCTACTTCGACTACCTGCAAATCATCACCAAATACTTCATAGTCCACTTCATGAGAACGCATATTCATCTCCATTGTCGTTAGTTATAAAATTGATAGGGCAGCACCAACAATTCCCGCTTCGTTTAATAACGTAGCGGTAACGACTTCTGTTTCAATTTCAATTTCGTCTTCAAAACGATCAATTTTTTTACTGGCCCCACCACCAAGAATTATCAGGTCCGGTGCAACAAGTAACTCAACCTCTTCCAGATAGTGATTGAAGCGTTTTCCCCACTTTTTCCAGCTGAGGTCTTCTTTTTTCCGCACCGAGTTTGCCGCATAGTGTTCAGCAATATCGCCCTTTAGCTTGAAATGCCCAAACTCGGTATTGGGGAATAAAATACCGTTTCGAAACAGCGCACTGCCCAATCCGGTTCCGATTGTAATCATGACAATACTCCCCATATTACCCTTGCCTGCCCCAAACTTCATTTCGGCAAGACCAGCAACATCGGCATCATTCATGACCCGAACCTCGCAGCCAGTAGTCTTGGAGAACAGCTTTTCAGCAGACACATTAATCCATTTTTTAGAAATGTTTGACGCTGTCTTAACTAATCCATTGCGAACAACAGCAGGAAATCCACAGCCAACCGGCCCCTTCCAATCAAAATGTTTTACTACTTTGTTTACGGTTTCTGCAACGACATCAGGATGCGCCGGCTGCGGAGTATCCAAACGAAAACGTTCTTCAAGCAGTACCCCCGTATTCGTATCAACAATTGCTCCTTTTATTCCTGATCCACCAACGTCAACACCTAAAACTTTCATATTTAACCTTTCTCGAATGAGTTTCGAACAGAAGCTATATTCTAAAAATTCGACACCTCGATATCAAGGGTTATCTCCGCTTCATATTTTCTCCAACATGTCTTACCAAAACCCCTTTTTAATTTTCAGGTATGCAAATTGCCTTATTCAGAACGTTGATACGGGCAATTTACACCTGTAAAACTCGTATAACCCTCATCGCGCCATAGGTAAGTGTCGCATTATCAGCAGGTAATAAAGGGATATCGTTCTTGCGGGGCTCAAAAGGGAGCCTGTCAGGCTGTGCAGTATTTTTACAAAAGCAGTCAAATTTTTGACGTGTATCACATTTTCCCACCAACGGGAATTAAAACCGAGGGGTTAATTATGCTTTCTGATAACAGCGCCTTAATTAAAATGCTTGTAGCAATACTATTCTTCCCAACCTTCTTTCAGGATTCCTTCCTGGCGTTTGCCTGGGGAAGTTCAGACGACATGTGGATTATGCTTGCAAAACGCTGCTTGCTTCTACTTCCTGTCGCAGCAATTATTTTTGCCTGCTGGTTAACCGTAGCATGCATGTTAACGGTGCTGGTTCGGCAAAACCGACAGCAATTTATTACGCTCATCTTCATTACGTGGTGGGACATGGGGAAATCTATTGTGGCATTTTGGGGTGGGGTTGTGCGTTTCCTGCTCTATCTGGTTGCAGCACTGGTAGGCCTCATCAAAATTACCGTGATGGGAATACTCTCCATTCTGCATGATACAATATTACTGCCGTTCAGAGTTTTACGACAGGGTGGCCAGCACGTATTAAAATCCAGCGTCCCGTGGGTTGCTGTTGTCCTGACTCTCTTCTGGTGTTTTATCGAAGCCATTATCTTTACCTATGTAACCACTCCGTTGGTGATAGACACCTTCTCTAATATTACTGGTGAACAACTCAGCGAGACAATGATTCGTATTCCACTCTTCATCTTTATGCTACTGGTAATTTTGGGGAGTTACGCCGTATTGGCAAATTTTCTTGAGGTAGTGAAGAGTAAAAATATTCCGGCAATTTTGGGCGTTCTTGTAATTGAGGTTGTGGTACTTATGGTTGAGGTGTTGTTTCTGTATCGCGAGTTTGTTGATGCGCTGGTTCCATGGTTCGCGCAATATTCAGACAATTTTGAACTCGGATTATTTTCGACCCTTGCCATTGCTGCACTTGCCTGGTTTGGTATTCGAAGCCTGTCGTGGTTTCTGTTTGCAGCACATGGCACCCCTGTCATTCTCTCAATGATTCAGGGGCGCGGTGTTGAAGAACAGGAAACAGGATCTGAGAAAAATGCCAAGAAAGCGCCAGAACCTAAGCCATCTTATACGGAAGTGTTCTCTTCATTTTTGGCTAAAATCCGCTCCGATATTAGTTGGGTTGAGGATAAGGGTGAACATCTACTATCTACATTTATGCTTCCCCCACTCCAGATAGTCGCCGCAGCGATAAACTTTTGTGCTCTACTTATTAACGGTAAGCACTTGTTTGAGCTTCCCTTCAAGAGCATCAGCGAAATCGGCAGCGCGAACACACTCATGAAAAAAATGGATAGAAAAGAACAATCGCTACGCGACGCCTAGCCAAAAGGGGTTGAAAAATAGATTAAGAGAGAGAATACATCATGAATAGACATAAATATTTCGCCATTATATTGCTTTTATTATCCTTCTTTACGATCAGCTGTCTTACAACCGGCGAGAAGAAACCCAGGCTCTGCATGTTTGTAGGAGTCGACATTAGCGGCTCCTTTGCCAAGAGCCCATACTTTGAAGACTCACTGGATTTTCTCGCTCATTATATTTATAGCCATCTCAACAAACTGGGCGAGCTCGAAACACCGCAGAAGCTATTTGTCAGCTCAATAGGTGGTGCCACCGCGGACGAACCGAAAACATTTTACCCGATTCAGACCTTTCAAAACAAGTCTGTAGATGAAATAAGAGAACGCCTGCGAGAGATATTTCCCAGAGGAAAGGTAAACCGATTTACTGATTACAACGCTTTTTTCGAGCAAATCGCGCTTCATATAAAGAATAAGAACCTGTTACTGCGGCCAATCTCTATCGTTATGCTAAGTGATGGCATTCCCGATATCAGCAAGGAGGGGGCAACTCCCTACGAAAGCGTTGCCGTAAAGCCTCTTGAAACTCTTTCCAGAAACGTAACGTTGAGGCTGCTTTATACCGATGCGGTTGTCGCTACACGTTGGCAGACAGAGGTGAAGCGCAAGCGCGTTAAGGTTTGGACGCAGGATGCGGAAGTGATGCGAACCTGGAAGGATCCGGATATATTTATGCCGGAAACCCCACTAAAATCGCAGCAGCGTTTTTTCTCGTGGCTGAAGGACAACGTAAATTTTGGGGTGCGCGCGAGAGTCGTAAATTGATCAGGCTTAAGTTTGGAGCAGTTTTGAAAACTGCTCCAAATTACTTTTAAAACTGCTCCAAACTTCCCCACTTCCGTTATACATTTAAATGAAGAAAATGGAACGAAACATGGAATGTTAGAATGGCGCTGCATAGCGCCTACCAGACGACGGAAGTGAGGAAAAATATGAGCAGTATTGTTGCAGCCACCCGCCAGACAATAGAGTCACTGATCAACACACATGGTAAAGGGCAGAAATCACGAATAGATCGCGGCGTTCGTCAGGTCGCAGCACGCTGGTCTGATGATGATGGAGATAATCAAACATTCGATGAGTTTTGCCAACAGCATTTCATTTCCGACTCGGAAAAGCTAACCCGATTACGCGATCGATTTCAGTCACATCTGGAGTCGATATACGGCAACTTTCACCGCACCTATCGCGAACTAAACTGGGCACTACATGTCGACACCGGTGAGATGCAGCCAGTAGATTCTCTTTTCGCCAATTTCGATGTATTTGCACATATCCAGGAAGATTTATTCAAAGCCCGCCTGGCATTTGTTGCTCTTCTAAACTTTCCACTTTATACGCTGGAAGAGAAAAATCGCGATGGTTTGACCTGGGAGCGACATGTTTGGGCCGATGCCAGATTGGCCGACCGATTCGATGAACGAATTCCCGGCCATGTGAAACAACATCGCACCAGCATTTACGCAGCAGCAGAAGACTACGTGTACTCCTATAATATTTACATGCACAATTTGCTTAACAAATCCGGAAAACGTGTTTTCCCGAAAGAGATGAAACTAATTAGTCACTGGGGACTGCGAGACGAGATCAAGGCTCAGTATGCTGAGCCGGACGGACTTGAAAAGCAAAAGCTGATTGAGAAAGTCATGCAGCGTATTATTTCACAGGAAATTCCACAGGGGGCAATTAACAATCCCAATGCAGACTGGCAGCCCGACTCAAATAAACTTTCTCCGCACCAGGGACACACAGCAGACGATTCCCCGGAGAAAAATCGCCGTTATTCCTGTTTATGGTCTACCTTTGAAGCTGAACGACAACTGGATGCGTTCACGCCCTCGGCCCCTTCTTTGATAGATCGTCGTTTTAAGCAAAACCGCGAGATTTCTGAAAAGAACGTTGAGGCGCTATTGCACAGCGTGCTGGATGCGCCGGTCTTATCTCGAATTGCAGATTTGATTCGAAAACGCATGGGGCGTAAACTGGAACCTTTTGACATCTGGTATTCCGGGTTTGCCGCAAGTGGAAGTACATCAGAATTAGAATTGGATGCCCAAGTGCAGAAAGCATTTTCCGACACAAAGTCTTTTGAAAAAGGCCTGTCTGATATTCTTCATGGGCTGGGTTTCTCAAAGCGCAAATCCACCTACCTTCAACGCTACATTAAAGTAGACGCCGCCAGGGGAGCTGGCCATGCCCTGGGAGCGCAAATGCGTAAGGATACCGCTCATTTACGAACGAGAGTGCCGAGTTCCGGAATGGACTACAAGGGGTTTAATACCGCCATGCACGAGCTGGGTCATAGTGTTGAGCAGGTTTTTTCAATGAACGACATTGATTATTATACGCTGGAGGGGGTACCAAACACCGCATTCACTGAGGCCTTTGCCTTTGTGTTTCAAGGCAGAGATCTACAGGTACTTGGCTTATCAAAAGACGATGTACTATCAGAAGCATCTGAAACGTTGCACACTGTATGGCAAACCCTGGAAATTGCAGGCGTTTCACTGCTCGACATGCGAATTTGGCGCTGGATGTACGAGAATCCAGAAGCTGGACCTGAAGCACTTAAAGAGGCGGTTCTTATGCTTTCAGCGGACATTTGGAACACCTATTTTACCCCGCTTTTTGGTTCGAAGAACCAACATATTCTCGCGATCTATTCTCACATACTTTACTGCGGTATGTATATACCAGACTATGCAATTGGTCATATTATTGCTTTTCAAATTGAAAGTTATTTGAAAAAGCGTAATCTGGCGCGGGAAATGGAGCGAATGTGTAAACTGGGCTGCCTTGCTCCGCAGGTTTGGATGCAGAAAGCACTTGGAGAGCAGATATCTGCTGCTGCCATGCTTGAAAAAGCAGAGGATGCCCTGACATTGATTCAAGAAGATTAGTTTTTATTTGAAACGTTACTGGCAAATTTTTTGTTGAGTAGTTACATTACAATCAACGTAAGAGGGGGTGTTCTGCATACGCTAGTTTGATCTGCTTGTTAAATTCAGGCCACCGACGCTAAAAACTGAAGAGGAAAAGGTACGTATGAGCAGCAATTTCGTCAACCGTGCAGCAGAGAAGGTAATAGAAAACAACAAAATTGACCGCGAGCTATACACCGAGTTGGATGTAAAGCGCGGATTACGTAACGCAAATGGTTCGGGTGTATTAGCCGGATTAACCAGAATTTCAGGCGTTATCGGGTCGGAAAAAGTCGATGACAAACTGGTTCCTGTAGATGGGAGGCTTTCGTATCGTGGAATTGATATACAGGAATTGGTTGCAGGATTTCAGAACGACGGTCGCCACGGCTTTGCTGAAGTGAGCCATCTTTTACTTTTCGGTGAACTGCCAACGGCTGCCGAGCTAAAGGAATTCGAAAACGCACTTTATCCTATGATGGCCGTTCCACGACGTCTCGTGGGCACCGGAATTTTGCAGTATACCAGCGCAAACGTTATGAACGCGTTACAGCGTATGACCCTGATGCTTTATACTCTTGATGAAAATCCTGACGCGACAGATATTGAGAACCTGATCCGTCAAAGCATGGAGTTAATCGCAAAGTTTCCGGCGATTATTGCTTACTCATTTCGCGCAATGCGAAATAAATACAATGATGAATCCCTTTTCATTAACCCGCCGAAAGAAGGATACGACATTGCAGAAAATTTCCTGCACATGCTACGACCGGACAGTCAGTTCACATCTCTGGAAGCGGAAATTCTTGATCTTGCTTTAATCCTGCATGCTGAACACGGTGGCGGAAACAACTCGTCTTTTACTTCTCACGTTGTTAGTTCGAGCCTTACCGATACCTACAGCGCTATTGCTGCGGCAACCGGGGCTTTGAAAGGTCCGCTGCACGGTGCAGCAAACTCCAACGTTATGTATATGATGGATAACATAAAGTCCAACGTGAAGGACTGGGGTAATGAAGGCCAGGTAAGTGACTATCTTGCTAAAATTATTCGCAAAGAAGCTCATAATAAAAGCGGACTTGTATATGGAATGGGTCACGCAGTCTATACTAAATCCGACCCACGTGCTGTTGTACTTAAAAAGAAGGCGAAACAACTCGCTGAAGATACCGGACGAATGGATGAGTTTAATTTATATCTTACAATCGAGAAATTAACGCCCGGCCTTTTTAGCGATATCAAAAAATCGACAAAGGTTATTTCGCCAAATGTTGATTTTTTCTCAGGCTTCGTTTATGATATGATGAAATTCCCGGTTGAAATTTATACACCGCTATTTGCAATGGCTCGTGTTGTTGGCTGGTCTTCACACCGAATTGATGAGATCATCAATGGTGGTAGAATTATTCGCCCCGGCTATAAGAGTGTTGCGACAGCCGCAACGTATCAAAACCTGAGCGACAGAACCTAAGAACGTAGTGATTTTCGGGGCAAAGCGGCCCCGAAAATTCCCCCTCCCCAAAACGCCCATTAAGCGATTTTATTGGACTTAAGTCTTAAAAAAATAATTCCTTAAAAACAGGTTTACTCTCTTCAAATTTTTGCTATATTTATTGAGATCATTAATGATCTGCTAACCCAATAGCCAAAAAGCCTTTTTGACAGAGACATGACTAAGCAAAAAACGAAAGACCCTCTTTCTTCTAAGGATCCAAAAACAGGCAAGGATTTTGACTCTCAGATTAATGCCCGAACTCGCATTATTGAGATATTAACTCGGGTAGAAACACGGCAGTCCTATACCGACCGCCTTCTGGAGAAAGAGTTGAACTCTTTTAACGATCCTGATAAGCGGTTGATAACAGAAACCGTTAATGGTGTATTGCGTTGGCAATATCGGCTAGACTGGTATTTGAAGCAGCTCTATGTCGGAGAATATAACAATCTGATTCCCGACGTAAAAAACAATCTGCGTTCATCTGCATACCAATTAATGTTCCTCGACCGCATTCCTCCCTATGCTGTTCTAAACGAAGCAGTTGAAATTTCTAAGAAACGGTTTAATCAGAAAACAGCAAATCTGGTTAATGCCATCTTGCGGAACTATCTCAGGCAAGAAAAGAAACTACAATATGCAGAGCTCAATCTCGAGTTTATGGAACGCATGTCTGTGACCTATAGCCATCCCGAGTGGCTGATCCAACGCTGGATAGAACAGTGGGGAATAGATGAGACGGTTGCTTTATGCAAGTCGAATAATTCCCGCCCGCTCCTGACGGTCAGGGTAAATCACTTAAAGTCTGATATACCTGGTCTTGTCAATCAGCTTACAGAAAATGATATAGGCTTTCAGGACAATGGTGAATTGCCTGGTTTTTATCGAATCGAAAATTTTTCCGATTTCCGTAAACTTGGGCTTATTCAATCCGGCGCCGTCTCTGTCCAGGACATCAGCACCGGAATACCGGTTCACTTGCTGGATCCACAGCCCGGTGAACGGGTTCTTGACATGTGTGCTGCACCGGGTGGGAAATGTGGCTACATAGCAGAGAAAATGAATAATACGGGACGTATTGTAGCACTTGAGAAACATGAGGCGCGTGCAGCTGTCATGCGCGAGAATTTAAGCCGACTTGGTGTTACCAATGTAGACACCAAAGTTGTAAATGCCCTGAAGTTCGAAGACTCAGAAGGCTTCGATCGTATTCTGCTAGATGCTCCATGCTCTGGGTTTGGCGTGTTGAATAAGCGGGTAGATTTGCGCTGGAAACGCACTATCGAGGATATAAAAGAAATGAAGGAGCTTCAAATAAAACTCCTTGCAAAAGCCTCTGAGCTGCTAAAGCCCAATGGCGTTCTGGTTTATAGCACCTGCACAATCGACCCTGACGAAAATGAGCGGGTAGTTGAACAGTTCCTCGCGAACCACTCGCAGTTTACTGCAACACCTGTTAGCGATTTCCCGGCAGAAATATTCGTATGGGACAATTACACATTGAGAACTTTCCCGCATCGTCACAATATCGACGGCTCATATGCTGTTCGTTTGCAGAAAAAGAATTCCTGAGATTAAAACCATATTATTTGCTAAAAATATTCATTCTCATTTAAGTTCGTCTCCTACCGACCGATTATAAACTAATGTCAGAGTTAAATATTCGTGTAAATTCCTCTGGTATTTCAGTTACAATCAAGGTGTTGGCTTCTTCAACACCTGCTAGATCCATTTGATAGCAATGCAACATCATCCGGCTGGCATCGATCGATAGCGATCTTCGCTTTCCATACTGAGAATCCCCTATTATCGGCAGGCCACTCTCAAGAAGATGAACCCGAATCTGATGGGTTCGTCCCGTTTCAGGCATCGCAGCAACTAATGTAACTTCTTTTTCACGGTTCGTTGCCAGCACTGAGAATCTGCTGCAGGAATATCGGGCATTGTGCCTTTTATCTGCACGTAGAATCATTTTTCCGTGCTGCGAACGGCTCATATAACCTTCGATCTTCCACTCATTTTTCTCAGGTAATCCGGATACCAGTGCAAGGTATTTTTTGGGAATAGAACGATTAGCAAGTTGCTCATTGAGCTTTGCAGAAAATCTTCGGGTTAGTGGAATAATAACCACTCCACTCGTGTAACGATCCAAGCGGTTGCCGGGAAATGCAGTTGGCGGTACTAATTTCGAGCGGTTGAGGTAAGCATAAAGATTATGAACAGATGAGGATTCAGTTGGAGCTGTTGGAATACCGGAGGGTTTATTAACTGCAACAAATGAATTTGCCTGGTGCAGGATTGTGTCTTGCCAAAGAACTTTTTTAGCAAGCGCCTCAATCGTTGAACCATCAAAAATATAGATCTTTATATGAACCGAGCGATTCGCTCTAACCATATAGCCCTGTTTGCGAACGCGCTTTTTATCGACATATACTCCACCCTGGAGGATAAGAGCGCGCAAAAAACGTCTGGAGTATTCCGGAAGCATTGCAGGAAGCAGTGCATCAAGTCGCTCAGACTTTACAGGCAATAGCTTAAATCGTTCTATTTTTTTTAACATATTCAAGTTCGCTTTAAAAATAGTATAGGGATTTACGAAGAGTAAGAATCTAATAAAGGGAGTCGTAACATGGAAGTCTTGTATGGAAGCAAGGAAATGACTGTATCAGAACAACCCAAAAGGGATCTTAAAAGACCGAT
Source organism: Calditrichia bacterium (assembly GCA_050633245.1). Lineage (GTDB taxonomy): Bacteria > Calditrichota > Calditrichia > RBG-13-44-9 > J075 > JBOEGD01. The sequence continues at coordinate 37,854 of JBOEGD010000001.1, read as the reverse complement.
AATGTTGGAAGTTCTCGATTTGTTCAATTTTGTAACGCCATCGACAATCCGGCTGAAACAAATGCAGTTTCAAAAAGCAAATGGAGAGGAAATCAACAATAAAGCGCTTGTTAATGGAAAAGGTTATACGGTAAATATAGTTGGCGAGATATCGGAAGGTGGTTCGAGGCGGGCTTCAATTATGCTGCAGAACTACTTATATCAACTCAACAACCTGAACTTGTTTGAAGGTATTTCGTTGGAAAGCGGTTTTAGTGAGTCTAATAAACGACTTTCTTTCGAGCTGCGAGCCACTCTATAGTAATGAATTGCGCCGGAAAGCTTATCTCCGGCGCAATTCATTAGTTTAAAACAATTGTTTGCAAGCTATCCGAAGTTACCCGCACATAAGCCTTTACCGGATTTGACCCGTCATCCCCTGTTTCAATTCCAGTTCCAACAACATAAATTGTCCCGGAACTACCAGTAACCTCTGCCACGTTTCCGGGAACGGGGGAAGTCCCGCTCGGCACAGTTGTTGTGACACTATATGCCCCATATCCATTAGATGTATCGTATGGACTAAGGTGAAACTTATCAAAATTCTGTGCACCGCCACCAAACTCACGTGACGTTCGGAAATAGAGCTGTGCCCGAGAAGCATGGGTAACGCAGTACGAGATGAGGTTACCGCGATTTGATTCCTGTGCACTTCCTCTGAACACCTGTATCCCTACCGCAACGCTAATACCTACCACTATCACTGTAAGCACGATTAATAAAAGCTGTTGCTGTCCCATAACAAAATCCTTTTGTTTGTCTTCAGTATAATCTTCGACATTCGGTTGTAGAAAAATGACTTATCGAATAAATTTATCCCACTACTTATAGGCAAGTGGAAAAACTTACTCGGCATTACGCCTTTTTGCGCAACAACGAGTCTTGCTAAATTTAGAGTGGGATCAACGTAATACAACCAGACGATTGCCATACACTGGAGAGATTGTCAAAAAAGTATACTGGCAAGACGCCACATTGCGCCTTGCCCGGTAAGTCTTGTCATTACTTTAAAGCAAAAGATTACTCTTATTTACGACGCCTTGGAACAGTGTTCCGTTTAAGCGGACTGGCATCCTTTTCACCATTTTTCTTCTGCTGCTGATATTCTTCAAACTGCTTGCGCCCCTTACGACGTTCCTCAGTAAGAACTTTTCGCTGCTTAGCACCACGTAGCTTTTGTTCGAAACGTTCCTTAATTGTAGGCAGCATCTCTGCCTTAATAAGAATCAGCAGTTCTTTTTTAATTCGATTCTGCCTTTCAAAGCCGAAAACATAACGCAAGCCAAAGAACCACCAGGGCAGGTCTTTTAAAAATGGCACTCCACTTCGCTCGTTTGCCTCTTCGTTGATAAAGAGTCCACCAATCAGTGTTTCTTCCCCATCGAGCAGCATAACAGTCGTTTCCGCACGAGACTTCGCAATTTCAATACCCGCATCGCCGGAAGAAGAACTACTTCGCTCAATTTCCAGATCGATATGAATAAACTCAATTGAATCATATACAACAACCTCAGGCTCGACCTTAATAATCGATCCTGTTGAGAAGAACTGTGTAACTGCATTACCGGCAAAATCCTGAAGGGTTACCGAGATATCGCTACCAACCTGAATACGACCTTCTTCACCAGAGCGAACAGTAACTTGCGGATTCGCAACAACTTCACCCACCTGGTCGGTTTCCAGTGCTTTAAAAACAGCTGTCAACTCACCAAAGCTACCGGATGGTTCGACCATAAACTCAAACAGTCCACCCGTTTCATCGACACTGCGATTGATAATAGTAGGCTTTAAATCATCATTTCGCGTGAAATTCCAGCTCATTCCAGCCTGGCGTAGCTTGGTATCATCAGCCTCAAAAAATAAGGCTGAAATAATTACTTCACGCGAATCATACTTCTCTTTAGCAGCAATAACATCCTTGCTTAGTTCCTGCTTTTGTGGTCCATCCTTTACTGCAAAAATTTGCAGGTAGGTCGGTTTTTCTTCATACCATAATCCTTTCGTACGAAGAATAAGTTCCAGAGCCGTCAGCCAATGCATCTTATCGATATCGACATCAATTGCTTCATTGCGATTTTCCGGATCAATAATAACCTTGCCCATAAACTTCTGGCTCAGCTCATTCAAGATAAGCATGACCTGTCTGAATGACGTTGAACGTGAGAAAGAGACTATTTCTTCGGGCTTGGCATATGCTTTTCTAAGCACAGTTTTTTCATTACTTTGCGCCCAAACTCCTTGCGAGCAGATCAACAAGAATAAACCTATCAAAACTACCAGTACTTTACGTGTCATTGCGATACTCTCTGCTATTGCGCGTTAATACGACTTTCTTAATACATAGTCAGAACGTGACTACTGCCGTCATTGAGTTTAATTTCGACCCTGTTATTTGTCTGGTCGATTTTTGAAATTGCCCCCAAAAACACCTCATCACCCTCACGAAGCATATGCGTTTTTCCCTTGTGATCTTCAATCATCGCCCGACCCAACATAACAGCCTTCAATTTGGCTTTACCAACTTCCACCAAACCTCTTGGGTTAGCCGGAGCCTTGGGAGCCTGTCGTGTTCGAGAGGTGTTCCCCGAGCGTTTGCGCTTTCTCGGCGCTATTTGCACACCGGCCATTGAAGCGCTGAACGGATTCTTAATCTGATCAATTGTTACGCCGTCCAGACTAATACGTGGCGCAGGAAGATCTTCCAGATTGGCATAATATGCCCAAACCTGCATGTTAAACGGTATCTCCGGTTCCTCGCCAACAAACTTGTCGGCATTGCGGGCACGCAGGCTCATTTTCTTAATGCGATATATCTGCGGTCCTCGTTCGATATAGCTGATGAACTTATAGATACGATCAAAATCTCCCTGGCCTTTGATCTGATACACATTATAGCCATAGCTTTGTAAATCTTTGCTTCCCTGAAATCGCATATCGAAATCCACAAATCCGGAATAATCGAGAAGTGAGTTTAGATATTCATAGGTATCAGCGGGTGTAACCTCACTGTTAATCACCTTATTCATTACCAGCAGCTTTTCTTCTTTTTGCTGCAGCAGCTCCTGAACGTGGTAATATTCCTTACCGATTTCGCGAAGCGACGAGATCTTCGTTTTCAGCGACTCATTTAACGAGTGCGCATTATCGATTCTGCCCGGGAGATAAAAAAGGACCAGATAGCCGCAAATCAGCGTAACCAACAACAGAACAGCACCGGTAATCACGGCATTTTTAACCTTTGGTGTCATTTCAGAAAACACGCGTTCATCTCCCGTTTACTTATTTATAATTGTTTCTACATGAAAGGAATAGAGCCGTTTTCCGTCTCTTTCTTTAACCTCTACCACCTTTAGCGTAGCGTCATTAAAGGCTTTGGAAAATTGCGGAATTCGTTCTCGTCCGGTTGAATATCCCTTTAATTTCACCTTGCTTTTTTGAGGCTCAAAGCTGACTTCAGATACCCAAATGCCACCAATTCTCTGCGTGGTCTCGGTAAGGTCGGCCAGGAAGTTACTCCAGGTATTTGCCCCAATCATGAGTGAGTCGATAATAACCAGCGCTTTATCGTAGTTTGTGAGCTTTGCTTTTTCGGTGTTAATTCGTTCTTCCACGCGATTGAGCTCATCGAGTTCAGCCTGCTGAAACTCATTCTTCTTTTGGATATCGCCCAGTTCAGAAAGCTGCTTATGTGCGCTAATGGTTGCGAAGCAGGTCATGATGGCAATAAAGATCATCGCAACCCAACCCAATGCGCCAAAGCGTCCGCCTTTACGACTATCATGCAGCTTTTGCGGCATTAAATCGACGTCATAGAAAAATTCATTCTCCGTCTCCAGAGCACGAAGTGCCGACCCGATAGCCACACTAAAGCGCGAAAGCACCGACTCCATACCGGGAACACCAAACTTCTGAAAATTGATATATTCGATATGAATATTTCCGGAAAGATTGCGGCGCAGGAAGTCTGCAAGATTGGCCTCGTGCGCTTCACCGGACAGGATCACATTGTTGATTTTCGGAAGCTGCAGATTATCTTGCTCCAGCAGAACCCGGCTATAAATCGTATTTGCAATATTCCCTGAATCGAGGCCCGCTTCGATTAAATGCGATATGCTGTAAATCAGATTACCACGCATAAAAATCAGTCGACTATAATCGCGACCAACGTACACAATCAAACTTATTTGCCCACGCTTAAAGCGATAGATTTCTTTTACAAGATTGACCAGCGAAATTTCAGCGCTTTCAAGGAACGAGATCTTCTTAACAATGCCTTTTTGTACGCTTTCAAGAAGATTAATTACCTTCAGCGTAGAGTCGCGAATGATGGTAAGCAGTCTTCCATCAGACATGCGCAACAGTTCAAAGTCATCATCTTTAAGACGCTGGCGATTGGGATGCGAAACGGAAAGTTCTTCGATAACTTTGTCGGCCAGCTCATCGCCATCCATACCCCAATCTTCAGTGAAGGTGGTATAGTAAATTTGAGGTTCGGAAAGGCTGATTGCGATATTGTATTTCTTGTGCGAATACTTACTCAAAATTTCGCGCAGGATAAACAGATTCTGGTCGGCCAGGTTGTCCGGATAATTATCAATCTGAATACTGCCATTTGCGGCGGCAGCGTTATTCAGCTCTACCGGTTCAGACATATCTGTCATCACACTTGCGTGATGCAGAATGGAATCTTCACCGACATCGACAGACTCGAGACGTCCGGCAAGTTTATATACTTCCGCATCGACGACTTTTATATCGTTACCCTTTTTCAACAGGCATACAACCTGCAGAACGGTACCCTCATCGAAAATGCCAATGCTGTAGCGGGGTTTTGTCGCCATTAATCAAAAATCCTCAACTTATTGAAGAAGCTGCTGCACTCTTCGCTTGTTGTTAGCAAAATTATAGACATCTTCCCGGGAAATGCGTCGTTCCAGGTAAAGACGTTTTAGATCTTGTTCCATAGTGATCATACCGTCGCGGTTTCCCTCATTAATCATCTGGTAGATCTCATTGGCATTATTATTCTTAATCGCACTTCTCACCGATGGCGTCACAATCATAATCTCTCGTGCCAACACGCGTTTTCCATCGAGACTGGGAACCAGTTTCTGAGAGATTACGCAACGAAGCGTGTCTGCAAGACGATGACGAACGCGGTTTTGTTCCTCCGAAGGCACTTCACCAACAATACGCTCAACGCTTTCAATAGCTGAGGATGTGTGCAGCGTCGAGAATACTTTGTGTCCACTATCCGCGGCCTCAAGAGTAGAAAGAATTGTTTCCGGATCACGCATCTCACCAATTACAACGATATCCGGGTCTTGTCTGAGTGCTTCGATCGCGCCACTTTTGAAAGAAATTGTATCCACTCCAACTTCACGGTGGCGAACAACACAACGTTTAGATGGATGAATAAATTCGACAGGTGAAGCTATCAAAACTATGTGGCCATCAACTGTGCGATTATTCATATCTATTATCGCATCCATTGTAGTGCTCTTTCCGGCACCACTAATACCGGTAATAAGAACCAGACCTTCCTTGCTGTATTTCAAGCTAAGAAGCTGATCCAGACTGGGATGGAAATTATAACTGGCATAGGGGCGAATTTGCGGGTTAATTGCGCGCATACTTAGGGCAAGACCACCGAGTTCAAAATAGATATTCGCTCTATAACGCAACAACTCTTCACCAGCTCGGGTGCTATAAGAAAGGTCCAGACTGCGATTGGAATACAGTTTTTCCTTTTGCGAATCCATCAAGAGCGATTGAATAAGAATACTGAACTCATCGGGATGATAGATTCCAAACTCTTTACTGGCCTTGATTCGTCCTTGAACCCTTACCCAGATAATGCTGTTTGAGCCAAATCCTCCCAGCTCAATATCAGAGACATCATACTGTCTGATTTGCAACATTATGTATCGGAAATATCCGCGAAGTGCGCTTTTGTCTTCCTGTGAAATGCGAGTCAGCAGCTTTTTACCGATGAAGATCTGTCTTTCAAGTTCTCCAATTCCGGCAGGCATTTGAGCGCGCAGCGACTTAAGCAGTTTTCGAGCGTAATCCGAATTTCGTGTATCTGTTGACATAGACCTGTTTAAATTCCGTTCTTATTCCCACCACGAGAGTAGCTGTAAATTTCGTATTCCCGGGTAGCTTGGTGGAGAGATTGTGTTCAATCTGCTATCAAATCGGAAATCCTTACTAAAGCCACTCAGAAGTCCGGTTCCACTCCAATCAAATGTCCCGAGTCCGCCGCGCGTTTCCTGCACCACGCTCCCGGTGACGTTTAACTCGCCAGCGACAGGACGTGATTCATAATTTTCTGCGTAGAACTCACCATTAACCGCTAGTATACTGGCTTGAATATTCAGATCTGTATTGTTCGCGGCATTGTCGGTAACGATGACGTTGTTGTTGGCAACCAAGCCGAGAACATCGTCCGAGGCATTATCGATAAGAGGATCGTTTGCATATACCAAATCATCATCTATCCAGATATTGCCTTCAGAGTAAATCGTAAGTTGACCATCAAAGGTACCGCTTACTCGGACATCTGCTGTGGAATGAATCACGCCTGTCGGTGCCAGCAAATTAACAACCGCAGTATCGCTTACTGCACCAATGGTTCGAATAACGTTTCCTGAAGGTAAAAACTCCAGGGTAGTCAGCGTATCGTAGAGCGCTTTGGTGTTCATTAACGCTCCTCCATTCCCCGATGTCGCAGCGTTTACCAAATCAGACATATCCGTAGGAATGGTTCCCTGAATGCCTATTTCCCAGTTACCGTTATAGACAGCCAGATTAGATGGATCGCCCGGAGGCGGATCGATACCGAGGAAAGCCGTTACGTCATCCATAAATACCGGTGATCCAAACGTTTTAAGAACACCATTCGTATGCACCGGCCCCCAAACAGAGTCTCCGGTTGTCCAGTAGACATTTCCTTCGCGACCGGTAAACCAAAACCAACGAGAAAGAGGGGTGTAATAGGCAAAAAATGCCACCACCGAATCCTGCACTCGCATGCGGTTTCCCGATGACGAATATTCACTCGCATCGAAGGCATATCCCCAGGCACGAGAAACGATCTGTAGCGTATCAGCGCCAATTGTAGAAACATTAACAACAGCGGTACACTGCTCAGCCTGAACGGTATAGGTCGTATTATAAACCTGAGTTTGCCAGGTCTCGTTTATTGCATAATTCATGCCGCTTTGTGCAGTTTTATGCACAAGGGAAGATCTATAGTGTTGATTAAAATTGTCAGTCGTGTTGGACATTGTGCGTCCAAGCTTAAGCTGATAAAGCGAAAATGCCGCCATAAAGCCTAATACGGTAATGATTGCACCCTTACCAAACATGGCATGCGCTCCTTCGTTATCTTCTTAAATTACGTGATGCAAATCGAACCTGCTTCCAGTAGGATGGGCGAAGAAGTCGCTTTAGCTCCTGGGTTCTGCGCTGTTGATCTGCAATTGACCCCAAATCCTGAAGCACGAGTTCCGGACTAAGGATAATGCGCGGATTGATTGTGCTAAACTGTGCCTCTACGTTTCGCACATCTTCCGGTAATAAAACGGGATTCCCCAAAACATCGAAATATTCGAACACGCTAAGATTGCCAATTTTTCCAATAACAAAACTCTCACTCGCAGAAGGGGGCATCTTTACCGTGCGGGTGACATTGTATTGGGATACGGTGAGGTCAGCAATGCTGAACGTGTCATCAAGAGCAATTTCGTATTCGATGGTATCCGGGATATTATCAAAATATGCCACACCGTCAATTAACATGTTGTAATCGGGATGCTGATTAAGATGAGCAATATATTTGAAGCGACTTTGCGTGCTGACGAAAACAACGGTATCCGTTTCCGGGATACCAAATCCCATCTTATTGAAGTCGCTGCGTATAATTCGGGACATCTGCGTCAGATTGCTCTGCATAATCTGGTCTGAGTTTTGATTAAAGAATTCCTGCGTTCCGTTGTCAGATGCGGAAATTGCCACAATCAAAAGAATGCCGCCGATTAATGAAGCACTAACGATATCGAGTAATGAGCTTCCACCCAAAACATGTCTCCTTCTATTCTGCCAGAAACGCTCTGAGGAGTCCCAGAGCGTTTAAAGTTGTGTATCTGATGGCGTTCTTTACGTCAATTGTAAAACCAATAACTGTGAACAAAGCTGACCGTCAGCGTGTCGCGAACCCTTGCTCCGTTTTGAATTCGATAGAGATAAGGGGTCGTTGATGCATCGTATACCGAGATGGTCATTCGCTTATGCCACTGTTGTGTTCCTGAGCCTGTAAAAGAATCGCTGCTCAAGGTTACGTATTCCACTTCAAAACTAAGCTGATATGGAATAGTGCTTCTACCTGAATCCGTAATCGTCATGTTATGGTAGTCGTCGAAGTCGTCTATTACGCCGCCATCGCTTATATCCAAGCCCAGGTCTCCCGGCATGGTCATATTTGCCAGAGTATTATCGAGCGTGGTGTCAAGTGTCGTCTCGTCGAAGTAAAACTGCGTTGCATCGTGAGCATGTGCATCGAGAATAGAAAGAGCCTCCAAGCGATAGCGACTTTGGCTAAGCGAAATATCGCTTTCCACAATGGCACGATTGAAGTTCAATGCGGCTGTAACCAGCATAAAAAACGCGGCAAATGTAAGAATGGTTTGAATACCTGACATTTATAGGCGTCCTGTCTATCACGTTTATTCGTCTGAGGTAACGGCGGCAAGTTCTTGAAGGGTTGTTGTACCATTCTTTACTCGTTCTCTGCCTGCTGCACGCAGCGTGAGCATGCCGTTTTCCACGGCCTGCTTTCGAATCATTTCTTCATTAATATCATCATTCGATTCGAAAATCATCTTGCGGATTTCGCGAGAGAAGTAAAGGGCTTCATGAATTGCAACTCGTCCCTTATATCCACCATGGCATTCTTTACAGCCAACGGCACCATAAAACGTAGTGGTTTCAATTTCTTCATCAGTAAAACCAAGGCGTAGCAATATTGCCGGATCAACCTGTTTGTAGGGGCGCTTGCAGGTTTCACAAAGACGTCGCATCAGGCGCTGTGCAATAATAATATTAATCGCATAGGCAATCAGGAACGTCTCGACACCAATTTTAAACAAACGTGAAATAGCGCTTGGGGCATCGTTTGTGTGAAGGGTAGAAAACGTGAGGTGACCGGTATTCGCCAGTTTAATTCCCGTTTCTGCTGTTTCCTTGTCACGAATCTCACCTACCATAACAACATCGGGGTCATGTCGCAAAATAGAGCGCAGAGCACGTTCGAAGTCTGTCTTGCCACCAATCTTAACCTGACGGACACCCTGAATAACATATTCCACCGGGTCTTCCACCGTTAGCACGTTAATCTCGGGGCGTAAAATGTAGCTCAATGCTGCAATCAACGTTGTGGACTTACCACTACCCGTCGGTCCCGTTACGATAACCATACCCTGCGGCTGAGAAATGGCGCGTTTAAAATCTTCCATTGCACCGCCCTGAAAGCCCAGCTTCGAGAAGTCGGTAATTACCTTACGGTCATCCAGGATTCGAATGACAATACTTTCGAGCTTATAACGATATTCACGACCAACAATAGGCAACACAGAAACACGATAGCGAATAATATGATTATCAACCGTTCGCTGAATAAAACCATCTTGAGGCATCTCGCGCTCAAAACGGTCAATATTTTTCGAGCGATCCTTGATTACCGCAGACAAAGCCTCCGGGCGTACGCCCTTCTGGATGTGCCAGGGTCGCAATGTTCCGTCAATACGAAATTCAATGCGAGTTGTGGTGCGATCAGCAGGAATAACGTGAATATCACTCGCTCCCTGGCGCACAGCTTCGACCAACATCCCTTCAACAAGATTTACTAAAAGACCGCGATTAATCTCACTATCAATCGCCTCTTCATCAATAATGGCATCCGGGTCTTCCGCTTCAATCTCGAACTCGGAATCTTCGATGCTGCGTAAAAATTCATTTTCGGGAACGTAGACAATTTCGGTCAGGCGTTCATAGTCGACCGGGCTGATATATCGCACTTCGTAGCGCTTGGCTCCGATTGCGCGGGCAATTTCATTGATGTGGCGATTGGTGGGATCTACAGAAACAAATAGCCATCTGACAGAAACGTTCTTATCGTACTTGTAAATCAGGATGCGCTGTTCACGCATCATGGCATCGATGTTTTCAGGAAGGGCCTTGATAACATTGCGGATAAATTCTACAATGCGTTCGTCTACCTCTTCAGGCAGGTCGAGTACTTTAAACCCATAAAACTTGGCAATTTCTTCATAAACGCTGTTTTCTTCAACGTTGAAGTCTGTCACCAGGATTTGAGCCAACCCACGGCGAGTGGTCGTTTCCTCTTCCTGCTTAATTCGAAGCGCTTCTTTCAGCGTTTCGAACTCAACAATATTTTGCTGAACCAGGGAGACCCCCAGTTTATACATACTATCTTGCATTGATTCTAACCTGCCATTTCAGATAGAACATTGACTTCCCCCATTAAAACAGCTGCAATCCAAAGACAACGGTCAGCAATCCGTTGCTATGTAGTCGGTGACTGCGGTGTCATTACCGCTGTTTCAGAAGAAATAAGCGTCAGAAGTGTGATAATGATGGTGATGACCATCGCAATCATCAATTGAATAAATTCAATAGCGTTCTTTAGCTTGTATTCGGTTTCTTTTTCGTAGTAGTTCGCGATCTGCAGCGCAGATTTTCTTACTGTTCCAGTTTCCGTTCCGGAATGAAAACGTGCTAACGCCGTCTTGGTAAAAACGCCGGTTGCTTCAAAAGCCTGAACCAAACCAGTTCCTTTGGAAAGCATCAGCGGTACTGCAATCGACTTTACCTGATGTTCGATGTATTTGTTACCACAAGCCTCGGACGCCAATTTCAGCGCATCAATATTTTCACCGGAGCCGGTATAAAGCGCGTAAAAAACCCGACAGAAGATCTCAATTGCCACCTTGTGGATAAGCGTACCTATAATGGGAAGGGAAATAATATATTTATCGAATAGAAATCGCCCCTTCGGACTCCGAAAGAAGTAGACGGCAGCCACCAGAGGCGCCGTTCCCGCGACCATTAACATCCATATATTGTCTACAAGAAAATTACTCAACTCCAGTGTAAAGGCCGTCATTGGCGGCAAATCCATACCCAATTTCAGGAACAGCTGCGCCGTTTCGGGGAAGATATATGCCACATAAAAAACAACCGCTCCCAGAAGCACCAACATGGTAAAAAACGGAGTAATGAGGGCACTGCGAAGGCTCTTGTTAAATTCAGCATTTCGCTCAAGAAACTTGGCAGTACTATCATAAATTTCGGTCATATTTCCACTTTTTGAGGCAAGACCCAGCATGCGGGCTGTAAATTTACCTAGGATTTTCTCCTGCTTAATAAACGCCTCTTCACTGTCTTTACCCTGACGGAGATCATTGTAGATTTCTTTAACGCTGTCGCGCAGACTGGCATTTTGAATATCATTCACCAGAAGCTGCAACACTTCATTGTAGGGGAGTTTTTCACGAAGCATGTCTGCACTAACGCGAACAAAAGTAACAATTTCAGAGGTGGGTGGCTTCAGCTTGAAATCCAGCAGCTTGGGCTGGATATTCATTATTGTATAGCCAAGGGTTTCAAGAGCACGTTCTACTTCATCTTTTGTAAACGCTTTTTGCTCGCCCTTTATAACAACATCCTGAGCGTTTTTTACTTTGTAAATAAAGGTTTTTCGCTTTTGGATACGAACAATCTTAACCTGATGCTTCTTGGCAAGTTCCTGTATCTTCTGCTTTGCTTCACCGGAACTACTTGCCGAGATTACACCACGGGCAGATCGCCCTGCTGCTGTTGTACCTTCGAATCTAAAGTCTGCCATAGTTTGATCACCAATTCCCTTTGGTTCCCGTAAAATAAATTTCCCCGGCCATTGGCCGGGGAAATTGTGAATCTTGAAATTGTCAACTTAGTTGAGAATCGTTGTTGAAATACTATCTGCTACTACCCGGGCGAAAGCCTTAACAGGATTGGTACCGTCATTTCCTGTCTCGTTTCCACTGCCCTGAATGAAGATAGTTAACGCACTTCCACTTGTCGCAATGCTTCCAACTACCGGGGTAGCATTAGAAGGAGCAGTAGAAACAAATGCATAAGTTCCGTTTGCATTAGCAGTGTCGATCGGGCTCAGACCAAAATTCTGAAAGTTCTGAGATCCGCCGCCAAGCTGCGTCGGGGTACGGAAGAAACGCTGAGCTTTAGAAGCATAGTTTACCAGATCGCTAATAACGGCCTGACGATTTGCTTCGATAGCATTACTTTGAAACGTGGTAATACCAACTGCTACGGCAATACCTACAATAATTACACTTAATACGATGAGTAAGAGCTGTTGTTGACCCATAACAACTTACCTCCTTATAAATTGGATTAGTTAATATGATTTAAGCGGGACATTTCTAATACGAGTAGATGAATGAAGCAATCGTGTACCATTTAACCCGATTAGCTTTCTTTCATCCGTGCAGTAACCTGCGGTAATTCTTCAATGTTTTAAGTATGCCTTTGCATACCGGCAGTCTAATAACTGTCTATAGTGCCACCGGCAGACTTTCTGTCAAAGAACCGCATCAGGATTTAAAGCACTGATACCGTAAATGAAGATCTAACACTCAACTACTGTGAGTGATGCAATAATAGAGCTCCGATCAACTTTTCTAATTGATTCAGATCGCAAATTATTGAAACTGTTTTTCACTACATTTTTTTTAAACATCTGTGTACTTCTGTCGATAGTCTTTTCATTGCTACAACCTAGCTGTTGTTCTCAAAAAAACGCGGCAACACAGTGAGAGCTGTGGGAATTCCGGGTTTCACCTTCCTGAAAAGAACGCATTTCTGTTCACATTCACTTAAAAGCACTCAAGTAAAAGCTTATAAAGTGAACTCGATCTTGTGGCATGAATCACAAGGACGATTACCTACTTTTATTTCCTTTATCCGGGTACATAAAGTACAGAGGTCTAACCTTAAGAATTGCCCCGCAGTGCTGGCATGAAATTATGGCTATCAAAATCGTAATATCAAGCCTTTCACCACACTGATTTTCAACTGCCCTTTTAGCTTTATGAATCTTGTAAACAAATGTATTATATACGATTAGGCGAAAAAAATTCGCTCTAAATCCGTAACGGAGGCTACATAGCTATGAACACAAACGGATTCTTACGCTTAGTTTTTATGACATTCCTTTTTTCAGGTATGATCTTTCTGGCTTGCGGGGAGCTGGCATCTGAACCGAAAGACGGTGATGGAATTGAAGGCATCGACGTCTCCGGTGAGTTCGAATTCGGCACGTTGAAAGACGTCACCGGTAACTTTTCTGCAATTAATACGACCGGCGGGCCACTTATCGGTATCCGTTTTAATATTCGCATGACGGGTCCAAACAACTCCGGCTCTAATGGAACGTTGATTCATACTGGCGTAACTGAGAACGACGGTAACTTTACTCCAACCTTTCAAGCCCCCGTTGATGCCGAAAGCCTCTTTATTCAGGTGCAATATGTAGGCGCGCTGAATGCCCAGACTGTTCCGATTATCAATAATGAAGTCAGTTTCACCTTTGACCTGCGACCACCGCCACTTGCGCCACAGCGCAATGCAGCTGTCGGCTTCGATTTTAAGAGCGATCTGATGAACCCCAGCTATATCTGGCTTGGAACTTGGGACAGTCAGGGAATTCCCTTTTACCTTGAGTCTGTAAGAGATATTCTTTCACAGTCTCTGCTTGATGACATTAACGCTTCCATACCTGAGAACGCACCCATTCCGCTCTCTCACCCGGAGTATCTTGCTGTAGGCAACCAAACAAACGTCTCTATTCTGGATAGCTGTAACCTGTGGATCACGTTTGTTCACGAAGGCGCCGGTTGGAAGAATGCCATTGGCTACTACACCTATGATGTTAATAATCCACCGACTCAAGCATCGGACGTAGACAGTATTACAATTATCTACCCCAACTTGTCTTATCAGGGCGGTGGAGGCGGACTTTATTCTGGTGATAAAGTTTTTCTGGGTTCATTTCCTAAAGATACAGTCGTAGGCTGGGCTTTAATTGCTCAAGGCTGGAATCAGGGGGCAAGCACAGTTGATGATGGCAGACATATTGTTTATTCAGATCCGGAATTAAACCCAGAAAGCGATTCGGAGCTACAGCAACACAATGTTCTGCTATTCGATGCAGAGCGCGGTTTAGTGCTAATCGGCTTTGAAGACATTCTGCGAGACTCACCCTCTTGCGACAACGATTTTAATGACGCGGTCTTCTACATTACCGCCAGCGATATCAACTGTATTGATGAAGATGATACCATTCCGATCGGCACGCCGCCTGCAACCGACTGTGATCTGGACGGCATTACCGATGATATCGACGACTTTCCGTGCGATCCGACATACGCCTTTTGCGCAGCTGTTCCGGCAGTAGATGTCTATGGGACGCTCGCTTTTGAAGACGGTTGGCCAACTGCAGGAGATTACGACTATAATGACTTGATTCTGGATTATAATCTGAAACAGCTGATTAATGCAGACAATCTGGTTGTAGAAATGCACTTTTCCTTTATTATCCGCGCCGTGGGCACGCCAAATGAAAATGGGTTCGCAATTGAGCTGCCGATTTCTTCCAGCGATATCGCATCCGTCACCGGAACCTCACTGACAGCAAACTACATTTCGCTTGAAGCGAACGGCACCGAAGCGGGACACAGTAGCAATGCCGTGGTGGTGGTTTACGATAATATTCGTGGACACATGGGATTTACAGACGCTTCCCTTATGAATACAGAACGCGGTGTAGCACCTCTTGCTTATGATACAACCACAGTGAAAGTGGTGTTTACAACACCATTAGAGCCTCACCTGTTGAACAGCGGACCGTATAATCCTTTCCTAATCCTCGATCAGGACAGAACGCGGGAAGTCCATTTCAAGAACAGCACGCCAACGGATTTGGCCGATGCAACTCTGTTTGGCACTGAAGATGATGCCTCAGTCCCCGGAAATGGGCTGTATTATCAAAGTTCAAACGGTATTCCCTGGGTTGTTTCAACACCCATCCAAATGGACTATCCGTTTGAAGGAGTCGATATTACCTCGGCTCACCTGTTGTTCGCAGTTTGGGCGCAGAGTGGCGGAACGCTCTCAACCAATTGGTATCTGGATAACCCTGCATTTCGGGTTCGCGACAACATTTATCGACCATTTGGTATCAGCAAGCGATAACATTTGCCAAAATTTTGCACTACAAAAAAGGGTCTGTCCAAATTGGACAGACCCTTTTTATTTAACATCATATTGCTACGTCCCGCAGAAATCATGACGTCATTTATATCCCTAAGGCTACTTAGGGTTTTATTGTCCTTTTGTCTGTTGACTCTTGAATCTTCTCCATACGCTCATTTAACACATCGCGGGTCTTTTCCAACAGAGCGCCCGGTTCAGCGGCCTCCAACTTATCGCGAAAACGCTCAGCAAGAGTCGGCAACAATTCTGCGCGAATCAAAATCAACAGTTCTTTTTTGATGACATTGGTGGACTCAAACCCAAACAGATAGCGTAAACCAAAAAGCCAACCCGGAAGATCCTTTAGAATCGGAACGCCATCACGGGATGCAGTTTCTTCGTTTACATACAGGCCACCAATAACGGTTTCCTCTCCATCCAGCAGCAGAACGGCCGTCTCTGCCAGAGACTTTTTTATCTCGAGTCCCGCGTCACCAGATGAGCTGTTACTTCGTTCGATCTTTAAGTCAAGGTTAATAAAGTCGACACCATTGTGCTTAACGATAATCGGCTTTACATTGATGATACTTCCAGTAGAGAAAAACTGCGTAACCGAATTTCCAGAGAAATCCTTCAAGGTAACGGCCACATCGCTGCCAACCTGAATACGGCCTTCCTCTCCGGAACGCACGGTAACCTGCGGATTTGCAATCACCTCACCAACCTTATCGTTTTCCAACGTTTTAAAGATGGCCGTCAGGTTTCCCCAATCCAGATCAGGAGCAATGGAGAACTCCAGCAAACCACCCTGGTTATCACCGGCAATCTGCTTTATATCTGGATTCAGTTTGTCATTTCGGGAAAAGCCCCAGCTTGTGCCAATCTGACGCAACTTAGACGCATCAGCTTCAAAAAAGACCGCCGAGATTATTACCTCTCGAGATTCAAAACTTTCGATTGCCTCCAGCTCCTCTGTAGAGAGCGAGGTCTTGCTGCTATTTTTCGACACAATTTGAATATAATCTTCCGTCTCCTCATACCAGAGACCAAGGTTACTTAATATCCCTTCGAATGCTGTTAGCCAGTGTTCGCGATTTACATCCACTCCAATCGCTACCGTGCTGTTTGTCGGGTCGATGATAACCTTACCCAGATATTTTTTACTCAACCCGTTGAAAATAGTAATAACATTATCAAAGCTCGTTTGTTTTGCGAACGATACCATTTCATCCGGAGCAGCCGTTTCCTTGCGCAGTTCTTTAATTCGACGCTCTTGCGAGAGAGCCGGTAAGATGCCGGCAAACAAGAACAGCAGTATCAGCAGAAATTCCCTTTTCATGATCCATACTCTCTATTTTTCGGTTTTAGGTTTTTTTCCCTTTTCTTCAGACTCATCAAAAGCCAGATCCAGAATAACTGTTTCGTAAGCTCCACCTTTATTTAGCGTAAAGCTAATTTGGTTCGTTTCGGGATTGATGCGGCTTAAATGCCCGAGATATACACGGTCACCGATTTTCAGAACGTGAATAGTACCGGTGTGGTCTTTAACAAGAGCGCGATCGGCAACCACGGCCTTCAATTCAGCCCGCTCAGTTTCCAGCAATCCTTCCTCATTCGGTGGAAGATTACGCAGAATGTAGGGGTAGAAAGCATTACGTGCTTTTATCGTTCTGACGTCACTTATACGTCGCCGAACCTTCGGCAGGTCTTCAACCTGTGCATAGTAAGCCCAAAGCTCCATTTCGAAGGGAACGACAAGCTTAGACTTATCTGTTTCTTCATCTCGTTCTTCAACGCCCTTTAAACTTACATTTACCAGGCGAAAAATACTTGGGCCCCGCTCGAGGTACCAAATAAAGTTGAAGATTCTGCTAAACGGCCCCTCGCCTTTCAGGCGGTACACTTTATAGCCAAAATCCTTCAGCTGTTCTCCACCCGTATGAAACATGTGGAAATCCACTTTTCCGGTATACGACTGAACCTGAGTTAAATATGCGTGCACACCCGCAGAAGTTACCTTATTGGTCACGCGTTTATCTATGTTCGCCAAGCGATCGCGTTTTTCCTGAACCTTCTCCTGAATTAGTGGAAATTCCTCTTCCATGGCATTCAGCTGCTGCACCTGTTTATCCAACTTATCGAATTTTTTCTGAGCTGCTTGAATGTCATTCGGCAACGAATAGGCGACCAGATACGTGCCAAACCCTGCAATAATCAGTAGAAAGCAAGCAAGGATCAGAATGTTCCTTTTCTTGTACGTCATAACTCCACTCCCTGGGTTATTTTTTAGGTATGTCCAGCTTTACGATGAAGCTGTATACCTCTTTATCCTGAATTTTCTCTAGCTCGACTTCTGATAAATTCGAGTTGTGTTCTAACGAGTTCGCAAACTGTGACACGCGATCTCGATACAGTGAATATCCTTCTACTCGTAGTTGGGTTTTCGAAGACTGTACAACATCTGTTACCCAAACCCCTTTTACCTTAGCTGTTGATCGGGAGATCTTGTGCAGAACAGAACTCCAGACTTTAGCCCCGATCAAAAGTGAATCGACAAGCCCCAATGTTCGATCAAAATCTGCCAGCTTCTTTTTCTCGGCATTATAAACCGGTTCCACATTATTACGACTATCGATATCGGCACGCGTCGTTGCAATTTGTGAATTGATGATGTTGAGCGATTCCTGTTGATCCACGACCTGTATGGTGAATAAAAAAGTTAATATCGGGATTAATGCCAATAGCGTCCAACCGACAGGTCCCAGTTTAAAAGACTTTTGCCCTTCGCGAATCGCTTTGGGGATTAGGTCGATATCATAGACACCATCAAACTTATCCAGGCTGCGTAACGCCGCACCAATCGCAATGCTAAAGCGCGAAAGCAATGGATCGATTCCGGAGACTTCGAGACTGTTAAACTTCAGATACTCAATATTGACATCCTCATCTAACTTGGATACCAAAAACTCCTTCAGCTCAGCTTCGAACGCTTCACCGGTAAGAATAATATTATCCATCTTATGCAAATTAAGATTATCCTGCTCCAGTAGAAGACGGCTATAGATAGTATTGGCTACATTTGCTGAATCCAGCCCTGCGCCAATCAGGTTAGAGACATTGTAAATTTGCTTACCATGCATGAAGATGAGGCGGCTTGTTTCAGAACCGACATAGATAACCAGGCTAATTTCATCTTCGTTAAATTCATAGTTGTGATTGATCAGGTTTACCAGAGAAACTTCTGCTGTTTCTACGAAATCAATCATCGGTGTGCGCTTCATTGCATTGCTTCTTAACGCCGAATGGATTTCCATGACGTTCGAATCATCGTCATTAACAATTGCCAGAATACGACTACCGGCCATGGGCAGCACATGAATACTCTCTGGCTTTAACTCTTGTCCTTCAGAACGGGAAGCCGTAATTTCTTCAACGATTTTTTTCTTGAGCTTGGTGCCTTTAAGACCCCAGTCACTGTCAAAGGTTGTATAATAAACCAAGGGCTCCGGTAAACTGAGCGCCAGCTTGTATTTCTTGTCCGGGAAACGATTTAGTACGCCTGCCAATGCGGCAAGACTTAGGTCTCCTCCTGAGTCCAGAAGGCTACTAGCAGCATTTCCATCAGCAAACTCAAACGGCGTATCATTCGCAGCGGTACCGTCAGCAAGCACTTCCTGCTCTATAGCAACTTCTTCCGCAACGCCGTCCATTTGTAAAATCTCGGCTTCTACCAGACGTGTCTTTTTGTCTTCGCGTGCCAGGCAAACGATATGCAGAAGAGTATCTTCTACAAAGATGCCGACGGCAAGTTTTCCTGAATACTTTTGATCCGAATCCATAGTCCCATTATCCCGCGTTTATGTCTTTTCTCTGGCTTAATTGTCGAATTAATCTTTTCCTAGTTGAGTAATTGCTGCATTCGCCGCTTATTATTTGCGAATTTTATTGCTGTTTCGGCCGAAATTTTACGTTGTCTGACAAAACGTTTCAGATCTTGTTCGAGCGTCATCATGCCGTATTTCGTGCCCTCGGAAATCATCTGATAAATTTCGCTGGTATTGTTATTTCGAATCGCAGCTTTAATAGAAGGAGTCATTACCAAAATTTCTTTTACCAGCTGAACCTGGCTATTTCTTCCGACCACCAGTTTCTGTGAAACGACGCATTTTAGGGTGTCTGCAAGGCGGTTGCGCACGCGTTCCTGTTCAATCGGCGGAACTTCTCCAACAATGCGATCCAGGCTTTCTACAGCGGATGAAGTGTGGAGGGTAGACAAGACTTTGTGCCCGCTATCTGCTGCCTCCAGAGCCGACATAATTGTCTGCGAATCCCTCATCTCGCCGATGACAATGATATCCGGGTCCTGCCGTAATGCTTCGATGGTGCCGTTTTTGAATGACAGCGTATCCATTCCTACTTCACGCTGCCGGACAATACACTTTTTGGAGCGATGTACAAATTCAATTGGACGAGCAATAATGACGATATGTCCTTCCACGGTTTCATTATTCATATCTACAATAGCATCGAGGGTCGTACTTTTTCCGGAGCCGGTAATTCCGGTAACCAGCACCAGTCCGGCCTTGGTATGTTCAAGGCTAAACATTTTAGTCACATTCATACCGAAGCCATAGCTCTCGTAAGAACGTATCTTCGCGTTAATCGCGCGCATGTTCAGGGCAATATCCCCAAGCTCGAAATAGACGCATGCACGATAGCGAATTCGGGTATCACCGAGACCCATAATTGTATAGGAAAAATCGTAGCTTAGCTTTTCAAACAGCTGTTCCCGCTGCTCCGGGGCCAAGACACAAAGAATGAGGATAGAAAAATCGTCGATATCAAAACGACCAAATTGTTCCGCGGGAGATTTCTCTCCTTTGATGCGCAGCCAGATGTGGCAATTGGCCGAGGAGCCACCCATTTCTATATCAGAGGCTTCATAGTCCCGCATCAGCATGAGAATATCATTCATGTAGTTGCGTAAGGCTTCCACTTCAGGAAGCGTTAGCTTGCTGAGAATCTTATCATTAATAAAGTACTGTCGCTCTATTTCCAATAATGAGGACGGTATCTGTTTTTTTAGGCGATTCAGTAAATCTCTTGCTTCCATCGCCATATCTGAACTGGTTGTCACAATTTTCCCTCCCTGGAAAAGTGTTCCTTACTCCCACCATGCAATCAAGCTTAAACTCCTGATAAATGGAAAGTATGGCGGCGACACCCCCTGGAGCCGCTCATCATATACATAGTTTTTTTGGAATCCACTAAGGATCGAACCATCGGCCCAATCGAATGTTGCCACTGCTCCACGATCGCTTTGCATAACACTACCAGTGATATAAAGCGTGCCTGACACGTCGCGATTGCGATGATTTTCGGCCATAAATTCGCCCGTCATGGCAATCATGCTCGCCTCGATATAAGCATTCTCATTATTGGCGGTATTATCCGCAACCACAATATTATCGTTCGCGACCAAACCGAGTAAATCATTTGAATTTGGATTATCTCGGGCTGAGTCCTTATACACCATATCATCATCAATGTATATCGACTGGCCAGAGTAAATGCTCACTCTGCCATCCAGTATTCCTTTTACTCGCACATCCGCAGTACTATAGATTACCCCGGTAGGCGCAATAACCGATAGCGCTACAGTATCTGGATCTTCACCTGCAAGAGTTGAAACCACCTCGCCGGTATCAAGAAATTCAAGCTCAACCGTTTCATCAAAAAGAGAAACCGTATTTACTGCATTGCCATTGTTGCCTGTAACAGCGGCGTCATACAATGTTGAGACGTCTGTAGGAATACTAACTCCACCTCCAACTTCCCAACCGCCATTATAAACGGCGCTACTCGTACCTAATGAGGGATCGGGTGTAATGCCACCCTGTGCTGTAACCTTGCCTTCAAACACCGGTGAACCATAGGTGCGAATAATATCATTCGTATGTAATGGACCGGTAATCGTATCACCGGTTACCCAATACACATTGCCTTCAGTATTGGTAAACCAGAAGTATCGTGATGCTGGTAACTGATACGAAAAAAAGGCTACAATTGAGTCCTCCATACGCATAGAGCGTCCAAATTCCACAAATTCATCCTGATTAAAGACCGATCCCCACGCCCTGGCAACAACCTTTACCGTATCCAGCCCATCGGTCGATATTACGACTTCCGAAGAACAAAGTGCCGTGTTTAGCTCGTAAGTAGCTGAAAGCGTATCCGTTAGCCACATTTGATTCAATCCATAATTGATCGAGTTCAAGGCTGTTTGTTGAACCTGCGTGCGCATATAATACGCGTTAAAACTATCGCGTGTAGATAAAACCGCAGAGTTTAACTTTAGCTGATACATACTAAAGGCAATGCTAAAACCCATAACGACAATTAGTGCACCTTTTCCAAACATTTTTTCCTCCTATCGCCTGAGATTTTTAGCTGAAATTCTGTTCGAACGAAAAAAGGATGGGCGCAATATTCTCGCGAGTTCACGCTTTCTGAACAGCAAGTTGTTATTTGTTCCGACATCATGATGCACCAACTCCGGGCTTAAAATCACTTCTGGATCAAAGGTTTTTAAAGACAGCTCTATCGTACTGGTCCCGGAAAGGCTGGGGGCCACATTGCCGGCCTGATCCAGATAAATGAAGACCTGATTGTCGCCAACTCGTCCGATCACTGAAGAGTCGGTGGTTACGTTTGTAATTACAACTTTGCGCGTAACGCGATACATGGTAACTGTCGTATCACCGAAGTCAATTATTTCGTCTTGTTCAATGCGATATTCAACGGTATCGGCCACTCCATCGGTCGACCCGACACCGCGGACAGCCATGTTCAAGTCTGAACGAAGGTTTAACTGCGCAACGAACTTCAGGTGATCGACTTGGCCTAAAATCAAAGTCGAATCGTTCTCGCTGATACCGAAGCCCATCTTCTTCAAATCGTATTCGATGATTCGCGCGGTTTGCGCAAGGTTATTTTGCACCATGGCACCGGAGTTGTAGTTATACACTTCCCGCATACCGTTGTCTGAAGCCGTCATGGCAATTAATAGAATAAAACCGCCCAGCATAGTGGCGCCTAAAATGTCCAGATATCCTGTCATGTCGCATCCCTGCTTTCAAATAAACATCAATTATAAAACCAATACCCGTAGACTACTTCCTGAGTCAGAGTATCTTTCACCTGTACTCCCCCGTCATTGCGATAAATAATCGGATCGGTATAATTATCCGTAAGCCTTATTGTCATCCGCTTGACATACTCCTGAGAGAGCAATGACTTAACGAGGTTATTACCAGATAGCTTTACATATTCTACCTCAAACGTAAGTCGATAAATAATGCCGCTTTGTCCGGTATCGATAATTGCTAAATTATGATAGTCATCGAAATCATCAATATTGCCACCATCACCAATGTCCGCACCTAACGCTGCCGGCAGCGTGAAGTCTAACAGTTCTTTTTTACTGAGACTATCTGTCGATGCCTCGTCAAAATATTCTCCCGCGGCCTTTTCGGCATATGAGTTCAGGATCGAAAGTGCCTCAAGACGATAACGGTTCTGCGACAAATTAATATCAGTGTCGGCAAGGTTATTATTCAAATTCATAACCGTAACGGTTAGCATGATCATCGCGGCAAATGTGATTATATATTGTCCACCCGGCATATCAAGCGGCTCCTTAATCGTCGTTTGTTGTTTTTGCTACTTCTTCAAAAGATGTCGATCCTTCTTTCACACGCTCTCTTGCTGATGCACGCAACGTTAGCATCCCTTGTTTAATTGCCAGATTTTTAATGGCGACTTCGTTAATTTCCTTGCCCGACTCAAAGATCATCTGTCGGATTTCCTTGCTAAAATACAGTGCCTCATGAATCGCAGCACGTCCACGGTATCCGTTGTGGCACTGGTCGCAACCAACCGGCTCGTAGAAGGTTGTATTATTAATCTCATCTTCAGTGAAGCCAAGACGCAAAGCAATACTGTGGTCAAACGAGCCCATTTTACGCTTACAGTTTTTACATAATCTGCGCAGCAGGCGCTGTGCAATAATTATGTTAATCGCATAAGCGATCAGGAATGTCTCTACACCCATTTTAAAAAGTCGTGAAACAGCACTCGGAGCATCGTTTGTGTGAAGCGTAGAAAAAGTCAGGTGACCGGTGTTCGACAGCTTAATGGCCGTTTCTGCAGTTTTCTTATCACGCATCTCTCCAACCATCACCACATCCGGATCGTGACGCAAAATAGCGCGTAGTGCTTGATCAAAATTGTTTTTGCCGCTGATTTTTAGCTGGCGCACACCTGGAATAACATATTCTACCGGATCTTCAACCGTTAACACGTTAATCTCAGACGTCACGATATAGCTTAATGCAGCAATAAGGGTGGTCGACTTGCCACTTCCGGTAGGACCGGTAACGATGACCATGCCCTGGGGCTGCGAAATCGCTTTAACGAAAAAGTCGCGCGCAGATCCGTGAAACCCCAAAGCATCAAGATCGGTAATGACGTTTCGATCATCCAGAATTCGTATAACGATACTTTCCAGCTTGTATTTGTAAACCTTTCCTACAATGGGCACAACTGAAACACGGTAGCGGATAGTATGTCCATCGATTGTGCGCTGAATAAAGCCATCCTGAGACATTTCTCGTTCGAAGCGATCTACATTTCTGGAGCGATCTTTAACAACCGCGGAAAGTGATTCGGGCCGTACGCCGCTCTGCGAATGCCACAAGCGCAATCGACCATCAATGCGAAAATGGATCTCGGTTGTAGTGGCATCTTTGGGAATCACATGAATATCACTGGCTTTTTGGCGAACCGCCTCAATGAGCATTCCTTCTACCAGATTAACGAGAATACTTTTATTGATTTCCGCTTCAATGGCTTGCTCATCAGCATCGCCTTCGTCTTCGCCTTCCACATCGATTTCAAAGTTGCCGTCTTCCATCATTTTCAGGAATTCGTTTTCACGCGGCATTACTTTATCAAGCAGTTCAACGAAGCTATCGGGGCTTATATAACATATCTCGTAGCGCTTGGCACCAACGGCTCGCGCAACATTGGGGATTTGTTTGTTTGTTGGATCGGTGGCAACAAATATGTGCTTAAGAGGAGTCGTACCGGCGTGCTGCACCACCAGGATCTGTTCCTGAACCATCAACTCGCGGGTTGATTCCGGAAGTGGTTCCAACACTTTGCGGATAAACTCGATACGATCCTCAGTTAGCATTTCCTCCGTAAAGGTGAAATGCTTAAAACCGTATAGCTGGGCGACCTCTTTAAAAACCATATCATGATCAATCTCAAAATCACTAACAAGAATATGGGCAAGACTTTTGTTGCCACCACCGGGCTCGGTCTGCTTGAACTTAAGCGCGCGCTCCAGGGTTTCAAAGGGCAAGACATCGCGTTTTACCAGCGACATACCCAATTTATACATATTGTCTTGTATCATTTTCCCAATATCCTTTCAAGATAGCAAAATGGCCTCCCAACCACTTTACTGCATTGGTGACTTCGGTGTTATCATTGCCGTCTCCGATGAGATGACTGTAAGTCCCGAAATGACCAACATAATGATCATTGCAATGATCAGCTGAATAAACTCAATCGCATTATTCAGTTTATAAACGGTTTCTTTCTCGTAATAATTTGCTATTTGCTCCGCAGATCGCTTCACTGTTCCAGTCTCTGCCCCTGAATTAAATCGTGAGATCGCTGTTTTTGTAAAGACTCCGGTTGCCTCAAAGGCTTCTACTAATCCCTTGCCCTGGCTTAACATCATGGGTATAGCAACGGACTTAACCTTCTCCTCAATATATTTATTTCCGGAAGCTTCAGCTGCCAATCGGATAGCATCAATATTTTCTCCCGAACCACTATAAAGTGCATTAAAAACTCTGCAAAAAATTTCAATAGACGTTTTATGAATTAATGACCCAAGAACCGGAATTCTAATTATAAAACGATCCTTAATATATTTTCCTTTAGGAGTACTAACCCACCACATAAGCACTCCTATAAGTCCCGTCAGCAGCAGTAACATCCACCACATATTTGCGACCAGAAAATCACTAAATGCCAATGTTGCGGTTGTCAACGGAGGTAAACCGGATCCCAGCTTTAGAAATAGCTTTGCCGTCTCGGGGAAGATATAAGCAATGTAAAAAAAGCACGCCCCAAACAGAATTGCCAGAGTGAACAAGGGAGTTATCAATGCACTTTTTAAATTTCTTTTAAATTCCGCATCTCTTTCCAAAAACTTTGCAGTGCTATCATAAATATCCGCCATGTTACCACTTTTTGAGGCCAGGCCAAGCATGCGTGCCGTAAATCGTCCCAGTACGCGTTCCTGCTTAATAAATGCTTCCTCACTGTCTTTACCCTGGCGGAGATCGTTATTAATTTCCTTGATCGCGCTTTTGAGAGTATTGTTCTCAATATCGTTCATTAACAATTGAAGAACTTCATTGTAGGGTAATTTTTCTCGAAGCAAATCAGCGCTTACCCGCACGAAGGTTACAATCTCCGTTGCCGGCGGCTTCATCTTAAAATCGAATAGCTTGGGGTTAATCGAGATTATCGTGTAACCAAGACGCTTCAGCGCAATTTCAACTTCTTCTTTGCTAAACGCGGTTTGTTCACCGGAAACTGGGGCTTCAGTCCCTTTTCGCACTTTATACATAAAGGTCTTACGCTTTTTGATAGCGTTTATGGCGACCTTGTGCTTTATGGCGAGCTGCTGAACTTTTATCTTGGCTTCCGACAGGCTATCCGCAGCGATTACTCCCTGCACTGCTCTCCCTGCACCTGTCGTACCTTCAAAGCGAAAATCAGGCATAATACCAACTCCATTTGGTTATCCTGTTAAAAACCGGAGCCTGATATAACACCCGACCCCGGCAAAAAACGAATCAGATTAGTTAAGAATGTTCGTGCTGATGTCCGTCGGTGTTACTGTGACAGCCACTTTTACAACATTCGAACCGTCATCGCCAACTTCTTTACCGCAGCCAACCAGATACACTGTTCCTGCGCTACTTGCGACAGCAGTTGTACTTCCAGCTACAAAAGCGGTGCCTGATGGGGCAGTTGTACCTGCACTGTATGAACCGTTAGCATTACCGGTGTCAATTGGACTGATGTAGAAATCGTCGAAGCTCTGTGAACCGCCGCCAAGCTGAGACGGAGTGCGATAAAAACGCTGAGCTTTGGATGCGTAGTTTACCAGATCACTGATAACAGCCTGTCGATTAGATTCGATAGCGTTACTTTGGAACATAGTCACACCTACAGCAATTGCGATACCTACAACGATAACGCCTAGAACGATGAGTAAGAGTTGTTGTTGACCCATGAGGATCTACCTCCCTGTTGATGATAATAAGTAGTTATTTGGGTTATTTGAGAATACAGCTAAAAAAAACATTTAAACCACCATTTTAAGTTGCACTTCCTTATGAACTTGTCCAGCTAGAATACAAACACAATGCCAAAAACCATTAACCAAGGAAAAACAGCACTTTAAGAGAAATCGAAAAATAAAAGGTGTCTGATAATTCGACCTTTTCCATTTTTTCGTCTATCTTCCGCCTCATTTCTCAACACCCTTGGTTTATTTCTTTACCCGATCACTTATTCGGGGTTGAACAGATTATCGGTGGGGCATCTGCCAAGATTATCGATTTTTTTTAAACTTCGCTGTTTTTCTGCATTATATTTGGCTTTCTCAGACAATGGCATTCTTGAACCAGCAGTAAGAATCTACCTAAAATTGTAGCAAAATGGACTTTTTACACACATCCGGATGATCCAGATGATTAACTGGTTTAGCATAATACAGCGTGTCGCAGCTGGCGCAGATTCTTCGCTCGACAACCTTTATCGGCGTTTTTTTACTCCCGGTAGTCTTCAGGTCTTGCCATTCAGAGGATATGCCAACCAGCAAACAGCCTTTCTTAAAGGAAGAGTTCTGGAGCCAAAGCAATACGGAGAGGCAGATAAGAATGCGTCTACGCTAAGAAACCTCCAGGATATGTTCAATCGCCTGGAAAGCGATGAGCTTGCCTTTTGTCCGGTTGAAATACGGTTTAATGACCAAACCTTTCAAGTGCAGGCCGATGAAGAAGGATATGTATCAATTGAATTGCCGCTAGCCGACACCGAGACGTATGGCTGGCTTGAAGCGACACTTAGCATTCCGGCATCCGCATCTCCCTCTGGAAAACGCATCGATTCCATCGGCAGCATTTTACAACCCCACCCGGAAACACCGCTTGGTGTTATCAGCGATCTGGATGATACCATTCTTAAAAGCTATGTTCAAAACCCGCTTAAGCTGGCAACCGAGCTTTTGCTAAAGAATGCAGCCACGCGGAAAGCATTTGAAGGTGCATCAGATCTTTATCAGAAATTACATGTTGGAAAAGACAATGCTTTGCCGCGCCCGATGTTCTATCTGTCGAGCAGCCCATGGAATATTTATGATTTTTTATGTGAGTTCTTAGCGCTTAACCAGCTACCTATTGGACCGCTTTTTCTAAAAGACTATGGGTTTGACACAGATAAATTCTTTTCCGGCGGACATAATAAACACAAGCTCTCTAACATCAAAAAGCTGGCTGAAGCCTACCCAAAGATGTCCTTCATCTTAATTGGCGATAGCACGCAAAGGGATGCGGAGATTTATACACTGGCTGCCGAGAAGTTTTCCAGGAGAATTGCTGCAATTTATATTCGAGATGTAGCAAACAAGCACGACAGCTCAGAATTCCGTCAGTATAAGGATCGTTGTGCGGC
This sequence comes from Calditrichia bacterium, assembly GCA_050633245.1. Taxonomy (GTDB): domain Bacteria; phylum Calditrichota; class Calditrichia; order RBG-13-44-9; family J075; genus JBOEGD01. The sequence continues at coordinate 9,657 of JBOEGD010000001.1, read as the reverse complement.
AGAAGGTGTAGAGTTTATGCCTTTCCAACATTCGAGTGAGGTTGAAGCACATGCGGTGAAAAAGGGCTGGATTTAAAGTAGCGAGTAGCGAGTAGCGAGTAGCGAGTAGCGAGTAGTAAGATACAAAAATTCAGATATACGGAAGTAATAGACCACAGGAGGCAGGGACGAAACGTGAAAAGGCTAGCTATTCTTATCTGTTTAATCTTATGCGCATGTTCCCAGCAATCCATTGAGCCGGTGCGCATTCTCCCACCCGATATTACATTAAACCCATATACAGCACAGACTGTTGCTCCCGATCCGATACATTTCAACAATCTCCGGTCTTTAGGTGATGAAAGAGTTTACCATTTTAAGGCGCTGCCAAACGAAGCGCTCAGTTTACAAGTCTTTACACCATTCCATCAGCTTGAGGAAGTTCGGCTCGCCCTGTTAGATATTACAGCGGAGGTAAAGTGTTATCGCATTGGCCTGACTAAGAACACAGAAAAATCTAATTCCTTCTATCCGGATGTCCTCATTCCACTTCAGCCGGACACATCACTTTTTGAAGGAATAGTGCTCGACTCGATAGAAGTCACTTACAGCATATTTCCATATTCCACTTCAGACAGCAGCTTTCCCGTGCCGAAAGGCACACAGCTCGATGGCGTCTGGCTTGAGGTTCTCATTCCCGCGGAAGCTACCACCGGCACCTTTATTGGAGAATTAATAGTTGAGACATCCACAACAAGTAAGTTGCTGCAACTATCAGTGGAGGTTATTGAGGATACCTCAAACAGCATACCTTTTCAATTGGACATGAACGAATATGGCTATAAATACCATCGTGCCGCACCAAAGGACACGCTGCCAGAACAGCGCAATCGACTGGATAGACGAGCCCATCAATTTGCCAGAGATCATTATGCCGTTTTAAATCCACTCCCCTATCGCAGTCAGCGCGGCATTCCCTATCAGACCGCCATCCCAACACTTCTGAACAACGATTTGCTCAATCCACAGTTAGACTGGCGAGCATTTGACGAGCGTTTCGGACCGTTGTTCGATGGAAGTGCTTTTCCCGATGGCCAACCGCTTCGACATGCCTATCTGCCATTTAACCCGGAGTGGCCGGCACCACTTATCCTCCATTTCTCCGATCGTCAAAAATATGAAGCCGTCTGGCAAGCATTTGCTGACGCATATATAACGCATTTTAAAGAGCGCGGCTGGACAAACACCGTATTTCAGATTTACAACAATCAGAAGCCGGGTGAGAACAATCGCATCCCCTGGAATCTCGATGAGCCAAAATCGATCGAAGACTATCGTGCACTGAATTATTATCAGCAGCTCACCGAGCGGGTTTTCGCCAACGCAGGCCCAGTCGATATCCGCTTTCGTCTGGACATTTCGCACTTCTTCTGTGATGAGCATTTGGGCTATGAAGACCGAGATCTTCGAACAAACAATGGAATGCCTCTTCTGCAGGATATAAGTATTTGGGCAATAGCCGGACATTCTCTGGGAGATTCTCTTGCGGACCAAAATGCTCAGACGTTGCTTGAGGCAGGAAAAGAAGTTTGGCTCTATGGACAAACACCTTATTTACATACACCTGCTCACAAGGTATTTGCTCTGGCCTTTCGGGTAGCGGAAAAAAATCTTACCGGACTAATGTTCTGGAAGTCACTTGCCCGGGCTCCTTATCTAAATGGAGGGTTTGATCATATCTTCTACGTTCAAAAGCGTTCTAACAGCACAGGGATAGACTTCTATCCAACGCTTCGGTTAAAGCAGCTAAAACGCGCGATTGATGATCTGCGCCAAGCTGCTATTGAGCAAAAAGTTTCGGTCAGTGAATTGCGGCAAATTTTCGAAGGAGGCATTCGCACCAACATTCGTCAGGCGACGTCCTCATGGAGATAAGAAGATCGATGCATGGCTTAAGCATTTTTATGATATGATAGCAGAAAGCAGTTGCTATCGCATAAGTAGCATCTTATGCGTTAAAACAGCTTGGTCTCCGCTAAGTCGATAGAAATAAACACCAGATGGAGCAATACTACCGGAATTCGTTTTAGCATCCCACTTAACGCGATGTTCACCAGCGATTCGCGTTTCCGCCAGTAATGTGCGAACAACCTGACCCAGTGAATTGATAATTTCGAGGCGGACAAATGTTGCTTGATCCAGTTCAAACGGAATAATGGTTTCCGGATTAAATGGGTTGGGATAGTTTGACTTTAGGTTCATCGATTTTGGCAACGGCGATTCCGGTTCAACCGGACTAATCGTCCCCCCACCGGCAAAATAACCGAGCACAAAAGCGATTGCGCCATTCCAGTTTATAGCCATCTCATTACCAGCATAGCTACCGACATCATCGATCCAGCACCGAGCCGGCGGCGTCGCATTAGTAAAATTTGCCTGCAAAACCGGATCGCCGAGAAACTCATTTGGCCCCCCGGATAGCATACCCGGTAGTGATCCGGCAATGCCATCAGCGGCTGACGGACGGTGATGTAAGTTCATAACCTGATTCGTTCCACTTCCGGGTAAAAAAGAGATATCATGAATATTTGCCCCAAAGATATAGTCCAGCTGCGCAAGAGCCGCATCACGATAACTCCGGGTTCCATATTCCTCAAATGCAACAATCATTAAAATCGCCCGATTCATAACTACAGAGTTGCTGCCCCATACAAATTCACCGGGTGAAAGAGCGAGACGCATACCGCGCGCATTAATCGTTGCGACTGTTCCCTCAGCAAAATTTAGCAGGGACGTACGCAGTAATGTTTTGATATTCTGACTTTGACCACTCACTGTATTCAACATGTAGGCCAAATAACCAAGCGTTTGCACGTTCGGCCACGATACTTCACTGCTGATCAAACCAAACTGGTTATAGTTGGCAATAAAAAAATTGTGATACACCGCTTCACCTGTAGTGATGTATAATTCCGTCGCGGCCCAAAATCGCTCATCGCTATCATTGCCGTCACCATATGTTCCGGTATTAGTCCCGGCGGGATTCTGAAACCCACCTGGCGGCACAATGGATGGATTAGTCTGCAAATATCCCCATGCAAGAACGGCTCTATCCAGGCACTTTTGAGCGAAAGAAGCATCGATGCCCTGATACAAGCGAGATGCTTTTGCCATAACTGCGGCAAAATCTGCAGTCGCAGCAGTCGACTTCTCATAGATATAGCGAGTACCGCTGGTATTCTGCGGCATGGCAAAGGCACTGAATACTTCAAAAGTTAACTTGTGAAACACGCCGCCGCTCATCGTGTCCTGCATTTGCAGCATCCACTCAAGTTCATATCGAACTTCATCAAGAATATCCGGGATACCATTACCGCTTTCCGGAATGTTTAAATTATCCGAAGCGAACCTGGCTGGAAAAACCTCATAGGCCATGAGTAACGTGCCGACCGTGACGGACGCATTCACCACATACTTGCCGTAATCTCCGGCATCGTGCCACCCACCACGCGATAGGCGAAAACCGCTCAAGCCTGTAGAGGGATGATAAAAGCCATCGGCAGAGTGACAGCGCGGGTGAAAATAGGGATCTGCGAAGCCGCCGATTAAATCTAATCCACAGCGCTGAAAATAAAATGCTTTTAACGATGCCTTAGCCGCATCATCAAACACCGATTCTCCAATTTGAAAGGCTTGTGAAAATCCTTGCCCCGGCAGCGTGGCAATATAAGTTCCCGGCTCTTCGAGAGCAGAAAAATCACCCTCAAAAATATTGCTTTCGGTATTTGGATCATTAACAACATTTACCTGAATCTGCCCACGATAACGAATGGCCTGCGTGCCGGTATCAATAATATAAAAGCTGTCGGTTGGTTGAGTTGTATAGATGTATTTACCTGAAACCGGTAAATAGCCGACCTGATTGGTAAGTATCTGCGCTGTTAGCGGTAGAGAGATACAGGATAACAAAGCACTCAAGACTATATATCGGAAACATCTTTGGGAATATGTCATAATGCTGCCTCGTTCGTTGATGGGTAAACGACCACAATCGGAGCTGGTAGGAAAAGAATAGTCACAAATCATGCCAGAGCAAAACGGAAAACAGAAGGTCGTAAATACGGCTTTCCCAGCTATTCAATTCCCGGAGACTTTATCAATTTAATAACCAGGTCGTTATTAAATTGATATGCCGGAAGCAGAGGAGCTTACCAGCATAAACCTATTCTACTTAGCAACCAACGCCGCGAAAAACAGCAACTTCCTTCACCAGTTCACCTTCCTTCGCTTCCGAGGAAAGCAATAATACTGTTTCCATAACGTTGTAGTGGTCGCTAAGGCTCATAATTAGATCCGGCTTATTGTCACCATCAAGGTCACCGATCCATTGAATGCCAACCGAGCCCTCATCGCCGAAAACATACATTGAGTCATTCATTACACGCGTATAATAACTTCTTAACGTCTGCTTTTTGTTCGTGGAAGAAAATTCAAGCGGGCTTCTCGTCTCACGTTCTACCTTCGCAGGAACCAGCATCGTTAAGTGATAGGGTTTACCCCCGAATTGAATATGCACCGGTTCAGCATTTTTAAAGAAGTGTCCCGGATAGGTTTCACCATCAACTGGCCCAACCCTTAGTCCAGGAGCGTTTACCAGCAGCAACACATTCTGATCTGATTTATCGGTCATTATTTTTTTACCCGTTTTCTCACCGGGCTTGTCTACCATTTGATCATGAATGGCTTCTACCGTCAGTATGGTTTCCTCCAAAGAAAATTTGCCATCCTGATGTATTAATGCCAGCCAGGTCTCACCTGATGTCGCTGTAATTTCATCTCCATGGAATGACCCGGGAATTAGGATTGCTCCTTCTCGGTCGCTGTTTGCAAAAACCAACATCCCCATCATTAAAAAAGCAAGACAACCAAATTGCCAACGCAGCATCGAATGCTCCTTTACTAAATGTTCTGGTGTGGGAGTGCGAATCCACCTGAAGATAGGAAAGTTTTTATGCAAATCTGAACAGTTTTAAGCAATCCGAAGAATTGCTTAACTATCGTCTCGAAGATAGTCCAACTGTCGACCGGGGAAAATCAGACTCTTCTCAACAACGCGCTTTCGCTCATCAGCCAAATTACGAGCAGCAGCGCTGGAAAGATAGTCATTAAAAGAGGTTTCATTTACGAACGAGAGTAAATGGGTTTCGAATGGATTCTTGTCATCTTGCTCTGCATGACGAATCACGTTGTCTATGCGACCACCAAAATCTGCCATCGCAGCAGCAGCCTTCTTTTCAAAAGCTTCGAAGGCTGCTGTGTGATCGCTCTTAATCCAGAGCTGGACAATCACAAAATAACGCGAGGCATTCATCACTATCTAGCCTTTTACTGACAGGGAATCGGCCATACCGAAGTTGGTCATTAAGCCTGTCTGGATCTCCCCGGTAAGGCCATTAATTGCGCTCGGACCTTCGCCACCGCTCATCGGATCGACCACCACGCGCAGCGGACGTTGACCTGCAGGAGTTTCAATTAGCTCCAGTGCTGCATCGGCAATCAACTGGGGATCGGGTGCATCATCAGAAGCAAGTGCCTGCTCGAACCCGCCCCACATTTGGTCTGGTATTTCTTTTAGCGGACCATAACCTTCCAGGCGGGCTTCATCTGTCCCCGCAACCATTGCAGCGAGAAACCCGGTACCAAATCCACCCGGTTCAATGATGGTTACATCCACTCCGATTGGAGCAAGTTCATAGCGCAGACTTTCGGAGAATCCTTCCAGTGCAAACTTGGTCGCCGTATACGGGCTGGCAAAGGGCAATACAACACGCCCCATCACGCTGGAAATATTAATAAACAGTCCGGATCCCTGTGCTCTCATACCGGGCAGCGCAGCACGTATTACGCGATGCACGCCAAATACATTCACGTCAAAAATATGCTTCATCTGATCGGTGGTTACCGCTTCTGTATAACCGGCGACTCCATATCCGGCATTATTTACAACAACATCGATTCCACCGAGCTCAACTGCTTTGGCAACAGCTTGTTCAACCGAAGCGTCATCAGTAACATCCATATCAAGAATATGAATTGCGCCGCTTTTTCCTTCCGCAAATGAAGACAGCTCGGCTGCCTTAGCGCTGTTTTTACCCGCCGCACCGCGCATTGTTGCATAAACTGTATGTCCTTTGCTTAGCAAAGACTGAACAATTAAATAGCCAAAACCATTGCTGCTACCTGTAACTAAAACCTTCCGTGCGCTCATCGCACCTCCTAGGGATTTATGACTTATGATTGATGAATTATGATTCGAATGATAATCTGTTGCTTTATCTATAAATCAGATGTGGGGGGGCGTTTACAGGTTACAAAAAAATAGAGCGGGGAGATGGGAAAAGAATGGGTGTCCCTTCGGAACTGATGGGAAAGCACGGAGACAGCGAAAGACAGGCAGCCAACAGAGCGTCAGGCCTCTTGCGTCTTGCGAATCACGACTGCCGACTAATGATCATCATGAATTTCTACCTTTACATCAATATTATCCAATTCGCGGCTAACTTCTTCAAGAATCGAATCCACATCAACCGGCATCGGTATGCCCAACGTATCGAGAATAGACAGTGAGCCAAGCAGGGCAAGCACCTTTTTGCCATCAGACAATTCATTCAGTTCTATGCGGTTTAGCTCCTGCTCAAGCTTTTGCATTTCGGCTTCCAACTTGAGTGCCTTTGCTTCCATTACCTGCTCAAAATTCTCCTGCCATTCAAGCATTTTCTCTTCTTCAAGCTTTTTTACTTTTGCCGCAAGCTTATTCATGTGATCGTGTTCAAGCTTGTTTTTCATATCCATATCCATTGCGATGTTCAAATTCGGGTGAACATGGAATATTGGTTTGGTGTGATCATCATGAAGTGCAATTTCATCTTCCTGCTCATTGACGGTCATGGTAAACTCTATTGCCGTGCGAATACGGTCATCCACTTCTTTCCAGCGCTCAGGGCTCGGCGGTGCGGGGATAGCTGCAGGAGCAGCATCAGCTACAGGATTTGCCGCATCCACTGCCAGTGTTAATACTGCCTGTGCTTCAGATGGTTTGAGCTTGCGCGATGAACCGGTGACATTTAAGATTCCGGCAGCAACTCGCTCAACAGACTCCGGAGCAACCTCGCGTTTTTTCACCTTTTCAACATAAGCATTATATTCTTCAGTCAACGCATCGCGCTCATCGCCTTCCGGCACGCGATCGAACAACAGTTGTCCCAGCTGTTCCATTTGCTGATCTACATCGACCTGCTTTACTTCGGTTATTACCCGATAAAGCACAATCGATGAAACGAAAATCATTGCAATAATTCCGGCGTTGCGCAGATTGTCACTCATAGCTATTCCTTCAACAAACCTAAGATGATTGTATTACTCCTCACTTCAATATAGGAGGCAAAAGGGTTCTTATCAACGGCAATTTTTACCGCTCTAGTGCTACATAATTTAAGACGACAGATTGAAAGAAAAAGTTTGCAGAAACATAAACGGTGGGGATAAAAGACGGCACAATTAGGACGGCACAATAAAGACGGCACAATAAAGACGGTAGACAAAAGACAATTATTCTACAAGCAAAGTGACCTACAAGCGAAGCGACCTATCATGGCACTCGCTTGCCAACCGGAGCGTTTTCTCCTAAGCCCCAGATCAGACGATCGACGGTATTTGAGTCATCCGTGCCAAAGCGAACAGTGGTATAAAGCATCCGCGAGAACCAGGCGCCACTTGCCGTAGGTGTTAATTCTGAAAACCCGCCCTCGTTGGCCTGCGCAAGTAATCTGCCATTTCTCTCAACAATGCGAACAATAAAGAAAGGGCCAAATGAATACGACCCCAGAAATGGTTCAAGTTTTGCTACATCGAGCTCAGCAAACTCCTGAAGCTCGGGGATTTCATACGCTTCGCCAAGTGCCGCAGCGGCTACCATGGAACGAATTTCATCTCGGGAAACAGATTGTACGTTACTTAAAACTACTACCGACAGTTTTTTATCAATGTATCTGGCAAGGTCTGAGGCATAGCCGGCAACGCGGCCATCATGGCCAATGACCGGCGTATTAAATCGCTTAAACAGGCTCACTCCAAATCCATAGCTTTGGCCATAATCTTGCGTCAGCTTTTTATAGGAGTCCTTACTGATTAGCTTTCCTGTATGTAAAGCAGCTGACCACTTCAACAAATCCTCGGCAGAAGACCATAGCGATCCATTCCCAAGTGTATAGGCTGGTGCAACTCTTTTCACAGGCATCAGGCCAGAGGCACCGATTGGGTCATAACCTGGAACACGTTGTCTTACTGCTTCTCCGGGAAAGTCATGAGTGGTTTGACGCATACCAACGCGCTCGAACATGTTTGTTTCTAAATAAGTTCGAAACGGCATTCCCGATGCCTTTTCAATAACTGCACCCAGCAAAGAGTACCCTCCATTACTGTAGCTGTATCCTTCCCCGGGCTCGAACGTAAGCGACATAGTAGCCAGCTCGGCAACAACTGCTTCAAAGGTTCCCGCCAGCCCTGAGGTGGTGCCAAAACTTTTCAGCGAATAAACATCGGCTATTCCCGAAGTGTGCGTTAGTAATTGTTCGATTGTTATTTCATTACCACGTGGAAAATCCGGAATAAATTTACTGAGCAGGTCAGTCGTTTTTAATTTACCGGTCTCTTCCAAAAGCAATATCGCAACGGCAGTAAACTGTTTTGATATGGAGCCTATCATAAAGATATTTCCAGATCGATGCGGAACCCCTAACTCAACGCTGGCAAACCCATATGGCAGGATTAATGGCTCTTCACCATCTCGCTGCAGACCAATAACTCCCTGAAAGTCTGCTGCCGACAAATAGGGAGCCACAATTTCATTAATCTGCATGCGTAATTTTTGACGTTCTGAAAGTTGCTGAGAAAAGAGAGGACATATAGACAATATAATTACGGAAATAAGAAACCAATAAACGGACCTGCTGCGAGATACGGGCATAATTCCTCGGGGTGAAAGGTATACAGATCTAACGGCAATCATTGAGGAAGGTTTCAGGAAGAGTGCATAGCTACCGTATCTTCGCACGCACACCAATGCCAAGGGTAAGAATCCCCTCAACCCCATCGCCAGTAAGCAAATAGTTTATTTCCGGTACGATAAGATCCCCCTTACGCGGAATGCCAACTCCAACTGTCAATACCGACCAGCGCAGCTGGCGACTATATATATCTGCCGCGTAGAACTCTATCGGCGTAGAGTAACGATAGAAGCTGACGAAAGGCTCGTAGGGTTGATTTGTTTACCCAGAGTAGCACCCAGCTTCAGATAGCCCTGCGATTCTTCTCTCTCAATCCCGTCAAGAACAATCCCCGGATGGGCATTGAGCGTTAGGTCAAATCCATCAAAAGAATTTGGAGTAAGCTGTAGTCGCAGGCTACCTTCAAGGGTAGACGGGGCATGTAATCGCACACCGAGCTCCAGATTATCGGTTATGCCACCGGACACTCCCAGTGCCGGCATTATTCCCAAGTTGGTTCGCACATCATTCTCGCTACCGCGCTCTACAGTTAAAAGATTGTCAATTCCAGGGGTAAGAACAACCTGACCGCGATCGAGAGTTTTAGCGGTATAGCCGTTTGTTGTTACGCAAC